>JBIQKJ010000008.1:0-167748 GCA_044506615.1 Chloroflexota bacterium | reverse complement strand
CCCCGACTCCGCCGTTCGCCACGGGGTCGACCGCATCCCGCCACGAGTCTACGCCCGGGCTCGGGCGCCGCCTCCACTTGGCTCTTTCATCCGTAGGTGAAGCTCTCGACGCTCGAGGTGTCGCACGCGGCGGTCGAGCCGCGTCCGGTCAGCTGGTTGCGCGCGTCGTAGCAGTAGCGGAAGTCGGTCGCGGTCGCGCCTCTAATCGTCCGAGCGGTCGCCCTCTTCTTCCTCCTCGGGGATCGCGTAGAGGTCGAATCCTAGGATCGCGTTCAGCTCGGCGATGGATGCAGACACATCCGGGAGAACCTGAATGAGCGGGCCCTGCGCGTCGAGCAGGTAGATCGCCACGCCAACATCAGCCTGGTAGCGCACGCCAAGCTCGACGAATGCTTCCCAGGCTGAGCGCATTCGAGTGAGAAGTGCATCGAGGTGGTCATGGAACTCGTCGCTCTCGTTCAACCCCGATTGCAGGATCCACGCTCCTTCAGAGCGGGGCAGTCCGGTGCGCGGCTTTGGGTCACCAGCCTTCCACGCTTGGTCCGGCGGGAGGCCAGTCAGACCGGTTATCTCATCAGGATCGAGGTCAACATGGCTAACCGCGTACCAGACGTAGCGCAGGTCGCGCTCATGCCCACCGCTCGCTTCGCGCAGCAACTCCCTTTTGTCTCTCACGGCGCGAACGAAGTAGCTGAATGTGGCTCATTCCGCGCTCCTTCGCGCGTTGTCTTGTTCGCCAAGTCCGAGCTCCCTTGCGATGACCGTCTCTTACCTCCCCCCCGTCCTGAGATCGCGTACATTCCAGCCTGTAGGCTCTCCAGGACCCCACCCATTCTGTGGTTTGACAACGATATCGCCGTTGGGCTTCTTGAATAGGTCCTTGCCTCGACCGTACTGCCCCTTCAATCCATGCACCCCTCCCTCGCCTTTGAGCTTCCTCTCCAAGGCTTTGACCTCACCCGGCGATAGCCGCTTGTCCTGCTTCGACAGGTACCAGCATCCCATCCGGTGATACGTTTGGTAACAGTTGCCCCAAGTCAGCTTCTTGGGAGTCGACGCCTCGAATCTGATGGGATGGCGGTAGAAGTGGGCGCCAACCTGACCACCGACCCAAGCGGCTGCGGACACTGCAGCGGCCGCGACCGCCTTCGCGCCCTCAACACAGATGACCATCCCGAATGGGAAGAAGCAGATGTGTCCCGTCGGGTCGACCTTCGAAACAGGCCCGTTCTCGGCATACACGAACAGCTGCGCATCGAGCCGGCTCGGGTCCGGCTGCACGAACCGGCCAAGGTCGGGGCTGTAGTGGCGGGCGTGCATGTAGTGGAGGCCGAGGTCGGCATCCCACTGCACGTCCCACATGCCGACATACAGGAAGCGGAACTCGAGGTCGCCGATCGAGTTGTGCGTGGCAGTCGTCGGCTCGCCCCACGTCCCGTAGGTGAAGCTGTTGGCGAGGGTCAGCGCGCCCGAGCTCTCGATCCGCCAAAGCGCCATCGCGTCGCCGTGGCCGTTCCAGGTGACGAGGTACGTGCCGGCGTCGGTCTGCCCCGCCGGCACGATGACCTTGCTGATCGTGCCCGCGTCGTCGGTGATGTACTCGCGGGTGAGCGTGCCGTCGCGGTACTCGGCGACGATCGCGTCGCGGGCGTAGCGGAAGGTGGTCTCGACCGGGGTGCCGACGGCCGGGGTATGGACGATCGCGGTCCTGTGTCCCTCGCCGTCATACGTGAAGTCGACCCGCTCGAAGCCTGACCGGTGTCGCTGCGTGATCCGCTCGATTCGACGCCCACCCCGCCTATACTCCGCGGACGGCGTCCCGGTCGGTCGGGGTGCCTACCGAGGTCCCGATGGCCGATCCCGTCAGCGGCACGATCGCCGAGAGCGGCGCCGGGGTGAGCCCGCGAACGCTCGAGGATCCCCTCGCGGAGTCCCTCCGCATCGTCGCGCTGGCCGACGCCCGCGGTCTGCTCGTTCGGCTCATGGGCGGGATGGCCGTCCGCGCTCACGCGCCCGACTGGACCCATCGCACCCGCCGCGTCGAGGTCGACCTCGACTTCGCCACGCGGGGCCGCGACCGGGCCGCCTTCTACGAGCTCCTCGAGGCCGAGGGCTACACGCCCGACCGGCAGCACAACGCGCTGTTCGGCCAGAAGCAGGCCTACTTCGTCGATGCCGCGCGCAAGCGGCCGGTCGACGTCCTCGTCGACGCGCTCGAGATGTGCCATCGGTTCGACTTCGCCAACCGCCTCCAATACGCGTCGCCGACGCTGCCACTGGCCGAGCTCCTGCTGTCGAAGCTCCAGGTCGTCCGGATCAACCGCAAGGACGTGCTCGACGCGCTGATCCTGCTCGCCGAGCACGAGCTCGGGGTCGACGACGGACATCCGGTCTCGGGCGAGGGCGCTGGCAAGATCAACGTCCGCCGGATCGTCGACATCACCTCGAACGACTGGGGCTGGTGGCGAACGGTCACCGGCAACCTCGACAAGCTCGACCAGTTCATCGCGACCGAGCTGACGCCGGCCGACCTCGACACCGGACGCGAGCCTGCGGGGTTCGACGTCGCGAATCAGGTCCGCGCGCTGCGCGAGGCGATCGACGCGGCGCCGAAGTCGACGAAATGGCGGCTGCGCGCCCGAGTCGGCGAGCGCGTGACGTGGTACGCGCTGCCCGAGGAGGTCGGGCACGGGCAGTGATCGGCGCCTCGAGATGAGCCGCACGGCGGGCCGGGCCGTTGCCGAGCGCTTGACGGCTCGCGAATACTGACCGCCGGAGGAGGGGTTCGGTGCGGATCTTCTTCGCGACGGACATCCACGGGTCGGAGGTGTGCTGGCGGAAGTTCCTGAACGCCGGGAAGTTCCACAAGGCGGACGTCCTGATCATGGGCGGCGACATGACCGGCAAGGCGATGGTGCCGATCGTCGCCAACGGCTCGGGCTGGGAGGTCACGCTCCAGGAGCAGCGCCACGCGCTCGCCACCGAGGCCGATCTTGCCGCGATGGAGAAGCGGATCCGGGACCGAGGGTACTACCCGGTGCGGCTGACACGGGACGAGGTGGACGCATGGTCCGCGGACTCGGCACTCGTCGATGCCCGGTTCAAGGACGAGATGCTCCGATCGGTCGAGGGCTGGATGGCGCTCGCCGACGAGCGGCTCGCCGGGACCGGCATCGAGTGCATCGTCTCGCCCGCGAACGACGACATGTTCGAGATCGACCCGATCATCGACCGCGCCGAGCACGTCAAGCTCGGTGAAGCGAACCGGATCGCGCTCGACTCGTTCACGCTCGTCTCGACCGGCTGGGCGAACCCGACGCCCTGGAAGACGTACCGCGAGCTGCCCGAGGACGAGCTCCGCGCCCGCATCGACGGTCTCGTCGAGGGCGTCCCCGACGTCAAGCGCGCGATCTTCAACTTCCACGCCCCGCCCTACGGTTCGAACCTCGACAGCGCGCCCAAGCTCGACGAGCACATGAACTACGTGGCGGGCGGTCAGGCGCTGGTCCCCGTCGGCTCGAAGGCCGTCCGCGAGTCGATCCTCGCGTACGGCCCGGCGCTCTCGCTCCACGGCCACATCCACGAGGGCAAGGGGGCCGTGAAGCTCGGGCGGACGCTGTCGGTGAACCCCGGCTCCTCGTACGAGGACGGGGTGCTCCAGGCGGCGATCGTCGACCTGGACCCGAAGAAGGGGGAGGTGAAGCGCTATCTGCTGATCAACGGCTGAGCGTTCTCGCCTCCGACGCGCCGATGGGACGCGACCGGAGGCCGCAGCTGGGCAAGGAGGAAGGATGGCAACGATCACCGGCGAGGCCGGCGGCGTTCGCGAGGCGCCCGCGCTGTTCCTGAGAAACGCGACGGGGCTCGTGAAGGGCTGGTCGGGCTTCGACGCCTTCATCTACTCGTTCATGTCGGTCAACCTCGTGACCCTCGGCATGTACTACGCCTTCACCGTCTTCGGGTGGCAGGCGGACGGCTCGCCGATCGCGGGGATCGTGCTCTCGGCGGTCGCGATGACGTTCCTCGCGATCACGTACGCGGGGCTCATCGCGGTCATGCCGCGGGCCGGCGGCGACTACGTCTGGCAGAGCCGCGTGCTCGACGGCATCCCGGGCGCGGTCGTCGGGGCCGTGATGCTCGGCGTCAGCGGGTTCCTGGTCGGCGGCGCCCTCAACCTCGGGACCGTCGGCGGGCTGGTGCTCGGGCTGGCGGCGGGCGCGCTCGGCGTCGTGCTCGGCATCCGGCCGGGCGGCATCGGGTTCGTGCTCGGCGCGACCGGCTGGTGGCTGATCCTCGCGCTGTGGGCGCCGATCTACGGCGCGATCCTCAACGTCGAGTTCGTCCAGCCGCTGGCGGCGCTTGCGGGCCTGTCGGGCGTGTCCGAGTTCTTCGCGACCCAGACGGGCAACTTCGTGGTGTCGCTGGCGGTGTGCCTGCTGGTCACCGGGCTCGTCGCGCTCGGGATGGCCGGGTACGCCCGGATCCAGCGGATCAGCTTCGTCATCGGGCTGATCGCGCTCGCGGTCATGTTCGGGCTCATGCTCATCTCGTCCCAGGAGACCTTCCAGGCCGCCTTCGACCGCGAGGCCTCGAGCCTGTTCGGTGTCCAGAACGCGTACCAGGCGACGGTCGACGCGGAGGCCGGCTTCGGCTATGCGTTCGAGGACCTGAACCCGCTCGGGTTCGGGCCGGGTACGTTCCTGCTGATCCCGTTCATGCTGTTCTGGATCCTGTACCCGAACTGGGGCGCCACGCTCTACGGCGAGGTCCGCGGCGCGGGCGACTTCCGCAAGGTCCTCAACGGGATGCTCGGCGGGATCTGGATCACGACGCTGCTCGCGATCATCTTCATCATGCTCGCCGCGAAGACGTTCGGGTGGGTCTTCTTCCAGGCGACCAACGCCAACTTCATGGACGTCCTGTACGGCGTCGAGGGCGCTCCCGAGCAGGTCCTCCCGATCTGGGGCTACCCGCCGCTGCTCGCGTCGTTCCTCGTCGACAGCCGGATCTTCCAGATCGTGCTGGTCGTGCTGTTCGGGTTCTGGTTCCTCGGCTGGGCGGGCACGCTGTTCCTGTCGTCGACGCGGATGATCTTCGCGGCGGCGTTCGACCGGATCCTGCCCGAGGCCGCGGCGCGCGTCTCCGACCGCGGCGTGCCGTGGGTCGCGCTGCTGCTGATCCTCGTGCCGTCGGTGATCCTGTCCGCGCTCTACGCGTACAACGCCGACTTCGTTGCGCTGACACTCGACGCGACGCTGGTCATCGGCGTGACCTTCCTCGGCAGCGCGATCGCCGCGACGATCCTGCCGTACTGGAAGCGCGACGTGTTCGAGAGCTCCCCGGTCGCGCGCTACAAGATCGGCGGCGTGCCGCTGCTGTCGGTCGCAGGCGCGATCACGACGCTGTTCCTGCTGTGGGTCGTCTACCAGTGGCTGACGAACGCGCTGTACGGGATCGGCGTCGGGAACGCGAACTCGATCATCTTCCTCGGCGTGCTGTACGGGCTGGCGGTCGTGATCTACGTGGTCGCGCGCCTGTACCGACGGTCGCAGGGGGTCGACATCGAGGCCATCCACGCGGAAATCCCGGCCGAGTAGGTCGGGGCGGCCGGGGCCCAACCGGCCGGGTTCGGGCGAACGCGGGGCGGGGCGTCGGGGCTTCCCGGCGGCCCGCCTCTTCGTGTCCGGGGGAGTGCCGTCGGCGCGGCCTCGGCCTGGGGCTTCGGTCCCGCCGAAGTCCCACGAACATTCGTGCAGAGCCGAGGGGCGATTCCGCGGAATCGGCGCCGACGCACGCTCAATTGTTCCGAGGGGATCGGTCAGACCGAAGTCGGGGGCCCGACGCCACGGAGCCGGGTGACTGCCGCGCCGGCCAACTTCGGTCGCACCGATACGAGGCGAACATTCGTGCAGGGCCCAGGCCCGATCCCGCGGAATCGGCCACGAGGCACGCTCAATTGTTGCGTGGAGATCGGTCAGAGCGAAGTCGGGGCCCCGGTGCCACGGAACGGGGTGACGGCTACTCCCCGGAGAACCACCCCGTCGGTGCCGGGGCCGTGTTCTGGTAGATGTGCTTCGCCTCGCGGTACTCGTCGAGGCCGGTCGGGCCGAGCTCACGCCCGACGCCCGACTGCTTGAACCCGCCCCACTCGGCCTGCGGCAGGTAGCGGTTGTACTCGTTGATCCACACGGTCCCGTGGCGGAGTCGGCCCGCGACGCGCTGGGCGCGGCTCGCGTCGGCGGTCCAGACCGCGCCGGCGAGGCCGTAGTCGGTGTCGTTGCCGAGCCGGACGGCTTCGTCTTCGGTCGTGAAGCGCTCGACCGTCACCACCGGCCCGAAGACCTCCTCGCGCACGATCGTCATGTCGGGCCGGACGTCGGCGAAGACCGTCGGGCGGAGGTAGAAGCCGGCCTCGAGCTCGGGCTCGGTGGGGCGGGTGCCGCCGGTAACCAGCCGGGCGCCCTCGTCGATCCCGCTTCGGATGAAGCGCTCGACGCGATCGCGATGGTCGGCCGAGATCAGGGCGCCCGTCTCGGTCTTCGGGTCGAGCCCGTGACCGAGCCGGATCCGATCCGCCCGGCGCGCCAGCTCCTCGACGAATCGGTCGTGGATCGAGTCCTCCACGATGAGCCGGCAACCCGCGGAGCACACCTGCCCGCTGTGCAGGAACGCCGCGGTCAGCGCGTTGTCGACGGCGGTCTCGAAGTCGGCATCGGCGAAGACGATGTTCGGGCTCTTGCCGCCGAGCTCGAGCGCGACCCGCTTGACGTTGACTGCCGCGGCGGCCATCAGCGCCCGACCGCCGGCGAGGCTGCCGGTGAACGACACGAGGTCGACCTCTGGGCTCTCGGCCAGGGCCATCCCGACCCGCGTGCCCGGCCCCAGCACGAGGTTGACGACGCCGGTCGGCACACCGACCTCCTCGAGGAGCTTGACGAGGTGGATCGTCGTGAGCGGCGTCGACTGCGACGGCTTGAGCACCATCGTGTCGCCGGCGGCGAGCGCGGGCGCGACCTTCCACGACATCTGGAGCAGCGGGTAGTTCCATGGCGCGATCAGCCCGCACACGCCGAGCGGCTCGTAGACGATCCGGCTCAGGGCGGTCGGCTCGCTCGTGGCGACGAGACGGCCCGCCTCCTTGTCCGCGAGATCGGCGTAGTAGCGGAACACGCTGATGACGTCGTCGACGTCGTACTCGCTCTCGCGCAGCGCCTTGCCGGTGTTGAGCGTCTCGAGCCGGGCGACCTCGTCGCGGTCGCGCTGGAGGAGGTCGGCGGTGCGGTCGAGCAGCGCGGCGCGCTCCGCTGGTGGACGCCAGGGCCAATCGGTGGCGTCGAAGGCGCGGCGGGCGGCGGCGATCGCGCGCTGGACGTCGGCGTCGTCGGCGACGTCGACCTCTGTGACGACGCTCGCGTCCGACGGATTGACGACCGAGCTGCAGGCGCCGGAGGTCGCGGCGACCCATTCGCCGTCGATGTAGAGGCTCGGCACGGGTCCCTCGTGTGCTTCGGCTGACGTGCGGGCCAGCATCCGGTCGGTGGCGTCGGGCGTCAAGCGGGGCGTCCGCGGGGTGGTGCGGTGGGCTCGCGCGGCGGCGGCCGGGTGCTCCGAAATCGGACACCGGGAGAAGTTATTTCCGTTCCCCGATTTCGCAGGACCGCGCCACGGCGAGAACCATCTCGCCGAGCTTCCGATTTCGGATCGATCAGCGGCCGGCCTGATCGCTACGATGCCCCAATGCCCGTCCCGTCACGGCCCGAGGAGCGACCGGCGCACCATCCGTCGCGCCTGTGGCGCAACCCGGACCCGAAGCCTGCCTACGACGTCGTGCTCATCGGGGGCGGCGGGCACGGGCTCGCGACCGCCTACTACCTCGCCCGGAACCACGGCATCACGAACGTCGCCGTGCTCGAGCGCGGCTGGCTCGCCGGCGGCAACGTCGCCCGGAACACGACGATCATCCGGTCGAACTACCTCTGGGATGAGTCGGCCGCGATCTACGAGCACGCGCTGCAGCTGTGGGAGGGGCTGTCCGAGGAGCTCGACTACGACCTGCTGTTCAGCCAGCGCGGCGTCGTCAACCTCGCGCACAACCTCCACGACGTTCGCGAGGGCGTCCGACGCGTCAACGCGAACCGGCTCAACGGCGTCGACGCCGAATGGCTCGAGCCCGACGACGTCGCCCGCGTCTGCCCGATCGTCAACACCTCGCCCGACGTCCGCTACCCGATCCTCGGGGCGACCTACCAGCCGCGCGGCGGGATCGCCAAGCACGACCACATCGCGTGGGGCTACGCGCGGGCGGCCGATCGGCTCGGGGTCGACTTGATCCAGCACTGCGAGGTGACCGGGATCCGCGTCGAGCGCGGCCGCGTGACCGGCGTTGAGACGACGCTCGGGCCGATCGCGGCCGGTCGCGTCGCGATCGTCGCCGCGGGGCACTCGTCGGTGGTGGCGGCGATGGCCGGCATCCGGCTGCCGATCCAGAGCCACCCGCTCCAGGCGCTCGTGTCGGAGCTGCTCGAGCCGATCCACCCGACGGTCGTCATGTCGAACACGGTCCACGTCTACGTGTCGCAGGCGCACAAGGGCGAGCTCGTGATGGGCGCCGGCATCGACGCCTACAACGGCTACGGGCAGCGCGGGTCGTTCCACGTCATCGAATCGCAGATGGCCGCCGCGCTCGAGCTCTTCCCGACCTTCGCCCGGGCCCACGTCATCCGGACGTGGGGCGGGATCGTCGACGTCTCGCCCGACGCGTCGCCGATCATCGGCCTGACCCCGGTCGACGGTCTGTTCCTCAACTGCGGCTGGGGCACGGGCGGGTTCAAGGCGACGCCGGCGTCGGGCTGGGTGCTGGCTGCGACGATCGCCGCTGGAGAGCCGCACGAGCTGGCCCGACCGTACGCGCTCGAGCGGTTCACGACCGGGGCGCTGATCGACGAGCACGGCGCGGCGGCGGTGGCGCACTGATGGTGCGGCGCTGATGCTGCTCGTGCCGTGCCCGTGGTGCGGGCCCCGCGACGAGGTCGAGTTCCGCTACGGCGGCCAGGCGGGCATCGCCTACCCCGAGGATCCGTCGGCGCTCGACGACGCCGCCTGGGCCGAGTTCCTGTTCCTGCGCGACAACCCCAAGGGCCCGTTCGCCGAGCGCTGGTACCACGCGGCGGGCTGCCGGCGCTGGTTCGACGCGGTGCGCGACACCGTCACGTACGAGTTCCTCCGGTGAGCGGCGCGCATCGTCTGCCTACCGGCGGCTTCGGGATCGACCGCTCGCGCCCGATCCGCTTCGAATGGGATGCCCAGGCCCTGGAGGGCTTCGCGGGCGACTCGCTCGCCTCGGCGCTGCTCGCAAGCGGGGTCGACGCCGTCGGGCGGAGCATCTACGACGGCCGGCCGCGCGGCGTGTTCTCGGCGGGCAGCGAGGAGCCGAACGCGCTCGTTCAGGTCGAGCTCGACGGGACCTCCGAGCCGATGCTGCCCGCCACGCGGGTCGAGCTGGTCGAGGGGCTGCGGGCGTGGCCGCTCGCCGGTCGGGGCCGACTCGAGCCCGGACGCGAGGGACGATTCGACAAGAAGTACGTCCACACCGACGTGCTCGTCGTCGGTGGCGGGGCGGCCGGCGTGGCGGCGGCGCTCGAGGCGTCGCGCGCCGATGCCCGGGTGATCCTGGCCGACGAGGACTGGACCATGGGCGAGGCGGGGGCCGCCGCCGACACCCTGCGCGCTCACCGCGAGGCTCGGGTCCTCACCTGCTCGACCGTGCTCGGCCTGTACGACCACGGGTACGTGACGATCGCCGAGCGACCGAGGATCGGGCGCGGCCGGCTGTGGCACGTCCGGGCGAAGCGGATCGTGCTCGCCACCGGCGCCGCCGAGCGCCCGATCGCCTTCGCGGGCAACGACCGGCCGGGGGTCATGCTGGCCGGCGCCGCGGCCACGTACCTGCGCCGGTTCGGGGTGCTGGTCGGGCGGCGGGCCGTGGTGTTCGCGACGCACGACGGGGCGCTCGAGGACGCGCGGACGCTCGAGTCGGCCGGGCTCGAGCTTGCCGCGATCGTCGACGCGCGGCGCGGCGAGGCGGTCGTCGCCACGGACGGCGACGAGCGGCTGACCGGCGTCACGATCCGAACCGGCGACGGTGCGACGCGGTCGGTGGCGTGCGACACGCTGCTCGTCTCGGGCGGCTGGAACCCGAACCTTGCGTTGCTCGCGGGGGCGCGCGGCACAACCCGGTGGGACGAGGCGCTGGCGGCCTTCCTGCCGGACACGGTCCCCGCCGGGATCACGGTCGTCGGCCGCGCCGCCGGGGAGTGGCTCCCCTCGCCCGTCCAGCCCCTGTTCCTCGTCCCGCCCGCCGTCGCCGACCCCGAAGCCCCCGACGCCTGGCGCACCCACTACCTCGACCTCATGCGCGACGCCCACGTCGCTGACCTCCGCGTCGCGATCGACGCCGGGCTGCGCTCGATCGAGCACCTGAAGCGCTGGACGACGATCGGAACCGGCGCGGACCAGGGCAAGACCTCGGCCGTGCTGACCGCGGGCGTCGTCGCCGAGCTGCTCGGCACCGACATCGAGGCGACCGGCACGTCCACGGCCCGCCCACCCTTCATGCCGGTCAGCTTCGAGCTGCTCGCGGGCCGCGACCGCGGTCCGCTCCACGACCCGGTCCGGACCACGTCGATCCACCCATGGCACGTCGCGCATGGCGCGGTCTTCGAGGACGTCGGCCAGTGGAAGCGCCCGCGGCTCTTCCCGCGCGACGGCGAGTCGATGGACCAGGCCGTCCTACGCGAGTGCGCGGCGGCCCGGACCGGCGTCGCGGTGATGGACGCCTCGACGCTCGGCAAGATCGACCTCCAGGGCCCCGACGTCGGCGTCTTCCTCGACCGCATCTACACGAACCGCTTCTCGAACCTTGCGGCCGGCTCCTGCCGGTACGGCGTCATGTGCAAGGCCGACGGGATGGTCCTCGACGACGGCGTCACCTCGCGCCTCGACGAGGGCCGCTGGCTCATGACGACCACGACCGGCAACGCGGCCGCCGTCCTCGACTGGCTCGAGGAGTGGCTCCAGACCGAGTGGCCGAGCCTCCGCGTGTACGCGACGTCGGTCACCGAGCAGTGGTCGACGATCGCGGTCGTCGGGCCGCGGTCGCGCGAGGTCGTCGCGGCGCTCGCGCCCGGGCTCATGGTCGATGCGGCGTCGTTCCCGTTCATGACGTGGCGGGAGGCCGTCGTCGCCGGCGTCCTCGCGCGCGTGTTCCGGATCTCGTTCTCGGGCGAGCTCGCGTACGAGATCAACGTGCCGTCCTGGCACGGCCTCGCGATGTGGGAAGCCGTCATGGCCGCCGGCGAGCCGTTCGGGATCACGCCGTACGGCACCGAGACCATGCACGTGCTCCGCGCCGAGAAGGGCTACCCGATCGTCGGCCAGGAGACCGACGGCACGGTCACGCCGGTCGATCTCGGGATGAACTGGATCGTGTCGAAGGCGAAGGACTTCGTCGGCAAGCGGTCGCTCGCGCGGCCCGACACCGCTCGCCCCGACCGCAAGCAGCTCGTCGCGCTCCTTCCGACCGACCCCGAGGCGCTGCTGCCCGAGGGCGCTCAGCTGACGGTCACCGCCTTGGCGGCGCCGCCGGTGCCGATGGTGGGGCACGTGACGTCGTCGTACCGATCGGCCGCGCTCGGTCGGACGTTTGCGCTCGCACTCGTCAAGGGCGGGCGTGGCCGGGTCGGCGAGCGCGTGCTCGCGCCGCTCCCCGACCGGACGATCGAGGCCGTCGTCCACGACTCGGTGCTGTTCGACCCCGACAACCGACGGCGCGACGGGGAACCGGCCCAATGAAGGGGCGCCGCTCGCCGCTCGACGGCGTCGCGCTCGTCGACGGGCTGCGCGAGCTGCCGTTCCTCGGCCAGGTCGACGTGCGGGTCGATCCGCGGGACGCGGCTGCGGTCGAGTCCGTCGGCATCCGGCTGCCGCTCGAGCCGAACACCGCCTGGTCCGACGGCGAGCGCGCGGCGCTGTGGCTCGGGCCCGACGAATGGCTGGTCATCGGCGCGTCGGAAGGGTCGCTGCGCGAGGCGCTCGCGGCCGTCCATGCCTCGGTCGTCGACGTGTCGGCGAACCGGGTCGTGCTCGAGCTCGACGGTCCGTCGGCGCGCGAGATCCTCGAGGCGGGCTGCTCGATCGACCTGCACCCGCGCGCCTTCGGTCCGGGCCGCTGCGCGCAGACGCTCCTTGCCCGCGCGAACGTGCTCCTGTGGCAGATCGCGGCCCATCCCGACCCCGTCTACCGGCTCTTCGTTCGGCCGTCCTTCGCGGCATACCTCGCGGCCTGGATCGCCGACGCGGCGGCCGGCCTCGAGGCCTGAGGTGGCACGGTCCGCGCGGTCGTTCGTCCTTCGGCACACGCGGCTGCGGCCGGTGGCCGGTCTCGAGGAGATCCGGCTGCACCTCGCCGACGAAGCGCTGAGCCTCTGGCACGCGACGCAGGTCGAGACCGGCGACGCCGACGCGCCGCTGCCGTACTGGGGCTTCGCGTGGGGCGGCGGGCTCGCGATCGCGCGGTACCTCGGCGAGCATCCCGAGCGGGTGGCGGGCCGGCGGGTGTTCGACCTTGGTTCGGGCTCGGGGCTGTGCGCCGTGGCGGCCGCTCGCGCTGGCGCGTCCTCGGTGACCGCCGCCGACATCGACCCGTTCGCTGTCGCGGCGACCGCGCTCAACGCCGGGGCGAACGGCGTTCGCGTGTCGGTCGTACACGGCGATCCGTTGGAGGGGCCGACGCCGGACGCCGAGGTGCTGCTCGCGGGCGACTGCTGGTACGAGGGCGGCCTCGCGGATCGGGCGACGCGGTGGCTCGAGCGTGCCCGGGCGGCCGGGGTCGACGTGCTCGTCGGCGACCCGGGTCGGCGGTACCTCCCGGCGGACCGGCTCGTCGAGATCGCGACCTATGAGGTACGCACGACGACCGAGCTCGAGGACATGGACCGCAAGCAGGCGTCGGTCTATGAGCTGGTCGTCCCGCCGAGTGCCGCCGCGAACGCGTCGTAGGTGTCGCGCGAGAACAGCACGAACGTGGCGGTCTCGACCGACGGGGCTTCGGCGAGGCCCTCGGTGACCGCGTCGATCGCCACGCGTGCCGCGAGCGGCACCGGGTAGCCGTAGATGCCGCAGGAGATCGCCGGGAACGTGACCGTCCGCGCGCCCAGCTCCCCGGCGAGCCGCAGCGACGCCCGATAGGCCGACGCGAGCAGCTCAGGCTCGCCGCTCGCGCCGCCCCGCCACACCGGCCCGACGGCATGGATGACCCAGCGCGCGGGCAGGTTGCCGGCGTCGCTGACGACCGCGCTGCCGGTCGGGCAGTGGCGGGTTCGGCCGTAGCGGCGCTCGAGATCGGCCATGATCGCGGGGCCGCCCGCCCGGTGGATCGCGCCGTCGACACCGCCGCCCCCGGCGAGCGTGCTGTTCGCCGCGTTGACGATCGCGTGGGCGGGGATCGTGGTGATGTCGCCCAGGGTCAGTTCGATCGGCATGGCGTTCCTGGCTGGCGGGTGCACGCCATGACCGTACCCGACGACGAGCGCGTCCGGGGCCGCGCTCGTCGGCCGGATGGTGGACCGGGCGACCGAACCGCCGACGCCGGCCGCGTGCGCCGGCCGGCGCGGGGCGTTCCCCGCTCCGGACGGTCACCGGGTGACGGAAACGACCGTCATCGTGGGCCCATGGCGGGTTGTTGTCCGTTACGTGCACCGCCTGACGGCGCGTGGTGCATCCAGCGTTCCAACGGGCGAACGGGGCGGCCGACCCGCCCAACCTGGTGCATCGAACGTTCCACCGGACGGGCGAGCCTGCGCTCATCCGCCGATTGGTGCGTTGAGCGTTCCAGATCGCGGCTGGGAGGCCGGCTGGGCCCATGAGCAAGGCGCCCGTTCGCTGGTTGGAACGTTGAACGAACCAGGCGGGCAGGGCCGGGGCAAGGGCCCGCCCCGGATCAGCCCGCCGGAACCCGCCCCTCCCCGGCGCTGCGAATCCGCATCGAGATCCGCTCCGCACACGCCACGACCCGCGCCGCGATCTCGTCGGCCGCGCCCGCCGCCGGGAACCGGTACGACGGCCCGTGCACGTGCACCGCCCCGACCACCGACGCGTCCGCCCCCACGATCGGCGCCGCGATCGACGTGATCCCCTCGGTGAACTCGTCGCGGACCCAGGCGTACCCATCCTGGCGGATCGCCACGAGCCGCTCGCGGAGCGCGGCCGGGGACGTCAGCGTGACCGGCGTGAACGCCTCGAGGGGAGCGGCGAGATACCGTTCCAACTCGGCCGAGGGCAGCGCCGCGAGGATGACCTGTCCGCTCGGCACCGCGTGCATCGGCACCCGCGAGCCCGTCCAGTCGCGCACCTGGACCTCGTGCGCGGTCCCGACCTGGTCGACGTAGTGCACGACCCGCCCGTCCGGCACCGACAGCCCCGCGGCCTCCCCGACCGCCGTCGCGAGGTCCGCCAGGTGCACCCGCGCAACGGGAACGAGGTCGCGGGTCGGGATGTGTCGCGCCGCGAGGTCGGCCATCTTCGGCCCGAGCCGGTAGCGCGTCCCACCCGGCTCCTGCTCGACGGCGCCCTCGTGCCACAGCGCGGTGAGCAGCCGGGCGACCGTGCTCTTCGGCAGCCGCACGCGGTTCGCCACCTCGGTCACGCCGATCGGGCCGTCGGCCAGCGCCGACAGCACCGCGAACGCCCGCGTGATGGACTGGACTCTGGACATTGCTCCGGCTCGTCGGCTAGGCTGCGGCTCTGGTGTTCCACGATACGGCATCGTTCCGCATTACGGAACCCCTCGGTGGCGCCCCAGCGTGGACGGAGGAACGGGTCGGGCGATGACGCAGGACGAGTACGAGGAGATCGACCTCTCGGCGCTCTCGGACGACGAGCTGGCCGAGCAGATGCAGAACGACCTCTACGACGGCATGAAGGACGAGATCGTCGAGGGGACGAACATCCTGCTGTCGCGCGGCTGGTCGGCGACCCGGGTCCTCGACGACGCGCTCGTCGCCGGCATGAAGATCGTCGGAATCGACTTCCGCGACGGCATCCTGTTCGTCCCCGAGGTCCTGCTCGCCGCCAACGCGATGAAGGCCGGCATGGCGGTCCTCCGCCCACTCCTCGCGGAGACCGGCGCCGAACCGGTCGGCAAGGTCGTCATCGGGACCGTCAAGGGCGACATCCACGACATCGGCAAGAACCTCGTCGGGATGATGCTCGAGGGCGCCGGGTTCGAGGTCATCGATCTCGGCATCAACACCGACGCCGACAAGTTCATCGCCGCGCTCGAGCAGCACAAGCCCGACATCCTCGGCATGAGCGCGCTGTTGACGACGACAATGCCGTACATGAAGGTCGTCATCGACGAGCTCAAGAACCGCGGGATGCGCGACGACTACATCGTGCTCGTCGGCGGGGCCCCGCTGAACGAGGAGTTCGGGCAGGCCGTCGGCGCCGACGCCTATTGCCGCGACGCGGGCGTGGCCGCCGAGACCGCGCGCCGCCTGATCGACCAGCGACGTGCCGCTGCCTGACGCCTCGGCCCGGCCGCCCGAGGCGCCGCCGCGCGTGCTGATCGTCGGCTGCGGGGCGCTCGGCAAGGAGCTGATCGCGCTGACCCGCGACCTGCCGAACGTGGACGTCACCGCGGTCCCCGCGCAGCTCCACAACCGACCCGCGAAGATCGCCGACGCGGTCGGGGCCAAGATCCGTGCCATGGGCGACGCGTACGACCGGATCTTCGTCGCATATGCCGACTGCGGCACCGGCGGCGCGCTCGACCGGATGCTGACCGAGGAGTTCGGCGGCATCGAGCGGATCCCCGGGGCGCACTGCTACGAGTTTTACTCGGGCTCGGTCGAGTTCGCCCGGCTCATGGACGAGGAGCCCGGCACGTTCTTCCTGACCGATTTCCTCGCCCGCCACTTCGAGTCGCTCGTGTGGCGCGGGCTCGGGCTCGACCGGTACCGCGAGCTGCTGCCGATGTACTTCGGGGCGTACCGGCGGGTCGTGTACCTCGCCCAGACCGACAACCCGGAGCTCGACGCGATGGCGCGCGCGGGCGCGGAGCGGCTCGGGCTCGAGTACGAGCGGCGGTTCACGGGGCTCGGGCCGTTCGCGGCCGTGCTGGCGCCCGCCACCGGGGTCGAGACCGCCGCGGGTGCCGCCGATGCCTCGGTTGCGGCCGCCTCAAGTCCCGCCGCCGATGCCTCGGTTGCGGCCGCCAAAGCTGGTGCGAGCATCAAATCGGGCGCAACGGGGGCAATTGCGCACCGACCGTCGGCCTTGGCCGGCGGAATTCCGGTGGGACCAGCATCCGGGCCCGATTCCGGCGACAGGCCGATCGAAGACCCCGCCCCACGGACTGTTGCGGCGGCGGAAGCCCCGGGTTTGCTGCTCGCACCAGCACGGCCCCCGACAACCCAGGAGAGGCACGCCTGATGGCCGGCACGCTGACCGTCATCTGGTGGCGCGACATCCCGGCCCAGGTCATCGCCAAGGACCAGCGGCGGTCGAGCAAGGTCGTGCTCCATCCCCGCTTCCAGGTCGCGATCGACCGCGCGGCGGTCAAGTCGGGCCGGCGGGAGATGGACGCATACATCGCGGAGTGGCGCAAGGAGCAGCGTCCCTGCGGCGACGACCTCGACGCCGAGGTGAACGCCGAGGTCGAGCGACTCGAGACCGAGTACACGAAGGAGCTGCTCGCGGTCATCGCGAGCGCCGGTGGCGTCGACGAGCGCAAGGGCGCGGCGCCCGACGTGGCCACCTCCGACGCGACGCCCGAGGCCGGCACGAACCCCGAGGCCGACGCGTGACCCGGACCGTGGTGTCCTCCGCGACGCGCGAGGTCGTGATCGGCGACGACCGGCCGTTCGTGATCATCGGCGAGCGGATCAACCCGACCGGGCGGAAGCTGCTCGCCGAGGAGATGACGGCCGGCGACTTCAGCCGGGTCGAGCGCGACGCGATCGCCCAGGTCGAGGCCGGCGCCCACATGCTCGACGTCAACGCCGGCATCCCGCTCGCCGACGAGCCTGCGATCCTCGCTCGCACCGTCCAACTCGTCCAGTCACTCGTCGACGTCCCGCTCTCGATCGATTCGTCGATCGTCGAGGCGCTCGAGGCGGGGCTCGCGGTGTACCAGGGCAAGGCGCTCGTGAACTCGGTGACCGGGGAGGAGGACCGGCTCGAGCGCGTCCTGCCGCTCGTGAAGAAGTACGGCGCCGCGGTCGTCGCGATCTCCAACGACGAGACGGGGATCAGCGAGGATCCCGACGTGCGGTTCGCGGTCGCGAAGCGCATCGTCGAGCGCGCGGCGGACCACGGGATCCCGCGGGAGGACGTCATCGTCGACCCGCTGTTGATGCCGGTCGGGGCGCTGCCGGGCGCCGGCCGCCAGGTCTTCCGGATCCTCGGCCGGCTGCGCGACGAGCTCAAGGTCAACTCGACCTGCGGGGCCTCGAACGTCAGCTTCGGGCTACCGAACCGCGAGGGCATCAACGCGGCCTTCCTCACGATGGCCATTGCGAGCGGCCTCACGAGCGCGATTACGAACCCGATCGCCGAGGGCGTCCGCCACGCCGTCATGGCCGCCGACGTCCTCATGGGCAACGATCGGGACGCGGCGCGCTGGATCCGCCAGTTCCGAGTCGCGCCCGCCGACGGCGAGATCGGCGCACGACGACCGAACCGCCGTCGGGCCGTCGGGGCCGGGGCCGGAGTCGGCTCGGCGCCCACGACATGACGCGCGCCGCGGAGCCGCTCGTCATCTTCACGCCGTCCGGGCGGCGCGGCCACGTTCCTGCCGGTACCACGGTCCTCGACGCGGCGCGGACGCTCGGCGTCGACCTCGATTCGGTCTGCGGCGGACGGGGCATCTGCGGCCGCTGCCAGGTGACGCTGACGACCGGATCGTTCCAGAAGCACGGCATCACCTCGGCCGCGGACCACCTCTCGCCGCCGGGCGAGCTCGAGGCCGACTATCGAGCCGGCAAGGGCCTCGCCCCGGACCGACGGCTCGGCTGCACGGCGGCGGTCCTCGGGGATTGCCTGATCGACGTCCCGCAGGAGAGCCAGGTCCACCGCCAGGTCGTCCGCAAGGGCCTCGAGGTCCGCGACTTCGAGATCGACCCGGTCGTTCGGCTCCATTACGTCGAGGTCGAGCGACCCGAGCTCGCGTCGCCGTCGGGCGATCTGATCCGCCTGTACGAGGCGCTCGAGCGCGAGTGGGGGCTCAGCGGCCTCGAGTCGGACCTGCACGTCGTCCGTGCGCTCCAGCCCGCGCTGACCGCGGGCGACTACGCGGTCACGGTCGCCGTCCACGACGGCCGGACGCTCACCGCGGTCTGGCCGGGCTTCCACGAGGACGTGTACGGCGTCGCGATCGACGTCGGCTCGACGACGATCGCCGGCCACCTCGCTCGGCTGCGCGACGGCGTCGTCCTCGCGTCGGCGGGCGTGATGAACCCGCAGATCCGGTTCGGCGAGGACCTCATGAGCCGCGTCTCGTACGCGATGCTCCATCCCGAGGGCGCCGGAGAGATGACGCGAGCCGTTCGCGCCGCGCTCAAGAAGCTCGTCACGGGGCTGGCGGCGGACGCCGGCATCGACCGCGCCGAGATCCTCGAGCTCGCGATCGTCGGCAACCCGATCATGCACCACCTCCTGCTCGGGATCGACCCGACGCCGCTCGGCAGCGCGCCGTTTGCGCTTGCCACAGACCGCGCGGTCCGGACCTGGGCGGTCGAGCTCGGGATCACCGCGCACCCTGGCGCGCGCGCATACGTGCTGCCGTGCATCGCCGGCCACGTCGGCGCGGACACGGCCGGCGTGATCCTGTCCGAGACGCCGCATCGGACCGACGACATCTCCCTGGTGGTCGACGTCGGGACGAACGCCGAGATCGTCCTTGGCAACCGCGAGCGGCTGCTCGCCGCCTCCTCCCCCACCGGCCCCGCGTTCGAAGGCGCGCAGATCTCGTCGGGGCAACGGGCCGCGCCGGGCGCGATCGAGCGCGTCCGGGTCGACCGCGAGACGCTCGAGCCGCGCTTCCGGATCATCGGCTGCGAACTGTGGTCGGACGAGCCGGGGTTCGCGGAGGCGGCCACCGAGATTGGCATCTCCGGGATCTGCGGGTCGGGCATCGTCGAGGTGATCGCCGAGCTGTTCCTCGCCGGCGTGATCGACGAGAACGGCGTGATCGTCGGGGCCCTCGCGGAGCGCACGCCGCGCGTCGTTCCGGACGGCCGAACGTTCTCGTACGTCCTCCACGACGGCGAGCCGCGCATCCTCGTCACCCAGAACGACGTCCGGGCGATCCAGCTCGCGAAGGCCGCGCTGTACGCCGGCGTTCGGCTGCTCATGGATCGCGCCGGGATCGAGGCCGTCGACGAGATCCGCTTCGCGGGCGCGTTCGGGAGCCAGATCGACCCGCTCCACGCGATGGTCCTCGGGCTCATCCCGGACGCGCCGCTCGATCGGGTGAAGGCGGCCGGCAACGCCGCGGGCACCGGAGCATTGATCGCGCTGCTGTCCGCGGCGTCCCGGCGCGAGATCGAGGACGTGACGCGGCGGGTCGAGAAGATCGAGACGGCCGTCGAGCCGCGCTTCCAGGAGCACTTCGTCGACGCGCTCGCCCTGCCGCACAAGGTCGCGCCCTACCCGAACCTGCGGGCTGCGGTCGACGTGCCCGCGCCGCGCGCCGGCGGTCCGGGCGCCGGCGGTGCCGGACGACGCCCCGAACGCCGCCGGCGCCGACCGGTCGTGACGGCCGGGAGGGAAGAGCGATGACCGACGAGGCACCGACCCGCCGTCGGGCGGGCGGACGAGCCGCCCGACAAGCGGCGCGCCTCCACGCCCACCTCGAGCGGACGCCGTACCTCACGCGGAAGCTCGCCCCGTTCGAGGTCCTCGACGAGGAGGGCCTCGCGACCCTGGAGCACAACGCCGACACGATCCTCGAGGAGGTCGGGGTCGAGTTCCGCGGCGACCCCGAGGCGCTCCGCCTCCTGCGCGATGGGGGCGCCGACGTGGACGGCGAGCGGGTCCGGTTCCCGCGCGGCATGTGTCGCGCGATCGTCCAAGGGTCGGCGCCGCGCGAGTTCATCCAGTACGCCCGGAACGAGGCGAACCACGTCCGGATCGGCGGCGACGCGACCGTCTTCGCGCCGAACTACGGCTCGCCGTTCGTGCGCGACCTCGACAACGGCCGGCGCTACGGCACGCTCGAGGACTTCCGGAACTTCGTGAAGCTCGCGTACCTCAGCCCGCACATGCACCACAGCGGCGGAACGGTCTGCGAGCCGGTCGACGTGCCGGTCAACAAGCGCCACCTCGACATGGTCTATTCGCACATCCGCTACAGCGACAAGCCGTTCATGGGCTCGGTCACCGCGCCCGATCGCGCCCGCGACACCGTCGAGATGGCGCGGATCCTGTTCGGCGCCGACTACCTCGAGGACCACCCGGTCGTCCTGAGCCTGATCAACGCGAACTCCCCGCTCGTGTGGGACGCGACGATGCTCGGCTCGGCGCGGGCGTACGCCGAGGCGAACCAGGCCACGCTGATCACGCCGTTCATCCTCGCGGGAGCGATGGCGCCGGTCACCGCGGCGGCGGTCTGTGCGCAGACCCTCGCCGAGGCGCTGGCCGGGATGACCTTCGTCCAGCTGGTGCGACCCGGAGCGCCGGTCGTCCTCGGCAGCTTCGCGAGCTCGATGTCGATGCAGTCGGGCGCGCCGACCTTCGGCACCCCAGAGCCCGCGCTCGTGCTGTACGTCATGGCCGCGCTGTCGCGGCGGCTCGGCGTGCCGTTCCGCTCGGGCGGCTCGCTGTGCGCCTCGAAGATCCCCGATGCGCAGGCGGCGTACGAGAGCGCCGCGACCCTCCAGCCGACCGTCCTCGCCGGCGTGAACTTCGTGCTCCACGCCGCCGGCTGGCTCGAGGGCGGGCTCGCGGTCGGCTATGAGAAGTTCATCCTCGACGCCGACCAGTGCGGGATGATGGCCGTGCTCGTCAACGGGGTCGACCTGTCCGAGAACGGCCAGGGGCTCGATGCGATCCGCGAGAACGGCCCGGGCCAGCACTTCCTCGGCACGGCTCACACGCTGGCCAACTTCGAGACGGCGTTCTACCGGTCCGAGACCGCCGACAACAACTCGTTCGAGCAGTGGCTCGAGGACGGCGGGCTGGACGCCGCACAGCGGGCGAACCGGATCTGGAAGCGGATGCTCGCCGAGTACGAGGCGCCCCCGATCGACCCGGCCGTGGACGAGGCGCTGCTCGACTTCATCGCGCGCCGCAAGGCCGCCTTCCCCGACTCGGACGTGTAGGAGGTCCCGTGCTCTTTCGCCGCCGGTCGCGCGTCACCGCGTCCGAGCGGGCCGCGCTGGCCCGCGTCCTCGAGGCGCCGACGTTCGAGCTCATCCCCCTCAAGAACGCCCTCGACGAGGCGGCGCACCTGCCGCCGGGCGCAACCGTCTCGGTCACGGCGTCGCCCGGCAAGGGGCTCGAGGCGACGGTCGGGTTGTGCGAGGAGCTCCAGAAGGCCGGGTTCCGGCCCGTGCCGCACCTGTCGGCCCGGATGGTTCGGGATCGCGCGCACCTGTGCGATCTCGTTGCGTGGCTGGAAGGCGCCGGCGTCCGCCGGGCGTTCGTCGTCGGCGGCGACGCAAAGGAGCCGGGCGCGTACGTCGACGGGCTGGCGCTGCTGCGCGAGATGGCCGAGATCGGTCACCCGCTCGACGAGATCGGGGTCCCGGCCTACCCGCAGGGACACGCGTTCATCGCCGACGGCCCGCTGCTCGAGGCGCTCCGTGCCAAGGCGTCGTTCGCGACCTACATGACCACCCAGCTCTGCTTCGACCCTTCGGCGATCGCGACGTGGCTTCGGGCGCGTCGCGAGGAGGGGCTGTCGGTCCCGGTGCACATCGGGGTGCCGGGCGTCGCGGAGCCGCATCGGCTGCTCGCGATCAGCGCCCGGATCGGGGTGGCCGACACGCATCGGTTCCTCACGAAGAACATGCGGTTCGTGGCACGACTCCTTCGGTCGGGCGGCTTCTACCGGCCGGACGGGCTGCTCGAGGGGCTCGCCCCGGTGATCGCGGACGAGTCGGCTTCGGTCGCCGACCTGCACCTCTACACGTTCAACGCCGTCGCGCTGACCGAGCGCTGGCGCCGCGAGTTCCTCGACCGGCTCGCGTCGTAGGGGCCGGTTCCGGCCCGAGGGACGTATTCGCGTTGCGGTCCAGGTGGATGAACCGGTCGAACGGCCCACCCGGGCGCCCAACATCGCGCCGCCCTTCTCGCCGGAGTCGCCGTGGGACTGATATCGCGTTCCGACGGTCTCCGACTTGCTGCCTACGCTCCGGGAGACTGGTACGCAAGCGAGCGCGATGGGTCGGGCCCGGGTCGTGCGGAGCCGAACGGGCATCCTCCCGATACCAGTCCCCGTGAGACTGAGCAAGAAGCTGCTGGCGGCACGGCTTCCGTACGAGTCTTGGGAAGACTGGGCAAGAAGTCGGAGGCGCGTGGCGGGCGGCGGCGCGGGATCGGGCGGTGGCGCACGGGGCGCCTGAGGCGGCGCGCCGTGGCACCGACCCGGCTCCCCGTGCCAGACTGCCCCGAAGCGCACAGGAGCCGCCGATGACGATCGACCGCCGCGCCGCCCGTTTCGGTCCGCTCGCGGGCCCGACCGCCTCGGGGCGCTCGCCCTACCCGCCGATCGCCGACTACGCCTTCCTCTCGGACTGCGAGGCGACGGCCCTCGTCGCGCCGAGCGGCAACGTCGAGTGGCTGTGCGTCCCCCGCCCCGACGGCCCGAGCGTCTTCGGCGCGATCCTCGACCGCGACGCGGGCGGCTTCCGCTTCGGGCCCGCCGAGGTCCAGGTCCCGGCCGCGCGCCGGTACATCCCGGGCACGATGATCGTGGAGACGAGCTGGAACACCTCGACCGGGTGGGCGATCGTGCGCGACGCGCTGCTCATCGGACCGTGGCACCACGACGACCACCGCGCGTCCCGCCACCGCCGCGCCCCGACCGACTACGACGCCGAGCACGTCCTCCTGCGCACGGTCCGCTGCGTCAACGGCGAGGTCCAGATCACCCTCGACTGCGAGCCGGTCTTCGACTACGGCCGCATCTACGGCCGCTGGCAGTACACCGGTCCGGGCTACCACCAGTGCCGCTGCACCGCCGAGGGCGTCGACGTGGAGCTCACGCTCTCGAGCGACATCAACATCGGCTTCGAGGGTCAGCGGGCGATCGCGCGGACGCTCGTCAAGGAAGGCGAGACGCGGTTCGCC
This sequence comes from Chloroflexota bacterium, assembly GCA_044506615.1. Lineage (GTDB taxonomy): Bacteria > Chloroflexota > Limnocylindria > Limnocylindrales > CSP1-4 > DASTYU01. The sequence continues at coordinate 144,399 of JBIQKJ010000008.1, read as the reverse complement.
GCGCTGTCCTGGGGGACCGTCGAGCCACCGACGACGTTCGACGACGCCTACCGCAGGCAGATCTGGACCGCGCATCACTGGCAGCACTGGCTGGCCCGCGGCTGCTTCCCGGATCACCCGTGGCGCTCCTTCCTCGAGCGGTCCGCGCTGACGCTCAAGGGCCTCACCTACGCGCCGAGCGGCGCGATCATGGCCGCGGCCACGACCTCGCTCCCCGAGACGCCCGGCGGCGAGCGCAACTGGGACTACCGCTACTCGTGGATCCGCGACTCGACGTTCGCGCTGTGGGGCCTGTACTCGCTCGGCTTCGATTGGGAGGCCGACGACTTCCTCAACTTCGTCGCCGATGCAGCCGAGGGACCCGAGGACCTCCAGGTCATGTACGGCGTCGACGGCGAGCGCGAGCTGACCGAGCAGACCCTCGACCACCTCGAAGGCTACGAGGGCGCCCGACCGGTCCGCATCGGCAACGGCGCCTACCGCCAGCGCCAGCACGACGTGTGGGGCGCGCTGCTCGACTCGTTCTACCTGCACACCAAGTCGCGCGACCGGCTCGACGAGCGGATCTGGTCGATCATCACCCGGCAGGTCGAGAAGGCCCTCGAGCACTGGCGGGAGAAGGACCAGGGGATCTGGGAGGTTCGGGGGCCGGCTCAGCACTTCACCTCGTCGAAGCTGATGTGCTGGGTCGCGGCAGACCGCGGGGCGCGTCTCGCGCGGCTCCGCAACGACGGGGTTCGGGCGGAGCGCTGGCAGGCGGCCGCCGACGAGATCCACCGCGACATCTGCGAGAACGCCATCGACGAGCGCGGCGTCTTCACCCAGCACTACGACACCGATGCCCTCGACGCCTCGTTGCTGCTCATGCCGCTCGTCCGCTTCCTGCCCAGCGACGATCCACGACTCCGGGCGACGGTCCTCGCGATCGGCGATGAGCTGGCCGAAGACGGGCTCATCCTGCGCTACCGCACCGACGAGACCGACGACGGCCTCGAGGGCGAGGAGGGGGCGTTCCTCATCTGCTCGTTCTGGCTCGTGTCGGCGCTCGTCGAGATCGGCGAGCGCGACCGTGCGCAGCGGATGTGCGAGAAGCTGCTGTCGATGGCGAGTCCGCTGGGCCTGTACGGCGAGGAGATCGACCCGCACAGCGGCCGGCACCTCGGCAACTTCCCCCAGGCGTTCACGCACCTCGCGCTGATCAACGCAGTGATGCACCTCGTCGAGTCGGAGTCGGAGCCGGCGCCGGCGACGCCGCTCGCCCCCGAGGCCGAGCCCGGGGAGCAGGATCGGCCGGCCGAGGCCGCCCCCGCCGAACCCGACGACCGCCGAGCCCCGGCCGCACGCCCCGACTGACCGCCGGCCACCCCGGACTACGCCAATCGCCGGACCGGGTCCTCCGACCATCGGGGGGTGGCGCATCGGGCCGCATGCGGCTGGAATCACGCGAACACGCGCGCCGTCCATCCGCCGCCGAGAGTCGTCCATCGTGCCGCACACCGCATCGCTCGTCGCACAAGCCCGGTTCGACGACCTCGTCGAGGCGCTCAATGCGGTCGTCTGGGAGGCCGACGGCGACGACTACCACATGACGTTCGTCTCGCCGCGGGCGTCGGACATCACGGGCTACTCGGCCGATGTCTGGATGAACGAGCCCGAGTTCTGGGAGAACCGGCTCCACCCTGACGACCGGGACGCCACCATCGCCGCGGTGGACACCGCGATCGGCGCGATGCGCGACGTCTCGATCGAGTACCGCTTTCGAACGGCAGACGGGTCGTACCGCTGGTTCTCGGACGTCATCCGGGTCATCCCGAAGCGCGACGGGTCGGGACATCGGCTGGTCGGCGTGATGCTCGACATCACCCGGCAGAAGCGGCTCGAGGCCGAGCTCGCGTACCGCGCGAGTCACGACGCCCTGACCGACCTCCTGAACCGCGAGCAGCTCGACGTCGAGCTCGCCCGCGTGCACGAGCTCCCCGGCCGCTGGGCGATGCTGTTCCTCGATCTCGACGACTTCAAGGCCGTGAACGACGGGCTCGGGCACACGGTCGGCGACGACGTGTTGCGCGTGGTCGCCCAGCGGCTTCGCAACGGCGTACGGGAGCGCGACCTCGTCGCGCGTTTCGGCGGCGACGAGTTCGGGATCCTGGCCCCGGTCGTGACCGAGGACGACGCGCGGGTCCTCGCCACGCGACTCCGCGATCACGTCCGGCGCTCGGTCGTGTCGGGCGGTCGGCGGCTGCGGGTCGGAGCAAGCGTCGGGATCGCGTTCGTCGAACCGGGACGGCCGCCGGACGTCGTCCTGCGGCGTGCCGACGCGGCGATGTACTGGGCAAAACAGAACGCGTGCGGGATCGCGCTGTACGAGCCGTGGATGCACGAGGATGCGCTTCGTCGCCTCGGGACCGTGCTCCCTGCTCCGACCGACGGATCGGCGACCGCGATCCAGGCCTGACCTGGCGGGACGAGCGGCGCGGCGGCATGCCGCCGCGCCGTCTCGGCGTCAGCGCAGGCTGACCTTCAGCGTCCCGTACGGGATCACCTCCGGGTACCCGCCGACCTGCACGTAGTACGTCGTTCCCTCGACCGTCGGGATCGTGACGTTCGCCTGGAGCGTTCGCCCGATCGGGTCGATCGGCGAATCGTCGACGCAGCCGTCCGGCACGGGCACGAGCTCCTCGCCGTCGAGCGTGTAGATCGCGACGACCGTGTCGAAGTCGGACCCGGCAGTGTCGATCGTCATCGGCTCCCCGGTCCCGGTGAACTGGTACCAGACGGTGTGCCCGACCGGCACCTCGAATGGCTCACCGGTGTCGGGATCGGTGAAGGACAGGCACTCGTACGGCACTTCCGCGATCGGCGACGCGCCCTTGGTCTGGACGGTCGCCGAACCGCCCGGCTGCAGGAGCTTCGCACCGGTCGGCAGGTCGTTGGCGGGGACCTTGCCCCCGGGCTTGGGACCCCGCGGGAACGTGTTGATCTCCTTGATCGTCGCGTCCTGCCCGACACACGATCCGAGGTCGAACACCGCCCCGCCCAGCGTCAGCGTGCCCTCGATGTCGAGGAGCGTTCCGCGGACGGTTCGACGGAAGGTTGCATTCAGGAGAATCTGGGTGAAGTCGTCGCCCACGGCCGTCGCGGTCAACTCGATCGATCCCGGCACATCGAGCGGCTCCCCTGTCGTCGGATCGTAGACCTCGAGATCCGCGGCGATGGACCCGTCCATGGGCGGCCCCGCGAAGAGCCCGGCGAGCACGGTTCCGTCGCCGAGCTCCGCCGATGCGTCGACAAAGAGCTCGTTGTCGCCGAGGTCCACGAACAGGAACCCGGTGTCCTCGCCGTTCGAGAGCTCGCAACTGACGGATCGCTGGTTGAACCGGTCGATGTAGGCGTTCGGGTTCGACTCCGTCGTCGTCACGCTCGATTCGACGGCGAGGCAACCCGCGAGGTCGACGCTGAACGACGGCAGCTCGAGCGTCCCCTCGGCCTCGAAGAACTGCTCGACGCCCCGGAACCGGATCGTCCGATTGCCGTCACGGAAGCTGTCGCTGAACCGGTGGCGATCCCCGGTGGGCGTGAGCGTCGCGTCGAAGGTCGCCGTCCCGGCCGGTTCGCCGTCCCAGCTGGCGAGCGGGATCGAACCGGAGAGTCGCGTGCCGTCCCAGGTGACGTCGAGAGGTTGCTCGAAGTCGCGGGTGATGTCGGGCGGTCCCGTCGGCTCCGACCCCTCCCAGGCATCGATGAACGCGTCCGGACCGAACTCGTCCGAAACGAGCGCACCGAAGAACACGAACCCCGAGCCCGATGTTCCGGTCACCCCGTCGCACGTGATCGAGACCGTGTGATCCGCTCCCCTGAACGGCTTGCCTGCGAGACCCGTGGCCGGCACGGCCAGCACCATGAGCGCCGCACACAGCAGCGTGAACCACCGGCGCATCTGCGAACCCCCAACTGCTGTTCGTCCGCGGAACGGGCCAGGACGTGCGGACGTGACGGGAAGGCTAGCCTGCGGGTGTTGGATCGCATCGCACGTGCCGGAGTCGACAAGTCCGCAGGCCGTTTCGTACGATGAGCAGGCACTCGTAGGGGAGTACCCCGCCAGGCGTCGGCGCCATTCCGGTCCGCTCGTTGTGGACCCGCCGTCGTCGGCCGGTCGCGATGACCGGTCGGGGAAGACCGACGGGCAATGTGATGTTGCCTGGAGGTCCTCGGTCTGCACATGGCGGAACTCCTGCCCTGGATCGTGCTCGGCGCCGTCATCGCCGGCATGCTCGTTCTCGATCTCTTCGTTTTCCACCGGGACGCCCACGAGGTGTCGCTCCGGGAGGCCGCCGTGTGGAGCGGGGTGTGGATCTCCCTCGGCCTCGGTTTCGGCGCGCTCGTCTTCATCTGGTACGGCGCACAGGCCGGCGGCGAGTACCTGGCCGGCTACCTGATCGAGAAGTCGCTATCGATCGACAACGTCTTCGTGTTCGCGATGGTCTTCGCCGCGTTCGCCGTTCCGGCTCGGTACCAGCACCGCGTGCTGTTCTGGGGCGTCGTCGGCGCCATTGTCTTCCGGGCGATCTTCATCGCTGCGGGCACGGCGCTCCTCGATCGGTTCCACGTGCTCATCTACGTGTTCGGCATCCTGCTGGTCGTGACCGGCATCCGGATGGCGATCGCCAAGGGTCACTCCCTCGACCCCGCACGAAACCCGGTCCTGCGGCTGTTCCGCCGGATCATCCCGACCACCGACGAGTACCACGGACAGCGCCTGCTCGTTCGACGTGGCCGGACGCTTGTGGCCACCCCGCTTCTCGCCGTGCTCGTCGTCATCGAGACGAGCGACATCATGTTCGCGATCGACTCCATCCCGGCAATCTTCGCGATCACGACCGATCCCTTCATCGTGTTCAGCTCGAACGCGTTTGCGATCCTCGGGCTGCGCTCGCTGTACTTCCTGCTGGCCGGGATGCTCGACCGTTTCCGCTACCTGAAGCTCGGGCTCGGGGCCCTGCTCGTCTTCGCCGGCGTGAAGATCCTGCTCTCCGACGTGTGGAAGATGCCCGTCGCCCTGTCGCTGACGGTCATCGTCACGATCCTCGCGGTGTCGATCGGCGGATCGCTGATCGCCGCCCGTCGAGGAGGCCTGCATGCGCCTCACGAGCACGAAATGCCTTCGGATCCTCTGTCATCCCAAGCAACGCCCCATCAAGGAGGTTAGCCGTGCCCCTGTCCAGTTCGAGCCCGATCGAGCTGCGCTGCCCGAAGTGCGCGGGCGAGATGCTCACCTACGAGCGCAGCGGCATCCACATCGACCAGTGTCGTGAGTGCCGGGGGATCTTCCTCGATCGCGGCGAGCTCGAGCGGCTCATCGACCTCGAGGCCGAGGCACTCGGGCTCGGAGGCCGCGGGCCCCTGGGGGCCATGTCCGGCGACCCGGGCGGTCCGACTGCCGCAGGCCGCGAGTGGGATCCCTACCGGGATGCCCGGGGGCCAGGCACCGATCCCGGGTACCGCAGGGGCCGCCGGAACTGGGACGACGATGACGACTGGGACGACCGGCCCCGGTCCCGGCGCTCGTTCCTCGGGGACCTGTTCGACTTCGACTAGCGTCGGCGAGCTCGCCGCCCGCCGGTCGCGGGTGGAACCGCCCCGGAGACCGTCGGCAGCGACCGTGCCTGGACGGTCTGCCCCGGTCGTCCGCTCCCGCTCCGTCGGTCGATCGCCGACCGGAAGAACCGCACGAGCCGGTCGACGTGCGCGTCGAACGTGAACGCCGGCCGCGCCGCCTCCACATGCGTACGTGCCGCGCCGAGCGAGGTCCCGTCGCGCAGCCGCGCGGCGAGGTCGTCCCAGTCGCGGAACCGCACGCCGATCCCCATCCGCTCGAGCAGCGCCTCGGTCGCGACGAGGTGACCCGGGTTCGCCCGCTGGAGCATCGGCAGCCCGGCTGCGGCGAGGGTCGCCATCCGGGCCGGGATGTTGAGGTCGTCCCAGTCGGCTCGCCGGATCTCGCCCTCGTTGCGACTCCGGAAGACGTGCAGCCACCCCGCGTCGTACCGGCCCAGCTCCTCCACCCAGCGCTCCTGCCCCACGGCGGCGTGGAGGTGGAGGTGCTCCGGGGCGAGCCCGCGCGTCCGGGCGATCCACGCGCGCCACTGGCCGTGGGTGAAGTCGCCGTAGAAATGCAGGTGGATGTCGTGGGCGGCCAGCGCCGCCACGTCCTCCGGATGCAGTCCGATCGGCCGGCCGGGGACGACGGTGTGGATCGACCCGTCCTCGCGCTCGACCGCCGGGGGAAGCGGCGGGTCGAACCAATCGGCCTTCGGCAGGTCGCCGTCGAGGACGAGCGTGCGGTGAGGATCGTCCGCGCCGGGCACCACGGTCGCGAACCACGCCCGCATCTCCTCGCTCGTGTGGATGACGCCGTCGGCGGTCGCCGTGAGGTCGACGAGGTCCTGCCAGTGACCACGCTCGAGCGAGATGAACGGCCCCTCCTTGAAGTGCCACACGAACGGAACGCCCGGGTTCGCGCGGAGCACCCGTGCCGCGAACGGCACGGCCTGCCAGTTCAGGAGCGCGTAGATGACGTCAGGTCGGGCCTCGCGGATCGCCGTCGCCGGGTCGCTCGTGGTCGACTCCGTGACGTGCCCGAACGGCAGCGGGCCGACCGTGTTGTACCAGTGCGGCTCGTCGATCCACAGCCCGAACAGGCGATGCCCGGCCTCCTCGAGCGCGAGGATCCGATCCGCGTTGTAGGCGAGCTCGCCGATGAGCAGGATGCGCAGCGGATCCGGGTCCGGCTCTCGACGGGGTGGCCGAGCCGGATCCAGGTAGCGGGCGTACCGCGCCCGCTCGTCGATCCGGTCGCCGACCGTCGTGTGGTACAGCAGCGGCTGGCCGACGCGGTAGCGCCGCCGGTAGCGGGCGATCCCGCCCTCCGGCTCGCGCACCACCTTGTGGAGCTGCCCCGGATGGTCCACCCACTCGCACGTGACGCGTCCCGTGGCGACGAACCGGCCATGCCGAGCGAGGTCGTCGAGCCCCATCCAGGCGAGGCTGTCGGTGACCAGCTCGTGGCGCTCGAGCCAGCGAAAGGGAGCGACGCGCCGATGCGCCAGCTGAACGAGCTGGAGCCCGTCGTCGAGCGGGACCGTCGTCTCGCGGTTGTAGTGGTGGCGGAGGCCCGCGAAGGCCAGCACGGCGTCGGGGTTGGCGTCGAGCGCCTCGACGAGCGTGGCGAGGTGGTCGGCGTACCAGACGTCGTCGGAGGGGAGGTACGCCACGATGTCCCCGGTCGCATCGGCGAGCGCGGCGTTCAGGGCGGCCCCGAGCCCGCGGTTCTCTTCGAGACGCCGGAGGTGGACCCGCGGATCGCCCAGATACGGCGCCAGCCGCTCCACCGTCCCGTCCCTGGAGCCGTCGTCGACGATCCGCAGCTCCCAGTCCGCGCAGGTCTGCGCGAGCAGGGAGTCGAGCGCCCGCGCGACCCAGGCCTCCCGGTCATGGACCGGCAGGACGACGCTGACCCGCGGCGCCATCAGGCCGCTGCCGCCTCGCCGGCGGTCGCGATCCGCTTGAACGTGGCGAGCGCCTGGCCGACGACCTGGTCCATGTTGTAGTAGCGGTAGGACGCGAGGCGACCGACGAAGACCACCCCCGGGGTGGCGTCGGCGAGCGCCCGATAGCGCTCATAGCGGGCCGCGTTCTCGGGACGCGGGATCGGGTAGTAGGGATCGCCGTCGGCGCGCGGGTACTCGCGGACGAGCGTCGTGCGCCGGCCCCACTCCCCGGTGAGGTGGCCGAACTCCGTCGTCCGCGTGAACGGCACGGCTTCGTCGGGCTCGTTGACGGTCCCGACCGGCTGCACGCGGCGAGCGGGCAGTGTCTCGAACCGGAACTCGAGCGAGCGGTACGGCAGCGGGCCGAAGCGCCGACCGAAGAACTCGTCGACGGGACCCGTGTAGACCACGCGGCGATAGAGCCGCGCCGGAACCGCGCCGAAGTCGGCGCCGGTCCGGACGTCGATGTTCGGGTGATCGAGCATCCGGGCGAACATCGCGCTGTAGCCGTGTCGCGGCATCGCCTGGAATCGGTCGGTGAAGTAGCGGTCGTCCTCGTTGGTCCGGGTCGGGATGCGCGCCGTCACCGACGCGTCCAGGCGACATGGATCGAGCCCCCATTGCTTGCGCGTGTAGCCGCGGAAGAACAGCTCGTACAGCTCGCGCCCCACGGTTCCGACGACCACGTCCTCGGACGTGCGCGCGTGCGCCACCGGTTCGGCCCGCGCGGCGAGGAAGGCGGCGACGGCCTCGTCGGTCCCGAGGTCGAGGCCGTACAGCCGGTTGAGGGTCGTCCGGTTGATCGGGATCGGCAGCAGTTGGTCGCGGACCCGGGCGAGGACGCGGTGCTCGTAGGGCCGCCACTCGGTGAACTGCGAGAGGTACCGAACGATGTGCGGCGCGTTCGTGTGGAAGATGTGCGGCCCGTAGCGGTGGACGAGCACGCCGGCCGCATCGCGCTCGTCGTAGGCGTTGCCGCCGATGTGCGGCCGCCGGTCGACGACGAGCACCCGCCGTCCCAGTTGCGAGGCGAGTCGCTCGGCGAGCACGGAGCCGGCGAATCCGGCGCCGACGACGAGCCAGTCGTAGCTCATGGTGTCCAGCACGCACGTAGGGCGACAGGGGCCATGCGTTCTCCGTTCGCAGCACGCAGGACCGGTGCGTCGGGAGACCAGCATCGCCGGCGGCCGGGCGCGAGACCCGAGATCGACGTGGCGGGGCGTTGCGTTCCCCTCGCGAGTGGTCGATAGACTCAGCCGGTGCGCGAACCCGATCCCGTCCCGATCGACGACTGGCCGGACGGCGAGAACCGCGGCCGGCCTCCGGCACCCGACGCGATGCTCGAGCTCGAGGTCACCGGGCCCGTCCACTACTGGCGCGGTCCGGCGCCGTTCCACTTCGTGTCGGTGCCCGAGGAGGCGTCCAGCGCGATCCACGCGATCGCGGCCGAGGTGACGTACGGCTGGGGCTGCATCCCGGTGCGCGCCGAGGTCGGCCGGACGACGTTCCGGACGTCGCTGTTCCCGAAGGACGGACGCTACGAGATCCCGCTCAAGACCCACGTTCGTCGTGCCGAGTCGATCGACCTCGACGACGTCGTGACGGTCCGGCTGACGCTGGGCCGCTGAGCCGCGGCACGAACCGCGAGGCGGTCGCGCCACAATCCGTGTCGATGACCCGCCCGCTGCTCGGCACCAAGCTGCACCCGCCGACGTCGAGCCACGCCCGTGTCGGCCGGCCGCGCCTGACCCGGCTCCTCGAGGAGGGCGCCCGCTCCAGGCTGACGCTCGTGTCGGCGCCGCCGGGCTTCGGCAAGACCTCGCTGGTTGCCGACTGGCTCGCGAGCTCCGAGACGCAGCGCGCCGCCGCCTGGCTGTCGCTCGACGCCGCCGACAACGAGCGGACGACGTTCTGGACCTACGTCGCCGCCGCGCTCGCAGGCGCGACGCCTGGTCGCGGGAGCCGGGCGCGGGCCGTCCTGGAGACGGCCGGGTCGAGCGTCGAGGCTGCGCTGACCGAGCTGCTCAACGAGCTGGCCGCCCACGACGGGCAGATCGTCCTCGTCCTCGACGACCTCCACGCGATCGACGACCCGCGCATCGCGGACGACCTGGCGTTCGTGCTCGAGCGGCTACCGGCACAGGTCCATGTGATTGCGACGACCCGCGCCGATCCGGCGCTGCCCCTGGCGCGGCTGCGGGCGCGCGGACAGCTCGTCGAGATCCGCGCGGCCGACCTCCGCTTCACGACCGAGGAAGCGGCTGCGTTCCTCAACGGAACGATGGCGCTCGCCCTGTCCGAGCCCGACGTCGCTGCGCTCGAGGGACGCACCGAAGGCTGGATCGCCGCGCTCCAGCTTGCCGCGGTGTCGCTCCGGGGACGCGACGACCCTCGGGACTTCATCGCCTCGTTCGCGGGCGACGACCGCTACATCGTCGACTACCTCGCCGACGAGGTGCTCGCCCGCCAGCCCGCCGACATCCGCGCGTTCCTGCTCGAGACCGCGATCCTCGATCGGATCAGCGGCTCGCTCGCCGACGCCGTCACCGGCCGCGACGACGGCACGACCGTCCTCGCCGGCCTCGACCGCGCGAACCTGTTCCTGATCGCGCTCGACGACCGGCGTCGGTGGTACCGCTACCACCACCTCTTCGCGGACCTGCTCCGGGCGCGGCTCCTCGACGAGCGGCCCGGCGAGGTGGCGTCCCTGCATCGGCGCGCGAGCGGCTGGTTCGAGCGCAACGGCGAGCCGCGCGAGGCGATCCGTCACGCGCTCGCCGGCGAGGACGTCGAGCGTGCCGCCGAGCTCATCGAGCTCGAGCTCCCGGGGCTGCGCCGATCGCGCGACGAGCTGGCGCTGCGCGACTGGCTCGGGGCGCTCCCGGACCACCTCTTCGAGACGCGGCCCGTCCTGGCGGCCGGCCGGGCCGGCGCGCTGATGCAGACCGGCGACTTCACCGGTGTCGAGGCGCTGCTCGATTCGGTCGAGCGGGCGCTGGCGTCCTCGCCCGCCGCCGATGCGACCCCGGACGGGATCGTGGTCGTCGATCGCGACGAGCTCCGGAAGCTGCCCGCGGCCGTCGCGATGTACCGCGCCGCGCTCGGCCGCATCGCGGGCGACATCGAGGCGACGATGTCCCATGCCCGCCGGGCGATCGAGGTCGCCGAGGCGGACGACCCGCTCGGGCGTGGAGGACCGGCCGCGCTCCTCGGTCTCGCGCTGTGGGAGACCGGGGACCTCGAGGCCGCGTACCACTGGTTCTCGGAAGGCATGGCGAGCCTGGATCGTGGTGGCTACACCTCCGACGTGATCGGCGGGGCGGTGACGCTCGCCGACATCCGGATCGCACAGGGCCGGCTCGGCGATGCGCTCCGCCTCTTCGAGGAGGGTCTCCGCCGGGCGACCGAGGCGGGCCCGGTCCCGTTGCGCGGCGCGGCGGACATGCACGTGGGGATCGCCGAGGTCCTGCTCGCTCGGAACGATCTCGCCGGCGCGGGCGAGCGCATCGCCGCGAGCCGCGCGCTCGGGGACGACAACGGGCTCCCGAAGAACCCGTCGCGCTGGCGGGTGACGCTGGCCCGGATCCGGGCGGCAGGGGGCGATCCGGCCGAGGCGTTCGCCCTGCTCGACGACGCCCTGCGGGTCCACTTCGCGGACTTCTCCCCGGAGGTCCGTCCCGTCGCCGCCGTGCGGGCGAGGATCCAGATCGGGCACGGCCGGCTCGCCGAGGCCCGGGCGTGGGCCACCGCGCGAGGGCTCACGGCCGATAAAGAGCCGAGCTACGTCGGGGCGTTCGAGCAGGCGACGCTGGCGCGGCTGCTCGTCGCCGAGGCGGCTCGCGACGGGTCCGCGGCAGCGCTCGAGGCCGCCGTCGCGCTCGCCGACCGGCTGGTCGCGGCGGCCGAGCGGGGCGGCCATACCGGGGCGCTGCTCGACGCGTCGGTCGTCCGCGCGGTGGCGGGGGCGGCTCGCGGTGACGCCTCGGGCGCCCGGACCGCGCTCGAGCGCGCGCTTGCGATCGCCGAGCCCGAAGGGTACGTCCGTGTCTTCGTCGACGAAGGAGCGCCGATGCGGGCGCTGCTCGGGGAGCTCGGCCGTCGTGGGAGTGCCCATGCGACGTACGCGCGCCACCTGCTCGCGGCGTTCGACGGGTTCGGCGGGGACCGATCCGCAACTCCCGCCGGGCGCGGGACCCTCGCGGAGCCGCTGAGCGAGCGCGAGCTCGAGATCCTGCGCCTGCTCGCGGGGGAGCTCAGCGGCCCGGAGATTGCCGGCCACCTCGTGCTGTCGCTCAACACGGTCCGGTCGCACACGAAGAGCATCTACGGGAAGCTCGGCGTGGGCACCCGGCGCGCCGCGGTCCGCCGGGCATCGGAGCTCGGCCTCCTCCGCTGACCCGGGTCCGGGCCGCCGGGCTGTGCTCGCGGAATCACCACATCGGATCACCACATGTGGCGATGCCTGCTCACCACGTCCCGCCCGACGCTGCCTTCCGTCACACCACCGCCCGAGCCAACGGGCCGGGCACCACGGAAGGAGCGGGATGCGCAGAACGACCACCGACCACCACGACGAGGACCGGTACGAGATCCGGATCGACGGGCATCTCGACCGACGGTGGGCAGCCCGGTTCGACGGGCTGGCCCTTCGGCTCGAGGACGACGGCACGACCGTCCTCACCGGCCCCGTCACCGACCAGGCCGCCCTCCACGGGCTGCTCGGACGGATCCGCGACCTCGGCCTCCCGCTCGTCTCGGTCACGCGGCTCGACCCGCCGAACCGGAGGGGCGACCCGGCCCGCGGATCCACCACGACCATCACCGCCCACGAATCTCGAGGAGACGTCCCATGACATTCCCCCGGCGCGCCGGCAGCGGCGCATTCGACCCGACGCGACGGACGGCGTTCGCCGCCGGCGCCTTCTACCTGCTCACGTTCGTCAGCTCGATCCCCGCCTGGTTCCTGCTGGCCCCGGTCCTCGGCAACCCCGCCTACGTCGCCGGGCCCGGTGCCGACATGCAGGTCGCGGGCGGCGCGATCCTCGACATGGTCAACGCGCTGACGGCTGTCGGATCGGCCGTCGCGGTCTTCTCGGTCATCCGCCGCGAGCACGAGGGGCTCGCGCTCGGGTTCGTCACGACCCGGCTGCTCGAGGCCGCGATCATCGCGATCGGTGTCGTCAGCCTCCTGGCCGTCCTGACACTTCGCCAGCAGGGCGTCGCCGCCACCGATGCCGCCTCCGCCGAAGTCGTCGGTCGCGGGCTCGTCGCCGTCCGCGACTGGACGTTCCTGCTCGGCCCGGGGCTCATGCCCGCCCTCAACGCGCTGCTGTTCGGCACGGTCCTGTTCCGCGCTCGCCTCGTCCCGCGCGCGATCCCGGCCCTCGGGCTCATCGGCGCGCCGCTCCAGATCGCGTTCGTCATCGGCACGATGCTCGGCCTGACCGGGCCGGGCACCGCCTTCCAGGCCATCGCGACCATGCCCTTCTTCTTCTGGGAGCTGGCGGTCGGGCTGTGGATGCTGTTCAAGGGCTTCAACCGGACCGCCCCGATCGTGGCCCACGCGATCGCGACAGCCGCACGAACCGACAGCGGGACCGCCACGGCCCCGGTCGCGGCCTCGGTCGCCGCGAAGGCAGGTGTCGCGTGACCGCGCAGCAGCAGCAGCAGGGCGAGGTTCGGACCCCGCCCCGTCCCGTCGTCCGGGGCTTCTGGATGATCCATCGGTTCGCCTATCGGCTGACCCGCGGCCGGTTCGGGCTCGCCGAGCCGGCGTCCGGCGACCGCTTCGGCTTCATGCGCCTCCACACGACCGGTCGTCGGAGCGGGCGGGCGCGGGTCGCGATGCTCGGCTACTTCGAGGACGGCGCCAACCTCGTCACGCTGGCGATGAACGGCTGGGGCACGACCGAGCCCGCCTGGTGGCTCAACCTCCAGGCGTCGCCCGAAGCCGCGGTCGACCTTCCCGGTGGACGACGCCGGGTCCGGGCCCGCCAGGCGACATCCGAGGAGCGAGCCCGCCTGTGGCCGGCGTTCGCCGACTACCCGGGCTGGGGCGCCGACATCGACGCGCTGGCCGCCCGGCGCCCGATGCAGACCGCGGTCGTCGTCCTCGAGCCGGTGACGGAGGTGGGGTCGTGACCGCCGCGGCAGAGGCGCTGGCCCCGGCCCGGACCGGACGTCGCGTTCGAATCCGGCACCTGTGGTTCGTCCCGGGTCTCGCGCTCGCGCTCTACGCGAACAGCGTGGCGGAGACGCACGGTCTGGGTCTCGGCCCGATCCTCCTCTTCGGGATCCTGCCCCACGCGACCGCGCTGCTCGGGTTCGGACAGCCGAAGGCGAAGGGGCAGATGGGTCGCCGGGCGGTCCCGGTGTTCAACGTCGCGCACCACCCGGGGCTCCCGGTGGCGATGATCGCGATCGCCGCGACCGGGCTGATCGGTCCGTTCTGGCTCGTCAGCGGGCTGGCATGGCTGAGCCACATCGTGATCGACTGGGGGCTCGGCGACGGCCGTCGCACGCGGGACGGGTTCAAGCCGACTCGCTAGCCCGACCCTCGCGCCTTCACACCCGCGGCGTCCGATGGGCGTCGCGGGTGTTCCGCGTGGTCCCCGCCTTGGTGCCGTTCGGCAGGCGCGGCCGGCGTGGCGGGAGCCGACCATCGAGGATGGCGCCGCGTCGGCGCCCCGTCCTGTGCGCCGCCGGCGCCGCTCGACAGCGAGGAGGCCCTCACGATGACCATTCCCACCCCACCCGGCCCCGACGGCCTCGGGCGTGCCCCGTGGGTACTGTCGGTGCTGCTGCTTCCGATGGCCGCGGTGGCCTGCCTGACAGCACTGGCGACGCCGGAGCTGATCAACGGGCCCGCCGTCATGGTCGGGTCGATGCAGGGAACGGCGCTCGTCCTGCTGGTGCTCGCGATCCCGCTGTTGGTTCTGTCGATGGCGACCGCCCGTGGGCCCCGGCTCCTGCCGATCGTCGGCTGGATCGCCGGGCTCGTGTTCATCACCTACCAGGCCTGGATGTTCCTGTTCGCGGTCCCGTTCAACGGCTTCTTCCTTGTGTACGTGGCGATGCTCGCCTTCGGCTTCTGGGGCCTCGTCGCAGTGCTGCTCGCCCTTCGGCCCGAGCGCCACGCGGACCCGGCGGGACCGCGGATGCCGGCGCGCCTCCTCGCCGGGTGGATGGTCGCGTCGTGCGTCGCGTTCTACGGCCTGTGGTTGCGCAACGTCGTGCCGGCCCTCACCGACAGCGTCGCGCCGGCGTTCCTCGAGGGCTCCGGCATGGTCACCCCGACCAACTACGTGCTCGACATGGCGTTCTTCCTGCCGTTCACGCTCGTCGCTGCCGTCGCGCTGTGGCGCCGGACGGCGTGGGGCGTGATCGTCGGTGGCGCGATGCTCGTCGTCCTCGTGCTCGAATCGGTCGCGATCGCGGTGGACCAGTGGCTCGGGTCGGCGGCGGATCCAGCATCGCCCGTCGCCTCCGCGGCGGTGACCCCGATGTTCGCGGTGCTCGCCGGGATCGGCGCGCTCATGGTCGGGCTCTGGTACCGGGGAACCGGCCCCGCCCGGGGAGACGCGGTCCTGTCCGCGTCCCCTTCGCCGACGGGTCGGTAGGCTCGGGCTGCGCCGCGAGCCGTCGTCGGCCGGACGCGGGACTCGCCTGGGTCAGCAGGTGGCCCACCGAGGGGGCCGCGTCGAGTGTCGGAGCCGCCAGCGTTTCCGTCACGACCGCTGCGAGGGCGTCGATGAGGAGAGGCTGGACGTTGAGCGACTCGATCCGCCGGAACGCGAGTCCCACGGCCTCCGCCTGCTCGCGCGCGCCGACGTCGACGTCGTACAGCACCTCGAGATGGTCCGACAGGAACTGGATCGGCGCGACGAGCACCGCGTCGTGCCCCGCCGCGCGCAGCTCCGGCATCAGGTCCGCGAAGTCCGGGGTCATCCACTCGCCGGGCTCGTGTCCGGCGCTCTGCCAGCAGAACGCCCAGCGATCGGCGGGCAGACCAGCGGCCGTCGCGATCAGCGCGGCACTCTCGCGGAGCTGCTCGATGTAGACCGGCTCGCGCTCGGCGACCGTGCGCGGGAGGCTGTGGGCGGTCAGCAGCACCGGGACCCGGTCACGACGGTCGGGCCCGAAGCCCGTGAGGCCGTCGCGGATTCGCTCGGCCACCGCCGCGACGAAGGCCGGTTGCCGATGCCAGGCCCCGGCGAGCCGGACGGCAGGACGCTCGCCGTCGAGCCCCGCGACCGAATCCGCGAGCGCGCGCTCGTAGCCGCCCATCAGGAGCGCCGAGTACTGCGGCGACAACACGACACCGACCACCTCGCGGACCCCGTCGCCCGCCAGCCCATGCAGCACGGTCCTGATCGACGGCTCGGAGAACCGCATCGCGGCCCGAACCACGTACCGTTCGCCGAGGCGCGACTCGAGCACGGCCGCCTGGTCATGGGTGATCGGGATCAGCGGGGACCCGCCGATGACCTCGTACCGCCGCCGGAACTCCGCCACGAGCTCGTCGTCGGGCACGCGGCCGCCGCGCACCGCCGTCAGGTACCGCCCGACGTCGTCGAGCGACGACGGCGAGCCGTAGGTCATGAGCAGCACGCCGGTCGGCGCGCCCGAACGTTCGGTCATCGGACTCCTTCGGTGAGCACGTGGGATCGGCGATCGGCGGTCCGCTGGTGCACGGCGTCCACCATGTCGCGAACGAGCGCCGGGTCGGCGCCGGGCGGCAGCGCGTGGCCGGTGTTGAAGACGTGGCCGGGTCGACCGGCGTTCGCGACGATCACGGCATCGAGCCCATCGGACGCCGCCCGCCAGCCTGCGGCGAGCCGTGCGGGGTCGAGGTTGCCCTGGACCGGCCGGCCACCGAGCCGTCCGCGAGCCGTGGCAAGCGACTGCGCCGCGTCGACCGACACGACCGTAGCTCGCTCGGCGAGCAGCTCGAGGATCGACGCCCCGGCGGCGGCGAAGTGGATCGCGATGCCGCCGACGCCGGTGATCGCGTCGAGGATCCGTGCCGACCACGGCGCCACGTGCCGGCGGTAGTCGTCGGGTGAGAGGACGCCGGCCCACGAGTCGAAGACCTGGACCGCGTCGGCGCCGGCCCCGACCTGGGCGGCGACGTAGTCGACCGTGGCGTCCGTGATCCGGTCGAGCAGCGTCGACCACAGGTCCGGGTCGCGGTGCAGCAGCGTCCGAGCCGCGAGGCGGTCGCGCGACGGGCCGCCCTCGACGAGGTAGGCGGCCATCGTGAACGGGCCGCCGGCGACGCCGACCACGGCCGCCCCGTCGCCAAGCGCACAGCGCACGCGGCCGATCGCGTCGAGCGCGAACCCGAGGTCGGCCGCGACGTCGACCGCCCGGAGCGCCGCGACGTCCGCGCGCGACGCCACCGGCCGGTCGAGCACCGGGCCTTCCGGGGTCAGCTCGAGTCGCACGCCGAGCGCCTCGGCGAGGAGCATCACGTCCGCGTACATCACCGCGCCATCGGTGCCCAGGAGGGTCGCCGCGCCCGCCGATACCTCGGCGCACAGCTCCGGCGTGTGGGCGATCTCGAGGACCGAATGTCGCTCGCGAAGGGCGAGGTAGGCCGGCAGCCGCCCCCCGGCCTGGCGCATGAACCAGACGGGCGTGGCATCCACCGGCTCGCCGCGGCAGGCCGCCATGAAGCGCTCGCGCCCCGTCACGCCGGGCTCCCGACGCGGGACGCCGTCCGTTCATGGACGAAGTCCACCAACCGGCGAAGCACGTCCGGCTCGGTCTCGGGCAGGACGCCGTGCCCGAGGTTGAAGATGTGCCCCGGCCGCCCGCCGGCCTCCGCGAGGACCCCGGCCGCGGCGTCGGCGGTCGCGTCCCATCCGCCGAGGAGGACCGTCGGGTCGAGGTTGCCCTGCACGGCCCGATCCGGCACGCGGGCCCAGCCATCGGCCAGCCCGATCCGCCAGTCGAGCCCGATCACGTCGCCGCCCGCTGCCGCCATCGCGCCGAGCAGACCGGCCGTGCCCGTCCCGAAATGGATCGCCGGCACGCCGAGCCGCCGCAGCCCGTCGAACAGCCGCCGGACGTGCGGCGCCACCGAACGTTGGTAGTCGGCCGGCGCGAGCGCCCCGACCCACGAGTCGAAGACCTGGACGACGTCGGCGCCGGCGCGCACCTGCGCGCCGAGGTACGCAAGGTCGAGATCGACGAGCCGGCGGAGCAGCTCGGACCACGCCTGCGGCGCCTCGCGCATGAACCGCTTCGTCCGCACGAGCTCGCGCGGCGACCGGCCCTCGATCAGGTACGCGGCGAGCGTGAAGGGTGCGCCCGCGAACCCGATGACCGGGACGCCGGCCTCACGTCGGACGATCCCGATCGCCTCGAGCAGCGGCCCGACCGCCGCGACCGGGTCGAACAGGCCGACCCGGTGCACGTCCGACGGAGTGACCGGGCACGCGACGACCGGGCCGACGCCGTCGACCAGCTCGACCTCGATCCCGGCCCCGTGGAGCGGCGTCGTGATGTCCGCGAAGATGATCGCAGCGTCCACTTCGAGCCGCCGGACCGGCTGGAGGGTCACCTCTGCGCAGAGCGCGGCGTCCCCGACGATGTCGCGGAGGGACGCCGTGCGCCGGATCTCCCGGTATTCGGGCAGCGAGCGCCCGGCCTGGCGCATGAACCAGACCGGCGTCGCGTCGACCGGCTCGCGCCGGGACGCCCGAACAAGCCGGTCGTTCCGGGCGCTCACGCGGCAAGTGCCGCGCGCGCGGCGGCCAGGGTCGCCTCGATCTCGCGGTCTCCGTGGGCGAGCGAGACGAACCACGCCTCGAACTGGGACGGCGGCAGCAGCACGCCCTCGGCCAGCATCGCCCGGAAGAAGCGGGCGAACGCGTCGCGGTCGGCGGCAAGCGCGTCGTCGGCGTCGATCGGCGCGCGGTCGAGGAAGAACGCCGTGAGCAGCGAGCCGACCTGACTGACGACCACCGACCGCCCGGCCTCGCTGGCCGCGCGCCGCAGCCCGTCGGCAAGGCGCTCGCCCACGTCCTCGAGCCGCTCGTACGACGCCGGTGCCAGGTGGTCGAGCGTCGCGCAGCCGGCCGCCATCGCGAGCGCGTGCCCGGCCAGCGTGCCTGCCTGGTAGACCGGCCCGGCTGGCGCCACGAGGCTCATGAGGTCCGCCCGCCCGCCGTATGCCCCGATCGGCATGCCGCCCCCGATGACCTTGCCGAGCGCGGTCAGGTCCGGCCGCACCCCGAACCGCGCCTGCGCGCCACCGGGCCCGACCCGGAAGCCCGTGATGACCTCGTCGAAGATCAGCAGCGCGCCCGACGCGCGGGTCGTCTCGCGCAGGTGCTCGAGGAACCCCGGCTCGGGTGGGATGACGCCGACGTTTGCGGCCACGGGCTCCACGACGACCGCGGCGATGGCGTCGGGGTGCGCGGCGAAGGCCGAGGTGACCGCGGTCGCGTCGTTGAACGGCAGCACGATCGTGGACGAGGCCACGGCGGCCGGAACGCCGGCGCTGGCCGGGATCCCCTGGGTCGCGGCGCCCGAGCCGGGCTGGACGAGCATCGTGTCCGCGTGACCGTGGTAGGCACCCGCGAACTTGACGACGAGATCGCGGCGGGTCGCCGCCCGAGCGACACGCACGGCGCTCATGACGGCCTCGGTGCCGGACGAGGTGAAGCGCAGCAGCTCGATCGAGGGCATCCGGGCGCGGATCCGCTCCGCGAGCTCGATCTCGAGCGGCCCCGTCGCCCCGAGCGCGAACCCGTCGCGAGCGGCGGCCCGGACCGCCGCGACGACGTCGGGATGGGCGTGCCCGAGGATCGCGGGGCCCCAGCCGCCGAGGTAGTCGAGGTAGCGGGCCCCCTCGGCGTCCTCGACCCACGCGCCGGAGCCTCTGCGCAGGACCAGCGGCTCGCCGCCGACCGCGCCGAACGCCCGCACGGGGCTGTTGACGCCGCCCGGGAAGAGCCGGCGCGCGCGCTCGAGCAAGGTCGCCTCGGTCTCTGGGGTGGCGGCCGTCGACGTCACCGTGCCGGCGCCCCCAGTCGCTGCGCGAACGCCGCAGGGTCCGTCCGGATCCCGACCAGCACCGGCCGGTCGTCGACCGTGGACCGCCGGCTCTCGGTCCCGCGCAACTCGCGGACGAGGTCCCCGAACGCCGCGAGGTCGTCGGTGTCGTACGCCACGACGAAGTCGGCATCGTCGAGCCCGAACGAGTACGCCAGCAGCTGGCGGACCGACGGATAGCCCCGCCCGACCCGCATGTGCTCGTTCATGATCCCCTGCCGCGCCTCGCGGCTGAGCAGGTACCAGTCGGCGCTCTTCGTGAACGGGTAGACGACCAGATAGCGAGCGGGCGTCCCATCGAGCACCGACCGCTCCCGTTCGGACGGCATCGTCACGTACTGGGAGGGAGCGATCCTCCCGATGAGGCTGTGGCGCAGCGTGAGCCAGCGGCCCAGCCCGGACCGCGCGAGCCGGCTGCCCGCATCTTCGAGCGCATCCAGCGACGGTCCGAGCCGCAGCAGGACCAGATCGACGCCCGACTCGAGCCCGACCGACGAGTACGTGAGCGTCCGAACGCCGGATTCGGTCGTCGCCGCCTCCGCCGAGACGAACGCCTCGGCGTCTCGACACCGGTCGTCGTCCGGCTGGCGGCGCCACCCCGGGTCAACGCCGAGCGCCGCAGCCTGGACGTAGAGCTCCGTCTCCGCGGTCATCGGGCGGACCCCGACCGGTCGGCGGCGATCCAGCGTGCGACGTCCGCGGCGGCATACGTGATGAGGATCGAGGCGCCCGCACGGGCCATCGCGGTCAGCGCCTCGAGCGTCGCGGCGCGCCCGTCGATCCAGCCCCGCTCGGCGGCGGCGCGGAGCATCGCGTACTCGCCGCTCACCTGGTAGGCCGCGACCGGCAGGTCGAAGGCGCCTCGCGCCGCCGCGACGAGGTCGAGGCACGGCAGCCCGGGCTTCACGAGGAGGATGTCGGCTCCCTCGGCGACGTCCGCCGCCATCTCGCGGCGGGCCTCGCGCCCGTTCGCGGCGTCGAGCTGGTAGGCCCGCCGGTCGCCGAACGCGGGGGCGCTGTCGGCGGCGTCGCGGAACGGGCCGTAGAACGCCGATGCGGTCTTCGCGGCGTAGGCCATGATCGCGACGTCGGCATATCCGGCGTCGTCGAGCGCCGAGCGGATGGCCGCGACCTGGCCGTCCATCATCGCGCTCGGCGCCACGACGTCTGCGCCGGCACGGGCCTGGCTGACGGCCGCGGCGGCGAGCCGCGCGAGCGCGGCGTCGTTGTCGACGACGCCGTCGGGGCGGAGCGGGCCGCAGTGGCCGTGGCTCGTGTACTCGCACAGGCACGTGTCGGCGATGAGGACGAGCGGCAGGTCGATCGCCCGGACCGCCCGAAGCGTGGACTGGACGGCCTCGTCGTCGTCCCACGCCGCCGAGCCCTCGTCGTCCTTCTCGGCCGGAAGCCCGAACAGGAGGACGCCGCCGACGCCCAGCTCCGCGAGCCGTTGTGCATCCGCGGCGGCCTCGTCCGGCGACACGCGCCCGACGCCGGGCATCGAGGCGATCGGCTCGCGCACGCCCCTTCCGGGGCGGACGAACAGCGGGGCAACGAGCATCGACGGGTCGAGCCGGGTCTCGCGGACGAGCGCCCGGAGTGCCGGCGAGCGGCGGAGGCGGCGGAGGCGGTGCGCCGGGGGGACCGGCACGGGATCGGAGATCAGGGTGGTGGTCGGCGGGGCAGCGAGGGGGATCGTCATCGGGACTCCAGGGTGGTCGGCCGGGGCTCGAGCTCGGCGTGGTGGGTGGCTGCGACGGTCCGGACGGCCGCCGCGACGGCGTCCGGCGCCGGCGACTCGGCAACGGCCGCTACCGTGAAGCCCGCCTCGATCGCGGCGCGGGCGCTCGGGTGGCCGATGCAGACCGCCGGGATGGCCTGGACCGCCGCGCCGGCACCGACCCGCGCCGCGACCTCGGCAAGACCCTGCGCGGTGGATCCGCTCGTGAAGACGACGGCCGCGAGCGGGCCGGCGGCAAGGGCTGCGCGGAGGAGGTCGTCGCTGGCGGCGGGCGCAGTGACCGACCGGTACGCGACGGCCCCGATCACGTGAGCCCCTCGCTCGCGGAGGCGGGCCGGGAGCGAATCGTCGGCACGATCGGCGCGCGGGAGCACCACGCGCTGGCCGGGCCGAAGCGGCAGGCGGTCGGCGAGCGCCTCGCCCGACGACCCGTCGCCTTCGACCGTGACCACGACACCGAGCCCCCGAACCGCTCGTGCCGTGGCGCCGCCGACGGACGCCCAGCGGGCCGGCGTGGCGGCAGGGTCCACGCCGGACGCGGCGGCCGCTTCGGCCAGCGACGTCACGGCGTTCGTGCTCGTCACGACGACCCAGTCGGCGTCGGCGAGCGCAGCCACGGCCCGCTCCAGCTCTCCCGGCGGAGCGGACTCGATGGTCATCGCCGGCACGAGCACAGGCGCCAGGCCGGCGTCGACGAGCGCGAGCGCGGTGGCCGGCGCCTGGACCGCCGCACGGGTCACGAGCACACGGGGCGCTCCCGCGTCGGCGGCCTGCGCGGCGGCGCGATCCACGATCCGAGCCAGGACCTCGGCGACGAGGCGGGCATCCTGCGAGCCGGCGCCAACCGGGGTCGCGCCACTCGCCATGGCTCGCACGGCCCCGTCGGCCCGCGCGTAGCCCGCCAGCACATGAAGCCGCCCGTCATCGTCGACGCTCGCGAAGGCGCCGATCGGCGCCCGGCACCCGCCACCGGCCGCGGAGAGCACCGCCCGCTCCGCCAGCACCGCGCGCCGCACGGACCCGTCGTCGAGGGCAACGACCTTCTCGCGCGTCGACGCATCGGCGCGCCGGACTTGCACCGCCAGCGCGCCCTGCCCCGGGGCAGGCGGGACGACGTCGATGGGCAGCGCGAACGCGACGCGATCAGTCCGCCCGAGCCGCTCGAGCCCGGCCGCGGCGAGCACGAGCGCGTCGGTCTCGCCCGCGTCGAGCCGCCCGAGCCGCGTGTCGACGTTGCCGTGGAGCGGGTGCACCACGAGATCCGGCCGGAGCGCCCGGAGGAAGGCCGAGCGGCGCGGGCTGTCGGTGCCGACCCGCGCGCCATGCGGGAGATCGGCGAGTGACGTGGCCCGGCGCGACCCGGGAAGCACGACCACGTCGCGGGCGTCGGCGCGCGGCAGGAATGCGGCGATCGTGAGCCGCGGGTCCTCGTCGGTCGGGACGTCCTTGGCGCTGTGCACCGCGACGTCGATCTCGCCGCCGAGCAAGGCCGCCTCGATCGCCCCGACGAACGCGCCCTCACCCCACGGCGTGTCGGGCGCGCGCCGGTCGCCCTCGGTGACGATCGCGACGGTCTGCGAGACGACCCCGACCGCCGCGAGCCGGTCGCGGACGATCCCGGCCTGGATGCGCGCCAGCTCGCTTCCACGAGTGCCGATGCGGACCGGTCGTGTCGCCTCCGTCACAGGTCGAACAGCTCCCGCGCCGCCGACGCTCGGCGACCGTCCGGATCCGCACCGAGCCGGGCCAGCGGCTCGCCGAGGAGCCGCTTTGCGAGGTGCCGGGTCATGCCGTCGATCACCGCCCGGTCGCCCGATGGCAGCGCCGGAAGCGACCGCCAGAGCGCATCGAGCTCGGCGGCCCGCTCGCGCTCGATCCGGTCGGCAAGGCGGCCGCGAACGTCGCCGTTGGCACGGACCGCGAGGCGTCGCTCGATCTCGTCGGCAGTTCGGTCTCGGAGCGCCTCGAGGCGGCGCCGGTAGCGGTCGTCCGCGCGGTCGGCGATCCCCGCGGTCGCGCGTCGCGCGATCGCGTCGACGTCAGCGAAGCGGTCGCCGAGCCCCTCGATGATCGTCCCGGGGAGCGCCGAGGGCACCGACAGGTCGACGACGATCGGCGCGCCGGCCAGCACGCGCGCCGCGGACCGATCGATCGGCCAGGCGCCGGCCAGCGCCACGACGACGCCGCGGACGCCGGCCGCGAGCGCGGCTCCGATCTCGTCCAGCGTGATCGCCTCCGTACCGGTCGCGGCGGCCACATCGTCGGCGTGCGCTCGCGATCGCGAGGCGACGATCACCCGGCACCCGCGGGTAGCCGCGGCGCGCGCGGCCAGCCGGCCCATCTCGCCCGCGCCGACGACCAGCACGGGCGGCGAGGCGTGCGCACCCGTCGTGCCGGGAGCCCCGAGGATGCGCTCGACCGCGAGGTCCGCGAGCGAGCGCGGCGTCGACGGCCGCCACGACCGCCCGATCCGGGCGGCGCGGAGCACCGCATCGAACACGAGCTGGAGCGACGGCGCGACGACGCGCTCTCGGCGGGCGCGGGAGACGGCGGCTCGAAGCTGGTGCAGGACCTGGTCCTCCGCGAGCACCGCGGACTCGAGCCCGAGCCCGACGCCGGTCACGTGCCGGATCGCGGCGGACCCTCGGAGCAGCGTTGCCTCCGACCAGGCGCCATCGCGCTCGGGTTCGAGTCGAGCGTCCAACCCGTACACCTCGACGCGCTGGCACGTGACCAGGGCCACGCCCCCCGCACGGTCGGCCACGGACTCCGCGCGCTCGGCGGCGACGGCCCGGACCACGGCCGGGTGCTCGGGAGCGGCCAGGACGAGCGCGCCGATGTCGGCGTCCCGCGGGGATCGCGCGGCCGTCACTCGATTGCCGGATCCTGGTCGTGGGTCAGCCCGACGGTCGCGACGCTGTGCCCCGACATCGTCGCGACGAGCAGGCGGTCGAGGGCGCGATCGGCGTCGTCGTACAGGCGCGTCAGCTCGGTGGCGTCGAATCCGCGGCGGCGCGCCACCGACCCGATCTCGGCGAGGAACGGGCGGCGGAAGGCGAGGAACCCCTCGACGACATCGCTGAGCGTCAGGCCGAGGCCGGCCCCGTGCCGGCCGTACGCCGCCGCGACGGCCGCCGCCTCCGCGAGCTGATGCCGGTGCGTCTCGGGGTCGGCCGCATCGAGGTGTGACACCAGCGCGATCGCGAGCTCGCGACCAAGGTGCCTGAACGTCTCGCGCTCCGAGGCATCGAGGGCAGCCAGCCAGCCGGCGCTCGCAGCCCCGGCGGGATCACGGCGCCGGTAGACGCGGGAGAGTCGCGCGGGGGTGAGCCCGCCCGCGCTCAGCTCGGGACGGCGGTCGCGATCCGCGGGGAGCATCCGCTCGAGTGAGGCGCGTGAGAACCGGCGGTGCCCGCCGGGCGTGGTGAAGGTGCGCAGGCGGCCCGCATCGGACCACCGACGGACGGTTGCCGCCGACACACCGAGCAGACGGCTCGCCTCGCCCAGCGTGAGCCACTCGGGGCCCGTGCGGCGGTGGGAGCGGGACGCGGGACGCATCAAAACCTACGCAAACCTATGCAAACGCGCCGAAACGTGCACCACGATACCGCATCGCGGTCGGTCCTGCTCCGCCGGGGGGGCCCGCGTCCGACGACCCCGCGACCGGGCGCGGGTACATGACACGCGGTGTCCGGTTCGGGATCGACGATCGAGCGCCGATGGAACAATGCCCGGACCGTGACCCGAGACCGTGACCCCGTGATCAGCAACGCGTCCCTCGCCAATCCGATTGCCACCGCCCGTCGGGCGATCGGCTCGGTCCCGCCGACCGCGCAGGTCCTCGCGGGCATCGTCAGCGTCCAGATCGGTGCGTCCTTCGCGAAGAGCCTCTTCGACACGATCGGCAGCACCGGCACCGTTGCGCTGCGCCTGCTCTTCGCCGCGATCGTGCTGCTCGTGCTGTGGCGGCCGACGCTGCGGTTCGAGCGGCGCACCTGGGCCGTCGTCGCGGCCTACGGTCTCGTGCTCGGCGCGATGAACCTGACCTTCTACCTGGCGCTGTCGCTCGCACCGCTCGGCATCGTGGTCACGATCGAGTTCCTCGGGCCGCTGGCGGTGGCGGTGGCGGGCTCGCGGCGACCGCTCGACGTCGTCTGGGTCATCCTCGCGGGCGCCGGCGTCGTCCTCCTCGCCGACCAGGGCGGGGAGACCCAGCTCGCGGGCATCCTGCTCGCGCTGGCCACCGGCGTCTTCTGGGCGCTGTACATCCTGCTCAGCGCGGCGCTCGGCAAGCGCACGACGGACGGCGGCGGGCTGGCGCTCGGCATGGCGATCGCAGCGCTCGTCGTCGTCCCGATCGGTGTCGTCGACGCCGGCAGCGCGCTCCTCCAGCCGTGGGTGCTCGCGGTCGGGCTCGGCGTGGCGCTGCTCTCGTCGGTCATCCCCTACTCGCTCGAGCTCGAGGCGCTCCGCCGCATGCCGCCGAAGGTCTTCGGGGTGCTGATGAGCCTCGAGCCGGCGGTCGCGGCGATCGTCGGCCTGCTCGTGCTGAACGAGGTGCTCGTGCCGCTCCAGTGGCTCGCGATCGCGCTGGTCGTCGTCGCGTCGGCGGGCGCGACCCGGACGGCCCGACCCGAGGCCTGAGCCCGCGGCGCCGCACCGGACCAGGACCTTTGGGTCAGTGGCGGCGTACCTCCGGCGTGAGAGCCTGACCGGGTGACCTGTGCGGGCCAAGGCTGGCTCGGCCCGGTCCGGGTTGCCGGAAGCCGGAGGTCACGCCCGTGCCGTTCGTCACCGCCAACCCCAACGAGTTCCTGCTGGTCGGCCGTCGCGGAACCCTCGAGAGCCGGGGATCGGCCGTCACCACCTTCCTGTGGCCGGGCACCGTCCACGTGCTCGTGCCGAGCGGCAAGCAGGAGGCGACGTTCGAGTTCACGCAGGAGACGCGGGACGGCATCCCGCTCCGCTTCAAGGGCATCGTCCTCTACCGGATCACCGATCCCGTCGCCGCCGCGCGCCTGTTCGACTTCGCGCGACCGGGCGGCATCGGCGAGATCAACACGATGCTCGTCCACGTCGCGCTCGGTGAGCTGCGGCATGCCGTCAGCCACATGTCGATGGTCGAGTGCATCGAGGGGCGCAAGACGACGCTGAGCGAGGTCGTCGGGGGTGCCCTGCGGGCGACCACGCAACCGGCCGACGGCGCCGCGTGGGGCCTCTCGATCGAGGTCGCCCAGGTCTCGCAGGTGTTCATCGTCGACCCCGACCTGCGTGCCAAGCTCGAGGCCGAGGTGCGCAACGAGATCAAGCTCAAGGCCGAGCAGTCCGACATCCGCACGGCCGAGGCCGGGCGCCTGGCGGCGATGGCCTCCGAGGACCGGCTGGCCGAGGGGCGGCTCGCCGCCGATCGCGAGGACCTTCGCCGCCGGGAGGCGCTGTTCGCCGCCGAGATGGCGACCGAGGCGGCACGGCTCGCGACCGAGACGCCGGTTCGCCTCGAGCGGATCGAGCGCGAACAGGAGGTCCTGGAGCGGGAGCTCGCGATGCGGGCGATCCAGAACCGGGTCCGCGCGGCGGAGGTCGAGCACGAGCTGCTCCTGCCGCGGGCCCAGCAGGAGCTCCGTCGGGAGATCCTCCCGCTCGAGCAGGCGCCGCGCATCGTCGAGGCGGCATCCCGGGTGCTGGACGGCACGCGGCTGTCGGTCTACGGCGGCGAGGCGAAGCTGCTCGGCCAGCTCGAGCCGGTCTTCGAGGCGCTGGCCGAGACGGTGCGAGAAGCGATGGCCACCACGCTCCCCCCGGCGGGCCCGGAGCCGGCCGAGGCGAGCGGCGCGCACCCCGCGTAGCGGCCGGCGCGGCGGGGTGGTCGAGCGGGCCCTCAGGCAGTCGCGCTGACGGGCCTCGTGGCGGTCACCCCGCTCCGATCGGTGAGAACGAGCGGGCCGTCGCCGGTGATCGCGACCGTGTGCTCGACGTGGACCCCGCGCGACCGGTCGACCGAGCGGATCGTCCAGCCGTCGCGGTCGATGACGATCTTCGGGCTGCCCGCGAGGAACCACGGCTCGATGGCGATGACGAGGCCGGGCTGGAGCGCGAGGCCGCGCCCCGCGACGCCGTCGTTCGGGACGCTCGGCGGCCCGTGCATCGTTCGCCCGACCCCGTGCCCCCCGAACGAGGTGTTCACGCCGTACCCCGCGCCGCGGATCACCTCGCCGACGGCGGCCGAGATGTCGCCGAGCCGGTTGCCGGGTCGAGCGGCGTCGATGCCGGCGGCGAGCGCCCGCTCGGCGGTCTCGATCTGGCGCAGGTCCTCGTCGCGCGGCGTCCCGACCGGGATCGTGACCGCCGAATCAGCGACCCAGCCGTCGACCTCGGCGGCGAAGTCGAGGCTGACGAGATCGCCGTCGCGGAGCCGCCGATCGTGCGGCAGGCCGTGGAGCACGGCGTCGTTGACCGACACGCACAGCACCTTGCCGAACGGCATCGCGCCGAACGAGGGGTGGTAGTCGATGTAGCAGCTCGTCGCGCCGCGGTCGCGGATCATCGCGTGGGCGATCCGGTCGAGCTCGAGCACGTTGACGCCGACCCTGGTGCGGGCGGCGAGCTCGGTGAGCACCTCGGCCACGAACCTGCCGGCGGGACGCATCTCCGCGATCTCGGCGCGGCTTCGGAGCTCGATCACACGGTCATCGTAGCGAAGGCGACTCGCGGCGGCGGCGGAACACGAGGCGGCGCCGGCGCCGGTCGCCTGAACGACGCCCGACGGCCACGATCAGATCGATCGCGAACGTGGCGCGGGCGCGATGGCCCGACGCTAGGCGTCCTGGGCAGGCCCACCGTCGACGGCCCCCGGCCGGGTCGACCGCGTCGTGTCGTCCGACACCGGCGCGAGGTCGATCGTCCGAACGCGTCGCGTCCCGCCGGCCTGCGTCCGCACCGTGGCGGCCGGGATCACGCCGCCCGCGAGCGATTCGACGACCGCGATCTCGCCGGCGTACAGCCCGTCGCCGAGGATCGTCACCCGCATCCCGACCTCGATCCCCGCCCTGCCCTTGCTCGCGAGTCCGTTGATGACGGCAACCGTCGGCGGTCGGAGCGGAGCCGACTGACCGGGAGGCGCACCTTTGGCGGACCGCGGGGGCGGATAGGTCACGCGGCGCTTGCGGCTCATCGCGAGCCTCCCCGGCGGCCCTTGCGGTCGTCCTTCGGCGCTTTCGGCTCGTGGCCCGGCCGCGGCGGATTCGGGACGGTTCCCTTCGGCTGGTTCGGGGCCGGAGCCAGCGGTCCGCGGGCCCGCGCGGCCGCCACGTCCCGGGCGAACGCCTTGGCGGTCTCGGCCGGGAGACTGGCTTGCCACGCGGCCTCGATCTGCTT
The DNA here is from genome assembly GCA_044506615.1 of Chloroflexota bacterium. Lineage (GTDB taxonomy): Bacteria > Chloroflexota > Limnocylindria > Limnocylindrales > CSP1-4 > DASTYU01. The sequence goes on along the minus strand of JBIQKJ010000008.1, from coordinate 115,674 downwards.
CATCCGCTCGGTCTCGGCGGCTCGCCTCCCTCGCTCGTACGGAGAGCGCTTGGTCATCGGTTCCCCTCCTTGCTGGTGCCGGCACGGTGGTGCCGGCCGAAATGCGCCGGGCCGTCAGCCCGCCGAAGGCGTTCGCCGGGAAGCGCGATCGGGCGACGGCCACCGCGGTCGTCGCGTCCCGTCGGAACCGGCTGGCTCGGCGTCGACCCACCATCGATCCGCGCCCTCGACGCCATCGGCGATCGCTCGTTGCGCGACCGGAACGGTGCGGGGGAGGTCGCGTTCCTGCCGCGGAACGTCGAGGTGCGCGTGGCGTCTCGAGGTTCGGCGGCACGACGTCGGGGGTCCCGGGATCGGTCAGCCGCCGGACGGCGGACGCCGCGGGCGGGCTCCGAGCGGACCGGGCCCTCCGGCTCGAACCCGGCGACGTGCTCGGACGGCAACGGCTGGCCGATGAGACGCTGGATGTCCCGAAGGAGCTCGGCCTCGTCCGGGCCGACGAGCGAGATCGCCTTGCCGCCCAGCCCGGCGCGCCCGGTCCGCCCGATGCGATGCACGTAGTCGCCGGCGACGAGCGGCAGCTCGTAGTTCACGACGTACGGCAGCGCCTCGATGTCGATCCCGCGCGCGGCGATGTCGGTCGCGACCAGGATGTCGACCCGGCCGAGCTTGAACTCGTTCAGCGCGCGAACGCGCTGGGACTGGCTCTTGTTGCCGTGGATCGCCGCGGCGGCGATGCCCTCGCGCCCGAGCTGCTCCGCGAGCCGGTTCGCACCGTGCTTGGTTCGGGTGAAGACGAGGGCCTGCGAGATCCGGCCGCTCGTCACGAGGTGCGCGAGGAGCGCCCGCTTGCGATGGGTGTCGACCGGGATGACGACCTGCTCGACGAGCTCCGCGGCGGCGTTCCGCGGCGCGACGTCGACGGTCGCGGGCTCGATCAGCAGCCCTGCCGCGAGCCCCCGAATGTCGTCCGAGAACGTGGCCGAGAACAGGAGGCTCTGTCGGACCGTGGGCAGGAGCTCGAGGATCCGCCGGATGTCGCGGATGAAGCCCATGTCGAGCATCCGGTCGGCCTCGTCGAGCACGAGGATCTCGACCGCCGAGAGGTCGATGGTCCCCTGCCCCACGTGGTCGAGGAGGCGTCCCGGGGTCGCGACGACGATCGGCACCCCGCGACGAAGCGCGCGGGCCTGCGGCTCGAAGCCGACCCCGCCGTAGATCGCGGCCGACCGCGACGGCCGGTACCGGCCGTAGGTGCGGATGCTGGCCTCGACCTGGAGGGCGAGCTCGCGCGTCGGCGTCAGGACGAGCGCGCGGACGGCAGGTCGGGCATCGCGGGGCGCGCGTGTGCTTCGGCGCTCGGCGTCGAGGCGCTGCAGCATCGGCAGCACGAACGCGGCCGTCTTGCCGGTGCCCGTCTGGGCGCCGACGAGCACGTCTCGTCCCTCGAGGACGAGCGGGATCGCCCGGCGCTGGACGGGGGTTGGTTCGGTGTAGCCCTCGTCGGCGACGGCGCGCAGGTACTCGCGGGCCAGCCCGAGGCTGTCGAAACTCATGAAAGGAACGCTCCTGAGGGGCCCTCCCGCGAACTGATGCGGGGCCCGGTCAGGGCGACAAATGGATCGAGGTCAGACGGCAGGGCCGTGGACGCAGACCGGAGCGTCCATCGAGCACGACGGGCTGCAGTGTACCCGGGATCGGCCGGGTCGGTGGCGGGAAGGGGACGTGGAGCGGGAGACGGGACTCGAACCCGCGACATTCTGCTTGGGAAGCAGACACTCTACCAACTGAGTTACTCCCGCTCGGGAGGCGCCGCAGCGGCGCGATGCGCGCGGTGCGATCGGGAATCTACCACGGGCACCCCCGATCCGAGGGTCGCAGCGAGCAGGGACCGGCGGCACGGTCGACTCGGGCGCGATGGCCCGTGCCGGCACCGCGAGCCCGATCCTACGCTCGGATCATCAACCCACAGCAACGAGGTGATCCGGTGCGACTTCCGTGGTCCCGGCGCGCGGAGCGCGGGGCAGTCTCCGACCGCGGTCGCGTCGCGTGTCCGTACCGGGGCGACGTCGACGTCGAGCGCTGCTTCGTCTGCCCCCGCCTCGAGTCGATGGACGACCTCGGGACGAGCGTCCGGGTCGAGTGCCGCCTCCCTCGACTCGAAGACGACCCGACGGCGCGCTTCCCGTTCATCGGCGCGTAGACCCGCCGGGCACCGAAGCGCCCGCGCCGCGGCGCCCGCCCTCACGCGACCCCGACCACCCGCGCCACGATCGCGCCCGACCCGAGCGCGACGCCGAGCGTCGCCGCGGTGAGCCCCGCCGCCGCGCGCCACCCGAACTCCCCGGCGAGCGCGCCGATCGTCGCCACGCACGGCACCGACAGCCCGCCCACGACCGCGAACACGAACAGCTGACCCGGGCTCATGAAGAAGCCGAGGCTCTCGGCCGCGAGCCCGAGCTGGGCGATCGCGAGCGCGATCAGCAGCTGCAGCGCGAGCTCCTTGCGCAGCACACCGAGCACGAGCGCGATCCCCGCCACCGGCGGCAGCCCGAGGAGCCCGGTCGACACGGGGGCGAGCGCCGCCTGGATCGGCTGGATCGCGCCGGTCTCGTGGAGGCCCCCGATCACCAGGGATCCGACGAGCATGATCGGCGTGGCCGTCGTCACGAACGACCGGAACCGGAGCCAGGCCTTGGCAGCGACCTGGCGCGGCACCGGCAGGCGCAGCGGCGGCAGCTCGAGCACGAGCGGCGACTGTCGTCCCGGCAGCACCCGGTTCGCGGCGAGGCCCGCGACGATCGTGACGGTCGCGATCACCCCGAACGCGGCGAGCGCGGCACCCGGGCCCGCGAACGGCGCGATCGCCGCGACGACCACCGCGGAGCTGGCCGAGCACGGCGTCAGCGACGAGAGGAACGAGGCGAGCAGGCGCTCGCGCCGGGTCCGGAGCACCCGGGTCGCGTAGATCGCCGGGACGTTGCAGCCGGTCGCCGCCAGCAGCGAGATCGCGGCGCGGCCGGGCAGCCCGAGGGCGTTGAGGATGCGATCCGACAGCACCGCCGTCGACGCGAGATAGCCCGAGTCCTCGAGCACGGCGATCACGAGGTAGAACGTCAGCACGAACGGGATCCCGACCGCGAGCATCGACAGCAGCCCGCTGTCGAGCGCCCACAGCAGCGTCGCCGATGCGACCGGCCAGGGGATCGCGCCCTCGACGCCACCGACGACGAGCGGCGACACCCACGTCTCCCACGCCGCCACGAGCCATGCGGCGAGCTGCGTCCCGATCGCCATCGTCAGCGCCAGCCCGCCGAGGGTCGTCAGGACGAACAGCGGCAGACCCGTGAGCGGCGCGGTGACAAGCCGTCCGAGGCGATCGGCGCGCGTCGTCCGGGTCCCGTCGCGACGCTCGACCTGCGCGGCCCAATGGGTCGCGACGTCCCAGCGCGCCGGCTCGAGGGCGTCGGTCGCTGCCAGGGTTGCCGCCGCGATCGGCAGGAGCCGCCCGTCCAGCAGACGCTCCCGGAGCTCGGGCGGGGTCGCGGCCGGGACCGTCCCCTCGCGCAAGCCGGCGGCCGCGGCCGCGACACCGCGCACGAGGGCCGGCGGATACGGCGGGATCGCGGTCGAGGAGGCGGCTGCCGCGGCCCGGCCCGAGACCCGGAACCGCTCCCCGGTCCGTACCGCATCCTCGAGCGCGGCGACGACGCCGTCCCCGCGCCGCCCGACCGTGCGGTGGACCGGCGCCGCGAGGAGCTGCGACAGCCGCCCGACGTCGAGCGAGACGCCGCGCGCGTCGGCCTCGTCCGCGAGGTTCGCCGCGACCACGATCGGCAAGCCGAGGTCGCGACAGGCGAGGACGAGCGGCAGGTGGAGCGCGATGTCGCCCGCGTCCACGATCGCGAGGATCGCGTCGGGGCGCGCGTCGGCAAGGAGCGTCCAGAACGCCGGCAACCCGTCGCTTCGGTCGCCGAGCGAGTGGGCGCCGGGCAGGTCGACGAGGATCGCCTGGCGCCCAGCGACCGTGACTCGCTGCCGGAGCGCCCCGACCGTCGTCCCGGGCAGGTTCGCGGCCTCGTCGTACCGGCCGGTGAGCCGGGCCGCGAACGTCGACTTGCCGACGTTGGGCCGCCCGACGAGCGCGACGACCGGGAGCGGCTCGACGGCCTCCCGCTCGGCCGCGTCGGGCAGCGCCTCGGCCATCGGCGCACAGTGAGCGGGACGGGCCGTCGCCGCCTGCCAGGCGCTCACGAGACGGTCGTCTCGGCGACCCGGATCTCCCCGGCGAGCCGCCGGTCGATCGCGACCCTCGCGCCGCCGACCCGCACGATCCGCGGCCCGCCGAACGGCGCGTCGCCGTCCACGAGCACGCGCGCACCCCGTCGGACGCCGTGCACGAGGAGCAGCGCGGGCTCGCGTGCTCCGACGTCGATGACCTCGACCGGCCAACCCTTCGGGGCCTCGGCGAGCGTCCATTCCTGAGCGGCGCGCTCGGCATTCGGCATGCCCCGATTGGACGGCCCGGGCGGGGCGGGCGGCAAGTGACCTCCGGCCCGGCCCGGGGTGACCGGCGGCCCGAACGCAAGGCGCCTTGCGCGACAGACTCAGGTCGACCGCGTGGCCGTCGACTAACCGATCTCGACCGCGGTGCGGTACCGCCGGCGCACGAACGGCGCGATCACGTCCCCGGCGAGCCGGACCTCCCCGCGCACCGGCAGGTCAGCCGACGACGTCCCGACCAGCACCTCGACGACGCCCGGCTCGAGCCGCAACCGACCGTCGACCCCCGTGAACGCCAGCAGGTCGACCGGCACGCGGAACGTCACGCGCCGCCGCTCACCGGGTGCCAGGTCGACGCGTGCGAACCCGCGCAGCTCGAGGACAGGCCGGGTCACGCTTGCCGCGACGTCGCGAACGTACAGCTGGACGACCTCGGCGCCGGCCCGCGCCCCGGTGTTCGCGACCTCTGCCGACACGACGACGTCGTCGCCGGCGTGTGCCTCCGGGGTCTCGATCCGCAGCCCGCCGACGGCGAATGACGTGTACGACCGCCCGAACCCGAACGGCCACAACGGCCGGTGCGAGCCGTCGACGTAGTTCTCCTTCCAGTGCGACCGCCCGCCCGACGGCTTGTGCCCGTAGTAGGCCGGCACCTGGCCGACGTGGCGCGGCACGGTGATCGGCAGCTTGCCGGCCGGGTTGACGTCGCCGAAGAGCGCGGCCGCGATCGCGTCGGGCCCCTCGTCGCCCGGCACCCACGCCGCGACGACGGCCGCGACGAGGCCGACCTCGTCGGGGATCGAGAGCGGGCGCCCGGACACGAGCACAAGGACGACCGGGGTGCCGGTGCCGGCGACGGCCCGGACCAGCTCCGCCTGGCGGCCCGGCAGCCCGAGCTCGAGCCGGTCGCGCGCCTCCCCGGACGTCGCCTCGTCGGTCAGGCCCGACCGCTCCCCGGCAACGACGATCGCGACCTCGGCCCGACGCGCCGCCTCGACCGCCCGCCCGATCTCCTCGTCGGTGCCGTCGAGCACCCCGCAGCCGCGCTCGTATGCGACCTCGACCTCGGCGCCCGCCCGGTCGCGGATCGCGTCGAGCACCGTTCGCCGCCCGGCCAGCGTGTCCATGTCGTCGACACCCGCCCCGACCTCGACGTCGGCGCTCATCTCGAGCCCGAGCAGGTTCGCCCGCTCGCGGTTCTCGATCAGCGTCTCGATGTGCGCCTCGTAGCAGTAGTCGCCGAGCAGGTTGCGGGCGCTGTCGGCGTTCGGTCCGATCACCGCGATCCGGCGCAGGCCGTCGCGCAGCGGCAGGGTCCCGTCGTTCTCGAGCAGGACGATCGAGCGGCGCGCGAGATCGGCGGCGATCGCCCGGTCCTCGGCGGGACGCGACTCGACGACCAGCGGGGCATCGACGTCCACGTACGGCGCCTCGAACAGCCCGAGCGCGAGCTTCTCGCGCAGGTGCCGCCGGACCGCCTCGTCGATCACCGCGACGTCGATCCGTCCCGCCTCGAGCGCGCGGCGGAGCGGCTCGCCGTACGCGTGCGTCGACGGCAGCTCAACGTCCACGCCGGCGACGAGCGAGCGGACGCCGGCCTCGCGGAGGTCGTCGGTCACGGCGTGCGAGCTCATCAGCTCGGCGATCCCGCCGTAATCGGACACGACGATGCCGTCGAAGCCCCACTCGTCGCGCAGGATCGTCGTCAGCAGCTCGCGCGACTCGACGCACGGCACGCCGTCCACGTCGTCGTAGGCGTGCATCATCGACCGGAGCCCCGCCGCCCGGACCCCGGCCTCGAACGGGAAGAGGAAGGCGTCGCGCAGCTCGCGGGTCCCGATGTGCGCCGGGGCGTGGTTGAGCCCGCCCTCAGGCAGCCCGTGCCCGACGAGGTGCTTGCCGGTCGCGAGGACGGCGTTGGCGCCGCGGCCACGGCCCGGCCCCTGGAGCCCCTCGACGTAGGCCGTGCCGAGCACCGACACGAGGTACGGATCCTCGCCGTACGTCTCCTCGGCGCGGCCCCAGCGCGGATCCCGGGTGATGTCGAAGATCGGGGCAAGGCTCTGCTGCGCGCCGGCCGCGCGCAGCTCGCGCCCGATCCGGTCGGCCATCGCGTGGACGAGCTCGGGCGAGAACGCGGCCGCCTGGCCGATCGACTGCGGGAAGCACACCCGGTCGCGCCCGAGGATCCCGTGGAGCGACTCCTCGTGGACGATCGCCGGAATCCCGAGCCGCGTCCGCTCCACGAGATGGCGCTGGACCTCGTTGGCGAGCTCGGCGGCCTCGCGCGGCCGGCGATCCGTCGCCCCCGAGATCCGGGTGATCTGCCCGATCCCGTCGCGCAGCTTCGTCGCCGCGCGCACCGGGTCGAAGTCGCCGTCGGTCAGCAGCTCGAATGCCCACACGGATCCGAGCTGGGCGAGCTTCTCCTCGAGCGTCATCCGCCCGAGCAGGTCGGCGACGCGCTCGTCGACCGGCAGTGCCGGGTCGCGGTACGGGTACGGCGCGCGCAGCGCCTCCCCCGCCATCAGCCCTTCACCCCGCCCGACGACAGCCCGCCGACGATCTGCCGCTCGGCGACCACGTAGAACACGAGCGCCGGGATCAGCGCCAACGATGTGTAGGCGAGGATCCGCGCGGTGTCGGTCGTGTACTGCGTGCTGAAGTTCTGGAGTCCGAGCGGCAGCGTCCAGTTCGACTCGCTCGACAGCAGCACGAGCGGCAGCAGGTACTGGTTCCAGCTCGACACGATCGCGAGCACCGCCACCGTCACCAGCACCGGCCGCGACAGCGGCAGCAGGATGCGGAAGAAGAACCCGAGCTGGCCGCAGCCGTCGATCGCGGCCGCATCCTCGAGCTCCTTCGGGATGCTCCGGAAGAACGGGCGCAGGATGATGATCGTGAGCGGCAGCCCGAACGCCGCCTCGGGCAGCGCCAGGCCGAGCGCCGAGTCCTGGAGCCCGAGATCGCGGACGAGGATGATCAGCGGCAGGATCGCAATCGTCACCGGGAACAGCAGCCCGAGCGTGAACAGCGTGTACGCCACCTCGCGCCCGGGGAACTCGCGGCGGGCGAGGACGAACGCGGCCAGCGCACCGAAGAGCACCACGATCACCGTCGCCAGGCCTGCGACCAGTGCGCTGTTGCGCAGCTGGACCCAGAACGCCGGCGACGTCAGCGACTCGGTGTAGTTCGTCCAGATCCAGGGGTCGGGCAGGCCGACGGGGTTGGCCGCGAGCTGCGGCGCGTCGCGGAACCCGCCGAGCACGGCGTACATGACCGGGACGACGACCACGACCGCCGTGCCGAGCATCACCGCCCAGCGGACTGCCGAGCCGGCGACCCGGTCGAGCCGCACGGCGCGCGCGCGGGTCTCGACCAGGGGGCGGGTGTCGGTGCCCGCGGATCTAGCCATAGGTCGTCGCTCCCTCGGTGTCGCGACGCAGGACCCAGCGCTGGTACGCGAGGGCCAGCGCGAAGCAGAGCAGGAACAGGATCACTGCGACCGCGCTGCCGTAGCCGAACTGGAACCGCCCGAAGCCGCGATCGAACATGTACACGGCCATCGTGTTCGAGGCGTTGACCGGCCCGCCGCGCGTCGTGACCCAGACGAGGTCGAACAGCTGGAGCGAGCCGATGATCGACAGGAAGACCGACACGCGGATCGTGGGCCCGAGCAGCGGCAGCGTGATGTGCCGGATCGACTGCCAGCGGCTGGCGCCGTCGATCGCGGCCGCCTCCTCGATCTCGTGCGGGATCCCCTGGAGCCCTGCGAGCAGCAGGATCATGTGGAACCCGAAGTACTTCCACGTGATGACGAAGAACAGCGCGACGAGGACGGTGTCGGGATCGGCCAGCCACGGGTGGTAGCTGTCCTCGAGCCCGGCCGTCGTCAGGAGCCAGTCGGCGAGCCCGTTGGGCTGGAGGACGAGCGTCGCGACGATCGCCGTGATCACCTCGGCGATCACGTACGGCGCGAAGAACACCAGGCGCAGGAAGCTCCGGCCACGGAACCGGCGGTTGAGCATGAGCGCCAGCGCGAGCGCGAACGGGATCTGGACCGCCAGCGACAGCACGACGATGACCGCGTTGTGGATCACCGCGTTGTGGAAGACCGGATCGCCGAGGGCGCGCTCGAAGTTCGCGGTCCCGACGAACTCGTCGAGCGGCCCGAGCCCGTTCCAGTCGAACAGGCTGAAGCGAGCGGCCTGGATGATCGGGAAGAAGACGAAGACGACGTAGAGGGCGAGCGCGGGCAGCAGGAACGCAACCACGCCGAGCCACGTGCGGAGCGAACGGCCCGTGCGCGGCCGGGGGCGGTCAGCGGCGGAGGTGCTCGTCACGTCGTCCTCGGTCAGCCGAATGGGCCGGCACGAGCCGGCCCATTCGAGCGTGGATCGCGGCTCGCTACTGCTGCGCCGCGGCCTGGATCGCCTCGACGACCGACTGCGGCGTGCCGTCACCACCGTACAGCGTGGCGACCGCCTCGTTGATCGCGCCGCCGAGCTCGGGCGTCGTGGCCTGGTCGAGGTAGAGCTGGACGAACTTCGCCTTCGCCCGACCCTCGAGCACCAGCGACAGCATCGGGTCGGTGGTGGACGCCTCGGAGCCGTTCGTCGTGGGGAGGATGCCCGTGGCGAGCTCGCCCCACCGGTTGGCGGCGTCGAGGCTGACGAGGTGATGGAGGAAGTCGACGGTCTCGGCCGGCGCGTCCTTGCCGACCGCGAAGCCGTTACCGCCGCCGAGCCCGTCGAACGGGTCGCCGGGGCTGCCCTCGACGCTCGGGAACGGGAACCAGCCGAGGCCCTCGCCGACCGGGCGATTGCCGCCGGAGTTCGCGTTGACCGTGCCGGGGAGCCACTGGCCCATGAGCTGGATCGCGCCGTTGTAGGTCGCCATCGCGGCGGCGCTGCTGCCGGCACCGTCCCACGGAGCGGCCAGGAAGCCTTCCTGGAACGGCTCCATGTCGATCAGCTGCTTGAACTGCTCACCGGCCTTGACGAAGCACGGATCCGACCAGTCGCCGCTGACGACGGCCTGCTCCATGCCGGCCTGGCCGCAGTTGCGGACCGCGAGGTACGCCCAGTAGAAGGCGCCGGTCCAGGTGTCCTTGCCCGCGAGCGCGATCGGCGTGACGCCCTTGTCCTTGAGCGTCTGGACCGTGGCGATGAACTCGTCCCAGGTGGCGGGCAGCGTCGTGATCCCAGCCTCCTCGAACGTCTGCGTGTTGTACCAGAAGCCGACGAGCCCCAGGTCGAACGGCACGCCGTAGTTCTTCCCGTCGACCTCGTACATGCTCAGCGCGCCCTCGTTGACCTCGGCGGCCCACGGCGCGATGTCGGCGGTGATGTCCTTGACGAAGCCGGCCTCGACCTGCTGGCGCAGGCCGCCGCCGCCCCACGTCTGGAAGAGATCGGGGACGTTCCCCTGCTGGAGCAGCGTGGTCAGCTTGGTCTTGAAGGCCTCGTTCTCGAGGACCGTGATGTTGATCGTGACGTTCGGGTGCTCGGCCGTGTACTCGTCGGCCAGGTCCTGCCACAGGCTCTTGCCCGGGTCGTTGTTCTGGATGTGGTACCACTCGATCGTGACCGGCTCGCCGGCCGCCGCGGACGGCTCGGGAGCGTCGGTCTCGGCGGGCGGAGCCTGCGTCGCGGGGGCGCTGCTCGGACTTGGCGCCGCGCCGCCTCCGGTGCATGCGGCGATGACGATCGCCAGGATCGCCAGGAGCGCCGCGAAACGGCGATGGAGCATGTGCGAGTCCTCCTGTTGCTTCAGCACGGTCGTGCCGGACGCGTGGTCGACTCCCTGGGTGTGCTCGTTCCTCCCGCTCAGCGAATGCCCAACAGCAGCTCGACGACGAGCTGATCGAGGTGGTCGTTCCGGTAGCCGCGGGCGGCGAGCGCATCGAGGTCGACGGGCTCGGTCCGCAGCTCGAGGGCGGCCGCGGTCGTGTAGCGCCCGACGGTCGGGCGGGCCAGGTCGAGCGCTCCGGCCGCCGCGAGTGCGGCCTGGATCTCGGGGTCGGCCTCGAACCGGCGGACCTTCTCGCGGAGCGCGAGGTAGGTCCGCATGCAGCCCGCGGCGAAGTCCCAGATCCCGTCCGCGTCCTCCACCCGGTACGGTCGGGCGTCGAAGTGGCGCGGTCCGTCGTACCCGCCGGTCTCGAGCTGGCGGACGAGGAAGAACGCGTCCTTCACGTCCTCCGACCCGAAGCGCAGGTCCTGGTCATAGCGGCCGATCTTCTGGGCGTTGAGATCGACGTGGAAGAGCTTTCCGGCCCACAACGCCTGGGCCACTCCGGCACTGAACGACAGGCCGGCCATCTGCTCGTGGGCGACCTCGGGGTTGAGCCCGACCATGTCCGGGTACGCGAGCTGGTCGATGAAGGCCAGCGCGTGACCGATCGTCGGCAGGAACGCGTCGCCGCGCGGCTCGTTGGGCTTGGGCTCGAGCGCGAAGCGCATCCGGTACCCCTGGTCGCGCACGTACGCGCACAGGAAGTCGATCGCCTCGCGGTACCGGTCGAGCGCGTCGCGCACGGGCTTGGCCGCCGTCGCCTCGACGCCCTCGCGTCCGCCCCAGAAGACATAGATCGGCGCACCGAGCTCGGCGGCGAGGTCGATCCCGCGCATCGCCTTGGCGATCGCGAGGCGGCGGACCGCCCGGTCGTTGGCCGTGAACGCCCCGTCCTTGAAGACCGGGTGCCAGAACAGGTTCGTCGTGGCCATCGACACCACGAGCCCCGAGGCGTCGAGCGCCGCACGGAACCGACGGACGATCTCGTCCCGCTCGTTGGAGGAGCTGCCGGGCGGGACGAGATCGTCGTCGTGGAAGGAGACGCCGTATGCCCCGAGCGCTGCCAGGCGCTCGACGGTCTCGATCGGATCGAGGCGCGGCCGGGTGGCATCGCCGAACGGATCGCGTCCGACGTTGCCGACCGTCCAGAGGCCGAAGCTGAACCGGTCCTCGGGCGTTGGGACGAGCGCCGTGTCGGGGGCCGGGATCGAGAGCGGAACCGCCATCGAGTGCCTCCCGGTGTGCTAGGCCGTGACCGCCGCCGCGGTGTCGGCAGTGCCGCGGGCGATCGATGCCCACGCGATGGGATCGGACAGGAGCGGCTCGAGCGCGAGCTCGGCCGCGCCGAGGAGCGGGGCGTCGACGCCGAGCTTCGCGGGGCGCACCTCGACGAGCTCGCTCGACGCCTGGAGGCCGAGCCGGTCGATCTCGGTCCGGACGGCCGTCTCCACGAACCCGTGGATCCGACCGAACAGGCCGCCGAGGACGATGACCTGCGGGTTCAGCACGTTCACGAGCCCGGCCAGGCCGATGCCCAGCCAGCGCCCCACGTTGTCGAGTGCCGCCAGCGCGCCGGGCATCCCGGCCGCCGCCTCGCGCACCACGGCATCGACCGCGGACCGCCCGCCGGTCGGAGACTGGCCCGCCCGCATGAGCAGCGTCCGCTCGCCGACCTCGGTCTCCCAGCAGCCGACGCTCCCGCAGCGGCAGACCGCGCCGGCCGGGTTGACCGGCATGTGACCGATCTCGCCGCCGTAGCCGGCCACCCCGACCAACGGCCGACCGTCGACGATGATCCCGCCACCGACGCCGACCTCGCCCGAGATGAACAGGAGGTTGTCGACCCCGACGGCCGCGCCACGGCGATGCTCGGCGAGTGCGCCCAGATCGGCCTCGTTGGCGACGAAGATCGGCACGCGCACGCCGAGCGCCTCGGCCAGTCGAGCCGCGAGCGGGACGTCCCGCCAGCCGAGGTTCGGGGCCATGCGCACGACGCCGTCGCTGCGCCGGACCACGCCGACGACGGCCACGCCGATGCCGACGAGCGCGTCGCGTGCCGGCGGCCGCGCACGCACCAGGCGGGCAAGCTCGACGAGGTCGGCCACGGTCTCGTCGACCGAGAAGCGACCGCGCGGCCGGTCGACACGGACGAGGTCGAGCACCGTCCCACCGAAGCCGATGGTGGCCACCGCCAGCGAGTCGACCGCGACCTCGAGGGCGAGCACGACCGCGCCGCCGGGCTGCGGCTGGACCAGCGGTGAGGGCCGGCCGGGCGCGCCCTGGGATGCCGCCCGCTCCTCGCGGACGAGGCCGGCGGCGACGAGGTCGCTGATCACGGCGCGGATGCCGCTCCGCGTGAGACCGGTGCGCGAGACGAGGTCGGAGCGCGACAATCCGCCCTGGAGGTGCAGCTCGCGGACGAGCATGCTGAGGTTGGCGTGGCGGACGAACTCGCTGCGTTGGCCGAGGCGTCGGTCGCGGGGCACGCTCACGTTTGTAGGACCCTCGCACAAACCTTTGTGCTACTCTCGTACAAATTGCCGGCGCGTGTCAACCCCCTTGCGCAACCCGGTGGGGACGTTCCCGCAACGTCCGAGGGCTGACGCGGCGGCAGGAGCTCGGAGGCGGTCATGACCCGGCTCGTCGCAGGAGTCGACACCTCGACCCAGGCCACCAAGGCGCTCATCGTCGACGCGGACACCGGCCGGACCGTCGCCGCCGGCCGCGCGAGCCACACCGTCAGCGGCGAGCGCGGTGCCCGAGAGACCGATCCGCGCCAGTGGTGGGAGGCGCTGACCGCGGCGCTCGAGGCGACCGGCATGGCGGGTGAGGTCGAGGCGATCTCGGTGGCAGGTCAGCAGCACGGGCTCGTCCTCCTCGACGAGCGCGGCGACCCGCTTCGGCCGTCGATGCTCTGGAACGACACGCGGTCGGCGCCGCAGGCTCGCGCGATCATCGACGCGGTCGGCGCCGAGGTCCTCGCCGAGCGGGTCGGGGGTCCCCCGGTCGCCTCGTTCACGGTCACGAAGTGGGCCTGGGTCCGCGAGCACGAGCCCGACGTCGCGGCCGCCACCCGAGCGGTCCGCCTCCCCCATGACTACCTCACCGAGCGGCTCGCCGGGGAGGGCGTCACCGACCGCGGCGACGCCTCGGGGACGGGCTGGTGGTCCACCGCGGACGAGACCTACGCATCCGAGATCCTCGACCTGCCGCTCGTCGCGCTCGATCCGTCGCTGCTCCCACGGGTGCTGGGTCCGTCCGAGCCGGCCGGTGTCGTGACCTCGGACGCCGCCTCGGTGCTCGGGTTGCGTGCCGGCATCCCGGTCGGGCCGGGCACGGGCGACAACATGGGCGCGGCGCTCGGGCTCGGGCTCGGCGTCGGCCAGGCCGTGATCAGCCTCGGGACCTCCGGGACGGCGTTCGCGGTGTCGGAGCGGCGCCCGGCGGATCCCACCGGTGTCGTCGCGGGCTTCGCCGACGCGACCGGCCGCTTCCTGCCGCTGGCCTGCACGCTCAACTGCACGCTGGCGGTCGATCGGGTGGCGTCGCTGCTCGGGCTCGACCGGGAGGACGTCGAACCGGCCGGCGACGTGGTCGTGCTCCCGTGGTTCGACGGCGAGCGGACGCCGAACCTGCCGCTCGCGAGCGGCACGATCCGCGGGGTCCGGCACGACACGACCCGGCAGCAGCTGCTGATGGCCGCCTACGAGGGCGCGGCGGGCTCGCTCCTCCAGGCCCTCGAGGCGATCGCGGAGCAATCCGGCGGGCTCGACCCGGACGCGCCGATCATCGTCGTCGGCGGCGGCGCGCGCGGACGGACGTGGATCGACGTGGTCCGCCGGCTGTCGGGCCGACCGGTGCGCGTCCCCGACGGGGAGGAGCTCGTCGCGATCGGCGCTGCCGTGCAGGCTGCGGCGATCGCCGGCGGCGAGGATCCGACCGCGGTCGCGGCGCGCTGGGGGACGAGCGCCGGCACGCTCCACGAGCCGCTGCCCGCGGACGAGGAGCGCATGGCGCGGATCCGGGCGCTGAGCGACGCGGTCGCGGCGCAGCCGGTCCTGGCCGGGACCGCTCGCTGACGGCGAGACCCGCGCCGACGTGCGTCGGGCGCGCGCCGCCCGACCGTCCCGCGGCCGTGCACGGGACGTGCTGAGACGATCGCTCGCGGGTTCGGGATGCCATCATGCGCGCCATGGCCAACCGATCGCGGACGCAGCCGAACCGGCGTCCACCCGCCTTCGAGCCCGACGACGTGGACGAGCCCCGCTCGGGGCGCGGCCGGCTCGGGATCGTCCTGGCGGGGTTCGCCGTGCTCCTGGCGGGGGCCGCGCTCGCGGTGGCCATCCTGCGACCGGCCGGCGGCGGTCTGGACTGCCAGCCCCGGGCGTGGGACTCGGTCCCCGACGAGGACGAGCTCCCCCAGGGCTGGTCGGTCTCGACGTCGAGCTTCTTCGTCGGCAGCCTGACGGTCACGATCGACGGCCCGGCCGCGTCCGAGGAGTCCGGCGCGGGCTCGGTCTTCGCCACCGTCACGTGCTACGGAGACGACGCGGGCCAGGCGCTCGCCCGCTCGCGGGCGGGTGAGGCGAACTCGGGCGGAACCGTCGCGGACCTGCCCGACGTCGGTGACGACGGCTACTCGGTCGGTGACGAGGCGACGGGGCTCAACTCGCTCCACTTCCGTCGTGGCGACCTCGTCGCGTACCTGACCGCGTCGGGCGAGGTCGATGAGCTGGACCTGATCGCGGTCGCGGAGGGCTTCGACGCGGCGATGGAGGCCGCCGACGGACGATCGATCGCCGCGGGCAGCACGCCGAGCCGTCTGCCGGCGGGAAGCGCGCCGCCGACGGAGCCCGCGCTCGAGCCGTCGGACGAGCTCCCGGTCGAATCGGCCGCCCCCACCGAGGCGCCCGCGGCCCCGGAGCTCGAGGCGATGCTTCCCCGCGAGGTCGACGGGATCCCGCTGACGGTCTTCAGCGCCACGGGCAGCGACCTGCCGGGGGGTGACGCCGCGACGCGCTCGCTGGCCGCCTCGATCCGCTCGCTCGGCGCGACGATGGACGACCTCCAGATCGCCGAGGTCTACGACGAGACCGAGACGCTCGACCTGGTGCTGCTGGCCTTCCGGGTCCCCGACGCGAACGGCGCCCGGCTCCGCGACATCATCCTGGAGAGCTGGCTCTCGGCGAACGCCGACGGCGTCCAGCAGGAGGAGCTCCGGTTCGGCGACAAGCGGGTCACCGCGGTCGACTACGGCGACGAGCAGGTCGACACGTACGTGTACACGGTCGAGGACACCGTGATCGTCATCACGACGCTCGATCGCGAGGTCGCCGAGCTCACGGTGTCGGCGCTGCCGTAGTCGCCGGTCGCCCCTCGGCGGTCGGCTCCTCGACGTCGAACCGCACGTCGAGCGCGTATCGGTCGCCCTCGTAGCGCGACTCCGTGGCCTCGATCGGTCGGCCGTGCGTGTCGAGGATCACCCGCCGCTCGACGAGCAGCGCGGCCCCCGCCGGAACGTCGAGCAGCGCCGCATCGTCATCGGTCGCCGACTCGGCGGTGATCGTCGCCACCCCGCGGCGCGGCACGAACCCGCCTCGCGCGAGCGCGTCGTGGAGCGACCCGGTCTCGAGATCGGCCGTCATCACGGCCGCCGCGACCCGGCCGTCGAGCACCACCGACTCGAGCGCGATCGGCTCTCCATCCGCGCAGCGCAGCCGGCGCAGGTACACGACCTGGCCGCCCGCCGGCAGGCGCAGCCGCGCCGCCTCGTCCGGGGTTGCGGGACGCAGCTCGCGCGCGAGCAGCCGGGAGCTCGGCACGCGGCCGCGCCGCTCGACCTCGCGCGAGAACGTCAGCAGCCGGTCCGCGCGGCGGTGGGCGGGCGGCTCGGCGACGAACGACCCGCGGCCCGGCTCGCGAACGACGAACCCCTCGTCGACCAGCCGCCGGACGGCGGCCCGCGCGGTCATCCGGCTGACCCCGAACTCCGCGACGAGCTCCGCGTCCGAGGGGAGCTGGTCGCCGGGCTGCAGCAGGGCGATGCGCGCGCGGAGCGATTCCTCGATGCGCCGGTACGGCGGGACCCAGCGGACCCGGGTCATTGCGGCGCAC
Source organism: Chloroflexota bacterium (assembly GCA_044506615.1). Taxonomy (GTDB): domain Bacteria; phylum Chloroflexota; class Limnocylindria; order Limnocylindrales; family CSP1-4; genus DASTYU01. The sequence continues at coordinate 99,261 of JBIQKJ010000008.1, read as the reverse complement.
CGTCCGACGCGTCGCCCGCCGCCCGTTCAGCCCCGTGGACCGCCGCCCCGATCGCGCCCGCCCAGGTGCCGAGCTCGGCGCACACGAGCTCGACCGCGTCGAGGGAGGTCGTGGTGACCCGCCGGCGGAGCTCCGCCCGGATCGGATCGAGCAGCAGGTCGCCCGCGGCCGAGATCCCGCCGCCGATCACGACCTTGTCGGGCGAGAGCACCGTGATCATGTTGCCGATCCCGATCCCGAGGAACGTCCCGATCCGCTCCAGCCCGCTGCGGGCCCGAGGATCGCCGGCCGCGGCGGCGCGGAACGCATCCTCGGCCGTGGCAGTCCCGCACGCCTCGGCAATCCGGTCCGCCCGCGCGTGGGCCTCCAGGCAGCCGTGGTTGCCGCAGTTGCACGGCGGCCCGTCGGGATCGATCACCTGGTGGCCGACCTCGCCGGCCGTGCCGTCGTGGCCCTGGATCACCCGGCCCCCGACAGCGATCACGCCACCCACCCCGGTCCCGAGCGTCAGCCCGACCATCGACGACGCGCCGCGCCCCGCCCCGAGCCGGAGCTCCGCGAGCCCGAACGCCCGCGCGTCGTTGACGAGGAACGCCGGGATCCGAAGCGCCGCCGAGACCGGCGCGGCCACCGGGACACCGCGCCAGCCGCCGGGGAGGTTGACGAGGAAGCGCGCCTCCCCGGTCGCCGGGTCGTACAGACCGGGCACGCCGATCCCGACCGAGGCAATGTCCGGCCACGCCGCGATCGCGCCCTGACCGGCACCGATCAGCCGCCCGACGACCGCGGCCTCGCCTTCCTCGGCGCGCGTCGGGACGCTGCCGCGGTCGAGCGCGCGCCACTCGTCCCCGTCGTGCTCGACGACGGTCCACTTGATGTTCGTCGCCCCGAGGTCGAGGCCGAGGTGGCGAGCGGCGCCCATGGCCGGCGGACCTCGCTGCTGCTCCGGCTAGTAGCCGCCGTCGAGGACCGCGCCGCCCGAGGCCGTCGCGGTCGGCGCGCCGCCGCCCTCCTTGCGGGAGCGGAAGTCGTCGAGGATCGTCGCCGTGGCGGTCGCGCCGATGCGCGTCACCCCGAGCTCCATCACAGCGAGCAGGGCGTCGAGCGTCCGCACGCCGCCGGCGGCCTTCACCTGGATGTGGGCCGACGTGTGCTCGCGCATGAGCCGCAGGTCGTCGTGGGTGGCGCCGGTCGGCGCGAACCCGGTCGACGTCTTGACGAAGTCGGCGCCGGCCGCCTCGGTCAGCCGGCACGCGCGGATCTTCTCGTCGTCGGTCAGGTACGCGTTCTCGAAGATGACCTTGACGATCGCGCCGGCCGCGTGGGCGACCTCGACGACCGCGGCGATGTCGGCCTGGACGTCCTCGTCCCGGCCCGACTTGAGCGCCCCGATCTGGAGGACCATGTCGAGCTCGGTGGCGCCGTCGGCGAGCGCCTGGCGCGCCTCGAACACCTTCGTCTCGGTGGCGTGGTTACCGTGCGGGAAGCCGATCGTCGTGCCGACCTTCACGTCGGTGCCGGCGAGGATCGCCGCGGCACGTCGCACGTCGGCCGGCCGGACACAGACCGAGGCGACGTCGTAGCGCGCCGCGAGCCTGCAGCCGTCCTCGACGAACGCGTCGTCGAGCTCAGGCCGCAGGAGCGAGTGGTCGATGGTCTTGGCGACGTCCGCGTAGCTGAGGCTGTCGATCGAAAGGGTCACGCTGGTACGGGCTCCCGTCAGTGGCAGTAGGGGCGGAGGACGTCGCGGGCGATGAGGAACCCCTGCTTGACCTTCTCGTCGGTCCCTTCGAACCGGCGATCCTCGTGCTCGATGATGCAGTCGCCCTCGTAGCCGGCCCGGTAGAGCTCGGAGAAGATCACCCTCCAGTCGGCCTCGCCGAGGCCCGGGATGCGCGGGATCTGCCAGCCCATTCCCATTGAGAACACGCCGTTCTCGTAGAGGCCGTCGCGGTCGATCATCAGGTCCTTGGCCTGGAAGTGGAGCACGTGCGCTCCGAACTCCTTGAGGAACCGACGCTGGTCGATCATCTGGAGGACGAGATGCGACGGGTCGAAGTTGAGCCCGATCGTGTCGCCCCACTCGCCGAGGATCCGGCGCCACATGCGGGGCGACGTCGCGATGTTGTGCCCGCCCGGCCACTCGTCGTAGCTGAACAGCATCGGACAGTTCTCGAGCGTGATCTTTCGGCCGTGGTCCCGGGCATAGGCCACGATGTCCGGCCAGACCTTGAGCGCCTCGTCCCAGTTCGCGTCCAGGTGCTTCGACCCGTCGCCGCCCATGAACGTGTTGACGAGGGGAATGTCCATCTTCTCGGCCGCGTCGATCACCTTCTTCAGGTGGCCGATCACCTCATCGCGGTGAGCCTGGTCCGGGTGGAGCGGGTTCGGGTAGTAGCCGAGGCCCGAGATCGACAGCCCCTTGCTCTCGATCTCGGCACGGATCTCCCGGGCCTGGTCGGCCGACAGGTTGGCGACGTCGATGTGGCTCGTGCCGGCGTAGCGGCGGGTCGGGCCCGCGGCGCGCGGCCAGCAGGCGATCTCGAGCACCTCGAAGCCGGCCGACGCGGCCCAGTCGGCCACCTCCAGCAGCGGCGTGTCGGGGAACGGGGCCGTCAGGAACCCGAGCTTCATCGGGATGCACCCTCCATCGTGACCTGTGGGGTTTTGGACGCGCTCTCCGTGGTGCGGCCAACCGCGACCCAGCGGCCCAGCCGGGCGCTCTCGGCGACCGCATCGTTCACGAGCATCTCGTCGTGACCGTCGGCGAAGGTCGGGTAGACCGGACGGTCGGCGGGACCGCCCCGGCCGACATCGGCGTAGACCGCGCGGAACAGCGCGGCGAACGTGTCGAAGAAGCCCTCGACGTGCCCGGCGGGAAGCGCCGCGGCCATCCGGCCCCGCTCGGTCATCAGCGCCGGGTTGCGCTGGAGCGTCTCGTTCGGCCCGTCGCGGTGTCCGAGCCACAACTCGTCCGGCCGCTCGGAGTCCCACGCAGCCGTCGCCGCCGAGCCGTCGATCTCGTACTGAAGCGAGTTCTTGCGACCGGCGCTGATCTGCGAGATCGCGACCGTGCCGCGCGCGCCGTTCGCATAGCGGAGCAGGATCGTGGCGGTGTCCTCGGTCCGGATCTCGCGCTCGACCGCGTCGCCGGATCGGTCGGTCGAGAACGTCTCGACCGGGCCCGCCGGCTGGCGGCGGACCTTGATGAACGTCGCGAGATCGGCCATCACCTCGGTGACGGGCTGGCCCGTGATGAACGACGTGAGGTCGAGCCAGTGCGACCCGATGTCGCCGACCGCGCGCAGCCCGCCGCCGGTCTCGGGCTCGAGCCGCCAGTTCCAGTCGGTGTCGTGGAAGAGCCAGTCCTGGAAGTAGTGCCCGGTGACGAGGCGCACGTCGCCGAGCTGGCCCTCGGCCACCGCCTGGTGGAGGTGCTGGTTGATCGGGTAGAAGCGGATGTTGAAGTTGGTCGCGTTGACGAGGCCCGAGTCGCGAGCGATCGCCACGAGCTCGGCCGACTGCTCGGAGGTCATCGCCAGGGGCTTCTCGCACACGACGTGGCGCCCCGCCGCGACGATCTGCCGCACCTGCGGATGATGGAGGTGGTTCGGCGAGGTGACGTGGACGACCTCGACGCGGTCGTCGTCGAGCAGCTCCTCGAGGCTGCCGTACGCCGTGCCGATCCCGAGCTGCGTCGCCCGCGTGGAGGCGCGATCGCGGCTCGATCCGAGGACGCCGTGCACCTGCACGCCGATCCGGCGCAGGGCCTCGATGTGCACGGTCCCGATGAACCCGCTGCCGATGACCGCGGCGCCGATCGAGCTGAGGGGCTTCATGGTCGGGTTCGCTGCCTCCCTGGAGGACCGCAGGCGGGGTCGTCCTGCGGCCACCTAATGCTACCGCCGAAATGTCTAGACGTTTCGCCCGCCGGCGGGCCGTGCGCGGCGTGTTCGGGGAGCGGCGCGGCCCGCGGCGGGAAACTGCCGCCTGGCTGCGCTCGCCGTCATCCTACTTCCGCTCGTCAAATGGGAAAGTCCGGATCCGGCTCGCGAATCCGACGGTTTCGGGACCCGGCCGACTGTATGATCGCGGCCATGGCGGCGCAGCGCAGCGGAGGTCGCGGCGGGAACGGTCGGGTCGCCACCGCCAGCCGACCGGCAGCGCGGCAGGTCGTCCTGCCCGGGGCCCTCCCCGCCGCTCCCGCAGACCTCGCGCCGCTCCCCGACGAATCGCTCGATGCGCTCGTCACGGTCCTCGACGAGATCCGGTTCGGGCGGTCCCGCTCGCGCTCGGAGCTGGTGGCGCGGACCGGGCTGTCGCGGGCGATCGTCGCGCAGCGGGTCTCCGAGCTCATCGATCGCGGCCTCGTGCGCGAGGGCGATCTCGGGCCGAGCACCGGTGGCCGTCCGCCACGGCACCTGACGTTCATGGCCGATGCCGGGCACATCCTCGTCGCGGACCTCGGCGCGACGAGCATCGACGTCGCAGTCACGCGCCTGGACGGCCGGATCCTCGCCCACCGGGACGAGCCCGCGGACATCGCCGCCGGCCCGGACGCCTGCCTGCGCCGCGTCGACGAGCTGTTCGACGGCTTGCGCGCATCGCCGCCGATGCTCGCGGGCCGCCTGTGGGGCGGCGGGATCGCGGTGCCGGGCCCGGTCGAGTTCCGCACGGCCCGCCCGATCTCGCCGCCGATCATGCCCGGCTGGGACGGCTACCCGCTTCGCGAGCGGTTCGCGGGCCGCTACGAGGCTCCGGTCTGGCTCGACAACGACGTCAACGTCCTGGCGCTCGGCGAGTGGCGGGCGGGCGTCGCGGTCGGCCACGACAACGTCGTCGTGGTCAAGATCGGGACGGGGATCGGCGCCGGCATGATCTCGGACGGCCGGCTCCACCGCGGCGCGCAGGGCTCCGCGGGGGACGTCGGTCACATCCAGGTCGTCGACGACGCGTCGGTCGTGTGCCGCTGCGGAAACGTCGGCTGCCTCGAGGCGCTCGCGGCGGGGGCGGCGCTCGCCCGGGACGGCGAGGCCGCGGCGCGCGAGGGGCGCGGGCCCCGGCTCGTCGCCGCGCTCGATCGGCAGGGGTTCGTGACCGCCTCGGACGTCGCCGAGGCGGCATCGTTCGGCGACCCGGTCGCGGTCGGCCTGCTCGCGGCGGCCGGGCGGCGGGTCGGGCTGATGCTCGCGAGCGTCGTGAACTTCTTCAACCCGTCGCTGATCGTGATCGGCGGCGGCGTCGCGCAGAGCGGCGACCAGCTGCTGGCATCGATTCGGGAAACCGTGTACCGGCGGTCGCTGCCGCTCGCGACCCGCGACCTGCTGATCCAGCGCTCCTCGCTCGGGGCGCGGGCGGGCGTCATCGGCGCATCCGCGATGGTCCTCGACCAGCTGTTCGCGCGCGAATCGCTCGGTCGCTGGGTCGACGTCGGGGCGCCGACCGGGATGCCGGCGGTGGCGCTCGGGGTCGGCTGAGGTACCCCGGCGGCGGCGAGCGTCGTATTCCCGATGGTTCATCGAATCGGTCCATAGCGAGCTTGACCGTGCGCGCGGATCGCAGGAATCCGTCGGGGGTCAAGCGTGCTGACAGACGAAACCATTCCACGTGAGGAATAGGCCCCCTCGGCCCCCCGAGTCGTGGCGGCGCGGCGAGCGGCCGCCCGGCCCGGTCTATCCTGCGGCATGGGCCCCGCGGACAGGCACAGCCTCGGCTACCGGCAGGTGGACGACGATCCGAACGTCGTCGTCCTCATGGCCGGGATGGAGGAGACCGCCGGCTGGGAGGCGACGCGCCGCCTTCGCGCGTGGGAGCGCGCGCAGCTCCGTCTCGCACCGGGGGCTCGGCTGCTCGACGTCGGCTGCGGTCTCGGGGAGGCGGCGCTTGCGTTCGCGGATGACCTCGGTGACGACGGCGAGATCGTCGGCATCGACGCATCCGAGGAGATGCTGCGCGTCGCCCGGTCCAACGCGCGGTCGGCCCGGTGCCGGGTCCGGTTCAGCGCCGGCGATGCGGCGTCCCTCGACGAGCCCGACGACGCATTCGATGCCGCCCGGTCCGAGCGCACGCTCCAGTGGCTGGCCGATCCGGCCGCCGCCGTGGCCGAGCTCGTGCGGGTCGTGCGGCCCGGCGGCCGGGTGTCGCTGATCGACACGGACTGGTCGACGTTCACGATCGACGTCGGCGACCCGTCGCTCGCGGCACGCGTCCGTGCGGCGCTGCAGACCGAGCGAGGCCGCCCGTCCAACGTCGGCCGGCGGCTGCACGAGCTCGTCACTGCCGCCGGCTGCGTAGGAGCCGCGCGTGCGCGCGCTACCCAGACCTGGACATCGTGGGACCCCGATGCGTCGCCGGCGCCGCCGGGCTGCTTCTCGATGGAGAGCCTGGCCGACGACCTCGTCGCCCGCGATCGACTGGCGAGCGCGGATCGTGGGCTATTCGTCACGACCATCCACGACGCAGCGCGGCAGGGTCGGTTCTCGATGCGCCTCACGATATTCGCGGTCGTTGCGTCGGTCCCGCGTTGAGCGGCCGACGCGGTCCACGCGGCCTTGCCGCTGGTGCATCATCGACGCCGTGGAAGCCGATCCGCTGCGCGTCGTGATCGCCGAGGACTCGGCGCTCATCCGCGAGGGCATCGCCCGGCTCGTCGAGGAGTCCGGCGGCACGGTCGTGGCCAAGGTCGGCGACGGGCCGTCGCTCGTCGAGGCGGTCGTCGCCCACCGGCCCGACGTGTCGGTCGTCGACGTGCGCATGCCGCCGACCCAGCGCGACGAGGGTCTCCGGGCGGCGATCGAGGCCCGCCGGCGCGTGCCCGGGACGCCGGTCCTCGTGCTGAGCCAGTACGTCGAGCGCCAGTACGCAACCGAGCTGCTGGCCGACCGGGCCGGCGGGGTCGGCTATCTGCTGAAGGACCGGGTCGGCGACGTGCGCGAGTTCATGGACGCGCTGCGTCGCGTCTCCCGCGGGGGCACCGCGCTCGACCCGGAGGTCGTCGCCCAGCTCATGGCCGCGCGCCGCGCCGACGACCCGCTCGCCGCGCTCACGCCACGCGAGCGCGAGGTGCTGGCGGCGATGGCCGAAGGACGAACGAACGTCGGGATCGCCGAGGTGCTCGGGATCACCGAGGGCGCCACCGAGAAGCACATCAGCAGCATCTTCGGCAAGCTCCAGCTGCCGGATACCCAGAACGATCACCGCCGGGTGCTGGCGGTCCTCACCTACCTCGGCTCGTAGCGCGGCGCCGGGAGCGGGAACGCCGCCCGGACCGTGGTCGGGCCGCCCGGAGGGCTGTTGACCGCGAACGTCCCATCGACACCCGCCACGCGACCCGCCAGGCCGGCCAGTCCTCCGGTCGGACCCTGGGTCGCGCCGCCGACGCCGTCGTCCCACACCTCGACGACGAGCGCGTCGCCCTCCCGGCGCAGGCGGACCTCGCAGCGGGTCGCGCCGCTGTGCTTGGCGACGTTCGCGAGCGATTCCGCGACGACGAAGTAGGCGGCACGCTCGATCGGGTCCGGGAAGCGCTCGGCGGCCGCGAGCTCGCTGTGCACGGTGGTCGCGACCGCGCCGCGCCCCGAGATCGAGCCGATCGCCGCCTCGAGCCCCCGGTCGAGCAGGATCGCCGGGGCGATCCCGCGCACGAGGTTGCGGATCTCGGCCAGCGCCAGGCGCGCCTGCTCGCGGCCCTCGAGCACGAGCCGCTTCGCCGCCTCGGGGTCGGTGTCGATCTTCTCGGCCGCGAGACCGAGGTCGAGCGTCATCATCACCAGCCGCTGCTGGGCCCCATCGTGCAGATCGCGCTCGATCCGACGGAGCTCGCCCGCCTCCACGTCGAGCACCGCGGAGCGGCTCTCGCGGAGCGTCTCGACCTGGCGGCGCAGCGCGCGGGTCTCGGAGGTGCACAGCAGGCCTTCGACGACCGCGCGGTGGAGGGTCATGACCAGCTGGGCGGCCGAGGCCGCCACCGGCAGCAGGATGAGCCCGACCGGCACCGCGAGCCAGGCGATGGTGCCCGGGGCGAGCGCGAACCAGCGTGACTCGAACGCGAGGCCGCCGGCGACGTCGTACCACGTGGGCGCCGTGAGGAGCCCGAGCGCCGCGACCCACAGCCCCGCGACGACCGCGAACTCGACGACGACCAGCGGCAGGTTGACCCCGACGTACAGGACGTCCCGCCAGCGGTTCTCGTCCGCGAACTCCGCCTTCACCAGGTCGACGAGCGAGCCCGTGACCGGCTTGTAGGGATGGGCGATGAGCGGTCGCGGGTCGGCAACCTGCGCCCGCTTGCGCTCGATCCGGGCGACGATCCGCGACCCCTCGATCGCGAAGGCGACGAGGACGATGCCGATCCCGGCGAAGAGCGACGCGGCGCCGGCCGAGAAGAGCGAGACGACGAGCGTGAACCCGATGACGCCGACGAACAGGCCGCCGACGATCGCCCCGGTGGCGTTCCAGGATGCGGGATGGACCGGCGAGAGGACGAACGCCCGGATCCATGCGCCGACGCGGCCCTGCCCCGCAAACGGGTTCCCCGACGAAGCGAAGGTCGCTTCGCCGGGGATGCGGGCCGCGCCGAGGCCCGTCAGGGCGAGGAGCAGCCCCACGATGAGGGCTGCGGCGGCGATCACTGCTCGATCGACCGCCGGCGCATGGACGTCGCGACGAGCAGGGCCCCGATGCCGAGGATGAACGCCGGCCACAGGAAGCGGCCGTCGGGAAGGCCCGGCAGCACCAGGTCGACGAGCGCGAGACCGCCGAACAGGATCAGCGCGAGCCCGACGAACGTGGCCCCGAGCCCGGGCCCGCCGTCCGAGCGCCCCGCGTGGCGGTGCGCCGAGGGCGCGAATGCCGCGGCGGCGTGCTCGTGACCGGCTCCCGCCGGGTCGCCGGGCGCCATCGCGACGCCGGGGATCGGCTCGGGCTCGACCGGGATCGCGATCGCGAGGATCACGTACAGCAGGAGGCCGAAGCCACCGAAGAAGATCGACAGGATCCACAGCACCCGGACGAGCGTGACGTCGATGTCGAGGTACTCGGCCAGGCCGGACGCGACACCGGCGATGCGCTGGTCGTGGCTGCAGCGATAGAGACGGCGGTTCACTTGCACCCTCCAATCGGGTTGATCTCGAGGTTTCCGAGGTTGACGCTGACGTCGAGGTCCGCGTGGTGGACCGCCGACGCGTAGTGTGGGCTCTGCCAGACGCTGCCGTTGCGCACGAACCCGTCGAGCTCCGTCGAGGCAAGGGCGCCCGTCTGCCGGACCTGGAGGCCGAGCTCGGACGGGGCGCAGACCTTCAGGCTTCCGGCGTTGACCGCGAGCGAGCCGGCGAGGTTCTCGTCCGCCCCGAGCTCGATTGCGAGCTCTCCGGCGTTGACCGTGGCGTCCAGGTCGCCGACCGCGGTGCCCGACAGGTCGACCGCGGAGCGGCCGGCGTTAGTCGTCACCGACAGGCCGCCGATCTGCGCGTCGGCGAGGTCGACGATCCCCTCGCCCGCGTTGACCGTGAGGTCGAGCGTGGCGACGGGGGCCGTCGGAAGCGCCAGGCGCCACTCGTCGCGACCGCCGACGCCGGGCCAGCCCCAGCGACGATGACCGTCGATCTCGAGCCGGTCGCCGCTCGCGTCGATGTCGGGCGCGCGCCCTTCGGAATTGCCGAAGTCGAAGCGCCAGCCGTGGCCCGGGTTCGTGGTGACCTCGAGCCGGCCGCAGTCGAGCGTGACGTCGATCTCGGCCGTCCCGCTGAAGGTGCCGTCGCGCGACTCGGAGCGGATCGGGGTTCCGTCGCCGCAGTCGAACCCGAGGTCGGGACCGACCGCGATCGCGCCGCCGAGCAGGAGGCCCGGCACGGCCGCGGCGAGCATGCCGCCGGCGACGCTGAGCTGGGTCCGACGCAGGACGAGCGCGACGCCGAGCGCGACGAAGAGCAACGGCCAGAGCGCGAGCGCCTGGCGGACGAGGGCTTCGTCGACGCCGATCGTCTCGGCGTAGACGAGCGTCCCGCCGAGGGCGACGAGGAAGACGCCCCAGTAGAGGTGGGATCTGCTGATCCGCATGGTTCCGTGGACCTCCTGCGCCGTTCCGATGGGATCGCTGGGCTCGGACCGGCGACTCGTGTGTGGTGTCGTTGACGGAGTCCATGCTCGACCCGGGTGCGGCTCCGGACCAGCCGGGCACCCGGCGTCCTGGACCGCGGTTTCCCGGAGGGCCGAGGTGGGGGTAGCCCCACCCCGCGGCGCGACAGGCTCCTTCCGCCCGGGCCCGTGCAGGGCCGCAGCAATGAGCGCGATCGGGAGCAACGAGCGCCCTAGCCGCCCGTATCCTGTCGCGGTGACCGACACCATCGACGAGGTCCTCACCGCGGCGCCGCCCGCCTTCGGCGAGCTCGAGGCCGCCGAGCTGGCACGGACCGTATTCGGCGTGGCCGGGGCCGTGACCGCGGCGGCGAGCGAGCGCGACCAGACCTTCCTGATCGACGGCCCGCGCCCGGCCGTCCTCAAGATCTCGAACGCCGCGGAGGACCCCGCCCGGCTCGACATGGAGGCGCTCGCCGCACAGCGGGTCGCACTCGTCGATCCCGAGCTCCCGGTCGCCCTTCCCTGGCTCGTCCCAGGGACCGGGCACTCCCCCACCGATCCCGCCGCGTATCGCGCCGCCACCCCGGGCACGGACGGCGGCGTCCACCACCTCCGGATGTACGACCGGCTGCCCGGACGGGCGTCGGTCGACGGGGCGACGCTCGGCGATCGCGCGATCCGGGACTGGGGCGCGGTGGCGGCCCGCGTCGGTCGAGCGCTGCGGGGCTTCTGGCACCCGGCCGCGTCGCGCGTGATGCTGTGGGACGTCCAGCACGCGCTGCGCCTGCGCCCGCTGCTCCACCACGTCGCCGACGACGAGGCGCGCGGCCTCGTCGCCGAGTCCCTCGACCGGTTCGAGGCCGTCGTCACGCCGGTCTGGCCGTCGCTCCGGGCGCAGGTCATCCACACCGACCTGTGCGCGTCGAACGTGCTCGTGGACGACGACGGCCGGGTGACCGGCATCATCGACTTCGGCGACACGAGCCACTCGGCGCTCGTCGTCGACCTCGCCGCGGTCCTCGAGACGATGGTCGTGGGCCGGGACGGCGACGAGGTCTTCCGCGCGGCGCGCCTCGCGCTCGACGGCTACGAGTCGGTCACGCCGCTCGAGCCGGACGAGCGCCGAATCTTCGGGGAGCTGCTCGCGGCCCGGATGTGCGCCGCGATCGTCGTGCCCGCCTCACGGGCCGCGCTCTACGACGATCCGGACGCGCTCCAGGCCGAGCTCCGGGAGGCCGGCGTCGCGCTGCTCCGGCTGTTCGCGGAGCGCGGCTGGGACGAGGTCGGCCGGCTGCTCGGCGGTCGCGAGCCGGGTCGCGGCTGGTCGGTCCCGGCGCTCGCGGAGCGTCGGGCTCGAGTGCTCGGGCCGGCGCTCACCGGGCTGTCCTACCGCGAGCCGATCCATGCCGTCCGAGGCGACGGCGTCTGGCTCAGCGATGCCGACGGCCGGCGCTTCCTCGACGCCTACAACAACGTGCCGGTCGTCGGGCACGGGCACCCGCGGGTCGTCGAGGCCATCGTCCGCCAGGCGCGCCGGCTCAACACGAACATGCGCTATCTCCACGAGACCGCGCTCGAGGTGGCCGAGCGGCTCCAGGCGTCGACCGGCGGCGCGCTCGACACCGTGATGTTCGTCAACTCGGGCTCGGAGGCGAACGACCTCGCGTGGCGGATCGCCCGGGCGGCCACCGGCGGCGACGGCGGGATCTGCACCGACTTCGCGTACCACGGGATCAGCGAGGCGATCACCGCGCTGTCACCGGAGGACTGGAGCGGGCGGACGCCGCCGGCACACGTTCGGACGTGGCGGCCGCCCGACCGATTGCGCGGCGCCCACGAGTCGCTCGACGACTTCGGCGCGGCGCTCGAGGGGCTCATGGAAGCCGGCCACCTGCCGGCGCTCTCGATCCTCGACGGGGTGTTGACGAGCGACGGCATCGTGGACCTGTCGCCGGGGGTCGCGCGGGAGCTCGTCGGTCTCGCGCGAGACGCGGGCGCCCTGTGGGTCGCCGACGAGGTCCAGGGCGGGCACGGCCGAACGGGCGCGGGTTTGTGGTCCTACGAGCGACTCGGGATCGAGCCGGACATCGTCACGCTCGGCAAGCCGATGGGCAACGGGCACCCGGTCGCGGCGGTCATCACGCGACGCGACCTGGCCGAGCGGTTCGGGCGGACGACCGACTTCTTCAGCACGTTCGGCGGCAACCCCGTGGCGATGGCCGCGGCCCTCGCCGTGCTCGACGTCATCGACGACGAGCGGATCGTCGAGCGTGCCCGCGACACCGGGGAGTACCTCGTCGGGCGGCTGCGGGCGGTCGCGGCCACGGCACCGCTCGTCGCCGAGGTGCGCGGGATCGGGCTGGCGATCGGGGTCGAGATCGTGCGACCCGGCGGTCTCGACCCGGATGCGGCGGCGACGGCCGAGATCGTCGAAGGGATGCGCGCCCGGGGCGTGCTGATCGGCACGACCGGCCGCCACCGGAACGTGCTGAAGATCCGGCCGCCGCTCGTCTTCGAGCGGCGGCATGCGGACCTGCTGGTCGAGACGCTCGAGGAGAGCCTGGCGAGCTTGAGTTCGGGCGCCTCGTAGTCGTCGGGCGAGGATCCGTCCGCCGATCGCCACCATCCGTGGCTCGCCGCCACGGGATTCCCCGGCGACCACGCAATGACCGAGGGGATCGTCCCGGTTCGTGAACCGGCCCTCCCGGACCGACAAGCGGGGCCGAGCATCGACCCCCGGGTTCCGCGGAGCCCCGCGTGTCGCCACTCCGGACCGTGGCCGCCGGTCGCACGCGGCCGTCGAAGCGAGGCGGGGCGCGGTTCCCGCCGAGCGCCGCCCGGGCCCGCGGCACCGGCCGCGCAGCCGTATTCCGCACGCTTCATGAAGTTCGTCATCAGCACGCTCGACCCTGCCGTGATCCCTGCGGTTTCGCTCGAGGGTCACGCTCGCTGCTGTCGATTTCGATGAACCGTCTGGAATACGTTGTCGGAGACCGGGCCAGCACGACCCGACCGCGGTACCGGAGGAGGCCGCCGCAGCACCACCCGACCCGTTACCGCCGGAGGTCGTCGCCACGCCCCGCGACGCCGTCAGCGACCGGCGACCTCCCCCAACGCCCGGAGTCAGCAGCCCGCCACGCCCGAAGTCACCCGCCCGCCACGACCCGGTCGACGAAGTCGCCCGTCTCCGGGTGCTTCAGGATGAGCTTCTGGCGCCCGTCGGGCAGGATCTCGCGCTTGATCACCACATGGCCGTCGTACGTCTCGGGCTCGGCCGCGATGCGCGGGGTCGTCCCGCCGCGCCACTCGAGCTCGACCGGCTCCCAGCGCCGGCTCTTCGCGGACCGGTAGCACGCGTCCATGACCGCGTTCACGACGTACCCGTCGTAGAACGTCTCCTGCGGCTCGCGCCCCTCCTCCATGGCCCGGAACATGTCGGTGAACATGTCGACGTAGCCCAGCTCCGACACCTCGTCGCCCACCGGGAACAGCCAGCCGGCCGACGTCTCGGCCTTCTCGGCGACGTACCCGCCGCGGCCGCCCGCGGTGAACATCTCGAACCCGGTCCGGAGGAAGTGGTTGGTCCAGATCGTCCCGTGCGTGCCGGCCACCTCGTCGCGCAGGTCCATGCCGCCGCGGAACGTCCAGCTGACCTCGAACTGCCCGATCGCCCCCGACTCGAAGCGGATCAGCGCGATCGCGTTGTCCTCGTCGGCGATCGGGTGGACGAGCGTGTCGGTGTGGCACATGACCTCGACCGGCCGGTTGCCCTTGCCGACGAAGTTGCGGGCGATCTCGATGCAGTGGCAGCCGAGGTCGATGATCGCGCCGCCGCCGGTCAACCGGCCGTCCCAGAACCACGCCGAGTGCGGGCCCGGATGCGTCTCGCGCGAGCGGACCCACGTCACGTCGCCGATCGCCCCGTCGCGCACGGCTCGGACGGCCTTCAGCGTCTTCGGCGTGTAGACGAGGTCCTCGAGGTAGCCCGCGAACACGCCCGCCCGCTCGACCGTGTCGAGCATGCGCTTCGCCTCCTCGGCCGTCCGACCGAGCGGCTTCGTGCACAGCACGGCCTTGCCCGCCTCGGCGGTCAGCCGGATCGCCTCCTCGTGGAGGAAGTTCGGCAGGCCGATCACGACGACGTCGGTCTCGGGGTGGTTGATCGCGGCGGCGAGATCGGTCGTCGACTCGGGGATCGACCAGCGATCGCGGAAGGCGCGGCCGCGCTCCTCGCTGCGGGAGTAGACGACGCGGACGGCGTCGCGGCTGCGCTGGCCCTGGAGGGTCATCGTGTAGAAGTCGCCGATGAGGCCGGTGCCGAGCATCGTGATCGAGCGTGACTGCATGCGTCGCGTTCTCCTGGGACGGCTCACGGAAGGGTGACGAGGACCGGGGGTCGTGCCCTGAGGATACGGCGATCGGGCGCCGACGCGCGGGCCGGTCGGATCGTTCGGCGAGCCCATCCGGCCCGCAGCGCGCCGAGTGCGCTACGCTCGGAGCGATGTCGAGGAGGAACCCGTGCGACCCGGCCTGACCGTCCTGTCCGACGACCTCGTCGAGCGCATCCTCGACGAGGCGAAACGCATCCTGGCGGAGACCGGCATGGAGATCCGCGGTCCCGAGATGCGCCGTCGCCTGCTCGAGGCCGGCCTGCCGACGAATGCCTCCGGGGAGCGCGTGCTGTTCCCGCGCGAGGTCGTCGAGCGAGCGCTGGCCGACGCGCCCCGCTCGTTCACGCTCTACGACCGGGACGGCACGCCGCATGCCGACCTGGGCGGCGATCGCGTCCACTTCGTGCCCGGCTCGAGCGGGCTCAAGGTGCTCGACCACCGCACCGGCGAGGTCCGCCTCGCCACGTCGACCGACTTCGTCGAGTACATCCGGCTCGGCGACGGGCTGCCGCACATCGCCTACCTCGCGACGGCCTTCTCGACGAACAAGGACATCGAGGCCGGGGTGTCCGATGCGTGGCGGCTCTACCTCGCGCTGACGAACTCGAGGAAGCCGGTCGTGTCGGGGGCGTTCACCGAGCACGGCGTGCCGCGGATGGCCGAGATGATGGGGCTCTTCCGCCGCGACCGGGCCGACCTCATCGCCCGCCCGATGTCGATCTTCACGATCACCGCCACCGGCAACTTCCGGTACAGCGAGGACTCGTGCCAGAACCTCATCGACTGCGTCGAGGCCGGCATCCCGGTCGAGATCGTGCCGGTGACGCTGATGGGCCTCATCGCGCCGGTCACACCGGTCGGAGCGACGGTCTTCCACACGGTCGACGTCCTCGCCGGGATCACGATGGCCCAGGTCGTTCGGCCGGGCGCGCCGGTCCTGTTCGGCGGGGCGCCGGCCACGTTCCACATGAAGATCGCCAGCTCGCCGATGGCCGCGATCGAGGCGCTCCAGCTCGACGTCGCCTACGTCGCGGTCGCCAAGCGCGTCGGGCTGCCGACCCAGTCGTACATGGCGCTGTCCGACGCGAAGATCCTCGACGCGCAGGCCGGCGCCGAGACGTTCGCGAGCGCGCTGCTCGCCGCGCTTGCCGGGGTCAATTCGGTCAGCGGTCCCGGCATGCTCGACTTCCTGCTCGTGTTCAGCCTGCCGAAGCTCGTCTTCGACGACGAGGTGTGCGGCCAGGCGCTCCACTTCGTGCGCGACGTCGAGCCCGCGGACGACCTGCCCACGCAGGAGCTGATCGACCAGCTCATGACCGACCAGCACCTGATCATGGCCCCGCACACGACCGCCCACTGGCCGGAGTCGCTCTACCTGCCGAGCCCGATCGTCGAGCGCGACAACCGCGAGAACTGGCTCAAGGCCGGCGGCACCGACACCTACGCGCGGGCCGTCGACGAGACCGAGCGCCGGCTGGCGGCCTACCGTCAGGTCGAGACCGACCCGGCGATCGAGCGCGAGCTGCAGCGGATCATCCGCTCGGGGCTCCTGGAGCAGACCGAGCTGCCGCTCGTCCCGCCGGCGCCCGAGCCCACCGGGAGCGGCGACGCCGGCCCGGGCCGACGGCGCAACCGCCGCCGGATGGCGCGGCCGGTGGAATAGGCGCGGGTTCGTCACCGAACGGCAACTTGCATCAGCCATCGAATATGCGTAAGACTTGCGCCATGCCGTCGACCTTCGCCTTCGAGACGAAGCGCAAGCCTTGGCGGCCCTGCCGGACGGTACGGGCCCTGGGGCTCTGACGGCGCGCGCGTAACGACGACGACCGACTGGGCCTCCGGGACCGGAGGCCAGGGCCGCGGACACCACGGGTGACCGCGGCTTTTCGATTCGTGCGTCGAATCGCCTCCCCGACCGGCGGCCCCTCACGGAAGGGGCAATGAGATGGACACGATCATCCTCGGCGACGGGCCGCTCGGGCGGGCGGTGGCGGACGCGGTCCGTGCCCGCGGTGACCGGGCGATGCTGCTCGGCCGGCCCGCGAGCGCCCGCCACGACGCCGCCGTGCTGGGTGCGGCCGACGTCGTCGTCGAGGCGAGCCGCGGCGATGCCGTCGCGTCAAACCTCGAGGACGCGGTCGCCGGTGGCTGCCGGCGGTTCGTCATCGCGACGACGGGATGGGGCGACGACCGGGCCCGCGTCGAGGCTGCGCTGCGGGACGCCGGCGGGGCGGCGGTCGCGGCCCCCAATCTGAGCCTCGGCGCCGCCCTGTTCCTCC
The DNA here is from genome assembly GCA_044506615.1 of Chloroflexota bacterium. GTDB lineage: Bacteria > Chloroflexota > Limnocylindria > Limnocylindrales > CSP1-4 > DASTYU01. The sequence goes on along the minus strand of JBIQKJ010000008.1, from coordinate 82,514 downwards.
GCCTGGTCGATCGGGCAGGCGACCTCTTCGCTGCCGTGCCGGGCTTCGATCCCTACGTGCTCGAGTGGCATCGCCGGTCGAAGCGCGACCGGCCGTCCGGAACCGCGCTCGAGATCGCGCACCGGATGGCCGGGGACGCCGCCGACCAGCTCGAGGTCGTCTCGGTCCGGGCGGGTTCCTCGCCCGGGCAGCACCTCGTCGCCTGGGACGCGCCGGGCGAGACCGTCGAGCTGCGGCTCACCGCGCGCGACCGCAGCGCCTACGCCGCCGGCGCCCTCGCCGCAGCCGACTGGCTGCTCGCCGCGCTGCGCGACCCGGGCCTGCATCCGTTCGATGCCGTCGTCGACGACCTGCTGGGTCGGGCGCCGGCCACCGCCACCACGCACTGACGACGAAGGAGCCCTCCGATGACCGACGTTACCCGCACCGAGACCACTTCCCGGCCCCGCCTGCGCGGTGCGCTCACCGCGCTCGTCACGCCGTTCACGCCCGACGGCGACCTGGACGAGGCGGCCTTTCGCCGGCTCGTCCGCTGGCAGATCCTCGCCGGCATCAACGGGCTCGTCCCGTGCGGCACGACCGGCGAGGCCCCCACGCTGACGAGCGAGGAGCGCGAGCGCCTCATCGCGCTGACGGTCGAGGCCGCCGCCGAGCGTCCGAGCCGCGAGCGGGTCGCGGTCGTCGCCGGGACCGGCACGAACGACACCGCGGCGACGATCCGCGCGACCCGCCGGGCTGCCGAGCTCGGCGCCGACGCGGCGCTCGTCGTGGCGCCGTACTACAACCGGCCCGACGCGCGGATGCTCGAGGCGCACTACCGAGCGGTTGCCGACGAGGGCGACCTGCCGCTCGTGGTCTACAACGTGCCGTCGCGGACGGGCACGAACGTCGACGCGGACACGTTCCTGCGGCTCGCCCAGCATCCGCGCGTCGTCGCCGTCAAGGAGGCGTCAGGGAACATCGAGCAGATCGCGCGGATCTGCCGCGAGCGACCCCGCGACGTGGCGGTCCTGGCCGGCGACGACGCGTGGACCCTGCCGATCCTCGCGCTGGGCGGCGACGGCGTCGTCTCGGTGGCGAGCAACGAGATCCCCGGTGAGCTGGTCGCCCTGTGCGACGCGGCGCGGGCCGGAGACTGGGAAGCCGCGCGCCGGCTCCACGAACGCTGGCTCCCATTGTTCCTCGCGAACTTCCGCGGGGCCCCGAACCCCGTCCCGGTCAAGGCGGCGCTCCGCCTCATGGGGCTCCTCGAGTCCGACGCGGTCCGCTCGCCGCTCCTTCCGCTCGACGGCGCGGACCGAGACGGGCTCCTCGCGACACTCCGCGCCCTCGGGCTCGCCGAGGCGGGCGGCGGGCGGATGGCCGGCTCGACCTCGGCGCCGGCCGGGGCCGGGGCCGGGTCGGCCGAGGCCGCCGCATGACGGCGCTCGCCACACCCTCGATCCTCGGCGCCCTCGAGCGCGGCGAGGTTCGTGCCGCGGAGCCGGACCCGGCCGCGCCGGCCGGGTGGCGGGTCAACCCGGAGGTTCGCGCCGCGATCCTCGCGTGCTTCCGGGACCGCACGACGACCGAGTGGCAGGTGGGCCCGATGCGGCTGCGCGACCGCGTCGGCCTCCCGCTCCACGGGCTCGACGACCCGTCGCTCCGGATCGTGCCCGGCGGCACGAGCGTGCGCGGCGGCGCCTTCCTCGGCGAGGGGGTCGTCGTGATGCCGCCGTCGTTCGTCAACGTCGGCGCGTGGATCGGGCCCGGCACGATGGTCGACTCGCACGTGCTCGTCGGGTCGTGCGCCCAGGTCGGGGCGCGCGTCCACCTCGCGGCGGGTGTCCAGATCGGCGGCGTGCTCGAGCCGCCCGGTGCACGGCCGGTGATCGTCGAGGACGACGCGTTCGTCGGGGCGGACGCCGTGCTCCTCGAGGGCGTGCTGGTCGGCGCCGGGGCCGTGATCGGGGCGGGGGTCGTGCTGACCGGGCAGTCCCGGGTGTACGACCTCGTCCGCGAGCGCGTCCTCGAAGGTACGGCCGCGGAGCCGCTCGTGATCCCGCGTGGCGCCGTCGTCGTGCCCGGCGCCCGGGCGGTCGCCTCGCCGTTCGGGCGGGCGCACGGCTTGTCGGTCGCGACCGCGCTGCTCGTCAAGGATCGCGATGCCGGCACCGACGCGCGGGTCGCGCTCGAGGAGGCGCTCCGGTGACGGCCGATGCGCCGCCCGCCGCCTCGCCCGCGATCGACGTCGCGCAGCTCGATGCCCCAACCCTCGCCGAGCGGTTCGGCACCCCGCTCTACGTCTACGATCTCGACGCCGTCACGGCTCGCGTCGAGGCGCTCCGGGCCGCGCTGCCCGATCGGGTCGACGTCGCCTACGCGGTGAAGGCGAATCCCTCGCTCGGGGTCGTCGCCCATCTCGGCGGCCTGGGGCTCGGGGCCGACATCGCATCGGGCGGCGAGCTCGCGACGGTCCTCCGCGCGGGCATGCCCGCGGACCGGGTCGTCATGACCGGACCCGGCAAGCGCGACGACGAGCTGGCTGCCGCCGTCGCGGCCGGCATCCGCGCGATCACCGTCGAGTCGCTCTCCGAGCTGGTCCGACTCGAGCACATTGCCCAGGCCACCGGCCGTCGCGTGCCCGTGCTCCTCCGGGCCGCGGCGGCCGGCTCGGCCCCGGATGAACGCGTCCGGCTCGTCGGCGACGCAGGCGCCGGCAAGTTCGGGATGGACCGCGCCGACCTGCTCGCGGCCGGCCGCCGCGTCTCGGCGTCCCGGCACCTCCACCTGCTCGGGATCCACTCCTTCGGCGCCTCGAACGTCACCGACGCCCGGGCGCTCGCCGCGCACGCGGCCGCGACCATCGCCCTCGCCGCGGACGTCGCCCGGGCCGCGGGAACGTCGTTCCGCGTCATCGACGTCGGCGGCGGACTGGGCATCCCGTACGCCGAGGGCGACCCGACGCTCGACGTCGCGCTGCTCGGGCGGATGCTCGGCTCGCTCGTGGGGGAGCTCGACGGGGACCCGCACCTGCAGGATGCGCGGCTGCTGCTCGAGCCCGGCCGCCATCTCGTCGGTCCCGCCGGGGCGTACCTGTCGCGGGTCGTGGACGCGAAGCGGGTCGACGGCCGCGCGGTCGCGATCCTCGACGGCGGCATCCATCACCTCCTGCGGCCCGCGCTGACTCGCCAGCCGCACCGGATCGTGCGCCTGGCCGGGCCGTCCGCGGGCGCGGCGGGCACAGAGCCGACGACCGTCGCCGGACCGCTCTGCTCGGGGCTCGACGTGCTCGGCACCGAGGTGCCGATCGGGCCCCTGGAGCCGGGCGATCTCGTCGCGGTGCTCGACGTCGGCGCCTACGGGTTCACGGAGTCGATGCCGCTCTTCCTGTCGCACCCCGTCCCGGGCGAGGTCGGGCTGCGGGCGGGCCGCGCCTCGCTCCTGCGGCCGCGGCTCGACCCCGGGGCGTGGCTGGACTCACAGCTGCTCCCGGACTGAGCGCGCGGCTCAGCCGACGGCCGGCACGCCCTCCCCATCACCGGCCGGAGGCGTCCCCGCCCCGAACGCGCCGCGGTCGCGGAGCGCCTCGATCGTCGCGTCGTCGAGACCCGCCTCGCGCAGCACGTCGGCGCCGTCGCCGCCGATCGCCGGTCCGGGGCGGTACTCGGGCTCGAAGCCGCCGAACTGGAGCGGCACCCCGACCGACCGCACGCGCCCGAACGCCGGGTGCTCGTACTCGGCGAGCATCCCCCGCTCGGCCAGCTCGACCGCGTCGAGCGCCTCCTCGAGCGAGCGCACCGGCGCGACGGGCACGGCGCCTCGCAGCGCCTCGAGCCAGTCGGCGGTCGTCCGGCTGGCGAACCGCTCGGACAGGATCCCGAGGAGCTCGTCGCGGTTGGCGCGCCGCCGCTCGAAGTCCGCGAAGCGGCCGTCCTCGAGCAGCTCGGGCAGCTCGAGCCGGCGGACGAGCTCGCGGAAGAACTTCTCCTTCGGGCAGGCGATCGCGAGGTGGCCGTCGGCGGTCGCGAAGAACTGGAACGGGACCACGCTCGGGTGCGCCGACAGCGGGAGCCGCCGAGTCACGAATCCGCTCGAGAGGAACCAGGTGGCGGGGTAGCTCAGCATGGCCAGCGCCGAGTCGTACAGGTTGGTGTCGACGTCGCGGCCGCGTCCCGTCCGCCGGGCATCGAGGATGCCCACGACGAGCCCGAGCACCGACGTGAGCCCCGCGATGTAGTCGGCCAGCGAGAGCCCGCTCTTGGTCGGTGGACCGTCCGGCGCCCCCGTGAGCGACGCCCAGCCCGACTGGGCCTGGACGAGCGCGTCGTAGCCCGGCAGGAACGCGTCGTCCCCACGCCGCCCGTAGCCGGTGAGCGCCACGCAGACGATCGCGGGGTTGATCGGCCCGAGTGCGGCGTAGGTGAGCCCGAGCCGCTCGGCCTGGTCGCCGCGGAGGTTGCTGAAGACGGCGTCGGCGGAGCGGACCAGGTGGTGGAACGCCTCGCGTCCGGCGTCGCTCTTGAGGTCGAGCCCGATGCTCCGCTTGTTGCGGTTGAAGGCCTCGAAGAAGAGGCTGTCGGTCCCCTGCTGGCCGGGCGGGATGTAGCGACTGACGTCGCCGCCGACCGACGGGTCCTCGATCTTGACGACGTCGGCGCCGAGATCGGCCAGGTACAGCGTGCCGAAGGGCCCCGCGCCGTACTGCTCGACCGCGAGGATGCGCACGCCGGCGAGCGGAGCGTCGGACGATTCGGCGCCGCCGGAGGGGCCGGCGGACGGGGACGGCGCGGACGGCTCGGGCAGGTTCTGTGCGCTCATGGGCCTCCGTCGGGCGAACCGGCGTCTTGCGTCGGTACCGTTTCCAGTTACGATTGCACATCGTCGCATCCGTGCACGGCACGGTCAATTTCGGCGTTCGTCCGCCAGGCCGCGGGGAGAGGGTCCTGTATGCCGCTCACGATTGAATCGGTCGAGACCATTCCGGTCCGGGTCCCGCTGCCGTTCACCTACAAGGGCAGCTACTACCGGATGCGGAACCGGTGCACGATCATCACCCGGATCCGCACGTCCGAGGGCATCGTGGGCGAGGCGTACAACGCCGACGAGGACGAGCCGCTCCAGTCCGAGATCCGCTCGATCATCCACGACGAGCTGGTCCCCGCGATCACGGGCCTCGACGCGTTCGCCACCGAGCGGGTGTGGGAGGCGATGCTGCCGTCCACCTTCGACCAGCTCCGTCCGCGCTGGTACGCCATGCAGGCGATCGCCTGCATCGACACCGCCGTGTGGGACGCGGTGGGCAAGGCGATGGGTCAGCCGCTGTGGCGCCTGTGGGGCGGCTACCGGGACCGGGTCCCGATGATCGGGATCGGGGGCTATTACATCCCCGACGACGACCGCTCGAAGGGGCACGAGATCGAGGCCGAGATCGACTTCTTCAAGGAAACCCACGGCATGGTGGGGATGAAGTTCAAGATCGGTGCCGAGCCGCCCGAGGTCGATGCCGCCCGCCTGGCCCGCGCCCGCCGCCACGCCGGGGACGACTTCCTGTTCGTCGTCGATGCGAACCAGGGGTACACGGTCGCCGAGGCGCTCGAGTTCCTCGACGCGATCCGGGCCGAGGGCATCGAGATCCGCTGGTTCGAAGAGCCGACGCGCTGGCACGCGGACTACCGCGGGCTCCGCGACATCCGCTTCCGGGGCAACGTCAACGTCGCGGCGGGCCAGAGCGAGATCAGCCGCGTCGGCATGCGCGAGATGATGGCCGCGGGCGCGATCGACGTCTGCAACTACGACGCCTCGTGGGGCGGCGGCCCGACCGAGTGGCGTCGGATCGCCGCGCTCGCGTCGGCATACGACGTCCAGCTCGGACACCACGAGGAAGCCCAGGTGGCGTCGCACCTCGTCGCGTCGCAGCCGCACGGCACGTACGTCGAGGCGTTCGCCCCGGCCCGCGACCCGATCTTCTGGAACATGCTGGCCAACCGGCCGGCCCTCGTCGACGGCCACTTCCCGCTCCCGGATGCGCCCGGTCTCGGCTGGGTGCTCGACGCCGAGTACATCGAGCGGCACCGCGCCGACCGGTAGGCGCCGGCTTCGCGGGAGCCGCTCGCGGGCGTGCGTCCTCAGCCCGCGGCAGGCGCCGGCGCTGCGGTTCGCGCCACGTCGGCGTGGCGCTCGAGCCGGGTGATCGCGTGCGCGAGCGACTCGACGTCGGCGTGGTTCATCACGAGGATCGGCTCGGACAGCCGGCCGTCCGACACGACGTAGACGAGGTCGGCCGCCTCGAAGACCTCCGGCACCTCGGTGCAGTAGATGATCACCGCGTGGCCGCCCGCCGCGTACTCGCGCATGAGCCGGTAGATCTCGCGCTTCGAGCCGATGTCGACACCGCGCGTCGGCTCCTCCAGGACGAGCACCTCCGGCCGGGACACGATCGCAGCGGCGATCGCGACCTTCTGCTGGTTACCGCCGGACAGCGACCGGATCGGGGCATCGACCGAGTGCGCCTTCACCTGGAACTGGTCGCGCAGGTCGTGGGCGATGCGCGCCATCCGACTCCGGCGCAGTGCGCCGCCGGCGAGCGCGATCTCGCGGCCCAGCCGGGAGACCATGTTCTCGCCGACCGACAGGTTCGAGAAGAGTGTCGCGGCGCGGTCCGCCGACACGAGGTTCGTCCGCCGCGCGACGGCCCGGTCCCCGGCCCGTCCCGCGACCTCGATGTGCCCGCTCCCGCGCTCGAACCCGGCGATCGAGCGCACGAGCTCCCGGGCGCCCGATCCCTCCACTCCGACGATCGCCACGATCTCGCCCGCCCGAACGTGGAGGTCGATCCCGCTGAACTCGCCGCCGCCGTGCGACCAGTCGGTCAGGCGGAGGACCGTCGGCGCCTCCTCCCCGAGGTGGACCGTGATCTGCTCCTCGGGCTCGCGGACCGCCTGACCGGTGACCAGCCCGCCGGCGATCCCTTCCTGGGTGAGTGCCTCGTCCGCGAGGACCGTGGTGCACACGCCGTCGAGGATCAGGGCGACCCGATCGGCGTGCTCGGCGAGCTCGGCGATCCGGTGCGACACGAGCAGCACGATCCTGCCCGCGTCGGCGAGCAGGTGCATGCGCCGGAAGAGGTCGGTGGATTCCTCCTGGGTCAGCGCCGAGTTCGGCTCGTCGAACAGGAAGACGCGGGCGTCGCGGGCGAGGGCCCGGCCGATCTCGACGCGCTGCTGGATCGCGAGCGGGACGCTCCCGAGCGGCCGGCCGGCGTACTCGAGGATCGCGAGGTCGGCCATGAGCGCGCGCTCGCCGTCGTCGAGGTCCCTCACGACCGCGCGCGTTCCTTCGCGTCCGACCATGAGGTTCTCGGCCACGCTCAGGTTCGGGAAGAGCTGCGGCTCCTGGTGGACCACCGCGACGCGGTCGCGGTCGACCGACGTGTCCCACGTCCGGCCGTCCAGCATGATCTCGCCCGAATCCGCGACGGTCTCGCCGGCGAGGATCTTGATGAGCGTGCTCTTGCCGGCGCCGTTCGGACCCGCGATCCCGAGGATCTCGCCGGGGCGCGCGTCGAGGTCGAGCCCGTCGAGCGCACGCGTGTCGCCGTACCACTTGCGGAGCTGCCGGATGTGCAGCCCGCCCTCCGTCGTTCGCTCGGGCGCCGGCGGACGCTCGCTGGCTGAGTCGGTCATCGCCGGAGCTTCTGCGTGAACCGGTCCATGACGACCGCCACGATCGTCACTGCGCCCGACACGAAGTTGCTCAGGTACGAGCCCGCGGAGAGCAGCGCGAGCCCGTTGGAGATGATCGCGAGCAGCAGGGCGCCGCTGAGCGTCCCGATCGCGGTCCCGCGACCGCCCGCGAGGCTGGCCCCGCCGATGATCACCGCGGCGAAGACCGGGAACAGCAGTGACACACCCGCGTTCGGCTGCACCGAGCCGATGAACGCGAAGTCGAGCATCGCAGCGAGCGACGCGAGCAGCGAGCAGAGGATGAACGCCCCGAACTTGTACTTGCGGATCGGCAGCCGGGCAAGCTCGGCGGCGGCGGGATTGCCGCCGATGGCCTTGAGTCGGAACCCGAACAGCGACCGGCTGAGGATGAACCCGATGACGATCGCGACACTGACCATCCACAGCCCCTGCATCGGGATGCCGAGCGGGAGGTCCTGGTTGGACAGCCCGAAGAACCACGAGATCTGATCGGGCGGCACGACCTGGCCGCCGGGCGGGTACGACGGGTTGAGCGTGGCCGTGTTCGAGACGAGCAGCGTGGTGCCGAAGATCAGCTGCCCGGTTCCCAGCGTCACGATGAACGACGGTATGCCGATCACCGTCACGAGCAGGGCGTTGATGGCCCCGACGAGGATCGCCGCCAGGAACGCGAGCGGGATCGCGGCCCAGATCGGCCAGCCCCAGATGATCCAGGCGACAGCGATGAGGATCGAGGCCAGCCCGTACATGTACCCGAACGAGAGGTCGATCTCGCCGACCACGATCACGAGGGTCAGGCCCAGGGCGACGATCGCGATCGTGCTCATCGTGCGCAGCACGACGAGGAAGTTGGCGACGGTCAGGAACGTGTTGGGCTTGGCCAGGACCGTGAACACGATGATCACGAGGATGATCGCGATCGCGAGGCCACCGAGGCGCAGGCCCGCGGCCCGGGCCCTCCCCGACCAGCGGGCGCCGGCCGACACCGGCGACGAGGTGGCACTCACTGCACTCTGATCCTGGGCCATCCGCGGGAACTCCTGCTGGCGACGGAAACGGAGACGGCCGGGCGGTTGGGGGATCCGCCCGGCCGTGGGGAGCAGCGGGGGACGCTAGCTGCCGGCGTACTGCATGAACTCCTCGCGGGCCTCGTCGACGTTCTCCTTGGTCACGGGCTTGAGCTCCTGGCTGTTCGGCAGGACCTTCCCGTTCGCGAGAAGCTCGGCGCAGGCGAGGGCACCGAATCCGGCCTGCTCGCCCCACTGCTGATCCAGCGCGACGATCTGGGTGCCGGCCTCGATCGCGTCGAGCTGGCCGAGGCTGACGTTCCAGCCGAACGCGAACATCTTGCCGGTGTTGCCGGAGTCCGCGATCGCGCGGGCGGCGTGCTCGGCGCTGATGTCGACGTTCTCGATGACCTGGACCTCGGGGTTGCCCTGGATGAACGCGCGGTACGCGTCGTAGGCCGAGGCCGGATCGTAGGTGACGTTGAGCGCGGTGCTCGCGTCGTTCAGGAACGTCGCGTCCGGGATCGTCTCCTTGATGCCGTCGATGAAGCCCTGCATCCGGCCCTGGGCCCAGTTCTGGGTCGGGTCGCCGCCGGACACGGCAAAGACCTTGAAGTCGAGACCCTCGCGCTCCATGAAGTCGACGACGATCTCGGCGGCCTGGCGGCCCTCCTTCATCGAGACCTGGGTGAAGTTCGTGAACTCGTTGCCGTTCGACTCGACGCCGACCGTGAACACCGGGATGCCGTCGGCCATGATGTCGTTGACGATGTTCGTGAAGGCGTCGGTGCCGGTCGACTGGACCGACAGGCAGTCGATCTGGTCGGCCTTCCAGAGCGCGTCGATCTGGGCGATCTGCTCGTTGATGTCCTGGACCGCAGATGCAGGAGCGACGGCCTGACCGTTCATCGGCAGGATCGCCTGCGCCTCCGGGAGCGTGCGCTCGTAGCCGGCTGCGTACTGCGGGGAGAACAGCGGGATCGCGGTCGACCCGTACGAGAACACGTAGTTGATCGGCTCACCGGCTTCGAGCTTCTGGGCGATGCGCGGGTTCAGCGTGAACGTCGAGCCGTCCTTGAGCGTCGCGGTGTACGGCAGCCCTTCGGCCGCGGCCTGGCTCTCGGCAGGCTCGGGCGCCGTCGTGGCGGCGCTGGTGGGCGCCTGGGTTGCCGGCGCGCTCGTGGCTCCCGGCGACGAGCTGCACGCCCCGACGGCGAGCGCCGCGACCGTCCCGAGCGCGATCAGGCGTCGTGATCCGATCCGCATGGTGACCCTCCTCTCACGGGCGAACCCCGAGACCCGGTGACCGCCCCGAGCCGGCAGTATCCGCGTCCGGGCGCGTGCGTGTCAACGTTTCTGGAATGCTTTCTGGCGACGACGGTCATCATGCGTGATCGAGCGGCCCGGCAAGCAGCCGTGCGACCGCGTACGGACCGAGCCCGAGGCGGACCACCGCGCCGGCCGGCTCCGCGGGGATCCCCGGCGGAGCGCGGAATGCCGCCGGCTGCCTGGCACCCTCGTCCGCGCTGCGGGCGTCGAGCATCCGCACGGTCACGCGGTCGAACCCCGCGGGCAGCGACACCGCGGCATCGATCGGCGCACGGGTGACGTTCGCGACGAGCACGACCGTGCGCTCCGACCCCGCCAGGGCGAGCCCGACCACGCTGAGGGGATCGGTCGACCGGACCGCCAGCACCTCCGCTCCGCGCAGCTCGAGCGCGTCCGCCAGCACGTGGTAGAGCGGAAACGCGTCACTCGGGCTGCTCGGGAACCGGTCGGGCATCGGCGACCCGGCGGCGCGTTCGACGACGCCCCGCCAGCCGCTCGTCTCGTAGAACGTGACCGAGGCGGCACCGCCCTCGGCGCAGCCCGCGAGGCACCCGACGGTCCAGGCCGCCCCGAGCAACGATCGCTGGCGCACGTCCACCGCGGGCGGGAGATCACCCTCCCCCGGCGGGCCGGCGGGGTACGGCCCGAAGCGCGTCGCGATCGTGACCGGGCTGACGTGGACGGAGCGGGGCGCGGCGATCGAGCGGGCGAACTCGACGACGGGTCGGACGGCACCGATGTTCTCGACGATCGAGGCGTCGTCGGCGGCATGGACGGTCGGGCTCATCGAGAAGCAGACGCCGGTGAGGACCGGGTCGGTGGGTCGGTCGCGATTGATGTCGCTGAAGCTCTGGTTCGTGCCGCCGGCGTAGACGACCGGACCTGTGACCGGTTCGAGTCGCTCGCGGACGAGCGCAACGACCGGCGCGGGCGTGGTCGTCACGAACGCGCTGAAGCCGTCGGCCAGCGGGTAGACGAGCACGCGCGCCACCGGCCGGCCCGCGGCCTCCAGCCGTGTCGCGAGGCGAGCGAGCTCCGGACCGCTCTCGGTATCGGCCGAGACCGCGAGCTCGAGCGACGCGCCGAGTCGTTCGGCGTCGCCGAGGGCCACCTCGAGCGCCGCTTCCCATCCGTCCGGCCGCGCCGCGAGATCGACCCGCAGGTGGTCCGGGGCGAGCGCGCGGAGCAGCTCGACGGCCGTGTCGTCCAGCGGCTCGCCGTGGCTCGCGATGCCGAGCCCGATCGCGGGCAGCCGGTGGCCCGTTCGCGGCCCGACCTCGAGTCGCAGCGTCGCGTCGCCGGGCCGCGGGGGTGTTCCTCGGTGGCGGATCGTCAGGACCTGCCGGATCCGCTGGCCGTCGACCGCGGTGAACGGGAAGCCCAGCGCCAGCGGCGTCCCGTACGACTTCACGTTGGCATCGATCCAGTTGCGGTGGTCCTGCAACTCGAGCAGGTCGCCCTCGAGCCGGACGATCGCCTCGAGGCCGTCGACGACCTCGATCGCGAGCTCCTCGTACGGCTCGAACATCCCGGTCAAGGTCCCGTCGACGATCCGCTGCGGCTCGATCGCCTCGGGCAGGACGCCGCGTCGCTCCCCATCCGGACCCGTGGCTCGGTACGGCCGGCCGATCGACCCGTCGAGCGCGTGGTGGACGTTGAACCCGATCTTCGAGTACGCGAACGTGCCGTGGCAGACGCCGTCCATCGTGTAGCGGATCACGCCGTCCGGCGAGCCCTCGATCCGGCCGTCCCACTCGAAGTCGATGGCCTCGTGGCGGTGGCGCGCGTGGAACGACACCGCGAACCGGTCGTCGTCGGCGGCCACCTGCCAGCCGTCGATCGCGGCCGGGATCGTGTTCCAGGGCGCGTCGCGCAGGGCGACATAGACACGCTGGACGAGCTCGACGGCTCCCGCCCGGACGTGCCGCAGATCGGGCCCGTCGAGCAGCGCGGTCACCGGCCCGGCGCGGAGCACCGTGGGCGGCGCGGGCGCGGCCGCTCGCCCGGTCAGGACCGTCTCGTCGACGCCCATGCCGTCCTCACCACATCACGAGCCCGCCGGTGAAGTTGATCGCCTGCCCCGTCATGTACGCACTCTCGTCGGACAGCAGGAACCAGATGGCGGCCGCGCACTCGTCGGCGGACGCGGCCCGGCCGAGCGGCACGGTCCGGTTGCGCGCGGCCGAGAGCTCCTCGACCGACATCCCGCGCTTCGCCGCGACGTCGGCCAGCACGCGGTCCTGCATCGGGGTGTCGATGATCCCGGGGCAGATCGCGTTGACGCGCACGTTGTTGGGGGCGAACGCGTAGGCGAACGACCGCGTGAGGGACAGGACCGCGGTCTTGGACGAGGCGTACACCGCGGCCTCGGTCGTCGTGGCGAGCTTCGCCGACGAGGACGAGAGGTTCACGATCGCGCCGCCGGCGGGCATCGTCCGGCCGATCCGGGACGTCAGGTCCCATGTCGCCTCGACGTTGATCGCGTAGATGTCGCGGATGTCCTGGACCGTGAACTCGAGGATCGGCTTGAGCCGGATGATCCCGGCCGCGTTGACGAGGTAGGTCACGCCGTTGCCGGCCTCGACGAGCCGGTCCCGCTCGGCATCGTCCGCAAGGTTCCCGACCCACGGCCGGGCGCCGGCGGCGACGACGGGCTCGAGCCCCGCTTCGTTGATGTCGGTCGCGAGGACGTCGATGCCCTCGCGCAGCAACCGCAGCGCCACGGCCTGCCCGATCCCGCTCGCGGCGCCGGTCACGATCGCCGTCCTCGACCCCTCCATCGCGCTCCTCGCTTCGTCGGAACCCGGCCTCAACGTCCGGCCGGTCGCTGGAACAGCTCCACCGCGTAGCCGTCGGGATCGACCATGTAGCAGCTCCTGGCGCCGGCATTCGGGCCGGCATCGATGTCCACGACGCGCTCGGACCGGGCGCGGAAGCCGAGGTCGGTCAGGCGCCGGTGCATCGCCTCCACGTCGTCGACGTACAGGCACAGGTGGCCGGCGCCGTAGTCGCACGGCCGCGAGACCGCGGGCATCCGCTCGATCCCGACGTACTCCAGGAGCTCGAGGAACCCGCCGCCCGGAATGCGCAGGTAGACGGCCCGGATGTGGTCGAACTCGAGACCGAGGACGGCCTTGAGGTACGGGGCGTCGAGGATCCGGTCGAACTCCTGCTCGAGTCCCAGCCCCTGCTGGTAGAACACGAGCGAGCGGTCCATGTCGGAGACGGTCACGCCGCCGTGGAAGAAGCCGGTGATCGCTGGCACGGGTCCCCCTCAGTTGGTCGAACGGTCAGTGACGCGCGTGTCGACGGTGTGGGCGCGGACGTAGTCCCAGTCGAGCTCGATCCCGAAGCCCGGCCGATCGGGCAGCGCGTAGCAGCCGTCCGCGATGCGGGTCGACATGTCCGACAGGCGCCAGAAGAACGGATCGCGCTCCTCGTCGAAGCATTCGACGAACGTGTGGTTGGGCACGCTCGCCAGCAGATGCGACGAGATCTGCGGCTCCTCGTGATGGCCCAGCTGGACGCCGAACGCCGCAGCGAGACCGGCTGCCTTGCGCCAGATCGTCGGCCCGCCGGCCCACGAGGCGTCGAAGTTCGAGACATCGATCGCGTCGAGGAGGATGAGGTCGCGGATGCCCGACAGCGTCGTCTCGCTCTGGCCCGCGCAGACCGGGATCCCGGTCTGGTAGCGCACGTCGCGCATCCAGCGAACATCGTTGGTCCAGCGAACCGGCTCCTCGAACCAGCGGATGTCGAGGTCCCAGACGTGGCGCGCGAACTCGACGGCTGCCGCGCGGTCGTAGCCCTGGTTGGCGTCGACCATGAGCACGAAGTCGCGGCCGGCGGCCTCCCGGGCCGCCCGCACCCGTGCCGCGTCCTCGGCCGGGGTCCGGCCGCCGACCTTGAACTTCATGCCGGCGAAGCCCTGGTCGACATACGAGCGGATGACGGTCGCGGCCTCCTCGATCGAGAGGTGGTAGTAGCCGCCGATGATGCTGATCGGGACGCGGTCCGCGACGCTGCCCCACACGCGGTGGAGCGGCAGCCCGAGCGCGCGGCCGAACACGTCCCAGATGGCCTCGTCCATGCACGAGATCGCCTGGAGCGCGAGCCCCCGGTCGCGCAGGATGTCGTTGGTCGCGGGCTCCATCGCCCGCCAGGCCCCCTCGGGGTCGGTGGCGCTCCGCCCGATGAGCCGCGGGGCCAGCTCGTCGTGGATGATCCCGACGATGATCGACTGCTCCACGTCGGTGTCCCCGGTGTACACCTCGGACATGACCCCGTCGCTCGTCGCGAGGCGGGTCACGATCGTGCAGCGGTTGGTCATGCTGTAGGCGCTGCCCGAGAACCGCCGACCGAGCGGCGCCCGCAGGGCGATCGTCTCGATCCGCTCGATCGTGAGCGCGCTCCGGTCGAACGCCGCGATCCTCCCGGCGGGATCCGCGTCGGTCATCGCCCGAGCGCTGCCCGTGCGGCCGTTGCGATCTCGTCCGGGGACGGCAGCACCTCGTCCTCGAGGACCGGCGTGTACGGGATCGGCAGGTCGTCGGGGAGGCTCAGCCGGCGTGGCGGGCTCGCCCACGCGATGCCGCCGATCGTCAGCTCGCTGATCACGGTCGCACCCCAGCCCGCGGCGTGGACCTGCTCCTCGACCACGACGAGCCGGCCGGTCTTCTCGACCGACGCCCGGACCGTCGGCAGGTCGAGCGGCCGCAGCCAGCGCAGGTCGATGACCTCGGCCTCAATGCCCTCCGCGGCGAGCGCTTCGGCGGCCTTCAGGCTGCGCTCGACCATCAGGAGCGTCGCGACGATCGTGACGTCCGAGCCGGCGCGCAGGACCTCAGCCTTGCCGAGCTCGGCGACCGCGCCGCGGTCGACCGGGCCCTTCCGGCCGTACAGGCCCTTGTGCTCGAAGAACAGGACGGGGTTCGGGTCGTCGATCGCGGCCCGCAGCAGGCTGTACGCGCTGCCGGGCGAGGATGCGGTCACGACCCGCAGCCCGGGCAGGTTCATGTACCAGCTCTCGCCGGTGGCGCTGTGCTGCGTGCCGAAGCGGCCGGTCGCGCCGCAGATCGCGCGGACGGTGACCGGGACCTTCGTCTGTCCGCCGCTCATGTAACGGTACTTCGGGAGCTGGTTGACGATCGCGTCGCCGGCGGTCGGCAGGAAGTCGGCGAACATGATCTCGACGATCGGGCGCATCCCGACGAGCGACATGCCGAGGGCGACGTTGACGAAGCCGTTCTCGCAGATCGGCGTGTTGCGAACCCGCTCGGTGCCGTACTTCTCGGGCAGCCCGGCGTTCGTCTTGAACACGCCGCCGTCCGCCGTCACATCCTCGCCCATGAGCAGGACGGACTCGTCCGCGGCCATCGCGTCGTCGAGCGCCGCGTTGATCGCCTCGCGGTAGGTGAGCTCGACGGTCTCGGCGGCGCCGGCGGCCAGGGCGGCCTCAGTCAGCGTAGACATACGGACGGGTCTCCTCGAGCGTCGGGAAGGGAGCGGTGGCGGCCCGGTCGGCGGCCGCGTCGATCTCGGCCTGGACCTCGGCTCGGATCTCGGTGTGGTCGTTCGGCCCGATGACCCCAGCTTCGACGAGGCGGCCACCGAGGATGTCGATCGGGTCGCGCGCCTTCCAGGCGTCGAGCTCGCCCGGGGGCCGGTACTTGGCGGGGTCGCTCCGCGAGTGTCCGCGGTACCGATAGGTCTTCATCTCGAGCAGGCTCGGGCCCTCGCCCCTCCGGGCCCGCTCGACGGCCTCGGAGGTGACCCGGTGGACCTCCTCGACATCCTGCCCGTCGACGACGATCCCGGGCATCCCGAACGGGTCGGCGCGGCGCGCCAGGTCGTCGATCGGCGTCGTCGTCCGGAGCGGGCTGTACTCCCCGTAGAGGTTGTTCGTGATGATGAACACGACCGGCGCCTTCCAGACCGAGGCCATGTTGAGCGCCTCGTGGAACGTCCCGATGTTCGTCGCCCCGTCGCCGAAGAACGTCAGCGCGACGTTCGGCTTGCGCTGCATCTGGAACGCAACCGCCGCCCCGACGGCGATCGGCAGACCGGCGCCGACAATGGCGTTCGCGCCGATGTTGCCCTTGCTGAAGTCGATCAGGTGCATCGACCCGCCGACGCCGCCCGATCCGCCGGAGGTGCGGCCCATCAGCTCGCCGAAGGCCGTCTCGGGCGCCATGCCGAGCGCGAGCGCCTCGCCGTGCCCGCGGTAGGTGTTCGTCTGGACGTCGCCCGGCTGCATCGCCGCGATCGCTCCGACCGACACGGCCTCCTGGCCCTGGCACAGGTGCGTCGTGCCCTGGATCTGGCCCGACATGAACAGCTCCTGGACCTTCTCCTCGAAGAGCCGGATCCGGAGCATCGTCCGGTACCACTCGAAGCGGTGGTCGATCTGCGGGTCGGTCATGGTGGGGGTTGCCTCCGGGGATGGGAACGTGTCGGACGAGGTCGTGCGACGTCGGGCGGTACCGTTTCCAGTTTCGTTTGCCATCGTTGCATCCGGACCGGGCAACGTCAACCGAACAGCGGTGTGCTACCGTCGCCCGCAACCGTTCCCGGAACTGCCGTTCCGGCGCGTCCCGGTCGAGTCGAATCGCATACCCAGCGCCCACTGGGAGGAACGCCCGTGAATGACGGTCGGTTGACCGACATGCGTCGCCGCCGGGCCAGCATGCGCGAGGTCGCGGAGCTGGCCAATGTCGCGATCTCCTCGGTCTCGAGGGTCCTCTCGGGTCACCCCGATGTCAGTGCCGAGATGCGCGATCGCGTGCTTGACGCGGTTCGCCAGCTCGAGTACGAGCCGGACTTCCTCGCCCAGAGCCTGCGGCGGGGAGCGACGCTGTCGGTCGGCTACGTCGTGGGCGACATCGGCAACCCGCTGATCGCCAACATCACGTCCGGCGCCGAGAGCGTCCTGCGGGCGGCGGGCTACTCGATGCTGCTCATGAACTCGGAGAACGACGCAGAGCTCGACGCAGCCCACATCCGGTTCTTCCAGACGCGCCGCGTCGACGGGATGATCCTCTCGCTCGCGAGCGAGCGGCGCGCCGAGACGCTCGACGTGCTCGGCCAGGTCGACGTGCCGATGGTGATGATCGACCGCGACGTGTCGCCCGGGCTCCACGCGAGCATCGTCCGCAACGACCACCGCGAGGGGATGCGGGCGGCGGTCGACCACCTGCTCGGGCTCGGACACCGGCGCATCGCGCTGATCACGGGCGCGCTCGACCTGTGGCCCGTGCGCGAGCGGATCGCGGGCATGGCCGACGCCGTCGTCGCGCGCGGCATCCCGGACGAGACGATCAGCCTCATCGGCTCGCTTTCCGCCGAGCACGGCGAGGCGAGCACCGAGCAGCTGCTCGCGATGGTTCCCCGCCCCACGGCCATCGTCGCCGGCGGCAACCAGGTCCTCGCCGGCTGCCTCCGCGCGCTCGTCCGCAACGGGATCCGGATCCCCGACGAGATGTCGCTCGTCACGTGCGACGAGGTCGCGCTGTCCGAGCTGCACTCGCCGCCGATCGCATCGGTCGTACGCGACACCGTGCACCTCGGGCGGGTCGCGGCAGAGCTCCTGCTCGAGCGGCTCGGCGGCGGCGATCCGCGAACGGTGCTGCTGCCGACCACGTACCTGCCGCGCGCGAGCTGCGGTCCCGCACCGGTCCCGGTCGGCTGAGGTCGGCTCGACCATCTTGCCCGATGGATCGGGAACGTTTGCAGAACCGGTCCCAGCCGTGACATAGTCGGCCCGGCGCCACCGACGGACGACGCCACCCGCGCGACAGGAGCCGGCCTTGCCTGAGGTCATCCACGGAACCGATCGCCGTCCGCTCGTACCCGGGCGGACCCTGTTCGACTACGCCGACGAGGTCTCGGCGGCCGTGCCGATGTCGTGCCGCCGAACGGGGCGCTGCCGGGAATGCGTCGTCGAGGTCCGGCAGGGGCTCGAGGCCCTCTCCCCGCGGACGGAGCCCGAGGCGTACCTCCAGGGCGGGTTCCGCCTGGCATGCCAGGCACGGATCGAGGAGGCGGCGGGCGACGTCGAGTTCGCGATCATCCGGCGCCGGATGCGGATCCTGGGGGCGCTGGACCGGGCCCACGACACGATCGAGCCGCTCGTCACCGCCGACGAGTACGCCGTGCGCTACGGCGGCCAGCCGATCGACACCCGGCGGAACCACGTCCTCGGCCTCGCGATCGACATCGGCACGACGACCGTCGTCTACCAGCTGCTCGACCTGCTGTGCGGGGCGGTGGTCGGCGGCGGAGCGCTCGAGAACCCGCAGCGCTTCGGCGGCAGCGACGTCATGACCCGGATCTCGTACGAGCAGGACTTCCCGGGTGCCATGCGCCTCGCGCTGCGCCGCACGCTCAACCACGATCTGCGCGACCTGTACCGCGAGCTCGGCATCGATCGGCACGAGGTGTACGAGGCGATGATCGTCGCGAACACGACGATGCGCGACCTCTTCTTCGGGATCGACATCGCGCCGATCGGCGAGTGGCCCTACCGCTCGCTGACCGAGACCGCGCTCCGCAGCGGCGCCACGGACAGCACCTGGCTCCGGCGGCGCGCCCACGAGGTGGGGCTGCTGATGAACCCGCACGGCCGGGTCGTCGGGGCGCCGATCATCGCGAGCCACGTCGGCGCGGACACGGCCGCGGACCTCGTCGCGGTCGACTTCGCCGCCGGGAGCGGCGTGCGGATGCTCGTCGACATCGGCACGAACACCGAGGTCGTCGTCACCGACGGAACCCGCTTCCTCGCGGCGTCGTGCCCGGCCGGGCCGGCGTTCGAGGGGGGGCTGATCCGCTTCGGCATGCCGGGCGCGGACGGCGCGATCGAGGCGGTCCGGCTGGACGGCGGGCGGTTCGTCATCCGAACGATCGCCGACGCCGAGCCCGCCGGGATCTGCGGCTCGGGGCTCGTCGACGTGCTCGCGGAGCTGCGGCGGGCCGACTGGATGAACACCGAGGGTCGCTTCCGTGACGGCCTCGACGAGTACGTCGTCGCGCCCGACCACGGGATCAGCTTCAGCCGCGCCGACGCCAGCCTGCTCGCCCAGGCCAAGGCTGCGAACGCCTGCGGGCAGCGGATCCTGCTGCGACGCCTGGGCGTCACGGCCGCCGACGTGGATCGCGTCTACCTCGCCGGCGGGTTCGCCAACGCGGTCGACGTCCCGAACGCGATCGCGATCGGGCTGCTCGCGCCGGTGCCCGTCGAGCGGGTCGAGCGGGTCGGCAACGCGGCGCTGCGTGGCGCCGCCGGACTCCTGCTGTCGGCCCCGCGGCGCGCCGCGCTCGACGGCCTCATCGGCCGGATCGAGCACGTCGAGCTCGAGACCGAGCCGGACTTCTTCGAGCTCTTCGTCGAAGGCTGCCGGTTCATCCCGTTGGCGGCCTGATCCCGCTCGCATGCACCAGGAGGACCCCGTGACCGAACGCGACGCCACGCCGCCCTTCGTCGTGATCGGCGAGAACATCCACGCCAGCCGGGTGGTCCGACGCGACGGCGCCCGAATCGCCACCGACGTGCCCGGTGGGGCCGCGGTCCGCGTGCCGACCCCCGACGGTGAGGCGCTCCTGCCGGTCCCGGAGGTCGTCCGGGCGACCCGGGAGTTCGAGTCCGGCCGGGTCAAGCACGTCATGGTCGCGGTGCTCGAAGGGATGCGCGAGGGCCCCGACGCCGACCTCGCCGCGGCGTACGTTCGCTGGATGGCGACACGCCAGATCGACGGCGGCGCGGCGTACCTCGACCTGAATGTCGACGAGGTCTCCCCCGACGTCGACGACCGCTGTCGCGCGATGGATTGGCTGGTGCGAACGGTCGGCTCGACGTCGAGCGTCCCGCTCGCGCTCGACTCCTCGGACTCGGCGGTGCTCACGACCGGGCTGGCGGCGCTCGACCCGGCCTGGGCGAGCGGCGCCGCGCCGATGCTCAACTCCGCGGCGGAGGACCGGCCGGACGTCCTCGCGTTGGCCGCCGACCGGAGCTGCCCGGTCGTCCTGTCCTCGACGGGGGCGACGATGCCGAGCGGCACCGAGGAGCGGCTGACCCGTGCCGAGGCGATCATCACCATGGCCCGCGAGCACGGCATCCCGCTCGCCCAGCTCTACGTCGACCCGCTGATCATCCCGATCGGTGTCGATGCCGAGGCGGGGGCCTCGGTGCTCGAGGCGATCCGCCGGCTGCGCGCCGACTACGGCGACGAGATCCACATCACCGGCGGCGTCTCGAACATCTCGTTCGGCATGCCGGCGCGCCGGATCATCGGCGACGTCTTCCTCGACCTGTGCGTGCAGGCCGGACTCGACAGCGGGATCGTCGACCCCGTCGCGTCCGACATCGCCCGCGCCCTGCGTCCGGACCGGTCCGCGGAGGCCTACCGCCTGGCGGCGGACCTGCTGACCGGCGTCGATGCCTTCGGGATGGAGTTCATCGAGGCGTTCCGTGCGGGACGCCTCGAGCCGGCGAGCGGCGCCCCCGCCGCATAGCCCGGGGGCCGGACACGGGCCCTCGGGGGCCGCGGTCGACTCCGGAAGCCGGTGTCAGGCCGGCGTCGCCGCCACGCGGGCCGCGCGCGCCTCGGCGACGAGCCGCTTCGCGAGCATGACCGCCGATGCGGCGTCGGGCGCCCAGCCGTCGGCGCCGATCGACTCCGCGAACTCCTTGGTCACCGCGGCGCCGCCGACCATCACCTTGAGGTCGGGCAGGTCGTCGGCCTCGCGAACCGCTTCGATCACCCCGCGCATGTTGCCCATCGTCGTCGTCAGGAGCGCACTGATGCCGATGATGTCGGCCTTGTGCTCGCGGGCTGCGGTCATGAACTTGTCGACGGTGACGTTCGTGCCGAGGTCGACGATCTCGAAGTTCGCCCCCTTGAGCATCATGCCGACGAGGTTCTTGCCGATGTCGTGGAGGTCACCCTTGATCGTGCCCATGACCGCGACGCTCTCGGGACGGTAGTCGCTGCCGATCAGGAGGGGCTCGAGCAGCGCCACCGCGGCCTTCATCGCCCGCGCGCTGATGAGCATCTCCGGGACGTAGATCTCGTTGTCCTGGAAGCGCTGCCCCACGACGCCCATCGCGTCGGTCATCGCATCGAGGACGGTCTTCGGGGGGATCTCCTCGTCGATCGCCTGCTGGGTCACCTCGACCGCGGTCTCTCGGTCGCCGACTTCGACCGCGGTCTGCAGTCGCTTCAGGTCCGCCATCGTCGCGTGGGTCTCCTTGCTGGCGTGGGTGGGACGCTCAGGCCGCCGGGCCCGGGTAGCCGTCGTAGGAGCTGCTGTCGGGGTCCGGCCGAACCACGACGTCGCCGTCGCCGCGGTGCTTCGCCGACCAGTCGCGGGCCGCCTGGGCGATCGCCATCAGCGGCTCCTTCTTCGTCGTCAGCGGGACCGAGCCCTCCGGCGCGAGCCCGTCGACGCCCTGATCCATGAGGTCCCAGCAGGTCCTGTAGACCTCCTCGGGCGTCCCCTGGTAGAGCAGCGACGGGTTGTTGAGGTTGCCGAACAGCGCCATCCGCTCCCCGGCGTTGGCGCGCGCCTCGCGCGCGTCGACCTGGGACTCGAAGTGGAAGACGTCCCAGCCGGCGGCCGCGAAGAGGTGGACGCGGTCGATCGTCTTGCCGCAGCAATGGAAGATGCCCGGGCCGCCCATCTCCTGGGTGATCTGCTGGTGCATCTCGAGCAGGAAGTCCCGGTACGTCTCGGCCCGGCACAGGTCGCCGGTCGTGTGGTCGGCCCACATGACGGCGTCGGCTCCCGCCTCGAACTGGGCACGCGCGGACTGGATGCAGGCGGGCAGGAAGGCATCGAGGTAGCGCCGCACCTTGTCCGGGTCGAGCATGACCTCCATGAGGAAGTTCTCGATCCCGACCATCTGGTACGCGACAGACCACGGTCCGTACACCTTGCCGACGATCGCGACGTCGGGATAGCGCTGACGGAGCAGCCGGATCGCGCCGGTGACCGCCGCCATCGTCGGACGCTGGAGGTAGTCCTTCGGGATCTCGACCTGGTCGGGGTCCTCGATCACGTACTTCGACGGCGATGGCCAGTTGTCCTTCTCGGCCCACTCGGTGTCGCCGCCGAGGGCGTCCGACTCGAGCTGCGAGTGGAAGACCGGCATGATCGTGTCCATCCCGAACACGTCGTGGGCGGTCGCGGCGAGGCGCGCCATCTTCTCGGCGTCGAGATGCGCCTCCGGAAACGGGGCGTCGACGAGATCCATCATCTCGACCGTCACGACCGAGCTGAGCGTGCAGGCCGGGATCTTGTCCACCCGCCCCCGGTAGACCGCCGACAGGAACCGGCGGCGAGGGGTCATCCACTCCCCGCGCAGCGGACTTGTGACCTCAGCGAGCGCCATGCAAGCCCTCCCAGGCTGATGTGGTGTCGATCATGCCCCGGACGACGCTCCCCGGTCGTCGCGCGTCAGACTCCCTTGACCCGCTCCGCCTGCCCGCTCGATGCGCTGCGATAGGCGGCCTCGAGGATCTCCACGGTACGCGCGCCGAGCTCGGCCGGGGAGTTGTTGTCGAACGGGCGGCCGGCGCCGGCCGCCACCAGTGCGTCGATCGGACCGACGCAGTCGTACAGGCCGGCGTCGGATTCGAGCGGAACGCGGACGTCGTCCTCGGGGGAGCGGTAGCGCCACAGGAGGTTCTCGCGCAGGTCGAGGTGGAACATGCCCTTCGACCCCACGACCCGGACCTCGACCGCATGGCGGTTGTTCGCCCCGCCGAGGTGGCTCGATGCGCCGGACATCGTGCCGATCGCCCCGTTCGTGTAGCGGATCGCGACGGCATCGTGCAGCTCGACCTTTGCGCCGAGCGGCGCCGACATGAACGCGAAGACGTCCTGCCCGCGCAGGTCCGTGAGCCACAGGGACACGCCGAGGAGGTGGGTGAGCTGGGCCTGGCCGTAGCCGCCGCCGCTCGTCTCGGGACGCGACCACGTGTCGGGCTGCGGGATGTACTCCGGCGCCGACTGCGGGTAGGCGCCGGTCTCGGACAGCAGCTCGCGGGTGACCGAGTCCATGTGCAGCGCGACATGCTCGATCTCGCCGACGCCGCCGTCCTCGTGCATCATCCGGTGCGCCTGGACGACCATCGGCCGGTAGTTCCAGCCGTAGCTCAGGATCAGCGACTTCCCGGAGCGCGCGGCGGTCTCGTGCAGGTCCCAGGCATGGGCCGGGTCGATCGTGAACGGCTTCTCGCACATCACGTGCGCGCCGGCCTCGAGCGCGGCCTTGGTCTGCTCCCAGTGGTAGCCGGGCGGGCTGCCGACGACGACGATGTCGGGCCGCTCCTCGATCACGTCCCGCCAATCGGTGGAGGCCTTCCGGAACCCGAAGTTGTTCCGGATCTTCTCGAGGAGCTCCGGGTTGCGGCGGTTGACGATGACGAACTCGACCTCGTCGGCGTGCTGCTGCAGGTTCGGCAGGTGCGAGCTCACCGTCCAGGATCCGGCCCCGATGATGCCGAGACGCAGCTTCGCCATGCGGGTTCGCCACTCCTTTCGAAGGATGCCGCCCGAGGCCCGGTCCGGTTGACGCGGCGGATCGGCGACCTCTACGATGCCACGGGGTGGAAACGAGTCTGGAAATGATATCAGACGCGTTCCGCCGCAGGATGGCAACCGTCACCTCGACCCGTTGATCTGCCGTCGGCGCCCCGCCCGGCGAGCCCACCCGCGGGCATCTCCCTCATCCCCGCGACATCCCAGGAGCCGTGCATGAGCAAGGTCCAGACCGTCGAGGCGATCCCCGTCAGCTACCCGGAGCCGAACGACTTCGACGCCCTCCGACACCTGTGCCTGGTGAAGATCACGACCGACGACGGGGTCGTCGGGTGGGGCGAGTCGATCACGCAGTTCCCCGAGGCGAACTTCGCCGTCAAGGCGATCATCGAGGGCATGGCGGAGCGCGTCGTGGGCAAGGACCCGCTCGACAACGTCGCGATCTGGCACTCGCTCCGCGATCAGATGTGGTGGTACGGCTACAACGGCGGGATCGCCAGCTACGCTGTCGCCGCGATCGACATCGCGCTCTGGGACATCAAGGGCAAGCTGCTCGGCGTCCCGGTCGTCCAGCTCCTCGGCGGGGCCGTCCACGAGAAGCTTCCCGCGGTCGCCTCGAGCCACGCCCACTACGAGGACATCGACCGCATGGTCGAGGAGGCCCAGGAGTGGGTCGCGCCCGGGATGCACGGGCTGAAGGTGGGGCTCGGCAAGCGGGGCAACGCGCGGCTCGGCTACGAGCACGACCGCGACGTCGAGTACATGCGCAAGATGCGCGAGGGCCTGCCGGGCAAGTGGATCATGCTCGACTGCGGCTGGAACGTGAAGTGGGACGTGAAGACCGCGATCCGCCGCGTTCAGGCCTTCGAGGAGTACGACCTCCACTGGATCGAGGAGCCGCTCGGCGCCTGGGATCCCGAGGGCTACGCGAACCTGCGCTCGAAGACGACGTCGCTCATCGCGTACGGCGAGAAGGAGTGGAACATCGACGGCTTCGAGCGCGTGCTCGGGACCGGCACGGTCGACGTGGTCGGCATCGATCCCGGCCGGGCCGAGGGCATCACCGGCTTCAAGCGTGCGGTCGAGCGCATCGAGTTCTACCGCCGGCAGGCCAACGCGCATTGCTGGTCGTCGGCGATCGTGACCGCGGCGAGCCTGGCGATGAGCTTCAGCTCACCGGCCTTCAAGCTGATCGAGGTCAAGCCGCTGCGCAACCCGATGCAGCACGAGCTGGTGCCCGAGCCGATTGAGCACAGCGGCGGATGGTTCTTCCCGCCGACCAAGCCGGGCCTCGGCATCGAGGTCATCGACGAGGTGGTCGACCGCTACCGCAGCGAGAAGGTGCTCGCGGCGGTCTGAGCAACGCCGCGCGGACGCGCGGCAAGGAGGGTGTCCGATGGCGTGGAGCGTCGGCGCCGGGCTCGAGGGCCGCGGCGTCATCCTGACCGGGGCGACGGGCGGGATCGGCTCGGCGGTCGCCCGGGGCTTTGCCGCGGCGGGGGCGCGGGTCATGGCGGTGGATCTCGACCAGGGCCGCGTCGACGACCTGGTCGGGTCGCTCGAGGGGTCCGGGCACGTCGGCGTGGCCGCGAACCTCCGGGACCTGTCGAGCCATGCTCCGCTGATCGAGCGTGCCAGGACCGAGCTTGGCGGCGTGTACGTGCTCGCCAACCTGGCCGCGGTGCTTCAGCGCCGGCCGTCGCTCGACGAGGTGACGGAAGAGGACTGGGACTTCCAGCACGACGTCAACCTCAAGGCAGCGTTCTTCCTCGCCCGGGCCGCCGGCGCCGCGATGATCGACGCCGGTCGGGGCGGCCGGATCATCCTCTTCAGCTCGCAGGGCTGGTGGACGGGCGGGTTCGGCGGCTCGGTGGCCTACGCGGCGACGAAGGGCGGCGTCACGACGATGTGCCGCGGTCTCGCCCGGACGTTCGGCCCGCACGGGATCACGGTCAACTGCGTGAGCCCGGGCCAGGTGAACACGCCGATGCTGATGACCGGCCTCGCGCCCGAGATCTACGAGTCGATGAAGAAGCAGACCCCGCTCGGCTACGTGGCGGAGCCCGAGGAGCTGGCCGGCCCGGTCGTCTTCCTGGCGTCCGATCACGCGAAGTACATCACCGGCGCGACGCTCAACGTGTCCGGCGGCTTCCTGATGTACTGACCGGTGCGCGTCGTCGAGCTGCCGGAGGTCGGTGCGCCGCTGCGACTCGCGGAGCGGCCGCTCCCGCAGCCCGGGCCGGGTGAGGTACGCGTGCGGATCGAGGCCTGCGGCGTGTGCGGGTCCGACGTGTTCCTCCAGAAGGGCGGCTTCGGGGACCGGGTGGCGCTGCCGGTCGTGCCCGGCCACGAGGCCGCCGGCCGGGTCGATGCCGTCGGCCCGGGTGTCAGCGAGGTCGCGCCGGGCGACCAGGTCGCGCTGTACTACATCACGGTCCCGCCCGACGATCCGTGGGCCGCACGGGGTCGCCCGAACATCAGCCCGAACGTGCGGCGCATGGGCGTGGATCTCGACGGCGCCTTTGCCGAGTACGTCCTGCGGCCGGTGGAGGCGCTCGTCCGGCCCCGGGCACCGGTCCCGCCGGCGGTCCTCGCGGTCCTCACCGACGCGGTCGCCACGCCGCTCCACGGGCTGAAGCGCGTCGCCGGGCTGCAGGCCGGCGAGACCCTCGTCGTCCTCGGCGTCGGCGGCCTCGGCTCGAACGCCGTCCAGCTCGGCAAGGCGTTCGGCGCTCGGGTCATCGCGGTCACGCGTTCCGAGGCGAAGCTCCGGCTGGCGCGCGAGCTCGGCGCCGACGAGGTCGTCCCGGCCGAGGAGGGCGATCCCGTCGCGGCGGTCAAGGCGCTGACCGGCGGGCACGGACCGGACGTCGTGATCCAGTGCGTCGGCTCGGCCGCCGTGGACGAGCAGGCGATCGCGATGGGCGGGCCCGGCGGCCGGGTCGTCCTGATCGGCTCCAGCCTCGACCACTTCCGGGCACGCGCCGTCGACATCTTCTGGCGGGAGCTGGCGGTCCTCGGATCGCGCGGCTTCGTCCCCGACGACATCCGCGACGCGATCGACCTGTACCTCGACGGCACGCTGCAGGTCGATCACCTCGTCGAGACGGTCCGTCCGCTCGAGGAGGCGAACGACGCGCTCGAGGACCTCAAGGCCGGCCGGGTCTTCCGGTCGGTGGTCGTTCCGAACTGAGTCAGGCGGAGGCCCATGGATCCCACGACGACGCGGCGGCTCGGCAGGACCGATGTCTACGTCACGCAGCTCGGCTTCGGCGGGGCTTCGATCGGCGAGCTGTTCGTCCGGGTCTCGGAGCACGACGCGCTGGCCACGATCGACGCCGCCTGGGACGCCGGGCTCCGCTACTTCGACACCGCGCCGTGGTACGGCCGGGGGCTGTCGGAGCTGCGAACCGGGAGCGGCCTGCGCGACCACCCGCGCGAGGCGTATGCGCTCTCGACGAAGGTCGGACGGTACCTGCGGCCCTCCGACGGCGGCGACTTCGACCGCGGGCCGTGGGTCGGCGGCGCGCCGAACGAGGTGGTCTTCGACTACTCGTACGACGGGATCATGCGCTCCGTGGAGCAGAGCCGGCTCCGCCTCGGCATCACCCGGTTCGACATCGCGTTCATCCACGACCTCGACCGGCTCTACTTCGACGAGCAGACGTGGGACGCGCACTTCCGCGACCTCACGACGTCCGGCTGGCGGGCGTTGGACGAGCTCCGCTCGAGCGGGCAGGTGCGCGCGGTCGGCGCGGGCATCAACGCGCTCGGGCTCATCCCGCGCTTCCTCGACGCGCTCGACCTCGACGCGTTCCTCATCGCGATGCCGTACACGTTGCTCAGGCAGGACGTCCTCGACGAGGAGTTCCCGGCCGCCGTCGAGCGGGGGTTGGGGTTCGTGATCGGCGCCGTGTTCCAGTCCGGGATCCTCGCGACCGGCGCCGTGGAGGGAGCGACCTACGACTACGCGCCGGCGCCGCCAGAGGTCCTCGAGCGGGTCCGGCGGATGGAAGCCGTGTGCGCTCGCCATCGCGTCCCGCTCGCGGCGGCCGCGCTCCAGTTCCCGCTCGGGCATCCGGCGGTCGCCGCGGTGATCCCCGGCGCGTTCCACCCGGACCAGGTCCGGCGCAACGTCGCGGCCTTCGCGCACCCGATCCCGGCCGACCTGTGGGCCGAGCTCAAGCACGAGGGGCTGCTCCGCGAGGACGCGCCGGTGCCGGCATGAGCGAGGACGGGGCGGCGGCGCTCGTCGGGTCGTGGCGGCTCCGGTCGTGGATCGCTCGCGACGACGCCGGCGGGATCACCGAGCCGATGGGGCCTGCGCCGGAGGGTCTCCTCGTCTACGCGGCCGACGGCACGATGGTCGCGATCATGGCCCGCGGCGACCGCGCCCGGTTCGGGGACGACGACGTGACCGGCGGCACCGGCGACGAGCGTGCCGCGGCGTTCGGCTCGTTCATCGCCTACGGCGGCGCGTACGAGGTCGAGCGCGACGCGGTCGTCCACCGGGTCGAGCACAGCCTCTTCCCCAACTGGGTCGGGACCGTCCAGCGTCGCTCGTTCGAGCTGAGCGGGGACGGCGCGACGCTGACGCTGACGTCGCCGCCGCTCGTCCTCGGCGGCTCGCGTCGCGTCCAGCAGCTCACCTGGCAGCGGGTCGAGCGATGACGGTCCGGCTCATCCTGTGCGGGGTCGGTGGGGTGGGACGCAACCTCGTGCGCGTGTCGCGTGGACGACGTGGGCTCGAGGTGGTCGCGGCCTACAGCCGCAACGAGATGCTCCGCGGCCGCGACATCGGCGAGCTGGCCGACGGCGGTCCGCTCGGTGTCGTCGTCACCGACCGCGCGACCGCGCTCGCCACCCCGGCCGACATCCTGCTCGTCGCGACGACCTCGTTCATGGCCGAGGTCGCGTCGGATGTCGAGGCGGGCATCGAGGCCGGACTCGACGTCGTGTGCACCGCCGAGGAGATGGCCGATCCCTGGGACACGGACGCCGAGCTCGCGCGCCGCTTCGACGAGCGCGCGCGTGCAGCGGGCGTGTCCGTGATCGGCGCCGGCGCCAACCCCGGCTACATCTACGAAGTCGTGGGGCTGGCGCTGACGGGCGCGGTGTGGAACGCCGAGCAGATCCGTGTCCGCCGGGTCGTGGACCTGTCCGGGTTCAGCGCGACGGTCCAGCGACGGCTCGGGATCGGGTTCGATCCCGCGGAGTTCGCCCGGCGCGTCGAGGAGCGCACGATCTTCGGGCACATCGGGTTCCCGCACACGATCCGCACGTTCGCCCGGCGCTTCGGGGCGGCGGTCGATGCGATCGAAGAGGTCGTCGAGCCCATCGTCGCCGAGCGCGACGGCCTCGGTACCGCGGTCCCGGTCGCGGCGGGGCAGTCGATCGGCCTGTCGCAGCGAACGACCGGCATCGTCAAGGGGAAGCCGTGGTTCGTGGCCGAGTTCGTCGGGCACGTCGCGCCGGGCGCAGCCGGGCTCACGCCGCAGGACTCGTACGCGATCGACGGTCACCCGGACATCCGGGCGGCGGTCACGCCCGGGTTCAACCCGCAGGTCACGACCGCCGCGGCGCTGTCCAACCTGCTGCCGCTGGTCGTGGCCGCCGCGCCCGGGCTGCGCTCGGTGACCGACCTGCCGATCCCGGCACCCTGGGGCTGACCGGCCTCAGCCGCCCGTGGTTCGCGACCCCTCGCGCGTCCCGTAGGCCCCGCCGGGCGCCGCAGGACGGGGAGCACCGCCTGAGGCTGCGGCACCGGCCGGCACCGAGCCGGCCCACGCCGGCGCGTCAGCGATCCGCTCGCGCGCGACGGCCGCCGCGACCGGCGTGAACTCGATCGGGATCGGTCGCCACGCCCGGGACACGAAACCGAGCGGGATCGCCTCCGGTGCGTCCGGGGCGCGCCGGAGGTCGGGGAAGGCCCGCCACAGGGCCTGGATGGTCTCGGTCGCCTCCATCCGGGCGAGGTGCGAGCCCGCGCAGTGGCGCGGGCCGACATTGAAGGCGAGGTGGCCCCACAGCCGCGGCCGGTCGGGGTCGAGCTCGTCGGGGCGCTCCCAGCGCCTCGGGTCGCGGTTGGCCGCGGCGTTCACGGCGATGACCCGCTCCCCCGCCCGGATCCGCGCACCCTCGACCTCGACGTCGGCCGTGGCCCGCCGGGCCCGAAGGTGGACGACCGTCGAGTGACGGAGGACCTCCTCGAGGAAGCGCGCGAACGCCGCCGAATCCGTGAGGGTCGCCGACCGCGTCGCCTCGTCGAGCTCGAGCAGCCGATGGGCGGCCGTGCAGATCAGGAACGCCGTGGTCTCCGACCCGCCCTCGAACAGGAACTTCGCGTTGTCGAGCACGTCCTGCTCGCCCCAGTCGTCGGCGACCCGGCGGCCCTCCTCCCAGAGCAGGCTGATCGTGTCGTCCTGCGGGCGGTCGCGCCGCTCGCGGACGGTCTCGATGAGGAGCGGTTCGAGCAGGCGTGTCGCCTCGATGGCCGCCGCCCGCGCCTCGGCGTCCTCGCCGTACGAGTGACGCCAGGCGAGCACCGCCTCCATCCAGCCCTTCGCCTGCGCGAGCGCGTGGGCGTCGTTGTCCGGCAGCCCGAGGACCTTCGCCACGACCGCGATCGGGAGGTAGCGGGCGAGCTCCTCGTACAGCTCGAAGCCGCCGCGCTCCGCGAGCCGTCCGATGCGATCCTGGACGAGCGGCCGGACGGCGGCGGCGGCCAGCGGGGCGATCGGATCGGGGCGCCACGAGTGGGACAACGACCGGTGCAGGACTTCGTGCTCGTGCCCGACCAGCGAGCGGAAGTCGCGGCGGCCGACGATCTGGGCGGCGCCGGGCAGCGAGCCCGTCGGCTCTTCGAAGAGGTCCTCCCGGCGTTCGACGAACGTGCAGCCGTCGTGCGACAGCACCAGCCACGCCGACATGCCCTCGTCCCACACGACCGACCCGACCGCGCGCATCGCCTCGTACGCCGGGTACGGGTCCACGTCGCGCAGGTCGCGCAGGGACCCCGGGGCCCGCGGCCGCAGGTCCAGCGTCATACCACCATCCCTTCGATCCCGAGGTGTCGGGCGACGCCGACGACGTCCTCCGCC
The DNA here is from genome assembly GCA_044506615.1 of Chloroflexota bacterium. Lineage (GTDB taxonomy): Bacteria > Chloroflexota > Limnocylindria > Limnocylindrales > CSP1-4 > DASTYU01. Next base: position 51,857 of record JBIQKJ010000008.1, on the reverse strand, counting down.
AGGTCGCCCGGCGTGGCGGAGCTGTGGTGGTTCACCCCGGCGGTCGCCCAGCGCACCCAGGCGTCCTCGACCGTGCCCTCCCGGAACCGGAACGCGCCGTTGACCGTGCCCGTCTCGGGAAACGTCCGCTCGGTCAGCTCGCCGCGTGCCGCAACGAACCGGAAGCCGCCGCGCGCGCCGGGGTGCGGCGTGAACCCGACCAGCGTCGCGGGACCCGGCGCCGGCTCGAACACGGCACAGACACCGCAGTGCGGGTCCTTCCCGCAGAACCAGCCGTTCTTCCGAAGCCGCGGGCGAGCGCCGGGCGCCAGCCATGCCTCGTCGTGCTCGCCCGAGTTGGCGATCACGACCTCGCCGGTCGCGTAGTCGATGGCCTCGATCTCGTGGTAGACCGCCGCCCCGCCCAGCCGCTTCGTGAGCAGCATCGCGACCGCGGTCACGACGTCACCGGTGCAGGTGAACGGCCGGCCCGCGGTCGTCAGGCGCCCCAGCGCCCAGCACGGCGCGATGCCGATCGGCTCGCCGAAGCGGAACTGCGGCACGTGGCAGTTGAACGCTCCACCGTCGAGCCGGTGGCGGTCGGCCACGTCCTCGAGCGCGAGGGCCGCCCGCAGCGAGCGGTCGAGCGACCCGTCGGACGTCACGTCGCCCTCGAACGTCCAGCCGGCACGGACCTCGCGCTCGAGCGCATCGACGCGGTCGGCGGCCACCGCGCGGAAGGCGTCGACGACCTCGTCCGGATCCACCCACACCAGGCCGATGCCGGTCGCTTCGCGCAGGGCGTCCGCATCGACGTCGACGTGGGCATAGCCGTCGAGCGGCCGGCCCACCCGACCGAGCCGCGCGCGTCGCATGCCGCTCGCGATCCCGGCGAGCCGAAGCGCCCGGGCGACGCGGTCACGGGTCGCCGGATCGTCCCGGCGGCCGAGCACGAGCTCGAACGGGCGGTCGGCGCGCGTGAGGAGGTTCGTCACCATCGGGGCGCCGACCGTCGCGCCCTGGGTCGTGATCGAGGCGTGGTCGAAGTCGGTGCCGACGAGACCGGTCTCGTGCAGTGCCCAGACGACGATGGGCGTCCGGGGCACGGCGTCCAGCGCGGCCATCGTCCAGGCCGCGGGCACGGCCATCGTCTGGACGACGAGGACGGCGTCGGGATCCGCGGCCTCGAGCTCGCGCCCGACCGCCGCCCCTGCCTCGCCCGACCCGATCTCCGCGACCAGGATCGGCTCGACAATGAAGTCGAGCGATGCCGCGACCGACCGGGCGAGCGCGAGCCGGTCCGCCCGGAACGTCGGTCCGGCGGTGTGCTCCCAGAGCGTCCAGTACGGGCTCAGGACCGCGATGCGCGGGCGCGGCGCGGGGCCCGCTCCGGGTCGGTCCATCGGCGCGCCCGCTTCGCGATCAGTCCTGGTGGAAGACTTCGCGGGCGGTGATCAGCTTCCCGTCGTCATCGGTGATCTTCGTGATGATCCCCTCGAAAGCCGTGCCCCAACGCGCGTTGACCTCGGTCGCGCCCATCTTCGCGAAGACCGTGTCGAAGTCCGGGTAGAACTCGCCGTAGTAGACGACGTGGGCGCCACGCCGGAACCCGTTGTAGTTGCGGAAGCCCGAGGCCTCGATGGCCTCCATCAGGTCCGGCCACGGGTTGGCATGGAGCGCTTCGTAGTCATCGGCGCGATCGGGGTCGATGACGAGGCTGAACAGCCCGCGCTCGAACGGCCCATCGAGCGGCGCGCCGCCGGAATGGAAGACCTCGTCGTACCAGAGCAGGTTGCCGCTCTCGTCGGTGATCTGCGCGATGACGTCCCGGAAGTAGTGGTTCCAGCGCTGGTTGGCCGGCTTCGGACCATGGACCGCGAAGGCGGTCTCGACGTCCGGCTCGCCCTCGGTGTAATACCAGACGTCCGTGCCGCGGCGGAACCCGGAGAAGTTGCGGATGCCGGACTCGCGGATCTCCTGGGCGAGCTCAGGCCAGATCTCCGCGTGCCGGCGGTCGTACTCCGCCTCGGTGCCGGGGAAGATGCGGAGGTAGAACAAGCCGCGCTGCATGGGTGCCTCCTGACGGGTGACGGCCCTTCGCCGGCGCGTTCGCCGACCGCGACGCCATGCTAGCAGCGTTTCTGCAATCGGTACCAGCCGTCGACGCGGGGGCAGGGCACGCGCGCGGCCCACCCTCAGGTCAACAAGAGGATCGCCACCCCCGAGACCGCGAGCGCTGCCGCGACGACGACCGGCGCCGCCGGCCACCGGCGCGTCATCGCCGATTCGGCGAGGAGGCTGACCAGCGGGGCCGTGGCCACCGCAGTCTGGACGACCGCCGGGTCGCCGTCCTGCACGCCGACGAGGATGAGCAGGAAATGTGCGGTGATGAACGCCGCGCGCGGGACCATCCCGGGGAGGGCACGCAGCGGGACCGCCCGCGGCGGCACGAGGAGCGTGCACGCCACCGCGGCCAGAGCCGTCCGGACGACGTACGCCTCGACGACCCCGACGTCGAGGTCGGCCAGGAGCCGGCCGGTCACCGTCACGAGACCGGTGCCGGTTGCGGCGACGATGACGGTGAGCGCGCTGCGACGTCGCCCGAGCGTCCCGAAGGCCCCGGCGAGCCCGATGAGCACGCCGGCGACGACCACGGTGCCGGCGATCGCGTCGGCGAGCTGCAACGTGCCCGGCAGCAGGACCGCGACGGCGAGCGCGGTCGGGATCGGGCTGATCGACTGGGCCGTGACGGTCGCGGCCGCGCTGCCGTGGTCGTACAGGTCCCAGATCGCGAGCGACGTCACGACGAGGAGCAGGGCGGAGAGCGCGTGCAGCGCGAGAATCTCCGGTGACCAGGTCCACTCGACGAACGGCGCGGCAGGCAGGACCAGCAGGCAATTGAGCGCGAACAGCGGCCCGATCAGCTGGCGTGCGGGGTAGCGCGTCGCGAGGTCCTTGCTGAGGATCGCCCCGGCCGCATTCGCCGCCGCGGACAGGAGTCCGAAGAGGACGTCCACTCAGCCGGCCACCGCGACCGCGACGCCCAGCACGACCACGAGCGCGGCGAGGACCGCCCGACGGGCGGGCGATCGGCCCGTGCGCAGCGCCTCGACCCCGAGCACGAACAGCGGCGTGGTGGCCACGAGCGCCTGCACCACCACCGGGTTCCCGTGCTGGGCGCCGAGGATGACGCACACGAAGTACGCGGTGACGACGAGCGAGCGCCCGGCCAGTCGCGGGATCGCGCGCGCCGGGACGGCTCGTGGCGGAAAGATCGGGATCAGCACCGCGGCGGCCACGGCAGTCCGGACGGCGTACGTCTCGACGAGACCGGCGCCCGCATCGCCGATCAAGCGCGTTGCGATCGTGAGCAGTCCCGTTCCGGTCGCCGCCGCGACGACCCGCAGAACCGTGCCGCGACGACCGAGCGATGCGAACGCGTCGACGAGCGCGAACACCACCGCGCCGCTGATGACGACCGCGGCCACGACCTGGGCCGCGGACACCGTTCCGGGGATGAGCAGCGCGCCAGCGGCTGCGGCCGGGATCGGGCTCAGGGCGGTGGCCGTCGTCGTCGCCGAGGCGGGTCCGTGGTCGAGCAGATCCCAGATGCTGACCGCGGTGACGACCATCAGCCCGACCGACGCGGCGTGCAGGGCGACGATCGTCGGCGACCAGGTCCAGGCCGTGAACGGCGCGAGCGGGAGCAGCACGAGCGCATTCGCGACGTACAGCGGCCCGATGAGCTGGCGGGCAGGCATCCGCCCCGCCAGGTCCTTGCTCACCAGCGCCTGGCCCGCGTTCGCGAGCGCCGCGAGCAGGCCGAAGCCGACAGAGGTCAGCACCGGTCGCGCGAGGGCTGGGGCGAGGCCACCTGCTCCCCTCCTGCTGGCATCCCGGCAGCGGCCGTGGTAGCCTCCTCCCAGAGGGGCCGGAAACGGTACCGGTATCGATCATCGTAGCCGAGCGGAGGGGTTCGTGACCGAGACGAAGATCGCCTTCACAGAGCTCCTCGGGCGTCGGGTCCGGATGGGCTCGTGGGAGGACCAGAAGGTCTCCACCTACCGCAAGATCCGCGAGGCGATCGCCGCGCAGCGCTGGGACGAGGCGGCCACGCTCGGGAGCTACTTCGTCGACGAGGCGAATGTCTGCTTCACGCTCTACCGGCAATGGATCGGGGATCTGAACGGCTATCTCCGGGACAAGGGCGTGGCGGAGGACGTCATCGCCGCCCGGAACGCCCAGGCAACCGAGCTGGCGACGCTCCCGGACGGTTCACCGTGGCAGCCCCGCCGTCACTGGGACCGATTCCTCGGCGAGGTGCAGGCGTTCACTGCTGCCACGTACCGCGAGCAGCCCGACGAGGCGCTGCGCTGGCTCGACACGATGAAGGAGACGTGGCGGCAGTGCCACGATCGGGACGTCGACCACACGTACGCGCTGATGTCGCTCGTGAAGGAGCAGCTCGGCGAGCCCGCGATCCGCGACATGTACGACCGGGTGCTGCTGCCGCTCTTCGTCTGGCGCTACGAGAAGTTCGACGTCGACAAGTACCCGTGGGACGAGTCCCTCGAGATCCTCATGCTCGTCGCGTGCGAGGCGATGCGCGGTCACCTGGTCGGGCCCGAGCGGACCGGCGACATGGAGCTGATCGAGCTGGAGGACCGCTTCGTCCTCCGCTTCGATCCGTGCGGCTCCGGGGGCCGGACGCTGCGCGGCGATTCGATCGAGGGGACGCCGCCGCGGATGCAGCCTCCGTACGACTGGGCGGTGACCGAGGAGAAGCACTCCTGGAACCACTACACGCCGGGCGTCTGCCTCTACTGCGCCCACTGCATCATCCTCATGGAGGAGATGCCGATCGACCGCTTCGGCTACCCGGTCCGGGTCATCGACCCGCCGACGTACGACCCGGAGCGGACCGCGGTCGGCGAAGCCCAGAAGTGCCAGTGGCAGATGTTCAAGGACCCGACCCAGGTGCCCGCCGAGTACTACGAGCGCGTCGGCCGCACGAAGCCCGACGCCTTCGGCTCGAAGGCGCACGGCGCGCGTGAACTCCCCATGTTGAACGCAGGGCTGCCCGGCGCAGGCTGACTCCCCGGCCTCGCCGTCTCGCCCGCTCCGGCCGGGTGTCGCTCGTCTCCTCCGGGCGACACCCGGCTTCTTCATGCGTGGCGTTCAGCCGGGGAGATGCTCGCGCAGCCAGGCCACGCTCTCGTCGATGAGCGCGAGCTCGTCGACGTCCCCGCCGCCGAGCGAGGCGAGCTCCACACAGACGGGGCCGTCGAAGCCGCAGTCGGCGAGGATCGCGATGATGCCGTCGAGGTCCGCAACGCCCGCCCCCAGGCCGGTGCACACGGGGCCGCCGGGGACCGTCGGGTCGCCCGGCTCGTGGTCCTTCAGCTGGACGAGCAGCGCGTGCGGCCCGAGCAGCCGCGTGCCCTCCAGCATGTCGTCCCCGACTCGGACCAGGTTGACGTTGTCGAGGCAGACGCCGAGGTTGGGCCGGTCGACGCGCTCGAACAGCGCGAGGATGTCCTGCGCCCGCAGGTCGCCGTGGTTCTCGAGCGCGAGCGAGACCCCCACCGCGCGCGCTCGGTCGGCAGCGCGGCGGACGGGTCCAACGAGCCGCTCGACGAGCACCTCCGCGGGCTCGTCGCCGCGCGAGGCCGGCGTCCCCGCCGTGATCCGCAGCACGTCGTGCCCGAGCCGCGCCGCCGCATCGATCCAGCGCGCGAGCTCGTGCTCCGCCTCGCGGGACCGGCCTCCGTCGAGACCATGGAACGCGCCGGGCGGCCACGGATGGCCCCAGGAGAAGCCGACCCGCAACGAGCCCGCCGCCTCGAGGGCCGATCCGTCCATCGCTTCCGGGGCAGGCAGGTAGCACGTCTCGAGGAAGATCGCGTCGGCGCCGGTCCCGACTGCATGGCGAAGCGCAGGCGCGGGGTCCGCCGGCCATCGCTCCGGACGTTCGCGCTCACCCGGGCGCGTCTCGCCGTAGAGCCGGTGGTACGAGTAGCTGTCGATCCCGACCTGCATCGATCTCCCTCGCCGTGACGCTCGTGGCGGTATGCTACCCGGGCACTGGAAACGTCACCAGCCGCTTGCGCAGCCAGCGGGTCGAGAACGGAGCCGGCCGACCGCCGCGGGTCGGGCCACACAGGAGGGAACGATGATCCAGGTGGACGGGCTCGCCGGGCGAGTGGCGGTGGTGACCGGGGCCGGACGCGGGATCGGCCAGCGGATCGCCGAGGTGCTGGCGGCCAACGGGGCCCGCGTCGCGGCGCTCGATCTCGAGGCGCCCGCGCACGACGGGATCCTCGGCGTCGCCTGCGACGTCAGCGACGAAGCTGGGGTCGACGCGGCGTTCGGCCGGGTAGAGCGCGAGCTGGGCGGCGCGGCCAGCGTCCTCGTGCTCAATGCCGGCATCTACCCGATCGTCCCGTTCGAGGAGACGACGCTCGAGACCTGGAACCGCACGCTGGCGATCAACCTGACCGGCGCATTCCTGTGCGCCCGCCGGGCGCTGCCCGCGATGCGCGAGGCTGGGTACGGGCGGGTGATCGGGATCGGCTCGAGCGCGGGCAAGGCCGGCGGGGCGCGCAGCGTCGCGGCATACGCGGCCTCGAAGGCCGGGGTCATGACGCTCATGAAGTCGATCGCCAACGAGTACGCCAAGCACGGCGTCACCGCCAACGCGCTCGCCCCCGCGCTCATCGACACGCCGATGATCGCGAACACGCGCGACCTCGTCAATCGGATCCCGGTCGGGCGGTTCGGCACCGTCGACGAGGTCGCCGCGCTCGTCGCGTTCCTGGCCAGCGAGCACGCGGGGTACATCACGGGCGAGGTCACCGACATCAACGGCGGGTTCCTCGTCGACTGAGGAGGTCGCGATGCGCGACGAGGTCCGCCTCGAACGGCTACGCCCGGCCGAGCTGCGGGCGGCGCTCGAGCGGGCGCCGATCGCGTGGATCCCGCTCGGCGCGGTCGAGTTCCATGCCGAGCACCTGCCCTACGGCACCGACGGCTTCACCGGCCGAGCGCTCCTCGAGCGCGCCGCGCGCCGGACCGGCGGGGTCGTCCTGCCGTGGACGTACCACACGATCGGGACGCTCCACTTCCCGTGGACGTTTCGGACCGACCCCTCGCTGGTCGCCGCGCTCGTCGAGGGGACGGTGCGCCAGGTCGCCGGCTTCGGCGCCCGCGTGGCGGTCGTCCACACCGGGCACGCGCCGCTCGACCTCGTCCACCTGCTCAAGCGGGTCTGCGCCACGGTGGAAGCCGACGTCGGCGGCGGGTTCCGAGCGTACGGGCTGACGTACCTCGAGCTGAACGCGGCACTCGGCGTCGGGCTGGGCACCGACTGGCCCGTGGCGGTCGACCACGGGTCGCTCCTGGAGACGTCCTGGATGCTCGCCGTGGAGCCCGACCTCGTCGCGCTCGACCGCCTCCCCGACGACGAGACCGGCCCGATCACCGGCGTCTACGGCCCGAACCCGCGGCGCGCCGCCGACGGGGCGACCGGTGGGGCGCAGATCGACGCAGCCGCCGCGCTCCTCGCCGACCGGGCGACGACGCTGCTCGCCGGCGAGCCGTTGGACGCGCTCGCCGACCTGCGGCTGTTCGTGGAGCGCTACTGGCCCGAGCCGCTCGAGCTCGGGGCGGTCGCGGGTCCGGCCGGCTCCGCGGCGATCACGCTGGCGAACCCCGGCCCGGTCTCGCGCTACCTCACGGCGGTCGGCGTGCGGCTCGACGGCGCCGCGATCGCCGCCGACCGGCTCGCGCTGGTCAACCCTACCCCGGGCGAGCCGCCGCGCCCGGTGGCGGGCGCCTCCCTCGGGCCCGAGGCGGGGTTCTACGTGCGACGGGCCCAGACCGCCGAGGTGATCCTGCCGGTCGAGCTCGCGACCGGCCCGCACGAGGTCGAGCTGACCGTCGGGCTCGCCGGCGTCAGCACACGGACGGTGACGGCCCACGTCGTCGCGACGTCGCGATGAAGGACGGTCGCGCGTTCGCGATGACCGTGCTCGGCCCGGTCGACCCGGCCGGTCTCGGCGTGACGCTGATCCACGAGCACGTCCGGATGGACACGACACCCGTCCTCGCCGTGCACGGCTATCGGGAGGACGGCGACGGTCCGTTCGACCTCGAGCGCGCGGCGGAGGCGCGCTGGAACCCTGGGACGCATCCCGACAACTACCGCCTGACCGAACCGGACCTCGCGATCGAGGAGCTCGGTCGGTTCGAGGACGCGGGCGGACGGACGGTCGTCGACGTGACGCCGCCCGATCTCGGGCGCGATCCCGAAGCGCTCGTGGCGATCTCCCGCGCGACCGGCCTGCACGTCGTCATGGGCGCCGGGCACTACCTGGCGCCGGTCCATCCGCCGGACCTCGCCGGCCGCAGCGTCGAGGCGATCGCCGACTCGCTCGTCGACGAGTGGCGGGACGGCGTGGCGGGGACCGGCGTCAGGCCGGGGATCATCGGCGAGATCGGCACGGCGGATCCACCCGATCCCGCGGAGCTGCGGGTCGTCGAGGCGGCGGCGGGCGCGAGCCGCGCGACCGGGCTCGCGATCTCGGTCCACCTCCATCCGTGGGGCCGGACCGGGGACACCGTCCTCGGCACGCTGCTCGAGGCAGGTGCGGCGCCGGACCGGATCGTGCTCGGCCACCTGACGACGGCTCACGACGACCGGGCGTACCTCGACCGGCTCGCCGCGTCGGGTGCGTACCTCGCGTTCGACCTGTTCGGCTTCGATCACTCGCTGCTCGGAGCCGGCCGCTACCCGCCGAGCGACGCCGACGTTGCCGCAACCGTTGCCCGGCTCGTTCGCGACGGCCTGGGCGATCGGCTGCTGGTGTCGCAGGACATCGGGGTCCGGACCCGGCTGCACCGTTACGGCGGCTGGGGCTACGACCATCTCCTGCGCCACGTCGTGCCGCTCCTCCGAGCCGCGGGGCTCGACGACGCGGCGCTCGGGCAGCTCCTCGTCGACAACCCGGCTCGCGTCCTGACCGTCACCCCGGAGGCTCCATGAACTGCGACCTGCTCATCACCGGCGGCACCGTGGTCGATCCCGCCGGGGCGGTCCACGAGCGACGCGACGTCGCGATCGCGAACGGGCGCGTGCTCGCGATCGAGCCGTCGATCCCGTCCGCCGGCGCGGCGACCGTGCTCGACGCAACGGACCGCTACGTCGTCCCGGGGCTCGTCGACCTCCACGTCCACGTCTACCCGGGCGTGGCGGACCTCTCGGTCGAGGCCGACCCGACCTGTCTGGGCCGCGGCGTCACGACGGCGGTCGACGCGGGTTCGGCCGGCGCGAACACGTTCGCGGGCTTCCGGCGCCTCGTGGTCGAGCGAAGCCGCGGCCGGATCCTGGCCTACCTGAACATCAGCGCCATGGGCCAGATCGACCCAATCATCGGCGAGCTCCACGACCTGCGCTTCGCGGATCCCGAGCGGGCGGCCGCCGTGGCGCTCGCGCATCCCGACCTCGTCGTCGGATTCAAGGTCCGCGTCTCGGAGATGCTGGCCGGCCCGAACGGCCTCGCCGGGCTGGAGCGGGCGCTCGAGGCCGGGCGGGCGACGAGCCTGCCGGTGATGGTCCACATCGGGGGGACGCCCTTCGGGATCGAGGAGGTGCTGGCGCGTCTCCGGCCCGGCGACGTCGTCACCCACTCCTTCACGGGCTGGCAGCCGGGGGCGCTCGTCGACGACGCGGGCCGGCTCGTGCCGGCCGCGCGCGAGGCGCGCGACCGGGGGGTGCTGTTCGACGTCGGACACGGGGCGGGCAGCTTCACGTGGCCCGTCGCCGAGGCCGCGCTCGCGGACGGCTTCCGGCCGGACACGATCAGCTCGGACCTGCACCGGCTCAACGTCGCGAGCCCGGTCCACGACCTCGCGACGACGCTCTCGAAGTTCCTCCTGCTCGGCCTCTCGCTCGACGACGTGATCGCGATGGCGACGACCGCGCCGGCGCGCGCGCTCGGGGCGCACGGGTCGGGGCTGGGGCGGCTCGAGCCGGGCGCTGCGGCCGACGTGACGGTCCTCGCGCTCGAGGAGGGTCGATTCCTCCTCCGCGACACCGCGGGCACGGACCGCGAGGCGGACCGGCGGCTCGTGCCGGTCGCCGTCGTCCGCGACGGCCGGCAGGTGCCGGTCGCGCCGCTGACCCTCGAGCCGCCGGCCGGGGTCAGCCCCGGCTGACGCGCACGAACGAGCGGGACGCCGCGCTCCGGTACATGCCGTCGAGGATCTCGACGACGCGCGCCCCGAGATCGGCCGGCGAGGGGTTCTCGCTCGTTCGCCCCTGCACGAGGTCGACCATCCGGTCGACGACCCGCTCGAACGCCCAGCGCACGTCCTCGTCCGACAGGTCCGCGGTCACGTCCTCCCCGCCGATCGAGCGGGCGACGCGCGGCGCGGCCATGTCCAGCACGACCTGCCCGCGGCTGCCGGTCACGCGGATCGTGAGCTGGTGCTGGTTGCCGAAGGTCCCGAGCGGGAGCGACGCGCCGCCGATCGAGCCGATCGCGCCGTTCTCGAAGCGGACGACGATCGCGTCGTGGAGCTCGACGTCAGCCCCGGGAGCGGACGTGAGCGCGGCGATCTCGGCCGCGCGCAGCGACGGCACGAGGCGCAGCACGAGCCCGAGCGCGTGGGTGAGCTGCCCCTGGCCGTAGCCGCCGCCGGAGATCGCCGGGTCGGACCAGGTCTCGCCCCGCGGGAGCGGCACGTCGGCGTCGCCCAGGTACGTGGTGCCCCGCGTCAGCAGGTCGCGCACGATCGTCGACATCTCGACCGACACCGCCTCGACCTCGCCGATCCCGTCCGGGCCGTGGATCAGCCGGTAGGCCTGCTCGGCGATGCCCATCTCGTTCCACGCGTAGCACAGGACGACATGGCGTCCCCGATCCCGAGCCAGCCGGTCGATCGCCCATGCGTCGGCGGGGTCGAGCGTGAACGGCTTCTCAGCGAGGACGTGGATGCCTGCATCGAGCGCGGCGAGGGCCTGCTCGGCCCGGAGATGGCCCGGACCGGTCAGCGCGACGATGTCGGGGCGGGCGGCGACGACCTCACGCCAGTCGGTCGTGGCGTGCGGGAAGCCGAAGCGGTCGCGCAGGTTCGCGAGCTGGGCCTCGTCGCGTCGGTTGACGATCCACGGCTCGACGTCGGCGCGGCGGAGGAACGCGGGGATGTGCGCGAACGCCGCCCACGCGCCCGCACCGATGACGCCGAGCCGCAGCCGGCGTCCACCGGCGGCATCGACCGAGCCCTGTGGTGCGGGTGCGACGCTGCTCATGGCATCACCCAGCCGCCGTTGACGTCGATCGTCGCGCCGTTGACGTAGCTCGCGCCGTCCGACGCCAGGAAGCCGACGACGGTCGCGACCTCGCGCGGCTGGGCGAACCGCCCGATCGGCACGCCGGCCCGCACCACGTCCTTCTCCGCATCGGTCAGGTGCTCGGTCATGAACCCCTCCACCGCGCCGGGCGCCACCGCGTTGGCGGTGATGCCGTGACGACCGTAGTTGCGGGCAAAGTTCTTCATGAGGCTGATCACGCCCGACTTCATCGCGTTGTAGACCGCCGAGTTCGAGACCCCGCCGGTTCGCGCGCCGACGCTCGAGATGCCGATGATCCGGCCCCAGCCGTTCGGCCGCATCGCCTCGGCGGCGGCCTGTGACAGGAAGAAGACCGCGCGCAGGTTGACCGAGGTCATCAGCTCGAAATCCTCGAGCGTCACCTCGGGCAGCGGGTGCTGCCAGACGTAGACGGCAGCGTTGTGGACCAGGACGTCCAGCCGGCCCTCGGTCGCGACGACGTCGTCGACGACCTGACGCGGGACGAGGGGATCGGCCAGGTCGGCAGTGATGACACGGGCGAGCGAACCCTGGTCCTGCGCGAGCCGATCGAGCCCGACGACGCGATGGCCGCTCTCCACAAGCACCTCGCACATCGCGCGGCCCATGCCTCGGGCGCTCCCGGTCACGAGCGCCACGCGCGGTTGCGACATCGGCGACACCTCCACGAAGGAGATCGGCCCCGCCCGAAGGCGGGGCCGATCGATCACGGACGACCGGGGCCGGCTAGCAGGCCGGGGTCTCGGGATAGAGCGTGCGCACGTTGTCCTTGGTGACGACATCGTGCTGCGTGAACAGGTTCTCCTCGATCGTCTCGCCGTTGAGCAGGTCGACGACCGCAGGGATGAGGATCTCGCCGTACCGCTCCGGGAAGTAGGCCGTGTCGGCCAGCCAATACGGGTTGCAGGCGATCTCCTTCCAGGAGGTCGGGTCCGCGCCCTGGCCCGCGAGCCGGAGCTCGGCCTCGCGGCCGGCGGTGCGCGCCGCGGCGAAGGCGCCCAGCGACATGTCGTCGTTGAGGCTCAGGACGACGATGATCCCGCCCGGCTCGAGCGCCGAGAGCTGGTCGCCGAACTTCGTCACGGCAAGGTCCGTCGTTCCACCGACGTCGAGGCTGCGGAACTTGTCCTCGGGGATGTCGCCGCAGGTCGCCTCGAAGCCGTCGATCATGCCGTTGACGCGGGCCTCGGTGGTCGCACCGGCGCCCTTCGTGTCGAGCGTGACGACCGCGGTGTACTCGCAGCCGTTCTCGGCCTGGAGTGCCTGGCCGACGTACTCACCGGCGAGCTCGCCGGCGCGGTGGTTGTCGGCGCCCATGAAGGAGACCTCGCACGGCTCCTGGTGGATGTCGATCGCGATCGTGGGCAGGTCGCCGTAGGCCGCGCAGACCTCGGGGGAGCTGTCCTCGTACAGCTGGAAGTTGAGGACCGCCTGCACCTGCTGGACCGCGAGGTTCTGGGCGCACGCGATGGCCTTCGCCGCGTCGACCTCCGAGTCGCAGAAGGCGATCTCGACGCCGGCCTTCTCCGCCTCCGCCTTGATGTTGTCGGAGACGAGCTTGACGAACGGGATCGAGTCACCGAGCGAGATGTAGCCGACCTTGTACGAGCCGGCGGCGGCCGAGGGCGCCTCGGAGGGCTCCGGGGCCTCGGACGCGGGCGCCTCGGTGGCCGGCGCCTGGGTGGCCGGCGGCGCCGAAGCGGCCGGGTTGGTACAGGCGCCGAGCACGACCGCGAGGCCGGCCAGGAGCGCCAGGGACGATTTACGCATGCGGTGGGTGCCTCCGTGACGGGTCCGGGGGTCAGATCGAGTAGAACCGCTCAGCGTTGCGATACAGCATCCCTTCCTGCTCCGATCGGCTGAAGCCGGCCTCGGCGATGATGGTTCGGTACGCGTCGACCTGCTCGAGGTAGGTCGCGTACAGGATGTCGACCGGCCAGTTCGTGCCGAACATGATCCGGTCCGGCCCGAAGGCCTCGATGCAGTGCAGGACCCATGGACGGATGGACTCGATCGTCCATCGGTTGTCGGCCATGCCGAAGCCCGAGACCTTGCAGGCGACGTTCTCGACCTGGGCGAGCTCGCTCATCTCGGACTTCCACTGGGCAAAGTAGGCGTCGTCGCGCTGGACCGGGAAGCCGGCATGCCCGAGGATCACCTGGACGTCCGGGAAGGCCTTCGCCACGTCCCGGCCGGACAGCAGCTTGCCGGGCGACGCGTTCAGCTCGTACGAGAGGTTGCGCGCGCCGAGCGCCTGGTAGCCCTTCCGGAAGGCGGCCGTGTCCGGGTCGTCCGGATGCGCCCGGATGCGTACGCCTCGCACGAGCGAGGATGCCTCGAGGTGGCGGTCCAGCTCCGCCTCGCCCCCGTCCTGCTCGATGTCGCAGAACACCACGAGCGCGTTCGGGTAGCCGTGCTCCTTCGCGACCTGGTCGAGCCAGATCGTCTCCTCGACCGGGTCGGGGCCCGCATAGGCGGCCTCGACGTGCACGCTCTTGATGACGTTCTGCCCGTAGAACTCCTTGAAGAAGCGCCACGGCGCGCCGATCGTCGAGCGGATCATCTTGTAGTCGCCGAGCAGCGCGTTGTGGCCGGGCCAGCCCGGGTCGGTCAGCCAGTCGTAGTGGAACCGGTCGAGCTCCCACAGGTGATGGTGCGTCTCGATGAACGGGATGCTGCGATCGACGTCGGTCACGTGCGCCCTCCTCCTGTGCTGCCCATCACGTCGCCCCGGTCTCGCCGCGGGACGGCGCGGCGCCCGGCTGGATGACCGGCAGCTGCGGCTTGGTCCGTCCGATGCGCTCGTACTCGCGCTCGGGGATGGCCTCGAGCGACTTCCAGATCGTCCAGGTGCACTGCTTCCTGGTGGACGGATCGTCCTCGCCACGCCAGAGCGGCGGGTCGACCGTCCGCACGGGGTGACCCCACCGTTCGGCGGGCAGCGTCGAGAGCGCGAAGTTGCAGTGGGCGCAGTAGTAGCAGACGCCCTCCTCGTTCCATGCCCACGGGTGGCGCTCCTGGGTCACGCCGAACTCGTACGGGGCGAGGACCCGGCTGCCGGTCCCCTCGATCGGATCGCCGCGCAGGATGCGACCGCCCGATCCGCACGGGTCGAAGCGCAGCTCCCAGCGGTCGTCGTGCTCGGTGAGGTTGACGTTGCCGATCCGCTCGGGGCCGCCCATGTGCGCGCGCATGGCCTCGATGGCGATGTACAGGTTCCGGAAGAGCGTGTCCTCGTACGGCCGCTCGCGCACGTCGAACGGCATGTAGCGCTCCTGGATGTACGGCTCGAGGACGGCGCGGTAGCAGCGCTCGAGCGCCGGCTCGCCGAATCGGCGCGCCACGAAGGCGAGGACGCCGGCCATCAGGTCCGCGTAGCGATCGTGCAGGGCGCGCCACCCGCCGACCAGGTCGTCGAGCGCGGACTCCGCATCCGCGACGGACAGCGCGTACGAGCGGACGCCGTTGCCGAGCGCGCCCGCCGCCGCGGCAAGGTCGGCCCAGCGGGCCTCGGTGTCGAGCGGGCTGCCGTCCGGGTACGCCATCAGCGCACGCAAACGGTCGAGCTCCGCGGCGAGCTCCGGCTCGGGAACGCCCTCCGACCGGAGCCAGTCGAGGAAGCCGTCGGTCCACACGCGGTAGACGACCATGACGACCTTGGCTTCTTCCATGAAGTAGTCGACGAGCTGCGCGGCGGCCTCCCGGCGCGCAGCTCCCGGGCCGAAGGTGTCTCCGGCGTCCGCGAGCGCCTCGCGGATCTTGGTGACCGTCGAGATCGCCTGGTCCGGCCAGTCGCCGGTCCGAACCCGCTTGCCGATCTCGTCGGACCAGGTGAGGTGGGTTTTGGTCATCGTCTCGGGCCCGGCTACGCGTCGGCCTTGGTCAGCCGCTGGCGGAGCCGGTCGACCGACACCGCGCCGAGGAGCAGCAGCCCGTTCGCGACCTCGATCCAGAACGACGGCACGTTGAGCTGGATCAGGCCGTTGGCGAGGACGCCGACGATGAGCACCGCGAGGACGGTCCCGCCGATCCCGCCGCGACCGCCGGACAGGCTCGCGCCGCCGAGCACGACCGCGGTGATCACCGACAGCTCGATGCCCAGGCCCGAGTTGACCGAGGCGCCGGCCACCTGCGAGAGCCGGATCAGGCCGGCGAGCGCGACGCACAGCGCCGACAGCAGGAACGCGATGAAGATCACGCGCTTCGTGCGGATGCCGGCGAGGCGGGCGGCGGTCGGGCTCGCGCCGATGGCGTACAGCGAGCGGCCGTAGACCGTGTAGCGGAGGATCGCCCAGAAGATCAGGACGCAGGCGGCGAAGATGTAGACCGGCAGCGGGATCCCGACGCCGATGATCGGCAGCCCGCCCTCCGGGAACCGCAGCACGCCGAGCTGCCCGAAGTTCTCGATCCGGATCGTCTGGCCGTCGCCGAGGACCTTGGTCAGGCCGCGGAAGATCGCGAGCGTGCCGAGGGTTGTGATCAGGGCGTTGATCCCGAGGACCGTGACGCAGACCGCGTTGATGACGCCGATCATCAGGGTGCCCAAGACGGCGACGACGAACGCCGAGGAGACCTGCAGGTTCATCGCGAGCGGGAGGTCGACCCCGCCGGTCCCGGGGGTCAGCGCCGCGACCGCCATCAGCATGCCCGCGAACCCGACGCCCGATCCGACCGACAGGTCGAACTGGCCGGAGATCAGGAGCAGCGTGGCCGGGCAGGCGATGATCCCGACGACCGCCACGTTCTGCAGGATGTTGATGATGTTGGCGCTGTTCAGGAAGAACGGCGAGGCGATCGAGAAGTAGACGAACAGCGCGACGAGCACGAGCAGCAGTGCCGCGGTCTCCGGGACCGACAGCCCGCGGCCGCGGCCGGGCATGGCGACGGCCGCCGTGCGCTCGCCCGTGCCGGAGGCGGCCGCGGCCGGGGCGGGCGTCGAGCTCGAGTCCTCTGTCACTTCAGCCTCCTGCTGCGGCCAACAGCCGCGTCGTGGTCACCGCGTCACCGGTCAGGTCGTCGACCATGGCCCCCTTCGCCATGACATAGACCCGATCGGCCACCTGGACCGCCTCCTCGTAGTCGGACGTGCTGATCAGCACGGCCACCCCTCGTGCCGCCAGCTCGCGCAGCGCGGCATAGATGTCCTGGCGTGCGCCGACGTCGACGCCGCGGGTCGGCTCGACGAGGACGAGCACCTTGCTGTCGCGCTCGAGCCAGCGTGCGAGCAGCACCTTCTGCTGGTTGCCGCCCGACAGCGTGCCCATCGCCTGGCGCGGGTCGTTGCGCGAACGGATCGAGAGCTGCTGGTGCCAGCGTCGGTACGCGGCGGCCTCGGTCCGCTGCCGGATGAACTGCCCGAGCGACGCGAGGCGACGCCACGACGCGACCGCGACGTTCTCCATGACCGGCCGGATCATGAATCCGCCGCCCGCCTTGCGATCGGCCGGCAGGAACCCGACGCCGGCCCTGACGCCGGCCACGGGACCGTCGATGACCACCGGCCGACCCTCGACCTCGAGCGTGCCGGCGGTCAGCGGCCGCAGCCCGTATGCGGTCTCGCCGATCTCGGACGCGCCCGAGCCGAGCTTGCCGTAGATCGCGACGATCTCGCCGCGATGGACCTCGAGCGACACGTCGGCGAAGTCGTCGCCCGACGCGGCGTTCGTCCAGCGGATCATCGGCGCGCCGCGATCGAGGGTGGCAGCGGCCGGCGGCCGTGCGACCTCCGAGATGCGCCGCCCGACCATCGCCTCGATCATGTCGGCCCGGTTCGTCTCGGCGACCGGCGCGAGCAGCGCCACGCTGCCGTCGCGCAGGACCTGGACCCGGTCGGCGATCGTGGTCACCTCGTCGAGCCGATGCGTGATGTAGATGATCGCGACGCCCTGGTTGCGCAGCCGCCGGATGAACGTGAAGAGGGTCTCCGCCTCGTGGTGCGAGAGCGCGGCGGTCGGCTCGTCGAGGATGAGGAGGCGCGCCTTGCGCGACAGCGCTCGGGCGATCTCGACGATCTGGCGCTCGCCGACGCGCAGCTTGCCGACGGGGCGCATCGGGTCGATGTCGACCTGCAGCTCGTCGAGGATCGCGTGTGCGCGGCGGCGCACGGTCCGCCAGTCGACGAAGCCGTACCGGTTGGGCAGCCGACCGAGGGAGATGTTCTCGGCGACGGTCAGCGTCGGGGCGTCCTGGAACTCCTGGAAGATGATCGCGACGCCGAGGTCGCGAGCCGAGATGGGGTCGAGCGCGGGGAACGAACGCCCGTCCACGAGGATCTCGCCGGCGTCCGGCGTGTAGTCCCCGGCGATGATCTTGACGAGCGTGGACTTGCCCGCGCCGTTCTCGCCGAGCAACGCGAGCACGGATCCCCCGGCGGCGTCGAGGTCCACGCCATGGAGGACCTCGACCCCACCGAAGGACTTGCGGATGCCGCGCGCTTCGAGCGCGAAGGTCATGCGGCGGCCGTGCGATCCCGGGCCGTCGTCATCAACAGGCCGGTGTCTCGGGGTAGATCTCGCGGATGTTCTCCGACGTGATCACCTCGTGCTCCGTGAAGATCTCGGTCGGGATCGTCTCGCCCTGGAGCGCCGCGACCATGTTCGGGATGAGCAGGTCGCCGTAGCGCTCGGGGAAGTACGCCACCGACGCGATGTAGTTCGGGTTGCAGGCGACCTCTTTCCAGATCGACGGGTCGGTGCCCTGGCCGCTGTAATGGAGATCGGCCTGGCGTCCGAGCGTGTTGGCCGCGCCGATCGCGCCGAGGATGCCGTCCTCGTTGATCGCGACGACCACGATCCGGTCGCCCTGCAGCGCTCCCAGCAGGTTCGTGACCTGCTCGAGCGCGGGGTCGGTCCGGTCCGCGCCGTCGAGGACGCGCTCCTTCTCCGGGTCGATCGGGCAGAACTCCTCGAAGCCCTCACGGTAGCCGCCCATGCGATCCGTGTTCGCGGCGCCGGCCGCGGTCGACTCGAGCGAGACGTAGGCAGTGTAGTCGCAGTCCCACTCGTTCTTCGCGTACTCGCCGATCGCACGACCGCCCATCCGGCCGGCCTCGCGGTTGTTCGCGCCCATGAACGCGATCTCGCACGGGGGCTGGACGATGTCGATCGCGATCGTCGGCAGGTTGCCGTAGGCCTCGCAGATCTCCGGCGAGCTGTCCTGGAAGACCTGGAAGTTCAGGACGCCCTGGACGCCCTGGACCTGCAGGTTCTGCGCGCAGGCAAGGGCCTTGGCGGCGTCGATCTCGGAGTCGCAGAAGACGAGCTCCTGCCCGGCCTCCTCGGCGGCGCGCTTGATGCCGTCCGAGACGAGCTTGACGAACGGGACCGAGTCGCCGAGCGAGATGTAGCCGATCTTGAACGACTCGGCTGCGGCGCTCGCGGACGGCGCGGGGGCCTCCGAGGCGGGCGGCGCCTCGGTCGCGGGTGCCTGTGATGCCGGCGCGGCCGACGGGCTGCCGGCCGGGTTCGTGCATGCGGCGACGAGCGCCAGCGCGGCGATCAGGCCGACCCGGGACGGCATGCGCAGCGCCCGGATCGACGAACGTGTGGCGTCCACGGTGCTCCTCCTCTACGCCGCGCTACCGACGACGGCGAGAATGGTTACTGGAAACGTCGTCAGGACGGGGCAGGCGCAGCCTACGCAGCGAACGTAAGCGGTGTCAAGCCGGTGCCGGCAGGGATGCGGCTCGGCGTCGACCGGTTCCCCTCGCTCGCCGCGGTGCGCCGTGGCTCACGACCCCGACGTGATCCGGCGGTCAGGCGGACATGATGTAGCCGCCGTCGACGTAGATGCACTGGCCGGTCATGTAGGCGGCGGCGTCGGAGAGCATGAATGCGATGAAGCCGGCCATCTCCTCGGGCGGCGACGACCGGCCAAGCGGGACCAGCTTGAGCCGCTCGGTGCTCAGCTCCTCGTAGCTCTTGCCGCGCAGCCGCGAGACCTCGCGGAGCACCTGCTCCTGCATTGGGGTGTCGGTGATGCCCGGCGAGATCGCGTTGACCCGGACCCGCGGTGCGAGCGCGACGGCGAACGTGCGGGTCGTCGCCTGGATCGCGGTCTTCGTCGCCGAGTACGGCGCGGTCTCGAGCGTGTACGCCCAGCGTGCCGACGGCGACGAGAAGTTGACGATCGCCCCGCCCTCCTCCATCAGTCGGCCGACGTCGCGGCACAGGAACCAGGCCGACTCGACGTTGATCTGGAAGATCCGGCGGAAGTCCTCGGGGGTCACGTCCCAGATCGGCTTGAGCCCGAGGACCGCTGCCGCGTTCACGAGGTAGCGGACCGGATCCGCCGCCGCGGACTCGACGACGCGGGCCCGGTCGTCGGGATCGCTCAGGTCGGCGACGATCGTGTCGCAGCCGGCAGCGCGGACGTCCGCGAGCCCTGCCTCGTTCAGGTCGACGGCTGTGACGCGCGCGCCCTCGCGGAGCAAGTGGAGCGCGGTCGCGCGGCCCATGCCGCTCGCCGCGCCGGTGACGATCGCGCGGCGACCCTCGAAGCTCATGACGGGTTCCCTCCTGGCGGTGTCCGGTCCCGCTGAACCGGGCCGGATGACGGTGGTGCGGCGGTTCCGGATCTCGTCAGCGGCCGCCGGGCCGCTCGGGGTCGGTCGGGTGCGCGGCCAGCGGGATCACCTCGACGTCGAGCCACGGGAAGAACGGCAGCGATCCGATCGCCGCGTGCAGCTCGGTCGCGTCGGCGGCCTGCCAGAGGCCCCAGTTCGCGCGCCGGCCCGGGATCCGCCACAAGCGCCGGATGTGGCCCGCCTCGGCCAGCTCGCGGCCGCGCACGCGCTCGGCTTCGGTCAGGCGGCGCAGCTCGTCAGGGTCCCCGTCGGGTGGCCATCGGACCTCGATGTGGACCAGGAACTCCACCGCTCGCCCTCCGTGCGTGGGCCGCTCGCCGTCGGGCCCGGGTCTCTCGTATCATACGATTCTGGAAACGCTTGCAATGATCGCGTGCGGGCCGGATCGGCTCGCCGTCACGAGGCTGGAGGTCCGCATGGCGCGCGTCCCGATCGAGATGCCGAGGCTCGGCTACGACATGGAGACCGGCCGGGTCAGCGGCTGGCTGAAGAAGGTCGGCGACGAGATCAGCCGGGGCGAGGTGATCGCCGAGATCGAGACCGACAAGTCGACCGTCGAGATGGAGGCGACGGCGTCCGGAACCCTTGCCGAGATCGTCCACGACGCCGGCGCCGAGGTCACGGTCGGCGAGCCGATTGCGTGGCTCGACGACGGTTCGTAGGCCGATGACCGAGGGTCGCCATCCCGTCACGCAGAGCCCGATGCGCCGGGCGATCGCCCGGCGGATGACCGAGAGCAAGCAGGGGGCGCCGCACTTCTACGTCACGACCGAGATCGACATGGATCGCCTCGTCGAGGCCGCCGATCGCCGCAACGAGGGTCGGCCGAAGGAGGAGCGCGTCACGCTCACCGCGTACCTGCTCCGCGCGGTCGCGCTGACCCTGGCCGAGCATCCGGAGTTCAACGCCGTGTGGGCGGGCGACACCGTCGAGCAGGTCGACGCGATCAACATCGGGGTCGCGATCGCGCTCGACGACGGGCTCATCGCGCCCGCGCTGCTCGACTGCGGCGAGCGGAGCGTCGAGGACCTGGCGGCCGGCCTGTCCGACCTCGTCGCGCGGACACGGGCCGGCAAGCTCCGCGCCCCCGAGCTCGGCGAGGCGACGTTCACGCTGTCGAACCTCGGCATGTTCGACGTCACCGCGTTCACGGCCATCATCACGCCCCCGCAGGTCGCGATCCTCGCGACGGCGCGCACCGTTGAGCGGCCGGTCGTCCGTGACCGCGAGGTCGTCGTCCGGCGGGTCATGAGCGCGACCCTGTCCGCGGACCACCGGGTCGTCGACGGGGCCGGCGCGGCCCGGTTCCTCGGCACGCTGAAGGAGCGGATCGAGGCGCCCGACGCCTGGGCGGGCGGGACCGCGGCGTGATCGCGGCGTGACGCTCCTCGCGGGAGCGGCGGCCGTCGACATCACGCCGCCCTTCCCCGTCGACCTGCTCGGCTACGTCCGGCGCCCGCTCGCTGCCCGGAGCGCGTACGAGCCGCTGATGGCCACGGCGTGCGTCTTCCGGGACGACGAGACCGGCGACACGGTCGTCGTCGTCGCGGCGGACGTCGTCGGGCTCACCTCACCGATGGCGGATCGGATCCGGGCACGGATCGGCGAGCTCGTCGGGTGCGACCCCGCTGCGGTGCTGCTCAACTCGAGCCACACCCACGCTGCGCCGTGGCCCGGCGCGACGATCAAGCTCGGCGGCGAGTTCGACGGCTGGACGGACCTCGAGCTGCGCTACTGGGAGTCGATCCCGGACCGGTACGCCTCCGCGGCGCTCCAGGCCGTGGGGCGGCTCGAGCCGGCGCGCATCGCCGGCGGCGTCGGCCGGGCCCCGGGGCTCGCGGTCAACCGCCGGGAGCGCACCGCGGACGGCCGGACGATCCTCGGCTGGAACCGCGACGGCGCCCGTGACGACAGCGTGGTCGCGATCCGCGTCGACGGTCGGAGCCCGTCGACCGCCTGGACCGACCCGATCGCGACCCTCGTCTCGTTCGCGTCCCACCCGGTCGTCATCGGCCCGGACTATCCGGGCGCGGGCCCGGATTTCGTGGGGCCGCTTCGATCGCAGCTCGACAATCTCCTGCGGCCCGGCTCGGTCACGGTCTTCCTGCAGGGGGCTGCCGGCGACGCCCTGCCGCTCGAGTCGTTCCGCGACGACCCCGACGCGCTCGTCGCCGCCGAGACGTTCGGGGAGCGTCTTGCGCTCGAGGCGGCGCATGCCATCGCGGACGCGGAGCCGTGGGAGACCGCGGTCGATCGCTCGGACTGGGGCTCGGTGACCCCGATCGCGCTGTACCGGCGGCGGCAGCCGGACGAGCAGCCGCCCCAGCCGGTCGCCTCCACCCGCCGCATCGTGTCGCTGCCGCTGCTCGACCTGCCGCCCCGCGCGGACCTCGAGCGCGAGCTCGACGAGCGACGGGCGGACCTGGCCCGCCGGATCGACGCGGGCGAGAGCCGGGTGACGACGAATCCGATCCGCTACCACATCGCGTGGCTCGAGTCCCAGCTCGCGCTCGACGCTGGTCCGGGCCGCCCAACCGCCGTCGACGGCGAGATCTGGGCTGCACGCATCGGCGACTGCGCGATCGTCGGCGCGCCGGGGGAGATCTTCGGTGCGGTCGGGACCGCGGTGCGCGCGGCGTCCCCGGCACCGGTCACGATCTTCGCCGGCTACTGCCAGGGCTCGCTGGGCTACGTCGCGACGCCCGACGAGTATCCCCACGGCGGCTACGAGCCGGCCGTGTCGCACCGCGGCTACGGCCAGCCGGCGCCGTTCTCGCCCGACGTCGCGGGGATCATCGAGCGCACGTCGCTCGAGCTGCTCGCCGAGCTCTTCGCGGACAATGCGAGCCGATGACCGAGGAAGCGTCACTCCCCGGGCTGGCCGCCGCGATCGCCGAGGGCGATCGTCGTCGTCGCGAGGTCCGCGCGTCGCTCGCCGCGCGCCGGGCGACGCTCCCGCTGCGGTACTGGCGCCAGCAGGCCCATCTGACGACGCCCGCCGCGGACGGTGCGATGGCGCGCAAGGCGGTCGAAGGCGGCACCGCGCCGGTTGCGCGGATCCTCGAGCGGCTCGGCCTGACCCCGGCCGATCTCGCGGAGGCGCTCGAGGTCGACACGGCGACCGTTGAGGCCCAGCTCGCCGCACCGCGCCGCGCGCCGCTGGTCATGCTCGACGGGGAGGACGCGATCGCCCCGACCGACGCGGCGGCGGCACGCGGTCTGGACGTGGCCGCGACCGTCTTCGCGGACGCCGACTGGGCCGGGGGCGGCCTGCCCAGCCTCCGCTTCTTCCGCCCGCCGGGCTTCAACGCCGAGACCACCGTCCGCGACCTGTACACGCTGCTGTGGCGGCTGCGCGCCGGCGCCGGACCGGACGCGCCGGTCCCGCTCGACGGCATCGTCTTCCCGAAGATCGAGCACCCCGAGGAGGCGCTCCTGGTCAACGAGCTCCTCGACCGCGCCGAGGAGTCGCTGGCCATCGCGCCGGGCTCGATCCGCGTCGGCTACCTCGTCGAATCGGGATTCGCCGCCGCCAAGCTCGCCGCGATCGCTGAGGCAGCGGCGCCCCGCCTCGCGTCGCTGATCTTCGGGCTCGCCGACTTCTCGGCGGACCTCGGCTTGCCCGAGATCGGCAACGACCATCCGCTCGCGGACTGGGCGAGGTCCGAGATCGTGGCGGTCGCCGGCGCAGTCGGCGTGCCGGCGGTCGACGGTATGACGCTCGACTACCCCGTGACCGACCCCTCGCTCGACGCGGCCGCGAACCGGGCCCGCTGGCTCGCGCGGATGCAGCTCGTCTACGACGATGCCGTGCGGGCGCGGAGCATGGGCATGCTCGGCAAATGGGTCGGGCACCCGGCCCAGCTCTTCGCGGTCCTGCTCGCGTTCGACGCCGCGTTCAGCCCCGGGGCCCTCGAGGCCGAGGCCGCCAAGCTCGACGCGTACCGCGCCTCGCTCGACGCGGAGGTCGGTGCGACGATGATCGGCGGCCAGATGAGCGACCGCGCCACCGACCGGCACGCGCGCGTCGTGCTTCGCCAGGCGACCGCGCTCGGACGGTTCGACCCACGCCGCGCCCATGATCTCGGCGTGATCGACGACGCCGAGCTGCACGAGGTGACCGATGCCTGAGCCCGTTCGGAGCGGACGCTTCCTCGAGGACTTCGTCGTCGGCGACGTCTACCGCCACGCCCACGGCCGGACGATCACCGAGACCGACAACACGTGGTTCTCGCTGCTGACGAACAACCCGCACGACATCCACTCGAACGCCGACTACGCGGCGCGCACCGAGTTCGGACGGCCGCTCGTCGTTTCGACGCTGACGCTGGCGATCGTGACCGGGCTTTCCGTGCCGGACGTGAGCCAGAACGCAGTCGCGAACCTCGGCTGGGACGACGTCAAGCTCACCGCGCCGGTCTTTGCCGGCGACACGATCTACGCGGAATCCGAGGTGCTCGAGGTGCGGCCGTCGAAGAGCCGCCCGGGCCAGGGCCTCGTCCGTGTCCGCACCCGCGGGTTCAACCAGCGCGACGAGACCGTGATCACGTACGAGCGCACGATCCTCGTCTACTCGCGCGACGCCGCTCCGCGCTGATCCTCGTCGGGTTCGACCTCCCGGACCCGGACCCGGTGCCGGCCCTCCCCTGCCTCGTTCGCCACGATCCGGTATGCCAGGTGCCGTTCGGTGCCGTCCATCCGGTTGAACCGGATCGTCGACTCCGCCGTGCCGGACCGCAGGAACTGCCGCCACAGCTCGGCGATGTCGTCGACCGCCGTCGGGTCGTCGGGGTTCGTGAACTCCTCGATCGCGTGGCCGACGATCGCCTCCCGGGGCAGCTCGACGATCTCGGCGAGCGCCTCGTTGACGTCGACGAAGCGTCGGTCGTCGTCGACCACGCCCCACGCCAGCCCCGGCTCGTCCCAGTCGGCGGGCTCCTCGGACGGACCGACGAGCCCGTGACGGAACGCGTACCAGACGAGACCGGAGCCGTTGCCCCGGCGCGCGAGCTCCTGTTGCGCGCGGACGACCGCCATCGGGTACCGCTCGCGGATCGCCCGCTGGAGGGCGTCGGGGGTCGGGCGCGGCAGGTCCCCGAGCGCGCGCCGGGCGAAGAGCCGGAAGTCCGTGTCGGCGGACGGGAACGTGTGGAGCTGGATCGTGCCGAGCGCGATCGGCCCGTCGCCATCGCCAGGGTCGCCGGGCGGGGTCATGCCGGTACGGCCGCGGACTCGTGCCGGTAGAACGGGACGTGCTCGGGGGCCAGCGGCGTGTTGCCGAGGACGAGGTCGGCAGCCTTCTCGGCAAGCATCATCGTCGGCGCGTAAATGTTCGCGTTCGTGACGTACGGGAACGCAGAGGCGTCCACGACCCGCAGACCCTCGAGCCCGTGGACGCGCATCGACCCCGGGTCGAGCACGGCGTCCGCCCCGGTGCCCAACTTCGCCGTGCACGACGGGTGCAGCGCAGTCTCGCCGTCGCGCGCGACCCAGTCGAGGATCGCCTCGTCGCCGGCGACCGCCGGCCCGGGCGAGATCTCGCCGCCGTTGAACGGGTCGAACGCCGGCTGGGTCAGGATGCGTCGGGCGACGTGGATCGCCTCGACCCACTCGCGCCGATCCTGGTCGGTGGTGAGGTAGTTGAAGCGGAGCGCCGGGTGCGCCATGGGCTCGGCGGTCCTGACGAGGACGGTGCCGCGGGCGTCGGAGTACATCGGACCGACGTGGACCTGGTAGCCGTGCCCGCCGATCGGCGCGGAGCCGTCGTAGCGGATCGCGATGGGCAGGAAGTGGAACATGAGATTCGGGTAGGCGACGTCCTCGTTGCTCCGGGCGAACCCGCCACCCTCGAAGTGGTTCGTCGCACCGGGCCCGCGCCGGAAGAACAGCCACTGGAAGCCGACCCACGGCCGGTTGCGCCAGCGAGTGGCGGGCGCGACCGACACGGGCCGGAGGCTCCGGTACTGGACGTAGACCTCGAGGTGGTCCTGCAGGTTCGCGCCGACCCCGGGCAGGTCGAGCAGCGGCTCCACGCCGACCGAGCGGAGGTGATCCGCCGGACCGACGCCCGACAGCTGGAGCAGCTGCGGCGTGTTGATCGCGCCGCCGGCGAGGACGACCTCGCCCGCCCGCGCCTGCTCCACGCGACCGCGCCCCCGGGCGTACTCGACCCCGATCGCGCGCCTCCCCTGGAAGAGGACCTTCGTCACGTGTGCGCCGGTCCTGACCTCGAGGTTCGGCCGGTGCAGCACGGGGTGCAGGTACGCGCGTGCGGCGCTCAGCCGGCGGCCGCGGTGGATGTTGCGGTCGAACGGACCGAACCCCTCCTGCCGGAAGCCGTTGACGTCGTCGGTCAGCGCGTAGCCGGCCTGCTGGACGGCCTCGAAGAAGGCGCCGAACAGGGGGTTCGTGGCCGGCCCGCGCTCGAGCACGAGCGGGCCGTCGTGGCCGCGATACGGGTCGTCGGGCGCGGCCGCCAGGCACGTCTCCATCTTCTTGAAGTACGGCAGGCAGTGCGCGTAGTCCCACGACCCCATGCCGGGGTCGGCCGCCCAGCGCTCGTAGTCGAGCGGGTTGCCGCGCTGGAAGATCATCCCGTTGATGCTGCTGCTCCCGCCCAGCACCTTCCCGCGCGCATGGTAGATCCGGCGGCCCCCCATCCCCGGCTCCGGCTCCGACTCGTAGCGCCAGTCGTAGAACCGGCTGCCGATCGGGAACGCGAGCGCCGAGGGCATGTGGATGAAGACGTCCACTCGCCAGTCCGGTCGGCCGGCTTCGAGCACGAGCACACGCGTCGACGGGTCCGCGCTCAGTCGGTTCGCCAGGACGCTCCCCGCGGACCCGCCGCCGACGATGATGCAGTCGTAGTGCCTCGGGGTCATGGTGCCCTCAACCCTCGGCTCCCTCGTAGGGCAGGAATGCTACCGCGCCGGTGAACGACACCGCGCCCGAGTTCGGGCGGGGTGTTCCCGGCGCCCGGTGCGACCCGACTGCAACACTCGGCCACGGCTCGCCGGCGGGTGCGCGACCCGGCGGGTGCCACGCTCGTCCGACGACGCAGCGAGGAGAACCCCATGCACTCGGACGAGACGCGGCCGTGGAACGAGGTGGCCCGGGACGCCGACAACCGCGATGACGTGAAGCGGGACGATGCGAGCAAGGTCGAGGGTGGCGCCGCGACGGGCGCCATCGTCGGGACCGCCGTCGGCGGTCCGATCGGGCTTGCCGCCGGGGCCGCTGCCGGGGCGGTCGCCGGCGGCGCGGCAGAGGCCGGCGACGACACCGAGAGCGAGTTCGACCGGACGGCGGAGCCCGGCGACGAACGCAGCTACGACCTGCGCGACCCGCGGATGGGTGGGCACGTCGGAGGCTCGGACCCGGACGGGGCCTGACCGACGCTCACCCCGTCCGACCGGGAGGCCGCCGACCGCTGCTAGCATGCGGCCATGACCGAGGCCCAGCCCCCAGCCGCTGTGGCCGGCATCGCCGAGATCGACGGCAGCCCCGATGGGGAGCGCGGCGGCCGGACGCTCGCGACCGCCGACCTCGTGCTCGAGATCACGACCGCCACCGCCGGCGAGTCCGACCTCGACGGGATCCTCCGCGCGGCGCTCGACCGGCTCCGCGGGATCGTCGCCTTCACCGGCGGGTCGATCGCGCTCGTCGACGGCGACGAGCTGGTATTGCGCGCGGCCGTCGGTCCGTTCGAGGAGGAGGCGATCGGCCAGCGGCTGCGTCGCGGCCGGAGTCGCAGCTGGGAGGTCGTCTCGACCCTGCGGCCGGTGCGCATCGACGACCTCCAGGCCGCCGGGCTCCGGGTGCGCGGCGATCGCGCGTCGCTCGAGCTGCGCTCGTGGCTGGGCGTGCCGATCGAGCGGCGCGGCGAGGGCATCGGGTTGCTCGAGGTGGATTCGACGGCCCCGGGGGCGTTCTCCGAGGAGGACGAGCAGCTGGTCGCGATCATCGCCCGGGCATTGGCGGGGCCGATCGATCTCGCCGCCCGCTACGCCGCGGAGCGCCGCGCCAGCGAGCTGCACGACGCGTTCACCGGCGTGATCAGCCACGAGCTCCGGACGCCGATCACGACGATCTACGGCATGAGCCAGGTGCTGCGGCAGCGCCACCGCACGATGGACCCCGACGCGCTCGGGCAGGTGATCGAGGACATCGAGGCCGAGGCGGACCGCCTGCGCCGGCTCGCCGAGGACCTCCTCGTCCTCGGCCGAACCGAGGGCGGCCGCCTGCAGCTCGCCCGGGACCCGGTGCTGCTCGGACACGTGGTTCGGCGCCGCGTCTCCGACGAGGCGCCGCGCTGGCCGCGGCATCGGTTCACCCCGACCATCCCGCCGGGTCTGCCGCTCGTGCTCGGCGAGGAGATGTACATCGAGCAGGTCGTGCAGAACCTGCTGAGCAACGCCGCGAAGTACAGCCCGCCGGGCTCGGAGGTGCAGGTCCGGGTCGGGCGCGAGGGCGACGAAGTGGTCGTGCGCGTGCTCGACGAAGGAATCGGGCTCGGAGAGGAGTCCTCGGACTCGCTGTTCGACCTGTTCTACCGGGCTGCGGCGGCGGCGCGACAGGCATCGGGCGCGGGGATCGGGTTGTTCGTCTCGCGCCAGCTCGTCGAGTCGATGGGTGGTCGGATCTGGGCGCAGCGGCGCGAGCCGAGGGGCTCCGAGTTCGCGTTCGCGCTGCCGGTCCACGAGGGAGACGTCGACGACGAGGACCTCGATTGAGGCGTCGGGCGGCGCGGCGGCTCAGCTGCCGCCGGTGATCTCCCGCCTGCGGCGCTCGACGAACGCGCCGATCGCCTCGGCGTGCGCCGGGTCGAGCGCGGGCGGCTCGAACTCCGCCAGCAACCGCTTCCAGATCGCGTTCGCGCGCTCGGTCGCGGTCCGCGCCCCATCCTCCTGCCACGTCTCGAAATTGCGCCAGTCCGACAGCAGCGGCCGGTAGAACGCGGTCTCGAACCGCTCGAGCGTGTGGGCGGCGCCGAAGAAGTGCCCGCCCGGACCCACGTCGCGGATCGCGTCGAGCCCGATCTCGGCCTCGTCGACGCGGAACGGGGTGAGCACCTCGGCCATCATCTGGAGGATCTCCGCGTCCACGATCAGCTTCTCGTACGAGGCCGTCAGGCCGCCTTCGAGCCAGCCGGCGCCCTGGTACAGCAGGTTGACCCCGCCCATCACCGCGCCCCACACGGCCATCTCCGATTCGTACGCGGCCTGCGCGTCGACGACGTTCGAGCCGGTCACGTTCGACGAGCGCCACGGCAACCCGTACCGGCGCGCGAGCTGGCCGGAGGCGAACGCGCCCTTGACGTACTCCGGCGTCCCGAACGCCGGCGACCCGGTCCGCATGTCGACGTTCGACGTGAACGCGCCGTAGACGACCGGCGCGCCGGGCCGGACGAGCTGGGCGAGCGCGACGCAGAACAGCGCCTCGGCGTTCTGCTGAGCGAGCGCGCCGGCGAGCGTGGCCGGGGTCATCGCGCCGGCCAGCGTGAACGGCGTCGCGACGACTGCCTGCCCGTGCTCGGCCATCGCGATGAGCCCGTCGGACATCGGCCCGTCGAGGCGGAGCGGCGAGTTCGTGTTGATGATCGTGATGAGGCTCGGCTGCGCGGCGAGCGTGTCGCGGTCGAGGCCGCGCACGAGGCAGGCGATCTCGATCGCGTCCTCGACGACGGTCGTGCCGGCGCCCAGGCAGTGCCACGTCTTGTCGAGCGTCGTTGCGAGCACCTCGTACATGTCGAGGTGGCGGGTCTCGACCGGCAGGTCGGTCGGCTCGAGCGGGCCGCCGGCCTCCTGGTGAATGACGTCGAGCGCCGAGATCAGCCGGACGTAGTCGCGGAAGTCGGCGATGTTGCCGGGACGGCGGCCGCGATCCAGGTCGGTGACGAAGGCGGGGCCGCCGACCGCGGCGAACACGACGTGACGGCCGCCGAGCGTGACCGAGCGCTCGGGGTTGCGGGCGTGGAGCGTGAACGTCGGCGTGGCCTTCGCGACGAGCTCCTCGACGAGCCCGGGGTCGAGCCGGACGGTACGGGCTGCGCGGTCGACGCGCGCGCCGTCGCCCGCCGCGGCGAAGCGGTCCAGCGAGCGGTCGCCGAGCACCTCGAACCCGATCTCGGCCAGGATGCGCAACGAGGCCCGGTGGATCGTCTCGATCTCGTCGTCGGACAGGATCTCGACGGGGCGATATGGATTGGTCAGCGTGCGCCATGGGGCCTGCGGCACGCCGGCGGCCGTTCGGCGCGGGTGGCGGCGGCGGGCGCGGTCCTCGGTCATCGATCCGGACGATAGCGGGCGGCGGACCGGCCGGGTGGCGCGTCGCGGCGCGCGAGCGACGAGAGGCAGCGCCACGACCGTGCCTTACAGGCTCGCCCCCGCCACGAGCGCGAGCAGCACGCCGCCGGCGACCGTGCTCGCCACCTGGCCCGCGGCGTTCGCGCCCATCGCGTGCATCAGCGGGAAGTTCTCGAAGTCCTCCTCCTGTGCGACCCGCTGCACGACCCGCGCCGCCATCGGGAACGCCGAGATCCCGGCCGCGCCGATCAGCGGGTTGAACGTCCCGCCCGACGCCCGGTTGAGCCCCTTGGCGAAGACGATGCCGGCGGCCGTGTCGAGCCCGAACGCGAGGATCCCGAGCCCGAGGATCGCGAGCGTCCCGACCTGCAGGAACGAGCTCCCGACCATCGTCGAGCCGATCGCCAGCCCGAGGAACAGCGTCACCACGTTGGCCAGCTCGTTCGAGGCGGCGCCGGTCAGGCGCTGGACGACCCCGGATTCGCGCATGAGGTTGCCGAGCATCAGCGACCCGACCAGCGGCGTCGCGAACGGCACGAGCGTCCCGACGAGGACCGTCACGCCGACCGGGAACAGGATCCGGGTCCGCCGGCTCACCGCCCGGCCGGCCGGCCGCATCCGGATCCGGCGCTCCTCGGGCGTCGTCAGCGCATGCATGACCGGCGGCATGATCACCGGCACGAGCGCCATGTAGCTGTACGCCGCGACCGTGATCGGGCCGAGCAGGTGCGGCGCGAGCAGCCCGCTCACGTAGATCGACGTCGGGCCGTCGATCGCGCCGATGATCCCGATCGACGCCGACTCCTCGCGGCTGAACCCGAGCAGGAGCGCGAGCAGCAGCACGCCGAAGATCCCGAACTGCCCGGCTGCGCCGAGCAGGATCATCCGCGGGTTCTCGAGCAGCGGCCCGAAGTCGGTCAGCGCGCCGATCCCGATGAAGATCAGCAGCGGGAACAGCTCGTTCTCGACGCCGACGTCGTACAGGATCGTCAGCAGCCCGTCCTCGCCGATCATCGGCGACAGCGGCAGGTTCGCGAGGATGCAGCCGGCGCCGATCGGGATCAGCAGGAGCGGCTCGTAGTCGCGCGCGATGGCCAGGTAGAGCAGCACGCCGCCGACCCCGAGCATCACGATCGACTGCCACGTGACGCCGGAGATCCCGGCGAGCAGTGCGTCGATCGTTCCGCCGGTCATCGGCCGGCGACGTCGAGCCGCACGAGGAGGTCGCCGGCTGCGACGGCCTGGCCCGCCTCCACCGCGACCTCGGTCACGACCGCGTCACGCGGCGCCCGGATCGTGTTGCGCATCTTCATCGCCTCGAGCACGAGGACCGGATCGCCGCGTGCCACGGTCGCGCCCGGCCCGACGTGCACCTCGAGGACGACGCCGGGCATCGGCGCGGCGATCGTGTCGCCGCGGGGACCGGCCGCGTCGGCGGTGCGCGCGGGGGGTGTCGGCGGCGCCGGCGTGGCGGGCCGGCGCGGGACGTCGACCGGCATCGGGGAGGCGCCGGCCGGCGGCGCCGCATCGGCCACGGCGCCCGGGTCGATCCCCGGGGAGATCGCGCTCCCGGGCAGGTCCTCGTCGCCGAGGAGCGTCGCCTCGAAGGCGCGCCCGTCGACGGAGACGAGGAACCGGTCGGCTGCGGTCTCGCCGACGTCGATCACGAACGATCGCCCGTCGATCGCGACGGTGTAGCGGCGGATGCTCATCGGTTCCTCCCCGGCCACGTCCGGGCCTGGCGCATCCGACCCGCGGCGACCCAGCGGCTGGCGAACAGCTGGCTGCCCGGCCAGTGCGAGCGCATGGCCGGCGCGGCCTGCCGCCGTCGGAGCTCGGCGTGGCGCACGACCGCGACCGAGATCGCCGCCACGAGCGCGGGGTCGAGCGAAGCGGTCGCATCCAACGGGTCCGGCGGGTCCGGCGGGCCGATCGACACGCGCGGCGGCTCCGGTCCGGCGGGCGCAGCGGCGTCCCGCGTCTCGAGCCGCACCGCAAGCGTCAGCAATAGCCACAGCGCGACGAGCAGCCCGAACACGATCCCCAGACCGAGGACCGTCACCTGGAGCCCGAAGCCGAGGTTCTCCATCGGTCAGGCCGGGAAGAGCCCGTGCTTCTTCGGCGGGTTCTGCTGGACCTTCGTCCGGAGCAGCTCGAGCGCGCGGATCAACCGCGGCCGGGTCTCGCGCGGCTCGATGACCTCGTCGATCTGGCCGACGTCCGCCGCGCGGTACGGGTTGAAGAACGCCTCGCGGTACTGCCGGACGTACGCGGCGGCGGCCGCGGCCGGGTCCTCAGCCGCGCGCACCTGCCGCCCGTACAGGATCCGGACCGCCGCCTCGGCACCCATGACCGCGATCTGCGCCCCGGGCCAGGCGAACGCGATGTCGGTCCGCATCTGGCGCGAGCTCATCGACACGTACGCGCCGCCCATCGCCTTACGGGTGACGATCGAGATCTTCGGGACCGTCGCCTCGCAGTACGCGTAGATGATCTTCGCGCCGTGGCGGATGACGCCCTGGTACTCCTGGTCGACGCCCGGCAGGAACCCGGGGCAGTCGACGAACGTGACGATCGGGACGTTGTAGACGTCGCAGATCCGGATGAACCGGGCGATCTTGTCGCTCGCGTTGATGTCGAGCACGCCGGCCATGACCGCGGGCTGGTTGGCGACGATCCCGACCGAGTACCCGTCGAGCCGGGCGAACCCGGTGACGGCGTTCGGCGCATAGGCGGGGTGGATCTCGAGGAAGCTGTCGCGGTCGAAGACGTGGGCGAGGATGTCGCGGACGTCGTACGCCTCCGCCTCGTCGGGCGGGATGAGCGTGTTGAGCCCGTCGTCCATCCGGTCCGCTTCGTCGTACGGCGCGAGCTGCGGCGCGTCCTCGTTGTTGTTCTGCGGCAGGAATCCGAGCAGGAGCTTCACGAGCCCGAGCGCCGCCGGCTCGTCGTCGGCGACGAGATGCGCCACGCCGCTGCGCGCCTCGTGGACCTCGGGGCCGCCGAGCTCCTCGATCGAGACGACCTCCCCGGTGACGGCCTGGACGACATCGGGGCCGGTCAGGAACATCGAGCTCGTGCCGCGCGCCATCACGACGAAATCGGTCAGCGCCGGCGAGTAGACCGCGCCGCCGGCGCACGGCCCGAGGATGACCGAGATCTGCGGGATGACCCCCGACGAGAGCACGTTCCGCACGAACACCTCGCCATACGCGGCAAGGCTCGCGACGCCCTCCTGGATCCGTGCGCCGCCCGAGTCGTTGAGCCCGATCAGCGGCACGCCGCTCTCGAGCGCGAGGTCCTGGATCCGGCTGATCTTGTGGGACTGGACCCGCGAGAACGAGCCGCCGAGCACCGTGAAGTCCTGCGCGAAGACCGCCACGCGCCGGCCGTTGATCCTGCCGAACCCGGCGACGACGCCGTCGCCCGGATAGCGCTGGTCGGCGAGGCCGAACTCGGTCTCGTCGTGGGTCGCGAGCGCGCCCATCTCCTGGAAGGAGCCGTCGTCGAGGAGGAGCGCAAGCCGCTCCCGAGCGGTCAGCTTGCCGCGCGCGTGCTGCTGGGCGATGCGCTCGGGCCCGCCGCCCTCGAGCGCCCGCGCGCGCATGGCGCGCAGCGTTGCCAGGTGGTCGTCCACGTGTCCGATGGTCGGCGCCGGCGGGCACGGCGGCACGGGCCGGATGGCCCGGATGGGGACCACCGCTGGCACCGCGGCGGCATGCGCACCGGCCCGGCCGCGGGCTAGGCTTCGGCCATGCCGAGCGATCCCCGGCCGCTCTTCGGACGCGACGCCCCCGACGTCGCCTGGCGCCCGAGCGCCGGGCTGCTGCGTGATTCGCGACTTGCCCGCTTCCTGCGGTCCACGGGCGAGCCGAGCCTGGACGCCTTGCAGGCACGCGCGGTCGCCGATCCGGGCTGGTTCTGGGGCGCAGCCGCCGACGACATCGGCGTCGCCTGGCAACGCCGGCCGGGCGAGGTGCTCGACGCGAGCCGCGGGCCGGCCTGGACGCGCTGGTGGGGCGGCGGCGCCTTCGACTATGCCCGTGCCGCGACCGAGCCGCGTGCCGCGAGCGACCCCGACGGCATCGCGCTGATCTGGGAGGGCGAGGACGGCAGGGTCCGACGGATCACGAACGCCGGGCTCCTGGCAGAGGTCGAGGCAGCCGCCCGGCGGCTGCTCGCGCACGGCGTGCGGGCGGGCGACCGGGTCGGGATCCTGCTGCCGCTCCTGCCGGAGACCGTCGTCGCGGTGCTCGCGCTCGGGCGGATCGGTGCGATCTACACGCCGATCTTCTCGGGCTACGCGGCGCCGGCCGTCGCGACGCGGCTCGCGGATTGCGAGGCGACGCTGCTCATCACCGCGGACGGCTTCCTGCGCCGCGGCTCCTGGGTGCCGCTCAAGCGCGTCGCCGACGAGGCGGTCGCGCTCGCCCCGACGGTCCGTCGCGTGCTCGTCGTGCGCCGTGCCGGCGATGCCCTGGAGACGCCGTGGGACGGCACGCGCGACCGCTGGTGGCACGTGGAGCCCGACGGGCCTCCCCCACCCCTCGACGCGGGCGCTCGCCTCGACGCGCCGACCGACCCCGAGACCCCGTACCTGCTGATCTACACGTCGGGGACGACCGGCCGGCCGAAGGGCGCGGTCCACGTCCACGGCGGGTTCCCGATCAAGGGCGCCCAGGACCTGGCCCACCAGTTCGACCTCGGACCGGACGACACGCTGTTCTGGTTCACCGACCTCGGCTGGATGATGGGCCCGTGGGCGATCTCCGGCGCGCTCCTGCTCGGCGCCCGGCTCGTCCTGTACGAGGGCGCGCCGGACTTCCCCGGACCCGACCGGCTGTGGTCGCTCGTCGAGCGCCACCACGTGACGCACCTCGGGCTGTCGCCGACGGTCATCCGGGCGCTCATGGCCCACGGAGAGGATCCGGTCCGCGGGCACGACCTGCGCTCGCTCCGCGTGCTCGGCTCGACCGGCGAGCCGTGGAACCCCGAGCCCTGGTGGTGGTACTTCCGCGAGGTCGGCGGCGGCCGGTGCCCGATCGTGAACTACTCGGGCGGGACCGAGGTCTCGGGCGGGATCCTGGGCGGCAACCTCCTCACCCCGATCAAGCCGACGGCCTTCAGCGGCCCGTGCATCGGCACGGCCGCGGACGTCGTCGACGACGAAGGGCGACCGATCCGCGGCGCGGTCGGCGAGCTCGTCATCAGCGCGCCGCTGCCCGGCATGACGCGCGGCTTCTGGCGCGATCCGGCCCGCTACGAGGAGACCTACTGGTCGCGCTTCCCCGGGGTGTGGCTGCACGGCGACTGGGCCCGCGTCGACGACGACGGGCACTGGTACATCCTCGGCCGCTCCGACGACACGCTGAAGGTCGCGGGCAAGCGCGTGGGCCCGGCCGAGGTCGAGTCGGCGGCGGTCGGCCACCCGGCCGTGCTCGAGGCGGCCGCGATCGGCGTGCCGCACGAGATCAAGGGCGAGGCCGTCGTGGTCGTGACCGTCCTGCGTCCCGGCGAGACCGACGACCCGGCGCTTCGCGCGTCCGTGGCCGAGCACATCGCGCACGAGCTCGGCAAGCCGCTCCGGCCCGAGCGGATCGAGGTCGTCGCCGGGCTGCCGAAGACGCGCTCCGGGAAGGTCATGCGGCGGGTGATCCGCGCGGCGTACCTCGGCCGCGACCCGGGTGACACGACCGCGCTCGACGACCCGGCCCTCGTCGAGGCGATCGCGCGGCTCGGCGGCGGCCGGCGGGACGGCGGAGCGGGATGACGAACGAGGCGTTGTCCGCGACGCCGGCGGGTCGCCAGCCCCGCCGGGTCGCTATCCCTTGAAGGCGGGCGGCTGACCGAGCGGCGCGAGCGCGTCGAACGGGTCTCCGCGCTCGATGACCGTGCCGCGCCCGAGGTCGACCGGGTGGTCGGTCACGGGCGCGGTGCCGGTCACCGCGTGCCAGCCGCGGTTCGCGAGGAGGTCGAGCGTCGCGGTGGCCGCGGCGACCGTCGCCCGGGCATGCTCCAGGGCCGCGTCACGCAGGGTCAGCGTGCCCGTCGCGGCAACGAGCTCGCCCGCGATGCGCGCCGCCGCACGCGATCGCCGCAGGACGTCGCTTGCGGATCGGCCCGCCCGGTGGACGATGAAGGCCGTCGGTCCCGCGAACGCAAGCGCAACCATGACGACCGACGACCAGGCCGCTGCCGCGTCGATGGGGCCCTCGGCCTCGGCGAAGGCGAGGCGGTGATCCGGGAAGAGCGCGCGGCGGATGGCCACCTCCGCGAAGGCCCGGCTGGCGGGGGCGGCCTCGCCGCTGACCCAGCCGGGCATCGCGCCGAGCACGACCGCGCTCGTCGGCAGACCGGTGTGGCGGGCGAACGCCGCACCGAGCGCCTGCAGGGCCAGCGCCCGACCCGATCGCGTCGCGGCATCCGACGGGACCCCCGCCGCGAGGTCCGGCGCCACGACGAGCGGCCCGGCGTCGATCGACACGAGCGAGCCGGCCCGCGCGTGCAGCCGGTTCGCGAACGCGTGATCCGACAGCGCGCGGTCCGGGTCGACGCCGTGGGTCACGATCTCCTCGAACGGGCTGCCGGCGACCACGTCGATGCGCTCGAATGCGGCGACGACCGCCGCCTCGGGCGCCCCCAACGCAGGGGGCACCGTCGCAAGGCGGCCGTACGCGCCGCGCTCGGCGGCGATCTCGTCGAGCCGTTCGCGGAGCGCGGCGAGACCGCGCTGGCTGCCGGTTGGCGCGGGCTCGGCAGGCTGCGGCGGCGCGCCACGCCCCGACCCGGCCTGCCACTCCACGACCTCGAAGCCCGCGTCGTGCATGCGATCGGCCAGCTCGCGCCCGACCGGGATCCCGATCTCCAGCAGGTCCGCGCCCGCGCCGACGAGCGCGGCCGCCTCGCCGAGCGCCGCGTCGACGCCCGACTCCGCCAGCGCGATGCCCTGCCAGGGCGCCGGCGGGTCGCCGAGCAGCGACACGAGCTCGCGCCGGGCGATCCGGTTGGCGTCGATCCGGTCGGCGGCCGCGTCGACGAGGCGCTCCACCTCCGCCGCCGCGACGGCCCGGCGGTCGGGCTGGCGGAGCAGCTCGGCCTCGAGCGCGAGGTCGATCGCGCCGGAGGCGACGTCGAGCGCGAGCTGCTGCGGCGCAACGTCGTACTCGAGGAGCGCCATCGCGAACGGCAGCGCGATCCCGCCGAACGCCGCGCCGGCATCACCGGCCCGCCACCGGTCGGCGACGCCGCTGGCCAGGGGTCGCCCCGCGGCGTCGAGCCCGTGCACCCCGAACAGGCGAAGGACGGCCCGCTCCTGCCCGACCGTCGTCGTGGCGCGGGCTCGGGCGGCCCACGCGGCCGCGAGGCCGTCGGCGCGCGCTGCGAGCGCGTCGAGCCCCTCGAGCGCACCGTCCGAGGCCACGGCGCTGCGCGGTCGGGGCTGGCTCGAACGAGGCACGGGCGGTCTCCGGGCGGGGTCGTGCGGACGGAAGGCGACCCGCCGTCAGTCTACGGTGCGCCCGCCCTCGGTCGTCTCACGGGACGGCGTGGCGGGACCGACCGCCGCCAGCGGGGTCGCGGCAGAGCGGCCAGGGTCGGCGCGCAGTCCGTCGACGGGCTCGGCGGCGAGCTCCCGGAGTGTCGGCAGGCAGAGCGTGAACCGGCTCCCGGCATGTGGCGCCGACTCCACGCTGATCTCACCGCCGTGGAGTCGCGCGTACTCGCGCGCGATCGACAGGCCGAGGCCCGTTCCGGCCATCTCCGGCGCGGCCGAGCGGAAGAAGCGCTCGAAGATGTGGGGGAGGACCTCGGGCTGAATGCCGATCCCCGTGTCGCTGACCGTGAAGCGGATCGCGCCGTCCGCGCCACCGGAGGCCTCGACGCGGATCGAGCCGCCGCGCGGCGTGAACTTGACCGCGTTGCTGACGAGGTTGCCGAGGATCGTGGTCAGGCGGGCACGATCGGCGACGATGACCGGCGGCGCGGTCGCGGACGTCACCTCGACGCCGATCCCCTTCTGGGCGGCCCGCGTCCGCAGGTCGACCTCGACCTCGGCCAGCAGCGCCGGGACGTGGACCGGGCCCGGCCGCAGCTCGACCTCGCCGGCCTCGAGGTTCGACACGTCGATGAGGTCGTCGATCAGCTCGAGCAGCCGGGCGCCGCTGGCCTCGATCGTCCGAAGGTCCTCGTGCTGCGCCTGGGTCAGCGGCCCCTCGAGCCCGTGGAGCAGCAGGTCCGTGAAACCGAGGATCGAGGTGAGCGGGGTGCGCAGCTCGTGGGACACGTTCGAGAGGAACGCGTTCTTGGCTTCGTTCGCCTCGGTCAGCTGGGCGACGGCCGCGCTGAGGGCCGCGGTCCGCTCGGCGACGGCGCGCTCGAGGTACGACCGGCTCTCCTCGAGGTCGCGGCGCGCCTCGAGCAGCTCGATCGCGATCCCCGCCTGGGCGCAGAGGCTCCGGGCCAGGCCGCGCGTTCCCGGGTCGAACGCGGTCGGCACGTCGTGGAGGACGATGAGGACGCCGCCGCGAGCCGCAGGGCCGTCGGCGGAGGTCGGGGCGATCGGCAGGGCGAGCCCCGATGCCGCCCCGTAGGCGCGGACCTGCGCGGCGAACGCCTCCGACCCTGGGTCGTCGGTGCAATGCTCGATCCCGTCGAGCGCGCGGTCGAGGACCTCGACGGCGTCCCCCGGACGGTCCCCGCGCGCGGTTGCGGTCGCCGCGGCCGGCGGATCGCCGGCGCCGACGGTCGACGGCCGGTCCCCGGGCGGCCCGCCGAGCGTCGCGAGCACGCGCCGCCGGCCGTCGCCGTCGCGGAAGATCGCGGCCGCCTTCGACGGCGCGAACATCGTGCCCGCCGCGTCGACGAGCGCACGGGCGAGCGCCGCGAGGTCCCCGCTGCGCAGGAACGCGTTCGTCGCGGTCAGCAGCGCCTCGGCTGACTCGGCGTCGTGTGCGGCGTCGGTCACATGCCTCCTCGGTCCCGGGACGAGCGTGGCGCCACTCCCCGGACCTGTGCGCAGGTCGAACGCCGGGGGCGCGCGGAGCGCGATCCTAGGGGCGTCGCGCGGCTCGGCGCATCATGCGTTTGGATGACTCTCGTACGGGTCCGACGACCGTGCCGGACGTCCCCGCGGGCCGCCGGACGCCGCGGGGGCCGCCGGAACCGACCGGCCGCGCCGGGACCCGGCGTCATCCCTCAGGCGGCGGGCCCGTCCGCGCCGGCTCGCCGATCCAGACATGGCCGTCGGCGAACCGCTCGGCCTTCCAGATCGGCGCGCGCGCCTTCGTCTCGTCGATCGCGTAGCGGGCTGCGGCGAACGCGTCGCCCCGGTGGCCGGCGACCGCGACCACCGCGACGGATGCCGCACCAAGGGGCACGCTTCCCATGCGGTGGACGATGGCCAGCCGCTCGACGCCGAAGCGCTCGGCGATCTCGTCGGCGATCCGGTCGAGCTCGCGGAGCGCCATCGCCTCGTGCGCCTCGTACTCCAGCGCGTCGACCGTCCGGCCGGCGTGGCGAGCGGCCTCGGCCTCCTGCCCGGGCGCCGGCGTGCCCGGCGTGGAGCGGGTCCGGCCCACGAAGCCGACGACCGCGCCGTCCTCCGGGGTCGCGAGTGCCTCGGCAAGCTCGTCGACGATCGACGCGCCGAACGGTGCTGGGCGCAGCTCCAGGATCCGTCGCCGGCCGCCGGCCGGCGCCTCCGCGCCACCCGACACCGGCGGGATGACCGCGACCTCGTCCCCGGGGGCGAGCGGCGTCGTCGGATCGGCGTACTCCCCGTTCCGGGCGAAGCGCACCGAGCCGCGTCCGCTCGCCAGCACGGGATGTGCCTCGACCAGCGCGTCCCACGCGTCCTCGACCAGCGCACCGTCGGCGAGCGACAGCCGGACCTCCCGGGTGCCCGCCTGCTCCCGCTGGACCGCGAACAGGCGGACGCGGACGTCCACGGTCAGGCGCGCAGCGCGGCGACGAGCAGCCCGTCGCCGACCGGGAGGATCGTCGCGTGGAACCGGGGATCGCCCAGCACGGAGCGGTCGAACGCCCGCAGATGGTCGGTGTCGTCGCCGGCGCCGGCCGGTCGCGACCCCGACACGCGCCCCGACCAGAGCACGTTGTCGGCGATCACCAGCGCGTGCGGCGCGAGCCGCGGGACGATCGCCGCCAGGTATCGCTCGTACTCGGGCTTGAGCGCGTCGATGAAGGCAAGGTCGAACGGGCCGGCCAGCTCGGGGCGCTCCGTGGCGAAGGCCTCGAGCGCGGGCGCCGTGACCACCGTGACCCGGTCGTCCGCGATGCCGGCCCGGCGCCACCAGTCGCGGGCGCGATCGGTCCGGGAGCGGTCCGGATCGATCGTCACGATCGTGCCGTCCGCCGGCTGGCCGGTGGCGAGCCAGAGCGTCGAGTACCCGAACGCGGTGCCGACCTCGAGGATCCGCCGCCGGCCCGCGGCGAGGACCTGGAGCACCCGCCCCGCGTCGCGATCGACGATCGGCACGCCGCCCGGGCGCGCGGCGTCCTCGAGCTCGCGGAACACCTCCGGCAGCGGCGCCGCCTGCGCCTCGATCCAGTCGACGTCGGTGCGGTCCGGGATCCAGCGGTCGTCGCCCTTCATGCCCTCACCCTACACGAGGAGGCCGGCGCCGAAGTACAGGCCCGCCGCCAGGATCGTGCCGGCCGCGATCGTGCCGACGTTGATGTAGAGGAGGCCCGTCGCGGACTCCATCGACCGGGACCGGGCCGTCTGCACGGCGGCCCACGAGACCACCAGCGGAAAGACCAGTCCCACCAGGAGGCGCAGCCACACGAACAGGGCCCACGGTCCGACGAGCGCGGCGAACGGGGCCGCGCCGCCCGGTCCGGCGCCGGTCGCGATCCACGTGAGGAAGAGCAGCACCTGGACGGCGACGACGCCGAGCAGCATCCGCGAGACGACGATCAGCGGCCGTTCTGGAAGACGCGGCGTCACCAGGTACCAGTGCCCGAGGATCATCGCGGCGAACACGCCCCCGGTCGCGGCGGAGAGCACGACGAGCTGGAGCAGGAGCGGAACCGCGCCGAGCACGCCGCCGCCCCACGAGAGCGCCCCGAGCACGAGCGCGCCGACGCCCGCGGCGAGCGCGAGCGGCCCCAGGACCCGGCCCGCCGCGAGCCGGCGCCCGACGAGGAGATCGGCCGTGGCCAGCCCGGCGAACGCGAGCAGCGCAGCGCGACGCGGCGCGTCCCAGCCGGGGTCGAGCGGGACCGGCGAATCTCCGAGCGTCGCCGGCAGGGCCCCGTCGGACAGCCATGCGAGCACGCCGAAGACGATCGCGCAGATCGTCGTGAAGCGGAGGAACCCGGGCGTCGCCTCGGTGCGCCAGCGGGCAAGCACGACGACCGCGAAGGAGCCGATCGCCAGGCACGCCAGGACGGTCCAGTTGATGAAGGCGAGGTTCTCGGCGATTCGCTGGGCGGGCACGCTGCCGAGTGTAGCGGCGCGCCCGCCCCGGAGCCGGGACGGGCGCTGTGGGCCGCGGGCGCCGAGCGGTGGCTCGGTGCGCGTTGCGGGCTGACGATCAGCGGTAGCGTGACGGCAGGTAGATCCCGCTATCGATCCGCGACCGGCCGTTGATGCGGTACGAGCCGCTCCGCCAGGGATAGCCGCGCCACACCTCGAAGTGGAGGTGGTTGCCGCTCGCGCAGCCGCTGCGCCCGACATACCCCAGCGTCGTCCTGCTCTTCGTGACGTACTTGCCCTTGTAGGACGTCTCGCGAGCCATGTGGTAGTAGGCGCTGTACAGGCCGTTGCCGTGCTTGACCCAGACCTGGTAGCCGCCGCAGTTGTTGCGCCAGCCGGCGAAGACCACCCGGCCCGACTTCATCGGGACGATCCGGGTCCACTTCTTGGCCGCGATGTCGATCGCCTTGTGCCCGCGGTGGTATCCCTGCGAGATGTAGGCGCTTCGACTGGCGACCGGCCATGCGGCCATGGCGATGGACGGGACGACGAACGCGATGAGCACGGCCGCCGTCAGGGCGCGCATGAAGCGATTTGGCATGCGAGTGGTGGGCAGCGAGATGCCTGCCCGCTCTCCTTTCTTCCTGGAGGCCGGCTGGGGCCGGCCAACGATGGCTGCGATTGACGGGGCGCGATGAGCGTGCGGCCACCCGATGACGGCGCGACGCGACGGAAGACGCGCAACGGCGACGGCGGGGCGGCGGTTGCGGCGACGGCCCCGATCGCACGCGCCCGGTGAGCGGGCGCAACGCGGCGGCGGGATGCCGTGCTCGCGATCCGGAGGGGCCGGACCGGCGACGGGTTTGGGGGCGGCGGGCGCCGTTGTCGGCGCGGGTCGAAGCCCTGTCCCCCGGTTCCGCCTGGGACGGATGCCGGGCCTCGACTGCCTAGGCGGACGTCATGGTGCCACGATCCTGCAGCATCTGTCGACCGTGCTGCGATGGCCGCGCAACGCGCGTGGCCACGACCTCGCCGGGCGGCGCTCCGACCGTGGCCGCAGCCGGCGCCCCGGCTACAGTTGGACGCGAAGACGACGATGCGCGCAACAGCAGCGGAGGAACCGATGGCCCTCGACCGAGACACGTCGATCACCTGGTACGGGCACGCCTGCGTCGAGATCCGGACGCCGGGCGGCAGGACCGTGATCGTCGACCCGTTCTTCGCGAACCCGAGGAGCCCGAAGAGCGCCGATCAGGTCGACCGCTGCGACCTGCTGCTCGTCACGCACGGCCACGACGACCACATGGGCGACGCACTGGCGATCGCGAGCCGGCTGCGACCGGCGTGGCCGGCAATCCACGAGATGAGCCTGTGGGCCGGCCGGCGCCTGCCCGGCGGCACCGATGCGGTGATCGGCATGAACAAGGGCGGCACGGTCGAGGCGGCCGGACTGCGCGTGACGATGACCGGCGCGGATCACTCCGCGGGGACCTGGAACGCGGCGGCGGAGGCCACGCTCTACCTCGGGGAGCCGGCGGGCTTCGTCATCGAGCTCGAGAACGGGTTCCGGATCTACCACGCCGGCGACACGAACCTCTTCGGGGACATGGCGCTGATCGGCGAGCTGCTCCGACCCGACCTCGCGCTGCTCCCCATCGGGGGCCACTACACGATGGGACCGACCGAGGCGGCGAAGGCCGTCGAGCTCCTCGGGGTGCGCCACGTGATGCCGATCCACTACGGCACGTTCCCCGTCCTCACCGGGACACCCGATGCGCTGCGCGAGGCGCTGGCCGGCCGGGGTCTCGGCGACGTGGAGGTCCATGCGCCCGAGCCGGGCGGCACCGTTCGCTGACGGGCCGGGGGCAGGCGCGCGACGTCAGCGCGGCCGGAACGACACCCCGTCGATCCAGACGGCCTCCATCGAGCGCCCCAGGTCGATCTCGAGCACCGCCGCCCGATCGGTCACCGGCGCCGTGAAGGCCCAGGTCTCCGCGTTCCAGGCGATGCCTGCATCGACGATCCTGCTCGCATACGCCTCGCCGGTGGCCGAGGCGATGCGGACCCGCACCTCGCGGTCTGCGGTGGCCCGAACGGCGATCGCGACGACGTAGGCCCGCCCGGCCTCGAGCTCGAGCCCGGCCTGGCGGAACGAGACCGCGCCTCGCGCCTCGGTCGCGGTGAGGATCTCGATCCGTGCCGCCCGGGAGCCCGCGGCCGGCAGCGTGGTCACCGAGCGAAGGGTGGCGAGCGCACCGTCCGCGAGCGACAGGCGCCACGGGGCGCCGACCCCCGACTCGAAGCCGCCGTTCTCGATCTGCTCGCCGGCCGGCGGCCCGCCGCCCCCCGACGGCCCGGGCGATGCCGCGCCGACCAGGGTTCCGTGGAGCGGCGGGAGGCCGTCGAGCACCTCGAGCAGCCGGCGTCCGCCGGTTCCGTAGGCCGCCGGCTCGTCGGCGGCCGCGCTGAGCGTGTCGGACGCCACGCGGTCGACGTCGGCGTAGAGCGCC
The DNA here is from genome assembly GCA_044506615.1 of Chloroflexota bacterium. Classification (GTDB taxonomy): domain Bacteria; phylum Chloroflexota; class Limnocylindria; order Limnocylindrales; family CSP1-4; genus DASTYU01. The sequence goes on along the minus strand of JBIQKJ010000008.1, from coordinate 7,675 downwards.
GCGAGATCGCCGCCGAGGTTCGGGGCGTCCGGCCGGGGCTCGAGGTCGGCGACGGTGTCGGTCCCCAGGCGGGCCGTCGCCCGCATCTCGCCGATCACGTCGGCAAGCCGTTCCGGCCGGAGGGGGTCGCGGGCGAGCTCGCGGGTCAGCGACTCGCCGTGCTGGATGAGCCGCTCGTTGATTACCCCGAGCAGCCCCGCGACGACGTCGCCGCCCGGCTCGCCGGACGCACCGGGCGCATCGCTCTCGGCGGAGCCGCGGCTCGTCGACGGGGACGCGCTCGGGCCGGGGGTAGCGCCGCCCGACAGGCCGCCGGTCAGCATGAGGAACGCGAGCGCGACGACCACCGCGGCGAGGATCCCGACGGGCTCCGGCCCGGGCAGGAGCCGGACCGACCGGCCGGCATCGCGGGTGCTCCCGCCCGTCACCGCGCGCCGTCCTCCGTCGGCGGGTTGCCGGACGGCCGCGCCGAGAGCACCCGCTCGATCTCGGCCGGCTGCATCCCGCCGAGACCGCGGAAGACCATCGCGAGGTTGGAGCCCTTGCCGACCGCCGAGATGACGAGCTGGTCGCCGATCGCGGTCACTTCGAGCTCGGCGTAGCGACGCTCGTGGCGGACCGTCACCTCGCCCAGGTCCACGGGCCCGAAGACGCGCAGCCGATCACCGACCCGCGCGAGCCCATAGCGAGCGCCGACCTCGAGCCCGGCGTTCCCGAGGATGTAGATGCCGGTCGAGAGCACCCGCTCCATCTCGGGCTCGGGCTCGGGCGGCGGCGGCTCGCTTGCGGGCGCTCGCGGGTCGGCGGCCGGGCGGACGGGCTCCGGGTCGGTCGGGCGTGGCGCAGACGTCACGGGCTGGACCGGGGGCGGCCCGGACCGGCGTGCAGGACGCGGCGCTTCGTGCGCGAGGGTGTCCGAGGCAAGCGCCGGCGGCGAGGCCTCGGTGCGGGTTCGTCGCGTCCGCCCGGCAGCCTGGCCGACCGTGGCCGCCGCGGCCTTGCCGCGTCGCCGCGCGCGCGCCGGAGCCGGCTCGGGGGCCGCTGCTTCCTCCGCGGGCGGCGCTGCCTCCGGGGGCGTCGGCGCGGCCGCGACGGGCGGCGCGGCGACCCGGGCGGGGGTCGTCGCCACGGATCGAGCCCCGGTGGGCGCCCGGTCGACCGCGACGGCTTCCAGGTCCAGGGGCACCGCAGGTTCCGGACGTCGCGGCTGCGGCCGACGGCCGGGCCGTTCCGCCTCCTCCTCCCAGAACGGCGGGAACGATGCCCCGCAGAAGCGGCACTCGCGGTCCCATCCGGGCACCGGGCGATCGCAGTCGGGGCAGCGGCCGGGCGGCGCTGCTGCGAGGATCAGCAGCGCGAACGGCCCGCTGAACGCGCCGATCGCGAACCACAGGGCGGCGCTCCTCGCGCGCTGCCGGGCGACCCAGCCGCTGAGCGGGGCGAAGATGCCGATCGCGAGGGCGAGGATGACAGGACCGCTGTCGGCGAAGTCGGGCAATCGGACCTCATGCGGGGTGCACCGGACGCAGCGGCCAATCCTACCGCGGGGTCGACGCAGGACGAGGATGCGGGACTCGGAGAGGGAGGGCGACCGGCCGGACGGGACGGTTCCGGCTTGTTGCCCGGAGGCACCGGTGATCGCGGATTATGCGGCGATGTAACCTTTTTGCCTCTTCCCCCGCCGGGGTCCCCCGGTACGATAGTACCCCTCGTTCGGGTCCACTCGGCCCGTGCGACCAAACGTCTCGTCAGGGGTCCTTCTATCGCCTCTTTCGTCGTCCGCACTCATCTTTCATGAGTTCTTCTGCCCCGGCGACGAGACACATCACCGCATACGGGCTGCGGCCCACAATCTAGGGGGACGGATGCGTATTACCGTCGTCGGGCTCGGCTATGTCGGGCTCGTGACCGGGGCGTGCCTCGCGAGTCGTGATCACCAGGTCGTCGGCGTGGATGCCGATCCCGCTCGACTCGATGCGCTGCGCGCCGGTCGACTGCCGTTGTTCGAGCCGGGGCTCGACCAGCTCGTCGCCGAAGGCGTGGAGAGCGGCCATCTCCGCTTCGCTGAAGACCTGACCGCCGCGGTCGCGGCGTCCGATCTCGTCGTGGTCGCCGTCGGCACCCATGACGGCTTCGGCGGCTGGCAGACCGACACGATGATGGCCTGCCTCGCTCAGGTCGTTCCGGCGATGCCCGACAAGGGCACGCTCGTGATCCGCTCGACGCTGCCGCCGGCGTTCGTCCGGCAGCTCGAGGACGTCGTCGCGGCGCACCGTGCCGCCGTCGAACGCGCGCCGATCGCGGTCATGCTCAACCCGGAGTTCACCCGGGAGGGGCGCGCGGTCCGCGACTTCCTCGAGCCGGACCGCGTCGTGCTCGGGGTCGTGAGCGATCCCTCCGGGCGCGGCGAGTCGGCGCTCCGCTCGATGTACCGCGACGCGGGCGCGCCGATCATCGTCATGAGCGCGATCGACGCGTGCCTGACGAAGCTCGGCTCGAACCTGTTCCTCGCGACGAAGATCAGCTTCGCCAACGAGCTCGCCTCGCTGTGCGACGCCTTCGGCGCCGACGTGAGCGCGGTCGTCGAGGGCATGTCCCACGACCAGCGGATCGGTGGCGCGTTCCTGCGCGCCGGCGTCGGCTTCGGCGGGTCGTGCCTGCCGAACCAGGTGACGATGACCGTGCGGACCGGCATGCAGGCCGGCGTGCCGACGCCGCTGCTCGCCGCCGTCGACGAGGTCAACCATCGCCGCCGCGAGGAAGCGGTCGAGCGCACCGAGCAGCTCCTCGGCGGGCCGGTCCGCGGCCGCCGGATCGCGCTCCTCGGCCTCACGTTCAAGCCCGACACGGACGACCTGCGCGACGCGCCGGCGCTCTCGATCGCCGAGACGCTCGTCGCCCGGGGCGCCACCGTGGTCGCGTACGACCCGATGGCCACCGCGCGGCAGCGGGCGGCCGGGATGGTCGACGGGCTGCAGACGGTCTCCTCCTGGGAGGAGGCGGTCTCCGGCGCCGAGGCAGTCCTCCTGCTCACCGAGTGGCGCGAGTTCATCGAGCTCGATTGGGATCGCGCCGGATCGCTGATGGCTCGCCGGGTGGTCGTGGACGGCCGCAACGTGCTCGCCGGACGGCGCCTGGCCGAGATCGGGTTCTCGTACACCTCGTTCGGACGCGGGACGTACGTTCCGGAGACGGCGCTCGTCGGCGCAGCCGGCGTCGCCTTCCCGCGGACTGCGGCGGCCGGGGTCCCGGTCCTCAGCGACTGAGCGCGGTGGGGGGAGGTGCGGTGATGCCCGGACGGTGGCTGCTCGCGGCGTTTGCCTTCGCGGCGGTCTTCGGCATCGGCGTCGGCCTGCAGATCGGGGGGCTCGGGCTGGCGCTCGAGCCCTCGCTCGGCATGGTCGTCGCGGTCGTCGGCGCCCTCGGCGTGGTGCTGGCCCTGGTGGCCAGCCGCCAGCCGCTGGCCCGCGACGAGTCGGGCCGAGGCGCCGATGCCGAGTGGGCCGAGTACCGGCGCGAGTTCCGGCGGTCGCGCCGGAACGGCCGGCCGCTGACACTGCTGCGAATCCACGCCGATGCCGCGGGTGCCCTCGAGCCCCATCGCATGGCGACCGGCATCGGCCGCCACCTGCGGCTCGTCGACCGGGCGTGGGCCGACGACGGGAGCGTCTTCGTGATGCTGCCCGAATCCGCCGGTGACGCCGCGGGCACGCTGCTCGCGCGGATCCGCGCGTCCGACCCGGCGCTCGTGCCGGGAACGCCGCGCGTCGCGACCTTCCCGGTCGACGGCCTGACGACGACGGCGCTGATCGCGGCGCTGTACGACGCGGCGGTCGAGCCGGTGCCGTTGCCGGTCGGTGCCCGCGCCCCCGGCCAGTCCGGCGGCGGCCGCGACGATGCCGGCATGCCCGAGGCCGCCGGCGGTCGTCGATGATCCGCGCGGAACGGCTCGTGCCCCAGCCGCGGTTCTACCCGGCGGCCAAGCGCGCGATGGATCTGGCGCTGTGCGCGCTGGCGCTGCCGCTCGTGCTGCCGCTCGGCCTGCTCATCGCGCTCGCGATCCGGCTCGAGACCCCGGGGCCGATCGTCTTCCGGCAGATGCGCACCGGCCAGCACGGCGTGCGGTTCCCGATGCTCAAGTTCCGGACGATGGTCCGGAACGCGGAGGAGCTGAAGGCGTCGCTCCAGCACCTGAACATCCTGCCCCCGCCGGACTTCAAGATCCCGGACGATCCGCGGATCACGAAGGTCGGCAAGTTCCTGCGCAAGACGAGCCTCGACGAGCTGCCCCAGATCATCAACGTGATCCGTGGCGAGATGAGCATCGTCGGTCCGCGGCCGACGTCGTTCGCGCCCGAGACGTACGACCTGTGGCACTCGGAGCGGCTCGAGGTCGTCCCCGGGATCACCGGCCTGTGGCAGATCAAGGGTCGGGGCACGATGACGTTCGACGAGCGGCTGCGCCTCGACATCGAGTACATCGAGCGGCGCTCGATCCTGCTCGACCTGCGGATCATCGTGATGACCGCGCTGGCGGTCTTCCAGCGCTCGGGCGAGTAACCAGGCGCAGGCCGGCCCGCGCGACGGCGCTCCCGCGTCGTGGGAGGCGAGGATCAGCGGTCGCGCCGCGCCACGTGCCAGGCGACCTGCCGCGCGAGCCCGTCGGCCGGATCGACGCGCGGGTCGAACCCCAGCTCCGACCGCGCCCGCCCGATGTCGGCGCCCGTGTGCCGCTGATCGCCCGGCCGGGTCGCCTCGTGGTGCACGACGGGCTCGACGCCCAGGTGCTCCCCGATGAGGCGGATCGCCTCGAGCAGCTCGATCGTCCGTCCGCCGCCGATGTTGTAGACCCCGCCGACCGCGCCGCGCTCGAGCGCGCGGATCGTGCCCTCGACCGCGTCGTCGACGTACGTGTTGGACCGCGTCTGGCGGCCGTCGCCGAAGACCGTGATCGGCCGGCCGTCGAGCATCGCCTCGGCGAACTTGTGGTAGGCCATGTCCGGGCGCTGCCGCGGCCCGTACACCGAGAAGTAGCGGATGATCGTGGGCGCCAGGTCCGACCGCCGGGCGTGCGCGAGCACCAGCTTCTCCGCCGCGAGCTTCGTGACCCCGTACGGTGAGACCGGCTCGAGCGGCGCGTCCTCGTCGCCGGTCGCCTCGAGCCCGTAGACCGACGACGTCGAGGCCAGCAGCAGCCGGGTCGTCCCGACCGCCAGCATCGCCTCGACCAGCCGGTTCGTCGCGAGGAGGTTGCACGAGGCGTAGAGCTCGAGGTCGTCCCAGCTCCGCATGAGGCCGGCCATCGCGGCCTCGTGGATCACGGCGTCTGCGCCGTCGAGCCAGGGCTCGAGCGGGTCCCGTCGCAGGTCGACCTCCCCGAAGCGGAACCGGGGGTGCTCGACGAGCCCCTCGAGGTTGCCCTCCTTGACCGGCCGGGGGTAGTACGGGATGAACGCGTCGAGCCCGACGACCTCGTGGCCATCGGCAACGAGACGATCGGACAGCGTCGACCCGATGAACCCGGCGGCACCGGTCACGACGATCCTCATCCAGGCGGTTCCTCCATCACCTTCACGTCGAGCACGTCGACGGCCTGATCGGGGCGGCCGGCGGCCGTCTCCATGCAGATGTCCCGTGCGATCCTGACCTCGTCCATGCGCCACGCGACGGCCTCAGCCGAGAGCACCTCCCGGCCGCCTTCGTGGATCCGGAACGAGAACGTCCGGCGCGCCTGGTCGATGGTGCCGCGGATCCGGTAGATCGCGCCCGGCTGGACGACGACCTCCGACTGCGCCTTCGTCGGTCCGTCGAACCAGGCGAGGTCGCCGTCTGCGGTGACCCGAAGGCTGACGGCCTCGCCGCCGCTTCCACGGAACGACAGCAACGACGTGTCGGACGCACCAGGGCCGCCGCGCAGCGAGACGCGGACATCGAACGACACCACGCCCTCCGGCCGCTCGGCGAAGCGCCGGCAGGCGCGGACCGGCGCCCCGGTCCTCGCCGCGCGCACCCGGAGCGCCCGCCCTCCGGACCCGTCGGCCACGATCCGGAGTGCGTCGGCCGGGTCCTCGTCACGAACGGTCCAGGCCGTGCCGGCGGGTGGTCCCACCGGCCATGGCTCGAAGTCGGCATACACGAGCGGGACGGGGGTCAGGAGGTCCGGTGGAGCCGGCAGGTTCGGCCGGTCCGGGTCGTCGGGCCGCGCCGGCGGCAATCCGCCGCCGAGATCGAGCACCCCGTGGAGATAGCGTCCGGTCCCGTCGTCGGAGGCGATCACGACGCCTCCCGATTCGGCCGTGATCGGCTGCTTCGTGGAGCTCGCGTTGCCGATGCGCGTGTCGACGGTGCTGACGACGAGCGGGTCGCCGGGACCCGTCTCGAACGCGATGGCATCGAGCGACGCGCGCTTGTACGCGATCGTGCCGTCGTTCGAGGTTGCCGCGACGTACACCATGCGTGCCGCCTCGTCGATCGACACGATGGCTCTCGACTGGCGGTCGCGGACCTGGCTGACCATGTGCGTCGTCCAGCTGCCGTCATCGGCGCGAACGGCGAGCAGGATCTGCGGATCGAGCGGGTTCTTCGGCTGGCGCGTGTCGAGCGACGTCTTCAGGGCCGCCAGGAGCTCGATCCGATCACCGTCACGGTAGGTCTTCAGGTTGACGTGGTCGTCTGCGTACGCGTCGCCCTCCAGCACGATCTCGGGCTCGGACCAGGCGTCGAGCGGATCCCCGTCGGCGCGACTGGTGAAGTACACCCGGCCTTCGAGCTGGTTCGACCACATGACGCCGACGCGGCCCGGCCCGAAGGCGGCGATCGCCGAGACGTCGTCCGGCGCGACCCGCGCGCCGGCATGCGGGAGCGGCGCCGGCTCGGACCAGTGCGCGTCGTGCTCGAGCGAGTGGACCGTCCAGACCTGGTTGCCGGCGGTGTACGTCGCCCACAGGCGCCCGTCGGCGGCCTGGCTGATGACCGCCGCCTCGACGCCGGTCTCGGAGACGAGGACCGGGAAGTTCGGATCGAGGGTGAACCGTTCGATCGACGCGTCGTAGCTGAACCGCAGGACGCGCGCCGCATCCTGGCTGCGATCGTGCGGCCCGGCACTCAGCACGTACAGGTGCTCGCCGGTCCACAGCACGTCGGGGTCCGCGGTGGAGCGCTCGTCGACCAACGTCCCGGTGTCGATCCACTGCTGCCGGTCCCAGTCGAGTCGGAACACGTTCAGCTGGTTCGTGGACGGCTGGAACAGCGCGCCCCACCACGTTCCGTGGGAGTACCAGAGCTTCGACTGCGTCTTCGTCGCGGTCGGCGCCGTGATCACGTCGGTCTCGAAGACGAAGTCGCGGTAGGACGCCACGGCGGGCGGCGAGGGGAGCGGCGGCGGCTGGCTCGCTCGCGCGGTGGCGGCGGGGGCCCGGGTGGGCGGCGGGCTGTCCTGCGGGGACGTCGCCGCGAGGATTCCGAGGGTCCCGGCGCCCAGCACCGCGATGAGCGCGAGAGCGATCAGGGCGGTGCGACCCCGATTCGACCAATCCGTAGCCCCGTCCTCCCTGTCGGCGCGCCACCGGCCGGCTCCGGAGTGTACGCGCTGGGGCGATTCGGCGGGATCGGTACCATCACCTGAGTGTCACGCTGTCGGCTGTCCGGGCGATCTGGCTCATACCATCGTTGCCCA
>JBIQKJ010000007.1:0-169881 GCA_044506615.1 Chloroflexota bacterium | reverse complement strand
CCATCGAGCAGCCCTGCGAGCGATTCTCGCGGCGGCCGCTTGACATAGGAGCATCCCATGACGACCGACTTCGTGCCCGCGGACCCCGAGCTCGAGCGCCACCTCGCCGACACCGCGGAGCGGCGCCTCGAGAGCTACAAGGCGTTCCTACGGATCCCGAGCATCTCGGCGCTGCCCGAGCACGCCGACGACTGTCGCCGCGCGGCGACGTGGATCGCGGACACGCTCCGGGAGATCGGGGCCGAGCATGTCGAGGTCTCCGAGAACACCGGCCACCCGGTCGTCTACGCCGACTGGCTCCACGCCGAGGGCGCACCGACCGTCGTCATCTACGGCCACTACGACGTCCAGCCCGTCGACCCGCTCGACCTGTGGACGAGCCCGCCGTTCGAGCCGGTCGTCGTCGGGGATCGGATGCTGGCGCGCGGCGCGGCCGACGACAAGGGCCAGATCCACCTGCACCTGATGGCACTGGAAGCGCTGCTCCGCACGCGCGGCCGGCTGCCGGTCAACGTCCGCTACGTCTTCGAGGGCGACGAGGAGTTCGAGTCGAGCCACCTCGACCGGTGGATCGAAGCGAACCGCGACCGGCTCCGCGCGGACGTCGCCCTGATCAGCGACACCGGGTTCTTCGAGGGCAACCTCCCGTCGATCACGGTCGGGCTGCGCGGCCTGTGCTACATGCAGATCGACGTCGAGGGCAGCCCGGTCGATCTCCACTCGGGGACCCACGGGGGCGCCGTCGAGAACCCGGCCAACGCGCTCGCGGCGATCATCGCGGCGCTCAAGGGGCCCGACGGGCGGATCCGGGTACCGGGCTTCTACGACGACGTCGTGCCGCTGACCGACGCGGACCGTGCTGCCTTCGCCGCCCTGCCGTTCGACGAGGGGGCGTACCGCGCGTCGGTGGGCGTGCCCGCGCTCCACGGGGAGTCGGGATTCACGACGCTCGAACGCCGCGGCGCCCGGCCCACGCTCGACGTGAACGGCATCTGGGGCGGCTTCCAGGGCGAGGGCTCGAAGACGATCATCCCGGCCCACGCCCACGCGAAAGTCAGCTGCCGGCTGGTCGCCGACCAGGACCCCGACCGCATCTTCGAGCTCGTGCGGGACTACGTCGCCGAGATCGCGCCGCCCGGCGTTCGGACCACGGTCCGGATGCTCGGCGGCGGTCACCCGAGCCTCATGCCGATCGACCACCCCGCGACGAAGGCCGCTGCGCGGGCCGTCGGGGCGACCTTCGGGCGCGAGCCGCTGTACATGCGCGAGGGCGGCTCGATCCCGGTCGGCGCGAGTTTCGGGACCCTGCTCGGGCTGCCGGTCGTGCTCCTCGGGTTCAGCCCGCCCGACGACAACGCGCATGCGCCGAACGAGTCGATGCACCTCCCGAACTACGAGGCCGGAATCCGCTGCGTGGCGCGCACCCTGGACGAATTGGCCACGCTGACAACCGCCGACAGTACGGGGTCCGACCCGGGCCGTTAGGGTGGGTGTCTGGCCGCACCACCGGTGCTACGATGCGGCGACCGCCACATCCCCGGGGAGGATCTGAACCGCGTGAGCACCGAAGCTGCAGACCTGACTTCTGCGCCGCCGACCACGTCCGGGACGTGGCGGCTCGACACCGACAACGGCAGCATGGCCCCGCGTTCCGCGCTCGACGTCCTGGTCGACCTCAACGACAAGGTCACGAGCGGCAACGTCGGGGAGTACCAGCCGGTTCCGCTCGGGTTCACCCCGCTCGACAAGACGATCGGCACCGGCCTGCGTGCCGGCGAGCTCCTGCTCATCGGCGGTGCGCAGGGCACGGGCAAGACGACGATGGCGCTGCAGATGGCGCGCAACGTGGCCTCGGGCGGTCAGGCCAACGTGCTGTACATCTGCTTCGAGCACGACGAGCTGTACCTCCTCAACCGGCTGATCGCGATGGAATCGGCGCTCGCGCACCTCCCCCACAAGACCGGCGCGATCAAGATCCAGGACGTCCGCAAGGAGATCCTCGGGACATGGATGGCCGAGGGGTCGGTCGGGCCGCAGCTTGCCAACAACCCGCGCCTCCGGCCGTCGCTCGACCGGATCGCGCGCTACGGGCAGAACCTGTTCCTGCTCCGCGGGTCGCAGACGGCGAGCACGATCGACAACATCCGCAAGCTCGTGCAGCAGCACCGGGCGCTGTCGGGCGACCGGCGCCTGGTTGTCTTCGTCGACTACCTCCAGAAGGTCCCGCAGGTCCCCGAGCCCGAGAACGAGACCGAGAAGGTCACGTTCGTCGTCAACGGGCTGAAGGACATCGCGCTCGCCGAGGACGTCCCGATGATCTCGATCGTCGCGGCGGACAAGGAAGGCCTCAAGGCGTCGCGGCTGCGCAACTTCCACCTGCGCGGCTCGTCGGCGATCAACTACGAGGCCGACATCATCCTGATCCTCAACGAGAAGTACCACATCGTCGCGAAGGTCAACATCGAGTTCAACCCGTACCAGGCGCAGCGCTTCCGCGACTGGGTGGTCGTCTCGGTCGAGAAGAACCGCGGCGGGCAGGACAACGTCGACCTCGAGTTCGAGAAGCACTTCGAGTTCAGCTGCTTCGACCCGAACGGACGCACCGTTCAAGAGAAGCTGATCGAGGAGCGGCTCTACAACGACTGACCGCACCGACGGCCGAGGCGACGCCCCGCGAGCCATCGGCCGGAGGATTCGAGGAGCGGCTCTCAACGACTGACCGCTCCACGGCCGAGGCGACGCGGCGAGGGGTCCGAGCGGGCGGCGCGCCCCGCGCGCCCGCCCCGGTTCTCGCAGGGCGAGAGCAGAGGACCCGCTTCGGCCCGGATCCGTTGCGCCTTCTCGCAGGACGCAAGGATTCGACGGTGCGCGTCGCTCCTTCTCCCGGCACGCGAACCTGCGACGTCAAGGGGTGCCGGAACGCCGCCTGCTCTCGTGGGACGAGAATCGGCGCCGGCCCACCCGACCCCGACCCGGGCCGGCACGCCCTTCGCGATGCAGCGGCAACGGAACGTCATCGGGCAGCGACCCCCCGGAGAGGCCGCACGACCTACGCTCCCGCGCGCCATGGCCGACACCGACGACAAGGACCGACACGCGAACCCCGACGAGGGCGAGAAGGAGCGGCTCGATCGCGAGCTGATCGAGCTGCTCAACGAGATCCGGGTCGCGCTGCCCGGCGTCCAGGTGCTGTTCGCGTTCCTGCTCATCCTGCCGTTCCAGCAACGGTTCACCGAGACGACCGGCGAGGATCAGGCCGTCTACACGGTCGCCCTGCTCGCCAGCGCCCTGGCGACCGCGCTGCTCATCACCCCGTCGATGTACCACCGCTTGAACTTCCGGCAGGGCAACAAGGAGCAGATGCTGTTCGACGCGAACAAGCTGCTGATCGCCGGAACGCTGGCGACCGCGGTCGGGATCGGGTGCTCGATCTACCTCGTCGCCGACGTGGTCTACGGCGGGACGGCGGCGGTCGTCGCGGCGATCGGCACCGCGGTCGTGTACGCCGCGTTCTGGATCGCGCTCCCGCTCGCCCGACGCGGGCGTCCCGAGCGCTGACGAGCGGCGGACGGGGCTGCCGTCCGCGTCGGGAGCGAGCCCGCGCGCTATCGTTCGTTCGATGACAACGCACGCCTTCCCCGACGTCGTCGAGATCGTCGTGGAGATCCCGCGGGGCAGCCGGAACAAGTACGAGTTCGACGAGGAGGCCGGCGTCTTCCGACTCGACCGCGTGCTCTCGTCGGCCGTCTACTACAACTTCGACTACGGGTTCATCGAGGGGACCCGCGCCGACGACGGCGACCACACGGACGCGCTGCTGATCATCGACGAGCCCACGTTCACCGGCTGCCACGTCTGGGCGAGGCCGATCGGCGGGCTCGAGATGCGCGACGAGAAGGGCTTCGACTTCAAGGTGCTGTGCGTCGCGCTGGGCGACCCGCACCAGCGCCACATCGAGCGGCTCGACCAGGTCCGGCCGCACCGGCTGGTCGAGATCGAGCACTTCTTCGACACGTACAAGTTCCTCGAGGACAAGACCGTCGAGGTGCTCGGCTGGCGCGATCTGGAGCGCGCCCACGAGATCCTGCGGAGCGACCGGTCGAGCTGGGAGCGCGAGGTCGCGGCACGCCGCCCGTGACCGAAGGCGGGCCCCCTCCCCGAGGTCGCCGCCCGCACTGGCGCGACGTCGCCGCGCTGCCCGGCCGACGGCTCTTCGTCGCAGTTCCGCTGCCGGATGACGCGTCGGGCGAGATTGCCGCGCTCGTGGAGCGCCTCCGCGTGCCGGTGCCCGCGTCCGCCCCCCGCCGCGGCGCCGACCGCGACGTCCGCTGGGTCAGGCTCGACGGACTGCACCTGACGCTCCGTTTCCTCGGTCCCACGCCGGAGGACCGCGTGGCGGCGACCACCGCGGCCGTCGGGCGCGCCGCCGAGGCCGCCGTGCCCTTCGACGCGGTCGTCGCCGGCGGCGGCGCGTTCCCGAGCCCGCACCGGCCCCGGACGCTGTGGCTCGCGGTGACCGAGGGCGCGGCAGCGTTCGCGGAGCTCGCACGGACCGTCGACGCGGCGCTGGTCGAGGCCGGCTGGCCGTCGGGCGACCGTCCGTTCCGACCCCACGTGACGCTCGCCCGGTCCGACGGGATCGCACGCGGCCCCGAGGTTGCCGCGCGTCTCATCGACGAGGCCAGCCGGCTCCGCCTTCCGTTCCGGGTCGACCGCATCGTGCTGTTCGAGAGCATCACCGGCGGCGGTCCCGCCCGGTACGCGCCGCTCGAGACCGCCGTGTTGCACGGGCGGGCGCGGGCGCAGTAGGCTCGGCGTCCCCGGCTCACCCGTCGCTCGCATCACGGGCCGGACACAGGAGGTCCCGATGCCGTCCGATCCCAGGCAGACCAAGTTCGTCCTCGACGAATCGCGCATCCCGCGCGCCTGGTACAACATCGCCGCCGACCTTCCTGTCCCGCCGTCGCCGCCGCTCCACCCGGGGACCCGCCAGCCGCTCGGCCCGGACGACCTGGCGCCGCTCTTCCCGATGGCGCTCATCGGCCAGGAGGTGTCGGCCGAGCGCGAGATCGAAATCCCGGAGCCCGTCCGCGACGCCTACCGGCTGTACCGGCCGAGCCCGCTGTTCCGGGCGCATCGGCTCGAGCGCGCGCTCGATACGCCCGCCCACATCTATTACAAGTACGAGGGCGCCAGCCCGGCCGGCAGCCACAAGCCGAACACGGCGATCGCGCAGGCCTTCTACAACAAGCAGGAGGGCGTGACGCGGCTCGCCACCGAGACCGGCGCCGGGCAGTGGGGGAGCGCGCTGTCGATCGCGGGCGCGATGTTCGGGCTGGACGTCAAGGTCTACATGGTCCGCGCGAGCTACGACCAGAAGCCGTATCGGCGGATCCTCATGGAAACCTATGGGGCCGAGGTCGTCGCCAGCCCGTCGCCGACGACGAACTACGGCCGCAAGGTCCTCGAGGAGACCCCCGACACGCCCGGATCGCTCGGGATCGCAATCTCCGAGGCGGTCGAGGACGCCGCGACCCGCGACGACACCAAGTACAGCCTCGGCTCGGTGCTCAACCACGTCCTCCTCCACCAGACCGTGATCGGGCTCGAGGCAATCGAGCAGATGGAGATGGCCGGCGAGGCGCCCGACGTCGTCATCGGCTGTGCAGGCGGCGGCTCGAACTTCGCGGGCCTCACGTTCCCGTTCGTCGGGCGCAACCTGCGCGAGGAGGCTTCGCACCGGGTCATCGCGGTCGAGCCCGAGGCGGCCCCGAGCCTCACCCGCGGCGTCTACACGTACGACTTCGGCGACACCGGTCATCTCACGCCGCTCGTGAAGATGCACACGCTCGGCTCCGAGTTCATCCCGGAGCCCATCCACGCGGGCGGTCTTCGCTACCACGGCATGGCGCCGCTCGTGAGCCTGCTCAAGGAGCACGGCTTCATCGACGCACGGAGCGTTCACCAGCGGGCGAGCTTCGAGGCTGGCGTCCAGTTCGCCCGAAGCGAGGGGATCCTCCCGGCGCCCGAGTCGACGCATGCCATCCGCGTCGCGATCGACGAGGCGCTGGACGCGCGCGAGTCGGGCGAGTCGCGGGTGATCCTGTTCAACCTCTCGGGCCACGGCCACTTCGACCTGACTGCCTACGAGCGGTTCCTCAGCGGCAAGCTCGAGGACTACGAGTACCCGCGGGAGAAGGTTGAGGTCGCGCTGGCCGGTCTTCCGGCCCTGTAGGGATCCAAGGAGTCAGCGAGCGGGCCGTTCCGGGGGGATCGGAACGACCCGCTGAAGCGACCACCTGCCCGAGTAGCCGCCCGGCCGCCTGAGGGCGACCCGGACCGCATCTTCGGGTCCAGGGCCGTTGACGCGCATCACCAAATGAACGTAAACGGGCCTCGCCCGAGATGAAACGAAGAACGCTTCGATCGTAGGATTGGCCCATGCCGAGACTTGCCTGCTGGTCGTGCGGTCGCCAGATCTACACGGTGTCGCCGCTCGAATCGCTGTTCGCCGAGGAGCGCCGCTGTCCGCGCTGCGGCGCGTTCCTCAACGAGGAGCGTCGGGAGTCGGAACGACGGCTCGCGATCCGCCGGCAGAACCCCGACGACGAGCCCGGCCCGCCGGAGGGCGTCGAGCGCCGCCTCGACGAGCGCCGCAAGATCCGGCGGCGGGGCGGACAGGCGGGAGTCGGCGGCCGGGCCCGCGACGACCAGGCGGGCTGGGTCGACTGAGCGACGCCCGGGCGGGCTAGTAGAGCCGATCCTCGGCGCGCGGCGGCTCGACGAGCCGGTGGCGCAGCGCGAACGCCACGGCCTCGAGCTTGGAGTGCACCCGGAGCTTGCCCATGATGTTCTGGACGTGTGTCCGGAGCGTGTTCGGGGCGATGAACAACCGGTCGCAGATCTCCGGGGTCGAGAGCCCCTCGGTGAGCGCGCGCAGGACCTCGAGCTCGCGCGGCGTCAGCTGCTCGATCGGCTGGCGCTCGGCCGACCGATCGCGGGCCGCGGCGACCCGCTGCGCGATGCCCATGATCACGGAGCGCGGCAGGAGGGTCTCGCCGGCGTGCGCCGAGCGCACGGCGGAGACGACGTCCTCGACGATCCGGTCCTTCGTCAGGTAGCCGTCGGCGCCGGCCTGGATCGACTCGAGCACGGTCTCGTCGTCGTTCAGCGCGGTGAGCATCACGACGCGCGCCGTCGGCCAGCGGGCCTTGATCGCGCGGGTCGCCTCGGCCCCCGTGCCGTCGGGCAGCTTGTAGTCCATGAGGACGACGTCCATGCGCTCGCGGGCGAGCTGCTTGGCCTCGGCGACGGACGCCGCGACCCCGGCCACGGCGATGTCGGGCTCGCGATCGAGGATCTGCGAGAGCGAGCCGGTCAGCAGCTGGTGGTCGTCGACGAGCAGGACACGGATCGATTTGGCGTCAGGGGTCACGTCGAGGGATTCCCTCACGAGGACGGTGGCGTGTCTGGGACGGCTGGTGAAGGTGGTATCGGGGCGCTCACGACGCCGGTCGATGGTAGCACCCGCCTCGACGCCGATCCGCCCGCTCGTGCGACCCCGAGGCTGCGATACTCGGGCGGATGGAGGTCGCGCTGCTCGGGTTGGGGCTCATCGGCGGGTCGATCGCGCGCGCGCTTGCGGTCGCCCCGGACCGCGATGCGTGGCGCGTGCGGGCCTGGAGTCCTCGCGGCGACGGCCCCCGGCAGGCGTTGCGCGACGGCGTGGTCGCCGTGGCGGCCGCCACGCCCGAGGAAGCCAGCGACGGCGCCGACCTGATCGTGCTGGCGGCGCCGTCGACCGTCATCCTCGACCAGCTCGCTGCGCTGGCGGCCGGCCCGCCGGGCGACTCGGACGACGGGCCCGTGATCACGGACGTCGCGAGCACGAAGGGCATGATCGTCGAGCGCGCGGGCGAGCTCGGTCTGCGATTCGTCGGCGGCCACCCGATGGCGGGCCGCGAGACCAGCGGCTACGACGCGGCGACGGCCGAGCTCTTCAGGGGACGACCGTGGGTCGTGACGCCCATCGACGAGGACGATGTCGCGGCCACCATCGCAGTCGAGACGCTCGCGGTGGCGTGCGGCGCGCGCCCCGTCCGGCTCGACGCCGCGGCGCACGACCGGGCGGTCGCCGCGATCAGCCACCTGCCGCTCGTGCTTGCGGCGGCGCTCGTCGAGGCCGTCACGGGCAGTGCGGGGCGGCCCCGCCCGGACTGGCCGGTGGCGCGGGCGCTTGCCGCGACGGGCTGGCGGGACATGACCCGGCTCGCCCGCGGCGACGTCGCGATGGGAACGGGGATTGCGGTGACGAACGCCGCGGCGCTGGCCGAGCGCATCCGCGATGTCCAGGCCGTGCTCGATTCCTGGCTGGCCGAGCTCGAAGCAGCCGATGGACCGGACGAGGCCGCCATCCGGGCGCGACTCGCCGAGGCGAGGGACCGTCTCGAGGACGCGGAGTCCGCCCGATGACCGACGAGCTCGTGCTCGTCGTTCCGCGGGCCGTCCTGCCCGACGGCGCGGGCTGGTACGGGATCCGGAGCGACGGGCTCGATACGTTCGAATCCGTCGTGGCGGCGGCCGGCCGCTTCGAGCCGCGGGCGACGATGGAGACCGACCCGACGTTCAAGCAGGTCATCCCGTACCTCGTGCTCCGGGATGGCGAGCGCTACTTCCTCATGCAGCGAACGCGTGCGGGGGGCGACGCGCGGCTCCACGACCGCTATTCGATCGGGGTCGGGGGTCATCTCAACCCCGGCGACGGCGGCCTGCTCGGCGGACTGCGCCGGGAGTGGGCCGAGGAGCTCGTCGCCGACTTCGATCCCGCGTTCCGCCTCGTCGGGCTGCTCAACGACGACACGACGGAGGTGGGCGCCGTCCATGTCGGCGCGGTGTATCTCGCCGATGCGGGCGGCCGCCCGGTCGCGATTCGCGAGACCCACAAGCTCTCGGGTCGATTCGCCGCCCCGTCCGAGGTCGCGGCCGTCGCCGACCGCCTCGAGACGTGGAGCCGGCTCGCCTTCGAGTACCTCGATCGGGCCGGGGTACGATAGGCCGGCCGGAGGTCACGGTCGTGCGCCGTCGTATCGCTCGTTTCGCGTTCGCCGCCCCGATGCTCATCGGGCTGGTGCTCATGCTCGCCGGGAGCCCGGCGCGCGCCGCCGACGGCCGGTCGGTGGCGGTGCTGCCTGCGACCGGCGTGGTCGACGCGGTGCTCGCGACGTACCTCGAGGAAGGGATCGCCAAGGCGGACCGGGACGGCGCGAACGCCGTCGTCATCCGCCTCCACACCCCCGGCGGGGAGCTCGGTCAGACGCGCCGGATCGTCACCGCGCTCCTGCAGGCGCCGATCCCGACGATCGTGTGGGTGGCGCCGTCGGGCTCGCATGCCGCGAGCGCCGGGACGTTCATCACGCTCGCGGCGCACGTCGCGGTCATGGCGCCCGGGACGAACATCGGCGCCGCCTCGCCGGTCACCGGCAGCGGCGAGGACATCCCCGAGACCATGAACCGCAAGGTCGTCGAGGACACGAGCGCGCTCATGCGCTCGATCGCGGTCGAACGGGGTCGCAACGCCGAGTGGGCCGTGTCGACGATCACCGACGCCGTCGCGGCGACGGCCGCCGAGGCCGAGGAGCTCGGCGCGATCGATGGGATCGCGGCATCGCTCGACGCGGTGCTCGAGCTGGCCGACGGGCGGGTGGTCCGCCTCGACGATGGCTCCGAGGTCACGATCGACACGGCGGGCGCCGCCACGTACGAGCTGCCGATGAACCCGTTCCAGGCGTTCCTGCACCTCCTGTCCGACCCCAACATCGCGTTCATCCTGTTCACGGTCGGGACGTACGGGCTGCTCTACGAGGTCATCAGCCCGAACTTCGTCACCGGCATCCTGGGCGCGATCGCGATCATCCTCGCGTTCATCGGCTTCGGCAGCCTGCCGCTCAACGTCGCCGGGCTGCTGCTGCTCGGCCTCGGGATCGTGATGTTCATCCTCGAGTTCAACGTGGCGAGCCACGGACTGCTCACGGTCGCAGGGATCGTGTGCTTCGCGCTGGGCGCCGCCGCGCTCTACACGGAGCCCGGCACCCCGACCGGGCCGGTGATCCAGGTCGATCCGCGGGTCATCTTCGCGCTCACGCTGTCGACCGCGGCGTACATGGCCCTCGTGCTCTACATCGTGATCCGCTGGCGCCGGCGGCAGGCGCTGATCGGCCCGGCCGCGACTGCGCTCGTGCTGGCCGACGGGGCCATCGGCAAGGTCCGCTCGACGCTTGCGCCGGTCGGGGTGGTGTACGCCGCCGGCGAGGAGTGGACCGCCCGGACCGCCGACGGCCAGGCCGTGACGCCCGGTACCGAGGTGCGCGTCGTCGGGCAGGAAGGGCTCACACTGATCGTCGAACCGCTCGAGAACCCGGCCTGACCGGCCAACCCGCTCTGGAGGAGGCAAGCCCGTGCCCGACGTGACCCTGCTCGCGACCGCGATCGCGATCGGTCTCCTGATCCTGCTGGTGCTGTGGCTGTCGATCCGCGTCGTGAACCGCGGCGACAAGCTCGTCGTGTACCGGCTCGGCAACACCGACGACTCGCTGGTCAAGGGGCCCGGTCTCGTCCTGCTGATCCCGTTCATCGACCGCCCGCAGCGGGTCAACCTGCGCGAGCAGTACGTCGAGGTGCCGTCGCAGACCGCGATCACCAAGGACAACGTCACGATCCCGATCGACTTCCTCATCTACTGGCGGATCGTCGATCCGCTCAAGAGCGTCGTGAACGTGCAGGACTTCGTCGGGGCGCTCGCGGGCGTCGCGACCACGAACCTGCGGGCGGTCGTCGGCGACTTCCTCCTCGACGACGTGCTGTCGAAGCGCGACCAGATCAACGAGGTCCTGCGCACGAAGCTCGACGAGATCACCGAGAACTGGGGCGGCAAGGTGACCCGGGTCGAGATCCGCGAGATCACGCCGCCGCGCGACATCCTCGAGTCGATGAACCGGATGCTCTCCGCGGAGCGGAACCGCCGGGCGGTCATCACCGAATCCGAGGGCGCGCGCCAGTCGGCGATCAACGTGGCCGAGGGCCAGAAGCAGTCCGAGATCCTCAAGGCCGAGGGCGAGCGGCAGGCGGCGATCCTGCGGGCCGAGGGCTTCAGCGAGGCGCTCACACGGATCTTCCAGGCGGCCACCGGCGTCGACCAGAAGACGATGTCGCTCCAGTACCTCGAGGCCCTCAAGTCGCTCGGGCAGGGCCCGTCCACGAAGTTCGTCATCCCGATCGAGTTCACGAAGCTGCTCGAGCCGTTCACCGACTACCTCTCGCCGGTCGACGGCCGCGGGGGCGGCGACGGCGGCGCCGGTGGCTCGTCGTCGGGGCCGCGCCGGGTTTCGCCGGGCACCAGCGGCACTCAAGCGGGGTCGACGCCCCCCGCGGGCGCGCCGCCGGCCGGCGGGCCTCCGACGGAGCCGCCCGCGCAGTGACGCGGCGGGCGCTGGGTCTGGCCGGCGTCGCCGCAGCGGTCACGGTCCCGATCGTCGCGGCGCGAGCGGTCCTCGGGCGGGGCGGACGGCGCATCCTCGATGCGCCTCGCACGCTGCCGGACGAGGCGTCGCTCGCGCCCACGATCGAGGCGCTCGGCGGCGAGGTCGTTCGCCTGCGGTCCCGCGACGGGCTCCGCCTTTCGGGTCGCTGGATCCCCGCGGAGGCCGGCGAGACCGGCGACGGCGAGGACGCCGGGGAGACCGGCGACACGCCGTGGCAGCCCGATCCGCACGAGGCCATCGTCCTGCTGCACGGGTGGTCAGGCTCCGTCGCACCGGACATCGTCGAATACGGGCCGTTCCTGCGGCGCGTCGCGGGCCTCCTCGCGCTCGACTTCCGTGGCCACGGCGAATCGGATGACGCCCCGACCACGTTCGGCCTGCACGAGGTCGAGGATGTCGCCGGAGCGCTGGCGTGGCTCGGGGAGCGGGGGATCAGGCGGGTCGCGCTCGTGGGCACGTCGATGGGCGCGATCACCGCGATCGCCGCGGTCGGCATCCTCGGCGACGGCTCCCTCGCGAGCGCCGACATGGACCTCGATGCGCCGGCCGGGGTCGAGCCGCCGCCCCGCCCGCGGATCGTGGCGGTGGTCGCGGACTCCGCCGCGCCCGAGCTGGCGGTCGCGGTCGGGTCGCGGCTGCCGGGGCCGTTCGGGCGGGTCGTGGCGAACCGGCTCTTTGTGGCCGCCGCCCGGGAGCTCGGGGCGGACCCGCGGGCCACCGAACCGATCCGCATGATCGGGCTCGTCGAGCCCGTCCCGCTGCTGCTGATCCACGGCGAGGACGACGACACGGTCCCGCTTGCCGACGGCCGCCGGCTCGCCGCCGCGGCCGGTCCGTCGGCCGAGCACTGGGTCGTTCCGGGAGCGGGTCACGCGGGCGCCCATGCCGCGGATCCGGCCGGCTGGGAGTCGCGCGTCGGGGCATGGCTGCGGGGCGCCTTCGTCGAGGCCCGGACCGGCAGCCTATAATCGCGGCGCCCGCGGGGCCGGGAAGACGGCCGCGAGACCACGCACACCACGTCGGGGAGGATTCATGGCCGCCAAGATCCTCGTGGTCGATGACGATCCGAATGTCCAGCGCCTGCTCCAGTACACGCTGAAGCAGGAGGGCTACGACGTCCTGATCGCATCCGACGGCGCCGAGGGGTTCCGCCTGTGGGGCGCCGAGACGCCCGACCTGATCCTGCTCGACGTCATGCTCCCGAAGCTCGACGGCTACCAGGTCGCGCAGAAGATCCGGGCCGAGGAAGGTGATGGGAGCCACGTCCCGATCATCATGCTCACCGCCGAGCGCGAGGTGGAGCAGAAGGTCCGGGGGCTGCGGGCCGGCGCCGACGACTACCTGATCAAGCCGTTCCACCCGGCCGAGCTGCTCGCGCGGATCAAGAGCCTGCTCGCGCGGTTCGCGCCGAAGGACCTCATGCTCGCCCGGCCGCCGCTCGGGCGCGTCCACGCGTTCTACGGCGCGAAGGGCGGGGTCGGCACCACGACGATCGCGATCAACACGGCGATCGCGCTCCATCGCGAGCTCGGCCGCAAGGTGTGCCTGATCGACGGCAACCTGCAGTTCGGCGACCACCGGGTCTTCCTCGACCTTGGGCTCGATCGCAAGAGCATCGTCGACATCGTGACCGCGCCGTCGATGGACCAGGACCTGATCAAGCAGGTCCTCGTGAAGCACGACTCGGGCGTCGACCTGCTGCTCGCGCCGCCGACCCCCGAGACCGCCGAGCTCGTGACGACCAACCACATGCCGCTGATCCTCGACCACCTGCGCGACCTCTACGACTACGTGCTGGTCGACATCGACAAGCGGCTCGACGACATCAACCTCGGCATCCTCGAGGCGTCCGAGACGATCTTCGTGATCATGACCGCCGACCTGTCGTGCCTGAAGAACGTGCGGCTCGTGCTCGAGACCATCGGGCACCTCGGCTACGAGGCGAGCAAGGTCCAGCTCGTGCTCAACCGTTCGAACGCGTTCACCGGGATCAGCGTGAAGAACGCCGAGGGTGCGCTGAAGCGGACGATCGACCACCAGGTCGTGAACGAGTACCGCGGCGCGATCAGCGCCCTGAACTCGGGCGCGCCGTTCATGTTCACGAAGGCCGATTCGCTGCTCGGCAGCTCGCTCCTCCAGTTCGCCCGGGCGATCGACAAGCCGGGTGCGGCGGCGGCCGGCGAGCCTGCGACCGCGCGCGCCTGAGGCGCCGCTCGCGAAGCGGCGGTCGATCCGCCGTTGATCGGGAGGTGAGCGACGCGGCGTAGGCTCGCCGCGTGCTTGCGACCGTCCCGTCCGCCACGCTCCACGGCCTGACCGGCCGGGTCATCCGGGTCGAGGTCGACGTTGCGCCCGGGCTGCCCGGGTTCACGATCGTCGGTCTGGCCGACGCCGCGCTCCGCGAGGCGCGCGAGCGGGTCCGCGGCGCGGTCCGCAACAGCGGCTACGTCCATCCGCCGCGGCGGATCACGGTGAACCTCGCCCCGGCGGAGCTGCGCAAGGCCGGAGCGTCGCTGGATCTCGCGATCGCGGTCGGCATCCTGCTCGGCTCGGAGCAGCTGCGGCCGGGCGCGGGCCGCTGGGCGCTGATCGGCGAGCTGTCGCTCGGGGGTGAGGTGCGGCCGGTGCCGGGCGTCCTGCCGATGGTCGCCGCGCTCGCCCGGCGCGGCTACCGGCGGATCGTGGTGCCCGCGGCCGCGCGGGCGGAGGCCTCGCTCGTGGACGGGGTCGAGCTCGCGGGCGCGGCGACGCTCGGCGAGGCGGTCGAGCACCTGCGCTCTCGACGATCGCGACGACGAGGCGGCACGATCCCGCGGGTCGAGCTGGTCGGGGAGGGGATCGAGCTCGCCGGTGCACGGGACGCGTCGCCACCGAGCGGCCCGCGCGCCCCGGAGCCCGACGTGCCGGACCTGGCCGACGTCCGCGGCCAGCTGGAGGCGCGACGGGGTCTCGAGATCGCGCTCGCCGGCGGGCACGGGATCGCGTTCGTCGGACCGCCGGGCTCCGGCAAGACGCTGCTCGCGCGGACGATCCCCGGGCTGCTCCCGCCGCTCGACGACGCGGCCGCGCTCGAGGTGACGGTCATCGCCTCGGCGGCCGGGGAGGGGCCGATCGACGGCCTGATCCGGCGACCGCCGTTCCGGGCGCCGCATCACACGATCTCGTACGCCGGGATGGTCGGCGGGTCGCGGCTGACACCGGGCGAGGTGACGCGCGCCGACCACGGCGTGCTCTTCCTCGACGAGCTGCCCGAGTTCGGGCGGGACGTCCTCGAGGCACTCCGGCAGCCGCTCGAGGACGGTCGCGTCGCGATCGCCCGGGTCGGCGCGACGATCACGTTCCCGGCCCGGTTCCAGCTCGTGGCGGCGATGAACCCGTGTCCGTGCGGCAACGCGGGCGACGACGCTGCCGAGTGCCGGTGCCCTGCGTCGGTCGTGCTGCGCTACGCGGACCGGGTGTCCGGCCCGATCCGCGACCGGATCGACCTGTGGGTGACGATGCCGCGCGTCCCGGGAGCCGCGCTCGTCGGCGGCCCGGATCCCGAGTCGTCGGCTGCGGTGGCGCGGCGGGTGGCGCCCGTGCGCGCTCTCGGACGTGCGCGGGTCGGGACGCGGCTCGGCGCGCGCCTGAGCGGTCGGCCGCTGCGCGCCGCCTGTCGACTCGACCGGCGCGCCGAGCTCCGTGCGATCCAGCTGTCGGAGATCGAGCGGCTCTCGGGACGCGGCACGGAACGCCTGCTGCGGGTGGCCCGGACGATCGCCGACCTCGACGGCTCGGACGGGGTCCGGGTCGACCACCTCGAGGAAGCAGCCCGGTTCCGGTCGCCGAGCCTGCGGCTGGCCAGCGCGATCGCGGTGTGACGTGATCGGCGTTGGAACGGGTCCGGGGAGCGCCACGGCGCCGGCGATCGGCCCGTGGTCCCGGCCGCCCTCCGCCGAGCGCGACGCATGGGCGGTCCTCAGCTCGGTCGACGGCCTCGGGCCGGTGGGCTTCGCGGCCCTCCTCGAGGCGCTCGGCTCGGGCACGGCCATCCTGCGCGAGGCGACGAGCCCCGGCGGGGTGGAGCGGCTGGCCGTGCTCCCCGCCCGCCCGGTCGTCGGGTTCGACGGACGCCGGCCGGTCATCGGCAAGGCGCTCGCGTCCGCCATCGCCACGATCGCGGGCCGGGCGGGTCCGCTGCTCGACCGCATCCGTGCGCTCGGCCTGGAGGTCGTCACGCTCGAGGAGCGGTTCTATCCGCACCGACTCGCGGCGATCGAGCTGCCGCCGCACGTGCTGTTCGTTCTCGGCGACATCCGCGCGCTCGACCCGGCGCGGGCGGTCGCGCTCGTCGGGACCCGGCGGCCGACGCTGGCCGGGCGCCGGACAGCGTCGCTGATCGCCGGAGCGCTTGCACGCGTCGGCGCGACCGTGGTGTCGGGTCTCGCGATCGGGATCGACGGCGCGGCCCATGCCGCGACCGTGAGCGCCGACGGGACGACGATCGCGGTGATCGGGGGCGGGCACGGCCGGCTCTACCCGCGCTCCCACGAGCGGCTCGCGGACCGGATCGTGCGGGTCGGCGGGGCCGTGGTCTCGGAGCTGCCCCCGGACGTCGGACCGACGCGCGGCACCTTCCCGAGGCGCAACCGCGTCATCAGCGGGCTGAGCGACGCCACGGTCGTCGTCGAGGCTCCGGCGAGCAGCGGTGCGCTGATCACGGCCTCGTGGGCGCTGGAGCAGGGCCGCGAGTGCTTCCTGGTCCCGGGCGCAATCACGGACCCCGCGTCGGCGGGCTGCCTCTCGTTCCTTCGCGACAACGGCGGCGCGGCCCGGATCGTGAGCGGCATCCCGCAGCTGCTCGACGACCTCGGGCTGATCGATCACGAGGCGGCCGGCACGATCGAGGCCGCACCGCTCGCCGAGGCCACGCTGGTCGGCGTGCCCGCCACGGCGGCGCGGATCGCCCGGGAGCTCGTGGACGGCCGATCCACCGTCGACGAGCTCGTCGCGGTCACCGGGCTGCCGGTCGCCGGCGTTCTCGCGGCGCTCACGCTGCTCGAGGCGCGCGGGCTCGTGGCCGACGCGCACGGGCGCTATCGGCCGGCCGGCAGCCTCGCCGTGAGCGAGACGAGGGCACCGACCGCGCGATCCGGACGATCACGAGCGCCGTGACGTCCTCGGCGTCGTTGCCCGCAGCGACGGTCGGTGCTAGCCTGTCGCCGATCCCGCGTTCCCCATCCGCGGGGGATCCGTGCTCTGGCCCGTGGCCCCAGACAACGACCAGGAGCCGACCGTCTATTGCGCAAGCTTGCCGCCGCGGCGCTGTCCGTCCCCGTCCTCGCGCTCGTCTACCTGACCGTCCTCGTCCGCCGGTCCGCGGCCGCCCGCGTCGTGGCGGTCGTCGCGATCGCGGCCGTCGTCGGCACGGGGATGCTCGCATCGGCGGGGCCGCGCGCGACGACGGCACGCCCGCCGACCGTCACGGTTCCCCTGACCAGCGCGGCCTTCCGCACGGCGGTGACGATCAACCAGCCGCTCGACGCGCCGATTGCGATCGAGTTCAGCACGCCCATGGAGCGCAGCTCCGTCGAGGCGGCGATCGTCGTCGACCCCCCGACGCCCGTCGACCTCGCCTGGGACGCGAGCGGAACCACGCTCACGCTGACGCCGAGGTACGCGTGGTCGGCCGACACGTACCACACGGTGACGGTCGAGGCGGGCGCCCTCGCCCGGACCGGGCGACCGCTGTCGAAGACGGTTCGGTCCGCCTTCCTCACGCGAGACGCGACCACCGCCGTGATCGAGGCGACCTCGCCGGCCGGCAAGCGCGTCGCGCTCGACACCGGGCTCGACCTCTCGTTCAGCCGCCCGGTGCCCCTCGAGTCGGTCGAGGCCGGGCTGCGCATCGAGCCGGCGGTCGGCGGCCGGCTCGAGGCGACCGGCGGGCTCGGGGCGGGGACCCACTTCCGCTTCACGCCCGATGCTCCGCTCGCCGCCGACACCCGGTACGCGGTGACGGTGTCCGGCGTGCGGACGGCGGACGGCGAGCTGCTCGAGCCCGCGTCGCTGATCGCGCGAACGGCGAAGGCGCCCTCGGTCGTTCGCTTCCGGCCGGCCGACGGGGAGAAGCGGGTCGCGCGTGACGCGACGCTCTCGGTCCGCTTCACCGAGGCCATGGACCGCCGATCGACGCGGTCCGCGTTCACGGTCGAGGCGGACGGGAAGGCCGTCGAGGGCACCGTCCGCTTCGCCGAGGGCCGGTCCGTGCTCGTCTTCGACCCCGCCTCGCCGCTGCCGTGGGACGCCCGGATCGTGCTCCGGGTCGACACCCGGGCCGCGAGCGCCGCCGGGGCGCCGCTCGGGGGCGTCGCGACGGCCGTCTTCACCACGCCCCCGAAGCCCGAGCCGCAGGAGCCCGCGCGCACGCCGAAGACGCAGCGGCAGGAGAAGCCGCCGAAGTCGTCGGGCGGCGGATCGGTCGCCGCCGGCAACTGGAGCGCGGTCGAGCGCTACTACCTCGGTCTCATGAACTGCACGAGGACCGGCGGCTGGGTGACGTCGACGGGTCGCTGCAAGAACCCGGGCGGTCGCAACGTCGCGCCGCTCCAGCTGTCGAGCGGCATCTCGAGCAAGGTCTCCCGCCCCTACGCGAAGCTCCTCGCCAACCGGGGCGCCTGCGACCACTTCATCGGCGGAAGCCCCGGCGACCGGCTGCGCCGCGCCGGCTTCACCAGCTACCGCTGGGCGGAGAACATCGGCTGCCGCTCGGGCAATCCCAGGTCCGCGGTCCTCGGGAGCCACCTCTACTTCCAGAGCGAGAAGTCGTACAACGGCGGCCACTACGTGAACATGATGAGCTCGAAGTACGACCGGGCCGGGATCGGGGTCTGGGTGTCCGGCGGCCGCGTCCGTCTCGTCGTCAACTTCTACCACCCCTGACCCCGGACCATCGGCTGGGGGACGGGCGCACCGCGCGAGCCCCACGATGCGCCGGTGATCCGTGACGCCGTCCTGCACCTGAACAACGAGCAGCCGCTCATGGCGGACCTGTTCGAGCTGCCCGACGCGACAACCACGCTGCTCCGCTGCACGAACCTGCGGATGATGAACGGGAAGCGGCCGATCTTCGCCGACGACACCAACTCGATCTTCTACTTCCCGATGCTCCACATGCGGTTCATCGAGGTCATGCCCCGATCGCTCCAGGGCGACCACCCGGCGCTGCCCGCGGGCGAGTCGCTCGCGCCGATTCCGATGGGCGGCGGCGCCCACGACGATCTCGACGAGGACCTGGAGATCGACGAGGACTTCCTCCGCCGGATCCGCGAGGCGTAGCCCAACCCGCTTCGCGGGTTGCCCGACGACGGTGATCCGCGGTCGATCCGGCGATACGGGTCCGTGCAGGACCCGGTGCTACACTCCCGGCCGTGCCGAAGAACCTCGTCATCGTCGAATCGCCCGCCAAGGCGCGAACCATCGAGCGCTATCTCGGGCCGGACTACCGCGTCCTGGCCTCGTACGGGCACGTCCGCGACCTGCCCGAGAACCCCGGGAAGGGCAAGTTCGGCGTCGACGTCGAGCACGACTTCGCCCCCGAGTACGTCATCGCCGACGACCGCCGCAAGCAGGTCTCGGAGATCGAGAAGGCCGCCCGCGGCGCCGACGCGGTCTATCTCGCGACCGACCTCGACCGCGAGGGGGAGGCGATCGCGTGGCACGTCGCGGAGGCCGCCAAGGTCCCGAGCGACAAGACCCGCCGGGTGACGTTCAGCGAGATCACCGAGCCGGCGATCCGCGAGGCGTTCGCCAACCCGCGCGAGATCGACCGCAACCTGGTCGACGCCCAGCAGGCACGCCGGATCGTGGACCGGCTCGTCGGCTACACGCTCAGCCCGCTCCTGTCGCGCAAGGTCCGCAGCGGCCTTTCGGCGGGGCGTGTCCAGTCGGTCGCGGTCCGGCTCGTCGTCGAGCGCGAGCGCGAGATCGCGGCCTTCACGCCGCGCGAGTACTGGACCCTCGAGGCGATCCTCGTGACCGAGGCGGGGGAGCGGTTCGCCGCCGAGCTCGTTCGCATCGACGGCGAGGCGCTCGACGTCGGCGACGAGGCGAGCGCGACGCGGCACGCCGAGGCGTTGCGGGCGCTGCGCCCGCGCGTCACGAAGACCGGCGTGCGAACGCAGAAGCGGTCCCCGGCGCCGCCCTTCACGACGTCGACGCTCCAGCAGGAGGCAAGCCGGAAGCTCGGGTTCAGCCCGAAGCGAACGATGTCGATCGCGCAGCGGCTCTACGAGGGCGTCGACACCCCGGACGGGCACGTGGGCCTCATCACCTACATGCGAACCGACTCGACCGCGATGGCCGGTGTCGCGATGGGCGAGGCGCGCGAGGTCATCGGGGGGCGCTACGGCGACCGGTACACGATGCCGAAGGGCCGCGTCTACCGGACCAAGTCGAAGGGCGCGCAGGAGGCCCACGAGTCGATCCGGCCGACGTCCTTCCACCGCGATCCCGACGCGCTGGCCGGGACCCTGAAGCCCGAGGAGCTCCGGCTCTACCGGCTCATCTGGCAGCGGGCGCTCGCGTCGCAGATGGCCCCGAAGGAGCTCGAGACCACGACCGTCGAGCTGGCGGACGGCCCGTACGAGCTGCGGGCGAGCGCGACCCGGACGCTGTTCGACGGGTTCGCCCGCGTGTACACCGAGGGTCGCGACGACGAGGCGGCCGAGGACGACGAGGAATCCCGACGGCTGCCCGCCCTGCGCGAGGGCGACGTCACGAGCGTCGAGGCCGTCACGCCGACCCAGCACTTCACCGAGCCGCCGCCGCGGTACACCGAGGCCACGCTCATCAAGGCGCTCGAGGAGCACGGGATCGGGCGCCCGTCGACGTACGCCGCAACGATCTCGACGATCCTCGACCGCGGCTACGTTCGGGTCGAGGAGCGGCGCCTGCGGCCCGAGCTCGTCGGCGAGATCGTCACGGACCTGCTCGTCAGCCACTTCGGCGACTACGTCGATCTCGCGTTCACCGCGCGGATGGAGGAGGAGCTCGACGAGATCGCCCGGGGCGAGCGGCCGTGGGTCCCGCTGCTCCAGGCGTTCTATCCGCCGCTGCGCGACCGCGTCGACGAGGTCCGCCGCACGACCCGCCGCGCGGACTTCACGACCGAGGAGACCGACGAGGTCTGCTCCGAAGGTCACCCGATGGTCATCCGGCTCGGCCGTAACGGCCGGTTCCTCGCCTGCTCCCAGTACCCGGAGCACAAGGAGTCGCGACCGCTGCCCGGCGAGGAGCCGCCGCCGCTCGCGGGCGAGGGCGAGACGTGCCCGAAGTGCGGTGAGGGGACGCTCGTCTCGAAGCGCGGCCGGTTCGGGCCGTTCGTCGGGTGCTCGCGCTATCCGGACTGCGACTACATCCGCAAGGACGGCCCGCCGCCGCCCGACCAGCTGCCGTTCGAGGTCACCTGTCCGAAGAACCGCGACGGCCGGCTCGTCGCGCGTCGCGCCCGGCGCACCGGAAACGTCTTCTGGGGGTGCTCGAACTACCCCAGGTGCGACTACACGACCAACTTCGAGCCGCTCGGCGGCCTCCACGACACCGACGACGGCCCGATCGCTCGCAAGGGCGATGCGGCGATCTGCCTCACGTGCGGTGCGACGATCGACGCGGGCCCCGAGGCGATCGAGCCGGGCGCCCGCTACGCGGGTGGGCCGCCGAACCCGGATGCCCTGGCGCGACCCGCGCGCGGCCGCCGAGCCGCGAGCGGTGGGAACGGAACCAACGGGCGCGGCCGCGGGCGGCGGACCGGGACACGGGCGTCGCGGGCGACCGACGGCAACAGCTCCGACACCGCGGAGGCGTGAGCCGGTCGGCCGGCGCCGCGACCCACCCTGCGCTCGAGCGATTCCTGCGCAGCCTCGCGGCACGCGACACGTCGCCTCACACCCAGCGCTCGTACGCCACCGCGATCGGCGGCTACCTCGAGTGGCTGGCCGAGCGCGGGGTCGATTGGCGGCGGCCACCGCGGGCGGACCTGCGTGCCTACGTCGCCCGGCTCACCGACGGACACGCGCGGAGCACGGTCGCGCAACGGCTCGCCGCGATCCGGTCGTTCCACCGCTGGGCGGCCCGGGCCGAGCTCGCGCCCGGCGACCCGTGGGGGGCGATCGCGACACCCCGGCTGCCGCGACGGCTGCCGCGCGTCCTCGAGGTCGACCAGGTCGAGCGACTGCTGGCGGTCGTCGACGAGGAGCTTGCCGAGTCGCCGACCGGCGACCCACGGGCCGCCGAGCTGCGGACCGCGCTCGCGCTCCGCGATCGGGCGCTCGTCGAGACGGCATACGCGGCGGGTCTCCGGATCAGCGAGCTGGCGGCCGCGGAGCTCGGCCTGCTCGACCTGCGGCGAGGCGAGCTGCGGGTGCTCGGCAAGGGCCGCAAGGAGCGGGTCGGGCTGCTCGGGCGACCGGCACGCGCCGCGCTCCTCGCGTACCTCGAGGACGGCCGGCCCGTCCTCCTCGAGCGGTGCGCGACCGCTGATGCGCCGCCGACCGAGGTCTTCCTGAACCACCGCGGCGGTCCGCTCGGCGTCCGCGGCCTCCGTTACCGGCTCGATGCGCTCTGCCGGCGGGCCGGGCTGCCGGTCGGCGTGTCGCCGCACACCCTCCGGCACTCGTTCGCGACCCACCTGCTCGACGGCGGGGCGGACCTGCGGATCGTCCAGGAGCTGCTCGGGCACGAGAGCCTGGCGACGACGCAGGTCTACACCCACGTGTCGCCGGCCCGACTCCGCTCCGCGTATCTCGAGGCACACCCGCGCGCCCGCCGCGCTCCCAGCACGTGAGCGCCGGCGGCGCCATCGCGCGCGCCGGGCTCGTGGTCGGGGCCGCGTTCGCGCTGTCGCGGGCGCTCGGCTGGATCCGCGTCGCGGTCATCGGGGCGATCTTCGACGCGGGCCCGGAGCTCGACGCCTTCTACGCGGCGTTCCGAATCCCCGACCTGATCTACCAGCTCGTGGCCGCGGGGGCGCTCAGCTCGGCGCTCGTCCCGATCATCTCCGGATTGCTCGCGACCGGCGAGCCGGCTCGGGCCTGGCGGATCGTCGCCACGATCGCGAACCTGATGCTCGTCGGCCTGGTCGTGCTCGGTGCCGTGTTCTTCGTCGCTGCGCCGTGGGTCATGCCGCTCATCACGGACTTCGAGGGCGCCCAGCTCGAGCGCACGATCGAGCTGACCCGGATCATGCTGCTCAGCCCGATCCTGCTCGCGCTCGGGGCCGTCGCGACGAGCGCGCTGAACGCCAACGACCGGTTCGCGGCGGCCTCGCTCGCACCGGTCGCCTACAACGTGGGGATCATCGCCGGGGCGGTCCTGCTCGCACCGGCGCTCGGCACGACGGTCGGCGGACAGACGGTGGCAAGCCCGGTCGGGCTGGCCCTGGGGGTGGTGCTCGGCTCGGCAGCCCACCTGCTGATCCAGCTGCGGCCGGTGCTGGCGATCGGCTACCGCCCGCGCGCGGGCGTCGATCTCGCCGACCCGCTGGCGCGGAAGACGCTGGCGCTCATGGTCCCGCGGGCGATCGGACTCGGCGCGAGCCAGATCACGTTCGTCGCGATGACGCTGTTCGCGACGGGACTGCCCGGCGACGGCGCCCTCACCGCGTTCAACTTCGCGATGACGCTGCTCCAGATCCCGCTCGGGGTGATCGGGGTGCCGCTCGGGATCGTCCTGTTGCCCGCGCTCTCCCGGGAGCTCGCCGGGGGAACCGTCGAGCAGTACCTGGGGATGGTCGGTCGCGCGCTCCGGCTCCTCGCCTACGTGATGCTGCCGATCACGGCCGTCGGGATGGTCCTGCGGCTCGAGGTCGTCGACCTGTTGTTCGGGTGGGGCGCCTTCGGTGCCGACGCCATCCGCGCCACCGCGGACACCTTCATGGTGTTTCTCGTCGGCCTCGCCGCCCACGCACTCATCACGGTCCTCGCGCGGGCGTTCTACGCCGGTCAGGACACGCGCACCCCGGTGATCGCCGCGGTCGCGGCGGTCGTCATCAACGTGACCGCGGGCGCCGTCCTCGTCGGACCGTTCGGCCTCCAGGGCCTGGCGTTCGCGATCGCCGCCGGTGCCTGGGTCGAGGCCTCGATCCTCCTCGTCGCCCTGCGCGGCCGGTACGCGGCGCTCGACGTCGGCGGGCTCGGCCTGACGCTCGCGCGCTCGGGGATCGCATCGGTCGTGGCCGGGGGCGTCGCCCTCGCGGTGGCCGCGGCCCTCGACGGCCCACTCCCCGTGGACGCGGGCAAGGCCGCGGTGGTCGGCCGCGTCGTCCTCGCCGGCGGTGCGGGGGCGGTAGGATACCTTGCGATGAGCCTCGTCCTGCGCGTGCCGGAGCTCCCAGCGCTCGTCGCGGTCGCGACCGGTCTGCTGCGCCGTCCACGGCCCGCATGACGGTCGCCGCGGCGGCGCGACCGGTCGATCCCGAGGCCCTGCGGACCGACGCGGCAGCCTGGGACGCATGGGTCGAATCGGCCGCGACGGGTGCCTACACGCAGCTCGGGGCGTGGGCGGACGTGAAGCGCCAGAACGGCTGGCGTGCGCGACGCACGACCGTCGAGGGTCCCGCGGGTCCCATCGGCCTGCAGCTGCTGATCCGCGACCTCCGGCCGACGACGTGGCGCATCGGCTACGCGCCGCGCGGTCCCGTCGGCGACGCGTGGGACGCGACGAGCGTCGCCGCCCTGACCGAGGACCTGCGCCGGATCGCCGGCAGGGAGCGGCTCGTCAGCATCGCGATCGATCCCGAGGTCGAGCCCGGCCATCCGCTCGTCGGGCACCTGCGGGCCGCTGGCTGGCGGCGCGCGCCGGCGATCCAGGCGACCCGCACGCGCCTCGTCGACCTGACCCGCCCCGAGGAGGAGCTCTGGGGGGACCTTCGCTCGAAGTGGCGCCAGTACGTCTCGAAGGCGCGACGCGCCGGGGTCGTCGTCGCCGACGAGGGCGCCGCCGGGCTCGACGACTTCTACGCGATCTATGTCGAGACCGCGCGACGGGCCGGGTTCGTCCATCGGGCGCGCTCGGCGTACGAGGACGTCTTCCGCGCCTTCGACCGCGACGGCCGGGCGCGGCTCCTGCTCGCCCGGCTCCCCGACGGATCGGCTGCGGCCGCGCTGCTGCTGCTCACGTGCGGCGCGCGGGTCATCGAGCCGTACGGAGGCATGACCGAGGCCGGCGCCGCGGCGCGGGCGAACTACCTCCTCAAGTGGGAGGCCATCCGGTCGTCCCGGGAGCGCGGGTTCGCAACGTACGACATGTGGGGCGTCGCCCACGCCGGCATCGAGCAGTTCAAAGCGGGCTTCGGAGGGCGCGAGGTGCGGTACGTGGGCGGCCTCGAGCTCATCACGAACCCGGCGGGGCACGCGCTCGTGCGGGTCGCCCGCGCCGGGATGGTCCGACTCGCCCGGTTCCGCGCGCGGCGCGCGGGCACGGCCGACGAGACCGCCGTGCAGGGGAGCGACGCCGGACCGGGCGGGACCGACACGTGACCCGCATCCGCGACATCAGCGGGACGCCGCCACCCGGCTGGGACGCCCGGACCGTGGACGTCCCGGGCGGGCACGTGCTCCAGGGGGCCGCCTGGGCCGCGCATCGCGAGACGCAGGGCTGGACGCCGCACTTCGTGACGTTCGACGACGACCGCGCGGCGCTCGTGCTGACCCACCGCCAGCCGCCGCTCCCCGGGTACGTCGCGTATGCTCCGCGCGGCCCGGTCTCCGCCGGCGACCCGGTCGAGGCGCTCGTCGCACGGGCTGTCTCGCTCGCGGGGTGGGTCCGCCGCCAGCGGGGCACGATCCTCGCGGTCGACCCCGAGATCGACGCTGATCCGGGATTCGAGTCGGCGATGGCCGCGGCCGGCTTCGCCCCGACCGAGGAGCTCCAGCCGTCCCGTCACCGGATGGTCCTCCGCTGGGCGCCGGGCGATTCGGTCGACACGGTCCACGGCCGGCTGTCCAAGCAGACCCGGCAGCGCATCCGCGCCGCCGAGAGCGCGGGAGTCCAGGTGCTCGACGACAGCGCGGGCGAACACCTCGAGGCGTTCGGCCGGCTCGTCGATGCCGCCGCCGAGCGGAAGGGCTTCGGGTTCGCCAGCGAGCGGGGGTTCCTCGGGTGGTGGCGCCGCGTGCTCGCGGCCGGGCAGGCCCGGTTCTGGGTAGCGCTCCACGACGGCCGCGTGCTCGGCGGGCTGCTGGCGTACCGGCAGGCCGGGCACCTCGCGACAGCCTTCTCGGGCGACCGCGCGGACCTGCGCAAGGAGCTGCCGGGGACCATGCACCTGCTGCGCTGGACGGCGATCCGGTCGGCCGTGGAGGCGGGCTACCCGTCCATCGACGTCGGCGGTGTCGACGTGCGCGGCGCGCGGCACAAGCCCGAGAAGGGGGACCCGAACTACGGCCTCTACGAGCACAAGGCGGGCTTCGGGGCCGAGTGGGTCGAGTCCGCGCCCGCGCACGAGATCGTGCTCCGGCCGTGGGTCTACCGGGCCGGCCTGGCGGCCCGCCGGGCGCGCCGGCTCATCGCGAGGCTGCCGGCATGAGCGAGCGCACCGAAGCCTCCGAAGCCGTCGCCCCGCTCCGGACCGACGCCGCCACGCTCCGCACCGACGACGCCGCGTGGGACGCGTTCGTCGCGGCCGCGCCCGGCAGCTCGTACCTCCAGGCGACGCCCTGGGCAACCGTCAAGCGCCCGAACGGCTGGTCGCCGTGGCGGGTGGTGGCCGAGACGCCGAGCGGCCCGGTCGGGGCCCAGATCCTGATCCGGCGGCCGCGGCCGCTGCCGTGGGGCTTCGGCTACGCCGCGCGCGGCCCGATCGCCGCGGACGGTCTCGACGACGCCGCCATCGAGGCGTTCACGGACGCGGTGCGCGCAGACGCCGCGGGTCGGCGGATCGGCCACGTCCGGATCGACCCCGAGATCGAGGACCCGGACGGAACGATCGCCCGCGCGCTCAAGCGGGCTGGCTGGCGCCACGCGGGGCCGATCAACCCGCCGACGACCCGGATCATCGACCTCGACCGACCCGAGGAGGAGATCTGGGGCGACATCCACCGCAAGTGGCGCCAGTCGATCACGAAGGCCGGCCGCGACGGGACGAAGGTCGTGCCCGCGGGTGCGGAGCGGCTCGGCGAGTTCCACGCGATCCACATCCGATCGATGGAACGGGCGGGCATCCCGTACCGGACCGAGGCGACGTACCGCGCGCTGTGGGATGCGTTCGCCCCGAGCGGCAATGCCGACCTCCTGTTCGCCGAGGCGCCCGACGGCGAGGTCCTCGCCACGATCCTCCTCATCGGCTGGGGCCCGACGACGAACGATCTCTACGGCGGCCAGACCGATGCCGGCGCTCGGCGGCGCGCGAACTACCTGATCAAGTGGGACGCGATCAAGCGCGCGAAGGCGCACGGCTACCGCCACTACGACCTGTGGGGCCTGCCGACCCCCGCGGTCGCCTCGTTCAAGGAGGGTTGGGGCGGCCGGCACGTCGAGTGGGTCGGGGCCTGGGACCTCGTGCTGAACCCCCTCGGCCGGGTCCTGTTCGAGGGCGCCGTCGAAGCCCGCGAGCGGCTCCTCGCGGTCCGGCGCGGCGGTCGCCGCGACCCATCCGCCGACTGACCCGTCCGATGTCGATCGCCGAGCGCCTGGCTGCGGCCGAGCCCCTCGAACCCCGACCGCTCGCCGAGCTCGTGGCCCGGCTCGAGACGGCGGGCCGGCTCCGCGGCGCACGGGAGGGCGGCCGGGCGATCGCGCCGCGCGGCCTTGCCGCCACGCCGGTCCGCGGCGTCGTCCTCGATTCGCGCGAGGCGCGCCCAGGCAGCGTCTTCGTCGCCGTTCCCGGGCAGCACGTCGACGGGCACGACTTCGCCGATCGGGCGGTCGCGTCGGGGGCGGCCGCGCTCATCGTCGAGCGCCCGCTCGAGCTCGACGTCCCGCAGCTCGTCGTCGATTCGGCGCAGCGCGCGCTGGCGGTCGCCGCGACGTGGTGGTACAGGGACCCGAGCCACGAGCTCGCGGTCGTCGGGATCACCGGCACCGACGGCAAGACCACGACATCGTTCCTCGCGGTCGCCGCGCTCGGGGCGGCCGGGCTGCAGACCGGGTTGATCGGCACGGTCGCGACCCGGATCGGCGGCGAGCAGGAGCTCGACGTCGGGCACGAGACGACGCCCGAGGCGCCGCGGCTCCAGGCGCTGCTCCGGGCGATGGTCGCGGCCGGCGACGTGGCCGCCGTGATCGAGACGACCTCGCACGGGCTGGCGCGCGAGCGGGTGGGCGGCGTGGCGTACGACGCGGCGATCCTCACGAACCTGACCCACGAGCACCTGGAGTTCCACGGGACGTGGGAGGCGTACCGCGACGCCAAGCTGTCGCTGTTCGAGCGCCTCGCCGCCGGCGCCGCCAACCCGGTCAAGCAGTGGCCGAAGACCGCGATCGTCAATGCCGACGATCCGTCCGCCGGTCTGTTCGCGGGCGTCGCCCAGGAGGCCGGCGCGCGCGTCCTCACCTACGGCACCGACCGCGCCGCGGACGTGCGAGCCACGCGCGTCGAGGAGGACGAGCGGCGCCTGCGCGTCGCCTACGAGAGCCCCGACGGCGAGGGGCGGCTCGAGCTGCGGCTGGCCGGCCGCTTCAATGTCCACAACGCGCTCGCGGTCGTCGCGCTCGGGGCGGGCGTCGGCCTCGACCCCGCGGCGGTCCGTGCCGGCCTCGAGTCCGTCGAATCGGTGCCGGGGCGGATGGAGCGCGTGGACGCCGGGCAGCCGTTCGGGGTCGTCGTCGACTACGCGCACAGCCCGGCCTCGCTGCAGGCCGTGCTCGACCTGCTCGCGCCGGTTGCGGCCGCGCGCGGAGGCGGGCTGATCGCTGTCTTCGGGTCGGCGGGGGAGCGCGACGTCGCGAAGCGCTCGGTGATGGGCCGGATCGCCGGCGAGCGCTGCCGCGTCGTCGTCGTCACCGACGAGGACCCGCGCGGCGAGGACCGCGACGCGATCAACGACGAGATCGCCCGGGGCGCCGAGGGCGCGGGGATGCGGCGCGATCACGACCTGCTCGTCATCGCCGATCGGCGGTCGGCGATCCAGGCGGCCTTCGAGCGCGCCCGCCCGGGCGACGTGGTGCTGCTCGCGGGTAAGGGCCACGAGCAGTCGATCATCTACGCCGACGGGCCGCGGCCGTGGGACGAGCGGCAGGTCGCGCTCGACGTACTCGGCGGACTTGGCCATCGGCGCGGCTGACCGCCCCGAGCCGTGCGCCGCCGCCCGGACCATCGGGCCGCGGTGAGCGCGACGACGGTCAGGCTGGCCCGTCGGTGGATGCCGAGGCACCATGGCGCCATGCGATCCCACCGGACGTCCCCGCGGCTTCGGGTGCTGAGGCTCGCCGCCGTGCTCGCCGCCGTCGCCCTGACCTCGTTCGGCGGTGCCCCGGCGCGTGCCGCCACCCCGGAGTTCCCGGCCGGGCAGGAGGCGTTCCACACGTACGCAGAGATGGCGGCCGAGGTCGCCGCGGCCGCCGCCGCCCACCCGGCCATCGTCCAGCGGTTCTCGATCGGCACGAGCTCCAAGGGCCGGACCCTGTGGGCCGCCAAGATCTCTGACAACGTCGGCGTCGACGAATCGGAGCCCGAGGTCCTCTTCGACGGGCTGCACCACGGCGCCGAGCACATGAGCCTCGAGATGACGCTGGCGATCCTGCGCTGGCTGACGACCGGGTACGGGTCCGACGCGCGGATCACCGACATCGTGGACAGCCGCGAGATCTGGATCATCTTCGCGGTCAACCCCGACGGCGCCACCTGGGACATCCGGGACCGGCGCTATCACTCGTGGCGCAAGAACCGCCAGCCGAACGCGGGCACGACTGCGGTCGGCACCGACCTGAACCGCAACTACGACTACCGCTGGGGCTGCTGCGGCGGCGCCTCGAGCCAGCCCGCGAACTCCAAGTACCGCGGCCGGGCGCCGTTCTCGGCTCCGGAGACCCGTGCGGTCCGGGACTTCGTCGAGAGCCGGGTGGTGGGTGGTCGCCAGCAGATCCGCGCCGCGATCAGCTTCCACACGACCGGCCGGCTCGTGATGTGGCCGTACGGCTACACCAAGACCAACGTGCCCGCCGACATGACCCGCGACGACCAGGCCGCGTTCGTGGCGCTCGGCAAGGCGATGGCGGCGTCGAACGGTTACACCCCGCAGCAGGCGAGCGACCTGTACGCGACGTCCGGAACGTCCCGCGACTGGCTCTATGGCCGCCACCGCGTCTTCTCGTTCACGTTCGAGCTGTCGCCCGACAAGACGCCGTACCCGCCGGCCTCGAAGATCCCGACCGAGACCGGCCGCAACCGCGAAGCAGTCCTGCACTTGCTCGAGCAGGCCGACTGCCCATATCGCGCGATCGGGAAGTCGAAGGGGCGCTGCGGCGCGTTCGACGACGACTTCGAGGGTCGCACGGGGTGGCGGGTGGACCCGCTCGGCGCCGACACGGCCAGCGACGGGACATGGCAGCGCGGCAACCCGGAGAAGACGACGCAGTCCGGCGTGAAGCAGCGCACGACGACGACGTCCGGATCGCGGGCGCTCGTGACCGGCGCGGCGGCCGGGCGGGCCGCGGGCAGCAACGACGTCGACGGGGGCCGCACGACGATCCAGTCGCCGCCGATCACGCTGCCGAACACGCCCGGGCAGCGGCTCGTCTTCCGCTACTACCTTGCGCACGACACGTCGTCGTCCAGCCACGACGAGCTGCGCGTGCAGGTCGTTGGCGGCGGAGGGGCCGGGGCGGCCACGACGGTCCTCCTCGAGCGCGGCGCCCCGAAGGACGACGACGCCGTCTGGTCGACCGCCTCGATCCCGCTCGATCCGTGGGCCGGCGAGACGATCCGGGTCCGGATCAGCGCCCGCGACGGGGCGGGAGCGAGCCTCGTCGAGGCCGCGGTCGACGATCTGCGGGTGACCCGTCCCTGATCGAGGGGGGCTCTGGCGCGCGGTCCGCGGCGCGCTCCCGCCGGCGATCCTGCCACATGCTCCCCACGGAGCGTTCTCTCGCGGCCATCGGCCTCGACCTGGCCAGATGCTCGCCTGGTGAGCGTTGTCCGGCGATCCGGGCCGTCCACCTGGCCAAATGCGCTCGTGGTAACCGTTAGGCCAACGATCGGCCCCGTTACCTGGCCCAAGGCTCCAGTACGGAACATGTGGCAGGGAACAGGCGCGTTGGACCAGCCATCCAGCCTCGAACAGCTCCCAGGGCCGCCCCGGCGTGGCGGGCTCGGCTCGTAACGTTCCCCGGGGAGCATCTGGCGGGGTAGGAGGGCCCCGGGACGAAGCCCCCAGGGCCGGGGCCACGGACCAGGCCGACGCGCGGCCACGGAACGCGAAGCCGAGCCTGTCCCCGCAACGAGGGCCGGGCCCGCCGGCCGCACGAAGCCCCGCTGCTACCATGAGCGGCAGATGACCGCTCCACGCGTCCGTGACGACGAATCGATCGAGGCTGCGACCCCGCGCCGACGGGGGCCGCGGCGGACTCCCGTCGCGGTCGCCTCACCCTCCGCCGACGGCTTCGACCTGGACAAGCTGCGCGCGCAGCTGCTCGCGTCGCTCGAGCACTACCCCAAGGCCGATCTTGCCTCGGTCGACCGTGCCTACGACTTGGCGATCGAGGCCCACAGCAATCAGCGGCGCGCGACCGGCGAGCCGTACGTCACCCATCCGATCGCGACCGCACAGCTGCTGGCCGAGCTCGGGCTCGATCCGATCGCGATCCAGGCCGCGCTCCTCCACGATGTCCCGGAGGACACCGAGTTCAGCCTGAGCGACGTCGAGGAGCGCTTCGGCGCCGAGGTCGCGCAGCTCGTCGACGGCGTCACGAAGCTCTCGAAGTTCAGCACGCACAGCCACGAGCAGCAGCAGGCGGAGAACATCCGAAAGATGCTGCTCGCGATGGCCCAGGACATCCGGGTCGTCCTGATCAAGCTCGCCGACCGGCTCCACAACATGCGCACGCTGCACGGCCTTGCCTCGGAGAAGCAGGCGCGCATCGCTCGCCAGACGATGGAGATCTACGCGCCGCTGGCCGAGCGGCTCGGCATCTGGCAGATCAAGTGGGAGCTCGAGGACCTCTCGTTCAAGGTGCTCGAGCCGCAGGCCTACCGCGAGCTCGCCCGGCTGCTCGACACCCGCCGACGCGGCCGCGAGAGCTACATCGACCGGGCGATCGCCGAGCTGCGGCCGCGGCTGGCCGAGTCCGGCATCGAGGCCGACCTCCAGGGCCGCCCGAAGCACATCTACAGCATCTGGAAGAAGATGCAGCGCAAGGGCGCGGAGTTCGGCGAGATCTACGACGTCTACGCGATCCGCGTGCTGGTCGACGAGGTCCGCGACTGCTACGCGGCGCTCGGGATCGTCCACTCGATCTGGCGCCCGATCCCCGGGCAGTTCGACGACTACATCGCGGTCCCGAAGAACAACCTCTACCAGTCGCTTCACACCGCGGTGATCGCGCTCGACGGCAAGCCGCTCGAGATCCAGATCCGGACCCACCGGATGCACCAGGTGTCCGAGGTCGGAATCGCCGCCCACTGGCGCTACAAGGAAGGCTCGAAGTCCGACCGCGAGTACGACGCGAAGCTCGCCTGGCTGCGCCAGCTGATGGACTGGCAGCGCGACGTGTCGGACGCGACCGAGTTCGTCGAGGGCATCAAGCTCGACATCTTCCAGGACCAGGTCTTCGTGTTCACCCCGAAGGGCGACATCAAGGACCTGCCGGCGGGGGCGACCCCGCTGGACTTCGCGTACCGGATCCACACCGACGTCGGCCACCGGACGATCGGCGCGAAGGTCAACAACCGGCTGGTCCCGCTCGACTACCGGCTCAAGAACGGCGACATCGTCGAGATCGTGACGACCAAGGGCGAGCACGGCCCGTCCCGCGACTGGCTCAACGTCGTCCGGACCTCGCATGCGCGGGAAAAGATCCGGCAATGGTTCAAGCGGAAAGACCGCGACGAGAACATCGTCCACGGCCGCGAATCGCTCGAGCGCGAGCTGCGGCGCCTTGCCCGGACGTCGATCGCGGCCGTCGGTCTCGAGAAGATCGGCGAGGTCGCGAAGCAGTTCGCGTACGACACCGTCGACGACTTCTACGCCGCGATCGGCTATGGGGCGATCGGGGCGCAGTCGGTCGTGACCCGGCTGGGCGTCGTCGACGACCAGAAGCTCCAGCTGCCGCCGGTCACCCCGCCGCCGCAGATCGCGCGGACCGGGGGCGTGCGGGTCAAGGGAGTCGGCGACCTGCTCGTGCGGTTCGCCAAGTGCTGCCATCCGATCCCGGGCGACCCGATCACCGGGTTCATCACCCGCGGCAAGGGCGTGACGGTCCACCTCCGTCGCTGCCCGACCGTCATCAACGAGCGTGAGGTCAGCCGGCTCGTCGAGGTCGAGTGGGAGTCGATGCCGACTCAGACGTACCCGATTGCGATCCGCGTCGAGGCCTACGACCGGACCGGCCTGTTGAGCGACATCACGCAGGTAGTGGCCGAGAACAAGGTCAACATCCTCGCGGCCTCGGTCAACGTGAGCCAGGACCACACGGCGATCGTGCAGGCGACGCTCCAGGTGTCCTCGGTGTCGCAGCTGGCCCGGGTGATGGGGCGCATCGAGAACCTCAAGGACGTGATCTCGGTCCAGCGCGACCTGCAGTAGGGGAGTGGCGGGACCACGTCCCGTGCCGGGTGGCGTGCTGGCTTCCGTGGCCCGTCCTGTGCCGCGTGGCGTGCCTGGCTTCCCGCGTCCGGCCGGTCCCGCGTCCGGCCGGTCCCTCGCGCGTCCGGCCGGTCCCGGCGTCCGGCCGGTTCGTCCCGCGTCGGGCCGGTCCCGGCGTCCGGCCGGTCCCTCGCGCGTCCGGCCGGTTCCGCGTCCGGCCGGTCCCGCGTCCGGCCGGTCCCGCGTCCGGCCGGTCCCGCGTCCGGCCGGTCCCTCGCGCGTCCGGCCCGTCCCCCACAAACTCGTCGGGGCGCGCTGTGCATGGTCATTCCGAGCGTGCGCAGCAGCGATATCTCCTCGAGCGGGCTTCTGCCGGGGCACATAGCCGCCGGCGCGACCATCCAGCCGGAATCCAGAGCGACATGTGCATGTCCTGCGGGAGATCCCGCCACCGGCCGCGCTCGCGCTGACCATGCACCGGTCACGGCAGTGCCGATGTCCGTCGGGGGCCCTGTCCGCGGCAGGCCGCGCCGGGCCGCGTTCCGAGGTGCAGGCCCGCGCCCCGAGGTGCAGGCCCGCGCCCCGAGGTGCAGGCCCGCGCCCCGAGGGCCGCCGCGGCGGCCGCACGCCGGCCCTGCTCGCCCGCCCCCACCCCGCGCTCGCAGCCGGGCCCGCTAGACTCAGCCGCGATGCCGACCTTCCGCGCCCCCCGGGGCACCCGTGACATCCTGCCCGCCGATCGACCGACCTGGGCCCGCCTCGAGCGGCTCGCCGCCGACCTCGCCGGCCGCTACGGCTACCGCGAGATCGAGACGCCGCTGTTCGAGCAGACCGAGGTGTTCGAGCGCGGCGTCGGCGAGGTGACCGACGTCGTCGAGAAGGAGCTGTTCCGGCTCGCGCCGCGCACGGAGGAGTCGGAGGCGTGGGCGCTGCGACCCGAGCCGACCGCCGGGATCGTCCGCGCCTACGTCCAGCACGGTATGCAGACGTGGCCCCAGCCGGTGAAGCTGACGCTCACCGGCCCGATGTTCCGCTACGACCGACCGCAGGCCGGGCGGTACCGACAGTTCTGGCAGTTCGACGTCGAGGCGATCGGCGATCCCGGACCGGCGATCGACGCCGAGCTGATCGAGCTCGGGCTGCGCTTCTACCGCGAAGCCGGGCTCGCGAACGTCGAGGTGCTGCTCAACTCGATCGGCGATGCCGCCTGCCGGCCGCTCTACATCGAGGATCTCGTCCGCTACTACCGCGACCACGCCGACCGCCTGCCGTCGCTCGAGCGCGAGCGGCTCGAGCGCAACCCGCTGCGGCTCCTCGACTCCAAGGAACCGGTCATGGCCGAGATCAACGCGAAGGCTCCGCGGATCACGGACCGGCTGTGCGGCCCATGTGGCGAGCACTTCGCCGCGGTGCGAGCCCACCTCGACGCGCTCGGGGTGAGCTACCGCATCGAACCGACGCTCGTACGCGGCCTCGACTACTACACGCGGACCGCGTTCGAGTTCTACCGACGCGGCGCCGAGGGCCAGCAGCAGGCGCTCGGCGGGGGTGGCCGCTACGACGGTCTCGTCGAGCTGCTCGGTGGGAAGCCCACGCCCGGGATCGGGTTCGGGATCGGGATCGATCGGGTCGTGCTCGCGCTCGAGGCGGACGGCGTCGCTGCCGCCCCCGAGCCGCGGCCGGTGGCGGTCGTCGTCGGTGCGGACCCCGATGCGACGATCGATCGACTGCGGGTTGCGAGCGAGCTCCGAGCCGCCGGCGTCGCGGCCCGGGCCGAGCTGGGGCGTCGCAAGCTCGGAAAGCAGCTCGAAGCCGCGGCCCGGGATCGGGCGCACTTCGCGGTGATCCTCGGCGATGAGCTGGCGGACGGCCAGGTGCAGCTCAAGGACCTCGAGGCCGGCACGCAGCGCGTCGTGGCGGTCGACGACCTCGCGCGCGAGCTGTCGCGCGCCGAGTCCTCGCACCGCCACGGTCTCGGCGAGGGCTAGGCAGACTCGACGGGATTCCGCGCCGTGGACACGACCCGCGCCGGGCGCCGGTATGCCACTCACAGGAATGGCGAACGAGGACCCACCGCGCGGGCTCGGGCGACCTGCCCGCGGCCGAGCCCTCAGCGAAGCAGCAGGAGCGCGGTCAGGATCACGATCGCCACGCCCTCGGCGGTGACGACCCAGGCGAGCTGATCGACGCGCCGGCGGGCCCGGACCGCCGCCAGCTCGGCGTCCTGCGCGGCGCTCTCCGCAGTGGTCACGCGCCGTTCGATCGCCTCCAGCGCCGCAACCCGCCCGGTCAGTGGCGCGAGCTCCGCGACCCGGCGCTCGAGCGCCTCGACGTCCTCCGCCCGAACCGCCCTGCCGACCCGCGCCGGCTCGGCAGCCTCGGGCTCGGGCTCGGGCGCGAGACCCATCCGCGCGAGCTGGCGGTCGATCCGCGGGTCGGCCGGTTGGCGCACGGCGTCCCGGGCGGCGCGGGACAGCGCGGCCGCCTGCTCAGGGTCCGTCGGAGCGTCCTCGTCCGGGTCGATCGGTCGCACCGCGGCGGCGGGATCGGGAGGCACCGCGGGGCTTGGCGCCGAGGCCGCCGGCACCGCCCCCGCAGGCACCGCCCCGGCAGGCACCGCCCCCGCCGGCGCCGCCCCGGACGGAACCGAGGGCGTCGCCTCGCCCGGCGCCGGACGCGCAGCGGTCTCGTCGTTCGGCATCGCCCGACACGGTAGCAGGCCGCCCACCGCCTGTCGCGCCCCGAGGGACGCCGCCCGAACGCCCGATCAGTGGCTCGCCGCGGCTCCCGGTTCGTCCTCTTCCCGCGCCTCGCGGACCCGCGTCGCGACGGTCTCGCGTGCCCGCCCGATGGTCTTCGAGCCCGGCGCGTCGCCCTGCGCCCGAAGCCGCTCCGGCTCACGGTGGGCCGTGACGATCGCCGCGACCTCGGCGCCGACGACGAGCACGATCCCCGTGATGTACATCCAGAACAGAAACGCGATCGCGCTCCCGAGGGCCCCGTACGTCGCGCCGTAGTCGGCCACGTTCGAGACATACAGCCCGAACGCGAACGTCGCGATCAGCCACCCGAGCGCGAACACGAGCCCGCCGAGGAACGCGGTGCCCCATGTCGGCCGAACGTTCGGGCCGACCCGGTAGAGGACCGCGGTCCCGGCGGCCAGCAGCACGAGCACGAGCGGCCAGCGAAGCAGCGAGACGACGCTCCAGACCTGCGGGTCGAGCCCGATCTGCTCGACGACCTGCTCGGTCAGCAGCGAGCCGCCGACGATCGTCACGAACGCGCCGATCAGCGCGACCGCGCCGCCGAGGGTCAGCAGGATCGCGAGGATGTACCGCCCGACGATCGGACGCGTCTCCTCGACGTCGTAGGCGCGGTTCATCGCCTTGATCGCGGCCATCGTCCCGCCGGTGGCCGACCAGAGCGCGAGGATCGCACCGAACGACGCGAGCCCCGGCCGTTGCTCGCCGATCACGCGCTCGAGCTCGGGGGCCACCGTCGAGGCCAGCTCGGGCGGCAGGTTGTCCTCGAGACCGGCGAGGATCTGCTCGGTCGGGTTCGCCATGCCGAGCCAGCCGGCCACGAACGCCGAGAGCGCGGCGACGAACAGCCCGAACGGGAAGACCGCCAGCGTCCAGCGGAACGCCAGCTCGGCGCCGAGTCCGGTGACGTCGTCCTCCTGGAATTGCTGCACGAGCGCCTTGACCGAGCCCACGGGCCCGCGCGGTTCGCGGGCAGCGGCGACACGTGGCTGGGAACT
Source organism: Chloroflexota bacterium (assembly GCA_044506615.1). Taxonomy (GTDB): domain Bacteria; phylum Chloroflexota; class Limnocylindria; order Limnocylindrales; family CSP1-4; genus DASTYU01. The sequence goes on along the minus strand of JBIQKJ010000007.1, from coordinate 132,868 downwards.
GTCGGACGTCCTCTCCATCCCCGAAGCGTGGCGATCACCGCCGAACAGGAATGCGACCACCGTGCCGCGGGAGGTGGCGGACGCATCACGAAGCCCACGGGAACCGATCTCGACGGCCCTCCGTAGAATCGAGCGTGATGCACGTGGAAGCCCGGCGGTCCGGCGCCGCTCGCCGCCTTGCCGCAGCGGCGCTCGCCGTCGTCGTCGTCCTGTCGCTCGGGATCGGGCCCACCGACGCCGCGAAGCGCTACCGCGTCGATACCGCGACCCGCCGCGACTGGGTCGGCCAGGCGAACTTCGTCCAGTGCGTCGGCGCGAGCATGCAGATGATGCTGAACATGATCGAGCCCGGGCGGGATCGGAGCCCGCGGACGCAGCGCCGGCTCCAGAACCTTGCCCGCGAGTACAGCGGACCGCGCCTCGGCGGCGGGGAGCGGCGCGGCGCGAGCATCCGCGGATGGGTGGCCGGTCTCCGGATGGAGGGCGGCGGGCCGTACCGGATCGTCGGGGCTGACACGCTTCGCGAGGCGATGCAGCTGGCGGCGCACGCGATCGACACCACCGGCCGGCCGGTCGGACTGCTCGTGTGGAGCGGGCGCCACGCGTGGGTCATGAGCGGCTTCGAGGCGACCGGCGATCCGCAGCTCGGCGGCCGGGTCACGCGGGCGATCATCCACGACCCGCTCTTCCCGCACGGGTCGGGTCTCTGGGGCCCGAGCCCCCGACCGGGCGAGGCGATCACGCTCCAGCAGGTCGGTCGCCAGTTCGTGCGGCGCAGCTTCTCCCCGTGGGCGGGCTCCCTGGGCGGCCAGTACGTCCTCGTCGTCCCGTACCACCCGGACACGCGTCGGGCGTCGGCTGCCTGATCCCCGCGTTCGGGTCGAACGACCCGGGCACGCCCGGCCGGTCGGCCCCGATGCGCCCGAGCCTGCCCCGCTACGATGCGGTCCATGACCACCGACCTTGCCACGCCCTACCGCAGCCACACCTGCGGCCAGCTGCGCGCGTCGGACGCGGGGACGCCGGCGCGGCTCGCCGGCTGGGTCCACCGGCGTCGCGACCACGGCCAGCTGATCTTCCTCGACCTGCGTGACCGCCACGGCCTGACCCAGGTCGTCATCGACGCCACCGACGCGCCCGACGCCCACGCGGTCGCCTCGCGCGTCCGCTCCGAGTTCGTCGTGACGGTCAGCGGCGAGGTCGCGAAGCGGCTCGAGGGCACGGAGAACCCGCGGCTCGCCACCGGGGAGATCGAGCTGCGCGCGGACGAGGTCACGATCCTGTCCGAGGCGAAGACGCCGCCGTTCTACATCAACGAGCCCGATGCGCCCGTCGACGAGAGCGTCCGGCTCAAATACCGCTACCTCGACATCCGGCGCGAGCCGATGCAGCGCCGGCTGCTGCTGCGGAGCCGGATGGTCCAGGCGATCCGCGAGGTCCACCACGCGCACGGGTTCGTCGAGGTCGAGACGCCGACGCTGATCAAGAGCACGCCCGAGGGCGCCCGCGACTTCATCGTCCCGTCCCGGCTCCAGCCGGGCGAGGTGTACGCGCTGCCGCAGAGCCCGCAGCAGCTCAAGCAGCTGCTGATGGTCGCGGGGATCGACCGCTACTTCCAGATCGCCCGCTGCTACCGCGACGAGGACCTGCGCGGCGATCGCCAGCCCGAGTTCACCCAGCTCGACCTCGAGATGAGCTTCGTCGATGAGGAGGCGGTCATGGCCTTCGTCGAAACCGTGGCGATCGAGGTGAGCCGGGCGACGACGCCCGAGCGCCCGATCCAGCAGATCCCGTTCCCGCGCTTCACCTACGACGAGGTGATCGAGCGCTACGGCTCGGACAAGCCCGACCTGCGGTTCGGGATGGAGCTGGTCGACCTGGCGCCGGCCTTCACCGACGAATCCGGCACCGCCGCTTCGGGCTTCCGCGTCTTCGACGAGGCGGTCGCTGCCGGCGGCCGCGTGAAGGCGATCGTCGCGCCGGGCCGCGGCGGCATCACGCGACGCGAGATCGACGAGCTGACCGAGCGCGCCCGGCGCTTCGGCGCCAAGGGGCTCGCGCACCTGTCGGTCGAGGCCGGCGGCGCCGTCCGCGGGCCAATCGCCAAGTTCCTCTCCGAAGACGTCGCAGGGCGGATCGTCGAGCGGAGCGGGGCAGGGGAGGGCGACCTCATCCTGATCGTCGCCGATACGCCGACCGTCACTGCGGACGTGCTCGGACGGCTGCGGGCCGAGCTCGGGGAGCAGCTGGGGCTCGCGGACCCGAACGTCCTCTCGTACGTCTGGATCCACCGCTTCCCGATGTACCAGTGGGACGAGGAGCTGGGCCGCTGGGACGCGACGCACAACCCGTTCAGCGGCGTCGTGCCCGAGGACGAGGAGTTGCTGGTCACCGCGTCGGGTGATCCCGCGAAGCCGTCGCCGGAGGATCCCGCCGGGCGGGCCCGCGCGATGCAGTACGACCTGGCGTTGAACGGCTGGGAGCTCGGTGGGGGGTCCGTGCGGATCCACCGGCCGGACCTCCTGGAGCGCTCGTTCCTGCTCCAGGGCCACTCGCGCGAGGGCATGCGCGAGAAGTTCGGGGCGATGCTCGAAGCGTTCGAGTTCGGGGCGCCGCCCCACGGCGGGATCGCGCTCGGGATCGACCGCTGGGCGGCGCTGCTCGCGCAGCAGACGAACATCCGCGAGGTCATGGCCTTCCCGAAGACCGCGTCGGGCAGCGACCCGATGCTCGAGGCGCCGTCCGAGCCCGATCCGGCGCAGTACGCGGAGCTCGGGCTGAAGTTCGTCGGCGTGCCGCCGAAGCCCGGCGCGGGCTGAGCCCCGGCGTTCGGTGAGCGGCGTCCCGGCCGAGGCGTCCCTCCCGCGACCGCTGGCCGCGATCGCGGCGCATCCGCGGCTCGCCGCGCTCGGCGGCGCGATGTGCATCGCGTTCTCGGGCATCTTCTACCGATGGGCCGCCGTGTCGCCGGAGACCGGGACCGTCTACCGGGCGGTGTTCGGGCTCCCGCTGCTGGCGCTCGTCGCGTGGGGCGAGCACCGCCGCCACGGCCCGATGCCCGGGCGTGCCGTGCGGCTCGCGGCGCTCGCCGGCATCTTCTTCGCGGGCGACCTGACGTTCTGGCACCACGCGATCGAGGCGGTCGGGGCGGGGCTGGCGACGGTCCTCGGCAACCTCCAGGTGCTGATCGTCGGCCTCGTCGCGTGGCTGGTCTTCGGGGAGCGGCCGTCGCGCTCGGTCCTCGTCGCGCTGCCGGTCGTGCTCGCCGGCGTGGTGCTGATCTCCGGGCTCGTCGATTCGAACGCGTACGGCCGCGATCCGGTGCTCGGGGTCGTGCTCGGGCTGTTGACCGCGGTCTGCTACGCGGGGTACCTGCTCGTGATCCGGCGGGTCGGGCGCGACCTGCGGCGGCCGGCGGGCCCGGTGGCCGTGGCGACGGCCGCGACGGCCCTGACGGGTGGCGTCGTGGGTGCGGGGTTTGGGACGCTCGATCTCGCGCCGGGGTTGGAGAGCCTTGCCTGGCTGGCGATCCTCGGCGTGACCGCGCAGTCGGCGGGCTACCTGCTGATCTCGCTGTCGCTGCCGCGGCTGCCGGCCGTGCTGACGTCGATCATCCTGCTGGCGCAGCCGGTGGCGACGGTCGGCCTCGCGATCGTGCTGCTCGGCGAGGCGCCGTCGCCGGCGCAGCTGCTAGGGGTGGTGCTGGTCATCGGCGGGATCGCCGTCGCGACGGTCCCGGTGGCGCGGCTGCGGGGCTCGATCGGTCGCAGCACTGCCGCGGTCGAGTGAGGTGAGGGAGGTCGGGCGGTGAAGGGAGTGCATTCGGCCCTGCGTGTGCCGGGACAACCGCGGCGCGATAACGGTCACACCTCGGTAGAGTTGGACGTGTACGCGTGATGCCTTCGAGTCGGGCGCGCGAGGTGGCTCGCGCTGCGGCCAGTGCATTCGGCGGCCGACCCGAGGTTCGACGGATCTGGGACCATGCGCGGTCCTCCCATGTGGACGTCCTGCATGCCGACGACCGGCCGAATCGCGGCTGGGTCAGCTACTCGACGGTCACACTCAGCGAGTGGGAGAACCTCCTGGACGGCCAGGACGTCCGAGTCGAGCTGGCGGGCATTGCAGCGCGCAACCAAGTGAAGTTCGCCGAACTGCTTGCAGCAGCGGCACTCAAGGTCATGAAGGATCGCTGGCTTGCCGCGCCCGGGGTCGTGTTCCCTGAACTTACGTCGCAGTCCGGGCTGTCCCACAACCTCCCGCACGTGGTGTGGACACCGCCATTTCCGTGGGAGCAGCTCGGCAGCGTGGAGGTGGCTGGTGGGCCGAGCGTGCACTGGCTCGTAGCCGTGCCCATCTCGGAGCGTGAGCGACAATATCTCCTTGAGTCGGGCTATGACGCCTTGGAGCGCAAGCTGGCCAAAGCGTCAGCTGAGTTCATCGACCTCGAGCGTGGATCGGTCGTGTGATCGCGCACGATGCCGGTCGTGGACGTCAGCTAAGGTCTGCGCGCTCAGGGCTTGGTCGCAGGGGCCGGGTGGTGTCGTGAGTTCGATCGTGACCGGCTTCGTTGTGCTAGCTATCGGCGTCGCGGCGCTCGCCTACTCGGCGACGGTGCTACGCGGCTGGCTCTTCGAGGACTCGAACTTCGTGCGAGCGGCCCGAGCGCGCTATGCCTACGGCTTTGTGCCCAGCCCGTGGTTCAGCCAGCGCCGCGTGATCGCGTTCAGTCCGTTCATGGCGGTGGGCATGGTCGCGGGCGGCGGCTCGCCGGTCGCACGCGAACTCGGCGTGGATCTGGCTCCGGCCATCCTGGGCGGCCTGACGCTGCTCTTTGTAGTCCTGACCGTCTTCGCCATGACGCGACCCGGCCCCTTCGAGCCCGCGTGGTTTCGGGGCATCGAGGGTCGACAGCGAGCCGGACTGCCACCCTCGATGCCGCCACCGCCCGAAGGCGTGCAATTGAAGGTGCCGCCCACATGGCAGGTTGCTGCCCTCGTGGTCGTGTTCGGGACGCTGGCGATCGTCGGCTTCGCCGTCGACTGGCCGGCGGTCATCCAGGGCGGGTTGATGCTCGGCGCGACCTTCGCGATCGCTGCGTCATTCAGGGCACGGTCGCAAGCTCGATACATCAGCTCGGCGACGTCAGCTCCAGATGGCTGGCCCGTAAGGGGCCCGGTCAGACGTCCGTGGGGCCGCCCGGAGCTGCCTGCGGGTACGGTGCGAGGCCGCGGCCCTCGCCCGGGACGTCGTCCAGCCCCGACACGTCCTCGCCCCACTCGTGGACGTGTCCGCCTGCAGGCACCGACGGTCCCTCGTACGGCGGCAGCTCGGACTCGGGCGTGTCGGCGTCGTAGATCGCGCCGGGGTCCCCGAGCTCGAGCGCCCGCGACGGAACAGAGCCGCCGACGATGTCGACGACCGCGTCGGGCGGCTGGTCGGCGGCGACCATCCGGAGCTGGTCGAGGTGTGCGACGGGAAGCAGCACCGGCCAGCCGGCCTGGCCGTCCCACGCCGGTCGAAGGAGGCTCAACGGGTCCACGCCGTGCGCTTCGATGAGCGACGTGACGGTCTCGGCGCCGACCCAGATCATCCGCGCCGGCCACAGCAGCACCGCGGTCACGTCGCGCACCTCGGCCATCGCCAGCTCCACCCCACGGACCATCTGGCCGGCCGGCCCGGCCTCCGGCGGGGCAGGGGAGCCGATCGTCGCCTCGGTCTCGGCGATCGCGCGCGCAACGGTGCCTTCGGGGTCGGGCGTCACGACCACGACCGGGAGCGCGCCGCCGGCCCACGCGTGGTCGACGATGCGCCGGACGCGCGGCTGACCGAGCGCGTCGGCGAGGGCGCGTTCCGCGGATGCGGCGAGGATCACGGCGGCGACGGTCACCGCCCGATGCTAGCAGGCCCGAACGGCCGCGAGCCACGGCCTCGGCCGCGCCCGAACGCCCGATGTGCGACCATGCGGCGCACCCATGACCGACACCGCCCGCTCCACCGTGCCCAGCGACCCGGCCGCGACCGGAACCGCCGTCCGCGACGACCTGCGCAACGTCGCGATCGTCGCCCACGTCGACCACGGCAAGACCACGCTCGTCGACGCGATGCTCTGGCAGACCGGCGCCTTCCGGCAGAACCAGGCGATCGTCGAGCGCGTCCTCGATTCGGGCGACCTCGAGCGCGAGAAGGGCATCACGATCCTCGCCAAGCAGACGACGATCGAGCACGACGGGATCCGCCTCAACATCGTCGACACGCCCGGTCACGCCGACTTCGGTGGTGAGGTCGAGCGGAGCCTGCTCATGGTCGACTCGGTGCTGTTGCTGGTCGACGCCGCCGAGGGCCCCCTGCCGCAGACCCGCTACGTGCTCCAGAAGGCGATGGCCCGCCGACTCCCGGTCGTCGTCGCGATCAACAAGATCGATCGCGGCGACGCGCGCCCGGGCGAGGTCCTCGACGACGTGTACGAGCTGTTCATGGACCTCGGGGCCGACGAGCACCAGATCGAGTTCCCGGTCGTCTACACGAACGCGAAGGCCGGCACCGCGACGCGCGACCTCGCGCAGCCCGGCACGGACCTCCGCCCACTGCTCGACCTGCTCGTCGCGGTCACGCCGCCGCCGCGCCACGAGCCGGGGCACCCGCTCCAGCTGCTCGTCACGAACCTCATGGCGAACGACTACGTCGGGCGGATGGCGGTCGGGCGGATCTGGAACGGGTCGATCCGGATGGGGCAGCGGATCGCGATCGTGCGCGAGGAGGCCGACGACACGGCCGGCGCCGTCGAACCCGGACGCCAGGTGACGCTGACCGGCACGGTGACGTCGCTCCAGACCGCGCGCGGCATCGAGCGCGTCGACATCGCCGAGGCGGGTCCCGGCGACATCGTCTCGGTCGCCGGCCTGCCGGAGGTGACGATCGGCGACACGATCACGGACCCGACGGAGCCGCGGCCGCTGCCACGGCTCGACGTGGACGCCCCGACCCTGCGGATGACGTTCGGGGTCAACACCTCGCCGTTGTCGGGACGCGAGGGCAAGTTCGTCACGAGCCGGCAGATCCGGGCGCGGCTCGAGCGCGAGGTGCTCGGCAATGTGTCGATCGAGATCCACCCGACCGAGTCGAGCGAATCGTTCGAGGTCCGCGGCCGCGGCGAGCTGCAGCTGGCCGTGCTGATCGAGCAGATGCGGCGCGAGGGGTTCGAGCTGACCGTCTCGCGGCCCGAGGTGCTCCTGCGCGAGGTCGACGGCGAGGTCCAGGAGCCGTATGAGCGGATCACGGTCGACATCCCGCCCGACTACATCGGCGAGGTCCAGAGCGCGATGGCGGGCCGCAAGGGGCGCCTCGAGCAGATGTCGACCGACGCCGACGGCCGCGTCCGGCTCGAGTTCGTGCTGCCCGTGCGCGGGCTCATCGGCTACCGCGGGCAGCTGCTGACCGACACGCGCGGCACCGCGCTGCTCCACCAGATCGGCGAAGGCTACGGTCCGTGGGCGGGCGAGGTGACCCACCGCACGAACGGCGTCCTCGTGGCCGACCGGTCCGGCACGTCGAACGCGTACGCGCTGTTCAACCTTCAGGAGCGCTCGGAGCTGTTCATCGGCGCCGGCGTCGAGGTCTACGAGGGGATGATCGTCGGCGAGAACAGCCGGTCGGGCGACATGGACGTCAACCCGACCAAGGAGAAGAAGCTGACGAACATCCGGACGCACTCGCACGACGAGGCGCTCCGGCTCACGCCGCCGCGACCGCTCACGCTCGAGTCGGCGCTCGAGTTCATCGCCGGCGACGAGCTCGTCGAGGTCACGCCGCAGTCGATCCGGCTGCGCAAGCGGCTGCTGTCGCAGCACGACCGGCGCCGGGAAGCGGGCAAGGCCGCCGACCTGCGCCGAGCCGAGGGCGGCTGACCCGGGTAGCTGGGGCCGGCGCCGCCGCGCGTGTCGCCGGCCACGGGCGTCGCCGACCACCGACGTCGCCGACCGCTCCGCGCCGCCGACTTCGCTCTCGCCGAAATCCACGCAACATTCGTGCGGGCCACGGCGCACGTTCTGCCGGATCGGCGCTGAGCCCTGCACGAATGTTCTGCGAAGTTCGGTCGCACCGAAGCCGAGGCGCGCCGCCACGGACGGGGCCACGCCCCGGCCACGGACGGGGCCACGCCCCGGCCACGGACGTCGCCGACCGCCCCCCGCCGCCCACTTCGCTCTCGCCGAAATCCACGCAACATTCGTGCGGGCGACGCCGCACGTTCTGCCGGATCGGCCCTGAGCCCTGCACGAATGTTCTGCGAAGTTCGGTCGCACCGAAGTCGAGGGGCGCCGCCACGGACGGGGCCACGCCCCGGCCACGGGCGTCGCCGGCCACGCCCCCGCCGCCGACCGCCCCCCGCCGCCCACTTCGGTCTCGCCGAAACCCACGCAACGTTCGTGCGGGCCACGGCGCACGTTCTGCCGGATCGGCCCTGAGCCCTGCACGAATGTTCTGCGAAGTTCGGTCGCACCGAAGTCGGGGGGCGCCGCCACGGACGGGGCCACGCCCCACGCCACGGACCGGGCCACGCCCCACGCCACGCCCCAGGGCCCGCCCGTTCCGGGTGGAAATCGGTCCTCCCCGTCGAGTACCCTCCGCGACGTGACCGTACGCGTCCGACGGCATGCCGCCCGTCGGCTCGGGGTGGCGATCGGCATCCTCCTGATGCTCGTGTCCGTCGCCCCGGCCGCGCCGGTCAGCGCGGCCGACGACCGGCTCCCGGACCTGCGCATGGTCCCGATCCGCGACCTGCGTATCGTCAAGACCAGCAGCGGCCGCCGGCTCCTCCGCTTCACCACGACGATGTGGAACCAGGGCGCCGGCCCGTTCGAGGCGCGCGCGTCGCGGCCCAACACGCGCACGGCCTGGGACGTCGACCAGGTGATCTACGACAGCGCAGGCGACGCCCGGCGCGTCCAGACCTCGGCGCAGCTCCGGTTCGCGGGCGACGGGCACGACCACTGGCACGTCCGCAAGATGGCGAGCTACCACCTGTGGGGCGACGCCGGCACGCTGCGCGACTCGAAGATCGGGTTCTGCTTCTTCGACACCAACCGCATCGACGGCGACCTGCCGCGCTCGCCGAGCCGACCCGTCTACCGCGAGTCGACGTGCGGCGGCCGCACCTCGCTCAGGACACGGACCGGCATCTCGGTCGGCTGGGGTGATCGGTACCCGTGGAACTTCGCCTACCAGTACATCGACATCACGGGGCTGCCCGGCGGCACGTACACGCTGCGCAGCGCCGTCGACCTGTACGCGCAGTTCGTCGAGGCATCGGACACGAACAACTGCTCGTGGGCGCGGATCCGGTTCAACACGAGGGGGACGACGATCCGGGTCGTCGACCGCGGCATGGGCTGCGTCACGGACTTCGCCGGTACGCGCTACGAGGACGCGATCCGCTGGGCGCGCGAGGCGAGGATCACCTCGAACTGCGACGCGGACCTGTACTGCCCGGGCAACACGATTACCCGCGGCGAGATCGCGCGATCCCTGTCGCGCGCGCTCAACCTGGAGCCGACGACCACGGACTTCTTCGATGACGACGACGGCTCGAAGCACGAGGCCCACATCAACCGACTGGCGGCGGCCGGCATGGCGCCGAGCTGTGGCGCGCGCCGGTTCTGCCCGAACCGTCCGGTGGACCGCGGCGTCGGCGCCACGTTCCTCTACCGGGCGATCACGCCCGACCCGACAGAGGAGGACTTCTTCGCGGACGACGACGGGTACAAGTTCGAGGACCAGATCAACGCCCTCTCCGCGGCCGGCATCGTGTCGGGCTGCGGGAGCGGCAACTACTGTCCGACCCGCCGGCTGACGCGCGGGCTCTTCACGATCTACCTCCAGCGAGCCTTCGGGCCGGCCTGATGGCTCGACGAACGACGCAGGGTGGCGAGGTCGGGCGCATCGGGCGCCCGACGGTCACCCGCCAGGGAGTGACGACGATGGCATCTCGACGACGACGTCCGGCGGCCCGGTTCGCGACGCTGTTCGTGCTCGCAACGCTCGTGGCGGCGATTGCTGCGCCGTCGGCCGCGTCGGCGGCATCGTTCTCGATCCAGCTCGACCGACTCGCCACGGGGCTGCAGCCGCTGACCCAGGTCACCAACGCCGGCGACGGCACCGACCGGCTGTTCCTCGTCGAGCGCCGCGGCACGATCCGCGTCTTCGAGAACGGCGACGTCCGCTCCGGTTACTTCATGGACATCCGGTCGCGGGTCGCGGACGGCGGCGAGCGCGGCCTGCTCGGCCTGGCCTTCCACCCGAGCTTCGAGACGAACCGCTACCTGTACGTCTTCTTCACCCGGAACGACGGCGACATCATCGTGGCGCGCTACCGGACCAACGTCGCGCGGACGAACGTCGACGAGAGCACGTACCGGCCGATCCTGCGGATCGAGCACAGCCGTTACACGAACCACAACGGCGGCAGCCTCGTCTTCGGCCCCGACAACATGCTCTACATCTCCACGGGCGACGGCGGTGGGAGCGGCGACCCGGGCAACAACGCCCAGGACAAGGGGTCGCTGCTCGGGAAGATCCTCCGGATCAACGTCAACGGGACCGGCGACGGCCCGTACGACCGGTACGACGTCCCGGGTTCGAACCCGTTCGCCGGCCGCACGCCGGGGCGCGGCGAGATCTGGGCGTACGGCCTGCGCAACCCGTGGCGGATCTCGTTCGACCGCGGCTCGGGCCGGCTGTTCATCGCGGACGTCGGGCAGAGCCGGCGCGAGGAGATCAACACCGAGCGCGCCGGGTTCACCGGCGGGCGCAACTACGGGTGGCGGGTGATGGAGGGCAGCCTGTGCTTCCGGCCCGCGTCCGGCTGCTCGCTCCGCGGGGACCGGCTGCCGGTCGAGGAGTACTCGCACGGCACCCGCAACTGCTCGATCACCGGTGGGCACGTCTACCGCGGACCGTCGCAGACCGCGATGGTGGGTCAGTACGTCTTCGCGGACTTCTGCAGCGGCCGGATCTGGACGCTGCCGTGGAACGGGGAGGATCGGACGCTCCGCGCCGACACCGCCGTGAACATCACGTCGTTCGGCGAGAGCGAGGACGGCGAGCTGTACGCGGTGACGATCGACGGGGGGCTCTACCAGGTCCTCGCGTCGTAGGGTCGAGGGCCGGGATCAGATCCCGAGCGGCCGGAACGCGCCGATCTCGATCCTGGGCAGATCGTCGAGGGCGGGATCGATCTCGCGCATCCGGGCCGCGAGTGCGGCGAGCAGCGCGAGGGGCAGGGCGGCGATCGCCAGTGTGATCAACGTGAGCATCGGTGTCTCCTGGAGCGTCGAGGCTCCCGGAGCGTGGCGTGGGGACGAGGTGGTTGCCACGGTCGGATGACGCGTGCGTCCATGGACGGACGTCGATCCGGCCCGACGTACAATCCCGGCGATGGCGATCTACCTCGACCACGCCGCGACGACCCCGGTGCGCCCCGAGGTCTTCGAGGCGATGCGGCCGTTCCTCACGACCGCCTTCGGGAACCCGAGCTCGGCGCACGCGTTCGGGCGCGAGGCGCGGGCAGCGCTCGACGATGCGCACGAGCGGGTCGCTCGCTGTCTGAACGCCGAAGCGCGCGAGATCGTCTTCACCTCGGGCGGCACCGAGGCGAACAACCTCGCGCTCAAGGGGGCGGCCTGGGCCGGCAAGGCGCGCGGCCACCGGATCGTGACGACGCCGGTCGAGCACCACGCGGTCGGGCACACGCTGCGCTACCTCGAGAAGTTCGGGTTCGAGATCGTCGAGCTGCCGGTCGACCGGTACGGGCGGATCGACCCCGACGAGCTTGACGCTGCCCTGACCGATCGCACGATCCTCGTCTCGATCATGCTTGCCAACAACGAGGTCGGCACGATCCAGCCCATCGCCGAGATCGCTCGGCGGGTCCGGGCGCGCAAGGGCGTGCTGCTCCACGTCGACGCGGTGCAGGCCGCGCCGTACGTGGCGATCGACGTCGCGGAGCTGGGAGCGGACCTCGTCGCGATCGCCGCCCACAAGCTCGAGGGCCCGAAGGGCGTCGGCGCGCTCTACGTGCGCCACGGGACGCACATCCTCGCCCAGCAGCAGGGCGGCTCGCAGGAGCGGCACCGGCGGGCCGGGACCGAGAATGTCGCGGGTGCGGTCGGGCTGGCGACGGCCTTCGATCTGGCCTGCACCGAGCGGGGCTCGACGGTCCCACGGCTCGCCGCGCAGCGTGAACGACTCCAGGAGGCCGTGCTTGCGGTCGACGGCACCGAGCTGACCGGCCACCCCCGGGATCGGCTGCCCGGGTTGCTCTCGCTCATCGCGCGTGAGACCGACGGGAACGCGGTCGCGCTGTCGCTCGACCTCGAGGGCATCGCGTGCTCGGTCGGCTCGGCGTGCACGACGGGCTCGACCGAGGTGTCGCACGTGCTGACCGCCATGGGCTACCCGGAGGACGAGGCGCGCGGCGCGCTCCGGCTGTCGCTCGGTCGGACGACGACCGACGAGGAGATCGTGGTGGCCGCCGACGTCGTGCCGCGGGTCGTCGCTTCGATGCGCCGCGCGGCGCCGGTGCTCGCCGCGGATCCGCTCGGGCAGGGGGTCGGCGCGTGAGCCGGGTGCTGGTGGCGATGTCGGGCGGTGTCGACTCGTCGGTTGCTGCGGCGCTGGTCCATGAGGCGGGCGACGAGGCGGTCGGCGTGTGGATGCGCCTCCACGACGTCGCCGACACGTACTCCGAGTTCAAGAAGAGCTGCTGCTCGCTCGATGCCGCCGACGACGCTCGCCGGGTGGCGGCCCAGCTCGGCATTCCGTTCTACGTGATGAATCTCGAGCGCGAGTTCGACGCGGGCGTCCTCCAGCCGTTCCTCGACGCATACCTCGACGGTCGGACGCCGAGCCCGTGCGTCGACTGCAACACGTACGTGAAGTTCGGGGCGCTGCTGGGACGGGCGCGGCACCTGTACGAGTGCGACGCGGTGGCGACCGGGCACTACGCGCGGCGCGTGGCGCTCCCCGACGGGCGGTTCGTGCTGGCCCGGGCGCGCGACGAGGAGAAGGACCAGACGTACTTCCTGTACGGGCTGCGCCAGGATCAGCTGGCGCACGCTCGGTTCCCGCTCGGGGAGCTGACGAAGCCCGAGGTCCGGTCGGTGGCGCGGGCCCTCGGGCTCGTCACCGCGGACAAGCCCGAGAGCCAGGAGATCTGCTTCGTGCCCGGCGGCGACTACCGCGACGCGCTCCGGTCACGGGCGGGCTGGCAGCCGTCCCCGGGTCCGCTGCTCGACGTCGACGGCGAGCAGGTCGGGGAGCATCGGGGCGCGCCGGCGTACACGGTCGGGCAGCGCCAGGGCCTCGGCGTGGCGCTCGGGGCGCCGCGCTACGTGTCCCGGATCGACCCGATGACGAACACGATCCAGCTCGGCCGTCGCGAGGACCTCGAGACGCGGACGTTCGCGGTCGAGCGGATGACGTTCATGGCGGACGCGCCGCCGGCCGGTGCCGCGTCGCCGTTCCGTGCCTCGGTCCGGATCCGCCATCGGGCGGAGCCGGTGCCGGCCTGGGTGCGGCCCGCCTCGGCGTCGGAGCCGGCGCGCGGTGGGCGCTGGACCGTCGAGACCGATGAGCCCGTGTGGGCCGCCGCTCCGGGCCAGGCCTGCGTGTTGTACGACGGGGACGTCGTGCTCGGTGGTGGGCGGATCGCGCGCGAGGCGGTCGGCGGCGCCGTGGCAGGTGGCTCGTCCTCGTCTCGTCGTGCGCTCGACGTCGCCTGAGGTGGACCCCGCCCCGATCCTCGCGGTCCTGACCGGCATCTTCCACTCGGCGCTGTACGTGCTGATCCGCGGATCGGCGGGCGGCCAACTGCCGCTGCTCGTGCCCGCTGCGATCCTCGGCGCGTGGGCGGGCGACGCGCTCGGCGACCGGCTCGGGATCTCGATCCTTGCGATCGGCGATTTCCGGCTGGTGTCCGCCTCGGTCGTGGCGTGGATCGGGATCGCGTTCGTTGCGGTCGTGGCGCTCCTCGGCCCGACGAGGCAGCGGGCATGAGCGGCCGAGACGCTGGTCGAGGCAGCGGCGCCGACCCACTGGCGGCGGTGCGCGGGCTGCTGTCGGGCGACGATCCGAACGGGGCAGGGGGCACGTTCGTGCGCGGCCTGACCGTGGGCGCGCTCATCGGGGCGGCCGTGGCAGGTTCGGCGATCTGGCAGCGCCGGCGCGGGGCCCGGGGCGGGTCCGCGGGGAGCGGCGTGCCGGGGTTGGGGGGCTCGGCGGCGGGCCGGGATGCGGGTTCGGGGCGGGCATGAGCGAAGGGCGGTCGCGGCGCGACGCCGACATGAGCGCGGCGATCGCGATCGGGATCGCGATCGGTGCCGGCGTGGGCGTGGCATTGGGCAACGTCGGGATCGGCGTTGCGATCGGGCTCGCGCTCGGCGTCGCGATCGGCGCGGCGCGGCGGCCCAAGGGGGAGTAGCGGCGAAGGGTCCATCGCGAGGCGCCGCGGGCTCAGGTCATGGGCCGCGACGTGGATGGGTACATGACTCGTCGTGGTCGGTTCGGGGTGGGAGGCCGGCGATCTGTTGATCGGCCGTGAAGGCTCCGGTGTAACGCTAGGGGCGCGATGGCGCGACGCAGGAGAACCAATGCCGCAGTCCAGGGCGCCCGGGAGGCCCGCCGGATCGCCGCGACGCTCGGTGCAGAGATGCGCCGCACACGAAAGCGACGCGGGATGCGCCAGCAGGACCTCGGCGACCGGGTGGGCATGAGCCAGACGCGGATCGGTGAGCTCGAGCGGGGAGACGGGTGGTCGGCCCCTCTCGACACATGGGTCTCGATTGGACTGGCGCTCGGTCGGCCCCTCGGCGTCGGCCTCTCGCGAGACATCGAACCCGAAGTGCTGGCCGACGCGGGTCATCTGGCCGCACAGGAGCTGCTTCTGCGCCTCGCCCGGCCCACAGCTCGCCGCGCTGCCCCGGAGCTCCCGACTCGCCCGCGCGACCCCAGCCGTTCAGTGGATGTCGGCCTGATCGACGACCCAGCCCGCGTTCTGATCGTCAACGAGATCTGGAACCGCCTGGACGACCTCGGAGCCGCATATCGCGCGACATCACGGAAGACCGTCGAGGCCGAACAGCTCGCCGTGCTGCTCGGCGGGGACGGCCCACCGTACCGCGTTGCTGTGTGCTGGCTGCTCGTCGACGCGGCCGCGAACCGTCGGCTGGTGGCCGCCTATCCGGAGCTCCTGGCGGCTCGGTTTCCCGGGTCGTCGGCTCGGTGGGTGGGGGCGCTTACGGCCGGTAGCGAACCGCCTGTCGAACCCGGGCTGGTATGGATCGACCCGCGGGCGGGTCGAATCACCGCATGGCACCGTCGCCGGCTGGCCAACGGATGAGCGCGATCTGGCGGTTGGCTCGGCTTGGATTTCGGGGCCCGCAGCGCTGATACCGCTATTCCTCCGGGTGCGAGCGGGCCTCCGCTCGCGCAGGGGGCTCAGTCGGACGCTTACGAGCGTGCACCCCTGGCCAGGCCGCAATCTTGGCCGCACAGGACCCGATCTCTGCGGTCGCGCCGCCACAACTGCGGGCTATAGCGGTATCAGCGCTGTGACGCCTCAGTTGGGGCCCCTGTGCGCCAAGAAGGGCTGGGGGTGGGGCCGAAGCCGAAGCGACCCAGCTCGACCCCCGGCGAAGGCCACGCCGGGCAGGCCCACGCCTCGAGCGCGCCCGCGCGCATCGACCCCGACGCAGCGCGGGGTTGAAACCGCCGACCGACCCGGCGGCCGCGCCCTCGCCCGTGCGGCCGCCCTTGGTAGAGTTGACGCCGATGCCGAACCCTCCCCCGAACCACGATCCGAGGATCCCGGCGATGCCCGCCGCCGAGATCCGGCGGAGGTTCGTCGAGTTCTTCGTCGAGCGCGGCCATACCGCCGTGCCGAGCGCCTCGCTCGTTCCCGCGGGGGATCAGACGCTGCTTTTCACGAACTCGGGCATGGTCCAGTTCAAGGACGCCCTGACCGGCGTCGAGCGGCGCCCGTACACGCGCGCGGTCGACTACCAGCGCTGCCTGCGCGTGGCCGGCAAGCACAACGACTTCGAGGAGGTCGGTCGGACGCCGCGGCATCACACACTGTTCGAGATGCTCGGCAACTGGAGCTTCGGCGACTACTTCAAGCGCGAGGCGATCCACTGGGCGTGGGAGCTCCTGACCGAGGTCTACGGAATCCCCCCGGATCGTCTTGCCGCCACGACCTACACGACCGACGACACCGCGTTCGCGATCTGGCGCGACGAGATCGGCCTGCCGCCGGAGCGCCTCGTGCGCTGGGGCGACTTCCCGAACGGCGACGAGAAGAACTGGTGGCGCATGGCCGACACCGGCCCGTGCGGCCCCTGCAGCGAGATCCACTTCGACCGCGGCGCGGAGCTGAGCGAAGGCCCCCACTGCGTCCCCGACCACTCCGAGACGTGCCCGCGCTGGCTCGAGATCTGGAACCTCGTGTTCATGGAGTTCGAGCTGCACCCCGACCGCTCGCTGACGCCGCTGCCGGCACCCGGCGTCGACACCGGCATGGGCCTCGAGCGCCTCGCGAGCGTCCTTCAGCAGGTCCCGACGAACTACGACACCGACCTCTTCGCGCCGATCCACGCCCGGATGCGCGAGCTGCTCGGACATGACCCGGAGGCCTTCGAGGCCGAGCGCTTCAGCTACCAGGTCATCGCCGACCACTCGCGCGCGGTCACGTTCCTCGTCGCCGACGGCGTCCTGCCCTCGAACGAGGGACGCGGCTACGTCCTGCGCAAGCTCGTCCGGCGCGCCGTCCGCCACGGACGGCTCCTCGGCCGGCGCGAGCCGTTCCTCGCGGAGACCGCGGCCGTCGTCATCGACACGATGGCCGACGCGTACCCGCATCTCGAGGAGCGCCGCGCCGAGATCCTCGTGGCGCTGGCCCGGGAGGAGGCCCAATTCGCCCGGACGCTGGACGCCGGCACGATCCAGCTCGAGGAGGCGCTGATCCCGCTGACAGGCGCGGAGCGTGTCGTCGGGCGCCGACCGGAAGAGCTGCCGCCCGAGGCCCCCCGGCTCCCCGGCGAGGTCGCGTTCCGGCTCAACGACACGTACGGCTTCCCGGTCGATCTCACGGTGGAGCTGGCGGCCGAATACGGCGTCGGGGTCGACCGCGAGGGCTTCGACCGGGCGCTGGCCGAGCAGCGCGAGCGCAGCCGGTCGGGCAAGAAGGCCGAGCTCGCCCGCCATGCCGAGCTCGCGTCGCTCTACGGCTCGATCCTCGGGCGCGCCGGCGACACGGAGTTTCTCGGCTACGAGACGACGACCGCCGAGGGCCGGGTCGTGGCGATCATCCGCGACGGGATCGAGTACGACGAGCTGACCGGTCACGGCGCCGCCGAAATCGTCCTCGACCGGACGCCGTTCTACGCCGAGGGCGGCGGCCAGATCGGCGACCGCGGCGTGCTCCGTGAGGCGGGCGGCGGCAGCGAGCTGTTCACGGTCGAGGACACGCAGAAGCCGGTCGGTGGCATGCACGTCCATCGCGGGACGCTCCACGGCCGGTTGCGGGTCGGGGAGACCGTCACGGCCGAGGTCGACGCCGAGCGGCGCGCCCACACGATGCGCAACCACACCGGCACGCACCTGCTCCATCGAGCGCTGCGGAACGTGGTCGGCGACCGCGCGCGCCAGGCCGGCTCGCTCGTGACGCCCGACTACCTGCGTTTCGACTACCCCTTCGACCGGGCGCTGACCGACGACGAGAAGCGCGCGATCGAGGACGAGGTCCGGCGCATCATCCGGGACGACCGGCCCGTCTCGATTGCATACATGCCGATGCGCGAGGCGATCGAGGGAGGCGCCGACGCCTTCTTCGACGAGAAGTACGGGGAGACGGTCCGGACGATCCGCGTCGAGGACTACAGCTTCGAGCTGTGCGGCGGCACCCACTGCCGCGCCACCGGGCAGATCGGCGGCTTCGTGATCACCGGCGAGCGGAGCATCGGCTCGGGGATGCGCCGGATCGAGGCACTCACCGGCGCGGGGGCGGATGCGTACCTGCGCGAGCGCGTGGCGACGCTCGAGCACGCGGCCGAGACCGCAGGGGCGAAGTCGGTCGACGCGCTTCCCGAGCGGATCGCCGCGCTCCAGGACGAGCTGCGCGAGACCCGCCGTCGTCTCAAGGCCGGCGGCGCAGCTGGCGTCCCGAAGCCGGGCGAGCTCGCCACCACGGCCGAGGAGGTCGCCCCCGGCGTGCGTCTCGTCGCGCGCGCGGTCCCGTACGAGTCGATGGACGCGCTCAAGGGGGCCGCCAAGGACGTCCGCGGCGTGCTCGGGTCGGGGGTGATCGCGCTCGGGCTGGACGCCGACGAGCCGCAGCTGTTCGTGTCGGTCAGCGAGGACCTCGTGGACCGCGGGATCGCGGCCGGCGAGCTGGTCAGGACCGCGGTCGCGGCGATCGAGGGGAGGGGTGGCGGCCGGCCGGAGATGGCCCAGGGCAAGGGAACGCGCCGCGAGGGGCTGGCGGCCGCGCTCGACTCGATTCGCGACGCAGTCCGAGCGAACGGCACATCGGGGGGCTGAATGGCCTTCTGGCGCCGCATCTGGCAGCGCGACGATGAGGCGGCCCTCGCCGCGTGCACCGCGCTCGACGTCGGGACCGAGTTTGCGAAGGCGCTCGTCTTCGACATCGACGAGGCCGGCCACGGCACCGTGCGCGGCGTCGGGCGCAAGCGGCAGGGCCTGTCCCACATGCAATCGGGCACGGTCGCGGACATCGCCGCAGTGGTCGACAACTGCGCGGTCGCGCTCCAGGAGGCCGAGGAGATGGCCGGCTTCCGACCGAGCCAGGTCGTCATCGGCATCGCCGGCGAGCTCGTGAAGGGCTTCACGACCACTCACACCCAGGAGCGCAAGCGCCCCGACCAGCCGATCACCGAGTCGGAGCTCCAGAAGCTCATCGACGCAGTCCAGCGCGAGGCGCTCCGCGAGGCCGAGCGCTCGATCACCTGGGAGACCGGGCTCCCGCACGTCGACGTGCGGCTCGTGCATGCGGCCGTGACCGGCGCCGCGATCGACGGCTACGCGCTCACCAACCCGGTCGGGTTCCAGGGCCGGCACGTGAAGATCGGCATCTTCAACGCGTTCGCCCCGCTCGTGCACCTCGGCGCGCTGCAGAGCGTCGCAAGCCAGCTCGACCTCGAGCTGATCGAGATCGTCGCCGAGCCCTACGCGGTCGCCCGCGTGCTCGGGAACGATCAGCTCCGCCACACCGGCGCCCTCTTCATCGACGTCGGCGGCGGCACCACCGACGTCGCGCTCGTGCGGTCGGGCGGGATCGAGGGCACGCGGATGTTCGCCCTCGGCGGCCGGGCGTTCACGAAGTCGATCGCGGACAGGCTTGATCTGCCCTTTCCGCGTGCCGAGGCGCTCAAGGTCGATTACGCGCGCGGCGTCGATCTCGACAAGCGCGACGAGATCCGGGCGATCGTCGCCGACGACGTCGCGGTCTGGGCCGCCGGCGTCGAGCTCGTCATGGAGGAGCTCTCGGGCGGCGACCTCCTGCCGTCGCGGATCTACCTGTGCGGCGGCGGCTCGCGGCTGCCGGAGATCCGGGAGGCGCTCCTCGCCGAGTCGTTCTGGAAGGGCATGCCGTTCGCGCGGCCGCCCGAGGTCGTCGTGATGTCGCCCGACCAGATCGAGACCGTCTCCGACGCGACCGAGCTGCTCGTCGACCAGCAGGACGTCACGCCGCTCGGCCTGGCCTACCAGGCGATCGAGCTCCAGACGACCGAGGATCCCCTCGACGTCGCGCTCCGCCGCGTCCTCCGGGCGATGAAGGTCTAGGCATGGCCGACGGGATCATCTACCTCGACGCCGACGACGAGATCACGTCCGCAGCGGCTCGGATCCGACGGAGCGAGAGCCGCCGGGTCGCGGTCGTCCTGCCGTACGGCTCGCGCGTCGCCACGTCGCGGATCAACTTCCGGCTGCTGTCGCGCGACGCGCTGACGCACGAGAAGCGGCTCTCGATCGTCGCGCCCGACGCCGCGACGCGGGCGTTGGCGGCGTCGGCAGGTCTGCCGGTCTTCGCGACGGTCGGCGAGTACGAGGAGTCGCTCGACGAAGGCCCGCCGGGGAGGGGACGGACCGCGGCGGCTCCGGCCGGCGTGCCCGTGCGGGATGACGACGAGGAAGGGGCTCCCGAGCCGTACGAGCCCGAGCCCGAGCCCGAGCCCGAGCGGGAGCCCCCGGCCCAAGCCCGGCCGCGAGGACGGCGCCGGCCGACGAGCGGACTGGCGGAAGCGGGAGCTGCGGCAGCGACCGCGGCCGCGGCAGCCGACGCTGCGGGGCCGGTCACGGCTCGTGCACGGCCCGCGGGGGACGACCCCGGACCGACGGACGCAACGACCAGATACACGGCCCCGCGCCAGGCGCCCGCGCCGGCCCCCGAACCCCTGCCCCGGCCCGCCACCTCGATCCCGGTCATCGGGAGCCGCCGGGGCCCGGCCCTTCGCACCCCGGCCCTCGTCGGCGGGGCGGTCCTCGCGCTCGCGCTGCTCGTGGTCGGTGTCGGCGCGTGGGTGCTCCTGCCGTCCGCGACCGTCTTCGTCACGCTGCGCGAGGAGGCCGTCGGTCCGCTCCGGTTCTCGGTGCGAGCCGATCCGTCCGCGTCCCAGCCCGACGCCGTGGCCCGGATCGTCCCGGCGGAACGCCTGACGCTCGACGTCTCGGTCGAGGGCACGTTCCCGGCGACGGGCCGCCGGGTCGAGCAGACCCGGGCGCGCGGGGAGGTGACGTTCGAGAGCTACGACCCGGGCGGGCAGAACACGATCCCGGCTGGGAGCATCGTGTCGACCGAGGGTGGCGTGCAGTTCCGCACGCTCGCCCGGCTGCGCCTGCCTGCGGCGGAGATCATCCAGGGCAACCAGGCGGTCATCCGGCCGTCGCGCGGATCGGTCGCGGTCGAGGCGGTCCGCCAGGGCCCGAACGGGAACGTCCCGGCGAACGCGATCACGGTCGTCCCGCAGAACGAGAACCCGGTCCTGACCAAGGTGCGCAACCCCGACGAGACGACCGGCGGGACCCGCGAGGAGTTCCCGCTGATCGAGGAGGCGGACGTTGCGGCGGCGATCGAGGAGCTGCGCGGCCGGCTCGAGGCGGAGTTCCGCGCGCGCCTCGACGACCCGTCGATCGTGCCGCCGGACACGACGCTCTTTCCCGACACGGCGGACCTCGGCGAAGGCGTTCCGTCGGTCCCGGCCGAGGAGCTCGTGGGCCAGGAGCAGACCGAGTTCGAGCTGGCGCTGACCGCGGAGGGCAGCGTGATCGCGGTCAACCCCGCCCCGGTCGAGTCGATCGCCGGGACGCTGCTCGAGGCCGAGGTTCGCGAGGGACGGGAGCTCGTCGACGGATCGGTGTCGATCGAGCCCGGCGAGCCGGTGGTCGACGGCCAGGACGTCTCGTTCCCGGTCGTGGCGGAGGCGCGGCAGGTGCGCCGGCCCGACCCGGCCGAGCTCGAGGCGCTGATCCTCGGAAGGAGCGCGCAGGATGCACGCGAGGCCCTGGCGCCGTTCGGCGATGTCGAGCTCGTCCTGTGGCCAGACTGGGTCACGAGCGTGCCGACGCTCGACGCTCGGGTCGAGGTCGAGCTGCGCGACCCGGCCGCGATCGACGACGACGCCGGCGACGGAGCCGCCGACGACCGGAACCCGGCCGGTCCCGCGGGCACGCCGTGACGCGCCTCCTCGGTGTCGACCTCGGCGAGCGGCGGATCGGTCTAGCCATCGCCGACCTCGACGGCGCGCCCGCCCGGGCCTTGCAGACCGTGCGTCGTGGGCGGTCCCTCGACGAGGACGTCGCCACGCTCCGAGGGATCGTCGAGGAGCAGGGGATCAGTGCCCTGGTCGTCGGACTGCCGCTCGACGCGTCGGGCGCCTTCGGGACGCAGGCGACGCTCACCGACACCTGGGCGCGCGCCGTGACAGAGCGACTGGGGCTGCCGCTCGTGCTGCGCGACGAGCGACTGACGAGCCACGTCGCTGAGGAGCGGCTTGGGCCGATGAAACGTGGCCGCTCGGGTGGTCCGCCCACGCGCGCACAACGCGAGGCATACCGCGCGCGGGTCGACCGCGAGGCGGCCGCGATCATCCTCCAGGACGAACTCGACGCCCGAGCGCAGGTACCCTATGCCGAACCCGCGCCGCACGACGCCAGGGAGACCACTACATGAGCATCCGCTCGGGCGGACGTCCGAGGGGCGATCGGCCGACGCCTCCGTACAGCCCCGACGCGTACGCAACCGAATCGATCCCGCGGTTCAGCGAGCCGTACCTGCGGGGCAACCGGAACGGGCGGAACGGCCGCGGCGGCGGCGGCATCCCGGGCTTCCTGAAGTTCCTCGTCTTCGCCGGCGTGCTCGGCGGCGCGGTGATCCTGGTCGGGCTGACCGTGATGCGACCGCTCGTGAACAGCGCGATCCTCTCGTGGGCCGACGACAACCCGGGCGCAATGTCGATGCCGTTCGTCAAGGACGTCGTCCGGGAGGACCTCGGCGACGACCTCACCCGTCCGGCTGGCGGCGGTGACGAGCAGGTGACGTTCGTCGTGAACGACGGCGACAGCGCCACGACGATCGCGCGCCGGTTGCAGCGCGACGGGTTCGTCCGGGATGCGCGGGCGTTCGTGTACCTGGCGATCGAACGCGATCTGACCGGCCAGCTCAAGTCGGGCGAGTTCATCCTCCGCAAGAACCTGACCCCGGACGAGCTTGTCACGGCGCTGCTCGATCCGCCGCGCATCCAATACGTGGACATCCCGCTCCGCTCGGGGCTGCGACTCGAGCAGATCGTGGCGCAGCTCCAGACGATCGAGGGCCTCGAGCTCGATGCCGAGGAGTTCTACGACCTGGCGACCAGCCCACCGCGCGAGCTCGTGGCCGACTACGAGTGGCTCGGACCGATCCTCCAGGGGGCACCCGAGGGCGTCGAGCCCACGCTCGAGGGGTTCCTGTGGCCGGCGACCTACCGGGTCCTGCCCGACACCTCGGCGGAGGAGCTGCTGCGGTTCATGCTCGATCGGTTCGCCGCGCAGGTCGGCGAGGACCGCTGGAACGTCCCCGAGGAACGTGGGCTCACGTTCTTCCAGGTGCTGTCGCTCGCCTCGATCGTCGAGCGCGAGGCGGTGCTCAACGAGGAGAAGCCGCTGATCGCCGGGGTGTACCAGAACCGGCTGAACGGCCTCAAGGGCGTTCGCAACCGCATCCTCAACGCCGACCCGACCGTGATCTACGCGGCCGACACGGTCGCGTTGTCGGAGCAGCCGATCAGCGAGTGGGTGAACTACTTCTTCTGGAAGGTTCCCGAGACGCCGATGGCCGAGGTGGCGCTGCCCGAGCGGCTCCAGGGGTTCCAGACGTACGCGGTGCCGGGGCTCATCCCGTGGCCGATCTGCACGCCGACGGTCACCTCGATCGACGCTGCGCTCAACCCGGACACGAAGGACAAGTACCTGTACTTCCTTGCGATCCCGGACAGCGGCGGCAAGCACGCGTTCGCGAAGAACGCCGACGAGCACCGGGAGAACCGCCGCAAGTACGGCTACGAGTGACGTGAACCTGCGCCTGCCCGAGCCGGCCGACTTCCCCGCGCCGCCCGGACCGGGCCGGCTGGCGACCTGGCTCGAGGCCGACGAGGCTGCCCGGCCGGCGCGGCTCGAGCGCGTGCGTGCCCGATTCGCCGAGGCCGGCGTCGACGCGTACTTCGGCGTCCGGCGCGAGCACATGCGCTACCTCACGGGATTCACGCTCGCCGAGGGCGAGGAGAAGGTCGCCGGCAACTCGGGCCAGTTCCTCGTCGGCGGCGAGGACGTCGTGGTGCTGGCTGATTCGCGCTACACGATCCAGGCTGCGCGCGAGGCGCGCGGCGCCCGGATCGAGGATGCCTACAACGACCTCGGGTCGCGCTGGGCGTCGCTGGTCGATTCCGTCGGGGCGCGGCGGGTGGCGGTCGAGGCCGCCTTCGTGAGTCACGCGTTGTGGCAGCGGCTCGCGGCCGCGGCACCCGCGGTCGAGCTGGTCCCGATCGAGGGCTGGGTCGAGGCCGACCGGGCGACGAAGGACCCGGCCGAGCTCGAGCGCATCGAAGCGGCCTGCGCGGTCGCCGATCGGGCGCTGGCGGCGCTCCTGCCGCGGATCCGACCGGGCGTGACCGAGGCATTGCTTGCGCTCGAGCTCGAGTGGCGCATGCGCACCAGCGGCGCCGAGGCGCTCGCGTTCGACGTGGCGTGCCTGTCGGGGCCGGAAGCGGCCCTGCCCCACGGCGCGCCCGGGGAGCGGCCGGTCCGCGACGGCGCGGTGCTGCTGTTCGACTTCGGGGCCCAGGTCGCGGGCTACCGGAGCGACATGACCCGCACGCTGTTCGTCGGCGAGCCCTCGGCGCGGGATCTCGATGTGTACGAGCTGGTGGCACGCGCGCAGGCCGCAGCCGTCGAGGCGGTCGAGTCGGCAGCCGCGGCGACGGCGCGCGACGGCGCCGAGCTGCCGAGCGGGCGGGCGATCGACGCGGTCGCCCGCGGCATCATCGAGGCAGCCGGACACGGCGACCACTTCGGGCACGGCACCGGCCACGGGATCGGGCTGGCGACGCACGAGGCGCCGAGTCTCGGTCGCGCAGCGCCCGAGACGCCGCTTCCCCGTCGGACGGTCTTCTCGGTCGAGCCCGGGGTCTATCTGGCCGGCGAGACCGGCGTGCGGGTCGAGGATCTGGTCGCGCTCGACGCCGATGCAGGCACCGCTCGCCGGCTCACCCGGTTCCCGCGGGAGGTGCTCGTCGTCGGTCGGTGAGCGTCGGTCTGCTACGATTCGGCGCCTTCCGGTCCCGACTCACCAGCCGGTGCGCGCGTCGATGCCCCCGTCTCGACCCGCCGGCCCGACACCAGGAGCCCGACCTCATGATCAGCACCGGCGAACTGCGCAAGGGCGTCGCGATCGAGCTCGACGGCGAGCTCTGGCAGATCCTCGACTACCACCACATCAAGATGGGTCGAGGCTCGGCGCAGGTCCGCATCACGCTGCGCAACATCAAGCGCGGCCAGACGATCGAGCGCAGCTTCCAGGCGGGAACGAAATGGCCGCGCGCGTCGATGGAGAAGCGGCCGGTCCAGTTCCTGTACCGCGACGACGACGACTTCCACTTCATGGATACCGACACGTACGACCAGTTCGTGCTGTCGGCCGCCCAGCTCGACGACGCCGTGCACTACCTCAAGGACGGCATGACGCTCGACCGGACCTCGTACCAGGGCGAGACGATCGGTGTCGAGCTGCCGATCACGGTCGACCTCCAGGTCACCGACACCGAGCCGGGCTTCGCCGGGGACACGCAGTCCGGCGCACGCAAGCCCGCGACCACCGAGACGGGGCTCGTCGTGCAGGTGCCGATCTTCGTCGAGCAGGGCGACACGATCCGGATCGACACCCGGACGGGGGAGTACCAGACCCGGGTCTGATTCCCGGGCGTGCCGCGAAGGCCCCTCACGTCGGTCTGACCGAAGTCCCTGCAACATACGTGCGCGGGTTCGACCGGATTCCGCGAATCTGACCGCCGGCCCCGCACGAACGTCCTCCCGACCCCCGACACCAGGCCCCGACTTCGGTCGCACCGAAGTGCTCACGACAATCGTGCGTGCGTCGGGCGCGATCCTGCCCAAGCTGGGGGCGAGCCGTGTACGAATGTTCACGCGACTTCGCTGGGGGCGAAGTGTGCCGCGGCCGAGGAGCGACCCGAGGGGCGCCTGACGTTCGGCCCGGACTCCCTCGCCGCGCGGTCGTACCATCGGCCGGGTGAGCGACCGCACCCCGCCTGACTGGGCGCTGCCCGGCTGGGACCACGTCCCGGACGAGGACCTGCCGCCTGCGCCGCGCCGGCTGAACCTGCGGCCGGCCGGGGACGAGCCGGGTCTGCCGCGCGAGCCGTCGGCGCCACGCGATCCGGGGATCGAGGGGAGTGCCGCCACGCCCCGCACGCCCGGCGCCGCGCACACCGCCCGCACCCCCGGCGCCTTCGGGGTCCGAATCCTCAACGTCTCCGAGGTGACCCGCGCGATCCGCGGCGCGGTCCGCGCCGAGCCGCGGCTCGGTGACCTGTGGGTGGAGGGCGAAGTGGGCCGGGTGACGATCTCGTCGGCCGGGCACGCCTACTTCGCGCTGAAGGACGAGCGCAGCCAGCTCCAGTGCGTGTGGTTCCGCGACGACCGCATGCGCTCCGCGTTCGAGCCGCAGGCCGGGCTCCGCGTGGTCGCCCACGGGCGGATCGACCTGTTCGAGCCCCAGGGTGCGCTCCAGCTCTATGTCGAGTCGATCCAGCCGTCGGGGCTCGGCGACCTCAGCCTGCGGTTCGAGGCGCTCAAGGCACGCCTCGCCAAGGAAGGCCTCTTCGACTCCGCCCGGAAGCGGCCGCTCCCGACGCGCCCCGCGACGATCGCCGTCATCACGAGCCCGAGCGGCGCCGTCTGGCGCGACATCTGCACGGTGCTCTCGCGCCGCTGGCCGTCGGCGCGGGTGCTGCTGGTCGCGGCCCGGGTGCAGGGCGACGGCGCCCCGGCGAGCATCGTCACCGCGTTCCGTCGACTCGAGCGCTGGATCGTAGCGGCCCACGCCGAAGGCCGCCCCGCCGACGCCCCGGCCGTGACGATCCTCGCCCGGGGCGGCGGCTCGCTCGAGGACCTGTGGGCGTTCAACGACGAGCGGGTCGTCCGGGCGGTGGTCGCCCACAGCGTCCCGGTCGTCTGCGGCGTCGGGCACGAGGTGGACGTCACGCTCGCGGACTTCGCCGCCGACGTCCGCGCGCCCACGCCGTCCGCCGCGGCCGAGGTCGTCGTCCCGGACCGGACCGAGATCGCGGGCAAGCTGCGCGTCGTCCGCCGGCGGCTCGATGCGACGGTCGACGCCCGGCTGCGCGCCGCCACGCGCGAGATCACCCAGGAACGTCGCGCCCTCGACCGCCTCGACCCGGCGGCGCAGCTCGCTGCGGCTCGCGAGCGGGCGGGCCTCGCCCTCGACCGGGCCACCCGCGCGATCCGCGCCCGGCTCGGCGTCGAACGACGTGACGTCGAGCGCCTCACGGCACGCGTCACCCCGACGCTGCCCGCCCGCCTCGTCACCGAGCGCCGCCGCGTCCCCCGCCGCGAGGACATCGACGCGGCCGTCCTGCGCCGCACCACGACGGCCCGAGCCGCTCTCGATGCGACGGCCGCAGCGCTTGCCGTGCTCGGTCCCCAGGCGACGCTCGACCGCGGCTACGCGATCGTCCGGCGAGCCGATGACGGCCGCATCATCCGCGACCCGGCCGAGGCAGCGCCCGGGACCCGCCTGACCCTGCGCGTCGCCCGCGGTGACCTGCCCGCCACGGCCGACGAGCGATGAGCGAGCTGGTCGGGTTCGTGCTTGCCGCGGTCGCCATCGGCGCCATCGGGTTCGCCGTTGGTATGCTCGTGGCCCCGCGCCTGTCCCGGGTCGGTGACGACGAAGACGGCGACGCGGACGACCACGAGGAGCCCCGGTGACCGACGCGACGCCCGCCGCGCCCGACCCCGCGATCGAGTCGCTCGGCTTCGACGACGCGCTCGCCGAGCTCCAGCGGACGGTGGCCGAGCTCGAGGCGGGTGGTCAGCCGCTCGAGGCCGCGATCGCGCTCTACGAACGGGGTGTCGCGCTCGAGGCCCACTGCGAGCGCCTGTTGCGGGACGCCGAGCTGCGCGTCCAGCAGCTCGTCGCACGCGCTGGCGGCGCGCTCGAGGCGCAGGACGTCCGACCCGACGAGGCCACCGAGGTCTAGCCGCGACGGGCGCCCCCAGGGCGGCGCGCGACGGGCGATCGGGGCACAATGGTCGCCGTCGCCGACCGCCGAAACGAGCGACTCCGAAGGAACAGGTTTACACTGTGGCCGTCGCAGCGGCGCGCCATGATCCGTCCCACTCGGTATCGACCACCATTCCATCGGCAACCGGAGCCATCCTCAACGTGTCGATCCTCTCCAGCCTCGACGGACCCGCGGACCTGCGCGGTCTGACCGAGTCGCAGCTCCAGCAGCTCGCGGTCGAGATCCGCGAGGCGATCATCGGAACCGTTGCCCGCACCGGCGGCCACCTCGGCTCGTCGCTCGGGGTCGTCGAGCTCACGATCGCCCTCCACCGCGTCCTCGAGTCGCCGCGCGACAGGATCGTCTGGGACACCGGACATCAGGCCTACCCGCACAAGCTGCTGACCGGCCGGCTCGATCGATTCGACACGCTCCGCCAGCTCGACGGTGTCGGCGGCTTTCCGCGACGATCGGAGTCCGAGCACGACGTCTTCGACGGCGGGCATGCCGGGACCGGGCTGTCGATCGCCGAGGGGCTGGCGGCCGCGCGCGACCTGCGCCACGGGCTCGAGCGGATCGCGGTCGTCGTGGGCGACGCGGCGCTGATGAGCGGGCTGTCGCTCGAGGCTCTCAACGACATCGGGCATCGCCGCACACAGATGCTGATCGTCGTCAACGACAACGAGATGTCGATCAGCCCCACGGTCGGCGCGTTCTCGAAGTACCTCTCGCAGATCAAGCTCTCGCCGGCGTGGCGGCACGGCAAGAGCGCGTACGACCGGACCGTCGAGCGGATTCCCGTCGTCGGGCCGACCGTCCTCGAGCTCAGCCGGCGCTTCCGTCGCTCGGTCGTCAACTTCGCCCAGCCCGGCCAGCTGTTCGAGGACCTCGGGATCACGTACATCGGCGTCGTGCCGGGCCACGACCTCCACGTGCTCCTCGACGTCTTCGCTCGCGCGCTCGCGTTGCCCGGTCCGACGATCGTCCACGTCCGGACGCAGAAGGGCCGCGGCTATCGACCGGCGGAGGCCGACCAGGTCAGCTTCCACGGCGCCGCGCTGCCGCCGATGACGGTGTCGACACCGACCGCCGACGCGTACAACGGCCGCGGGGGGCCGAACGCCCTTGCGAGCCAGCCCGGCGTCACGCAGGACCGCAAGGCCGATGCCCTCCCGACCGAATCGATCAGCGACGACGCCGCGCCGCCCGACCGCAACGGCGCCGGTCCCGTGAAGCCGCCGAACTACACCGCGGTCCTCGTCGCCGAGCTCATCGAGCTCGCCCGAGCCGACCGTCGGATCGTCGGGATCACGGCCGGCATGCCGACCGGGACCGGCCTCGCCAAGTTCGAGGCCGAGTACCCCGATCGCTTCTTCGACGTCGGCATCGCGGAGCAGCACTCGGTCACGATGGCGACCGGTCTCGCGATCGGTGGGATGCGCCCGCTCGTGGCGCTCTACTCGACGTTCCTCCAGCGTGCCTTCGACCAGACGGTCCACGACGTCTGCCAGAACGACCAGCCGGTCGTGATCGCGGTCGACCGCGCGGGGCTCGTCGGTGAGGACGGCACCAGCCACCAGGGCATGTTCACGATCCCGGCGCAACGGCAGCTGCCGAACCTCGTCATCGCCTCGCCCAGGGACGAGCAGGAGCTGCGATCGCTGCTCCGGACGGCGTTCGCGCAGGACCATCCGTTCGCGCTCCACTATCCGCGCGATGCGGGGTTCGGCCTGCCGCCGATCGAGCCCGCGGTCCTGCCGGTCGGTCGCGGGGAGGTGCTCCGGGAGGGCGGCGACCTGCTGTTCGTGGGCTTCGGCCCGATCACGATGCGCGCGGTCGAGGTGGCCGACGCGCTCGAGCGCGACGGCTGGTCGGTCGGCGTGATCAACGCCCGCTTCGCGAAGCCGCTCGATCGACAGCTGATCCTCGACCAGGCACGCGGCAAGCGGCTCGTCGTGACGTTCGAGGAGAGCGTCGTGACCGGAGGGTTCGGGAGCGGCGTGCTCGAGCTGATGGAGGAGGCGCGCGTCGCCGACCCGGCCTACCGGGAGGTCGCGGTGCGCACGATCGGCATCCCGGGCGATCGATTCGTGGACCACGGCTCGGCGGTCGACCTGCGTCGGGTGCTGCGACTCGACGCGCCCGGGCTCGAGGCCCAGGTGCGCGAGACGCTCGAGGCGCTGCGCGCGACCCCGGGCCGCTCCGAGGTCGCGGCCGGATAGGACGTCCCCGGCGCGTCGCGCGGTGAGCGCCCGCGAAGCGGGCTGTGCCACGATAGCCGGGTGAGCCCGGCGACCGCCCGACGGCAGCGCATCCGGCTCGACCAGCTCATCGTCGAGCGCGGGCTGGCCGAGACGAGGACGCGCGCCCAGGCGCTGGTCCTCGCAGGCAAGGTCCGCGTGGGCGACGGCGATCGCGCCAGGCGCGACCGGAAGCCCGGCGACCTCGTCGATGCTGGGGTGCGGATCGAGCTCGAGGCGCGCGAGCCGTACGTCTCGCGCGGCGGGCACAAGCTCGCCGCCGCGCTCGATGCCTTCGGGATCGACCCCCGCGGTCGGGTCTGCCTCGACGTCGGGGCGTCGACCGGCGGCTTCACGGACGTCCTGCTCCAGCGCGGCGCGGCGCGTGTCTATGCGCTCGACGTCGGTCGGGGTCAGCTGGCCGAGGCGCTCCGCCGGGATCCCCGGGTGGTCTCGATGGAGCGCACGAACGCGCGGACGCTCGACGCCGCGTCGCTGCCGGAGCCCGTCACGCTGATCACGTTCGATGTCTCGTTCATCTCGCTCGACCTCGTCCTCGGTCCCGCCGCGTCAACCCTTCGCGGCGGACCCGGCGACCTCGTCCCGCTCGTCAAGCCGCAGTTCGAGGCGGGTCGCGGCCAGGTCGAACGCGGCGTCGTCCGCGACCCCGAGGTGCACCGCCGGGTGCTGCGCACGGTGGCGACGCAGGCCGCGGCGGTCGGGCTCGGGACGCGCGGCGTGATCCCGTCGCCGATCAAGGGTCCCGAGGGCAACCGCGAGTTCCTCGCCTGGATCGCGCCTGGCCCGTCGTGCGCGGACCTGGACGTGGCGATCGACGCGGCCGTCGACGCGGCCTGGCGCGAGGAGTGACCGTGCGCATCGGCTTCGCCTACAACCCGACCAACGACGCGGCCCTCGAGCTGCGCGAGCGCGCCGCGGGATGGTGCCGCATCCGGGGTGTCGACCACTGGGCCGCCCACGCCGGCGACCTGGAGGCGCTCCGCACGGAGCTCCCGACGACCGACGTCCTCGTCGTTCTCGGGGGTGACGGGACGTTCCTCCGTGCCGCGCGAGCCGTCGTCGAGATCGACGTGCCGATCCTCGGGGTCAACCTCGGCAAGGTCGGCTTCCTGTCGAAGGCCGAGGCCAACGAGATGGAGGCGGTCCTCGGCCGGATCGTCGCCCGCGAGTATCGGCTCGAGCACCGCATGGTCCTCGAGGGGCGCATCCTGCCGGGCGGGCACGGGACGATCGACGAGCCGCAGATCGCGCTCAACGACATCGTGATCGCGCGCGGCTCGCTGGCGCGGGTCTGCCGGCTCGCGGTCGAGATCGGAAGCTCGCACCTCGCCACGTTCGTCGCGGACGGCCTGGTCGTGGCAAGCCCGACCGGCTCGACCGGGTACTCGTTCTCGGCCGGCGGCCCGATCGTCGAGCCCGAGAGCCGCAACCTCATCGTCACGCCGATCGCCGGCTACCTGTCGGCGATCCGGTCGGTCGTGGCGGGACCGACGTCGGTCGTCCGGTGCCGGGTCGTCGATGCGCACGAGGCACTCGTCTCGGTCGACGGCCGGGTCGACCTGCCGATCGCTGTCGGAGACGTCGTCGAGGTCCGTGCGGTCGACCGGCCGATCCGGTTCGTCGAGCCCAAGGGCACGATCCCGTTCTGGGACCTCCTGCGGCGCAAGGTCGAGCTGCTGCCCTCGTGAGGCCCGCCCGATGACCGCGGAGGGACGGCCCGGGCGGCTGCTCGAGCTGACCGTCACGGACCTCGCGCTGATCGACCGGCTGCGGCTCGAGCTCGGGCCCGGGCTCAACGTCGTCACCGGCGAGACCGGCGCCGGCAAGAGCCTGCTGATCGACGCGCTCGGGCTCGCCACCGGGGCGCGCGCGGACACCTCGCTGGTCCGACACGGTGCGGAGACGGCCCGTGTCGAGGCGTTGTTCGACCGCGTCCCCGAGCCGCTGATCGCGCTGCGCGAGGTGTCGGCATCGGGCCGGTCGACGGCGCGGGTCGACGACGGCGCGGTCACGGCCGCGCGACTCGCGGACGAGGTCGGCGCGCTCGTCGAGATCCACGGGCAGCACGACCAGCAGCGCCTGCTCGACGAGCGCTGGCAGCGCGATCTGCTCGACGCGTCCGGCGGCCACGGCGAGCTGCGCGGGGGGATGGCCGCCGCCGTCGAACGGTTGCGGGCCAACCGGGCGGCGCTGGCCGAGCTCGTCGTCGATCCTCGCGAGCTCCAGCGACGCCTGGACCTCCTGACCCACGAGGCGACCGAGATCGCGGCGGCGCGGCTGCGTCCCGGCGAGGCCGACGAGATCCGGGCGCGGCTCGAGGCGGCGCAGCACGGCGAGGCCATCGCGCGCGGCTCGGCGGCGCTCATCGAGGCGCTGCTGGCCGAGGGCGGCGGGGCGCGCGACGCGACCGGCACGGCCGTGAGCGAAGCGCGAGGGCTCGCCCGCGTCGATCCACGGTTCGAGCCGCTCGCGGAGCGGCTCGCCGGGCTCGAGGCGGAGCTCGAGGACGTCGCCGCGGAGGCGCGCCGGCTGGCCGAGACCGTCGACCACGATCCGGCCGAGCTGGCGGCGCTCGAGGAGCGGCTCGGGCTGATCTACGCGCTGGAGCGGCGCTACGGGGACGACGAGGCGGCGGTCATCGCCCACGGGGAGCGGGCGGCGGAGGAGGCCGAGCGGCTCGCGAGGATCGACGTCGAGCGCGCGCGGCGCGAGGCCGAGGACGGCGTCCTGCTCGAAGCCGTCGCCGCCGCCGCTGGATCCCTGTCGCGGGCACGCCGCGACGCGGCGGGGGCGCTGGAGCGGGCGGTCGGCGCGGTGCTCGTCGAGCTCGGTTTCCCGGAGGGCATGTTCGAGGTCGCGCTCGGCAGGCGTCCGGCCGGTGCGGATGAGCCGGCGATCGAGCTCGACGGCGACGCGGTGGCCTTCGACGCATCGGGCGCCGATCAGGTCGTCTTCCGGCTTGCCCCCAACCCCGGGGAGCCGCCGCGACCGCTCGCCCGGATCGCCTCGGGCGGCGAGCTCTCGCGCGTGGCGCTCGCGGTGAAGCAGGTCCTCGCCGAGGCCGACGAGACGCCGACGCTCGTCTTCGACGAGATCGACACGGGGATCGGCGGGCGGAGCGCCGACCCGGTCGGGCGCAGCCTGTGGACGCTGGCCCGGCGCCACCAGGTCCTGTGCGTGACCCACCTCCCGCAGATCGCGGCGCATGCCGACGTCCACTTCCGCATCACCAAGCGCGAGCGCGACGGCCGAACGGTGACGCAGGTCGAGCGGCTCGACCGCGAGGGCCGGATCGTGGAGCTGGCGCAGATGCTCGGCGGGGAGGGGGAGGGGACCGCGGCGCTCGCCTCGGCCCGCGAGCTGCTCGATCGAGCCGAGGCCTGGCGTGCCGGGGTCGGCGCGGCCGGCTGACGGCGAGGGGCGGTCGGGAGCGCACGTGGCCGAGCTGGAGCGGGTCGTCGAGGACTACCTGACCCACCTGCGCGTCGAGCGCGGGCTGTCGCAGGCCACGATCCGGGCGTATCGCGCCGACCTGGCCGACTTCGCGGCGTCGCGCGGGGTCTCGCGCTCGTGGGACCGGACACCGGATGTCGCGGTCGGCTACCTCGCGGCCCGAACGCGCCGGGGACGACCGCACGACCCGGGGCTCGCGCCGACGTCGCTCCGACGCCGCGCCGCGGCGCTCAAGGGCTTCTACCGGTTCGCCTACGGCGAGGGACACATCGGGCTCGACGTCGCGGCGCACCTCGACCTGCCGCGGCAATCGCGGTTGCTGCCCGAGACGCTTGCCGTGGACGAGGTCGAGCGGCTGCTGGAGGCGGCAGGGGGCGACGACCCCGACGAGCCGACCCATGCCCGGCGGGTGCGGGATCGGGCGTTGCTCGAGCTGCTCTATGCCGCCGGTCTGCGGATCAGCGAGGCCATCGGGCTCGATCGCGAGCACCTGTCGACCGACGGGGGGTTCGTGCGGGTGATCGGCAAGGGCGATCGCGAGCGACTCGTGCCGATCGGCGACGTCGCGCTCGACTGGCTCGATCGGTGGATCGAGGGACCCCGGGGGTCGTTGCTCGCGGTCGGGCACGTGGCGCCGGAGCGCGGCGGACCGCTGTTCCTCGGGGACCGAGGTCGCCGGCTTGCCCGACAGCAGGCGTGGGCCGCCGTGAAGGGCGCCGCCGAGCGGGCCGGGCTCGGGTCCCGGGTGAGCCCCCACACGCTGCGCCACTCGTTCGCGACGCACCTGCTCGAGGGCGGCGCCGACCTGCGCATCGTCCAGGAATTGCTCGGGCATGCGAGTATCAGCACGACCCAGCTTTATACCCACCTGACGGGCGAGCGGATCAGGGACGTCTACGGTCGGGCCCACCCACGGGCCTGAGAGAGGGAACGGTGACGGGGATGAGCTACACGGACCGCCTCATGTCGACCGGCGAGCGGGTCCTGCTGAAGGACCGGCAGCACTGGTTCGTCGTCCTCGCGAACGGCCGCTGGGCGGTGCTCGCGATCGTTGCCGCGATCGTCCTGCTGATCCTGCAGGGTGCGCTCGCGCTCGACGGGCCCGCGGCGAACCTCGCGGGCATTCTGACCGCGGTGCTGTTCATCGCGGGGCTGCTGCTGCTCGGGTGGGAGGCGATCCGCTATGCCAACCAGGAGTACATCATCACCAACCGGCGGGTCATCCAGCTCGAGGGCGTGATCAACAAGCACTCCGGCGACAGCTCGCTCGAGAAGATCAACGACGCCGACCTGCACCAGTCGGTGTGGGGCCGGATGTTCAACTTCGGCGACCTCGACGTCCTGACGGCGTCCGAGGCCGGCATCGACCGGCTGCGGATGCTCCACGACCCGGTCGGGTTCAAGCGCGCGATGCTCGACGCGAAGCACGAGTACGAGATGGACATGTCCGGGCGCCCCGTGGCCTCCTCGCCGCCGATCAGGGCGACGCCGGATCGGGATCCGACGACCTCGGTGCCGGTCGGGGCTGCCGCGGCCGGGGCGGCGTCGTCGAGCGCCGGTCCGTCGACGGCGCCGACGGGCGCGGCCCAGGCCGCCGCGGCGACCGCGCCCCGGGCGCACATGACGGCCGACGAGGTCACGCGTGCGATCGCCGGGCTCGCCGACCTGCGGGATCGTGGGGCGATCAGCCCCGAGGAGTACGAGGAGAAGAAGGCGGACCTGCTGGCGCGGTTGTAACCCGGGCCGGGCGGGGCGCCGGGGCGCGCGTCCCTCGTCTCGGTTTGCGCCGGCTGTCGCCAGGCGAGTCGTCTGGACCCGTACACGGCCCCGGGCCCCCCGCGGCCCGGCCCCCACGGCCCGGCCCCACGCCCGGCCCCCGCGGCCCGGCCCCACGCCCGGCCCGCACGCCCGGCCCGCCGCGAGGCATTCGCGGCAGGCCTGCGGGTCGAGCTCCTGGTCGAGAACTGTCAAATGCTCACCGGGTGAGCATTCGGCGAAGGCAAACTGCGCATCGGACGCGCTCCACGCACGCGGTGGCACCCGATTCTTGTCACATGTCGCCCAGGGAGGGCAGGTGACGAAAACTCGCTGCCGAATGCCCACATGCGGAACATCTGACGAAAACTGTCGGCCGTGCCCCGGGCGGTAGATTGCGGCCGTGGGCCGTGGGGCGTGGGCCAGTGTCGCCGGGCGCCCGAACCGTCGGCGCGGCCACGAACCCGGGTGACGCCCCGGCCTCGAGCGCCGTCCCGCTACCATACGCGGAGCCCCGTCCCGTCCCCGAGGTTGTCACCCGGTGAGTCTCGAAAACCTCGTCCCTGCGCTGATCGTCGTCGCGATCATGCTGCTCATCGGCTTCCCGATCCACGAGTTCGCGCACGCGTTCGCGGCCCTCAAGCTCGGCGACGGCACGGCCAAGCTGTTCGGGCGCGTCACGCTCGACCCGCGGGCCCACTTCGACCCGCTGGGCGGCACGCTGCTCGCGCTCTCGTTCATCGCGTCGGCCGGCCAGTTCGGGTTCGGCTGGGCCAAGCCCACACCGGTCAACCCGATGAACCTGTCGATGGGTCGGCGCGGCGAGGCGATCGTGGCCGCCGCCGGACCGCTGTCGAACCTGATCCTCGCGGCCGCCGCCGCGATCCCGATGCGCTTCCTCGTCGGCAACCCCGAGCTGTTCTTCCAGGTCGGGATGCTCGCCGACGTCCTCTACCTGTTCATCGTGATCAACGTCGTGCTGATGGTGTTCAACTTCATCCCGATTCCGCCGCTCGACGGCTCGAAGGTGCTGTTCGCCTTCCTCGACCGGCGGACCGAGTACCAGATCCGGCCGTTCCTCGAGCAGTACGGCTTCATCATCCTCATCGCGCTCCTGTTCTTCCCGCCGGGGGAGTCCATCGGGTTCAGGATCATTGGACCGATCATCAGTGGCATCGTCGGGTTCCTGGTGGGGCTCTAAGGTCCGCCAGTTCGCGGCGCACCTCCGGGCCCGCGTCGGGCCCGGCGAGCGAGCCGCACTGGCCGACTGGTTGACGCCCGCCCAGCTCGCGTTGTTCGACCGGATGCACGTCGCGGACCGGCGCCACGGCCTCGACGTCGTCGCCACGCTCCGACGCGACGGCGTCACCGACCCCGAGCTCCTCCTCGCCGGCCTGCTGCACGACGCCGGCAAGGGCGACACGGGCGTGCTGCCGCGGGTCGCGTACAGCCTCGGCCAGCGGTACGGGCGATGGGTCTGGGCGGTCGCCCGGCTCGTCCCGACATTCGCTCCCGCGCTCGACCGGTTGCGGGACCACGCCGAGCTGTCGGCGGCCCTCGCCATGGAAGCCGGCGCGAGCGAGCGGACCATCGAGCTGATCCGCCACCAGGAGGCGCCGATCGACCCCGACGCCGGCCGCCTGCTCCTCCGCGCGGACGAGGGGAACTGATGACGAGCGAGCCGGTCCCGCGCACCCCCGATGGATCCCTGCCGCCCGTCGTCCGGTTCGGCGAGGGCCGCCGGCCCGAGGCCGCCACGCAGGTCCAGGTCGCCGAGTTCGACGGTCCCCTCGCGCTGCTCCTCGCGCTCATCGAGGCCCGTCAGCTCGACGTGCTGACCGTGCCGCTCGGGGCGCTCGCCGATGCCTACCTGGACGCGCTCGCGTCGCTCGAGGCCGATCGGCTCGGCAACGTCAGCTCGTTCATCGCGGTGGCCAGCCAGCTCATCCTCATCAAGAGCCGGGCGATGCTGCCCCGCGCGGTCCCCGAGGCACCCGGCACGCTCGCCGACGAGGGCCCCGACCCCGAGGCCGAGCTCCGCGCCCGCCTGATCCTGTACCGCGCGTACCGCGACGCCGGCGCCCGGCTCGCCGAGATCGCCGCGCAGCGCATCGGGCTGTTCCGACGGGAGCCGTCCGCTGCCCAGGCCGCAGCGCTGGCAGGTGCTCGACCGCCCGCGGCGCGCCCGCTCGACCCGGCGATCCTCGGTCGGGCGCTGGACGGGCTCATCCGGATCGTGCCGCCGCCGCCGCTTCCGCCCGAAACCGTTCCACGGACGATCACGATCACCGAGCGGGCGGCGATCATCCGCGCGGCCCTGCGCGAGGCACCGACCGTCGTGCTCCAGGATCTGCTCCGCGGCGTCCGCGACCGGGTCGTGATCGCGATCACGTTCCTCGCGATGCTCGAGCTGATGAAGCGGCGCGAGATCGTCGTCGAGCAGGCCGAGCCGTGGGGGCCGATCGTCGCTCGTCCCACGACCGTCGAGGAACGTGCGGCGGCGGGTGCCGCGACGGATGCCGACGAACCGCTCGACGAGTCGCTGGAGTCGTTCGCGTGACCGACGACCTGAACGGATCGAACGGCCACGAGCCCAGCGACACGGGCGCGGAGCCCGACGCCGCGCCGCCGATCGAGCTGACCGAGGCGGCGCTCGAGGCCCTGCTGTTCGTCGCCGAGCGCCCGCTGAGCCGACGCGAGATCGCGGTCCTGGCCGGCGTCGACCGCGAGACCGTCGACGCGCGGCTCGGCGACCTCGAGGTCTCGCTGCGCGAGCGCGGCATTCGGCTGGTCAGCGCCGGGGACCGCGTCGAGCTGGCGACCGCGCCCGAAGCGGGGGCCCTCATTGCCCGCTACGTCGGCGCGGACGCGGTCCGACTCTCACCCGCGTCGCTCGAGACGCTCGCGATTGTCGCGTACCGCCAGCCGGTGACGAAGGCCGCGATCGAGCGCATCCGCGGCGTCGATTCGGATTACACGGTGCGGACGCTGCTGCATCGGCGGCTGATCGTCGAGCTCGGGCGGTCCGACGCGCCCGGCAGGCCGTTCCTGTACGGCACCGGTTTCGAGTTCCTCGAGCGGTTCGGCATCACGAGCCTCGAGGAGCTGCCGCCCCTCGACGTGGACGTCGCGGCGCGGCTCGCCGAGGACGCGATGACGGAGGACTCGGGCGAGGCGCCCGACGGCGGCAGCGCGGAGGTCGGCGACGCTGTCGACGCCCCCGGCCAGGCCGGCACCGCCGTCGGGCCGGGCGACGAGCCCGAGGCGGGCGCCTGATGCCGGCCGAGCGACTGCAGAAGATCCTGGCCGCCGCGGGCGTCGCGTCGAGGCGGGGGAGCGAGGCGCTCATCGAGGCCGGTCGGGTCACGGTCGACGGCCGCGTCGCCCGGCTCGGCGACCAGGTCGATGCGGAGACCTCCGTCATCGCAGTCGACGGCCGCGTCATCGGCGCGGCTGCCCAACACACGTACCTGCTGCTCCACAAGCCGGCCGGCGTCACGTCGACGGTGCGCGACCGGCACGCGGAGCGCACCGTCATGGACCTGCTGCCGACCGCGCTCGTGCCGGCCGGCGCGCGACTCTACCCGGTCGGACGGCTCGACCAGGACTCGGAAGGACTGCTCGTCCTCACGAACGACGGCACCTGGGCGGAGCGGCTGCTCCACCCGCGCTACGGGGTCGAGCGCGAGTACGCCATGGGATTGCGAGCGCCGCTGCGCGCCGACCAGCTCGAGGGGCTGCGCGCCGGCATTCGCCTCGACGAGGGGCTCGCCACCCTGGCCCGGCTGCGTCTGCTCGGCGACGACGAGCTGCAGCGCTTCGTCCCGCTGCTGGATCCCGTCCCGCCCCCGCTCGCCTGGTACCGGGCGACACTCACGCAGGGCTGGAAGCGCCAGCTGCGGCGCATGTTTGCGGCCGTCGGCGCCCCGATCGACCGGCTGGTGCGGATCCGGATCGGTCCGGTCAGGATCGACGGCCTGCGCTCCGGCCGCGCACGTACGCTGAAGGCGCCCGAGGTCCGCGGCCTCGGGGGAGGCGGTGGCCGCGCGCGATCAGCGCGCCCCACGGAGACGCGGGGCTAGCGATGGCGCCCCACATCGAGGGCCGCTCTTCTTCGAGCGAATGGGCGGGTCGGTCCCGTGATGCTGTTCATCCACCCGAACCCGATTTACGGCACCCGAACCCGATGGACAGCTCGTGCCGGCTCTACCAGCTCGCGCACCTCTCGACGTGGTTCCGGTGCATCGCGGTTGCCCTGCCCGGCTATGGCCGGTGGCCCAGGGCCGAGCCCGGCCTCACGGTGGAGGACCTCGCGACCGCGTGCTGGGAGTCAGTCGATGCGGTGGGCCGAGCGAGCCGGCGATCCTCGTGGGCTGCTCGGTCGGGTCGGCGGTCGCGCAACATGCGCGCTCCAGAGCGGATTCCGAGTGCCGAGCTCGAGGTGATCCCCGGCGCCGGCCATGCCTGCCACCTCGAGCAGCCCTGGGTCTTCGACCGCCTCCTCCTCGACTTCCTGTGGCGCCATGATCTCGTGCCGGACGGGGGAGCGCTACGCGGGGCCGGTGGCAGACCGAATCGGGACGGAGACTGAGGGGCGTCGGAGACTGTTCACGTCAGGAGGCCTCGCCGATCCAGACCACCGTCTCGTCATCGGGGCCGGGCCCAAAGACGAGCAACTGGTCGTTGATCACCACCGCCGTGTTGTAGTCCGCCATTGGAAGCTCGCCGGGCAATAGCGACCAGGAGCTGCCGTTGGTCGACCACCACACCGCCACCGTACCGTTCTCGAGGGCGCCCCGGCCGCTGCGGACCGCCACCATGCCCCCGGCGAAGGGCACGATGACGACCCCGGCGTCACCAGGTGGATGTCCCGGCGCGGCCTGGATCCTCCCGACGTGCCACCGATCTCCTTCGTGCGACCACCAGCCTGCGAACGAGTGCACCGGCTCGGGCTCTGGGAGCTGGCCGTCGGGAGCGCCGACACGGGGCGGTTGGGTCAGCGGCACGTTAACGGTCCACCCCAGCGCGATGAACGTGTCCTCGACGAAGGCGACGGTGTCAATGCCGGCACCGGCGGGTCCGGTGACCGCGCGACGCCGCCACTCGGTCCCGTCGGCACTGACAAGGAGGGCCGCCTCCCAGGTCTCGACGAAGGTGACGACGCCGGCGATGGCTCCCGATCCCGCCGGAGCCAGGGCGACGCCGTCGGCGGCGACCACCGTCGACCAGCGTCCGCCGTCGGGCGAAGCGAGCAATCCGTGGCCGATGTCCGTCGCGAGCCACCCTCCCGGCGTGGAGACCATGCGCTGAGGGTCAGGCTCGTCCGCTCGACGGTCCGGCCCGAGTTGCTGCCAGCGGACTCCATCCTCGCTGAGCCAGGTAGACCGGAGGGCCCGGTCGGGTCCATCGAGCCACGCGTGAAGGACGAGGCCCCGCTCCGTTGAGACGAGCCTGGCCAACGATCGCTCCTCTAGTGGCCGGCGAGCGAGGACCTTCCACTCGACGCCGTCGTCTGAGGTCACGATGTCGCCACCGACGAACCCGAACAGGGCGCCGCCATGTGCGACGACCGATCCGACGTGGGCCGCTGGCCCCGCGATCGGAACTCGCCGCCAGGCTAGAGCCGGTGGGTGCGGGTCAGCGCGAGCGGCGGCCGCTGGGCTGGGACTCGAGGGGCCACCGAGCGGCGCCTCGCCCCTGAGCACGTCGGGAGCTTCCGGGGAGAGCGCGAAGGCGGCAAGGACTGCGAGGCAGCCGGCGACCAGGAGCAGGACGCGAGCACGCGTGCGGCCACTGACGGTCATGCTCCTCTTTCGACGAAGCATCGTCACGTCGTGTTGCCCTGCTGACCCGACACGCTCCGAGATGCAGTCCGGTTCCGGTCCAGCCGGTATCCTGCCCCGGATGTCTGATCCAGCAGCGACCGCACTGCCGCGCCTCGTCGTCGCGCTCGACGGCCCGGGCTCGTCGGGCAAGAGCAGCGTCGGCGCGGCCGCCGCACGCCGGCTGGGCTACCGGTTCTTCGACACCGGGCTGCTGTACCGGGCGCTGACGTGGCTCGCGCTCGATCGCGCCGTCGGCAGCCAGGACGAGGCGGCGCTCGTCGCCCTCGTCGATGAGATCGAGCTCGCCGAGGACGAGCAAGGTCGGCTGTCGCGCGTGCTGAGCGACGGCCGGGACGTGACCGATGCCGTCCGCGGCCCCGAGGTCGACGCCAACGTCTCCGCGATCAGCGCGGTGCCCGCGGTCCGGGCAGCACTCCTCGAGCGGCAGCGCGCGCTGGCAGCCGACGGCGGCATCGTCATGGCCGGCCGGGACATCGGCACGGTCGTGCTCGCCGACGCCGACCTGAAGCTCTACCTCGACGCCTCGGTCGAGGAGCGGGCCCGACGCCGGACGCATGAGCGCCGCCTCGACCCGGACGGCCCCGAGGCTCGCCGCGTGCTCGAGCAGCTCCGCGAGCGCGACCGCCTCGACACGAGCCGCCCCGTTGCGCCGCTGCGACCCGCCCCCGACGCGCGCATCCTCCTCACGGACGGCAACGAGTTCGAGGACACGGTCGAGATGGTCGTGAACGCGATCGAGGACGCGGCCCATCGAGCGCACGCCGCCGCGGACGCGCCGGCATGAGCGAAACGACCCGACTCGAGTCCTCGGTCACGCCGCTCATCCGGACCGCCGCGCTCGGCGGTCGGGTCGTGGCCCGGGCGCTGACCGGCGTGCGGCTGGAGGGTGCGGTCGACGCGATCCCCCGGACCGGTCCGGTGATCCTGGCCGCGAACCACGCCTCGAACCTCGACGGGGTGGTGCTCGGCGCCTGGCTCGTCCCCGCGATCCCGCGCCGGATCCACTGGCTCGGCAAGAAGGAGCTGTTCGACTGGCCGCTGGTCGGCTGGCTGGCCCGCAACGGCGGCGTCCATCCGGTCGACCGCGGGGGCGCCGACATCGAGGCCTTCCGCCTCGCGGAGCGGATCCTCGACGGCGGGCAGGTGCTGCTGGTCTTCCCCGAGGGCACGCGCAGCCCCGACGGCCGGCTCCAGCGGGCACGGGACGGCGTGGCGCTGCTCGCCTTGCGAACGAACGCCCCGATCGTGTCGATCGGCCTCAGCGGCACCGACCGCGTCTGGCCCCGTGGACAGCGCCTCCCGCATCCGGGCGGCCGCGTCACGATCCGGGTCGGTTCGCCGTTCCGAGCCGCGGACGAGCTGCCACCCGGCACCGATCGCAAGACTGCCAAGGCCCGCACGACCGAGCTGATCATGGGCCGGATCGCCGGCCTCCTGCCCGAACGGCAACGCGGCGTCTATGTTGGCGCCGCCCGCTGACCGCCGGGTTTTGGCGCCGAGCGTGCGATAATCCGGGCGTGGGAACAGTCAGCGAGGTCCGGATCGCCAAGCGGACCGGGTTCTGCTACGGC
Organism: Chloroflexota bacterium; assembly: GCA_044506615.1. Lineage (GTDB taxonomy): Bacteria > Chloroflexota > Limnocylindria > Limnocylindrales > CSP1-4 > DASTYU01. The sequence goes on along the minus strand of JBIQKJ010000007.1, from coordinate 90,119 downwards.
GTCCGAGAGGCGATCGACAAGGCCAAGGAAGCATCCGCGGCGGGCAAGACGACGCACACGCTCGGGCAGGTCGTGCACAACGAGGGCGTGATCCGCGACCTCCAGGGCCTCGGCATCCGGACGGTCGAGTCGCTCGACGATGTCGACCACGGGGCCGCGGTCGTCATCCGCGCGCACGGGGTGCGCCCCGACGTCATGGAGCGCGCGACCGGCAAGGGCCTCGACGTGATCGACGGCACCTGCACGTGGGTCATCCAGGAGCACCGCGAGCTGACGAAGCTCGTCGAGGAGGGCTACACGATCGTCCTGCTCGGCACCCCGAAGCACGCCGAGGTCGTCGGGATGCTCGGCTATGCGCCCGACGCGATCGTCGTCGACGAAGAGGACGAGTGGGAGGCGAAGATCCCGCGCAAGAAGCGGATGGCGCTGATCTCGCAGTCGACCCAGCCGCCGTGGAAGTTCGAGAAGCTCGCCGCGTTCATGGTCGGCCGGGCCCACGAGCTCAAGATCGTCAACACCGTCTGCCCGGTCACGATCCGGCGTCAGCAGGACACGATGGAAGCTGCCGAGGCCGTCGACATCATGGTGGTCGTCGGCGGTCGCTCGAGTGCGAACACGAAGGAGCTCACGCGTCTCTGCGAGATGGCCGGGACCCACGCGATCCAGATCGAGAGCGTGCACGAGCTGACCGACGCGGGCGTGTTCGACGGGGCCGCGGTCGTCGGCGTGACCGGCGGAACGTCGACCCCGATCGAGGACCTGCGGGACGTCGCCCAGCGCATCCTCGAGCTGGCCGGGACGCCCGACGTCCAGTCCCGCGCGGCGGAGCTCGCCCAGGCCGCGCTTGCCCAGGCGGCCACGCCGGCCGGCCGTACGACCTCGCTTCCGACCCCGACCGCCGCCGCGACTCCCGGCGCGGCATAGTCGCCGCCCCATGAGCCCGACAGGCCCGGGCCGTGGCATCCCGGTCGTTGCGATCGTCGGGCGCCCGAACGTCGGCAAGAGCACGCTCTTCAATCGGATCGTCGGCGGTCGCCAGGCCATCGTCGAGGATCGGGCGCGGACGACCCGCGACCGGCTCTACGGCGACGCCGAGTGGAACGGCCGCCGGTTCGTCGTCGTCGACACGGGCGGGCTCGAGATCGAGCCGAACGACCCGATCGAGGAGAAGGTCCAGGAGCAAGCGCGCCTCGCGATCGCGGAGGCCGACGTCATCGTGTTCGTCGTCGACGCGGCCAGCGGCATGACGCCGGCGGACCAGGAGGCGACCGAGCTCCTGCGCCGTGCGCCGGCGCCGGTGATCGTGGCCGTCAACAAGGCCGACAACGAGAAGCGCGAGCTCGAGGCGGCCGAGTTCTACGCCCTCGGCTGGGAGGAGACGTACCCGATCTCGGCGTCGCACGGCCGCGGCACCGGGGACCTGCTCGACGCGATCGTGTGGGCGCTGCCGCCCGAATCCGAGGAGGAGCGGACGCGGAAGGCACGCGAGGCGGAAGCCGAGGCGTGGGCAGCCGAGGTTGCGGCGGGCCGGCTCGAGCCGTTCGTCGTCGACGACCCTGAGGAGGACGACGAGGACGGCGTCGACGGCGAGCCCGACATCGCCGCCCCGGACGCCGACGCCGCCCGCTGGGACGCGGCCATGGCCGCCGAGGACGACGAACCGGCCGCGATCGCCTTCGTGGGTCGGCCGAACGTCGGGAAGTCGAGCTTGCTCAACGCGCTGCTCGGGCAGGAGCGCGCGATCGTCTCGGACGTGCCCGGGACCACACGCGACACGATCGACACGCGGCTCGCCTGGGGCCGGTCGGAGATCGTGCTCATCGACACCGCCGGGATCCGCCGCCGCGGCAAGGTGGCCGGCGGTCCGGCGGCCGAGCGGTACTCGACGCTGCGCGCCCTCCGGGCGGTCGCGCGGGCCGATGTGGCGGTGCTCGTGATCGACGCCGTCGAAGGCCTGACCGCGCAGGACGCGCACGTCGCCGGGTACGTGGTCGAGGAGGGGAAGGGGCTCGTCGTCGCGGTCAACAAGTGGGACCTGCTCGAGGAGAAGACCGACCGCACCTTCGACCAGTACGTCGAATGGATCCGCAACCAGACACCGTTCCTCGACTTCGCGCCGGTCGTGTCGATCTCGGCGAAGACCGGCCAGCGGGTCGGGAAGGTGCTCGAGCTCGCGGTCGACATCTGGGGCGAGCGGCGACGGCGCGTCTCGACCGGCGAGCTGAACCGGCTCATTGCGACGGCCACCGAGCGGGTGCTCCCGCCCGCAGTTCGCGGCCGCCGGCCGAAGCTCTTCTACGCGACGCAGGCCGCGGTCGCGCCCCCGACGTTCGTGTTCTTCGCCTCGGACCCGTCGGCGATCCACTTCTCGTACCGCCGGTACCTCGAGAACCAGCTCCGTGAGGCGTTCGGGTTCCACGGGACGCCGATCCGCCTCGTGTTCCGCGACCGGACGTCGGTCAAGGCGCCGCGGCGGCGACCGGCGGGGGCGGGCAAGGGCGGTGGCAGGCGGAGCGGGGGAGCGGCACGGCCCGGCTCCGGTCGGGCGCGAGGCACGAAGCGACCCGGGCGTCGCTGAGGGCGTCGCCGAGGGCCGGCTACGTCCGCGCGACCCGCCGGGCCGGAGAATCGTCAGAGGTTCCGTCCTCGAGCATTCGGCAGCGGATCAGCCGTCACGCGTGCCGCCCGCGGAACATATGACGAATGTTCGCCGGCCCCACGCACGATCGATGGCACTCAGGCCGGCCCCCTCGCTGCCCAATGCTCGTATCCGAAACAACCGACGAATGTGGAGGCTGGCCGGCTGAGCTGAGGCACGGGCGGCGCGATCGACCGGCGGGCACGGCACGGGTGCTAGACTGACCCTCCTGTCGGGGCGTGGCGCAGTCTGGTAGCGCACCAGTCTGGGGGACTGGTGGTCGTCGGTTCAAATCCGGCCGCCCCGACCACTTCTCTCGCGCACGCTCGCGGGGCGCGCTGACCCCGACACATCAGCCGCGGACGGGCGTGCCCTGGTGGAACCGGATCTGCCAGCGGCCCGCACGGCGCACCCAGATCGAGGACCGGTTCGCGCCCGCCGCCCGGTACGTAACGAGCGCGACGTCGTCGCCGAGCCGCGCGAGTTCGAACCCGTCGATCCCGATCGGGCCGGTGGGCCGCTCCGTCAGCAGCACCTCGACCGACTCCCTCGTCCAGACCCGGCCGCTGCGCCCGAACTCGAGGAAGTCGTCGGCGAGGAGGCTCGTGAGCCCGCCCTCGAGCCCGTCGGCAGAGCGCGTCGCAAGCGCCGTTTCGTAGCGAAGGAGCTCGTCGCGGAGCGCACGATCGTCCACCTCGCGATGGTAGGCGACTGGACCGGCGCCGGTGCCCCACCCGATACTCTCGACGTGCCGCGCCGACGCTCGAGGCACCCATCCCACCCACCGAGGAGCTCCGCGCGTGCCCGAACGCACCCCCGACCCGGCCGACCGCGAGCCAGATCCGGAGGCGGCCAGCGACCCGGACGCATCGGCCGAGTCCGGCCGCCCGTCCTCGATCCTCAGCTCGGACCCGGTCCTCGGTGGAGACCCGGGAGTGAGCGCGCCCGGGGACGCGGGCTCGGAGGACGGACCGCACCCGCGCCCGGAGGTCGCCTGGGGCCCGCCGCCGCGGCCCAGCGGGGTCCCCGTCGACGGCCGGCAGGACCTCGTCTACGGCAGCCTCGGCGCACGGCTGCTCGCCTGGTTCATCGACAACCTCCTGCTCGGCGTCCTCTCGATGGTGCTCTCGATCGGGCTGAGCGCGGCCATGGGCCTCGACACGCCGGCCGATCCGCGCACCGTCGGGATCCTGTACTGGGTCGTGTTCGTGGCCGCCAGTGCGCTCTACTTCGTGCTCGCCTGGACGAGCGGCTCGCGGGCGACGGTCGGGATGCGTGCGTTGAACCTGCGCGTCGATCGTGTGGGGGATGGGGGACCGCTGGCGTTCGGGCAGGCGGTCGTTCGGTGGGCGCTCCTCGGCTACGTCCTGTTCGTGCTGGTCCTGGTCCCGCAGCTCGCCGAGGTCGCCTCGCTGCTCTGGCTCGTGTGGCCGTTCGTGCTGCTCGTGAGCACCGCGGTCAGCCCGGCGCGCCGGGGCATCCACGACCGCGTCAGCGGGTCGACGATCGTGCGCCCGGTCGGGGCCTCCGCGTCTGGGCCCGCGATCGCGTGCGCGGTGGCGCTGGTGATCGTCGCGCTGTTCATCGTGGTGTCCACCGTCGGTCTGCTGCTTGCGGGCGAGGAGACGCTGCGACGGCTCGAGGAGATCGGACGCTCCGTCTGACTCCTGGCGGCGCCCGTTCGGGCCGATCGGCCCGCCGGGGACGGGCGGCATGGCCTCTGTGCGCCGGGTAGCGCCGGGGGCGATCCTCCCGGCATGCACGTCCGCTCGCTTCGCCGTCCCATGCTCGCCGCGTTCGTCGGCTCAGCGCTGCTGGCCGGCTGTTCGGCTACCCCGACCGCTCCGCCGGCCTGGACCTACGGTCCCGCCGGCACCACGGCGGCCACGCACGCGGCCCCGTCCGCGGACAGCGCGCGCGTCGTCGAGGTCCACCGGGACCCGCTCTGTTCCTGCTGCCACGAGTGGGAGGCATACCTTCGCGCCGCGGGCTGGCAGGTCCGCTCGGTCGAGGAAGGGGACATGGCGGCGTTCAAGGCGACCTACGATCTCCCGGAGGAGACCTGGAGCTGCCACACCGCGCTGATCGGCGGCTACGTCGTCGAGGGCCATGTCCCGCTCGCGGCGATCGAGGACCTGCTCGCGAGCGCACCTGCGATCGACGGCATCGCGCTCGCCGGGATGCCGGCCGGCTCGCCGGGGATGCCCGGCATCCAGGAGGCCCCATTCGACGTCGTCAGCGTCACCGACGGCGCGACCGAGGTGTTCGGCTCCTACTGAGCCCCGGCGTTGCGCGGCCCGAGCCCGTCGCACCGCGCGAAACCTCGCATCCGCGCGAAACCGCCCGCCCCGCGCCCACGTATCCCTCCGTGTCGCGGTCGCAGCGGCGTTCTCGCCCCATGACGCCAACGGCCGCCGTACGGAGGACCTGCCCATGCGTGCCCAGCGTTTCCTCGTCCTCGTCGTCGGGCTCGCGGCGCTGCTCGTTGCCGCGCTGAGCCCCGCGTCGGCCGTCGGGGGTCGGCCGATCGCGGTCGAGATGACCGGAGCAGCCGAACGGCCCGGGCCGGGCGATCCCGACGGCAGCGGTACGGCCTGGTTCTGGATCAACCACGGCCAGGGAACGTTCTGCTACGTCCTCGAGGTCGAGGGCATCGAGCCGGCGACCGCCGCGCACGTCCACGTCGCCCCGCCATCCGCTCCGGGCCCCGTGGTGATCCCGTTGGCCGCCCCCACGTCGGGGACCGCGTCGGGCTGCGTCGACGTCGACCGTGACCTGCTCCGGGCCATCCTGATCGATCCGGGCGACTACTACGTGAACGTCCACAACGCGTCATTCCCGGCGGGCGCCGTCCGCGGACAGCTCAGCCGGTAGTACCGCACCTTCCCTGGGGGCGCGGGACCCCGCGGTCGTCCCGGCCGCGGGGTTCCGACTGTTCGCCGCCGCTACACTCCCCGCGTGGCACGTCCCGACGACGAGACCGATCACCGCTCGACCGCGGCGCCTTCCCTGGCCGACGCACCGCTCGGCGGCCTCGGCGACATGGACCCCGACGCGTTCCGGGCCGCCGCGCACGCGGTCGCCGACCTGATGGCCGACTACCTGGCCACGCTCGAGTCGCGCCCGGTCCTCCCGCCGATCGAGCCCGGCACGCTCGCCCGCCTCTTCCCGAGGACGCCGCCTGAGGCGCCGGAACCGCTCGGCGCGATCCTCGACGACTACGTCCGCCTGGTCGAGCCGAACGCGACCCACTGGCAGCACCCGGGATTCCTCGCCTACTTCGCCACGACCGCGTCGAGTGCCGGGATCCTCGGGGAGATGCTGACCGCGGTCCTCGGCCAGAACCCGATGCTGTGGCGGACGTCGCCGATCGGTACCGAGCTCGAGGGGGTCGTCGTCGGCTGGCTCAGGCAGGCGCTCGGGCTGCCCGAGGCCTTCGACGGCCTGCTCACCGACACCGCGTCGACCTCCACCCTGATCGCACTTGCTGCCGCCCGCGAGGCCGCTGGGGCGGACGTCGCCGCAGCCGGCCTGTCGGGACGCCATGACCTGCCGGCGCTGCGGGTGTACGCCTCGGCCGAGGCGCACAGCTCGGTCGAGAAGGCGTGCATGACGCTCGGGCTCGGGCGTGTGGCGCTCGTTCGCATCCCGACGGACGAGACCTATGCGCTCCTGCCCGAGGCGCTCGAGCACGCGATCCGCGAGGATCGCGCCGTGGGACGGCTGCCGATCGCGGTCGTGGCCACCATCGGCACGACCTCGTCGACCGCGGTCGATCCGGTGGCCGCGATCGCCGACATCGCTGCACGCGAACGCTGCTGGCTGCACGTCGACAGCGCGTACGCCGGCCCGGTCGCGCTCCTGCCCGATCGTCGCGGGGCGTTCGAGGGTTGGGAGCGCGCCGACTCGATCGTCGTGAACCCGCACAAGTGGCTGTTCACGCCGCTCGACGCATCGTTGCTGTTGTCGCGCCGAATGGACCAGCTCCAGGCGGCGTTCAGCGTCCACCCCGAGTACTTGCGCACGCTCGATCGCGTGAACCCCGTCCGCGACTACACCGAGTACACGCCGCAGCTCGGCCGCCGGTTCCGTGCGCTGAAGCTGTGGATCCAGCTGCGCTGGTTCGGGCTCGAGGGCCTCCGCAACCGGATCGCCGCGCACATCGAGCTCGCGCAGGAGTTCGCGCGCCGGGTCGACGACGATCCCGACTGGCAGCGGCTCGCGCCCGTGCCGTTCTCGACCGTCTGCTTCCGCTGGCGCCCTGCCGCGCTCGCCGGTCGCGAGGACGACTCGGCGATCGCGGCCCGCCTCGACGAGGCCAACGCGGCGATCATGGCCGCGGTCAACGCGTCGGGGGAGGCGTTCCTGTCGCACACCCGGCTGTCGGGGCGCTTCACGATCCGGGTCGCAATCGGGAACCTGCGGACCGAGGCGCGTCACGTCGAGCGCGCGTGGGCACTGCTGCGCGACGCGGCCGCTGCGGTCGAGCCGATCCCCGGGCCGGCATGAGCCCGAACCCGACTCCGCGCGACGTCACGTTCTTCGAGACCCCGGCGGCTCTGCGCGCGTGGTTCGAGGCCAACCACGAGACTGCGGCGGAGCTCTGGATCGGATTCCACCGCAAGGCGTCGGGCCTGCCGGGCATCACGTACCAGCAGGCGCTCGACGAAGCGCTGTGCGTCGGCTGGATCGACGGCGTGCGCTACTCGCTGGACGAGACGAGCTTCGCCCAGCGCTGGACCCCGCGCCGGAAGGGGAGCAACTGGAGCGCGGTCAACACGCGCCGAGCGCGGGAGCTCATCGCCGAGGGCCGGATGCGCCCGGCCGGACTGGGCGCGTTCGAGAATCGGGTCGCGTCGGCCTACTCGCACGAGGACGGGTGGCCTGCGCCGTTCACCGACGACGAGCTGGCGCGCTTCGAGGCCGATGCGGTCGCGTGGGCGGACTGGGAGCGCCGGCCGCCGAGCTACCGTCGAGTCGCGACGCACTGGGTCACGAGCGCCAGGCGCCCCGAGACGCGGCGGCGCCGGCTCGAGCAGCTGATCGAGGACTCGCGGGAGAACCGCCCGATCAAGTTGCTGGCCCGGCCGACGCGATGACCGCGTCGGCGTCGGACGACGAGCTCGCGTTGCTCGCCGAGGCCGACTACGTCGCCTACGTGGCGGCGTTCGCCGCCGCCCCGGGTGTCTCGTTCGTCCGAACCCCGACCTGGGCCGCACGGCGCGGCGACTACCCGGACCCCTACCTGAACCTCGTCGTCGGCGCGTGGACCGACGAGGGCGGCATCGATGCCGTCATTCGCGAGGCGACCGACACGCTGGCGCTGTCCGGGCGGCCGTACACCTGGAGCGTATGGCCGTCGAACCGCCCCGCGTCGGTCGGGAGGTCGCTGGTCGCGGCCGGGTTCGTCCACGAGGGCGACGGCCCGCTCATGACCCTCGATCTTGCGACAGCCGAACTGGACGAGGCGGCTCCCGCCGAGCTCACCGTGGAGCCGGCCGAGGATCGGGCGACCTTCCGCGAGGCGAGCGCAGTGGCGATGTCGATGATCGACGATCCGGCCGCCGCCGCGATCTACGCCGGGGCGTACGAGGCAATGCAGTTCGGCCCGGCGCCGACGATGCGCGTGTTCCTCGGCCGCGTCGACGGCCGCGTCGTCGCGACGAGCGCGCTGTACTGGGGGACCGGATGTGCCGGGATCTACGGCGTGGGCACGCTCGAGGCGGCGCGTGGCCGCGGCTACGGCCGGGCGGTGACCGCGGCCGCGCTCCGCGAGGGACGGCGACGAGGGCTCCGGACCGCTGCGCTCCTGTCCAGCGAGCTGGGGCTGCCGGTGTACCGCGGGCTCGGGTTCCGCGCCGTGGGGTCGGTCGGCTTCTATGGCTGGCCGGGATCGAGCGCTACACCGGCTTCGTGATCATGAGCACGACGATGACGAGGACGGTCAGCGTCACCGCCACGCCGAGCGCCGTGGTTCGGCGGGAGATCAGGGCGTACGCAGGGCTGTCGGGGTCGCGCTGCGCCTCCGCGACCTGGCGCCGCACGGCCGGCGCGTAGACCGTGATCCCGGTGACGACGATCCCGACGTAGAGCACGAGCGCGAGCGACAGCCACAGCTGGGTGATCGGCCACGGGAGCGTCGCGACCATGGCGAGTCCGCTCAGCAGCACGACGACGTAGGCGGGGTTGGCGATCCGGCGGTCGAAGCGACGGACCGACTCGAGCACGAACAGCAGCCTGTCGCGGTCGCGGCCGGCCCGGCGCAGCCAGAACGAGTAGGTAACGTTGCCACCGACGGCGACGATCGCCGCGACGACGTGGACGACCTTGAGCGCGAGGTAGAACGACATGCGACTCCCGGGATGTGGGCCTCGGGACGCGTCGTCATCGTACCGTCGTACCGCCCGGCGGGCCGGCTCCGGGTGCTCGGACGACCTGCGCTAGACTCGCCGGACGCCCGTGCACGTCACGACGAGGAGGCTTGCCCCCAATGGCCGTCGAGGTCGCGACCGATTACCCGATGTTCATCGATGGCGCCTCCGTGCCGTCCGTCTCCGAGGAGTGGCACGAGGTTCGGAGCCCGGCAACCGGCGAGCTCGTCGGGCGCGTCCCGGCCGGCACCGGCGCCGACGTCGACCGCGCGGTCGCGGCGGGTCGTGCCGCCTTCCGCGACGGCCGCTGGCACCGGATGATCCCCGCCGAGCGGGAGGGCGTGCTCAACCGGCTCGCGGACCTGATCGACGCAAACGCCGACGACCTCGCCCGGCTGGAGACGCTCCAGACCGGGACCTCGTACAAGCTGCGGCGCGAATCGGACTTCGCGTTCGCCTCGGACAACCTGCGCTTCTTCGCGGGTCAGGTCCGCCACCTCGAGGGCAAGGCCGCCGCCGAGTACACGGGGACCCACACGAGCTTCATCCGTCGCGAGCCGCTCGGAGTCGTCGGCCAGGTCGCGCCGTGGAACTACCCGATGTGGATGGCGATCTGGAAGATCGGCCCGGCGCTCGCGGCCGGCAACTCGGTCGTGCTGAAGCCGGCGACGGCGACGCCGCTCACGACGATCCGCCTGGCCGAGCTGGCGCTGGAGGCCGGGCTGCCGGCCGGCGTGCTCAACGTCGTGACCGGGCGCGGGGACCTCGTCGGGGCGGCGATCGCGGCCCACATGGACATCGACCTTGTCTCGCTCACCGGGGACACCGAGACCGGCAAGCGGATCCAGGCGCTGGCGTCGGGCAATCTGAAGCGCGTCCACCTCGAGCTCGGTGGCAAGGCGCCGTTCATCGTCTGCGCCGACGCCGACATCGAGGCCGCGGCCCGCGGAGCGACCGCCGGCGCGCTGATCAACGGCGGCCAGGACTGCACGGCCGCGACCCGCGCCTATGTCCACCGCGCGGTCTACGAGTCGTTCCTCGCCCGGACCGCCGAGCTGTTCGCGAGCGTGCGTGTCGGCGACCCGTTCGATCCATCGACCGACCTTGGCACGCTGATCTCGCAGACCCAGGTCGAGCGCGTCGACGGCTTCGTCCAGCGGGCGCGGCAGGCCGGCGCCCGGGTCGTCGTCGGCGGCGCGCGGCCGTCGATCCCGGGCTTTCCCGACGGCGCCTTCTACGCGCCGACCGTCGTCGCGGACGTCGACCAGGACAGCGAGATCGTCCAGCACGAGGTCTTCGGGCCGGTGCTCGCGGTCCTCCCGTTCGACACGGTCGAGGAGGCGTTCGAGAAGGCCAACGACACGAAGTACGGGCTGGCGGCCTCGATCTGGACCCGCGACGTGTTCGTGGCGATGGAGGCTGCCCGCGTGCTCGACTTCGGGCACGTCCAGGTCAACGACCACCTCATGGTCACATCCGAGATGCCGCACGGCGGCTTCAAGCAGTCGGGCTCGGGCAAGGACATGTCCGCGTACTCGTTCGAGGAGTACACGCGAATCAAGCACGTGATGCTCGAGCTGACCGGGCAGCCCGAGAAGGGCTGGCACTACACGATCTTCGGCGACAAGCCCGCCGGGTAGGGACCCGCGGAAGGCCGCGCCGACCCGACGGCTGGGCGGCGAACCGTCAGGCGGTAGAGCCCCGTTCCAGGCGTTCCTCGGCGGCGCGGATGACCGCCGCCGCGCGGTCGATCGCGCGCTGCGCGGCGTACAACGACGTCGTGGCCCGGCCGCTCCGCTCGGTCAGGCTCTGGTAGGCGGCGCGAAGGTCGGCGACTGCGAGACGGACGGTCTCGTGGTCCGGATCGATCGGGGGAAGATCCTCGAGCAGGCGCTCCCCGCGGCGCCAGGCGTCGAGGACCTCTGCGACGACGCGGCTCAAGGGTTGCTCCTCTGCCAGCACCGGGGGACGAGATCCCGCGTTCCCGCGATGGTGCCAGAGGATCGCGCCGCCGTCACGCCTCGATATGGGCGCGCGCCAACGGGCCCCTGAGCAATCGCGTGCCGTCCTGCCCTGGCGTCCGTGCTAGCGGACCGGATTCGGGCGGCCGCGCGCCCTGGTTGGCCGAGGAGCCTCGCTCGCCGGAGCGCGGAACCGCTCGTCCCAGGCCGCGAGGCGGCGGAGGATGCGAGCGCGCTGCTCGTCGAGCCGCCCCGCCTCGGCGCTCCACCGCGGCGCACGGGCGAGGCCCGCCTCGACGCGCTCCAGCTCGTCGATCGCGCGGTGCTGCTCCTCGAGGTCTGCGTTGGTCGGGCGCTCGCGGCGATCGGGCATCGGCGCACGGTAGCGAACGAACCTTGCGAGCCACCTGACGGGCGTGCCGGGTGCTCCGTCGAAACGCAACTGCAACGTCGCTGCGTCGAGGGCGCATGCCCCGCGCCCCTGCAGACCCCGACGCTGGAGGCCTACCCCCGTATTCGAGGAACCGTCTGTCCATGCGCCGAATCCTGTCTCCGCTCGCGCCGGTCGGCGCGATCTCCCTCGCCTTCGTGCTCGCCACCTGCGGCGGCGCCGGCGGATCGCCCGACGTCTCGCTACCGCCCGCCGCGAGCCCCGCCGCAAGCGCTGCGGCTCCGTCCGTTGCCGCGCCGAGCCCCTCGGCCTCGGCTTCGCCCTCGGCGGTGAGCTCCCCGGCGTCGTCCGGCGCGGGCGTCGAGATCGTCGGCGTCGAGTACGCCTTCGAGAACGTCCCGGCGACCACGGCCGCAGGCACGACCTTCACCTTCCGCAACAACGGCCAGGAGCTCCACGAGATGGTCGTCGTCAAGAAGAACGAGGGCGTGACCGAGTCGTTCGAGGAGCTGCTCGCGCTGCCGGACGATCAAGCGTTCGCGTTCATCACGTTCGCAGGCCAGGCCATGGCCGAGCCCGGGCAGACCGCCGAGGGCAGCGTGACCGTGGCCGACCCCGGCGAGTACCTCATGGTCTGCTTCGTCCCGACCGGCATGACCGAGCTGCCCGAGGGGAGCCTCGGCCCCGATGCCTCGCTTCCGGCGGGCGCTCCGCACTTCACGCAGGGCATGCTCGCCGAGTTCACGGTCGAGTAGCGCCGCCCGCCGGCCGACGAGCCCTCGGGTCCGCCGGCCGGTGCCAGGGAACGGACGACTCAGCGGTTCCCGCCGAGGATCCCGCCCAGCAGATCGCCGATCTGGCCGAGCCCGCCATCCGCTCCGCTGGCGGGCTCGTTGCCGTCCGGGGTGAGGTGGTCGATGATCATCGGCAGGACGGCGGCCAGCAGCGGCAGCAGAGCCTCGATCGAGATCCCGGTCTTCGACGACAGCTGGTTCACCGTATCCGGGCCGAGCGCGGCGCCGAGCCGCTGCGGCTCGACCGGCTCATTGGGGCGCGGCGAGACCCACGAATCGACCTGGCTCGAGAGCCCGCCGTTGCGCAGCGTGCCGAGCAGGCCCTCGACCCCGCCCTTCTGGGCGAACACGTCCTGCACCGCCTGGGCCATGCGGGCAGGGTCGGCGCCGGCGCCGCCGCCGAAGCCGGACAGGATGCTCGAGAGGTCCATGCCGTCACTCCTTCCGGTGTGCCCGTCGTCGCGGGCGGTGAGAAGGCAGCATACCGCCCGGAATCGCGAGGGCCCGTCCGTGGACGGGCCCGTCGCGGTGGCGAAGGGACGCTGCTCAGCGGCTGTAGAGCCAGTCCGTGAAACCCATGTTCTTGCCGCAGTTCGCGGAGCTCGTCGGTCGGCTCGTGCCGTACGCGTGGTTGAGGACCCAGGGCTGCCATGTGTCGTCCCCGGATGGCGACCACTTCGCCCTGTCGTAGAGGAAGTCGGCTGCGCGGCGGATCGCCTCGTTGTTCCATCCGAAGGCGTCGTAGCCGGCACGGTCGAGGATGAGCGCCTGGAGCAGGACGCCCTGCATCGCCTCCCAGGGGTAGTCGGTGAAGACCGGCGGCCACTGGAACGAGGCGCCGCGGCGCATGTCGTCGGGGATTGCACCGTCGATGCTGACGCCGTTCTTCGTCGCCCCGACGGGGTTGATCCCGACCGGCGCGGCAGCGTTGGCCTGCCACGACAGGTCGCCGTACTTGAAGCCGGCGTACGAGCTGCGATCGCCGAGCCAGCCCTTGAAGACCTGGGCCGTGCGAGCGAGCTCGGCACTGTCACCGAGGTACGCCGCCACCGCGGCTCGCGCGGCGCCGGCGTGGGTCCCCCAGTTGTTCGGGCGGTCCTCGTGCGTCGAGCGCAGCGTCATGCCGTCGAGGTTCTCGGACAGGAGACCGCGCAGCCACGGGCGGAACGTGTTTGTGTCGAATGACGGGTCCGCGGTCGAGAGCCGGACGAGGTCCGCAGCGATGACGTAGCCGGGGAGGTTGCGGGCCAGCGCGAGCGTCCGTCCGCCGTCCTCCGTCCCGACCGCGGCCTTGAGCGCCGCGATCACCTGGGTGCGGTAGCCGACATCACCGGTCCGGGCGTAGACCAGCGCCTTGGCGAGCACGTACATGTCGTGCGCGGAGTCCTGGTTCTGAATGTCGGCGCTGCCGCCCGATGCGTCGGCGTAGGACTTGACCTTGGCCCACGCGGTGCCCGAGGTCGGCAGCATGGCGATCGTGGCTGGGTCGACGAGGATCCCCGAGCCGGTCGTCGGGACCGACGAAGTGGGCGTCGGGGTCGGCGACGGCCTCGGCGTGGCGGTGGGCGCCGGCGTGGGCGATGGGGTCGGGGTCGGCGTCGGCGACGGCTTCGGCGTGGCGGTAGGCGCCGGCGTCGGCGACGGCTTGCGCGTGGCGGTGGGCGTCGGGGTCGGGGTCGGCGACGGCTTGGGCGTGGCGGTGGGCGCCGGCGTCGGGGTCGGCGTGGGTGCGGCTGCGCTCGTCGCGCCGGTCTCGAGGACGATGCGGGGTGCGGTCGCAGTCTCACGGCTCGCGTAGCGGACGCTGTTGCTGCTCGTGCCCACCACCGCAAGGTCGAGGCGCGCCCCGCCCTTCACGACGCTCGCGGGCAGCGGGATCTCGTACCAGGTGCCGTTGGCCGTCGTCCGGCCGGCCTGCGCGAGAGCCGCGCCGTCGTACGCCGGCGCGGTCGTCCAGGTAACGCCCTTCTCGGTCCAGGCGCCGGTCACCCGGTGGATCGACCCGCCGGACGGGCCGTCGTCGGTGACGTACACGCGCAGGACGGCGCGCTGCGGTGACGCGGTCAGGGCCGGGATCGTGAACGAGAGGAACGAGCGGTGCAGCTCGCTCGACGAGGCGCGGGCGCGCAGCTCGGTCGACCCGCCGTAGTTCCTGGTCGGGTAGGTCGACTTGACCTGTGCGTCGGCCGAGGCAAGGACGGTGAGCGTGTCGGCCGCGACTGCCGGTGGGGGACCCGAGGCGATCACCGGGAGAGCGACAGTGGCCGCAAGTGCGAGCCGTGCCACCCGGGCGGTCGTTCGGGGCAACGACGAGAACATCTCGAGGCGCTCCAGGGTGCGGGGTCGATCCAGTGAGGGACCGTTCGTGTAGATGGCCCCATCGTTCCCGGCGACCGCCCCGCCGACCACGACCCGCCTGTCCCGCACGCCGGAGACGGTCCGCCCAACCGTCGCTACGCAACTCGGATGGTCATGGCCGGGTGGGCCGATGCCCGCATACGTCGGGTTGACGAGACGCATACCCGGACGTGGACCGTCCGGTGCGGCGGCGGTCCCGCCGCGGGCCGTCGCGGGTCCGTATGATTGGCCGCGAGCACCACCGCGACCCAACACCGGAGGACCGACAGCGCCCGTGCCGCCGATCACCGAACTGACCCGGATCGAGCCCGTCCACCTCGAGCGCCTCGAGCACCAGGGCGTCTTCACCACGGGGCTGCTGCTCGAGGTCTCCGAGACCCCGACGCGACGACAGACGCTGGCCGACCAGGTCGCCGCGTCGACCAACGACGTCCTCGGGTGGCGGGACGAGGCGCTGATGCTCAACCTCGCGAGCTTCGGGCCCGACGAGCATCAGCTGCTGATCCAGGCGCGGTTCGACGGGCTCCGGGACATCCTCGCGGTCGACCTCGACACCTTCCGGGAGCGGATCCACCGGGCCGCTGCCGAGCTCAAGGTCGAGCCGCCGTCCGACCTGACCGTCGAGGGCTGGTGGGAGCAGGCCCGCACCCTCGAGGACGAGTAGGCCCGCTCTCCGGTCGGCTCGCATCGAGCGCCGGACGCGCGCAGAGGA
The DNA here is from genome assembly GCA_044506615.1 of Chloroflexota bacterium. Taxonomy (GTDB): domain Bacteria; phylum Chloroflexota; class Limnocylindria; order Limnocylindrales; family CSP1-4; genus DASTYU01. Next base: position 74,894 of record JBIQKJ010000007.1, on the reverse strand, counting down.
CCGAGCCCGAGCGAACTCGACGCACCCGGCGTAGCCTGTCGTCCGCGTTCGTCGCGGCCCGCTGACCGGACCGCCGAAGGCCCTGATCGAGGATCGTGCCGGTGCGTGATCGGGTGCCGTTGCACCCCGTGCTCCTCGCCGCGTACCTCGTGCTTCATCTCTACGCCGAGAACCTGAGCGAGGTGCTGCTCGTCGACGTCGTGAGTCCGCTCGCGCGGAGCGTCGGCGGGGCGCTCGTCGCCTTCGCGATCGCATCCCTCGTGTTCCGGAGCGCGCGTCGCGGGGCGCTGGTCGCCTCGGCGGGCGTGGTGGCATTCCATGCCTACGGCCACGCGGCGCCCGCGCTCGCGAGCTGGGGCTTCGACGATCGGGGCCAGCTGACCGTCTGGGCCGCCGCGATCGTGCTCGCGGCGATCTACGCCTGGCGGGCCCGGGGCAGCCTCGGACCGGTCACCGGCGTGCTCAACGTCGTCGCGCTCGTCCTGGTCGTCCTCGTGACGGCCTCGATCGTGCCGTACGAGCTGGGCCGCGCGAGCCGCGGCTCGGTCGCGCGCGCGGCGACGGCCCCGGACGCCGCGGTCGACGGGCCGGCGCGGGACATCTGGTACCTCGTCTTCGACCGGTTCGGGTCCGACGAGGCGATCGAGCGGCGGTTCGGCGGCGCGGTCGAGAGCGACCTCGACGAGTGGCTCGCATCACAGGGCTTCCAGGTCCCGGCGGTGAGCCGGGCCGCCTACCGGGCGACCGACTTCTCGCTGGCGTCCACCCTCAACCTTCGCTACCTCGACGAGCTGACGGAGACGGTCGGCCGCGCGTCCGGGGACCGCACACCGGCGCACGCGCTCCTGGAGGACCACGAGGTCGGGCGGTTCCTGCGGGAGCAGGGCTACCGCTACTACCACGTCGGGTCGTGGTTCGGACCCACGGTGGCGAACGCGCACGCCGACGAGAGCCTGACCTTCGGCGCGACGAGCGAGTTCGAATCGGTGCTGCGAGACACGACCGTGCTGCCGGCGGTCGACCGCGCGCTCGGGAACGAGCCGGTCGACCTGACGTTCCGCGAGCGGCACCGTGAGTCGGCATTGTTCCAGCTCCGCCAACTTCGCCGGCTGACCGCCGCGCCCGGGCCGAAGTTCGTGTTCGCGCACGTCCTGCTGCCGCACGACCCGTACGTCTTCCACGGCGACGGATCGCCGATCACCGAGGCCGAGGCGCGCGCGACCGACGAGGCCGCGCTCTACCAGGGCCACGTGACGTTCGTCAGCCGCCACATCCGGGAGACCGTCGAGACGCTGCTGGCCGGACCCGACTCGACCGACCCGATCGTGATCATCCAGGCGGACGAAGGGCCGCTCGTCTGCCGCAACGTGGACTGCCCGAGCCTCGATCCGGACTACCTTGCGGTCCGGTTCGGCGTCCTGAACGCGATGTACCTGCCCGGCAGCGACGTCGCGGTGCCCGACCGGTTCACCTCGGTCAACACGTTCCGGCTCGTCTTCGACGCCTACTTCGGCGCGGACCTCCCGCTCCTGCCCGACCGCAGCTTCACCTGGCCCGACAACGACCACCTCTACGACTTCCAGGACGTGACCGAGCTCCTCGACGATCCCTGACCGCGGTCGAACGGCGCCCGCGGCGGGTGCCGATCGGCGCGGCGGGTACCATGGGCCGCATGACAGTGCAGGCGGAACCCTCGCGGAGCCGTCGTGGCGCGCTCGGCGTCGTCGTCGCGGTCGCCACCGCGGTCGTCCTCGTCAGCGCCGCCATCGTGCCGTTCCTCACGCCGGCCTGGATCGGGTGGGAGCAGGGCCGGGCACAGGCCGAGGCGTGGACCGGCTACAGCGGGCCCGAGCTGCGCACCGCAACCGATTCGATCGTGGCGGACCTCGTCCTCGGTCCACCGGACTTCGACGTCGCCGTGCGCGGCGAACCCGTCCTGAACGAACGCGAGCGGAGCCACATGCGGGACGTGCGCGGCGTCTTCGTCGCGCTGTGGGCTCTGACCGCGGTGTCGATCGCGGTGCTCGTCGGCACGTTCGTCGCGAGCCGTCGGGACCGGTCGGGCTGGTTCCGATCCGTCGGTCGGGGGGCCGCGGGGCTCGGGATCGCGGTCGTCGGCATCGGGGCCGTCGCGGCCGTCGCCTTCGAGCCGCTGTTCGAGCTCTTCCACCGGCTCTTCTTCGCCGGCGGCACGTACACCTTCGACCCGACGACCGAGCGTCTCGTGCAGCTGTTCCCGTTCACGTTCTGGCAGGAGACGACGATCGCCGTCGGGGCCGTGATCGTCGCGCTGTCGCTCGCGACCTGGTGGGCCGCGTCGCGTCGGGCCCGCCGGGGCCCCGTCGCGGCCGGCACCGCCGCCGCGCGGCCCGTGGCCGGCTGATGCGGGGGATCCCCATCGCGCGGGTCCTCGGTTTCGAGATCCGCGTGCACCTCTCGTGGGCAATCATCCTCGCGGTGATCGTGGTCAGCGTCGCCTCGCAGGTCGAGCAGATCTCGCCCGGCGTGGATGCCCCGGTCCGGTGGCTGCTCGGCGCGATCGTGGGCGGCGGCTTCCTCGCCTCGGCCGTGGCGCACGAGCTCGGGCACGCGGTCGCGGCGCGGCGAGCGGGCCTCGCGGGCGGCGTCATCGTCGTCTACTTCTTCGGCGGCACGACCAATGCCGCGATCGAGGCGACGCGCCCGCGCGACGAGGTGACGGTCGGGCTGGCGGGGCCCGCGGTGAGCATCGCGATCGGGGTGGTGCTGGTCGTTGCCGGCGTGCTCGGCGTGGGCGTCGCCGGGCCGGTCGGGGTGGCCGCGCAGATCGCGGCCGTCCTCGGCGTGCTCAACCTCGTCCTCGGCGTCGTGAACCTCGTGCCGGCGTTCCCGCTCGACGGCGGGCGGGTCGTGCAGGGCCTGGCCTGGGCCCGGACCGGCGATCCGCGGCGGGCGATGCGCGTCGCGGCGCGCTCCGGGCGGCTCGTCGGCTACGGGCTGGCGGTCCTCGGGATCGCGATCGTGCTCACGATCGACCAGCTCGACGGCCTCATGCTCGCGCTCATCGGGTGGTTCCTCACGAGCGCCGCGAAGCAGGTCGAGCAGCGGGCCCAGATCGACGAGCTGCTCGACGAGGTGCGCGTCGGCGACGTGATGGACGCCGAGGTCGCCTCGGTGGCGCCGGGTCTCACCCTCGACACGTTCGCCGGGCAGATGCTCGACGGCACGGTCGGCCCGGCGCTGCCCGTCCTCCGCGACCAGGAGGTGGTCGGGGTCGTCGGGGCGAGTCAGCTGCGGCGGGTGTCGTCGAAGCGCTGGACCGAGCTGCGTGCGGAGGACCTCATGACCGGGTCCGCCGAGCTGCCGCGGGTCGAACCCGATACGCCCTTGCGCGCCGCGTTCGACGACCTGCGCCGGACCGGCCTGGACGGGCTGCCGGTGATCGGGGCGGGCGGGCTCGCCGGGGTCGTCACCCGGCGCGGCGTCGTCGACGCGCTTCGCGAGCGCGCTCGCCTGCGCGGGACGACGCTGACATGACGGCCTCGCAGTACCGCCTCCTGTCGGTCGAGGAGGCCAGGGCCGGCGTCCTCGCCGCGATCGACGGTCCCGTGGACGTCGAGCGGATCCCGACCGCCGATGCGCTCGGGCGCGTGCCCGCGGAACCGGTGGTCGCCGCGGTGTCGCTGCCGCCGTGGGACAACTCCGCGATGGACGGCTATGCGCTGCGGTCCGCGGACACGGCCGACGCGAGGACCGGAGGGCCGGTCCGCCTTGAGGTCGTCGGGGAGGCGGCCGCGGGACGGGAGGCAACCGCCCGGGTCGAGCCCGGCACCGCGGTCCGGATCGCGACCGGCGCGCCGGTGCCGGCCAGGGCCGACGCGGTCGTGCCCGTCGAGGACACGACGCCCGTCGACGCGGAGGGTCGGACGGGGTCCCGAGGCCGCGACGCGACCGGGCCGCTCCCGGCGGCGATCCTGCTCGTCGACCCCGTGCCCGTGGGCCACTCGATCCGCCCGCTGGGCAGCGACCTGCGCACCGGGTCCACGCTCGTCGAACCCGGGCGTCGGCTCACGCCCGCCGCGGTCGCGTTGATCGCCGGGGCCGGCGTGGGCGAGGTGGCGGTCTTCCGTCCGGTCCGGGTTGCGGTCCTCGCGACCGGCGACGAGGTCCGGGCGCCGGGGGCGCCGCTCGGTCCTGCCGGGATCCCCGACGCGAACGGGCCCGGACTGCGCGCGCTGGTTGCTGCGTCCGGTGCCGAGCCGCTGGATCTCGGCATCGCCCGCGACGACCTCGACGACGTGCTCGGCCGGCTTCGGCGCGGGCTCGAGGCGGGCGCCGACGCCGTCATCGTGTCGGGCGGCGTGTCGGTCGGGCCGTTCGACGTCGTGAAGACCGCGATCGACCGGCTCGGCCGGATCGACTTGTGGCGGGTTGCCGTCCAGCCCGGCAAGCCGTTCGCGTTCGGCACCGCCGAGCGGCCGGGTGGCGGCGCGCCGGTGCTCCTGTTCGGTCTGCCGGGGAATCCCGTGTCGGGCTTCGTGACGTTCGAGCTGTTCGTGCGCCCCGCGCTGCGCCGGCTCGGCGGCCGGCGCGACCTCCTCCGGGCCGCGGACCACGCGGTCATGCTCGATCGGGTGTCGAAGAGCCACGGCCGTCGCGCCTTCATCCGCGTTGCCGCGGAGCGGGACGATGCAGGCGCCGTGCTGCGCGACGACCGGGGCCGGGCACGGGTCCGGCTCGCGGGCGGGCAGGGCAGCCACGTCATGTCGGCGCTCGCCGCCGCGGACGCGCTGGCGATCGTGCCCGAGGCGGTCGACGCGCTCGAACCCGGCGACCACGTCATGCTGTGGTGGCTCGACCAGAGCTGATTCCGCCGGCCCGTCGATCCGCACGAACCCCAGCCGAAAGGAACGCCCGCCCGATGGACCGCAAGCCTGCCCCCCGATCCGAGCGCCGCCGCCTGACCCACGTCGATCGGAGCGGTCGGCCGCGAATGGTCGACGTGTCGGCGAAGCCGGCCACCGCGCGACGGGCCGTGGCCGAGGCGTCGGTCGCCCTGTCGCAGGAGACGCTCAGCCTCGTCATCGACGGCGGCGGGCCGAAGGGCGACGTGCTCGGGGTGGCCGAGCTTGCCGGGGTGATGGCCGCGAAGAAGACCAGCGACCTGATCCCGCTCTGCCATCCGCTGCCGCTGACCGACCTCGTCGTGGCGATCACCCCGGACCGCGCCGCGGGTCTCCTCCGCGTCCGCGCCGAGGCCGCGACGACCGGACCCACCGGCGTCGAGATGGAGGCGCTGACCGCCGCCTCCGTGGCCGCGCTCACCGTCTACGATATGGTCAAGGGCGTCGAGCGAGGCGTCGAGATCCGGTCGGTTCGGCTGATCTCCAAGACCGGCGGCAAGAGCGGCGAATGGACGCGGCCGCCGGACGACGACGCCGGCGCCGGTGCAGCCCGCCCGAGCCTGCGACCGGGAGATCGCGTCGCCGGACGTGTCGGAACGAGGAGGAAGCGAGGAGCGTGACCGAGGGCCACCGTCAGACCGACGCCGCCGCGCGCCGTCGGACGGCCCTCGTCCTGACCGCGAGCGACCGGAGCGCGGCGGGAGAGCGCGAGGACACCTCGGGCGAGGACGTCGCCCGCCGGCTCGAGACCCTGGGCTTTGCGGTCGAGCGGATGGTCGTCCCCGACGAGCGTGGCCGGATCGAGCGGGCGTTGGCCGCGGCGACCGCCCGCCACCCGTTGATCGTGACGACCGGCGGCACCGGCCTGACCCCGCGCGACGTGACGCCACAGGCAACGCTCGCGGTGATCGACTACGAGGTCCCCGGGCTCGCCGAGGCGATGCGCGCGGTCGGGCGTGCCAAGACGCCGTTCGCGGACCTGTCGCGCGGCGTCGTCGGCGTGCGCGGCCGCTCGCTGATCGTCAACCTCCCGGGCAGCCCGACGGGCGCGCTCGAGAACCTCGAAGCGATCGTGCCCGTGCTCGACCACGCGCTCGAGACACTCGCCGGACCCCACGACCACGGCGCGGGCGGAGGTCCGCGCCCGACGACCAGGCAGGAAGGATCTCCAGGCTAGGTGTTCGAGCCGTTCGCCGACGTCCCCGCATACCCGCTCGTCTTCGTCCTGTTCTGGGGCGCCGCGGCGTTCTTCGCCCTCGCGATGGCCCGCCACCTGCGGGTCTTCGCCGCGGCGCGCGCGACCGGCCCGAGCCCCTTCGAGGCGATCCCGACCCGGGTCTGGCACGTCATCCGGTACGCGTTCCTCCAGACTCGGATGTTCCGGGACCTGCGCGCGGGGCTCATGCACGCGGGCATCTTCTGGGGCTTCGTGCTGCTGACGATCGGGACCGCCAACATCGTCACCGGCGGGATCATCGAGACCGCGCTGTCCGCGCCGCTCGACGGGGCGCTCTGGGCGGCGGTCAGCGCGATGCAGAACGTGGTCGCGGTGATCGTGCTGCTCGCGATCGGCTGGGCGTTCTGGCGGAGGCTCGTGTCGCGTCCCAAGCGGCTCACGTTCAACCGTGACGCGCTCGTGATCCTCGGGATGATCGGCGGGGTCGTGGCGACCGAGCTGCTCGCGGAGGCGTTCGAGTTCGCCGCGCACGGCGACCAGCCGGGGGCGTTCGTCGCGGCGGCGATCGCCGTGCCGCTGCGCGCGGTGCTCGGCCAGGGTGCGCTCGAGGCCGGCTTCGGGCTCTTCTGGTGGGCGCACATGGCGCTCGTCGCGGGGTTCCTGGCGTACCTGCCGTTCAGCAAGCACCTCCACATCGCGACGGCCTTCCCGAACATCTACTTCCGCAAGCTCCGCCCGCGCGGCGAGCTGCCCAGGCTCGACATCGAGGATGAGACCGCGACGTTCGGGCTGCGCACGCTGCAGGATCTCGGCTGGAAGGACCTGCTCGACGGGTTCACGTGCACCGAGTGCGGTCGCTGCCAGGAGGCGTGCCCTGCCTGGAACACCGGGAAGCCGCTCAATCCCAAGACGTTCATCATGGGCATCCGCGACATGTCGGTCGAGGCCGAGTACGGGCTCAACCTCATCCCGAACTCGCCGATCGTGCGCGAGACCTACGGGCTCGACGATTCCCGCCCCGATGCGGCGGCGCTCGCGAAGCCGATCGTCGACAGCGCGATCCCGTACGACGCTGTCTGGGACTGCGTGACCTGCGGGGCGTGCGTCGAGGCCTGCCCGGTGCTCATCGAGCACGTCGACAAGATCGTCGGGCTGCGGCGCAACCTCGTCCTCGAGGATTCGCGGTTCCCGCAGGAGCTGACCGGCGCGATGCGCGCAATGGAGGGCCAGGGCAACCCCTGGGGCCAGCCGGCGTCGGCGCGGCTCGACTGGGTCAAGCCGCTGCCGTTCGAGGTGCGCACGGTGGCGTCGGTCGCGGCGGCCGGCGAGCTCGACGCGCTCGAGGTCCTGTACTGGGTCGGCTGCGCCGCGGCGTTCGACCCGCGCAACCAGAAGGTCGCCCGGGCGGTCGCCACGTGCCTCCACGCCGCGGGCGTGTCGTTCGCGGTCCTCGGGCAGGAGGAGTCGTGCACGGGCGACCCGGCCCGGCGGATGGGCAACGACTACGTCTTCCAGATCCTCGCATCGGGCAACGTCGACACGCTCAACCGCTACGGGATGGGGGAGCGGACGATCGTGACCGCCTGTCCGCACTGCTTCAACACGATCGGCAACGAGTACGGCCAGCTCGGCGGGTCGTTCCGGGTCGTCCACCACTCGACGTTCCTCGCTGAGCTCGTCGCGTCCGGGCGGCTCGCCACCGTGCCGGAGGACGCCGAGTCGTCGACCGGCGATCACCGGCCGGGCTCGGTCACCGTCCACGACTCGTGCTACCTCGCCCGCTACAACGGCGTCGTGTCGGCGCCGCGGGACGTCCTTGGCGCCGCCGGCGTGGCGATCACCGAGATGGAGAAGTCGGGGCGGGCGACGTTCTGCTGCGGCGCCGGCGGCGGCCGCATGTGGATGGAGGAGACGCGCGGGACGCGGATCAACGCCGAACGGACCCGTCAGGCGCTCGAGACCGGCGCCGACGTGGTCGCCACGGCCTGCCCGTTCTGCATGGTCATGCTGTCGGACGGGCTGGCGGCGGCGGACGACGCGCGCGGGGTGCAGGCGCAGGACATCAGCGAGGTGCTCGCGGCGCGGCTCGCGAACGTGCCCGAGGATCGGCGCCTGCCGGTGGTGTAGGGCGCCGGCGCGTCCCAGGGACCCGCTCGAGCTACCCGGGCAGCCGCCTCCCGCACTGGGAGCAGGTCGCGTCCGTCACGAGGTTGCCGGTCCCGCAGCTCGGGCAGCGCTTCATGCCCTCGGTGCTGACCGCGAACCGGCTTTCGGTCGGGGCCGCCGTCTCGGCGATCCGGTTGCGCCGGACGATGGCGATCGTCGCGACCAGCCCGAGCACGGCGACGCCGACGAGCGCCACCAGCAGCGTCGTGGTGTCCATCTCGATCCCTCCGGCGAAGCTGGAGCACGGCCCCCGCGCCGTGCTCGCCCGCCCAGGCGGAAGCCTACGACGCGCAACCTTCGCCGACCAGCCGTACTCCCGTCGCGGTACGATCCGGGACGGTGACCGAGCCGACGCCCGCCCACGCACCCGGCTACCGCCTGAGCGAGGACCAGGTCCTCCTGCGCGACGCCGTCCGCGTGCTGGCCGACGAGCAGATCGCCCCGCGCGCGGCCGAGATCGACCGGACCGGCGAGTTCCCGGAGGACGTGCGGCGCCTCCTCGCCGAGCACGACATCCTCGCGCTGCCGTTCCCCGAGCGGTTCGGCGGCCTCGGCGGGGACCTGCTCTCGCTGTGCCTCGCGATCGAGCAGATCAGCCGGGTCTGCGCAACGAGCGGCCTGATCCTCGCGGTCCACGAGCTCGGCGCGCTGCCGATCCTCCTGGCCGGCACCGACGAGCAGCAGGAGCGCTGGCTCCCGTCGCTCGCGACCGGCGAACAGCTCATCGCGTTCGCGCTGACCGAGGCCGAGGCCGGCTCGGACGTGTCGGCCACCCGTACCACGGCCCGCGCCGAGCCGGGCGGCGAGGCGTACGTCATCGAGGGCGCGAAGCGGTTCATCAGCCACGGTTCGGTGGCGGATCTCATCACGGTCTTCGCGGTCACGAACCCCGACCCGGACGCCCCGCGCCACCGGCGCCTGTCGTGCTTCGTCGTCGAGGTCCCGACCGACGGCTTCGAGGTCAGCCGGATCGAGCACAAGATGGGGATCCGCGGGAGCCCGACGGCCGAGCTCGCCTTCAACGGCGTCCGCGTCCCGGCCGGGAACCGGATCGGCGAGGAGGGCGACGGCTTCGCCATCGCCATGCGCACGTTCGAGCGGTCGCGCCCCGGGATCGCCGCGCAGGCGGTCGGCATCGCCCAGGGTGCACTCGAGGTCGCGACCCAGTACGCGAAGGAGCGCCGCCAGTTCGGCCGGCGGATCGGCGACCTCCAGATGGTCGGGGCGATGCTCGCCGACATGGATGCCGCGACCGAGGCCGCCCGGCAGCTCCTCTACGCGGCCTGCGCCGAGATCGACGCCGGTTCGCCGGCGGCCGGGCGGTGGGCCGCGATGTGTAAACTCGTGGCTGGTGACACGGCAATGCGGGTCACCACCGACGCTGTCCAGGTCCTCGGGGGGTACGGCTACATCGACGAGTTCCCGGTCGAGCGGATGATGCGCGATGCGAAGATCACCCAGCTGTACGAGGGAACCCAGCAGATCCAGCGGCTCGTGATCGCGCGAGCGCTCCTCGGGAAGGACGGCTGACAGACGCGCGGCCCCGAGCCCGCGCGTCGACTCCAGGAAAGGGAGGGAGCACCCACTCGTGCGCATCGTGGTCCTCGTCAAGCCCGTACCCGACCCGGCGTCGGGTGCGGAACGCCTCGGGCCGGACCGGCGGCTCGATCGCGCTGCATCCCCGTCGGTCGTCAACGGCAACGACGAGTACGCGCTCGAAGCGGCGCTCAAGCTCGTCGAGGCGCACGGCGGCGAGGTCACGGTGCTGTCGATGGCGCCGGCAGCGGCGCCCGAGACGCTGCGCAAGGCGCTCGCGATGGGCGCGACGGGCGCAGTCCACGTGACCGACCCCGCGCTGGAGGGCTCGTGCACGGTGTCGACCACGAAGGTGCTCGCGGCGGCGCTCGCCGGCCTCGAGTTCGACCTCGTGCTCGCGGGCGTCGACACGTCCGACGGCGTCGCGGGCGTCGTCCCGGCCGGGATCGCCGCGCTGCGCCGGCTTCCGTACCTCTCGTACGCCGCGAAGATCGAGCCCGATCCGGACGCCGGCCGCGTCCGCGTCCACCGCATCAGCCCGACCGGGTTCGACGTGCTCGAAGCGCCGATGCCGGCGCTGATCTCGTGCACCCAGCTGCTCGGCGAGCCGCGCTACCCGTCGCTCAAGGGGATCATGGCGGCGCGCTCGAAGACGATCGAGACGAGGTCGCTCGCCGATGTCGGGCTCGACGGGTCGCAGGTCGGCGGCGCGGCCGCGACGACGCAGGTGCTCGATGCCGCGTCGCCCCCGGCACGTGCCGCGACGCGGGTGGTCCGCGGATCCGCCGAGGAGGGCGCCCGCGAGGTCGTCGCGCTGCTCGCCGAGCGGAGGCTGATCTGATGCCGCAGCTGTACGTCGTCGCCGAGACCGCCCCGGGCGGCGGGCTCGCCAACATCAGCGCCGAGGTCGCGACGCTCGCGCGCGGTCTCGCGGCCGCGGCCGGGCTCGAGCCCGTCGGCATCGTGGTCGCACCGGACCCGTCCGCGGCAGCGGCCGAGCTCGCGCGGTACCTGCCGCGTGTCCTGGCGGTGACGGAGCCTTCGGCCGCGGACGCGGCCTGGGCGATGGTCGCCGCCCAGCGCGTTGCCGAGATCGTCGACGCCGTCGAGGGATCCGCTGTGCTCGCGGGCGCGGGACCCGACGGCCGCGACGTGGCGGGCGCGCTCTCGGCCCTGACCGGGCTGGGCGTGCTCGTCAACGCCACGAACGTGGAGTGGGCCGACGGCGGTCCGGTCGTGGAGATGAGCGTCTTCGGGGGCAAGCTCGTGACCCGCAGCGCGTTCGCCGGTGCGGGCGGGATCATCACGGTGCGCCCCAACACCGTGACCGCGAGCCCGGCCGAGGCCGCCGGACAGGTCGAGCCCGCATCGCCGTCGGGCGCCCTCGAGCAACCGGCGGTGGCGGTCGTCGACCGGGTCGAGGAGGAGGCGGCGGCCGTGCCGATCGAGGAGGCCAAGGTCATCGTCGCCGGGGGCCGCGGGGTCGGCGGCCCGGAGGGCTTCGCACTCGTCCAGGACCTTGCCGACGCGCTCGGCGGGGTGGTCGGCGCGACACGCGCGGCCGTCGACTCGGGCTGGATCCCGTACAGCCAGCAGATCGGCCAGACGGGCAAGATCGTGAAGCCGCGGGTGTACGTCGCGCTGGGCATCAGCGGCGCGATCCAGCACAAGGTCGGCATGCAGACCGCCGAGACGATCATCGCGATCAACCGCGACCCGGACGCCCCGATCGCCGAGTTCGCGGACCTACTGGTCGTCGGCGATCTCTTCGAGGTGGGGCGCGCGGTCCTCGACGAGCTGCGGGCCCGGACGGGCTGACCGGGACGCGACCGAGGTGGAACCGCTCGTCCTGTTGCCGCTGGCGGCGTTCCTCATCCTCGTCGCGCTGTTCCTGCGCTTCGTGCAGCGGGCGGCGAGGCTCGTCGCCCGCACGCGCGAGCTGGACGGCTTCCGGACCGCCGTCCGCGACCTGGGCGGGCGGATCGGCACGTCGCTCGACGGCGCGGCGCAGCGGATCGACGGCGTCCGGCGGCAGCAGCACCCGGCGTCGACCATCCGCGAGACGATCGACGCGGCCACCGACGCGGTCGATCGGTACGCCGACGAGGTCCGCGCGCTGAAGGGCCCGCCCGAGGCCGTCGCGATCCGCGACGACATCCTCGACGAGCTCGGCCGGGCCGGACGGGCGCTGGCGATGGTCGATCACGGCGCCTCGATCCTTGCCGCGGTCCGTCGCGGCGGCCGCGAGCTCGAGGCCCAGACCTCGATCAAGCGCGGGTACCTCAACCTGCTCCACGCCCGCGAGGCGATCGCGCGTCACGCGGCGCGCGTCGATGACCTCGAGGCCGACCGCGTCCGCCGTCCCTCGGCGGCGCGGCCCGCGCCGGCTGCGCCGGTTCCGGTGTCCGCTCCGTCACCGACCTCGCCGGATCCGCGCAACGAGCCGTCGGACCACACGATGTAGTGGTATGCTCGTCCGAGACCACTACCCCTTGTGGTCCGAACGAGCAGGAGAAGGATGCGCTGCCCCCAGTGCGGTGAGCGGGAGACCCGCGTCGTCGACTCGCGGGACCTCGACGATTCGGCCACGATCCGGCGACGACGCGAGTGCGCGGCGTGCGCGACCCGATTCACGACGTACGAGCGGATCGAGGCCGCCCGCCTCATCGTCGTGAAGAGCGACGGCACGCGCCAGGAGTTCGACCGGTCGAAGCTCGTCGCCGGGCTGCGCAAGGCGCTCACCCGGCGGCCGGTGGCCGACGGCGCCGCGGACCAGGCCGCCGACGAGATCGAGGCCGAGCTGCGTGCCGCGGGAACGAGCGAGGTGGCGTCGTCGCGCATCGGCGCGCTCGCGATGGAGCGCCTGCGGACGCTGGACCAGATCGCGTACATCCGGTTCGCGAGCGTGTACCAGAGCTTCGAGGACCTCGAGGACCTCAAGCGCGAGGTCGACACGCTCTACGCCGAGAAGGGCACGGGCGGCGGTCGGAAGTGACCTCGTCCCGGCGCCGGGAGCGCTAGGCTTCGGTCCGTGACCAGCACAGTCGACGACCCCCGCACGGGCGTCATCCCGCGCCAGACCCTGCGCGCGTTCGCCGAGAGCGGCGTCATCGCGTCGGCCGCATCGAACCCGGTCGAGAACATCCAGCCGGCTAGCCTCGATCTCACCCTCGGGCCGATCGCCTACCGGCTGCGCTGCAGCTTCCTGCCCGGGAACGAATCGGTCCGGGAGAAGCTGCGCGACTACGAGATGGGCCATCTCGATCTCGTCGAGGGCGCCGTCCTCGAGCTCAACCGGCCGTATCTCATCCCGCTCAACGAGCGGCTGCGCCTCCCGAGCGGCGTTCGGGGCCGGACGAACCCGCGCAGCTCGACCGGCCGGGTCGACGTGTTCACCCGGGTCATCACCGACTACGGCCAGCACTTCGACGAGGTCAAGGACGGCTACGAGGGCGACCTGTACCTCGAGGTCGTCCCGAAGTCGTTCACGGTCCGCGTCACGGCCGGGCTTCGCCTCAACCAGCTGCGGCTGATCCGGGGCAACGCGCGGCTGTCGGACGAGGACCTGATCGAGGTCGGGCGGACCGACCCGATCGTCTACCCGGGAAGCACCCGGTCGCCCGACGAGGCGGCGGTCGTCGCGGACGGGCTCTTCCTGAGCGTCGACCTGTCGGGCGAGGGTCGCAGGTTCGCCGGCTACAAGGCGCGCAAGAGCAGCGCGTTGCTCGACCTCGAGAAGGTCGGCGCGTACCGGGTGAGCGACTTCTTCGAGCGGGTCGAGCCGCGCAAGGGCCGGCTCATCCTCGACCAGGAGGACTTCTACCTGCTCGTCTCGCGCGAGCGCGTCCGGATCCCGCCGGACTACGCGGCCGAGATGGCCGCCTACGACCCGACGAGCGGCGAGCTGCGGACCCACTACGCCGGGTTCTTCGACCCGGGCTTCGGCGACGTGCCGCCCGGCCAGCTGCCGGGGACCCCGGCGGTCCTCGAGGTGCGCGCCCACGACGTCCCGTTCGCGCTCGAGCACGGCCAGCGACTGTGCCGGCTGACGTTCGAGCGGATGGTCGAACGCCCGGACGAGCTGTACGGCACCGACATCGGGTCCCGCTACCAGCGCCAGTACCTCGCGCTCGGGCGGCAGTTCAAGCCCGACGTGTCGGCCGGCGGGGGAGCACGCCGACGGAACGGGGTCGGGCAGGAACCGCTCCCGCTCGAGTCCTGGAGCGGCGACCCCGACGAGCTGCCGCCGCTGCCGGTCGCGCCGCGCGAGTAGGGCGGGACGATGGCGATCAACGATTCGGTCGACTGGGCGCGGGACCTCGGGGGCGGCGTGCGCGTCGCGCTGATCCAGGCCGGCACGTTCCGCACCGATGCGGGCGCGATCTTCGGTCCGGTGCCGCGCCTGCTGTGGGGCCGCCTCGTGACCGACGAGATCGACGCCGACCACCGGATCCTCCAGGCGCTCAACTGCCTACTGATCGAGACGCCGGCCGGGCGCGTGCTCGTCGAGACCGGCATCGGGGAGCGGATCGACGAGAAGACGCGGGCGATGCGCGGCTACGAGGGCCTGGCGATCGTGCCCGCGCTCGAGGCGGCCGGGTTCGAGCCGTCGTCCGTCGACGTCGTCGCGATGAGCCACCTCCATTTCGATCACGCCGGGGGGCTGCTGCGCACCGACGGCTCGCGGGCGTTCCCGCGCGCCACGATCGTCGCCCAGCGGGCCGAGTGGGAGATCGCGCTCGGCGACAACCCGCGGCTCGTGGCGAGCTACGTCCAGCCCGAGCTCGAGCTCGTCCGCGACTGGGGCGCCGACGGCTGGGCCGAGGGCGAGCGCGAGCTGCTGCCGGGGGTGTCGGTGGTGCCGACCGGCGGGCATTCGGCGGGACACCAGGCGATCGTCGTGCGCGCGCCGGGGCAGCCGCCGCTCGCGTTCTTCGGCGACCTGTTCATGCGGCCGTGGGGCGCGAACCCGCGCTGGGTGACGTCGTTCGACGACTTTCCGCTCGACTCGGTGGTCCGGAAGGCGTCGCTGTTCGGGCAGGCCGCCGACGAGGGCTGGACGGTGGTGCTGTCGCACGAGCGGGAGCACCCGATCGGGCGGCTCGTGCGGGACCGCGATCGGTTCCGGTACGAGGCGGCGTAGCGGTCCGGTCGGGTTCCGTGGCGGAGGCGTCGCCCATCGACCTGACGCTCGACGAGCTTCGGGCGGTCACCGGCTACGCCGTGGCGTGCGCCGGGCCCGCGCTCGAGGTCTTCGAGCGGTCGCGCGCAGCCGATCGCCGGCCGCACCAGGCGATCGAGGCCGCCCGTGGCTTCGCGTCGGGCGGGCCGCGGGTCAGGGCGATCCGGGACGGTGCGTGGGCGGCCATGCGGGCCGCCGGCGATGCGGGCGAGGCCGGGTACGACGCCGCTCGCCAGGCCGCGCTTGCGGCCGTTGCTGCGGCGGGCGCGGCGTTCCTCCATCCGCTCCCGAATCCGACCCAGGTGAAGCACATCCTCGGTTCGGCGGCGCACGCAGCACATGCGCTCGAGCTCGAGGCGGGGGACGAACCCGCTGTCGGCCTTCGCCACATCGAAGCGGCTCGGCGCCTGGCGTCGCCGGTGGTCGTCGACGTGCTGCGCCGCTATCCCACGCCGCCGGCGGGCGGGGGCCGGGTGGGGGAGCTGATACGGATCCTGGACGCGGCGCTGCGCTGAGGGCGGGTGCCCGGTCGCCGAGGGGCCGGACGCGGATCCTGCCATGTGCTCTCCCGGGAGCATTAGGGCTGGACTTGGCCACGGTTCGCGCTCGATCGCGCGGTGCCGGCCCGGGTCCTCGCCCTGATCAGGGCGTGGTTCGTGTCAGGTGTTCGCGGGTGGAGCGTTAGGCCAGCAATCGGGTTGTGGACGTGGCCTTACGTTCCAGAGGAAGACATCTGGCAGCCAACCAGCGGCTGCGGTCGCGATAACGCTCACCGGGCGAGCATCCGGCCATGTCGCCCGGGAACGGCCCCAGCTAACGCTCCACGGGGAACACCTGGCAGGGTCGGGGGCAGGGCCGGCGGCACGCACGCGCCGCCCGCCGCGCCCCTACGAGCCCGCGGTGGGGAGGATCCGCTCGATCCGCGTCGTCGCGGAAGCCACGTCCATCTGCCCGAGCACGACCTCGGAGATCACCCCGTCGGGCCGGATGAAGATCTGGGTCGGGAGCGCGTACGCCCGGTACAGCCGGAAGATGTCGCCCGACGCATCGAAGCCGATCGTGTAGTCGAGCTCGTAGCGTTCGGCGTATGCGGCGACATCGGCCGGCTCGGTCTCCTGGACGCTGATCGCGACGATCTCGAGGCCCGCGTCGCGGTACCGCTCGTCGAGCTCGCGCAGGATCGGCGTCTCGGCCTGGCACGGCGGGCACCACGTCGCCCAGAAGTTGATCCAGACGGCCTTGCCCCGAAGGTCGGCCAGTCGGATCGGGTGGCCGTCGAGGTCGGCGAGCTGGAACGCCTCGGTGGACAGCTCGGGCGCGAGGTCGCCCGGCCGAAGCCCCTCCTCGGGCGGTGGACCGATGACGAACGGCGTCGCGCGCGGATCGCTGATGCCGACACTGCCCGTGTTCCCGAGCGGCGTCGTCACCGCGACGAGGACGACCGCTGCGACCACGACCGCGACCGCGGCCACGAGCAGCTGGCGCCCGCTGAACGGCCCGACCAACCCGCGTCGCTCGGGGCGACGGCGTGGATCGGGCGCGCCGGCCGGACCGGCGGTCATGCCGGCTGCCGCCGCCGGATCAGATGCCACCGAAGTTGAAGAACTGCGGGATGAACCGAAGCAGGTCGAGGATCATCGCGAAACCGATCGCCACCACCAGCCCGCCGCCGATGATCGACACGATCCTCCCGTGGCGCACGAGCGGCCGCACGAGGGCGGGCGCGCGGTCGTAGGCGACCGCGATCGCAATGAACGGGAGCCCGAGCCCGATCGAGTAGCCGACGAGCAGGATCGTGCCCTGGGCGACCGTGCCGCTCGTGGCCGCCATCATGAGGATCCCGCCGAGGATGACCCCGATGCACGGCGTCCAGCCGATGGCGAAGATCGCGCCGAGCCCGAACGACGCGAGCAGGCCGCCGCGCGAGCTGACCATCCGGCCGCCGAGCCGATCGCCGATGCTCATCGACCCGCCGGTTCCGCCCAGTGCGAACGAGCCGGTCGCCGTGGCCAGCGAACCCGACGCGCCGGCGTCGAGCGGCCGCCAGCTCCGCTCGAGCACGGAGATCTTGAGGACGCCCGCCAGGCTGAGCCCGAGGACGACGAGGATCAGGCCGCCGACCGTGCGCAGCTCGTCGAGATAGCGCCCGAGTCCGCCCGTGACGTACGTCGCGGTGACGCCGAACAGCACGAGCACGCCCCCGAAGCCGAGCACGAACGCCAGCCCGTGTCGGAACGCGGTCCATCGGCTCGGTGGCAGCCCCGCCGCGTTCGAGGCGACGGCGATGGCGGTCAGCTGACCGATGTAGGCGGGCACGAGCGGGAGCACGCACGGCGACAGGAAGCTGATGACGCCGGCGGCGAGCGCGACGAGGAGCGTGAGGTCGGTACCCACGGTGCTCAGATCCCGGTGGAGCGGGGGAGCGCGCCCGTGGGTGTGCCGTCGAGGGCATCGGCGAGCAGTCGCGCGATCTTGCGCGGGCTTGTCGCGAGCTCGAGGCGCCGGCCACCGAGCTCGAGCACGGGGATCGTCGTCATGAACGCCCGCTGCCAGTCGTCGTCGGTGTCGATGTTGCGCTCGATGACGGTCGGGACGGCCAGGCCGGCCGCCTGGCGCTCGGCGATGACGCCGGCGAGGATCGAGCGGGCCTCGTCGCAGAGGTGGCACCCGTCGCGGCCGTAGAAGAAGAGCTCGTGCATCGGTTCGATTCTACGGCGGGTCGCGCGGGTCGGCCGGGGAGGGGAGTGGCCGTCGCCGGGAGAGGCGACGGCCATGCCGTGGAGACGTGGGCGCCGGCGCCTCGGTTCCCGGCCCGGCCCGGGCGACGCGGTACGATTGCTCGACACGCCCCCGTAGCTCAGTGGATAGAGCGGCACCGTCCTAAGGTGCGCGTCGGCGGTTCGAGTCCGTCCGGGGGCGCTCTCCGCACACTGCTCGGCCCGACGAAGGGCCGGGTCACGGGAACGATGTGTCGGCGGTGGCGACGCCGCCGCCGGTTCCAGCCCAAACAACCACGTTCCGGATCCGGTCACGATCCCCGGTACGATGCCGCGCTGACACCAGCCGCCCCGGCACCGTGAACACTGCAGGGTCGTCGACGGCGCCCGGGCGCGTTGCCGGGTGTGGCCGTCAGTCGGCCGGCAGCGCGAGGTGGAAGGACGATCCGCGTCCCGGGCCCGGGGACGTCGACCAGGCCCGACCGTCCATCGCCGTGGCCAGCGCCCGGCTGATCGCCAGGCCGATCCCTGAACCTCCCAGGGCGCGGGAGCGCGACGGGTCGACCCGGTAGAAGCGCTCGAACACCTGGACCTGCTGCTCGGGCGTGAGACCCGGGCCCGTGTCGGTGACCGTGATCGTCACCTCGTCGGTGGCCGCCGCGCTGATGACGACGACGGAGCCCTCTGGGGCGTAGCGCAGGGCGTTGGACAGGTAGTTGTCGAGGATCTGGGCGACTCGATCACGATCGGCCCGAGCGACGAGCGGATCCTTTGTGTCGACGCGCACCTCGATGCCACGGGTCGCCGCGGCCGGCCGGGCTCGTTCGGCTGCGTCCAGGATCACGGTGGAGACGTCCACGGCTTCGAGGCGCAGGGGCAGCTGTCGCGCCTCGGCTCGCCACAGGTCCTGAAGGTCGTCGACGAGGCGCGTCAACCGTGCCGTCTCGCGGCGCAGCAGCTCCCACGTGGGCGGCTCCGGCGCGACGACGCCGTCCTGCAGCCCTTCCAGGTAGCCGTCAAGGGTCGTGAGGGGCGTCCGCAGCTCGTGGGCGACGTCTCCGACAAGGCGGAGGCGGCGCTGCTCGGTCGCTTCGAGCGACCCGGCCATGACGTCGAACGAGGCGGCGAGGTCGGCGATCTCCCCTTCGCCGCCGGCGGGCGCGCGCTCGGCGTAGTGACCGGCGGCGATCCGGTGCGCGGCGGCCGCGAGTCTCGTGACAGGCCCCGCGATGCGCGTGGACACGGCCAGGGCAACGATGACGGCGGCGGCGACGGCGGCAAGGAAGGCGGCGAGCAGCGCGGTTCGGACGGCGTCGCCGAATGCGGCGAGGGTGGCCGCATCCATCTGCTGGCCGACCGGGTCACCCGGGCGATGGCCCATGGCGTCGGCGAAGTAGCCCGGGCCCACCAGGCTCACGGCAACGAGCACGGTACCGAGGGCCACGCCGACCACGAGCAGGTTGGCGAGGATCAGTCGCGCACGGAGCGAGTGGGGGAGGCGCATCAGCGATCGGCCAGCTTGTAGCCGACCCCGCGGACGGTCTCGATCAGGCCCTCGCCGACCTTGCGGCGCAGGTTCGCGACATGGACGTCCACCAGGTGGTCGTCGCCGACAAAATCCGAACCCCAGACCGCGGCGAGCAGCTCCGCTCGCCCGATCACGACGCCAGGGTCTCGCGCCAGGAGCGCCAGGATCTCGAACTCGGTGGCCGTCAGCGAGACCGCGGCCTCGCGAACGGTCGCGGTCCGGCGCGCCACATCGACGACAACCGCGCCGGACGACTTCGGCATGGCGGTCCGCGGTCGCCGCAGCAGTGCCTTGACCCGGGCGACCAGTTCGCGCGGACTGAACGGCTTGACCAGGTAGTCGTCGGCACCGACCGTCAGACCGACGATCCGATCGACCTCCTCGCCACGCGCCGTGAGCATCAGCACGTAGGCGTCGGAGAACGTGCGGATCTGCCGGAGAACCTCGAAGCCGTCCAGCCCGGGCAGCATCACGTCGAGGACGACGACGTCCGGTCGCTCGGTCGAGACGTGCTCAACGGCCGAGGGGCCGTCTTCGGCGGTCGAGACGATGTACCCCTCGCGCTCCAGGTAGCCGCGGACCAAGTCGAGGATGGGGATCTCGTCGTCGACGAGAAGGATTCGCGTGTTCATCGCACCTCAACGATGGACGGATCTGCGTGGCGGGTAAGGGCCCACGTCCCTGAAGCCAACGAGGGTGGAGCGTCTGCGCACCTCTCCCGATCCTCATGTTGGTGCGCGTTCTCACGATAGCGACAGGGCCCGCAATCAGGTCTGGACAGAACGTGACACAGGACGAACCGTCTCGTTCTTGCCCAAACCTTGAGCCAGACCGGAGCCGGCATCCATGGACCCAGGGCCCGCGCGCGCCTAGCGTCCAGGTGCAAAGACCGGCGAGGTCCGCCGGTCGGCGACAGGAGGCTGCGCCGTGATGATGGGACCGGCCGGATGGATCTGGATGCTCGTCTGGATCGCCGCGCTGCTCGTCATGGTCTGGCTGATCGTCCGCCGCCCCAACGACACGCCCACCGCCGAGGACGCCCTGGCGATCCTCCGCGCCCGGTATGCCAGGGGTGAGATCAGCGAGGCCGAGTTCGAGCGCGCCTGCACGGTGCTGCGGACAGACTGGCTGGAGACACCACGATGACAACCAGGATCGGCGCGGCCATCGCCGCCGGCTTCCTCGCGATCGGGATCCTCGTCGGCGCGGCCGGCACGATCGTCATCCGCGACGCGACGGCGTCCGACCACATGGCCGACATGGCCGAGATGGCCGGGATGATGTCGATGATGGGCGGCGGCCACATGGGCGACATGATGTCGATGATGGGCGGCTTGCCGATGGGCCCCGGGTCGTCGATTGCGCCAGGCGCCTCGATGATGCCCGACCAGCACGAGTCGCACCACGGTGCGCCGAGCCCCGAGGCGACCCGATGACCGCGCACGAGCCCGAATCCCGACGGTCCCGGCGGGCAGCGGCGCGAGAGGCCGCCCGCCACACCCCCAAGCCGCACGACGGCTACGGCGCGGAGCTCCGCGCGCGACGGATCCGCCAGGGCGCCTTCGGCCTCGTGGTCGCGGCCATCCTCGCGGTCGGCGGCTACCTCGCCTTTGGTGACCTGGCCGGTCAGCGCGGCGCCGCCACGACGGCGGAGGCGATCCCGGTCCGGCTCTCGATGGCGGGCTTCACCCCGTCCGAGGTCACGGTTCCGGCCGGCCAGACCGTCAGCCTGGAGCTCTGGACGACCGATGCCGCCCCGCACCTCGAGGGCGGGGTCCACACGATGATCAGCGACGAACTGGGGATCCACGAGGAGTTGGCGGCGGCCGGCCCCACCGGTGAGAGCCGCAAGGTCGTCACGATCACGACACCCACGACACCCGGCACCTACGACATCTACTGCGACACCTGCTGCGGCGGCAAGGCCAGCCCGTCGATGCACGGCAAGCTGACCGTCACCGCGTGATCCCATGAGCACCTGCCATGACCCCGCCCCCGAGGGGTCCCTCCGCGCGGCGCCGGCCTCCCCCCAGCCGGCGCCGCGCCTCTTGCTCGGTGTGCCGTGGGCGGCCGCGGCGCTCGCGGTGGCCCTCGGCGTCGTGGCCGTGCTCTCGTTTGCCTGGATCACGATCTCGCCCTTTGACGCGGCCGCCTTTGGCGGACTGACCGTCCCGATCGTGCTCAGCTCGGGCTTCGCCGACGGGCTCAACCCCTGCTCGTTTGCCCTGCTCGTGCTGTTCGCGACCTACACCCTCACCCTGGTCAACGCTGTCACGAGCGACGGCAGCGCGACCCTCGAGGCTCGCCGCCGCCTGCTCGGTGCCGGCTCGGTCTATGTCGGGGCGGTCTGGCTGACCTACTTCCTCATCGGCCTCGGCCTGTTCACGTTCCTGTCCTTCCTCGGCCAGGACCACCTCGTCACTCGGGTTGCTGCCCTCCTCGCGCTGCTGATGGCGCTCTGGATGCTGAAAGACGTGTTCCTGCCGGGTTGGGGCCCGTCCATGGTGGCGCCAGCCGGGACCCATGGCCGGATGCACAAGGCGATCGAGCGCGGCGGACTGGCCGGCATGCTCGGCGCCGGCGTGCTGGTCGGGATCTGCACGGTGCCCTGCTCGGGGGCGATCTACCTCGGGATCGTCGCTGTCCTCAACGCCTCGGGCGGTGGACCGACGGGTCTCGCGCTCCTCGCGCTCTACAACCTGGCCTACATCGCCCCGCTTGTGGGGCTCCTGCTCGTCGTGAGCGACCGTCGCACCCTTGGCCGCCTGGCCCGCTGGAACAAGGCCAACTCGCCCTGGGTCAAGGTCGGGCTCGCCCTCGCCGTCGTGGCCATGTCGTTTGGCCTTCTGTACACCCTCTGATCGGAGAACCCGCATGCGCCCTCGCGCCCTCGCCGCCCTCATCCCCGTCGCACTCCTCGTCGCCGCCTGCTCCGGTGGTGCGACGCCAGCGTCCCCATCTCCGACCGCGTCACCGGTCGCGGCCGCGTCGCCGACGATCGCTGCGAGCGTCGCGCCGTCCGTCGGTCCGTCCGAGGAGCCCTCGGCGGCGACCTCGGCCGAGCCCCCGAGCGGCGAGATCCGGGTCGTGCTGTCCGACACGATGCGCATTGCCCCCGACCCGATCGCGGTCAAGGCTGGCGAGGAGATCACGTTCGTGGTCACGAACGAGGGCGTGATCGTCCACGAGTTCTTCGTCGGCAACGAGGAGGAGCAGGCCGAGCATGCCGAGGAGATGGCGATGGGCGGCATGAGCCATGGCCACGACAACGCGCTGAGCCTCGAGGCCGGCGAGACCGGGACGCTGAAGATGACGTTCGGGGAGCCCGGGACGCTGCTCATCGGCTGCCACGAGCCCGGCCATTACGAGGCCGGCATGAAGGCCACGTTGACAGTGGTGGAGTGATGCTTGGTGATCGACCGTCACCTCGCCACCTCGGCCGCCTTCTCCCAGGGGCTGACCCGATGGCGAAGGTCGAGGTGCTCAGGTTCGCGGGCTGTCCGAACCGCGTCGATACCCGTGCGCTGCTCGATGACGTCATCGCCGACGTGGCGCCCCGCGCGGCGATGGAGGACATCGACGCCTGACTTTCCGAGGTTGCGCGATTCCACCGGCAAGCCGAGCTCCCACCCAGTTGAACCGGGTGTAGAATACTCCCCTGGAGTATCGCGAGGCTCATGAACCAATCATTCCGTGCGCAGCGGCCCGCGCGATGTCGTCGGCGCCGTCGCGATGAGTGTTTCGACGATCCTCGTCGCCGCACACGTGCAACTCCTGCGGCGCCTCCGTGTCCATCCTCAGTCGCCCATTCCACAACCCCACGTCGCCCCCGCCGGATGAGAAGGAGAACGAACCGTTGAGTGGATCACGACCTGAGCGCGTGCTCGACCCCGTCTGCGGGATGACCGTCGACGTCGCGAGAGCCGAGGCTGACGGGCTCACCACCGAGCACGAGGGCAAGACGTACGCCTTCTGCCGGTCCGGCTGTCTCCGGGCGTTCCGAGAGGAGCCCGACCCCTACGCGGCCAAGGCTGAGCAGGCGCACGCGATCAGCGTGCCGCAGGCACAGGGCCTGCCGGTGATCGACGAGGGCATGCGACGCTGGTACGAGTCGTGCTCGTGCTGCCTGTCGGACGCCTACCCCGAGATCAAGGCGGCGCTCGACGCGGAGCGGGCGGCGGAGAGCGAGGCGCCGGTCGGCGCCGGGATCTGCGAAGTGGCTGAAGCAGAAGGAGTGACGGCACCATGACGGACCAGCGCACGATTGCCCCCACCGAGGACCCGGTCTGCGGCATGACGGTCGATCCCACACAGGCGCGCGAGAAGGGCCTCACCCTGACGCACGACGGCACCGAGTACGCGTTCTGCGGCAAGGGCTGCCTGCTCGAGTTCCGCGACGACCCCGACACGTACCTGGACGCGAGCTACACGCCGTCGATGTAGTCGCGGGCATCGCGCGCCTGGGGCGCCCGCGGGGGTGTCGATCGCGGCCTGGGCGGCAGTCCCGCTCCTCTCGCTGCCTGTCCACTCATCCTGACCGCCCCCGTCGCTCTCGTCGTCAGTGCGAACGGCTGGTCGAGGTAGGGGCCGCTGCCGCCCGTGCTTGACCTGCCGCTCGTGGTGGTCTATCTCGTCCCGATCCTCGCCTTTGTCTGGGTCCTCCTCGCCGTGCTCCTTTCCCACGGTCTGGGCAAGGTGCCTTTCCAGGCGCTTCGACGGTTGAACGCTCTGGTCCCGCGAGTCCGCCCGGGGGCGCGCAGGCCGACTCCGATGCGCCGGCGGGGATCGTCATTGGGCTGACTTCCGACGTGGTTGGCGCGTGGAGGACCGAACGTTGGTCCGCGCCCGCTCCATGGTCACCGCGAGCAGGGGCGTTGACGATTTCCGGCCGTCGGCACGGGAAATGGTGGAAGTTTCCCGCTGCATGGTCATCCGGGCGGCGATGTGCGGCCCGGGCAGGGGACCAGGCGGCAATGTGCCGCGCGCCGTGCGCAGATTGACCATGGACCGAGCAGGCGGTGCGAGATCGGCGTCGGAGCCGCTGGCCGGGACCCGGGTGAATGTGGCGACGGGCTTCGGACGCCCGCCGGCCGATCGCAGCAATCCGGGTGCAATGCCACTCGCCCGGGAGGAAACGCGCGCGGGCGATCGAGTCCCGGATAGTGTGCCGGTGCACGAAGAACCAGTGACGACCGCGGAATTGCTCGACCAATGGCGAGAGGCATCACGAGCCGCCGAGCTCGCCGAGCGCCTGGCCGCGCTCGCAAACGACGCTGCGGAGCGAGCCGACAAGTCGGCCGCCGCCTCCGAGGAGATCGCCCGCATGGCCGAGCGAGCAGCGCGAGCGGCCGAGCGCGCCGCACGGTCGGCACGGAAGGCGGCCGATCGAGCCGCCGCCTTCGCTGGCGAAACCCGCAGCCAGCGGCTGGCCGACGCCGACAGGGCAGTCGCGGAGACGCACGCGGAGGAAGGCGCCGCTCGGGAGCGCTACCACGAGGCCGAACGAGCGGCCCGGGAGCGCCAGGGCCTCGAGTAGGCCGCACACGCCGAATGCACGAAAACGCCGAAGGAGCCCCTGGATGGAGGGACTCCTTCGGTTGGCGGCGGGCTCGGCGGGTCTGCCCTCCCCGCGCGAGCGCCGGAGGTTACGCCGTGACGGGGGCTGCTTCGCGAACCGTGACCGGGACCCGCTCCGGGCGGGAGGCCCACACGAGCCCGAGGCCCGCGACGATGAAGCTGAAGCCGACGCCTGCGAAGAGGCCGGCGAGTCCGAGACCCATCTGGAGGGCGGAGGCCGTGACGGTGCCGACGCCGAGCTCGGCGATCAGCGCGTGGGCCACGCCGGTCCAGGCCTGCTCACGGACGGCCGCGTCGATCGGGTTCGAGCGGTCGAAGTCTGCCCAGTAGCGGCCGTCGACCGGGACCTCGTACGGGGTGCCCGCCGTGTAGACGGTGCCGTCCTCGGCCGTGAAGTCCTCGTCGAGGACGACGGTCTGGGTGCCGTGGAGCGTGTGGTAGGCGACGGTCGCCATCTGGTACATGTACTCGCTGCCGGTGTTCACGACCGGGTCGTTGGGGTCGAGCTCAGCGGCGATGACCGGGTAGCCCCAGTCGTTCGTCAGCATGGCCATGATCGCGTCGGCGCCTTCGGTCTCACCGCGGTCGACGAGCTGGCCCTGGTCGTTGTAGCTGAGCGTGACGCCCTGCGCCGCACTGAACGCCGTGAGCGACTTGGCCCCTTCCTGGGCTCGGAGGAACGCGTACCCGGACGCCGCGACGAACGCGATGCCGAGGATCGTGAGGACGATGCCGAGTCTCTTGAGACGCGCTGCCATCTGGTTTGCCCTTCCTGTCGTTGCGGACCCCTGTCGGTGTCCTGGTGGGCACACCATCGCCGGGGGAGGCACCGCGGGGGACGTGACGAACGGCACGTTCTCGACGGAGCGACCGGCCCATACCAAGGTCCCGGTCGGACCGGGCCGTTGCGCCTTCACGACTTGCCGATGGCGTTCAGTCGGTGTGCACGTGGGGCGGGGTGCGATCGCGAGGCCGGGCCGCGTGGGCGACGCCGGCCGCGGCGCCCACGCGCCGACTTCGCTCCGGCCGAAGTCCGGAGCACATTCGTGCGCGGCAGAGGCCCGGATCCGCGGAACGGGCGGTCACCCACGCTCAAATGTTGTGGGGATTTCGGCGAGACCGAAGTCGGGTGTGGCCGGTGCACTGCAGCCCCGTCCGGCACCTCGGCCGGCGGGCCCCCTCAGCCGATTTCGGTCCGGCCGAAGTTCGGCGAACATTCGTGCGGGGCAGAGGCCCGGATCGACCAAACGGGCAGTCACCCACGCTGGAATGTCGTGGAGACTTCGGCGAGACCGAAATCGGGTCCGGCCGTGTCACGCCGTGGGGCCGCTCCGCCGCGGCCCCTCACAAGCGATCAGCGCGAGCGGCCGATGTCGCGCCAGTACTGGCGGTAGCGCCGATCCGACTCGTCGACCGCGGAGGCGATCCGCTCCTTGCAGGCATCCACCCACGCGAAGGTCGCGAAGATCCACAGCGCGGCGGCCAGCGGCAGCCAGATGCCGAGCACGGCCGCGAAGCCGTGCAGCCCCGAACCGTGTCGGACGAGGATCCCGACACACCCGACCAGCCACGCGATCGGCACCGCGAACGCAAGGATCTCGGCGAGCCGGGCGTCGACACGAGACACGGCCCGGGCGCGATCCCACGCGTCGTCGCGTGCCCGGGGCCGGCGGACGAGCACGTAGAGCCCCCGGACGACGACCACTGCGCCCATCAGCCCGGGCAGCGCGGCGTGCGCAATCGCATCCACCTGGGACTCGAGCGCGGCCACCGTCGCAAGGACGGCGAGCACCGACAGCCCGAACGAGGCCGCGGCGACGAGGATCAGCGTGTCCAGGGCGCGGCTGACCGGCTCGCTGACGTCGTCGGGTCCGAGCGCCGGTGCCTGACTCACGGCCGGAGTATGTGCCGCGCCGCGCCCGCCGTCGAGGGGCCGGCCGGCGGTTGCGCCCGGGACGAACGGCACGACCGCGACCGGGACCTGTCGACCGGCCCGCCGCGCCGCCCGCCGCCCGCCGCCCGCCGCCGCCCGCTTCAGGCCGGGAGCAGGTAGAGCGCGAAGACCAGCGCGGTGTCGGCGACGATCGCGTGCGGGGCACGGACGGGCATCCGGAGCCAGCTGCCGGGTCGGAGCGGATGCTGGTCGCCCGACACCGTCAGCTGTCCCTCGCCGTCCAGGACATGGACGATCGCCGGGCGCGCCGAGGTGTGCTCGGACAGTCGCTCGCCCGCGGCGAGCGCGAAGAGGACCAGTTCCACGCCGTCGGCGTCGGACAGCGTCTGGCTGTGGATGCCGCGGCGTGGGATCGTGGCCTCGGCAACGAGATCGGGGAAGAAGCTGTAGCTCGTGTCGCTCATGCGGGCACCATACGGCGATCCCGTTGCGCGCGCCGCGGGCCCCATCGTTCGTACAATCCGCGCGATGCACCTCGACGTGACTGTGCCGCCCCTTCGGAACCTCGGCCGTCCGTCCCCGGCGACCCCGTGACCGCCGCCGCCGATCCCCGAGAGGCGCTCGGATCCGCGTCGCGCCGCACCGCGACGCTCGACGGCCTGCGCGGGATCGCCGTCCTCGCGGTCGTCATCGAGCACGCGTGGCCGGGCCTGCTTCCCGGCGGCTTCGCGGGGGTCGACGTGTTCTTCGTCCTGTCGGGCTACCTGATCACCGGCATCCTCGTCCGGGAGCTGCGTCGGACGGGTTCGATCGGTCTCGTCGACTTCTACGCGCGCCGAGTCCGGCGGATCATCCCGGCCGCGGTCCTGTGCGTGGTCGGGACGTGGCTCCTGTTCACCTACCTGCTCGGACCGATGCTGCCGGAGAGCCTGCCGACCGAGGCGGTCGCCGCGACGGTGTCGGTCTCCAACATCCTCTTCGCGCAGAACGCCACCGACTACTTCGCGGCGGACCCGGCCTCCTCGCCATACCTCCACTTCTGGTCGCTGGCCGTCGAGGAGCAGTTCTACCTCGTGTGGCCCTCGCTGCTGCTCGCGCTCGTGTGGGTCGCGCGAAGGATCGGCGCCGGCACGGGCGCGACGACCGCCGCCGAAGCGCCGCGCACCGACCGGGCCGACCGGATCGCGGGCGTGCCGAAACGATGGCTCCCGGTCGTCGCTGTCGCGATGCTCGGCGGTGTGTCGCTGGTGCTCGCGATGCGGAGCCCGCAGACCGACGCCTTCTTCCTCCTGCCGCACCGCGGCTGGGAGCTCATCGTGGGCGGCCTGCTTGTGTGGCTCCAGCAGGAGGGTTTGCGCCTGCCCGCGGCCGCGCGACCGTTCCGCGCGGTCGGCGTGATCGCGGGCATCGCGGCGCTCGCGCTCGTCTTCGTCGCGGCTCCCGATTTCGGTCCCTGGCCGGGTGTCGCGACGGTGATCGCCGTCGGCGGCACGGCGCTGCTCGTTGCCGGCGGGGACGACATGCCCGGGGCTCGGCTGTTCGCGAACACGCCGCTCATGTTCCTCGGGCGGATCTCGTACGCGCTCTACCTCTGGCACTGGCCCCTGCTCGCCGCCGCGGCCGTGCTCGCGTTGCCGGCGGCCACGGCCCCGCTGCCACTGACGATCGGCGCGGTGGTCGCGGCCACCGTGATCGCGACGATCAGCACGCTCCTCGTCGAGGAGCCGATTCGCGGGGCGCGCGTGCGCTGGCTCGTCGGGCGTCGCGCAATCGGCGTGGGGGTGGCCGGGCTGGCGGCCGTCGCGGTCTCGGTCGCGACGCTGACGCCGTCGCTGGTCGCCGCGACCGCTCCGACGCCGGCCGGGGAACCCCCCGGAACCGCGGGCCGTCCCGGAGCGACCGACGGCGCGCCGCAGAGCGGCGACGGCGGCCTGCGTCTCGTGGACATGGTCGTGGAGCGCGAGCGGCTCATCGAGGACCACTGCCACACGACGGCGACGGGTCCGATCAAGCCGCGCGACTGCGTCTACGGGGCCGACGCCCGGCCGGACGGCTCGCCGATCCACGGAGACCCGACGACGCCCGACGTGGCGGTGCTCTTCGGGGACAGCCACGCGATGCACTGGTTCCCGGCGATCGATGCCTGGGCGCGCGAAAACGGGCTCGCGCTGGTCCCGCTCGTCCGCTCCGGCTGCACCGCGATCGATGCCGAGCGCGGCAGGGACGAGGATGCCGCGGCCTGCGTTCGCTGGCGGGACGCCGCGGTCGAGCGCATCGCGGAGCTCGACCCGCTCGTGACGGTCGTGAGCAGCAGCACCGGCGTCCCGTTCGTGGAGGGGCGGGAACGGATCATGCCGCGGGAACGCCCGGAGCGGCTGGTCGCGCCCCTTGCGTCGATGCTCGAGCGCCTCGCGGCGATCGGCGGCGACCCCCTCCTGCTGGTCGACGTGCCGCGTCCCGGGTTCGAGGTTCCCGACTGTCTCGGCGTGCACCGGCGCGACCTCGAACGGTGCTCGCTTCCGCTCGACGAGACGAACCCGCCCGCCCTGCGCGAGGCCCAGGCCCAGGCGGCTGAGACGGCCGGCGTCCCGTTCGCCGACCCGTCAGCGTGGCTCTGCCCGGACGGAACCTGCACGTGGATCGTGAACGACCACATCGGCTGGGTCGACGACCACCACATCACCGCCGCCGCCTCGCGCGCGATGCTGCCGCACCTCGAGCCTGTCCTCGATGCCGTCCTTGCCGGTCGCGGTGGCGGTGCGGCGCTGAACCCGCCGTAGGCGGCGCTCGGCGATCGGGTCGTTCGGACCCGGTTCAGCCGGCGGCCGGCTCGCCGGAGGGGCGCGGGTCGGCGTCGGGCGTGCTCGCGGTGGCGGCCTCGTGTCCCGTCCGCTCGGCGTCCTCGATGGCCGCGTCGGTCACGATCAGCCGACCGAGGACGAGGGCTCCGGACACGAACGCCGCGACGACGAACACCGCCCGCAGGCCGAAGACCTCCGCGACGAGCCCGCCGAGCAGCGCGCCGAGCGGCTGTGAGCCCCACGCGAGCAGCCGATAGCTCGCGTTGAGCCGGCCGAGCAGCGCGTCGGGCACGATGCGCTGCCGGAGCGACACCGTCACGACGTTCCACATGACGACGGCTGCGCCGGCGAGCGCGAACGACGCGCCGACCGGGATGACCTCGGCGGTGAACGCCGGGACCGCGGTCGTCGCGGCCACGACGAGGACCGAGACCAGCAGGAGGTTCGCGCGGCCGAGCCAGCGCTCGAACCGCTCCACGATGAACGAGCCCGCGAGGCTCCCGATCGCCATCGTCGTCATCAGCGCGCCGAAGCCCGCCTCGCTCAGGTTCATCGGGCCGGGCGCGACCGCGTACAGCACGAAGATCGCGAAGACCGCCGAGCTGGCAAGGTTCGTGACGCCGACCATGATCGCGAGCGTCCGGAGGAGGCGGTGCCCGAACAGGTACCCGAGGCCCTCGCGGATGTCGGCGACGATGCTCGTCCGCGTCTCGCGGACCGGCGGACGGAACGTTCCGCTCAGCAGGGCCAGGCCGACCGCGGCCACCGCGAACGCCACCGCCGACCCCGCGAAGGCCAGCGCGATCCCGATGCCCGCGAGGATGCCGCCGAGGGGCGGGCCCACGAACTGGTTCGCGGTCAGCTCCGCGGCGTAGAGGCGCCCGTTGGCGCGGCTCAGCTGATCGCGCTCGACGATCGCCGGCATGATCGACTGCGCCGCGGTGTCGAACAGCGTCTCGCCGATGCCGAGCACGAACGCCGCGAGGTAGAGCACCGGGAGGCTGACGACCCCGGCGAGGATCCCGACGGCGAGCGCAACGGTCACGGCGGTCCGAAGGACGGCCACGCCGACCATCGTCCGGCGCCGGTCGTTGCGGTCCGCCAGGGCGCCGGCGACGAGCGCGAAGACGAGCCACGGCAGGCGGGCGACGACCGATACCCCGGCGATGAGGGCAGGGGAGTCGGTCAGCTGGACGGCGAGCAGCGGGAACGCGATCCAGAACGCGCCGTCGGCGAGGTTCGACGCCGCCGACGAGATCCACAGCCGCCAGTAGTTCGGCGGGAGGCCGGCGGCCCGTCGCGTGTCGGAGGTTGGGGACGACATGACCGGTGGAGACTAGTGCAACCGGTGGACAAGTGTCAATCACTTGGCGTAGGCTGTGGGCGATGCAACGGAGACCGGCCACGGCCGAAGAAGCCCGGGCGCTCGCGAACCCGCTCCGCCTGCGGATCCTCAGGCTCTGCCTGGATCGGGCGCTGACCAACAAGGAGCTCGCACACCGCCTCGGGAAGGATCCCGGGACCACCCTCCATCACGTCCGCAAGCTCGTCGCGACCGGCTTCCTCGCGCCGGAAGGGGAGCGACGCGGCGCGCGCGGCTCGGTCGAGCGGCCGTACCGGGCGACCGGCAAGTCGTGGACGCTCGACGTGGGCGAGAGCGCCCCCGGCATGCTCGCGGTCGTCGACGCGCTCCGCGCCGAGCTCACCGAGGGAACGGCCAGGGACATCCGCACGATGAGCAGGCTTGCGGTCCGGCTCGCCCCGGAGCGGCTCGACGAGTTCGTCGAGCGGGTCAAGGACCTCGTCGAGGACCTCTACGCCGCCGACGACCCGGCCGGCGAGCCGTACGGCTTCTTCGTCGCCATGCACCGCCGCCGCGACTGAACGGCTGACCCGCGGCGGGTAGCATGGCCCGCCGTGACGTCCGACCGCCCCTCCCACATCGATCGCTCGTACGAGGCGCTCCTGCGCGTCCCGTCGCTGCCGCGCGTGCTCGCGTCGATGCTCGTCGCCCGGACCGCGCAGTCGATGGTCGGCGTGGCGATCGTGCTGTTCACGCTGGCGGAGTACGGGTCGCCTGCGCTGGCCGGGATGGTCACGCTGGCCTACGTCCTGCCGGGGCTCCTCGTGAGCCCGATCGCCGGGGCGCTCCTCGACCGCCACGGCCGGATCCGGCTCGTGATCCTCGACTACCTCGTCGCGGGCCTCGCGCTGGCGCTGATCGGCGGGCTGTCGCTGGCAGATCGGCTGCCCGACGCCCTGCTCGTGCTGATCGCAGGGCTCGCCTCGCTGACGTCGGTGCTGAGCACGACCGGGCTGCGCTCGCTCTTCCCGATCATGGTCCCGAAGCCGCTCTGGGAGCGGGTCAACGCGGTCGACTCGAACGGCTACGTCGTGGCGACGATCCTCGGACCTCCGGTCGCGGCCGCGGCCGTGGGACTCGCGGGCGGCCCGTTCGCGCTCATCGGGATCGGCGTCGTGCTGTGGATCGCGGCGGTGCCGATGGTCGGGCTGCGCGATCCCGCCGGGGCGACCGGAAGCTCGGGGGCGCTCCTCGGCGACGTCTGGGAGGGGGTCGTCTACTTCTGGCGCAATCCGACGCTGCGCGGGCTCGGCTTCTCGATCTCGGTCATCAACCTCGCCGGTGGGGTGGCCACGATCGCGATCCCGCTCGTCGTGATCGACCGGCTCGGACTCAACGAGGCCGCGGTCGGCGTCGCGTTCGCCGTGTCGGGGCTGACCGGGATGGTGTCCGCGGTCGGGTTCGGACGGATCGACACCCGGGGCCGGGAGTGGGGGATGCTCGTCGTGCCGATGCTGCTCATGGCGCCGGCGGTCGCGCTGTGGCTGCCGGTGGCGCTGTCCGGGCCGGCCGGCACGCCGGGCGCCATCGATCCCGTCGTGGGGATCGGGCTCATCCTCCTGTCGCAGGCGATCTTCGGGTTCCTCAACGGGCCGCTCGACATCGCGTTGTTCACGGTGCGCCAGCGTCGGACGGACCCGGCGATCATGGGTCGGGCGTTCGCCGTGTCGATGGCCTTCAACTACATCGGCTACCCGGTCGGATCGGCGCTCGCCGGGACGCTCGCCGAGCGGTCGCTCGACTGGGCGGTCTGGCTCGCGATCGCGGCGACGTTCGCGGGCGGCGTGCTGGCTGCGCTGCTCGTCCCCGCCCACGAGCCTGCGCTGCGTCCGGCCCGTATACCATCGGGGACCTCGCAGGAGAAGGACGCCGGCGATGCGCGACGGACAGACCGACGGGGCCGAGGCTAACCCCCACGCGTTGATCGCGACCCTCGCCGGGAAGCGCATCGCCTCGTGACGCGCGTACGCGTCCCCGACGAGGTGCTCTCGGCCGCGCACGCCCGCGCGCGCGCCCGGGCTGCGCAGGACTGGCCGGAGGCGGACCGGCTGCGGGCCGAGATCGAGGCGGCCGGCTGGCGGATCGTCGATCGCGGGACCGACTTCGCGCTGTCACCCGCGAGCCCGCCGGACGTCGTCGACGGAGACACGGTCAGGTACGGCTCGAGCGGGTCGGTGCCGTCGCGCCTCGAGGACACGCCGGTCGGGGTCGCGACGATCGTCCTGATCGCCACCGACTGGCCCGAGGACCTGGCTCGGGCGCTGGCCGGGATCGGCGCCCATGCGCCCGAGCAGACATCGGTCGTGATCGTGGCCGACGGGCCGTCTCCCGAGCAGGAGGCGGCGCTCGACCCGATCGGTGCCGGCATCGGCGGCGGCGGATTCGACCCCGAGGTCGTGCGCACGACCGAGCGGCTCGGCTACGGGGCTGCGCTGAACATCGGCGCGAGGCGCGCCCCCGGGCCCGTGGTCGTCGTGCTCGACACGAGCGTCGAGCCGACAGGGGATGTGGTCACGCCGCTCGTCGCCGCGCTCAAGGACCCCACGGTCGCGATCGCGGGCGCGTTCGGCATCGTGTCCGACGACCTGCGCTCGTTCCGGGAGGCGCCGGCCGGCGACGTCGACGCGATCGAGGGCTACTGCATGGCGTTCCGGCGATCGGACTTCGCGGCGCGCGGACCGCTCGACGAGCGGTTCCGCTTCTACCGCAACGCCGACATCTGGTGGAGCCTCGTGCTCCGCGATGAGGGCGAGGACGAGCCGCCCCGCCGCGCGGTCGCCCTCGACGGCATGCCCGTCGTCCGCCACGAGCACCGCGGCTACGGCAGCCTCCCGGTCGAGGAGCGCGACCGCCAGAGCAAGCGGAACTTCTACCGGATCATCGACCGCTTCGGGTGGCGGCGGGGTCTGCTCACGCGGCCGGGCGGGGAGTAGCCCCGCATCAGCCCCGACGCACGGCCCGGGTACCGCCGGCCTCGTCGACCACGTCCCAGCCGAGGGCGGCCAGCTCGTCGCGGAGGGCGTCCGCGCGGGCATAGTCGCGTTGGGCGCGGGCGTCCGCGCGAGCGTCAATCCGGGCCCGCACGGCGGCCGGGAGCCGGTCCGCGGGCTCCGGCGCGTCACCGCGCCTCGGGTTCGTCTCCCAGACCCGGTCCAGGTCGAGCCCGAGCACGGCGTCCGCGTCGAGCACGAGCCAGCGACGCTCGTCGGCCGGAAGCGGCGCGCGCAGGATCTCGCGAACGGTGGCGAGCGCGGTGGGCAGATCGAGGTCGTCGTCGATCGCCTCGACGAACCGGCCGTGCAGCCG
Source organism: Chloroflexota bacterium (assembly GCA_044506615.1). Taxonomy (GTDB): domain Bacteria; phylum Chloroflexota; class Limnocylindria; order Limnocylindrales; family CSP1-4; genus DASTYU01. Next base: position 40,764 of record JBIQKJ010000007.1, on the reverse strand, counting down.
GCGGCCCTCCCCGGAGAGCGGTGCGGCCGGCGTGGTCCGATCGGCGGGCGGCGCCGGGTCGATCGGGGCGTTGCCGTGGACCGGATCCGCCCGGGCGGCGTGGCCCGCGACGCCCTCGGCGACCCCTGCCGGACGGTCACCGGCCGGCGCGGCCCGGAGGACCGGGGGCGCCGCCCATGGACCCTCGGTCGGCGGCGGGCCGAGTGCTCGCAGCCGGGCACGCAACGACTCGAGCGCGCTCGCCGCGCCGGCGATCGACGCGTCCGAGTAGTCGAGCTTGTGCCGGTAGCGCGAGGTCAGGACGAGCGAGCGGAACGCGAGCGGGTCGATGCCGCGCGCCGCGAGCTCGGTGATCCGCTCGAAGTTCCCGGCGGACTTGGCCATCTTGCGGCCCGCCATCAGCAGGTGCTCGCCGTGGACCCAGATCCGGGCCGGCGGACCGCCGACCAGCGGCCCCGACTGCGCGATCTCGTCCTCGTGGTGGGGGAAGACGTTGTCGATGCCGCCGGTGTGGATGTCGAACCGTTCGCCGAGGTAGTGCAGCGCCATCGCCGAGCACTCCAGGTGCCAGCCCGGGAACCCGTCGCCCCACGGTGACGGCCACTTCAGGAGCCGGCCCTCCCCGGCGGCCTTCCAGAGCGCGAAGTCGGCCGCATCGCGCTTGTCGTGCTCGACATGGCCGCCCGTCCGGTGCCCCGCCCGGAGGTCCTCCAGGCTGTTGCCGGAGAGCGTGCCGTAGTCGGGCCAGCTCGCCACCGCGTAATAGACGTTCCCGTGGTCGGAGACGTAGGCGTGCCCGGCCGCGACGAGGCGCCCGGCGAGGTCGAGCATCTCCGGGATGTGCTCGGTCGCTCGCGGGAAGACGTGCGCAGCGAGGATGTTGACCGCGGCCTCGTCGGCGTGGAACGCAGCCTCGTACGCCGCGGCGATCTCGGCCGGGCTCTTCGACTCGAGCCCGGCCTGGACGAGCATCCGGTCCTCGCCGCGGTCGAACCGCTCGTCGCGCAGGTGGCCGACGTCGGTGATGTTCTTGACGTGGAGCACGTCGAGCCCGTGGTAGAGGAGGACGCGCCGGATGAGGTCCGCGAGGAGGTAGCTCCGCAGGTTGCCGACGTGGGCGTACCGATAGACGGTCGGACCGCACGTGTACATGCGCACGCGGCCGGGCTCGAGCGGCTCGACCGGCACGAGCCGGCGGGTCAGCGTATCGCGAAGTCGGAGCGGCACGGAGGTCCTCGGCGGGGCGCTGGGGCCATCGTACGCTTGGACCGCCGCGTCCCGGAAAATTCACCGGTCGAGGCCCTAACGCCCGGCCCGCTCGCTCGTTATCGCTGCAGAGGCCCCGCGACCGACCATCGTTCCCCCGGCGGTGAGGTTGCGGGGTCTCGTGCTGTCCGGGGTCGGCGGCGTGGCACGCGCCCCGCGGTCGCGCCCCAGGTCGCGCCCGGCCGGCGCGCTGCCACAGCGCTGCGCGGCCCCTCCCGGCGCCGCCCCTATACTCCGGCCATGCGTCGCTGGTTCTGCGTGTTCGCGCTCCTGACCGGCTTCTCGGGGTCGTCGTACGTCTGGAACGTGCGCCTTCGCGAGCCGGTCCCGGTCGAGCGCCCGATCGACGCGGTGTCCCGCTCGCACGGGATGCGCCAGGCGGCGGACTGGTGGCGTCGGCCCTGACCCACCGCTCTCCGCCGCGGCTCCTCGGGGGCGCGCTCCTCGCGATCGTCGTCGCGGTGGGGATGCTCGGGTTCGGCTCGGGCCCGACGACCGGCGCCGACCGCCCGATCCGGATCCTGCAGGGAGCGGCGTCCACACTGGACCCGGCGCGGGCCGGTGACTCGAGCAGCGCCGGGATCATCGCCCAGCTGTTCGAGACGCTGACGACCTTCGACGCCTCGCTCACGCTCCGACCCGCGCTCGCCCGATCGTGGGAGATCGAGGAGGGCGGCCGGCGCATCGTCTTCGAGCTGCGCGACGGGCTCACGTTCTCCGACGGGACCCCGCTGACCGGCGACGACGTCGTGCGCAGCTGGCTGCGACTCATCGATCCGCAGGCGCCCTCACCGCTCGTCTCGCTGATGTTCGACGTGGAGGGCGCGCTCGACCACGTCCGAGGCACGACGAGCGATCCGTCGTCGGTGGGCCTCCGCGCCGATGGGCTGACGGTTACGGTCGATCTCACGCGGCCCGCCGCCGACTTCCTCACGGTCGTCGCGGGCCCGTCGTTCGCGATCGTTCCGCCCGGGATCGACGATGACCCGGGTGTCCTCCAGCCCGGCTCGTCGTTCGTCGGCAGCGGCGGGTACACGGTGTCCGGCGCGATCCCCGGCACGACGAGCCTCCGGGCCAACGACCGCTACTGGGCGGGCCGGCCGCCGACGAGCGCGATCGAGCTCGTCCACGACCTCGCCGGCCAGAGTCCCGTCGCCGTGTACGAGGCGGGCGACCTCGACTACGCGCCGATCGGCGACTTCGATGCCTCGTGGATCGCCTGGGACGAGACGCTCGGTCCGGACCTGCGCGACGTGCCGTCGCTGTCGGTGCAGTACTACGGCTTCGACACCACCCGACCCCCGTTCGACGACGTGCGGGTCCGCCAGGCATTCGGTGCGGCCGTCGACTGGCGGCGGATCGTCGAGCTCGGCGGTCTCGAGGAGGTGGCGACGTCGATGGTGCCGCCCGGCATCCCGGGCCGCGGCGACGAGGACTTCCTGCCGGCCCACGACCCGGATGCCGCCCGGGCGCTGCTCGCCGGCGCCGGGTATCCGAACGGCAGCGGGTTCCCGGCGGTGACGATGCTCACCGGCGGCGGGCTGTACGACGAGGCGATCGTCACCGAGCTCGAGCGAGAGCTCGGCGTGGACGTGACCTACGAGACGATGAGCTTCGACACGTACTTCGACCGGCTCGACACCGAGCCCCCGCAGATCTGGTCGCTGTCGTGGGTCGCCGACTACCCGGGCCCCAACGACTTCCTCGGCGTGCTGCTCGGCTCGGACTCGTCGAACAACTACGGCGGCTACCGGTCGCCCGAGTTCGACGCGGCGATCGTGGCGGCCGGTGCCGCCCAGGACGAGGCGGCTGCCCGTGCCGCGTACGACGACGCGGAGCGGATCCTCCAGCGAGATGTCCCGGTCGTGCCGGTGAGCTACGGCCGCGGCTGGGCGCTGTCGCGCGCGGGCCTGCTCGGCGCCGAGCAGAACGGGCTGGGCGCGATCCGGATGGCGGGGCTGACATGGGCGGACTGACCGCGCGCGCCGTCGCCGCGGTGCTGGCCGGCATGGCGGCGCTCGCGCTGACGGCCGGCGTCGCCCGGGCGGCCGACGTCGAGTTCGGCGAGCCGACCGCCAGCGCCACCTTCGGCCAGTCGATCGAGTTCGTCCAGCCGGTCGTCCTCGGCGAGGCGATCGACCGGGTCGAGCTCCGCCTGACGTTCTCCGACGCCGACGGCCCCACGGTCATCGAGGTCCCGGGCTCGGGCGCCGGCACCGGCCAGCAGACCCTCCGCTACACGTTCACGTTCGCGGAGGGCGGCCACATCCTGCCGAACACCCGGATCGAGGCGTCGTGGCGGGTGTACGGCGCCGACGACCTCAGCGGGACCGATGGACCGTCGGTCCGACTGACGTACGAGGACGACCGGTTCGACTGGCGGACGCTGTCGGGCGACCTCGTGCGGGTCCACTGGTACGAGGGCGGCGATCGGTTCGGGCAGCGCGCCCTCGAGATCGGGGAGGCCGCGGTCCGGGACACTGCGGCGCTGCTCGGCGTGACCGAGGAGGACCCGGTCGACTTCTTCATCTACGCGGACCAGGGGTCGTTCTACGACGCGCTCGGGCCGGGGACGCGCGAGAACGTCGGCGGCCAGGCGAACGCGGGGATCCGGACGCTGTTCGCGCTCATCACGCCGGGCGAGATCGACGACCAATGGGTGGGGATCGTCATCCCGCACGAGCTCGTCCACCTCGTCTTCGACACCGCGGTCCGCAACCCGTACCACTTCCCGCCGCGCTGGCTCAACGAGGGTCTCGCGACGTACCTGAGCCAGGGCTACGACGTGTCGGACCGCCTGACGGTCGAGTCGGCGGCAGCGGACGGATCGATCATCCCGCTCGAGGGGCTCGTCGGGCAGTTCCCCACGACCCGCGAACGGTTCTTCCTCGCGTACGCCGAGAGCGTCGCGGCGGTGGACTACCTGATCCGGACCCATGGCGACGATGCGCTCGTCGGGCTCATCCGCTCGTACGCGGACGGCCGCACCGACGACGAGGCCTTCCGCGACGCGCTCGGCGTGGACATGGCGGGGTTCGGGGAGGCGTGGCTCGCCTCACTCGAGGCGACGCCGCCGCGGCGCTACGGTCCGCAGCCCGCGCCGGCCGGTCCGCAGCCGCCCGGCTGGGAGTCGGGCGGCGCCACGCCGGGTCCCGGGGCGCCGGCCGGATCGGACGGGCCGACGCTCTCCTCGACGCCCGGCACGCCGGCAGGTGGTGGCGCCGGGGGCGACAATCTCCCGATCGGGCCGATGGCCGTCATCGTGGTCGTCGCGGGCGTGCTGATCGTCGGGGCGCTGGTGATCCGCCGCAGACGCGTCGGAGCCGGCTGAGCAGGAGGGTCGCCGGATGTGGGGGAGGGTCGGGACGTGACGAGCAGCGACCTCGCGGCGTCGCTGGTCGGACGCGTCCGGTCCATCCCGAGCTGGCAGGTCACGCTGGGGATCGCGCTCCTCGGCCTCGGCTTCCTGATCGCCGCGCAACTCGCCTCCGAGGCGCCGCGTGTCCGGTACACGACCCAGGAGCGGGCGCCGCTGATCGAGACCGCGCTCACGCTCCAGCGGCAGCAGGAGGAGCTCCAGGCCCGCATCCTCGAGCTGCGGACGCAGATCCAGGACGTCGAGCGGAGCGGGCAGGGGACGAGCAGCACGATCCGCAGCCTCAACGAGGAGCTCGAGGCGGCGCGACTGGCCGCCGGGCTCATCCCGCTGCGCGGCACCGGCTTCGTCTTCCAGCTCGAGGACTCGGTCCAGGGCCCCGGCACCGACGTCGGGGACCAGGACTTCCTCGTCGGCGCGCGCGACCTGCGGACGCTCGTGGAGGAGCTGTGGCTGGCCGGCGCCGAGGCGATCGCGGTCAACGACGAGCGGATCACGCCGACGACGGCGATCGTCGACATCGGCGGGTCGATCCTCGTGAACACCGTGTACCTCACGCCGCCCTACCAGATCAGCGTCATCGCGCCGCCGGACCTGTACGACCGGCTGACCGCGTCGCAGGGGTTCATCGACTTCGTCCGGGCACGCGCCGACGCCTACGGGATCCGGATCAGCTACGCCACCCCCGAGGAGGTCGACGTCCCGGCCTTCGCGGGCACCGTGACGCTGCGGCACTCCCGGCCGCTCGAGGACGCGCGCTGATGCGCCGCGGTCGGAACCAGCTGACGCTGACGCTCGTCGCGTTCATCCTCGGCCTGCTCGTCGTGCTCCAGCTGCGGGCGCAGGCCGGCGGGGCGGGGATGGCCGGCCTCTCGTCGCAGGAGCTGACCGTGCTCGTGGCGAACCTCAACTCGTCGAACGAGCGGCTCCGCCAGGAGGTCGCCTCGCTCGAGCGCGACCTGGCCGTGCTCGAGGCGAACCGGGAGCGCGGGACGAGCTCGCTCGAGCAGGCACGGGCCGAGCTGCGTCGGATTCGGGCGTATGCGGGTCTCGACGCGGTGCGCGGACCGGGCGTCACCCTGAGCGTCGACGGACCCATCGACGGCCCGGGCGTCGAGGACATCGTGAACGAGCTGCGCAACGCGGGCGCCGAGGCGATCGGGGTCGACGGCATCCGGCTCGCGGCGGGATCCACGGTGGCCGGCTCGCCGGGCCAGCTCCTCGTCGACGGGACCGCGATCGGCGAGCCGTTCGAGATCCAGGCGATCGGCCCGCCCGAGACGCTCACCGGATCGTTGACCCGGAGCGGGGGCATCGTCGCGCAGCTCGCGGCGACGAACCCCGAGGTGACGCTGACGGTCACCCCCGTCGAGGGCATCGAGCTGCCGGCCACGACCAGGACCTTGATCCCGATCCACGGTCGACCACGCGTTTGATACCCTGACCGCCCGATGTCGAACCAGCCCGTGCTCCAGCTGCTCCTGGGCGACATCGTCCGCCTTCGGCGAACCCACCCGTGCGGGGGCGACACCTGGCTCGTCGATCGGCTCGGGGCGGACATCGGGCTGCGCTGCCGCGGCTGCGGGCGGCACGTGCTGCTCGCCCGGCCCCTGCTCGAGCGACGCCTGGTCGAGTTCGTCGAGCGCGGCGACCCGCTCCTGACCGCCGCCGTCAGCACCTCCTCGACCGGCCCGAGCGCGTGACCGGTCCGGAGAGCGTCGCGACCGCGCCTTCGTCGAGCGCAGCCGCGGTCTTCCGCAACGGCGCGTTCCTCCGCCTCTGGCTGGCGCAGGCCGCGACCCAGATCGGCGGCAACATGGTGCTCTTCGCGCTGCTCGTGATCGTGCGCGACGCGACGGGCTCGAACACCGCGGTCTCGCTGCTGATCCTGTCGTTCCTCGTGCCGGCCGTCGTGCTGTCGGCGGTCGCGGGCGTCTACGTCGACCGCATCGACCGTCGGCTGATCCTCATCGCGACGAACCTCATCCGGGGCCTCATGTTCGTGGCGCTCTGGTTCGTCGGCGAGAACTTCGCGCTCATCCTCCTCCTGAACACCGCGGTCTCGGTCGTCAACGTGTTCTTCTCGCCGGCCGAGGCGTCGATGATCCCGGTCGTCGTTCCGCGCGACCAGCTGATCGCCGCGAACGGCATCTTCGTGCTCACGCTCAACGCCGCGTTCGCGCTCGGCTTCGCGCTGCTCGGTCCGCTCGTCGTCAACATCGCGGGCTCGGCCGAGGCGGTGATCCTGGTCGTCGCGCTGCTGTTCTTCGTCGCGACGATCTTCTGCGTGACGCTGCCCTCGTCGCCGCCCGTGCGCGCCGCAACCGGCGAGGGAGACCGGCGCGTCGTCGCCGACGCGGAGCAGGCGGTCGAGTCGACGTTCTCGCAGCTGCGCGAGGGCCTCTCGTTCATCCGCGGCCATCGGGAGATCAGCTGGTCGCTGCTGTACCTCGGGATTGCGGCGTCGCTGGTCGGCGTGCTGGGCGTGCTCGGGCCCGACTTCGCCGAATCGACGCTCGGGCTCGAGACGAAGGACTTCGCGGTCGTCGTGCTGCCGCTCGGCTTCGGGATCGTCCTCGGGATCCTGCTGCTCAACGCGTACGGTCGCTACCTGCCCCGCCGACGCGTGATCGAGGGCGGGCTGATCGGGCTCGGCGTGACGCTCCTGCTGCTGCCGATCGCGGGCACGCTCAGCCAGGTCCTGTCGCGCGCCGAGGAGGCCACCCCGCTGCTCGACCTGTCGGCGGTGACGTCGCTGATCGGGGTCGTGGTCGTCATTGCGTTCGTCGCCGGCATCTCGTACGGGTTTGTCGCGATCCCCGCCCAGACCCAGCTGCAGGAGGACCTGCCGGGCGACGTCCGCGGCCGCGTCTTCGGAGTGCTCAACATGCTCGTGTCGATGTCGAGCTTCCTCCCGATCATCGTGGTCGGCCCGATCTCGGACCTGATCGGCACGACCGCGGTGATCCTCGTGCTCGCGGCGAGCATCCTCATCGCCGGGATCATGTCGGTCGTCCGGCGCGGACCGCTGCTGCCGAGCGAGGCGCAGACCGTCGCCGACCCGCATGCGGTCGACCCGATCGCCGCGGCGCTCGGGGCCGACCGACCGACCTGGGCGGACCTCGACACCGGCGACGGCGTGCGCGGTGCCGCGTCGCCCTACCCGCGCGACCGCGAGTCGCCGTCGGCATTCGGTGGCGACTCGCCGGACCGGGACTGAACCGAATGGCGTCGGTCGTCGTCGTCTTCACGGGCGGGACGATCAGCATGGAGTTCGACCCCGCGGCCGGCGGGAACGTCCCGTCGCTCGACGGCGCGGCCATCCTCGCGCGGACCCCGGGCCTCGAGCGACTCGCGGCGGTCCGGGCCATCGATCACGGGCTGACGCCGGCGAGCCATTTCTCGTTCGCGACGTTGCTCGAGATCGCCGACGTGCTGCGCGAGGCGTTGGGCGAACCGGGAGTCGACGGCGCGGTCGTCGTCCAGGGCACCGACTCGATCGAGGAGACCGCGTTCTGCTGGGACCTCGTGGTCGACGGCCCGAAGCCGGTCGTGGTCACCGGCGCGATGCGTGCCGCCCACGATCCTGGGTACGACGGACCTGCCAACCTGCGCGGGGCGGTCGCGTGCGCTGCCTCGCCGGCGCTGCGCGATGCGGGGGTCGTCGTCACGCTCGCGGGCACGATCGAGCCGGCCGACGACGTCGTCAAGACGCACACCGCTGCGCTCGACACGTTCCGGAGCCCGAATAATGGGTCGCTGGGGCGGGTCGCGGACGACGGCGCGGTGGAGATCGACCGTGCGCGCGGCCCCCGACGCCGGGTGGCGACGAGCCGAGCCGCGGAGCGGGTCCACCTCCTCACCGCGACCGTCGGGATGGACGGCGCGCTGCTCGACGCCGCGGTCGGGGCCGGGGCCGACGCGATCGTCGTCGCGGCAACGGGCGCCGGGAACACGACGCCGTCGTTGCTGTCGGCCGCGGAGCGGGCGATGGCGGCCGGGGTGCCGGTCGTGCTCGCGTCGCGGTGCATCGGCGGCGCGGCGAGCACCGACTACGCGTTCGCGGGCGGCGGTGCGACATGGGCGCGGGCGGGTGCGGTCGTGGCGGGGACGCTGTGCGCGACGAAGGTGCGTGTCGCGGTGGCGCTGGGGCTCGGGGCGGGGCTGTCGCGGGACGGGCTCGCGGCGCTGCTCGCGGACCCTGTGGGCTGAGGATCGTCCGGTGCCGCTCGACATGCTGATCACCGGCCGGATCGCGACGCTCGCAGGCGACGTCGGCTTCGGCTGGGTCGAGGCGATCGGGATCCGCGACGGTCGGATCGCGTTCGCGGGGAGCGAGGTCGACCTCGAGACGCGGGCGGACCCGCACACCGAGCGGATCGTGCTCGAGCCCGATCAGGTGGCGCTCCCCGGGCTGACCGACGCGCACCTCCATCTCGTCACGGCCGGCCTGTCACGCCACCGCGTCGACCTGACCAGCACGGGCTCGATCGACGAGGGTCTTGCGGCGATCCGCGCGGCCCACGAGGGGCTCTCGGACGGCGGGGCGTGGCTGGAGGGACACGGCTGGGACGCGGACCGGTGGGGACGCTGGCCGACGGCCGCGGACCTCGCCCGGGTCGCGCCGGGGCGGCGGGCCGCGATCTGGGCGCACGACCACCATGCGCTGCTCGCGAGCCGGGAAGCCCTTGCGACGGCCGCGATCGACGCGACGACGCCCGACCCGCCCGGCGGGCTGATTCGTCGCGCCGCGGACGGCGTCCCGGAGGGCGTCCTGCACGAGGCCGCGGCACGCCTCGTGATGGCGCACGTCCCGCCGCCGACCCGGGAGGCGGTCGAGGACGGGATCGTCGCGGTCGCGCGGGACCTCGTCGCGCTGGGGGTCGTCGCCTGTCACGACCCGGGCGGGCTCTCGCTCGAGCGCGACCTGTCGGGCTGGTACCCGGCGTACGCGTCACTGGCCGACGCCGGGCGGCTGCCCCTGCGCGTGCACGCCTGCGTCCGCCAGGAGGTGCTCGAGGTCGCGATCGAGCAGGGTCTGCGCAGCGGCGCGGCGATCGGCGAGAACCTCGCGAGCCGCGCGCGAGTGGGCTGGCAGAAGGTGTTCGCGGACGGGTCGCTCGGATCGCGGACGGCGGCGCTCCTCGCCGACATCGAGCCCGAGCCGGGCCGCCCCGTGCCGCCCGACCAGCGACGCGGCATCTGGATGACGCCGCCCGACGAGCTGGTCGCGCTCGCGCGGCGGGCCGCCGACGCGGGCATCGCGACGCAGATCCACGCGATCGGGGATGCCGCGGTGCGGGCCGCGCTCGACGCGCTCGAGCCCGTGGCCCGCGTGCGCGGCGTCGAACTTCGGCCCCGGATCGAGCACGTGCAGCTCGTCGATCCCGCGGACGTCGGACGGTTCGCGGCCGCCGGCATTGTCGCCTCCGTCCAGCCGGTCCACCTGCGGAGCGACGCCGCGCAGGCCCGGATGCTGTGGGGCGACCGCGCCGAGCGCTCCTCGTACGCCTGGGCATCGCTCGCGTCGTCGGGGGCGGTGGTCGCGTTCGGCACCGACGCGCCGGTCGAGCCGTACGACCCGTGGCCGGGCATCGCGCTCGCCGTCCGTCGCGCGGACCCGTCGTGGCCGGCGGGCACGCCGGCCTTCGGACCACAGGAGGCGCTGCTGCTCGATCGGGCGCTGCGCGCGGCGTGCGTGGATCCGGCCGTCTCGGCGGGGGAGCTCGACCGGGGCCGGCTGACGGTGGGGCAGCGCGCCGACGTCGTCGTGATGCCGGCGGCGACGCTCGACGAGCCGGTCGAGCCCGGCGGGGCGCCCGCCACGGCCCGGCCGGACCTGGTGCTGATCGACGGCGAGGTCGTCTTCGATCTCTGAAGCCGGGTCGGTGCCCCTTGCTCAGAGCGCAAGGCGCGGTCAATGAGCGCGGCGTCCTGGGGTCCCGCGCCGCTACGCCTCGGGGACGCTCCCCGGGCTCTCGAACTCGCGCCGTGCGTCGGCGAACAGCCCGTTGAGGATCCGCGACGTCGACGGGAACGCGTGGATCGTCTCGGCCAGGACGTCGATGGGCACGCGGGCCTTGATCGCGAGCACGCACTCGTGGATCGCGGCCGACGCGTCGGGCGTGGCCATCGCGGCCCCGACGAGCTCCCGCCGTGCCCGGTCCACGACGATCGTGACGTGCCCCAGCTCCGCCTCCACCGAATAGCCCTTCGACGAGGTCGCGAAGTCCGCGACGAGCTCGAAGGCGTCGATGCCCGCCTCGCGCGCCCCCTCGAGGGACAGGCCGACGAATGCCGCCTCTGGATCCGTGTAGGTGGCGCGCGGCAGCGCCCGGTAGTCCGGCTCGACCGACTCCCCGAGCGCCATCCGGATCGCCAGCTCGCCCTGGTAGTGGCCCTGGTGGGTGTGGAGCTCGGGCCCGGCCACGTCGCCGACGAGCCAAAGCCCGTCAGCGACCCGCAGCCGGCCGTCGTGCGGCACGCCGTCGCGCTGCGACGCGTCGAGCCCGTAGTGCTCGAGCCCGATCCGATCGAGCTCGAACGTCCGTCCCGACGCAAGCAGGATCGTGTGCCCTTCGACCGAGGAGCCATCGTCGAGCTCGACCACGTGGGCGCCGCTCCGCCCGGCGCCCGCCCGCGCTCGCTGGGCCCGGACGCCGGTGCGCACGACCACGCCCTCCCGCCGGATCGACGCCTCGACCGCGTCCGCGTTGCGTGGATGGTCGCTGGGAAGCAGCCGCGGCCCCGACTGCACGACCGTGACCGGCACGCCGAAGCGGCAGAAGACCTGCGCGAGCTCGACGCCGGTCGGGCCGCCGCCGAGGACGACGAGGCTGCGCGGCAGCTCGCGGGTTAGCGTCGCCTCGCGGTTGGTCCACGGGCTCGTCTCGGCGAGGCCGTCGATCGGCGGGATCTTCGTCGTCGAGCCCGTCGCGACCACGACGTGGTCGGCCTCGAGCCGCCGGACCTCCCCCTCGCGCACGACCTCGACCACGCCGCGTCCCGTGATCCGTGCCTCGCCCCGGACGACCTCCGCGCCGGCCGTGCGCAGGCTCTCGACGTGGCCGGTGTCGTCGGGCTCGTCCGCATCGGGCGCCCGGTTGACCATGTAGTCGCGGCGGGCCGACGCATCGGCCCAGCTCGTGCGACCGCCGCCGTGGTGGACGGCCGCCGAGTGGAGCAGCGCCTTCGACGGGACGCACCCGATGTGCGGGCAGCTGCCCCCGAACCAGCCGCGATCCACGATCGCCACGCTGGCCCCGAGCTCGCGCGCCTTGTGTGCGGCAGCCTCGCCGGCAGGCCCGGCGCCGATCACGACGAACTGGTATCGATCCATCGACGGGACGCTCCTCAGCGGTTCCGGGCGAGCGTACCGCGCTGGCGCCGGGCCTCGTACAGCAGCACGGCCGCGGTGACCGACACGTTCAGGCTGTCGGCGATCCCCAGCATCGGCAGGCTGATCCCCGCGACGTCGTCTCCGGACCACGCCTCGGTCAGCCCGTCCGCCTCGCTGCCGAGCACGATCGCAAGCGGGCCCGACAGGGCTGCGTCGGTGTAGGGGAGCGCCGCGTCCACGCGTGCAGCCGCGATCCGGATGCCCCGGGCACGGAGCCAAACGAGCACCTCCTCGGTCGAGGCGGCGGCCACCGGCAGCGCGAAGACCGTGCCCGCGCTCGCGCGGATCGTGTTCGGGTTGAAGGCGTCGGTCCGGGGCGAGGCGAGGATGACCGCATCGGCGCCCGCCCCGTCGGCGCTGCGCAGGACGGCGCCGAGGTTGCCGGGCTTCTCGACCGCCTCGAGCACGACGAGGAGCGGCTCGGGAGGAAGCTCGAGGTCGCCGAGGTCGGTCGGCGGGATCCGGACGACCGCCACCAGTCCCTCGTTCCGCTCGCCGAAGCCGAGCTTCGCGAGCACGAGCGCATTGGCGCGGCGGGTCGGGACCGCGCGTTCCTCGAGCAGGTCGAACGCGGCGCGGGCGTCCGGGCCTGCGAGCGAGGGCTCGTGCACGAAGGCCTCCACCACCTCCGCGCCGGCCTCGAGCGCCCGCCGGACCTCGCGGGCTCCATCGACGAGCGTCAGCCCCTCCCGCTCGCGCTCGCGTCGGTCGCGCAGCCGGGCGACCGCCTTCACCCGCGGGTTGGCGGTGCTCGTCAGCTCGGGACCCACATCCATCGACGCCATCATCGCGTGCCGGGCCAGCGCGCGAAGGCGCCGAGGCCGAGCCGTGCCCCGCTCGCCGCCTCGAGGACGAGGTCGCCGGTCTCGAGGTCGCGCCCGGGCCGCCCGATTGCCGCGGCCAGCGCCCACCCGAGCCGGTCGGCGTCGAACCCGATGCTGTGCGCGGTCAGCAGCAGAAAGCCCTCCCCGTCGCCCGCCAGGCGCGCGCACCCGGCGAGGAGCGGCTCGAGGTCCGTCTCGATCCGCCACGCCCGGCCGCGCATGCCGTGGCCGTACGCGGGAGGATCGACCACGATGCCGTCGTATCGGCGACCGCGTCGCAGCTCGCGCTCGACGAAGCCGGTCGCGTCGTCGACGAGCCAGCGGATGGGACGGTCATCCAGCCCGGAGAGCGCGGCGTTGCGGCGCGCCCAGGCGACCGTCGGTCGGGCGGCGTCCACGTGCGCGACGTTCGCGCCCGCGCTTGCGAGCGCAAGCGTCGTCGCCCCGGTGTAGGCGAACAGGTTGAGGACCGAGGCGCCCCGGCCCAGCGCATGGACGCGGTCGCGCAGCCACGGCCAGAGCGTCGCGTGCTCGGGGAAGAAGCCGACCTGCCCGGTCTCGGTCGCGCGGAGCTCGAGCGTGACGCCGTCGACGGTCAGGGGCCACGGGTCCTCCGGACCGGACCAGCCGCGCCCGTCCGCGAAGCTGAGGTCGACCGCGGCCCAGGCGTCGGGGGCGCGCCGTGGGAACGCGGCGCCCGGGTGGGGTCGCACGACCAGCCGCGCCCCGAACCGCTCCAGCCGCTCGCCGCCACCCACGTCGAGGAGCGCGTACCCGTCCATGCCGGCCATCATCGGGGATGCGCCCATGCCGCGGGCCGCGGTTGGGCTGCGCCGGACCGGGTGCTCAGCCGTCGCCGCCGGCGGAGTGCCCGGTCCGCAGGGCCAGACGGCGCTCCAGGCGAACGCGCTCGTCGTCGAGCCGCTCGGCCTCGGCGCTCCAGCGCGGTACGGACTCCAACTTCGCCCGGATGTAGCCGAGCGCCTGAAGCGCCTCGAGCGCCTGGTCGGCTCCGTGCGACCACGGATCCGAGGCATCCCCAGCGCGTGCTCGCGAGGCGAGATCCCCCCGGTCGACCCCGTCCTCGGTCTGTCGAACGAGGACCATGCACCCGACCATACGGACCGCACGATCACTCGCGACGCTCCCGACCGACGTGGCGACGTTGCAGTGCACTAACGACCTTCGTTCGCCCGGAGGGGTCGGATCCGGGCCGCGACTCGCCGGGATCCGTGCGGGTTGCTACAATGCCCGCTGCCGTTGGGTCAGTGGGTGCTACGGCGTCGGGATCGTGCGAGGCGTGGAACACCTCGCGTCCAGCGGTCCCGGTGCACGAGCAGGCACAGGTCCATCGGTAGGTTCCGACGGCGACCGGCTCAGCCAGGCCGATCGCAGCGGAACCGGCGGGCGGCTAGCTCAGCTGGTTAGAGCACTTGCTTGACATGCAAGAGGTCACTGGTTCGAGTCCAGTGTCGCCCACCACTCCTTCCCTCTGATCCGTCGATCGGTTCGGGCTGCCCGCGAACATGGGACGACGCGGGCCGTGTGGCCCGCGTCGTCGGTTGCGGCGATGGCTGGGACGTGCGCCGCCTAGCGCCGGTGCGCCCGTCGCGGCGTCAGCGCGTAGGCGGCCCCCGCGATGGCGGCGAGGATCAGCAGCGCCAGGGGCCAGCCGGCAGGCGCGCTCCGGTCGGCAGCGGTGGTCGCCGTATCGGTCGGCGGCAGCGTCATCCCGCCACCACCCAGGTTGTCGTTCACGTTGCCGATCGGCGCCGCGGTCTCACCGCCAACGCTGCCCTCGGGCGTCGCGGCGGGGGTGGGCGTCGGGGTCGGGGTCGGGCCACCCACGTTGCCCTCGGGGGTCGGAGTCGGCGTGGGCGTCGGGGTCGGCGTCGGAGTCGGGGTCGGCGTGGGGGTCGGCGCGGGCTGCTCCTCGCACTCGACGGTGAAGCTCCGGACGCCGGCGCTGTTGTCGGGCCGTTCGTCGTCCCACAGCACGTTGTACCGGCCGTCGGGCAGCTCGAGCCAGCCCGTCTCGGGTTGTCGCAGGACGCCGTCCGGATCGGTCGGACCGCCGTCGCCGGTCAGGACGATCTCGCCGTCGCGCGGATCCTCGGCCCAGACGCGGACGTCCCAGCCGACCTCGTCGACCGTGCCGTCCATGTCCAGGTCGAAGACGAAGGCGAAGCCGCACACTCGCGGCTCCCCGTCGACGACGACCTCCGCATTCGCGTCGCGGTCGAGGATCGTGACCGTGCCGTACTCCTCCTCCCCGAAGGCGGCGGCGACACCGGGCAGCAGCGCGAGGGACACGAGCGCGGTGAGCGCTCCGAGCAGGAATGCCCGCCGGCGCGGCGGGCGCATCGCGGTCTCCATCAGTCCTCCCATCAGGTAGCTCGGTCGCCCCCCACCGCCGGCGACCCGTTCTTGAACCGTCATCCCCACGATGAGGCCGTCGCCCGACGTTCACGGTCCGCCGACGCTCGCCGCCGTTGCAACCCGGTTGCAGGCCGCCGATCGCGCTCGGTGGATCGGCTGCGGTACGATGTCCGGCGAACGCACCGATCGGGACACGTGTCGCCGGACGGCGTCACCAGAGAGCCGGGCCACGGCTGGAAGCCCGGCGGCGACCGCGGACGACGCACCACCCGTGAGCGGCCGGCGAACCGGCCCGGGTCCGCCCGTTAGCGCGGCACGAGCGCACGTCGCGCGATCGCGCGGTGTGAACGGCGGGTGGAACCGCGGGAGACGACAACGAGCCTCTCGTCCTGCACGGACGAGGGGTTTCGTGATTCGAGGAGGCACACGACATGAGCGAGCAGGACGTCCTGGCGCCGGACGAGGTCTTCGTCGCGCCCGAGCGTGGGTCGGCCGACGAGCTGCTCGACGCCGGCGCGCACAGCGAGCTCGACGCGATGCGCCACTCTGCCGCGCACGTCATGGCCGAGGCGGTGCTGGACCTGTTCCCCGGCACGAAGCTCGGGATCGGGCCGGCGATCGAGGACGGGTTCTACTACGACTTCGACATCGACCGTCCGTTCACCCCCGACGACCTCGCGGCCATCGAGCGGCGCATGGCCGAGAGCGTCGCGGCCGACCATCCGTTCGTGCGGCGCGAGCTGCCGCCCGCGGAGGGCCGGGCGTTCTTCGTCGACCGGGCCCAGCCGTTCAAGGTGGAGATCCTCGACGACCTCGCCGCAAGGGCCGAGCGCGAAGGCACGCCGATGCCGCCCACCTCCGTGTACGAGCACGGACCGTTCATCGACCTGTGCAAGGGGCCGCACGTGGCGAGCACGGGCAGGATCGGCCCGTTCAAGCTGCTGGCGGTATCGGGCGCGTACTGGCGCGGCGACCAGGCCCGGGAGTCGCTCCAGCGGATCTACGGCACGGTCTGGCCGACGCAGGAGGAGCTCGACCGCTTCCTGTGGCGGCGCGAGGAGGCGAAGAAGCGCGACCACCGACGGCTCGGCGTGCAGCTCGACCTCTTCTCCTTCCACGACGTCGCGCCCGGGGCGGCCTTCTGGCACCCGAAGGGCTGGACGCTCTATCAGACGCTGCGCAACGCGATGCGCGAGCTCCAGGCGCGGCGCGGGTACCAGGAGGTCTACACGCCGCCGCTCGTCCACCGGAAGCTGTGGGAGCGGTCGGGCCACTGGGAGCACTACCGCGACAACATGTTCCTCGTCGAGGCCGAGGGGCAGACGTTCAGCCTCAAGCCGATGAACTGCCCCGAGTCGTCGTTCATCTACCGCTCGCGGGTGCGCTCATACCGCGAGCTGCCGCTCCGACTCGCCGAGTACGGTGTGCTCCATCGGAACGAGCTGTCCGGCGTGCTGTCGGGCCTGACGCGCGTCCGCCACTTCGTCACGGACGACGCCCACATCTTCGTGCGCCCCGACCAGATCGCGTCGGAGATCGAGGCGCTCATGGGCGAGATCCGGGAAGCCTACTCGTGGTTCGGGCTCGAGCCGACGCTGACGTTCGGGACGCGGCCGGACAAGGCGCTCGGCGACCCGGCGATCTGGGAGGAGACCGAGGCGCTCATGCGCGCCGAGCTCGAGCGGTCCGGCCTCCAGTACCGCGAGAAGCCGAAGGACGGCGCGTTCTACGCCCCGAAGATCGACATCCAGATCGAGGACGCGCTCGGGCGCGAGTGGCAGACGGCGACGATCCAGGTCGACCGGGTGATGCTGCCCGAGCAGTTCGACCTGTGGTACGTCGACGAGACGGGGCAGCAGCAGCGGCCCGTGGCGATCCATCGGGCGATCTACGGCTCGCTCGAGCGGTTCATCGGCGTGCTCACCGAGCACTTCGCGGGCGCCTTCCCGCTGTGGTGCTCGCCGGTCCAGGCGGTCGTGATCCCGATCGCGGACCGCCACGCCGAGGCCGGCGAGGAGCTGGCGGGCGTGCTGCGCTCGCGCGGGCTGCGGGTCGAGGTCGATGCCTCGGACAACCGGATGCAGAACAAGATCCGGCTCGCGCAGGAGCAGAAGGTCCCGGTGATGCTCGTGCTCGGCGATCGCGAGATCGAGGCGCGGGCGGCCACGGTGCGACGACGCGGGGCGGCGCGGGACGCGGCCCAGGAGACGCTCGGCTGGGACGAGCTGGCCGACCGCCTCGCGGCCGAGGTGGCGCAGCGGCGGGTCGAGTAGGGGAGCCGGGGCCCCGGGTCCGGCCGGGTCGATGCCGCTGCCGCGCTGGCTCGGGCGGTTCAACGTCCGGGGTCACGAACCGGATCCTCGGGCCGATCGTGGTCCACGTGCCCGGGTTCGGCCGCGTCGTGCACGTCGGGCGGCGGTCGGGTCGGTTGTATCGGACGCCGGTGCTCATGTTCCGGCCGGGGAGCGGCGCGGAGGCGGTCTTCGCCCTGACCTACGGGCCCGAGACCGAGTGGGTCCGGAACGTGCTGGCGACGGGGGCGTGCGGGTTCGAGTCCGCGCGGGGGTCGCTGTCGCTCGCCGAGCCGCGGCTCGTGCGGGATTCGGCGCGACGACGCGTGCCGCGGCCGGTGCGGTGGGCGCTGGCCGGGCTTCGGGCCGATCACTTCCTCGTGCTGCGGGTGCTCGGCGAGGGTCCGGGATCGCCATGACGCGCCGCGGCCCGTGCGGCACTCCGTGCTGGTGTGAGCATCAACGCCCGGGTATGGGTGGGCACAAGCGAACCGCCACCGCCCTGGGACCTGCGACCGTGCTCGTGCGCGCAGCAGGATCGCCCCGAAGGGGCACCTCCACGAGTACCCGCACGTCGACGGAGCCGTTCGTCGCGGCCGTGACCCCCGCATTGCCGGCCGTTTGCTGGTCAGAGCAGCATCGCGACCCATTGGCCGACCGGGCCCGGCTGTGCCGCGCGGACCGGCCGCAGCGACCGGCACGCCGCCCGGAGACCGGCACGCCGCCCGGAGACCGGCACGCCGCCCGGAGACCGGCGCGCCGCCCGGCGACCGGCACGCCGCCCGGAGACCGGCGCGCCGAGGCCGTGAGCCGCGGCCGCGCGTTGCCCGCCTCGGGCACCTGTGCTAGGCTACCCCCTCGGTCCGAGCCGGGTCTTTGCGTGCCCGGACGGCCACGGAGAAAGCCAGCAAGAAGGGGCGAGCCATCAGTCGAGACCTGCGTGTGAATCAGATGATCCGGATCCCCAATGTCCGGGTCGTGGATGAAGAAGGAGCCCAGCTGGGGGTCATGCCCACAGCACGTGCTCTCGAGATGGCGCAGGAACGGGGGCTCGATCTCGTCGAGGTCGCCCCGATGGCACAGCCGCCGGTCGTCAAGTTCCTCGACTTCGGTCAGTACAAGTACGAGCTGACCAAGCGCGAGAAGGAGAACAAGCGCCGGCAGCGCTCGGTGACGTTCAAGGAGGTTCGCCTCACGCCGAAGATCGGCACCGGCGACTTCGAGACGAAGGTCCACCGGGCGATCGAGTTCCTGGAGGACGGCGATCGGATCAAGGTGACCGTTCGCTTCCGGGGACGCGAGCTGACCCATCCGGAGATCGGTCGCAACCTCTTGGCGAGGTTCGCCGAGCGAGTCAAGGAACACGGAGTCCCGGAGCGGGGTCCGCTGCTCGAGGGCAAGTCGATGCACATCACGATGGCCTCGACCCACAAGCCCAAGAGCCAGGACCAGCCCCGCGAGGGGCGCGGAGCCCAGGCCCAGGGGGCACCGGCCGGCGCGAGCCAGCCGGCGGCAGCCGGCCAGCCGGCGGCAGCCGGTCAGTCGGCACCCGAGCCGCAGGCCGAACCGGCGCAGCCCCACCAGGCTGCGCCGAGCCAGCCGGAGAACGGCGCGCCGTCGGGCAGCGAGACGAGGGACGAGAACAGGAACGAGCCGGCTCCACGGCCGGCGACAACCGCGGCGGCCACGCAGGCGGCCCCGACAGGAGAGTGAGGCCAGCGTGCCGAAGATCAAGAGCCACAAGGCAGCCCAGAAGCGGCTCGGCGTGACCGGGAGCGGCAAGGTCTTCCGCGTCAAGGCGTGGCGTGGCCACCACCTCGAGATCAAGTCGTCGCGCCGCACCCGCCGCTACGCGGGCAAGGCGATCCTCAAGCCCGAGCACGCCCGGCAGGTCCGGCGCCTGCTGCCGTACCTCTAGGAGCACCGTCACCGCATGGCACGAGTCAAGCGCGGCGTCACCGCCCACAAGCGCCACAAGCGCCTCCTCAACGCGGCCGAAGGGCGCAAGGGCACCAAATCCCGGCTGATCCGACCGGCCCGCGAGGCGCTCCTCCACGCGATGGCGTATGCGACGCGTGACCGGAAGCAGCGCAAGCGCCAGATGCGCGAGCTGTGGATCATCCGGATCAACGCCGCTGCCCGGCAGAACGGTCTGACCTACGGGCAGTTCGTCCACGGCCTGCGCAAGGCCGAGGTCGCGATCGACCGCAAGATCCTCGCCGACCTCGCGGTGCGCGACGCGGCGACGTTCGGCCGCATCGCCGAGCTCGCGAAGGGCGCCTAGGCACCGGCGAACGCCGCCCGACGACGCCCACGACCCGAGCCCTCGACGTCGCCGACGATCGGGGGCTCTCGATTCCGCGCACCGACCCCACCCAGCAAGGACGCACGTGGACCTGACCGACCTGACCCGCGACCTCGAGGCGCTCCGTGAGGCGACGCTGTCCGAGATCGCGGACGCGACCGAGGCGGCCGCGCTCGAGACGCTCGAGCACGAGGTGCTCGGCAAGAAGGGGCGGCTGACCGGGATCCTCCGCGGGATCGGGGGTCTGCCCGCCGACGACCGCCCACGCGTCGGCGCCGTGGCGAACCAGGTTCGGACCGCGATCGAGGCCGCGCTGGCAGACCGTGGCGCGTCCCTGCGCGGCGCCGAGCTCGAGCGCCGTCTCGCCGCCGAGGCCGTCGACGTCACGACGCCCGGCCGGCCGGTCCGCCGCGGGACGCTGCACCCGGTCAACGAGACGATCGGGAAGATTGCCGAGATCTTCGGTCAGTTCGGGTTCGTCGTGTACGAGGGCCCGGAGATCGAGGACGACGTCCGCAACTTCCAGATGCTCAACATCCCGCCCGACCACCCCGCGCGGGACCTGTGGGACACGCTCTATGTCGACGTCGAGGGGCACCTGCTCCGGACGCACACGTCGCCCGGCCAGATTCGGGTCATGCACTCGACCACGCCGCCGATCCGGGCGCTGCTGCCCGGCCGCTGCTACCGGTACGAGGCCATCGACGCCAGCCACGCCTCCGAGTTCTTCCAGGTCGAGGGGCTCATGGTCGACGAGGGGACGACGATGGGCGACCTCAAGGGCCTGCTCGACCAGTTCGCCAAGGCGATGTATGGGCACGACAAGCGGACCCGGTTCCGGCCCGGCTACTACCCCTTCACGGAGCCGTCGGTCGCGTTCGACGTCGAGTGCGTCGTGTGCGGCGGCGCCGGCTGCCCCGCCTGCTCGCGGTCGGGCTGGATGACGATCCTCGGCGCCGGCATGGTCCACCCGGTCGTGCTCCAGTACGGCGGGCTGGACCCGGAGCGGTACCAGGGGTTCGCGTTCGGCATGGGCGTCGAGCGGATCGCCAACCTGCGCCACAGCGTCGGCGACCTGCGGCTGTACCTCGAGAACGACCTGCGCTTCCTGGAGCAGTTCCGATGATCCGCACCGCGCAAGCGCGGAGCGCCGCCGTGGGAGCCCGGTCGTGAGAGTGCCGCTCTCCTGGCTGCGGGAGTACGTCGAGTTCGACCTCGATCCCGACGCGCTCGCGGAGCGCCTGACGCTGCTCGGGATGGAGGTGAAGAAGATCGAGCGCTGGGGCGCCGACTGGCAGAACGTCGTCGTCGGCGAGCTGCTGGCGGTCGAGCGGCACCCACGGGCCGATCGGCTGTCGCTGACGCGGGTCACGGTCGGGGACGGCGAGCCGCTCGAGATCGTCTGCGGGGCAACGAACATCGCCCCGGGCCAGCGCGTGCCGGTGGCGCTGCCGGGTGCCGTCCTGCCGGGCGACCGGCGGATCGAGCGCACCGAGAAGATGGGCGTCGTCTCGAACGGCATGCTGTGCTCCGGGGACGAGCTCAGGCTCACCACGGACGCGGACGGCATCCTCATCCTCCCGGAGGGAACGCCGCTCGGGGCCTCCCTGGTCGACCTGTTCGGCGACACGGTCCTCGACGTCGACGTCAAGCCGAACCGCGGCGACGCGCTGTCGATCGTGGGCCTCGCCCGCGAGGTCGCCGCGGTGACCGGTTCCCCGATCCGCTACCCGGAGACGGCCGTGGCCGAGCTCGGCAGCCCGACCGGTGAGCGCCTGACCGTCGAGGTCGAGGACCCCGACCTGTGCCCGCGCTTCGTCGGCCGATGGGTGAGCGGCGTGACCGTCGGTCCGTCGCCGGACCATGTCCAGATGCGCCTCCTCGCCGCGGGCCAGCGACCGGTCAGCAACGTCGTCGACGCCAGCAACTACGTGATGCTCGAGCTCGGCAAGCCGATCCACACCTACGACGCGGCGGGCGTGGCGGGGCGCCGGATCGTCGTCCGCCGGGCGCGCGACGGCGAGCGGCTCGAGACCATCGACCACGTCGAGCGCGTCCTCGACCCCGAGACCCTGCTCATCGCCGACGCCGAGGGCCCGATCGGGATCGCCGGCGTCATGGGGAGCGCCGGCTCCGAGGTCGGTGACCGCACGACCGAGGTCATCATCGAGTCGGCGATCTTCGACCCGGTCAGCATCCGCCGGACCGCCTTCCGCTACGCGCTCCGATCCGAGGCGAGCCTGCGGTTCGAGAAGGGCCAGGAGTTCGCGCTCGCCCGGATCGGCGCGGACCGGACGGCCCGCCTCGTCGCCGAGTGGGCGAACGGCACGGTCGCGCCCGGACACGTCGACACGAACCCGGCCGAGCCGCCCCGCACGACGGTCGCGTTCCGGCCGGCGCGGGTCAACCGCCTCCTCGGCACGTCGATCGCGGCCGACGAGCAGCGCGCGCTGCTCGCCCGGGTCGGCGTCGAGACCGAGGCGGCGCCCGCCGACGCCGAGGTCACGGTGGCGGCGGCGCCGCAGCCGCTGCGCATCCCGGCGGGAGGGGACGAGGCGCTCGTCGCGGTCGTCCCCAGCTGGCGGCGAGACCTCCACATCGAGGCCGATGTCGCCGAGGAGGTCGCGCGCGTGCGCGGCTACGAGCGCATCCCCGACATCCTCCCGCACACGCCGATGCCCGAGTTCCGGCACTCGCCGCTCGAGGTGCGCGACGCGGTCCGCGAGACGCTGGCCGGAGCCGGGCTGACCGAGGTCGTCACCTACGCGCTCGTGTCGCCCGAGGCGGCCGAGCTGTTCGGGCCGCGCGACGACGGACCGCTGACCGGACCGGCTCCCGAGCGCGCCCACGGCCCGCTCGTCACCGTCACGAACCCGCTGTCGACCCAGCACTCGGTGATGCGCCAGAGCCTCGTCGGGAGCCTGCTCGAGGTCGTGGGCACGAACCGCCGCCAGGGCCGGGACGACGTCGCGCTGTTCGAGATCGGCAAGGGCTACGCTCGAGCCGACGGCGGCGGGACCCACGAGTGGTGGCGCCTGGGGCTCGCGCTGACCGGCGCCGCCGAGGAGCGGGGCTGGAACCGGATGGTCCGTCCGTACGACCTCGACGACGCCAAGGGCCTGATCGAGCTCGTGTGTCGCCGGCTTGGGTTCGCGATGCCGCGCTACGAGCCGCTGTCCGACGACCCGAACCTCCATCCGGGGCGCACCGCGCGGGTGGCCGTGCCCGCGCCTGCGGCCGACGGCACCTTCCTCGTCGCGGGCCGGGTCGGCGAGGCGCATCCCGCGCTCCTCGACCGCCTCGACCTCGCGGGCCCGGTCATCCTCGCCGAGCTTGCCGTGGCGGGTATCGCGGGCGGGTCGCTGAGCGCCCCGATCAGTGCGACCCCGTCGCGCCAGCCCGCGGTCGAGCGCGACCTCGCCGTCGTGGTGGACGAAGGCCGCCCGGCGGCCGCGGTGCGCGCCGCGATCACGGGGAGTGCCGGGCCGCTCCTCGAGTCGGTCGAGCTGTTCGACATCTACCGCGGTCGCCCGCTCGGGGAGACCGAGAAGAGCCTTGCCTGGCGGCTGCGCTTCCGGGCGGCGGACCGGACGCTGACCGAGGGCGAGGTCGACGAGGCGATCGCAGCGGTCACCGGGGCGCTCGAGTCCGCCGTGGGCGGCCGGATCCGGTCCTGACCCCATCGTCCTGCCCGTCGGTCGCCCGTCGGTCGCGTTGCGAGCCCGCATCCGGCGCTGCTAGGCTTGCGCGGCCTCGGCGCCCGTCAGCCGAGGAGTAGGGAGATCACATGGACTTCGGGGAGTTCATCGCGGGCTTCGGCACGTTCGATCTGCTCGTCGTGCTGTACTTCGGCGCGTTCTTCGTGCTCGGCTACATCCAGGGCACGATCCGCCGGCTGCTCGGCATCGCGTCGATCCTGTTCTCGTTCCTGTTCGCCGCCAACCTCCGTGCGCCGCTCGGCGAGTTCCTGGCTGCCAACTGGCGCCAGTTCTCGCCCGAGTACGCGGTGATGATCGGCTTCGGCACGGTGTTCATCGCCGGCGCGATCGCGTTCACGGTCGTGATCCAGGGCTTCTACAAGACCCAGCCGCTGTTCGAGAAGCAGCGCTTCGTCGACGAGCTGCTTGGCGGGCTCCTCGGCCTGCTCCAGGCCGCCATCTTCCTCGGCTGCGTCATCGTGATCCTCGACACGTTCTACACGGTGCCCGGGATCCCGGAGAGTCCGAACGAGCTGCCGTTCCTGCGCGACCTGTGGAACGCGCTCAACGACTCGAACACGGCCGAGATCTTCCGGACCACGCTGATCCCGGCGTTCTTCTCGATCACCGGGCCCTTCGTGCCGGCCGACATCCGTCGCTTCTTCCCGGTCGGGTAGCGGGCCTGCCGATCGACCGCGCGCTCCTCGCCGGACCGACCCTCGAGGTCGCTCCCGCGCTGCTCGGGGCGCTGCTCGTGCGCGAGGACGACACGGGCCGGCGGGTCGGGCGCATCGTCGAGGTCGAGGCGTACATCCACCCCGACGACCGGGCGTCGCATGCGCGGTTCGGCCCGACCGCCCGCAACCGGGTGATGTGGGGGCCGCCCGGGATCGCCTACGTGTACCTTGTCTACGGCATGTACGACTGCCTGAACATCGTCACCGAGCCCGCGGGATCCCCGGCGGCCGTGCTCGTGCGCGCGGTCGAGCCGCTCGAGGGCGCCGACCGGATGCGAACCGACCGTCGGATGCTGCTCGCGACGCGTCGCCGACGCCCGGTCGCCCCCGCGGAGGGCGCCACGCCGACCGCGCTCGATCGTCTGCCGGTGCATCGCCTGGCGGCCGGTCCCGGCCTCGTCGCCGCGGCGTTCGGGGTCGACACACGCTGGACGGGCACCGACCTGTGCGATCCCGGCTCTCCGCTGCGGCTCGAGCCGCAGCCGCCCGGCGAGGGGCCGCTCGCGGTCCGCGCGACGCCCCGGATCGGGATCGGCTACGCCGGCGAGCCGTGGACGAGCCTGCCCTGGCGGTTCGTCATCGAGGGGCATCGCGCCGCTTCGGGCCCGGCGTCGCTCCGCTGACCGAGGCACGGCGCATGGACCGGCGATCGGTCGACCTGCTCGAGTTCCCGGCCGTCCGGGCACGGCTGGCGGGACATGCCTCGTTCGGGCCGTCGCGGACGCTCGTGGAACGGCTCGCGCCCTCGAGCGACCCCGTGATCGTGGCCCGCGGCCTCAGCGAGACCGACCAGACGCGGGAGCTGCTCGAGGAGCGGCCGGGGGTCGGGATCGGCGCGGCACACGACATCGGCCCGTGGGTCGAGCGTGCCGCGCGGGGCGGCCGGCTCGACCCGGAGCACTTCCTGGCGATCGCCGAGACGCTCGACGCGACGGCCCGCCTCGCGACATCGGTCCAGGACGACCGGCGACCGCTGATCCGCGGCCTCGCTCGCGAGCTCCATGGGCTGCCCTCGCTGCGCTCGACGCTCGGCCGCAGCTTCGACCCCGTCGGCGAGCTGCTCGACACGGCCTCGCCGCGGCTCGGGGGACTGCGGATGGCGGTCCGCGTCGCGTACGACCGGCTGCGGCGCCGGCTCGACGCGCTCGTCGGCTCGGAGCTTGGCAGCGCGCTCCAGGAGCCGATCGTCACGCTGCGCAACGGCCGGTACGTGGTCCCGATCAAGGCCGAGGCACGGAGCCGCGTCAAGGGCATCGTCCACGACGCCTCGGGCAGCGGCCAGACGCTGTTCGTGGAGCCGCTCGTCGCGGTCGAGCTCGGCAATGCATGGCGGGAGGCGCAGATCGCCGAGGCCGAGGAGGTCGCCCGGATCCTCGACGAGCTGTCGGCGCTCGTCGCCGCCAACGCAGCCGCGCTCCGCGAGACGCTCGACGCGCTGGCCCGGTTCGACTTCTGGGCGGCCAAGGCGGCGCTCGCGGCGGAGATGGACGCGGTCCGCGCCGAGACCGCGGAGCGGACCGAGGTCGAGCTCCTGTCGGCGCGGCACCCCGGCCTCACCGGGCGGGTCGTGCCGATCGACGTGCGGCTCGGCGGCGACTTCACGGCGCTCGTCGTGACCGGCCCGAACACCGGCGGCAAGACCGTCACGCTCCGGACGCTCGGGCTGCTCGCGCTCATGCACCAGGCGGGCCTGCACGTTCCCGCCGCGGCCGGCTCGCGCCTCCCGGTGTTCCGCGACGTGTTCGCGGACATCGGCGACGAGCAGTCGATCGCCCAGTCGCTCTCGACGTTCTCGGGGCACCTGCGCTCGATCGTCCGGATCGTCGAGGCCGCCGGGCCCGCCACGCTCGTCCTGCTCGACGAGCTCGGCGCCGGTACCGACCCGACCGAAGGCTCGGCGCTCGCCCAGGCGCTCCTCGACCACTTCATTGCGGCCGGCGCGCTCGTGGCGGCCACCACGCACTACGCCGAGCTCAAGGCGTACGCGCACACGACGCCCGGCGCGCGGAACGCCTCGGTCGAGTTCGACCTCGAGACGCTCTCGCCGACGTATCGCCTGACGATCGGGCTGCCGGGCGGCAGCCAGGCGTTCGCCATCGCCGAGCGGCTCGGGCTGCCCGACGCGATCGTCGAGGACGCGCGCTCGCGACTGACCGAATCGCAGCGCTCGTTCGAGGAGACGCTTGCGGCCATCCGCGAGACCGAGGGCGAGGCGAGCGAGGCACGCGACCGGGCCCGCGCCGCGGAGCTGCGAGCCGTCGATGCGCTGCACACGGCCGAGGAGGAGCGACGGCGGGCTCGACGCGAGCGGGACGAGCTGGTCCGGTCCGCACGGTCCGAGGCCGAGCAGCTCGTCGAGGAACTCCGGCGGGAGGTCGGCCGGACGCGGCGGATGCTCGAGCGGGAAACCGTCACCGCGGCCGCGCTCGACGCGGCGCTCGAGCGCGCCGAGGCCGACCTCGCCCGCCTACCCGATGCCGAACCCGTGCCGGCCCCGGAGCCGGCCGTCGAGCGGACGTGGCGGGTGGGGGAGCGTGCCCGGAGCCGGACCGGCGGCTGGGAGGGTCGGATCGCGGCGATCGAGCGCGGCGGCCGACGGCTCACCCTCGAGTCGGGCGGGATGCGCGTCACGGTCCCCGCCGACGACCTGGTGCCGGCCCTCGACGGCGGTGGCGGGGCGGCGGAGGCGCGGAAGAGCCGGCATGACGGGGACGCACGGGCTGCCTCGGGGGTCGGCGCGCTGCGCCTGTCGCGTGCCAGGTCCGTGGCCTCCTCGCTCGACCTGCGCGGCGCCCGCGTCGACGAGGCGCTCGAGGCGCTCGGCCGGTACCTCGACGACGCCTCGCTCGCGGGGCTCGACCGGGTCACGATCATCCACGGGCTGGGCACGGGCGCGCTGCGCGACGCGGTTCGCGCGGAGGCGGGCGGGCACCCGCTCGTCAAGTCGCTCAGACCCGGCGAGCGCGGCGAGGGCGGCGACGGGGCGACGATCGTCGAGCTCTGACGGTCGGGCCCGCGCCTCGCCTACGGTTTCGGCGTCTTCGTCGGCTTCGGCGTCTTCGTCGGCGTCGGTGACGGGGTCTCTTCGGGCGGCAGGCTCGGGCAGTCCGGGGTGACGAGCGGGTCGCACGCCGGCGGCGGCGTGACCGGCGCGATCGGGCAGAGCTTGGTCGGGGCGAACGGGGCGCCCCACGAGCGGCCGAACGGTGCGAACGCGCCGTTGTAGAAGTACGTCGTCCGCGTGCCCTTGGGTCCGCCCCGGACGCCGACACCCCTCGCGGCTCGTGCGGCCCAGGCTCGGTTGGCCTTCTGCCACGACGGGAAGTTGGCCTCGACGTTCCCGAGGTCGAAGAAGCCCTTCGCGACCTTCGGGCCCGCGCAGCCGTCCTGCCAGAGCAGCCCGGACGCCTCGTCGATGTCGAGCACGACGCGCGAGGTGTCGCGCTCGGCCGGCTGGGTGCCCTTGATGAACCACTCCTCGACGGTGCGCCGGGTGAACGGCCCCGGCTTCCGACCGGTGAACGCATCGACCTCCATGGAGACGAGGCCGCTCGGGCGCTTGAACGTTGCGAGCGGCATCCCCTTGCTGACGTCGGTGAGGATGGCCGACCAGAGCGGCGCCGAGGAGTCGAGCGACAGGCTGCCGCGGTTCGGCGAGTTGTCGCTGTTGCCCATCCACACCCCGACGACGAGCGCGGGCTCGTCCTTCGCCTTGGGCGGCGCGAGGAAGCCGTAGGCGTGCACGTCGCGGTTGTCGCTGGTCGTGCCGGTCTTGTAGGCCGCGGGCCGGCGCTCGTTCCCGTCCCGGATCGCCCACTCGCCCCAGTACGGGTTGACGCTCGGCATCGTGTTGCCGGCGAGGATGTCGCTGATGATCCACGCCGCCTGCTTGCTGATGACCCGGGTGCCCTTGGCCGTCCGGCCCTCGATCGGCCAGACTGCGCGGCCGTCGTCGTCGACGACGCTCAGCAGGGTCGTCCGGGGCATCCGCACGCCGCCGTTGGCGATCGTGCCGTAGGCCGTGATCATGTCGATCGGGTGGGTCTCGAGCGTGCCGATGCCCATCGACGTCACCGGCAGCGCGCTCGCCGCGTACTCGATCCCGAAGTCCTTGTTGCGCTCGAAGACGTGATCGAGCCCGCTGATGAGGGTCTGCTTGATCGCCGGGATGTTGAGCGAGAACTGGAGCGCCGAGCGGAGCCGGACCGGGCCGCGCTCGAGGCCGTCGGCCTGGGTCGGCCGGAAGCGTCCACCGAAGTCGGTCACGACGTCCATGAACATCGACGCCGCGGTCATCGTCCGGTCCTCGATCCCGATCGCGTAGTTGATCGGCTTGATCGACGAGCCGGGCTGACGCCAGCCGTCGGCGAGCACGTCGAACTGCGGCTGGAACTTCCTGGTCTTCTTCGCGGTGTAGCTCGCGCTGCCGACGTAGGCCAGGATCTGGCCGCTCCGGTAGTCCATCACCGCCGAGGCCGCGTTGTGGATGTTCCGGCCGCGCAGGTTTCGGATCCAGCCGTAGGCGCGCTGGGGGATCTTGTAGCGACGCAGCACCGAGCTCGTGTCCTTCGAGTTCGGGCCGCGGGCGGCCGCGTAGACCCAGCGCTCGGTCGTCCGCTGCATGGTCCAGTCGAGCGTCGTGACGACGCGATACCCGCCGGTGTCGATCTTGATGCAGTCGTTCGGGGTGTCGGGGCAGAGCACCGCACCGAGCTCGCGCCGGACCTGCCACACGAAATGCGGCGCCTTCCAGTTCGACGCGGCGCGCGGGGTGAGCACGACGCGCTCGGACTTCGCCCGCTCGTAGTCGGCGGCGGTGTACTTGCCGCCCGAGATCGGACTGCGCGTCTTCATCAGCTCGAGCACGTGGTTGCGGCGGACGACGATCTCGCTGGTCTCGGGCACGACGAGCTCGAACGACTCGCACTCCTCCTCGTCGCTGACCTCCTCGTCGAGGCAGATCTCCTCCGCGTTGCGCATGAGGTCGAACTTGGTCGGCGACTGGGGGATCGAGGCGAGGATTGCGTACTGCGCGAGGCTGAGCTCGGCGATGGGCTTGCCGAAGTAGCCGAGTGCCGCGGCCTGGACCCCGTACGTGTTGTTCCCGTAGAAGTTGTTGTTCAGGTAGGCGGTGATGATCGCCTCCTTGCCCTCGTCGCCCGGGAACTCCTGGGTCAGCTTGACCGACTGGATGATCTCGCGGAACTTGCGCTCGTAGAGGTCGCCCTCGAACGCCCAGTCGGGAAGCAGTCGCTCGCGGACGAGCTGCTGGGTGATCGTGGATGCGCCGCGCGGGCGGCCCGAGATCGTGTCGAGCCCGGCCGACACGATGCCGATCGGGTCGAACCCGGGGTTGACCCAGAAGTCCTTGTCCTCGATCGCGGTCGTCGCGTCGAGCATCTCGCCGGGGATCGCATCGAACGTGATCACCTCGCGGCGCAACGACCCGAGCCGCGCGAGCTCGATCCTGCCGGTCCGGTCGTACACGATCGTCGGCTGCTCGAAGTCGAGGCTCGTGAGCTCGGCCTTCGGGTCCGGGAGGCCCGCGGCGTACGTGTTGTACAGGCCGACCGCGACCACGACGCCGACGAAGCCGGCGCTGAACGCGAAGAGGACGATGACGATCGGGATGGCGATGGCAATGCGCCGGGCGATCCGGGAGCCACCGCCTGACGCGGGGCGCCGTTGGAGCGATCGGCGATGCCGCTGGCGCCGCGCGAGGCTGGTTTGCATCTAGGTCAACACGATAGCATGGGGTCGTGAGCGGACTGCCATCCCCCTCCCGGAGGGTCGAGACGACCCAGACGTCCCGGCTGTGACGGAGACGGCCTCCGCGGGTCTCGCCGGGCTCCTCCCCGAGCTCGAGTGGCGGGGCATCCTCCACGGGACCACCCCCGACCTGCCGTCGCGCCTCGCGACGGGCCGCCCGATCGCCGGGTACATCGGGTTCGACCCCACCGCGGACTCGCTCCACGTCGGCCACCTCGTGCCGATCTTCGGGCTGCTCCGGCTCCAGCGGTTCGGCGGTCGCCCGTTCGCGCTCGTCGGCGGTGGAACCGGGATGATCGGCGATCCCTCGGGGCGGTCGGACGAGCGGAACCTGCTCGATCGCGACACGCTCGGGGCGAACGTCGAGGCGATCCGCGGGCAGCTCGAGCGGTTCCTCGACTTCTCGCCCGGCTCCGGCGGGGCCGTGCTCGTCAACAACCTCGACTGGCTCGGCGGGCTGACGCTGATCGACTTCCTGCGCGACGTCGGCAAGCACTTCACGGTCGGCTACATGCTGGCCAAGGAGTCGGTCCAGGCGCGCATGGAGCGCGGGCTGTCCTTCACCGAGTTCAGCTACATGCTCCTGCAGGCGGCCGACTTCGAGCACCTCCACCGCGAGCACGGCGTCGAGCTCCAGATGGGCGGCGCCGACCAGTGGGGCAACATCACCGCCGGCCTCGAGCTCATCCGGCGGACCGCCGGCGCGCCCGAGGGGGAGGGGAGCGCGCCCGCGCACGGGCTCGCGTACAAGCTGCTGCTCAATGCCTCGGGTGCCAAGTTCGGGAAGACCGCCAGCGGCACGTCGATCTGGCTGGATCCCCGACGGACGCCCCCGTACGACTTCTACCAGTACTGGCTCAACGCCGACGACCGCGACGTCGGCACGTACCTGCGCTGGTTCACCGAGCTGCCCCGGGAGGAGATCGAGGCGCTCGAGGCCGAGATGTCGGCGCGACCCGAGGCGCGGGCCGCACAGCGCCGCCTGGCGGTCGACCTGACGACCCGGACGCACGGGTCGGAGGCCGCTGTGCGGGCGGTCGCCGACTCCCAGGCGCTGTTCGCCGGCGAGCCGTTGACCGACCCCGAGCGGCTGCGCTCGGTGTTCGAATCGACCGGCGGGTTCCGGTTCACGTCCGAGGCGCTCGCACAGGGCGTGCCGGTCCTGCTGGCCGAGGCGGGCATCGCGGCGTCGAAGGGCGAGGCGCGCCGGCTCGTCGCGGGGGGCGGCGTGACGATCAACGGGGTTCGCGTGCCGGATGCGAGCCACGTCCCGGAGCCCATCGCCGGGGAGTGGCTCGACGTGCGGATCGGGAAGAAGCGGCGGGAGATCGGCCGGCTGCTGCGCTAGGGAGCGTGCGGGCCGCGGTGGCGGCGTGCGCGGGGGGCCGCTCAGCGCGGGGGCCGCGCCGCGGGGCTGTCGATCAGCCGCTCTCCGGCGACGCGGCGCGGTCGGCGAGCAGGATCGCGCCCGGATGGGTCCGCAGGTAGCTCGCCGGCAGGTCCGGCCCGATGGGGCCGTCGAGCATCCGCTCGAGAACGGCGCGCTTTCGAGCGCCGGTGACGACGAGGAGGACGTGGCGAGCCTCGAGCAGCCACGGCATGCCCATCGTCAACGCGCGGCGCGGGACCGCGGCAGCTCCGCCCTCCCAGTAAGCGGCGTTGCTGGCGAGGCTCTCGGCGGTCAGCGCGACCTCCCGGGTCGGCGCGTCGGCGGGGGAGGGTGGCTCGTTGAAGCCGAGGTGGCCGTTTGGGCCGAGCCCCAGGATCGCGACGTCGACGCCGCCTGCGGCGCGGACGGCCTCGTCGTACGCCGCGCACGCGGCGGCCGGGTCGACGCCGTCGCCGCCCAGCCGGACCAGGCGGTCGCCGGAGATGCCGAGCGGAGCGGCGAACGACCGTCGGAGCCAGCCGAACAGCGAGCGCCGATCATCGGCGCCGACGTCCGCGTACTCGTCGAGCTGGATCGCGGTGATCCCACCGACGTCGAGCCGGCCGGTCACGGCCAGCTGCGCAAGCTCCCCGTAGAGCGCCTGCGGCGTCGCGCCCATCGCCGGGACGACCGTGGCGTGCGGCGTCTCGCCGATCCAGCCCGCCACCAGCTCGGCGCCGGCCCGCGCGACGGCGCGCTCGTCGTCGAGCACGCGGAGGTCCATCGGTCAGCGCCGCGGCGTCGCGGTTCGTCCGAAATCGGACGCGCGAGCAACGCGCTCCCACCGCACGCGATGCTCCGAAATCGGCGTCCGAACTCGGAGGAAGCGGCGGGGCGGGAATGGGTTCCGGGTGTGTTCGAATTCGGACGAAGGGAGCAGGATCCTGGCGGCGACGCCACCCCAGCCCGTCACCGTGCGTGGCGCGCGCGCAGGACGTCCACGACCGCCGACGGCGGCACCCCGCGCTCCGCCAGCAGCACGAGGGCGTGGTACAGCAGATCGGCGGCCTCCCCGGCGAGCGCGTCGCGCGCCGCGCGCCGATCAGCCCCGGCCGCCTCCGCGCCGGCGTCGTCCTTGGCCGCGAGCAGGACCTCGGTCGCCTCCTCGGTCACCTTCCGAGCGACCGCGTCCACTCCGCCCGCGAGCAGCCGCGCGGTGTACGAGCCTTCGGGACGGGTCGCCGCGCGTTCCGCGATCGTCGTCCACAGCGACTCGAGCCACGCGAAGCCCTGGCTGTCGCGACCCGCGGGGGCGCCCTCCGGGTCGAAGCACGAGCGGGTGTCCCGGTGGCACGTCGGGCCGACCGGATCGACCGTCACGAGCAGCGCGTCCCGATCGCAGTCCTGCGCGAGCGACACGAGCCGCAGCACGTTGCCGCTGGTCTCGCCCTTCTTCCAGAGGCGCCCGCGCGAGCGCGAGTGGAAGTGGACCTCGCCGGTGTCGAGGGTCGCGGCGAGCGCCTCCCCGTCCATCCAGGCGAGCATCAGCACCCGACCGTCGGCGGCGTCCTGGACGATCGCGGGCACGAGCCCGTCCGCGTCGTAGCGCGGCTCCACGCCGGCGTCGGGCGTCGTGGTCACGCGGCCGCCTCCGGGACGACGCGGACCGGGATCCCGGCCTCGGCCATCGCGGCCTTCACCGCCGCGATCGAGTGGATCCGGCGATGGAAGATCGACGCCGCCAGCACCGCATCCGCGCCGCCCTCGAGGACCGCGTCGACGAAGTGCTGGGGTCCCGCCGCCCCGCCCGAGGCGATCAGCGGCACCGGCACCCGGTCCGCGATCGCCCGGAGGAGCGGCGTGTCATATCCGAGCCCGGTCCCGTCACGATCGATCGAGGTCACGAGGAGCTCGCCGGCGCCGAGCGCGACCGCCCGCTCCGCCCACTCGACCGCGTCGAGCCCGGTCGGCTGGCGACCGCCCTGCACGACGACCTCCCACGACCCCCCGTCGCGTGCCGCGGCGTCGATCGCGACCACCACGGCCTGGCGGCCGAAGCGGCTCGCGCAGCGGCTGACGAGCGTCGGATCGGCCACCGCGGCGGTGTTGAGCGACACCTTGTCGGCGCCTGCCCGCAGCACGTCGCGCATCTCGGCAACGGATCGGACGCCGCCGCCGACCGTCAACGGGATGAACGCCCGCCGTGCGGTCCGTTCGACGACGTCGAGGAGCGTGCCGCGTCGCTCGGGCGCGGCGGTGATGTCGAGGAAGACGAGCTCGTCGGCGCCTTCACGCGCGTAGCGCTCGGCGAGCTCGGGCGGATCGCCCTCGTCGACGAGGTCGACGAAGCGCGTGCCCTTCACGACCCGGCCGTCCTTGACGTCGAGGCAGGGGATGACCCGGCGTCGAAGCATCAGGCCGCCCCCGCGGCGCGGGTCCGGGGCGCCGTGCCGGCGCCGGGCGTGGCTGCGGCGGCGACCAACGCGACGAAGTTGGCGAGCAGCCGCAGGCCGTCGGCGCCGCTGCGCTCGGGATGGAACTGGACCCCGAGCAGGTTCCGCCGTGCGATCGCGGCCGTGAACGTGCCGCCGTGCGTCGTCTCGGCGAGCACCGCGTCCGCGGCGCGGGCGTCCGGCTCCCCGGCGTACGAGTGGACGAAGTAGAAGTCGGCCCCGTCGGCGATGCCGTCGAACAGCGGGTGCTCGCGGCGCCGCACGACCTGGTTCCAGCCGATGTGCGGGAGCGTCGGGGCGTCGCGCAGCTCGACGGTTCGACCGCCGAGCGCGCCGAGCGTCTCGGCGCCGTCCTCCTCGCTCCGCTCGAACAGCAGCTGGAGCCCGAGGCAGATGCCGAGGAACGGCCGGTCGGCGGCGATCCACGCGCGGATCGGCTCGACGAGCCCACGCCGCTCGAGGCGCGCCATCGCGGGGGCGGCCGCCCCGACGCCCGGCACGACGAGCCCGTCGTAGGCGCGGAGCGCCTCGCCGTCGCGCACGACTCCGACCCGAGCGCCTGCGGCCGTCAGCCCCTGCTCGATGCTGACGAGGTTGCCCGCGCCATAGTCGACGACCGCGATCCGGACCGGATCGGTCATCCGAGCGCGCCCTTCGTCGACGCCACGCGGCCCGCGCGGCGTGCATCTGCCGCGCAGGCGGCGCGCAGCGCACGGGCGAGCGCCTTGAACGCGGCCTCGGCCAGGTGGTGGTCGTTGCGGCCGGCTCCACGGAGGTGCAGCGTCACGCCGGCCGTCCGGGCGAACGATTCGAGCGCGTGCTCGACCAGCTGGAGCGGCAGCTCCCCGACGCGCTCGCCGCGGAACGGCAGGTCGAGCACCGCGTACGGCCGCCCTCCGACGTCCACGACGGCGGTCGCGAGCGACTCGTCCATCGGCACCGACGCCTCGCCGAACCGGGCGATCCCGGCGCGGTCGCCGAGCGCCTCCGCGAACGCCGACCCGAGCACGAGCGCGACGTCCTCGACCGTGTGGTGCTCGTCCACGTGCAGGTCGCCGGTCGAGCGGATCTCGAGGTCGAACAACCCGTGGTGGGCGAGCGACCCGAGCAGGTGGTCGTAGAAGCCGACGCCGGTCGCGACGTCCGCGGCGCCGGAGCCGTCGAGATCGAGCGTGATCGTGATGTCGGTCTCGCGGGTGCGCCGGGTGACGGTGACTCGACGGTCGGCGCGCTGCGCGACCTCGAGCGTGCCGAGCGGCGTGGTCATGCCCGAACCTCCGTGGTGATGGCCCTCGCGGCCTCGATCAGCCGGTCGTTCTCGAGTGGGTCGCGGATCGTCAACCGCAGGTGGCTCGACAGCGGATGCCCGTGGCCGAACGTGCGCGGGACGAGCCCTCGTCGAAGGAGCCCCTCGGCGACCCGGGCCGCCTCCTCGGCCGTGCCGAAGTCGACGAGCAGGAAGTTCGTCGCGCTCGGTCCCACCGACCAGCCGGCCGCGGTCAACCCCTCGGCGAGACGGTCGCGCTCGACCCGAACACGCGCGAGGTTGGCATCGAGGATCGTCGGGTGGCGAAGCGCCTCGGTGACGACCGTGACCGAGATCGTCGACACCGAGCCGGGCGGCCGGTACGGGTTCATGCGGCCGATCACGTCCGGCCTCGCGATCGCGAACCCGACGCGCAGGCCCGCGAGGGCGTATGCCTTGCTCGCCGTCCGCACGACGATCAGCCGCGGATAGGCGAAGCGCAGGTCCACGAGGCTGCGACCGACGAACTCCGCGTACGCCTCGTCGAGGACGACGATCGGCGCCTCGCGGCCGGCATCGGCGGCGTCCCCGGCCAGGCCGTCGAGCAGCGCCTCGATCGCGCCGTCGGGCTCGGGCAGCGCGGTCGGGTTGTTCGGGCTGCACAGCCAGACGACCGCGGCGTCCCGGGCGCCGGCGCGCACGGCCCCCGGGTCGAGCGCCCAGCCGTCGGCGGCCGGGCGGCGCGGGACGGCGACGAGCGATCCGGCGCGTTGCTCGGTGAGGACCCGGTACATCGCGTAGGTCGGTACCGGGGCGACCGCCCGCGCGCCGTCGGCGAGGAAGGTCTTCGCGATCAGGTCGAGCACCTCGTCGGCCCCGGCTCCGACCAGCAGCTCGTCGGTCCCGACCCCGTAGCGGGCGGCGGCGGCCTCGGTCAGGCGGCGGTAGTCCGACGGTGGGTACTCGGACAGCGGCGCATCGAACCGACCGGCCGCGAGCAGCTCGTCGACCAGCGCGGGCGGGGTGGGGGAGGTGTTGAGGTCGAATCGGACGATCGACTCGATCGGCACGCCGAAGCGCGCCGCCACCTGCTCGTTGGTGGCCTCCCAGCTGTATGCGGTGGGCGGGGCGGGCGGCGTGAACGTGACGGGGGTGGGGCTCATCGGGCGGGCTCCCGGACAAGCGGAGCCGGGTCGGTCGTGTCGGCGTCGTCGAAGCGCGCGAGCACCGCGTCCCGGTGGGCGAGCAGCCCCTCGGCCTCGGCCAGCGTCGCGATCGAGTCGCGGATGGTCGCGAGGCCCTCACGCGTGATCCGCTGGACCTGGACGTACTTCCCGTACGCCTCGACCGCGAGACCGCCCGACGAGCGGGCGAGGCCGCCGGTCGGCAGGACGTGGTTGGCGCCGGTCGCGTAGTCGCCGGCCGATTCGGGCGCCCACGGGCCGACGAACAGCGAGCCGGCGTTGACGAGCCGCTCGACGGTCGGCTCGAGCGGCTCGACGTCGACCGACAGGTGCTCGGGGCCGTAGTCGTTGACGAAGGCGATCGCGGTATCGAGGTCGGAAGCGAGCGCGATCCTGCCGTGCGCGCCGAGCGCCCGGGTGAGGATGTCCCGCCGGAGCGCGGTCGCGAGTCGGGCTCGGACCTCGCCTTCGACGGCGTCCGCGAACGCCTCGTCGGTCGTCACGAGGATCGCCGGGGAGTCCGGCCCGTGCTCGGCCTGGGTGATGAGGTCGGCGGCGACCCGGCGCGGATCGGCGGGCGGCGCGGCGAGGACCATGCCCTCCGAGGGCCCGGCCGGCAGATCGATCCCGACCTCGCCGCACACCTCGATCTTCGCGGCGGTCACCCACGCGTTGCCCGGGCCGACGATGCGGTCGACCGGCTCGATGCCCGCGTCCGGGAGCCCGTACGCCAGCGCGCCGATCGCCTGGGCGCCGCCCGCGACGACGAACGCGTCGACCTCGAGCAGGCCGGCAGCGCCGAGGAGCACCGGGTGCGTGCGGCCGTCCCGATCGGCGGGGGAGGCGACGACGACGCGTGGGACCCCGGCGACCTGGGCGGGAACGACGGTCATGACCAGCGACGACGGGTACGGCGCCGAGCCGCCGGGGACGTAGCAGCCGACGCTCGCGATCGGGGCCCAGCGACGCTCGAGGTCGATGCCCGGGGCGATCGTCGTCCGGGTCGTGGCCGGCCGCTGGGGCTCGGCAAAGCGACGGACGTGGTCGATCGCCTGGTCGAGCGCGCGCCGGACGGCCGGCTCGAGGGCATCGCGCGCCGCGCGCAGCTCGGCGGCGTCGAGAACGAGCCTGCCGTCGGGCCGGCCGCCGCCCACCTGGGCGTTGGCCTCGCGGACGGCAGCGTCGCCGCGCGTCGCGACGTCGGCAAGGGTCCCCCGGACGGCCTCGCGAACGGCGGGGTCCGGAACCGCGCCGCGACGGATGAGCGCACGCCGCTCGGCGACGGAGGCGGCGTCGGTCGCCCCGAGGTCGAGCCGGCGGAGCCGAAGCTCGGTGTCGGCGAGGGTCACGGGACGATCTTCTCGATGGGCAGGACGAGGATCCCCGACGCCCCGGCGGCCTTGAGCCGGGGCAGGAGGCCCCACACCTCGTCGGACCCGACGACGGAGTGGATCGCGATCATGCCCTCGTGCGCGAGCGGGATCACCGACGGCGACTCGAGGCCCGGCAGGAGCGACTCGAGCTCCTCGAGCTTCGCGGCCGGCGCATTCATCATCAGGTACTTGCGCCCGCGCGCGGCGGTCACCGCGGTGAGCATCGTGCCGATGGCGGCGAGGTCGGCGTCGCGCTCCCGGTGCGCGGTCGGGTTGGCCACGAGCACGGCTTCCGAGCCCAGGACGTCCCCGATCGGGCGGAGCCCGTTCATGACCATCGTCGAGCCGGTCGAGACGAGGTCGACGATCGCCTCGGCCAGCCCGAGCCGCGGGGCGACCTCGACGGCACCGCTGATCGGGATGACGTCGACCGGGATGGCGCGGGTCTCGAAGAACCGGCGGGTCGTGTTGGGGTGCGCGGTGGCCACGCGGAGCCCCGCGAGGTCGTCGACGGCCTGGTAGGGCGTGTCGTTGGGCACGGCGGCGGCGAGCCGGCATCGGCCGTAGCCGAGGTCGAGGACGCGGGGCAGCTCGGCGCCGGTCTCGGCCAGCAGGTCGATCCCGGTGACGCCCAGGTCGGCGACGCCGTCACCGACGAACTCGATGACGTCGTTCGTGCGGACGAACAGGATGTCGAGATCGAAGTTCTGGACGCGCGCGACGAGGCTGCGATCGTGCTCCTCGAAGACGAGGCCGGCGTCGCGGAGCAGCCGGACGGTCGGTTCGACGAGACGACCCTTGTTGGGGATCGCGAGGCGAAGGCGGTCCCTCATCGCTCGACCCCGACGGGGTAGGGGCGGTCTCCGCCCTCCGCCGCCATCCGATCGAGCACGAGCCGGTAGCCTCCCTCCCCGTGGTGGAGCCACGAGGCAATGCGGGTGATCGTCGCGGTGCTCGCGCCGGTCGTGCGCGAGATCTCGGCGTAGTGGAGGCCTTGCTCGAGCAGGCGGACGACCGCCCAGCGCTGGGCCATGTCGTGGAGCTCGTTGAGCGTACACAGATCGCGGAAGAAGCGCTCGGCGTCCTGCTTGTTCTCGAGCCGCAGCAGTGCGTCGAACAGCGCGTCGGTGTCCGCCGTGCGCCAGTCGTCGGCCATGTCGGTTCCGCTACCTCGTCGTCGTGCTACCGTGCTAACGTATTAGCGTGCTAAAACGCTAACACGGGTGATGGGCCGCGCGCAAGGGGCGGCACGACCGAGAGGAGAGCCGAGGCCCGGTGTCCGAGTTCGAGCTGCTGCCCGCCATCGATCTGCGCGGCGGACGCGTCGTCCGTCTCCGGCAGGGCGACTTCGACCGCGAGACCGCCTACAGCAC
Source organism: Chloroflexota bacterium (assembly GCA_044506615.1). GTDB lineage: Bacteria > Chloroflexota > Limnocylindria > Limnocylindrales > CSP1-4 > DASTYU01. The sequence continues at coordinate 1,722 of JBIQKJ010000007.1, read as the reverse complement.
GGATCCGGCGGCGGTCGCGGCCGGCTTCGCGGACGAGGGCGCGCGCTGGCTGCACGTCGTCGATCTCGACGGCGCCCGGACGGGCAGCCCCGGCCACGGGCGGGAGGTCGGGGAGATCGTCACGCGTGTCGGCGACCGACTCCGGGTCGAGGTCGCGGGTGGGCTGCGCACGCACGACGCGGTCGCGTCGGTGCTCGAGGCCGGAGCGTGGCGCGTGGCCGTCGGGACCGCGGCCCTGCGCGATCCGTCCTTCGCGGGGGCCCTCGTCGCACGCCACGGCGCGGCCCGCGTCGTCGCCTCGATCGACGTGCGTGCGGGCCGCGCCGTCGGTGAGGGCTGGTCCGCCGAGGCGGCGGGCGAGCAGGCGGCCGACGCGGTCCACCGCCTCGCCGACGCCGGCGTCGCCACGTTCGAGGTCACCGCGATCGACCGGGACGGGCTGCTCGGCGGCCCCGACCTGGCGCTCCTGCGGGAGCTGGTGGCGCTCGACCGCGGTCGCATCATCGCGTCGGGCGGCGTCGCGACCGTCGCGGATCTTCGCGCCGTCCGCGAGATCGGCTGCGCCGGGGCGATCGTCGGGCGCGCGCTCTACGAGGGACGCCTGCGCCTCCCCGAAGCACTGGCCGCGATCGGGGCGTGACGCGGCGCGACGAACGAGCGCCAGGCGGCTCCCCCGAACGCGACTGGGTACGACCGAACCTCAGGCCGTGACCAGGGCGTGCGCCGCAGCACGGTCGCGTTCGTCGGCCAGCGCGTCGGCCTCCCGGATGACACCTTCGTCGTCCCCTTCGTCCGCGGCCACCCGCCACACGCGCCAGCCCGGATGGCGCGCGATCAGCGACCGAAGGGCCGCGCGCTGGGACGGGTCGAGCGCGCCTGGAGCCCGCGGGCCACGCCTCGTGACCAGCACGTGGTCGACGCCGCACTCGTCGGGCGCGGCGAGCCACACCACGGCGGCCTCGGGGAACAGCTTCCAGGCCGCGGCCACGCTGCGATCGTTGCGCGCGTCGATCGAGAAGTGGAGGCGATCCCGACCGAGCAGCTCGATCATTGTCCACAGCACGTGCTTCGCCTGGACGTTGATCCCCGAGCCCCAGGCGTTGGGGTGGAGGAACGTCGAGGTCTGGAGCTCCCCGGGCAGCTCGTCGAGCATCAGGAGCCCGGTCCAACCCACGATGCGCCCGTCGCGACGGATGGCGAGCGTCATCGCCTCGCCGGCAACGTCGCGCCGCCAGCGGCGGCTCACCGCCCAGCGGACGTCGGTCACCTCGTCGTAGCACAGGAACCGCGCGACGCCCGGGGCATCGAGCGCCGCGGCGACCTCGCCGAGATCCTCGTCGAGCAGCATCGAGAACGTGAGGCCACCGATCCTGAGCACGGATCCAGCGTGCGGGTCGGGGGCGCCGAACCGGGAGGGGCGAACGGCTCGATCGGACGGGCGAACCGTCCCGGACCGAGGGCGTCGACGCAGGCGCCGGCCCGAGCTCCGGCGGCTCGGGTCAGGGCCGGCAGAGCGGCAACGGCAGGCTGCACACGACCCCTTCGACGACCCCCGGGGTCGGCGTGGGGGTCGGGTCCGGTGTCGGCGGCGGGGTCGGGGTCGGGTCCGGCGTGGGCGGCGGCGTCGGCGCCGGCGTGGGCTCGGGACGCGGCGTGGGCTCGGGACGCGGCGTGGGCTCGGGTGTCGGTCGCGGCGTCACCGGCGGCCGGGTGGGGGCAGGG
>JBIQKJ010000018.1:0-48842 GCA_044506615.1 Chloroflexota bacterium | reverse complement strand
GAGCAGCCCTGCGAGCGATTCTCGCGGCGGCCGCTTGACATAGGAGCATCGCATGCCACAACGGCGCAGCGCCGGAGCCAGGCCCGAGGCCCTCTTCCAGCCGCCGCCCGAGCGTCAGCCGCTCGCCGCCCGCATGCGCCCGCGGAGCCTCGAGGAGTTCGTCGGGCAGGAACATCTTGTCGGCGAGCGCGGCCCGCTCCGCCGATCGGTCGCGCGCGGCCACCTGTCGTCGCTGCTCCTGTGGGGACCGCCCGGGACCGGCAAGACGAGCCTCGCCCGGCTCCTCGCGGCCGAGGTCGGCGCCCACTTCTCGACGATGAGCGCGGTCATGTCGGGCGTCGCCGAGGTCCGCGCCACGCTCGCCGAGGCCCAGGAGCGGCTCGCGCTCCACGGCCAGCGCACGGTCCTCTTCCTGGACGAGATCCACCGCTTCAACAAGGCCCAGCAGGACGCGCTGCTGCCGCACGTCGAGGACGGCACGGTCACGCTGGTCGGGGCCACGACCGAGAATCCGTACTTCGAGGTGAATGCGGCGCTCCTGTCGCGGATGCGCGTCTGGCGGCTCGAGTCGCTGGTGGACGAGGACATCGCCACGGTCGTCCGCCGGGCGATCGCCGACGAGGAGCGCGGGCTCGCGGGCTCACTCGGCCCCGAGGGCGGGGTCGCGCTCGGCGACGACGCCTTCGAGCACCTCGTCTCGCTCGCGGGCGGCGACGCTCGGTCGGCGCTCAACGTGCTCGAGGGGGCGGTCGCGCTGGCCGAGGCCGAAGGGGTTCGCGACGCCGGCGGCCGCGTGTCACCCCGGCTCGAGGACGTCGAGGCGGCCGCCCAGCAGCGGATCCTCGGCTACGACCGGGCCGGCGACGGCCACTACGACACCGCGTCGGCGTTCATCAAGAGCCTGCGCGGCAACGACCCCGACGCCGCGCTCTACTGGCTCGCGACGATGATCGCGGCCGGCGAGGACCCGAAGTTCATCGCGCGCCGGCTGATCATCAGCGCGTCGGAGGACGTCGGGAACGCCGATCCGCGGGCCCTGAGCGTCGCGGTCGCGGCGGGGCAGGCGCTCGACTGGATCGGGCTGCCCGAGGCCCAGTACGCGCTCGCCCAGGCCGTCACGTACATCGCGACCGCGCCCAAGTCCGATTCGGTGGGCCGCGCGTACGGCGCGGCGCTCGCCGACGTCATCGCGAACGGCTCGCTCCCGGTCCCGAACCACCTCAAGACCGCCGGCGATCGCCGGATGAAGGCGCACGGGATCGGGGTCGGGTACGTGAACCCGCACGAGTTCGAAGGCGACGACGTGCGCCAGCAGTACCTGCCCGACGAGCTCGTGGGCCGCCGCTACTACCAACCGGGGGACCAAGGATACGAGGCGACGATCGCGGCACGCGTCGCCGCGCGGGACGAGGCGCGCGATGCTGGGCGGCCGCGACGCAAGCAGCGCCCGACCCCGCCGATGGCCGGCATGTCCGACGCACTCCGCCCGCGCGAGGAGGCCCGCAAGAAGCTCGCTCAGACGCAGCGCTCCGACGCCGCGAGCGAGTGACAGCAACGGGCCACTCGCCGCACTGACGCTGCCGGGCTCGACGACGTCCGCAAGAGCGCATCGCCTCCCGCGGGGATTGACGCGCGCATCGCCCGGGTTGCACCCTCGCGGGACGGAGGACCCAGCCGATGCTTCGCGGGAACCTGATCACGCTTCGCCCGGTCCGCGAGTCGGACCTCGAGGCGATGTACGCGGCCCACATCGACATTCGCAATCGAGGGGCGTTCTTTCCGCTCGGGGTCCAGTCGGAGTCGAAGTTCCGGCACGAGTACGCCGAGACCGGTTTCTGGCAGCGCGAGGAGGGATGGCTGCTGCTGATCACGCCGGACGGTGAGATCGCCGGCCACATCGAGTTCTTCAAGCCGGTCGTCTACTGGGACGCGTTCGAGCTCTCGTACCTGCTCTACGACGACCGCTTCGCGGGTCGCGGCTACGTGACCGAGGCCGTCCAGCTCCTCGTCGACTACCTCTTCGCCACGAAGAAGCAACACCGGATCCAGCTCGTGATCGTGCCGGGCAACGGCGCATCCCGCCGCATCGCGGAGAAGTGCGGGTTCACGCCCGAGGGCACCGCCCGTGGCGCGTTCTTCAACGACGGACGCAACCAGGACGTGCTGATCTACTCGCTGCTCCGCGACGATCCCCGACCCTGGCACGACGCTGCCGACGCACGTGGCTGAGCTGGCCGAGGCTCTCGTCGTCGGGGAGGACGGCCGGCCTCGCTGCTGGTGGCCCGGACGCGACGAGCTGTACCTCGCCTACCACGACGAGGAGTGGGGCCGCCCGGTCGCGGACGACCACCGGCTGTTCGAGAAGGTCTGCCTCGAAGGCTTCCAGTCGGGCCTGTCGTGGATCACGATCCTCCGCAAGCGCGAGCACTTTCGGCGTGCCTTCGCGGGGTTCGACCCGGCGGTCGTCGCGGCTTTCGGCGACGACGACGTCGACCGGCTCCTGGCCGATGCCGGGATCGTCCGACACCGGGCCAAGATCCTCGCCGCGATCACCAACGCCCGGCGGTTCCTCGAGCTCGTGCCGGCCGAGTTCCCCACGTTCGCCGCATACGTGTGGGGGTTCGAGCCCGATCCGGCGCAGCGGCCGCCGCGGATCGATCACGCAACGCTGATGACGCTCGCCCAGACCGACGCGTCGCGGGCGCTGAGCCGCGACCTCCGACGACGCGGCTGGGCGTTCGTGGGCCCCACGACGGCGTACGCGGCGATGCAGTCGGTCGGACTCGTCAACGACCATCTCGAGGGTTGCGCGATCCGTGACGAGGTCGAGCGCGATCGTGCCGCGTTCGTGCGGCCGGCGCCCTGACCCACGGCGTCGCGCGCGCGACCGCTCGGCCGTCATGATGGGGACGCGCCGGGGATCGGCGCACCGGGAGGGACCATGGCCGACGACGCGCTCCCCGACCACGCGCTCCCCGACCACGCGCTCCCCGCCGACCCCGTGACGGGGACGAGCCGCGCCTGGGCACGGCTGATCGCGCTGCTCCCCGCCCCCCTCGGGCGCATCGTCGCGCGCTTCTTCCCGCAGGGCGCGATCGTCCTGTCGATCCTGACGTTCGGCAGCTACGTGATGGGCCTCGTCCGCGACCGAACCCTGACGCGGACCTTCGGCGCCGGCGAGGAGCTCGACGCCTTCAACGCCGCGTTCGTGATCCCCGAGCTGTCGCTCGGGATCGTGGTCGCCTCGGGGCTCGCGGCGCCGTTCATCCCGATCTTCACGGGTCTCCGCCGCGAGGACGAGGAGCGTGCCCGGCGGTTCGGCCAGACGATCATGACGCTCGCGGTCCTCGCGATGGCGGTCGTGGCAGGCGTCCTGTTCGTCGTCGCCCCGTTCACCGTCGAGCTCGTGGCGAGCGGCTTCGGTCCCGCCCAGCGTGTGCTCTACACGGACCTGTTCCGGGTGATGTGCATCACCCCGGTGATCTTCGCGGCCTCGATGTCCCTCGGCGAGGTGCTCGTCGCCGAGCGCCGGTTCGCCTGGTACGGCGTCGCGCCCCTCATGTACAACGGCGGCCTCGTCATCGGGACGCTGCTGTTCGCGGGCACGCTCGGGATCTTCGGACCGGCGCTCGGCGCGGTGATCGGTGCGCTGCTCCACCTGGGCGCGCGCATCGTCGGGGTCCGTCGAACGATGTTCCGGATTCGACCACGGCTCGCGGTCGGAACCGCAGAGGTGCGCGACTTCATCCGGCTCATGCTGCCGAAGACGGGCTCGAGCCCGATCGAGCCGCTGACGTTCCTCTTCTTCACGAACGTCGCGTCGACGCTGGTGGCGGGCAGCATCACGACCGTGAACCTCGCCCGCAACTTCCAGAGCGTGCCGGTGAGCCTGATCGGCGTCGCGTTCTCGCTGGCCGCATTCCCGGCGCTGTCGGCTGCGTACGCGGCACGCGACCGGGTCGCGTTCCTCCGCCTCCTGCGCACGAACGGAGCCACGATCGGCGCGCTCACCGTGGCCGCCGCCCTCGGGCTGGCCGTCGTGGGCGGCATCGCGGTCGACGTGCTGCTGGGCGGCGGCCGCTTCGATGCCGACGACGTCGCGCGGACCGCGCTCGTGCTCGCCGCGTTCGCGATCTCGGTCCCGTTTGAGAGCCTCGGGCACCTCGTGAGCCGCGCCATCTACGCGACCCGGCACACGCTCTTCCAGGTGGTGGCGTCGCTGGTCGGGTTCGCGGTCACGATCGGCGCGACCGTCACGCTCGTCGACCCGGCCGGGGTCGTGGCGATCCCGATCGGGTTCACCCTTGGGAGCGTCGTCCGCTTCGTGCTGCTGGTCGCGGTCCTCGGCTGGCGGATCCGCCGGATGCCCGCCGCCGAGGCTGCCGAACGGACCTAGCCCATCTGGTCGGCGTGGACCGTCGGCACGACGAGGATGAACTTGCCGTCACGATCCGCGTACTTGCCCTCGGGCCGCTGCCAGCGCAGGAAGTTGCGCTCCATCTCGGCTTCGTCCTGGAACGTTCCCGCCCGGTCGGACGGGCCCCAGATCGACGAGACCCGCGGGTACCACGGATCGAGGATGTAGGCGCCCGACACCTTGACCTTGTTGAACTGGAGCGGATCGGCGTTCGCCCGGTAGCCGGTCATCACCCAGGTGTGCGCGCCCCGCCACGCGAGGATGATCACCGGTGCCTTCGTCTTCCCGATCGCGCGCGCGGCGTCGAGGAGGGCGTCCGAGCGGCTCTGGTACGCCCGGATCTCGTACCCCCGGGCGCCGTACGCCTCGAGCGCCTTGACCATCGCCCCGGGGCCCCAGCCTCCGTTGTGGCTGTCGCGCCGGCTCTCCCACTCCCCGATCCGGCTCACGAGCTCGCGCTGGAATCGCTCGGACGTGTCGGCGAGGCCGAGGACGGACAGCGCCATCTGGACGCCGGCCGGCGCGCACCACTCGCTCGTGATCTGCGAGGCGAAGTGGCGCTGGGGCCGCTTGATGATGCTCACGTCGACCGGCGTGCGCTCGGGGCGCGGCGTCGGGGTCGGTGTCGGCTCCGGTGTCGGGGCGGTCGCGCCGGGCGCGAGGCTGGCGGCCGGCGTCGGGGTCGGCGTGGGCTCGGGCGGTGGATCGCTGAGCTCGGCGATCGGCTCGGGCGTCCGATCGAGCGTCGGCGCCGTCTCGCGGTCGGGAGGTGGGTCGATGATGAGGTCGATCCGCGCGAGCAGGTTCTCGAACCGGTCGCCCACGCCGAAGGCGTTGGCCCAGACCGCGCCGGCGGCCGTGACCGACCCGGCCAGGAAGACCGCGACGAGCCCGAGGACGAGCAGCCGGACGCGGCTCCGCCCGCGCGGCTTGTATCGATACCCTGCTGTCGCTCGTCGTGCCACGTTGCGGTTCCCCACTCCGGACGCCCGCTGCGCCCGGTCGCCTGTCCGACGGGCGGGACAGGCTGCATGTTCCGCTACGACGAGGAATCACCCCGGGTTTCGCCCCCGGGCCTGTCGGCCGTCGATGCCACGACGCGGATCGCGCGCGGCCGGACAAGGATATCGATGGTCGCGATGTGACCGTCCCGGTCGGCAGGACCCGGCAGCTCGATCAGCTCGTCGTCGATGCGCAGCGGCCAGGCGGGCGGCATCGTCAGGCGGACGTGGCGACCGCGACGAACGTCGAGCGAGGGCATGATCGCGGAGCCGCGCTCGACGCGCTCGGTGACGTAGGCCGCGAGGCGATCGCGATCGTCGTCCCGGAGCAGCACGAGCTCGAACTGGCCGTCGGCCAGCTCGGCCTCGGTCGCGAGCGGGACGTTCGGGCCGGCGAACCCGATGTTCATCGCTTCGACGGCCAGGTAGCGGCCCGACAGGTCGTGCCCGTCGAGCTCGATCTGCCAGTCCCCGCTCTGCGCCTCCCCGATGAGCGCCCGCAGGAGCTGCAGCGCGCGGTCGGTCTCCCGCCCCACGATCAGCGAGCTGCCCTCGACCTCCTGCTCGCCGCGCCGGATCAGCTCGGCGAACAGCCCGCCACCGACCGACTCGACGAACCGCCGCTCGCCGAACGGCCCGCTGACGACGCCGACGTCGAACGGCATGGTCGTCGACAGGTCCCAGCCGGACACGAGCCCGTGGACGTCGCCGAAGATGCCGAGCGCCTTGCCGATGTTGTTGGCGGTCCCGAACGGGAGGATCGCGACCGGGATGCCGGTGTCGGCGAACGACCGGAGCAGCTGGGCGACCGTCCCGTCACCCCCGGCGACGACCGCGGCATCCCCCGGCCGACTCAGCGCACGACTCCAATCCTTCTTCGTCGATTGGTAGCGAACCTGATACCCCGCCTCGCGCAGGATCGTCTGGAGCTGGCGAGCCGTGGTCTCGGCGTCGCCGGACGACGGGTTGTGGAACAGCGTGACCCGCCGCGACGAGCGAGCGCGCTTCGCCCGCTCAGCCACGGGCGGACCCGCCGACGACCGATCCAGCGATGGAGGGCCGATGGAGATCCTGATCGCCAACGACGACGGCATCTACAGCCCGGGGATCGCGACGCTCGCGCGGGTCGCTCGGAAGTTCGGCGACGTGCGCGTGGTGGCGCCCGATGTCGAGCAGTCGTCGGCCGGTCATGCCATCTCCTCGTCCAAGCCGTTGACCTACCGGCGGACGCGGGTGATCGACGGCGTCGAATCCTACCGCGTGAACGGCACACCGGCCGATTGCGTGGCGCTCGGGGCGTACCACTGGAAGCAGGTCGACGTCGTGCTCTCCGGGATCAACCTCGGCCCCAACCTCGGCAACGCGACGTGGCACTCCGGGACGCTCGCCGCCGCGAAGCAGGCGGCGCTGCTCGGCCTCCGCGGGATCGCCCTCAGCACCCCGGTCGTCGGCGAGGATCCGGACGTCGGCTACCTCGAGCCGCACGTCGAACGGGTGCTGACACTCCTCCTCCCGGACGAGCGGCTGCGGCTCGTCAACGTGAACTTCCCGCCGAACCCCGGCGAGATCCGCTGGACGCGCCAGGCCGTCGAGCAGTACGACGGCCGGGTGGTGCCGGGGACCGATCCGATGGGCCGCCAGCACTTCTGGTTCACGGTGTACCCGCTCGAGCGGCACGAACCCGACACGGACCTGTGGGCGATCCAGAACGGGTTCATCTCGGTCACCCCGCTGCGGCTCGACCTCACCGACCACGAGGCGCTGGCCGCCGCACGCTCGCGCGCCCCCGACCCCGAGCGCACGGTCGCCGAGACGTCAACGCCCGAGCCGCGCGACTGAGGCGTCGCCGGCGGGTCAACGACCGCGGCCGATGAACGATACGCTGTGGGCGATGCCCACTCGTCCTGCCCGGGTCGCGATCGTCGGCGTCGGCAACGTCGGCTCCTCGTTCGCGTTCGCGCTGTTGCTGTCCGGTCTCGCGGCCGAGATCGTGCTCATCGACGTCAACAAACGCCGGGCCGAGGGCGAGGCGATGGACCTCCAGCACGCGGTCCCGTTCGCCAAGCCGACCCGGATCTGGGCCGGCGAGTACGCGGACTGCGAGGGCGCCGCGGTGACGGTGATCGCGGCGGGCGCGGCGCAGAAGCCGGGCGAGGGCCGGCTCGAGCTCGTTCGGAAGAACGCGGCGATCTTCGGGCAGATCGTGCCGCAGGTCGCAGCCGCCAACCCGAGCGGCATCATCCTCGTCGCCACCAACCCGGTCGACGTGCTCTCGTACGAGACGTGGCGCCTGTCGGGCCTGCCACCCGAGCGGGTGATCGGCTCCGGGACCATCCTCGACACCGCGCGCTTCCGGGCGATGCTGTCGGAGCACTTCGGCGTCGACCCGCGCTCGGTGCATGCGTTCATCGCGGGCGAGCACGGCGACAGCGAGGTGCCGATCTGGAGCTCCGCGAACATCGCCGGCATGCGCCTGCGCGAGTTCTGCGCCGCGAACGCCATCCCGTACGACCAGGCGGCGATGGACGCGATCTTCACGGCGACCCGTGATGCCGCCTACGAGATCATCGAGCGCAAGGGAGCGACCTATTACGCGGTCGCCGCCGGGATCCTGCGCATCGTCGAGGCGATCGTGCGCGACCAGCGGACCGTGCTGTCGGTGAGCTCGCTCATCCGGGACTACGTCGGCATCGACGACGTCTACCTGTCGCTGCCGACGGTCGTGCACCGCGACGGCGTCGAGCGGGTGCTGCGGATCGACCTGTCGGTGCAGGAGGCGGAGGGCCTGCGCGCGTCCGCGCGCGTGCTGCGATCGACGATCGATGCCCTGCGCGAGTCAGAGGAGGGCGAAACGGGCTCCGGCTCCACCGATCGCTGAGCTCGCTGCCTGACCGTCCACCTGCCCGGCTCCCGACCGACCGGCGTCGCCGATCCGCGCCTACGGCTCGAGATCGAACGCGCGAACGTGGCGCGGACGGAAGACGGCAATCGGGCGACGATCGAACGTCGCGATCCGTCGGACGCCGAGTCGCTCGGCCGTGGCCACCAGGACGGCGTCGGCGAGGCGCGGGCGGTGCTCGGCCACGTCGGCCATCAGCTCGATCGCCCGGGCGAGATCGCGCTCGTCGGGTGCGACGACCCGGATCCCGCCCTCGACCACGGTGCGCACGAGCGCGCGCGACGCGTCGGGGCCGAGCTCGCGCTGGAGCAGGACGTCGAGCTCGCCGAGGGTCAACGCGCCGATCAGCAGCGGCTCGTCGGCGCGACCGAACCAGGCGACGGCCGCCGCGTGGTTGAGGTCGTCCTGGTCGGCCGCCGCGAGAACGGCGCTCCCGTCGAGGAGGATCGCCACCGCCGCCCCTGCCTACCGGGAGCCGCGGCGGCCGGCCTCCCGGCGCACGATCGACCGGCCGTCCAGCGACAGGCGGCCGTGCCCGCTTCGGCCCACCGCGATGAACCCGAGATCCGGACGCGCCTCGTGCTCGGCAAGGTAGGCCTCGAGGGCCGCCGCGATCACCGCCGTCTTCGTCGTGCGGGCGCGATGGGCGTGGCGCTCCACCCGCTCGAGGAGGTCGGCGTCGGCAAGGATCGTGGTCCGTCGGGTGGAAGCCATGAATGCATGCATATATGACCGACTGGCGCCCGGCCGTCAACCCTGCGAGCATCGGCACCAGCCCGTCCGCCCAAGGAGACCAGCGTGACCCGATTCGAGCCGAACCTCCGCATCCCCGGCCCGACGGCCCTGCCACCGTCCGTGCGCGAGGCGGGCGGTCGCCAGATGATCAACCACCGCGGCCCGGAGTTCGCCGCGATGCTCGAACGGATCGTCACGGGTATGAAGCCGTACTTCGGCACGTCGTCAGACCCGGTCGTCCTGTCATGCGCGGGCACGGGCGGTCTCGAGGCCGCGGTCGTCAACATCCTCTCGCCGGGCGACAAGGTGCTCGGCGTCTCGATCGGCGCGTTCGGCGACCGGATTGCGAAGATCGCGAAGACGTACGGCGCCGACGTGACCAAGCTCGACGTCGAATGGGGCCGGGCGGCCGACCCGGCCGATGTCCGGGCCGCGCTCGAGCGGGAGCCGGCGACGAAGGCCGTCTTCCTGACCCACAACGAGACCTCGACCGGCGTCATGAACCCGATCCCCGTCCTCGCGGCCGCGATCCGCGAGGTCGCGCCCGACGCGCTCATCGTGGTCGACGCCGTCTCGAGCCTCGGCGCGGTCCCCTTCGAGATGGACGCCTGGGGCGTCGACGTCGTCGTGACCGGGTCGCAGAAGGCCTGGATGTCTGCGCCCGGCCTGGCCATGGTCGCGGCCTCGCCGCGCGCCTGGGCCGCGACCGAGACCGCCACGATGCCCCGCTTCTACCTCGACCTGCGGGCCCACCGCGACAGCCACGCCTCGGGACAGACCCCGTGGACGCCGGCGCTGGCCGTCCTCTACCAGGTCGACGAGGGGCTTCGGCTCATGGACCTCGAGACCCAGGCCGGGGTGTTCGCCCGCCACGAGGCCTGCGCGGCCGCCGCCCGGGCCGGGCTCGAGGCGCTCGGCTTCGAGCTGTTCGCCGACCAGCGGTTCGCCTCGAAGACCGTGACCGCGGCGCATGTGCCCGACGGGCTCGACTGGAAGGCGTTCAACGGCGAGGTCAAGCGACGCGGCGTCGTGCTCGCCGGCGGGCAGGGCAAGCTGACCGGCAGGATCTTCCGGCTCGGGCACCTCGGCTCGGTCACGGTCGACGAGATCATCGGGGCGATGAGCGTCCTCGAGATGGTCTCGCTCGGGCACGGCCGAGCGGTGCGGCCCGGCGCCGCCGTCGCGGCCGCCCAGGTCGCCGCGCTCGAGGTCCTCGGGGTCGCGGGCACGGCGCCGGCGCCGACGCCGGTCGGGGCCGGCGCCACCGCGTGAAGGTCCTCGTCGCCGAATCGGTCGCGGCCGAAGGGCTCGAGCGGCTCCGGGCCCACCACGAGGTCGACGAGCGGATCGGGCTCAGCCGGGAGGAGCTGTGCGCGATCCTGCCCGAGTACGACGCGCTCATCGTCCGCAGCCAGGTCACGGTCGACGCCGAGCTGATCGCCGCCGGCTCGCGGCTCGTCGTCATCGGCCGGGCGGGCGTCGGCGTCGACAACGTCGACCTCGACGCGGCCACGCGTGCCGGCATCACGGTCGTCAACGCGCCGACCGGCAACACGATAGCCGCCGCCGAGCACACGCTCGCGCTCCTGTACGGCGTGGCGCGCAAGATCGTGCCCGCCGAGGCGTCGATCCGGCGCGGCGAGTGGAAGCGAGCGCAGTTCACCGGGCTCGAGCTGCGCGGTCGGACGATGGGCATCGTCGGGCTGGGCAAGATCGGTCAGGCGATCGCCGCGCGCGCTCGGGCGATGGAGATGCCCGTCCTCGGCGTCGACCCGTACCTGACCCAGGAGCAGGCCGACAACCACGGCGTCGAGCTCGTCGACCTTGATACGCTCCTCGCGCGCTCGGACGTCGTTACGCTGCACGTGCCGCTGACCCGCTCGACCCGCAACCTCATCGATGCGCGCGCGATCGCGAAGATGAAGCCGGGCGCGATCCTGCTCAACGTCGCGCGGGGCGGCATCATCGACGAGGCGGCCGTCGCCGACGCGCTGCGCGCCGGCACGCTGGCCGGCGCGGGGATCGACGTCTTCGAGCAGGAGCCGCCCCTCGGGTCGCCGCTGCTCGAGGCGCCGAACGCGCTGCTCACGCCGCACCTCGGCGCATCGACGGCCGAGGCGCAGGTGCTCGTGTCCGAGGAGGTCGCGTCGCAGGTCATCGACGTCCTCGACGGGCGGAGTGCCCGCTACGCGGTGAACGCGCCGCTCCTCACACCGGAGACGGCCCGCGCCATCGCGCCCTACCTGCCGCTCGCCGAGATCCTCGGGCGATTCTTCGCCCAGTTCTGCCGGACCGCGGTGCGCACGATCACGCTCGAGATCGCCGGCGAGCTCGCCGAGCACGACGGGACGCCGTTGACCGCTGCGGTCCTGCGGGGCGTCCTCGAGACGCAGACGACCGAGCGCGTGAACCTCGTCAACGCCGGTGCCCTCGCCAAGGCGCGCGGCATCACGGTGGTCGAGCGCAAGACCCCCGACGCCGGCGCGTTCGCGGCGCTGCTCACGATCTCGGGCGAGGCCAAGGGCGAGACGACGACCGTGGCCGGCACCGTGGCCGCCGGGGAGCCTCGGCTCACGCGGCTCAACGACTACCGGCTCGACATGGCCCCCGCCGACGTCATGCTGATGACCCGGCACATGGACCGACCGGGAACGGTCGGGCGGATCGGGATCCTGCTCGGCCAGGCCGACGTCAACATCAGCGCGATGCACCTCGCCCGGACGCGGCCGCGCGAGGACGCGCTGATGGTGCTCGCGCTCGACGACGACGTCCCGCCCGAGCTCGAAGCCGAGATCCGCGACCACCCGGCGATCGTCGACCTGTGGACGATCCGCTTGGGGATCGAGCATTGAGCTCGAGGCGCGGGGGCCGGTGACCGAGGACCGGGGGCCGCGGGTCATCCCCGACGGTCTCGACGCGACCCTCGTCCTGCTGCGGCACGGCGAGTCCGAGTACATCGTCGAGGGCCGGTTCCAGGGGCAGGCGGAGACGCCGCTGTCGCCCGCGGGGCTGCGCCAGGCCGAGCTGGCCGGCCTGCGGCTTGCCCGGCCGCATGCCGCCCCTGCCCTGCCCGTCCCGCGCGGCACGCCCCTCGAGATCGTCCACTCGCCGCTGCGCCGGACGACACAGACCGCCGAGGCGGTCGCGGCCGCCGGCGCCGACCCGGGGGGCTTCGGGATCGCCGTTCCGCGCCGGCCGGATCCGGGGTTCCTCGAGATCGGTCAGGGCGTGTGGGAGGGGCTGCACCACACCGAGATCCGCGAGCGCTACGGGGACACGCTCACGGCGTGGCGTCGTGACCCGCTCAGCGCGTGGGCCCCGGGCGGCGAGTCGCTCCCCGAGGTCCAGGCACGGGTCCGCCCGGCCGTCGAGCGGCTGCTCGCGAACCTGGCCGCGGCGGGCACGCCCGGCTCCGTCGACCGGCCGCAGGTCGCGGGCTACCGGGACGCCGCCCCGGAGCAGCCGTGGTCGATCCTCGTCGCGCACGACGGCGTGTTCAAGGTCGTGCTCCTGACGCTGTTCGGGCTGCCGCTCGACCGCTTCTGGATGTGGCTGTTCGATCTGTGCGGGATCAGCGTGATCGAGTTCCGCGGCGGGCGGGCGATCGCCCGGGCGCACAACCTCACCGAGCACCTCGCGCCGCTCCTCGACGAGCGCTCGCAGCAGCTGAGCGAGGAGCGTCAGCAGACCGGCGCGCTGTAGGTCCTGGCAGTCCGGGCGGCCGGGTCGACCGGGTCGACTGGCTCGGCCGGGTCGGCGACCCTACCGGCCGCCGCGCCGGCGCTTGAACAGCAACCCGAGCAGCGCCACCCGGAGCCGCCGCTGCGCCTCGCGAAGCGCCGCGAGCCGGTCGTCCGCCAGGACCCGGCGGCCGTAGGCGACCTCGACCTTGGCCTGGGCGACCGTGTGGATCTCGGGACGCGACTGCGGCAGCACGTCGCCGAGGACGCCTGCGTACTCGTAGACGGTCTGGTTCGGGCGCGGCCCGAACCCGAGCCGCCCCGCGATCCGGGTCAGCATGCCGTAGGCGCCGTCGGGGGTCACCGGGCCGCGCGGCCCGCGCTGCCACGCCACGAACGCAAGCGCCCCCAACGCCACGAGCAGCAGCACCGCGACCGCGATCAACGGGCCCGTCGAACCCCCCGTCGCGCCGGGATTCGTGGGGATGCCGGCCACGCCGCCGTCGACCGGCACGTCCTGGATGGGCTCGCGCGGCGGGATCGAGCGCGGCGGGATCGTGGCCGCCGGGCCGTCCTGGGGCCGACCGGACGGCAGCGGCGCGATCTGGGCGATGCCGCCTCCGGTCGGGTCGAAGTCGACCCAGCCGTAGCCCGGGAAGTAGACCTCGACCCAGGCGTGGGCACTGTTGTTGTAGATCGGCTCGGCGCCGGTGGCGTCGCGCGTCCCGGGCAGGAACCCCTCGGCGAGCCGGCTCGGGATCCCGATCTCGCGCAGCAGCACCGCCATCGTCGTCGCGTAGTACTCGCAATACCCCTCGCGGTAGCGGGCGAAGCACTCGGCGATCGAGATGCCCTCGCAGGCGAGGTCGCGTACGTCGGTGTCGTACTTGAAGCGGTTCGACTTGAGGTACGACTCCATCGTCTTCGCGATGTCGAACGCGTTGTCGGCGGGGGCCTCCGCCAGGATCTCGTCGAGGAGGGCGGCCGCATCGCCGCCGTCCGGGACCGCGCCCTCGGGCAGGTCGAGATAGAGCTGGCGCACCTCGTCGGGATAGTCGGTGCCGGCCACGCGGAGACGGTTCTCGGTGAGGCCGCGCGGGTCGTCGTCGCCGACGACCGGCACGAGCGCGGTCACCGTGTAGGCTCCACCGCTCGCGCTGCGCTCCGCGGCGCTGAACCAGCCGTCCTGGCCGACCGTCACGAGGCGGACATCCTCGCTCAGCAGCTGCGGCACGGCCGGCGACAGGACGGTCGAGCCCCGGAAGTTCTCGGGGATCACCGTGAACGTCACCGGCCGGCGGCCGTCCTCACCGACCCAGTCGGCGTACGCCTCGGTGAGCAGCGGCTCGCCCTGCGGCCGCGCCTCCTCGATCGCCTCGCTGCGGCTCCAGGCGGTCAGCTCGAACCGGTCGAAGGTCACCGCCCGCCAGTAGAACTCCCGCGTCTCCGGTTGGGTGAAGCGGATCGTCGCCGAGAGCGCGGTGTCGGTCGTCCAGACGCCACCGATCTGGGCGCTCGATCCGAAGGCGACCCCGAACGTCCGGTTCGAGCCGCCGGTCGGCAGGTAGCGCTGCAGGTCGCGACCCCAGTCGAGCACGCGGTCGCCGATCCCCCGCCACGCGCTCGCGAGCGGCGCCGACGACGCGGTCTGCGTCAGCAGCAGCGACCCGACGACGGCGAACGCGATGAACACGGCGCCGCCCCGCAGGTACACCGACGAGATCGTCGATGGGTCGCCGATCCGGCGGCGCAGCCACTCGGCCTCCTCGTCGAAGACGTGGTAGCGCACGAGCAGGAACAGCGCGGCGAGCGAGAAGATCACGAGGTACGTGAGCTGGTCGCGGAGCGTGAACGCCATGTTCCCGACGAGCACGAAGCCGACGAGCACGATCGCGTTGAGCGGCCGCCGATGCCCGAAGACCGTGAACGACGCGTACATGGCGGTGGCCCACGTGAACAGCCCGAGCACGAGCAGGAAGTGGCCGTACTGCTGGGTGACGGTCCGATTGAGGATCGCGAGGTCACGCCACGCGTTCACGACCGACGCGGCCGTCGCCCGGTACTGCTCGGGCCAGCTCGCGTCGGGCGCGAGGACGTTGCCGACCCACAGCGGCACGACCAGGGCCGCAACGAGCGCACCGAAGAGATACGTCGCCCACCGACCCCAGCGGACCTTGGCGCCGCCGAACCCGGCGAGGACCCCACCCAGGACGGCGAGGGTCAGGAAGTCGGTGTAGGCGTCGCGACCGAGCACCCACGCGGCGTCGTCGATCGACCACGCGATCGTCACTGTCAGCAGCAGGACGAGCACGAGCGTGATCCAGCCCTCGGCGGGGCGGCGCGGGACGCGGGAGCCGGCGGGTGTCGTCATCCGGCGAGCACCTCCCCGAGCGGCGCGCCGGGCACGACCGTGTACGTCTTCAGCTCGTACTCCGCGAGCGCGTGGCGAAGCGCGCGGACCCGCTGCGCGGCGCGCTCGTCGGCCTCGAGGTCGGGCACGAACGGCTCCTTGAGCGCTGCCGCCCGGGCCTGTCTGCCGAGCCGGTCATAGGCCGGCGCGTCGAGCGTGACCACGACGCAGGCAACGCCGCGATTGCGGAGCGTCGCGAGCACGCGCACCCAGCCCGGGTCGAGCGAGGGTGTGATGACGACCGCGGTCATGCCGCGCCGGAGCCGGCCGACGTTCTGCACGAGCGTCTCGACGAGCGGCGCCTCGCCGTCCGCCTCGAGCGCCGCGAGCAGCTGCATGATCTTGAGGTGCTGCCGGCCCCCGCGATCGGGCGGGATGTGGCTCGGTCGTCGGGCGTTGACGGTCAGGCCGACGGCGCGGTTCTCGACGATCGCCTTGTCGGCGATCGCCGCGGCCGCACGGATGGCGGCCTCGGTCGTCGACTCGTCGCCGCGGCCGGTCTGGATCGAGCGCTCGAGGTCGAGCACGATCCACGCGTCGGCGGTCTGCTCGAGGTCGAACTCCTTGACCTGGATCTCGCTGTGACGCGCGGTCGACTTCCAGTGGATCCGGTTCATGCTGTCGCCCGGGGCATACGGCCGGACCGACATCGCGAGCGGCGTGGTCTGATGCGTGCGCTCGGGCGCTGCGTGGCTGCCCTCGATGTTCGCGGCCGGCAGCCGCCATGCCGGCACGGGCTCGAGGCGCGGGTACACGACGACGCCGACCCCCTGCCCGACCGACGCCGAGGCCTCGAAGAAGCCGAACGGGTCGCCGGTCCGGATCCCGAGCGGATCGATCCGGAAGTGGCCGCGGCGCGTGAGCGGCGCGCGAACGAGCCAGGACCGCTCCTGCCGGCCGGCCAGCGACAGCGCCCTGCCCGGCAGGCCGCCGGGGAGCGTCGTCGGGTTGTGGACCTCGAGCCACAGCTTCGGGAGCCGGCTCGAGTTGCGCAGCGTGTAGGTCACGGTCAGCTTGTCACCGACGTGCCCGTGGAGCTGGCTGACCGCGTAGCCCGCCTCGAGGTCCGTCAGCCCGAGTCGCACGAGCACGTACGAGCCGCCGATGACGAGGATCGCGAGGTACAGGAGGTAGAACAGGAACGGCAGACCGCTCGAGAAGGCCGCGATCACGAGGATCGCCCCGATGACGAGGATCTGCAGCCGGCGGACCATCCGCTGCTCCCGGGTTCGCTGGCCGTGCGCCGGCTAGGCGCTCGGCGCCTGCTGAACGGCGGCGCCCGGAGCGGACCGCAGCTCGCGCGGCCCCCCGGCGCCCGTGGGGCGGATGCCGTCGATCGGGGTCGCGTCGAGCAGCTCGCGGACGACCTGCCCGGCCTGGACGTCGTGGATCGACGAGCTGGTCTTGATGATCAGCCGATGCGCGAGCGCGGGCTCGGCGAGTGCCTTGACGTCGTCGGGGATGACGTAGTCGCGCCCGAGCAGCCCGGCCAGCGCCTGGCCCGCCCGGTACAGCGCGATCGAGCCGCGCGGCGAGGCGCCGAGGTACACGTCGGGATGGGTCCGGGTGCCGTTGACGAGCCGGACGATGTAGTCGGCGACCGTCGGGTCGACGTAGATCTCGCGGACCGCGGACTGGAGATCGCGCAGCTCGTCGATCGTGAGGACCTCCTCGAGCGCCTCCAGCGGATGGTGCCGCTTCTGCTCGTCGAGGATCACGATCTCCTCGATCGGCTGGGGGTAGCCGAGCCGGAGACGGAGCATGAACCGGTCGAGCTGGGCCTCGGGCAGCGCGAACGTGCCCTCGTACTCGATCGGGTTCTGCGTGGCGATCACGAGGAACGGGTCGGGCATCGGGTGGGTCTGGCCGTCGATGGTGGCCTGGCGCTCCTCCATCGCCTCGAGCAACGCGGACTGGGTCTTCGGCGTCGCGCGGTTGATCTCGTCGGCGAGGACGACCTGGCTCATGATCGGGCCGGGCCGGAACTCGAACTCCTGGGTCTTCTGGTTGTAGATCGACAGGCCGGTCACATCGGACGGGAGCAGATCGGGCGTGAACTGGATGCGCCGGAACGTGCAGCCGAGGCTGCGCGCGATGGCCTTCGCGAGCACGGTCTTGCCGGTGCCGGGGACGTCCTCGATCAGCAGGTGACCGCGACAGAGCAGCGCGACGAGCGCCAGGCGGACCTCGTGATGCTTGCCGACGATGACGCGCTCGACGTTGGCGAGGACCTTGTCGCCGGTCTCCTGAATCTTCGTCATGTGACTGCGTGTCTCCCCTCGCGGGTGTACGGAGCCGGGGACGGCGGCGCCGGACGGGTCGGGCGGGATGCGACGGCCGCGGCACGGGACGTCGGAGTGTTGCCGAATAGTACGTCGAGTCGGGCAACATGGTTCCGAACGGGTTCGGTCGGCGCGTGGTGTGGGCGGGGCCGACGCCGGGCGCGCCGGGGAGTCGCCGGGGAGTCGGCGGGGGTCGGCGGGGGTCGGCGTTCCGGCGGGGGTCGGCGTCCGGCGGGGAGTCGCCGGCCCGGGTTCCCCCGGACTTGCGCAGGAAGCACGTGTCGGCGGCCTCCACTTCCCGTTTCGGCCGCAAAGGCGCGGAATCTTGCGTCAGGCTTCAGATTCGGCTGCCAGGCGCTTGGGAAACCTCAGAATCGTGCTTCCAGAGCAAGACTTTGCGGCGGATCGGCGCGGGACGCCCCATCACGTGCTCCTGGAGCAAGCCGGACCGGCGATCTTGCGCCAGGCGCACGGAACTGGAGCAAACCTGCGCGGGAGGCAAGACTGGGGCCGGGGGCCGCGGCCCCAGCGCCGGGCCGCCGGGCACCCGCCGGCCTCCCCGCCCACGCGGGCCGCCCACGCGGGCCGCCCACGCCGGGCCCTACCGCCGGAACAGCGTGAGGGCCCCCACCCACAGCGTCATCAGGCAGCCGATCGCGCCCATCGCCGCGAGGAACACCTCGCCGCCCACCCAGGCCGCCGCTGCCACGAACGCGAACAGCACCGCCAGCACCGCCGCAATCGCGGCCATCCCGATCCGCTCGATGAGCGGTCGCGGGCGCTGCTCGTCGCGGGGCTCCTCGGTCACGCGCCGCACCTCGTGGTCACGCGCCGCACCTCCTGGTCACGCCTCGCCCCCGCTGGTCACGCCTCGGACCCTAGTCACGCCGCACCCCCTCCTCACGCGCCGGCCCACGGGTCACTCGTCGAACTCCTCGAAGTAGGTCTGCATCATGTCACCCGCCAACGGCGCCGCGACCGCTCCGCCCCGGCCCGCCTGCTCGACGAGGACGGCGATCGCGATGCGCGGCTGCTCGACCGGAGCGAATCCGATGAACCACGAATGGGGCTCGCCCGACCCGCCCAGCTCGGCCGTCCCGGACTTCCCGGCGGTGGGCACGCCCGGCACCTTCGCCCCGGTCGTGAACCCTCGTCCGAGCTCGCCTTCGACCGCCCGTTGCATCGCCTCCTGGATGGCGCGCGCGTCGCTGGGCGAGAGCACCTGCCGAACCTCCGAGGGACCCACCTCGCGGGTTCCACGCTTGCCGGTCATCGCAGTCACGAGGCGCGGGCGCATCAGCACGCCGTCGTTCGCCACGGTCGCGGCGACGAGCGCCATCTGGAGCGGCGTCACGAACGTCTCCCCCTGGCCGTAGGCCGCGTTCGCGAGCTCGACGTCGTCGACGAAGCCCCCCGGCCTGTCGCCTCGCCCGTTCGTCACCTGCGACACCGCGGTCGGGAGGTCGAACGGCAAGGGCTCGTTGAACCCGAGCCGGCCGGCCATCTCGACGAGCTCCGCGCCGCCCGTGCGCAGCCCGACCAGGGCGAAGTAGATATTGGACGAGATCTCCGTCGCCTCCTCGAGGTTGAGCGCCTCGCCCCGACGAAGGGTGTGGCTCTCGCGGATCCGGAACCCCTGGACGAGGAGACCGCGACGACCGGCCTCGGCCTGCTCCCGGAAGCGGGTGCTCGGCGAGATCGCGCCCGATCCCAGCCCGGCCACCGCGGTCACGATCTTGAACACCGATCCCGGGACGTATCGCCCGAGGGTGGCCCGCGGCAGGAGCGGCTGGCGGTCGTCCTCGCGGAGGGCATCGAACGTCTCGGCGGCCGCCCGGCCGGGCGCGGCGATCGCCGTCGCGTCGTAGGTCGGCGTCGATGCCAGCGCCAGCACCTCGCCGGTCGTCGGATCGAGCATGACGACGGCGCCGCGCCGGTCGCCCAGCGCGCGCGTGGCGGCACGTTGGAGCTCGAACGACAGCGACAGCGTCAGGTCCTGCGGGTCGAACGGGTCCGACCCGAACTTCCGGAACGCGTCGGCGACGGGATCGGCCGCGAGGCCCGACAGCTCCGCGCTGTACGCTCGCTCGAGCCCCGCGTCGCCGAAGCGGCGCGACGAGTAGCCGATGACGTGGCTCACGACCCGGCTCCGGTACGTGCGGTACCACTCGCCGTTCTGGTCGCGCTCGTTGTCCGCGAGGACGACCCCCGTCCGGTCGACGATCCTGCCTCGCGCCACGGTGCGTGCCGCAGCGATCACCGCGGGGTCGCTCGGCGAGCGGACGAGGCTCGGTGCCTCGACGACGCCCCACCAGCCGGCTGCGCCGGCGAGCGAGCCGAACGCGAGCGCCATGACGAGGCCGATGTGGACGACGTTCCGGCCGATCGGCCGCCGCTCGCGCGCCGTCGGCAGCGTCACGATCCCCCTCCCCGGCGCCACCGTCCGAGGCGGCTCCGGCCACCGGGTCGTGGCGGGGGCGGCGGCTCGGCGCCGCGATCGGAGATCGCGAGCAGGAGCCCGATGACGAGCCCGTTGGCGAGCAGCGAGGAACCGCCGTAGCTGATGAACGGGAGCGTGACGCCGGTGAGCGGCAGGAGCTTGAGGTTGCCGGCCGCGATGATGAACGCCTGGATGCCCACGACGAGCGCGAGCCCCGTCGCGAGCAGCGCCCGGAACTCGTCCGTCGCTGCCGCCGCGATCCGCAGGCCGCGCATGACGATCACGAGGTAGACGCCGAGGATCGCCATCACCCCGATCAGCCCGAGCTCCTCGCCGAGCGCCGCCAGCGGGAAGTCGGTGTGGATCTCGGGGATCGGCAGGCGGCCGCCGACCTCGGGCAGCCCGTTCCCCAGCCCCATCCCGATGAGCCCGCCGCGCGCGAACGCGTGGAGGGACTGGACCACCTGGTACCCGGCTCCGAGCGGGTCGGCGAACGGGTCGAGCCAGATCGCGATCCGCGTGCCGACGTGCTGGAACAGCGTCGCGAGGATCGCGCTGCCGATGAAGAACGCCGCGAGCCCCATGACCACGAGGCTCAGCCGGCCCGTGCCCGCGTACAGCAGCAGCAGGAACACGCCGAAGAACAGCAGTGCTGCTCCGAGGTCCCGCTGGATGACGACGATCCCGAGCGCGATCGCCCACATCGCGGCCATCGGGGCGAGGTACGGCACGGGCGGGAGCCGCAGCGGTCCGAGCCGCGTGTCCTGCTCGACGAGCAGGGCCCGGTTCTCGGACAGGTAGCCCGCGAGGAACACGACGAGGATCACCTTGAGCAGCTCGGACGGCTGCCCGCTGAAGGGCCCGATGACGAGCGTCAGGCGTTGCCCGCCGGCGTCGGTGCCGAACGCGAACGTGAGCAGCAGCAGCCCGATCCCGGCGGCGGCCCACGTGTACTTGTACCGGCGCAGCCAGGCGTCGGATCGGATGGCGACGGCAGCCGCGGTCGCGACCGTGAGCGACAGCACGAGCCAGACGAGCTGGACCTGCCCCAGCCCCTCCGCGCCGAAGAAGCCCGAGCCGACCCGGTCCTGCGGCAGCCGCTGCATCAGCAGCAGGCTGATCCCGCCGAGGAGGCCGACCGCGGGCAGCAGGACCTGGTCGGTGCGCCGGCCGGCGACGACCAACGCCAGGTGCGCCACCCCAAGCGCACCCAGGTAGACGAGGAGGGCGACCGGATCATGCGGCGCCCACAGGCCGGGCTCGACGACCGCGCCGCCGTCGGGTCGGCCGCGCAGGGTCGCGCCCAGCGAGATGCTCCCGACGATCGTCGCGAGCGCCACGACCGCGAGCAGCCGAAGCTCGAGCCAGCGCGCCCGGGGCCGCACGCCGCCGAGGACCGCCGGCAGGGCCGGCGCCGCGCCTCGCACACCGCGCTCGGGAGTCCCTGCCACGGGCCCGCTCATCGGCGGGTCCGGGCCCGCTCGAGCCGCAGGCGAACCTGCCCGATCTGGATCTCGTCGCCGAAGCCGAGCGGCGCCACGCCCTCGACCTGGAGTCCGTTGACGAACGTGCCGTTGGTGCTGCCGAGATCCTCGACGCACCAGTCGCGGCCACGGAACGTGAGCACAGCGTGCTCCGCCGACGCGAACGGGTCCTCGACCACGATCTGGTTGTTGACATCGCGCCCGAGCGTGGTGATCGCGTCGAGCGAGAACGCCGCGCCGACCGGCGGGTCGCCGCCGGGCGAGTCCAGCACGAGCAGCCGGCCGAGCTCGGCGACCGAGCTCTGCGACGCGGCGCGCAGATCGCGCATGAGCGCACGCACGACCCGGAACAGGAAGAGGTAGAGCAGGACGAGGAACAGGATCCGAACGAGCCACAGGACGAGCAGGAATCCGTCCATCAGCCCGCCGTTCCGTCGTCCCCGACCGCCTCCACCACGATGAGCGAATCGCCGGCCTGGATCCGGTCGCCGCTGCCGAGCACGACCTCGGCCACGGGATTGCCGTTGACGAGGGTGCCGTTCGTGCTGCCGAGGTCGGTGTAGACCAGCGCCCCGCGCCGCGCCGCGATCCGGCCATGGTGACGCGAGACGCGCCCATCGGCCAGGACGAGGCCGTTGTCGGTGGCCCGGCCGATCGTCAGGAGCTGACCGTCGAGGACGACCTCGCGGCGTGCGCCGCCCGGCTCGGTCACCTCGAGACGGGCGCGCGGACCCGTCGGACGCGGCACCTGGAAGACCATCGTCGAGCTCGCGCGCTCCTCGAGCGACGCCTCCGCCGCAGCGTCGTCGGCGGGGATCTCACGGGATGTCGGCCGGGCCGGCTCGGGTCCCACGCGCCCCGCAATCGGGTCGGCGAAGCGGGCCGACACGACGATGTCGGCGCGCGCGACCGTCGGGTCCGCGAGCAGATCGACGCGGGGCCGGTCGACCAGCGTGTACCGATGCGACCGCGCAAACAGCAGCGCGCCGTCCGCGAGCTCGGCGGCGAGCGTCTCGGAGAAGTCCCCGAACGACGCCAGGTCGTGGGGGTTGAGGTGCACCACGTAGCGGTTCGGAACCAGCGTCCGATCGGCCGACGAGAGCCGCTCCGCCTCCATCGCCCGCTCGATGCGTCGCTGGAGCTGGACCGGCTGGAGCCGCGTCCGGAAGAAGCGCGCCGTGGGGCGCTCGAAGAGGCGTTCGAAGAACCGCTCGAGGGCGGCCAAGGGGGCCATGATCGGTGCCGGAGCATACCAGAGGGACCCGTCGTGACCGGCCGCCGGGCCCTCCCGACCGCCGCCGCGCCCCAGTTTCGGGGGGCGACGTCGCGCCGCCGCGCGCCGATCCGCGCCGATCGAGGACCTTCGGCGGTCCGACCCGTACCCTCGGTCGAGGGTGGCCGACGACCCTGCGATATACTCTCGGCCCTGTTCGGGCCTCCCGTTCGGTCCGGCATGTCCAGCGTTCATCCGGGGGCACGATGCCCGAGATCCTCACCGAGTCCTTCTGCGAACGATGTGGCACCCGCTACACGTTCGAATCGAGCACGCCCCGCAGCGGACCGCTGAGCGGTCTCAAGGTCATCGGGATGGGCCTTCGCAACTTCGTCATGTCCGACGATACGACGATGGACGAGGCGATGGCCGCGGCCCGGAGCGACGCGGAGCGCCGCGCGACGAGCCAGCAGCTCGACGCCTTCCACAAGACGTTCAACTTCTGCATGAGCTGCCGCCAGTACACGTGCGGCAACTGCTGGAACGACGCCGAGGCGAAGTGCCTCACCTGCGCCCCGCACCTCGGGCGCGAGATCATGCCCGCGCCGTTCCCGCATCTCGATGCCGCGGCGGGGATCGCGGCGCCGGACGCGGCGCCGAACGCCGTCGCGACGAACGGGAGTCATCCCTTCGAGGACGCGCCGCCGGCGTGGCCGGTCGTCGACGGCATCCCGGTCACCGCGGAGCCCGAGGTCGAAGCCGACTTCGAGCCGCCGGAGGAGATCGACCTGGCGGCCCGGCTCCGCGCGCTCGACATGGCCGACGCGACCGAGCAGCCGGTGGCCCTCGAGGAGCATCCCGTCGAAGCCGTCGCGGATGCGGATGCGGTCGAGGAGATTGCGGTCACCGAGACCGCGGTCGACGTCGGATCGGAGGCCGCGGCCCCCGAGACGGTCGCGACCCATGGGCCGGAGGCGCCAGCGGAACCGGTCGAGGCCCAGGCCGCGCCGGTCGAGGCCCAGGCCGCGCCGGTCGAGGCCCAGGCCGCGCCGGTCGAGGCAGAGGCCGAGCCGGTCGAGGCCCAGGCCGAGCCGGTCGAGGCCCCCGCTGCGGCGACCCTCGATGCGGACCCGGCCCCCGCCGAGCCAGCCGAGCCCGCGACGCCCCCCGCGCTGGCTGATCCCGAGACCGGGGACCCCGGCACACCCGACGACCGCGCGGCGGCGGCCCGCCGCCAGACCGCGGCGCTGCTCGCCAGGTTCCGGCCCGGCCAGAGCCTCGACGATGCACTCGAGGCGTTCGAGCGCGAGCAGCGTATCGACGCCCCTGGCGCGGAAACGACCCCGTCACCCGAGCTCGAGGCCGAGCCCGTTCCCGCGGCCGCGCCGGAGCCCATCGTGGCGGATGCGCCGCCGACGCCGATCGCCGCCGAGCCCGAATCACCCGTGACAGTGGAACCGGAGCCGGAGCCGATCGCCGCCGAACCCGTCCGCGACGATGTCGTCGGTCAGCCGAGCTGGCCCGTGCCGCCGCCCGCGACCCCGGACGTTCGTCCGCCGGCCGCTGCCGAGCGACACGCCGACGGACCGGTCGAACGGCCCGCCCCGCAGTGGCCGAGCACCCCGCAGTGGCCCGGCACGCCGCAGTGGCCCCAGGCGAATGCCGTCCCGCCGCCTGCCGAGGGCACGATCCTCGGTCGCCCGGTCGTCCCGACCGGCGGCATCGAGAGCCTCTGGGCTGCGTCGGCGGGCGAGGTGCTCGGGGCAGCCCCCGCCGCGCCCGGGCTGGCCAAGCCGCCCGCAGCCGTCGGCGTTCAGCCGTGCATCAACTGCGGGCTGTCACTCTCGTCGACCGCGCGGTTCTGCCGGAGGTGCGGTACGCCGCAGGCGCCGGCCTGACGGCCCGACGCTCCCGGTGCAGCCCACTCGCCGGTGACGCCGGATGCGGCGACGTCGTTGCCGTTCCCGACGCATGTCGCCGGAATGTAGTCCGCCGACGTGAATGGGCCGAAGACGCCTCGACGTGGCGAAGGTGAACCGCGCCGTCGGTCGCCCTATGCCTCCGCAGGCCGCGCGCGGTCCGACCCGGGCACGGACGCTCCTCCTCGTCCGTGCCGCAGGTCGAACACCGGCCGCTCGGAGCGGATCTCGGGCAGACGGTCGAAGTTGTAGGGCGGCGGCGGCGACGAGGTCGCCCACTCGAGCGTGTTGCCCTCCCACGGGTCGTCGCCCGCGGGCTCGCCGCTGCGCAGCGAGATGAACAGGTTCCACAGGAACGGGATCATGCTCGCCGCGATGAGGAACCCGCCGACCGTGGCCCACAGGTTCAGGTCGTTCCAGCCGGCGGCCGAGGAGTAGTCCGCGATCCGCCGCGGCATGCCGGCGAGCCCGAGCTGGTGCATCGGGAAGAACGTCAGGTTGAACCCGAGGAACATAATCAGGAACTGGAGCTTGCCGAGCCCTTCGTGGAGCCGGCGGCCGGTCATCTTCGGGAACCAGTAGTAGATCCCGGCCATGATCCCGAACACCGACCCGCCGAACAGCACGTAGTGGATGTGGGCGACGACCCAGTACGTGTCGTGGATCGCGAAGTCGACCGGCACCGACGCGCTGAACGCGCCGTTGATGCCGCCGATCAGGAACATCGACAGGAAGCCCAGCGCGAACAGGAGCGGCGTCGAGAACGTCAGCTGACCGCGCCACATCGTGAAGATCCAGTTGAACATCTTCACGCCGGTCGGAACGCCGATGATCGCGGTCATCAGACTGAAGAACGGCAGGTAGACCGCACCCGTGGCGAACATGTGATGGGCCCAGACGGTGAAGCCGACGGCCCCGATGCCCACCGTCGCGAAGACGAACGCCTTGTACCCGAAGAGCGGCTTGCGGCTGAAGACCGGCAGGACCTCGGAGATGATCCCCATCGCCGGCAGGATCATCACGTAGACCGCCGGGTGCGAGTAGAACCAGAACACGTTCTGGTAGAGGATCGGGTCGCCGCCGCGCGCGGGATCGAAGAAGCCGCCGCCCAGGTTCCGGTCGATGAACAGCATCACGAGCGCGCTCGTGAACACCGGGGTGGCCATCAGCACGAGGACGCTCGTGACGAGCACGGTCCAGACCATGATCGGCATCCGGAAGAGCGTCATGCCCGGCGCTCGCATCTGGAAGATCGTGACGAGGAAGTTGATCGCGCCGAGGATCGACGCCGTCCCGACCAGGATGAGCCCGACCGCCCACAGGTCCTGCCCGGCACCCTCCATGCCGAGCGGCCGATCCTGGGCGAGCGGGCTGTAGCTGGTCCACCCTGCCGCTGCGGCGCCACCCGTCGCGAAGCCGAGGAACATGAGGATCCCGCCCAACGGCAGCATCCAGAACGACAGCGCGTTGATCCGCGGGAACGCCATGTCCGGCGCACCGATCTGGAGCGGCACGACGTAGTTCCCGAACCCGGCCAGGATCGGGATGATGAACAGGAACAGCATCACGGTCCCATGCATCGTGAACAGCTCGTTGTAGGTCTGGTCGTTAACGAACTGGAGGCCCGGCTGCGCGAGCTCGAGACGGACGCCGAGCGCGAGCAGCCCGGCGAGGAAGAAGAACAGGAACGAGTTCGCGAGGTAGAGGATGCCGATCTTCTTGTGATCGGTCGTCGTCAGCCACTCGTACAGACCGGCTCGGTAACCCGTCGCGGTCGGTGCAAGCGAAGTCGTTGCCATGTCGCTCCTCTAGCTCAGGCCGCGTCGGTCACGACGCGCTTCCGGCGCCGATCGCCGCTGGTTCGGGATCTGCCTGGTCGGGGTCACGCTCGAGATGCTCGACGAGCCGATCGAGCTCGCCGGCGAGCCCCGCCGGCGCGGTCGGGAGGTACGCGGCGAGCGCGTCGACGACGAGCTCGCGGCGGCGGGCTGCAACAGCCGCCCGGAAGGCGCTGCCGGTGGCCGTCGCGCGAACGACGACCGCCCGTCCGTCACCGGCATCGCGTTCGAGGGCGACCGCGCCCCGGCGCTCGAGACGGGCGATGACCCGCGTTGCCGACGGTCGGGACATGCCGAGCCGTTCGGCGAGCGCCCCCATCCGGATGCCGTCCTCCGAGTCCACCACGACCAGCGCGCGCCACTGCGCCACCGTCAGGTCTCCCCCCGCGTCGACCCCGGCCAGCGCTCGCGTGGTGAAGCCGACGGCGGTGACCGCGAAGCGCTCGAGCACATCGAGGAGCGGGGCGTGGAGAAACGCGATCGTGCGCACGATGGCGACAGCATAGCCGATTGTTGTCGCCCGACAACTATCGTCGGCGCAGCCCAAGCCGCCGGACACGCTGGACACCGGGACACGACGGGCGGCACAGTGTCGGCCATGACCTTCGACGTCGCCGCCGAGGCCTACGACCGGTTCATGGGCCGCTACTCGCGGCTGCTCGCGCCGCAGATGGCCGACCTGGCCGGTCTCGCCGCGGGCGATCGCGCGCTCGATGTCGGGTGCGGGCCGGGTGCCTTGACCGCCGCGCTCGTGGATCGGCTCGGCGCCGGCGCGGTGAGCGCGGTCGACCCGTCGTCGTCGTTCGTCGCGGCGGCCCGCGAGCGGTATCCCGGCGTCGACGTCCGGGAGGCACGTGCCGAAGCCCTCCCCTTCCCCGACGGCGCGTTCGATGCGGCCCTCGCCCAGCTCGTCGTCCACTTCATGGCCGATCCCGTCGCCGGACTGTCCGAGATGCGCCGCGTGACGCGCCCGGGCGGCACGATCGTCGCCTGTGTGTGGGACCACGCCGGCGAGCAGGGACCGCTCGGGGCGTTCTGGCGTGCGGCCCGCGACCTCGACCCCCGCGTCGAGGACGAATCGCACCTGGCTGGCGTCCGCGAGGGCCACCTGCTGGAGCTCTTCGCGTCGGCGGGGATCCGCGAGGTCGTCGGTGCGGTCCTGAGCGCCGACCGGACGCACGAGACCTTCGACGAGTGGTGGGAGCCCTTCACGCAGGGAGTCGGCCCGGCGGGTGCCTACGTCCGCACGCTCGAGCCCGATCACGTCGCCGCGCTCCGGCAGCGCTGCCGGGCGGTCCTGTCGGACGGGCCGGTGGTGATCCCGGCGCGTGCCTGGGCCGCCCGCGGCATCGCCTGATCAGGGGTCGCGCGGCACAACCGGGTCGAGCACGCGGACCCAGGCGGCACCGAGCAGCACGGCCTGGAAGCTGAACGAGAGCCACGCGAGGGCGACGAACGCGGCGGCCAGCGAGCCGGCGAAGGCGGCGCTCCGGACGAGGAGCGGCGCGAGCAGCCCGAAGGCCTGGGTCAGCAGCGTGAGGGCGACCGCGACGACCACCGTCGGGAGCGCGATGGCGGTCCAGCGCGGCGCCCGCGGCGGCACGACCCGGTACGCCACCGCGAGCACGGCCGTCGCGCCGACGAGCATCCCGAGCGGCGAGGTCAGCAGGTCGGCGAGGGCACCTGCCGTCGGGATGCCCGACGGCAGGACGGTGTCGAGCAGCGCCACGAACCAGGTCAGCCCGACGCCGAGCACGACCACACCGACCAGCAGCAGCACGAACGCGAAGCCGAGCAGCGTGCGATGCGCGAGGTTGCGCTCGGGGGTCGCCGAGAAGATCCGCGCGAACGCCGTGTCGAGCGTGCCGTAGAACTGGTTGACGGCCCAGATGAGACCGATCGCGCCGAGGAGCGAGCTGAGCCCGGCGCCCTCGGACACCGCGACGAGCGCATCGTCGAGGAGCTCGCGCATCGGCGGAAAGGCCGTCCCGAGCTGGTCGATGAGCGCCTGCTGGTATGCCGGGTCGCGCGCCACGAACCCGGTGATGCCGAGCATGAGCAGGGTCGTCGGCAGCGCGGCGAACAGCGCCGCGTACGCGAGCCCGTTGGCGAGGAGGCCGCCGGCGCTGGCGCCGTACACGTCGAGGACGGCACGGAGGCGCGCGACCGCACGGTGCTCGGCGACCCGCCCGATGACCCGCGCGACGAGCGCTCGAGCGTCCACGAGCCGTCGCCGGCTCAGCCCCGCAGGTCTTCGAAGAGACCCTGCTGGACGTCCTCGGCGCGCACCCGGCGGGGCCCGGCGACGAGCGCCTTCACCTCGCCGCGCCGCACGAATCGCCGGCCGCCCAGCTTGATGCTCTGCAGGCGACCGGCCCGCGCCCAGCCGCCGATCGTCGCGGGCGTGAACCGGATGTTGGCAGCCTCGAGGATCTCGGCCGCCTCGGCAAGCGTGATCCAGTCGGCGGCGGACGGCACGTCAGTCGGTCGAAGTGGACGCCGCGGAGCTCGAATCGGCGCCGCTCGCGGCCGGCGTCGATCCGCCGGTCGCCGATGCGTCGCCGGTGCTGCTCGTCGCCGCCGGCGCGTCGTCGGTCCTCGCCTTCGAGACGCTCGACGTCGAGCGGCGATCGACCTTGGCCCAGCCGGACCCCTTGAACAGGACGGCCGGCGCCGCGAAGGCCTTCTTGACCGGGCCGCTGCCGCACGTCGGGCAGGTGGCCGGGCCCGCGTCGTGAACCCCGTGGATCGCCTCGAAACGGTGACCGCAGGCGGAACAGGCGTAGTCGTAGATGGGCATCGGTGTCGGCTCAGCCTCGGAGGAGCCGCATGCCGCACTTGGGGCAGTAGAACGCCCGCTCGTGCGCGGAGGCGAAGCCGCAGTGGGCGCACACGAGCCCGCCGCGACCGGCCGCCGGGACCGGGCGCTCGATCGTCGTGATCCCGAGCGCGTTCTGGCTGGCCAGCACGTTCGTGAGCAGGCCGGCGAGCAGCTTGGATCCGATCCGATCCGTGTCGCCGCGGACGCCGCGGCCGCCCCAGCCGACGACGGCCCGGCAGATCATGTCGCCGGTCGCCTCGTCCCAGTGCGACGCGACCCCGCCGACGATCGCGTTGTACTCGGGATAGCCCGAGGTGTCGACCTCGCCGTCGAGGAGCGAGCACACGAACGTGTCGAACGCGAGGTCGATCGCGTCGATCGACTCGAGCACGACCAGCGCGTGGCGCGTGATCGGCGAGTGCACGTGATGGGCGTTGAGCCACTGCATGGCCTCGGACGGCCGGGCGATCGTCGGGGTGGCCTGGCTGAACTCGATCGGCAGCGGCTCGACCACCTCGATCTCGCTCTTGGCCAGCCCGACCAGCATCGACGGCAGCTCGTTGAGCGCGTTGGGCCCGGCCTTCATCCGCACGCCTTCGCTGCTCTTGCCCGCGTAGTACAGCTTGAGCTGGTACTCCTGCGCGATGATCTCCTCGGGCAGGGCGGTCGAGAGGGTCGGCGGCGGGGCGGCCGGCGCAGGGGCGTTCCCGGGCTGGGTGCCGCGGCGCTTCAGGAACTCGAGTGGCACGAGCGGGTCGACTCCGCTGGATGACGGGTTGGGACGGCCGCACCATGGTAGCAGGGAGCGGCGGCAGTTCACGTCGGGTCGCGCGGGACCTGCCGCCCTTGCCCGTGGCTGGCGCCGTGCGACCGGCCGCGGGCAGACGGCGGAACCCACGCCGGCTGCATCGCGCGCGTTCGGCGGCCCGATGACCGGTCACGGCCCTCCCCGTTTGTCATCGAAATGACGGCTTGACGCTCCGGGGAGCGTGTGGATTAATGCGCGTTACTGACGCGCGTTAGTCTCCTCGGCCACTGCCCCATTCCCGCGGTCGAGAGAGGTTGCCCCGGGTGCGTCAACACGGAGGCGGGCCATGGCCCGATCGCGACCGACCAGTGCGGACGTGGCGGCGCGTGCCGGCGTCTCGCGGACCACGGTGTCGTTCGTGCTGAACTATCGGACCGACGTCCAGATCAGCGACGAGACGCGCCAGCGCGTGTTGCGTGCAGCCTCCGAGCTGGGCTACCACCCGCACGCCCCGGCCCGCCAGCTCGCCGGTGGCCGGACCCACGTTCTCGGGCTCGTGCTCCGCCAGACCGCCGAGCAGGTGGCGGGCGACGCGACGCTCGCCGAGACCCTGCGCGGGCTCGCGTCCGCCGCGAGCGCGGCCGGCTCCCGGGTCATGGTCGAGCCGCTCGCCCCGGACGGCAGCTACGACCGCCTCCTCCGCTCCCAGCACGCCGACGGCCTCGTCGTGTCCGGACCGCGCATGGACGACCCGTCGCTGGGCGAGCTCGCGCGCGAGGGCTTCCCGATCGTCCTCCAAGGCTCGCTGCCGGGTCTCGACGTGCCGAGCGTCGACGTCGACAACGTCGCCGGGGCTCGAGGCGCGGTCGAGCACCTCATCGCGCTCGGACACCGCCGCATCGCGTGCGTGACGAACGCCCGCCTGAGCTACACGTCCGCGCAGGAGCGGCTGGCGGGCTACCGGGCCGCGCTCGAGGCGTCGGGGATCGCGTACGACGAGGCGCTCGTCGCCGAGGGCTCCTTCGACGCGGCCAGCGGCGCGGCCGCGACCGGCGACCTCCTGCGCCGGACGACGTTCAGCGCGATGTTCGTGGCCAGCGACGTCCTCGTGCTCGGGGCGCTCGGGGCCCTGCGCGAGGCGGCGCGCCAGGTCCCCGCCGACGTCTCGGTCGTCGGCTTCGACGACATCCCGCTGGCGGCCTACTTCGATCCACCTCTCACGACCGTCCGGTTGCCGGCCTTCGAGCTCGGGCAGGCCGCCGGACGTGCACTGCTCGACCGGATCGCCGGACGGGCGGTGCCGCAGCGCACGCTGCTGCCGACCGAGCTCACGGTTCGAGGATCGACGGCGCCGCCGTCGACGCAGTGGGGCCGCGCGTGACGCGCGGCTCGGAGTTGGAGGAGCGGACCGCCGAAGTCCGGCGGCCCAGAAAGGAGAGCGACATGGCGGTTTCCTGGAGCCGGCGACGCCGGCTCACCGCGCTGTTCGCCACGGCGACGCTCGTCGTTGCCGCGTGCGGCGGCGACGGAGGTGGTGGCACCACCGCGCCCGGGTCCCCGAGCGGCGGTGGGGGTGCATCGGCCCCGGCCGGCTCGGCGCCGGCCGCTTCGGCGCCCGCGGCCAGCGCCGGCACGGGCTCGGGCTTCCAGTGCGAGAACATCGGCGGCGAGGTGTCCGTCGTCGGGTCCTGGAGCGGTTCCGAGCAGGACAGCTTCATGGCGATGGTCGCCCCGTGGGAAGAGTGTTCGGGCGCCAAGGTGAACTACACGGGTTCGCGTGACCTGCAGGCCCAGCTGACGACCGGCATCGCGTCGGGCAACTTGCCCGACCTCGCCGGCCTCCCCGGCCCGGGCCTCATGAAGGAGTGGTACGACCAGGGCGCGCTCAAGCCGCTCGACGACGTCATCGACTTCGCGACGTACCAGAGCGAGACGCCGCCCGGCTTTGCCGAGGCCGGCCAGGCCGAGGACGGCACGCTCGTCGCGATCTTCACGAAGGCCGCGGTCAAGGGCCTGATCTGGTTCAACCCGGCCAACTGGACGGGCGGGACCGAGTTCGAGTCGTTCGACGCCATGCAGCAGGCCGCCCAGGAGGCGGCGACCGGCGACACCGCCGTGTGGTGCATCGGCGTGGAGTCGGGCGGGGCGTCCGGCTGGCCCGGCACCGACTGGATCGAGGACATCGTCCTGCGCCAGTCCGGTCCCGACGTCTACGACGCCTGGGTCCAGGGGACGCAGAAATGGACCTCGCCCGAGATCAAGTCGGCGTTCGAGACGTTCGGCTCGGCGCTCGACCTCGCGGCGGGCGGCCCGACCAACGTCGTGGCCACGAGCTTCCAGACCGCCGGCAACGGGCTGTTCGACGATCCGCCCAAGTGCCTGCTCCACCACCAGGCGAGCTTCATCACCGACTTCTTCAAGAACGAAGCCGGCGCGACCGAAGAGGACTACGACTTCTTCCCGATGCCGGACATCAACCCCGAGTTCCCGGGAGCGGTCACAACGGCCGGCGACCTGTTCGGCATGTTCAACGACACGCCGCAGGCGCGGTCGCTCATCCAGTACCTGAACACCGCCGACGCACAGCAGATCTGGGTCGAGCGCGGTGGCTTCATCTCGATGAACAAGAACGTCCCGCTCGAGGCGTATCCCGACGAGGCATCGCGCCGGTCGGCCGAGATCCTCAGCGAGGCGGCGGCCGCGAAGTTCGACGGGTCCGACCTCATGCCGGGCGCGATGAACGACGCGTTCTTCCGGGCGATCGTCCGGTTCGCCCAGAACCAGGGTGAGCTCGACGCCATCCTGACCGAGCTCGACTCGGTCCAGGCTGACGCCTACAGCCAGTAGTCGGAGGCCCAACTCGGTGGGCGGCGGGCACGACGCCCGTCGCCCACCCGCTCGGAGAGCCAGCCCATGCTCGATGACCTGCTCTCGAACCGTCTCGTGTCCGCGGCGGTGGTCGTGCTGGCGGTGCCGGCCGTCCTCGTCGGGTACATCGTCCTGATCGAGGCCATCGTCCGACGGTTGCCGGCACGGATCGGGCCTCGCATCCGGCCGTGGCTGTGGCTCGCGCCCGGCCTCCTGTTCCTCGGCTACTTCCTCGTCTACCCCACGATCGCGACGATCCTGCGCAGCTTCTACGACCGCGCCAACCGCGAGTTCATCGGCCTCACCAACTACGAGTGGTTCTTCACCCAGAACGACACCCTCGTCGCGCTTCGCAACAACGTGATCTGGGTCATCCTGCTGCCGCTCCTCACGGTCGGCATCGGGCTGCTCGTCGCGGTCCTCGTGGACCGGGTCCGCTACGAGAGCTTCGTCAAGAGCGTCGTCTTCCTGCCGATGGCGATCAGCTTCGTGGCGGCCGGCGTCATCTGGCGGCTCATGTACGACTACAACCCCAACGTCGGCACGCTCAACGCGATCGTGACCGCGACCGGGGCGGACGCCGTGCCGTGGGTCCAGGGCGCACCGCTCAACAACATCATGCTGATCATCGTGGGCGTCTGGATGCTGACCGGCTTCGCGATGGTGATCCTGTCCGCGGGGCTCAAGGGGATCAGCACCGAGCTCCTCGAGGCGGCCCGCGTCGACGGCGCCAATGAGTGGCAGGTCTTCCGCCGGATCGTCCTGCCGCTGCTCGCCCCCACGATGGCGGTCGTGGCAACCACCGTGATCATCTACGCGCTCAAGACGTTCGACGTGGTGTACGTGATGACCGCGGGCAACTTCGACACCGAGGTCATCGCCAACCGCATGTACAAGGAGCTGTTCAACAACGGCCAGCAGGGCCGATCGGCGGCCGTGGCGGTGATCCTCTTCCTCGCGATCATCCCGGTGATGATCTACAACATCAAGCGGTTCCGCGAGCAGGAGGCGATCCGATGACGCAGGCCCAGGCTCCGGTCGCGGTCGGCGTCCAGACCCCCGCCGACACCCGCCGCCGCGCTCCGAGATTCGGCGGGCTCCCCGTCCACCTCGTCCTCTGGATCCTGATGCTCCTGTGGGCGATCCCGGCGATCGGATTGCTCGTCGCCTCGTTCCGCACGGCGGCGGCGACGAACCGGTCGGGGTGGTGGACGGCGATCGCGCCGCCCTACGAGTTCACGTTCTCGAACTACGACTACGTCCTGAACCGGGCGGGCTTCTGGGATTCGTTCCTGAACAGCTTCATCATCACGATCCCCGCGACGGTGCTCGTGGTGATGATCGCGGCGTTCGCCGCGTACGCGTTCGCGTGGATGAACTTCCCGGGCCGCAACATCCTGTTCGTGGCGATGGTCGGGTTGCTGGTCGTCCCGCTCCAGGTCACGTTCATCCCCGTCCTGTCGGCGCTGCGGGACGCCGAGATCATGGGCAATCGGATCTCGGGCACGATCCTCGCGGTGTGGCTGGCCCACACCGGCTACGGCCTCCCGTTCGCGATCTACCTGCTCCGCAACTACATGGGCGGCCTGCCGCGCGAGGTGTTCGAGTCGGCGGCGATCGACGGGGCGGGGCCCGCCACGTCGTTCTTCCGGCTCGCGATCCCCATGAGCGTGCCGGCCCTCGCGTCGCTGGTGATCTTCCAGTTCCTGTGGGTCTGGAACGACCTCCTCGTGGCGCTGGTGTACCTCGGGCCGGTGCCGGCGAACCACCCGCTCACGGTCACGCTGGCCAACCTCACGACGAACTTCGGCGGCGGCTGGCAGTTCCTCACCGCGGCCGCGTTCGTCTCGATGCTGATCCCGATGCTCGTCTTCCTCGGGCTCCAGCGCTACTTCGTCCGCGGCATCACGGGTGGTGCGGTCAAGGGCTAACCTCCCGGCCACCCCTCGTCCGTACCGAGACGGCGGCGCTCCCTCGGGGGCGCCGCCGTTGCGTGTGGGGCCCGCGTGGCGTGTGGGGCCCGCGTTGCGTGTGGGGCGCGCGTTGCGTGTGGGTCCCGCGGCTGCGGTCTGCCCCGCGCCCGTCACCGGGCGGGTGCTGGGCCCCCACCCACCAGCCACATCGATGGATCCGGGGTAGCGCGCCGGCTAAGCGGTCCCTCGCGGCTCGCGTGTGCCCCGAAGCGGCCGTGCGCATCGATGGGCGTGATACGGCGGGGCAGAAGTCGGTGCCGGCCACGCGTTCGTCCCGGCCAAGCCCCGAAACATCACTCCGGCCGATAGCGGCCGGGTCAAGGTAGACCCGCAGCGCCCGCAGCGCTAAGTCCGGGGCTTCCGGAGCGAGAGGCGGCCGTTCGGGCAGGTTCGCGAGGTCGCGCCGACCGTGCGCGGCGCCGTCGCAGCGGCGTCGCCCCGCGGCTGGGGCCGGTCGCGGCCCGCAACCGGCCGGCGTAGCGCTGTGAGCGCTGCGGCCGGCGAGACGGCGCCGGCGGATCAGCGGTCGTGGCGCGCTCCCCTCGAGGTCGATGGCGGGCGCGAGATCGACGGTGGCACCGGCCGAGGGGCGCGATCGTGGACCACCTCGAACCCCGTCGTGTTCGACAGCACGTCGACCCGGCCGTCATCGAAGCGCAGACTCACCGCTCCCCTCCCGGCCCGGAGTCCGTGGAGGGTCAGGCTCGGCAGCCAGTCCGGCAGCGCGGGGTCGACGTACAGGCGTGGACCGTCCGGCCCGGCCGAGGCGTGGATGCCGCACAGGATCGCCACCAGTCGGAACACCGACGCCGCCGCCCACGCCTGCGGCACGTTCGCCTCGAGGTACTGAACGGGGAAGCTGCCCGGTTGCCGCGGGAGACCGGCGAACAGCTCGGGCAGGCGGTTCGCCACGAATCGCTCGGCTGCGTCGAAGATGCCCCGCGCCACCTGGCCGGCCTCGGCCGCGAACCCGTACCGCCGGAATCCCCCGGCCGCCATCGCGTTGTCGTGGGGCCAGACCGTTCCGGTGTGGTAGCTGAACGGGTTGTACGCGCGATGGTCCGACGACAGCGTCCGGATCCCCCAGCCCGACCACATGTCGTCGGCCAGCAGCCGCCGGACGACGCGCTCGGCGCGCTCGGGCGGCACGATGCCGCTGGCGAGACAGTGGCCGGGGTTCGACGCGACCGATCGGATCGGGCGCTTCTCGCCGTCGAGCCCGAGATAGTAGGTCCCTTCGGCTTCCCACCAGAATGCGTCGTTGAACCGTTCGTAGAGCCGGATCGCCTCGGAACGGACCCGCTCCGCGTCCTCGTCGCGGCCGAGCAGGCGGAAGATGTCGGCGGCTCGGAGCTTGGCGTCGTAGACGTAGCCCTGGAGCTCGCACAGCGCCAGCGGCAGCGGCGCGATCCGTCCGTGCTCGTGGGGAATGGCGTCGCCGGCGTCCTTCCAGCCCTGGTTGTAGTAGCCGTGGCTCGAACGGGTCCGGTACTCCTGGAAGCCGTCGCCGTCGAGGTCGCCGTGCTCGTCGATCCAGCGCAGTGCGGCCTCGATGTTCGGCAGGTAGCGCTCGATGACGCTCCGATCGCCGAGCCACTGGTAGAGGTACGAGGCGACGATCACGAAGAGGCTGGTCGCGTCGTGCGTGCCGTAGTACGGGGCGTACGGCAGCAGGCCGAGCTTCG
The DNA here is from genome assembly GCA_044506615.1 of Chloroflexota bacterium. Taxonomy (GTDB): domain Bacteria; phylum Chloroflexota; class Limnocylindria; order Limnocylindrales; family CSP1-4; genus DASTYU01. The sequence goes on along the minus strand of JBIQKJ010000018.1, from coordinate 12,429 downwards.
TCAGCTCACCGTGCCGGATCTCGTGGGGGATCTTGCCGGGCTCCATGTCGCGCTCGGGGTCGTCGGCGTCGGCCTGGAGCGTCGCCAGCCGCCGAAGGGCACCGGAGGCCAGCTCCGGGAACCCCGAGATGCTCTGCATCGACACCACCAGCGCGTCGCGACCGAAGAGCGTGACGTACCACGGCACGCCCGCGGCCGGGATGAACACGCCCTTCTCGAACTGTGGGTCCTCGAGGCGCAGCGCCTCCATGTCGCGCACGGCCTGCCGCCACGTGTCCCGAACGGTCTCGTTCGGCGTCTCGAGCTGCACCGCGGGCAGCCGCGGCGTCGACGTGGGTCCATCGGGCGCGGTGAGCGCGTGGCACGGCAACGTGTCGGGCCACCGACCGGACTGCGTGAGCGGGAGCAGGCGAAGGCACGTGTGCCAGACGCCCTTCGGCTCGATGTCGGCCACGAAGACGAGCCGGCCGTTGGCGAACTGCGGCGGCGAGTCGGCCTGGTCGACCTGGACGACCAGGTCCCGGCGGAACGAGGCGTTGCGATAGGTCGTCCGCAGGAGGCGCCGCCCGGGCGACCAGTGGGTGTCGATCCGACCACGTCGCAGCAGGGCGCGGGCGCGGACGTCGAAGATGTCGGCGAAGTCCGACGCGATCGCCACCTCAAGCACGAGTCGCACGCGACGGGGCGCGTAGTTGACGAGGTCGTAGTCCTCGTGGACGCCGCCCGACACGGTGCGATCGAGACGGATCGAGAGCTGGTGGCGCGCGATCGTGCCGTCGGCGTCGATCAGGTCGGGATTCGTGAACTCGAAGCGCGACGAGTAGAACTCGACCGGGGACGAGTTCAGGAGGGTCGGCCGGCGGCCGTTGACCCGGATGTCGTAGGCCGAGATGAACCGCGTGTCGCGCGCGAAGAAGCCTTGCTCCTCGTCGGCGTCGATCTGGGCCGTCGGCGCGCAGACCACCACCCGATCGTCTCGGTTGATGGTGATCGTGGGCGGGCCGACTGGGACGGCGAGCGTCACCGGGACAGTCTAGCGGCGGATGCTGGTCGCCGGGCCGATCCCGATGTCTCCCCGGATGCATGTCGACGGGATGTATTCCGACGACAGGCATCGAGCACGAGAACAGGATTCGGCGAGCCGGGGCCGGCCGGGAACCCGGCGCGGCGGCGAAGCGCTCGGCCGGCGGCGAAGCGCGCGGCCGGCGGCGAAGCCGAACGCCGCCCTCGATGCCTCAGCGAGCGAGACGCTCCCGGAGGCGGGCGACCTGGTCGGCCAGCTCGGCTTCGCGAGCGCGCGCACCCTCGACCACGACGGCGGGCGCCTTCGACACGAACGCGTCGTTCGCGAGGCGCGCGCGAGCAGCCTCCAGCCGGCCCTCGGCCTCGCTCAGCTCCTTCTCGAGCCGTGCCCGATCGAGGTCGGCGCCGTCCTGGACATCCCCGGGACGAGCCACGAGCGCTTCGGCCTCCCCGGCGATGACCGCCAGACGTGTCGAGGCGTCGGGCAGGCCGGCCAGCGCCCCGCGCGTCGCGTGCCGGTTCACCGGCCGTGCCCGGGCAAGCCGTTCCACGGCCGGCTGGAGCGCCACAAAGGTCGCACCGAGCGCATCCGGCACCGCCACGTCGACCGCCAGCCATGCGGCCGGTTCGATCCGCGCCTCGGCCCGGGCGTTGCGGATGCCGCGGACGAGGTCGAGCACGGCTCCCACCGCCGCCTCGACACCCGGCTCCCGCTCCCCCGCCGACGGCCACCGAGCGACGATGAGCAGCTCCGGGTCCTCGGGTCGCCGCGGCAGCGCGCCCCACAGCGCCTCGGTGACGAACGGCATCACCGGGTGGAGCAGCCGCAGGTACGTGTCGAGCACCGAGACGAGCGTCCACCACGTCGCCTCGCGCTCGGCGGCGGGCAGCGACCCGTCCGACAGCCGCACCTTGGCCAGCTCGAGGCCCCAGTCGCAGAACTCGCTCCAGATCGCCTCGTAGAGCAGCCGCGTCACCTCGCCGAACGCGTAATCGGCCATCGCTGCGTCGACGGCCGTCGTCGTGGCCGCCGCCCGCGACAGCATCCAGCGCTCGGCCGGGCCGAGTCGCGCCGAGTCCGGTTCCTGCCGCGCCGCGTCCGGCGCGATCCCCTCCGGCCGCGCGCCCACCACGAAGCGCGCCGCGTTCCAGAGCTTGTTCGCGAAGTTGCGCGCGTTCTCGAGCTTCGTCTGCCCGAACCGCTGGTCGTTCCCGGGCGTCGCCCCGTGGATCAGCGCGAAGCGCAGCGCGTCGGCGCCGGTCTCGTCGATGACCCCGAGCGGATCGACCACGTTGCCCTTGGTCTTCGACATCTTCTGGCCTTCCGGGTCGCGGATGAGCCCCGAGAGATAGACCGTGTGGAACGGCTCGACCCCGGTGAGGTGGATCCCGAGCATCATCATCCGGGCCACCCAGAAGAAGATGATGTCGTAGCCGGTCTCCATGACCGACGTCGGGTAGAAGCGGCGGAGGTCCGGCGTGTCGTCGGGCCAGCCGAGCGTCGAGAACGGCCACAGCCCCGAGCTGAACCACGTGTCGAAGATGTCCGCGTCCTGCTCGAGGGCGCTTGCCGGCCGGCCGCACGCCTCGCATGCCGACGGCCCGCTCTCTTCGGCGGACACCGTCACGTGCCCGTCCGGGCAGTACCAGGCGGGAATCCGGTGGCCCCACCACAGCTGGCGCGACACGTTCCAGTCGCGGATCGTGGTCAGCCAGTGCTCCCAGACCTTCTCGAAGCGCTCCGGGAGGATGCGCGTGCGGCCCGCGCGGGTCGCGGCGAGGGCCTTCTCGGCAAGGGGGCCGGTCCGGATGAACCACTGGGTCTTGAGTCGTGGCTCGATGACGTCGCCGCTGCGCTGGCAGCGCCCGATGACCATCTCGTGCGCCTTCGAGCTCTCGAGATCGCCGCGGGCCTCGAGCGCCTCGAGGATCCGCGCCCGCGCCTCGTAGCGGTCCAGCCCGGCGAACTCGCCCCCGGCGTCGTTGACGGTCGCGTCGTCGGCCAGCACCGTGATCATCGCCAACCCATGGCGCTGGCCGGTCGCGTAGTCGTCCTGGTCGTGGGCCGGCGTGATCTTCACCGCGCCGGTCCCGAACTCGCGCTCGACGACCTCGTCCGCGACGATCGGCGCGTCGCGTTCGACAAACGGAATGCGCACACGGCGACCAACGAGCGCGCGATATCGGTCGTCCTCGGGGTGGACCGCCACCGCCGTGTCCCCGAGGATCGTCTCGGGTCGGGTGGTCGCAACCGTGATCCAGGCATCGGCGTCGGGCGCGCCTGTCGCCTCGTCGATGAGGTGGTAGCGCACCGACCAGAGCGTGCCGGTCTCGGGGGTCGGGATCACCTCGAGGTCGCTGACGCTCGTCCGGCAGCCCGGGCACCAGTTGACGAGCGCCTCGGTCCGGTAGGCCAGCCGGTCGCGGTAGAGCCGCTCGAACGCGACCCGGACGGCCTTGGCCGAGACCTCGTCCATCGTGTACCGGAGCCGACCCCAGTCGGCGGACGCCCCGACTCGCCGCTGCTGGCCGAGCATGACCGGCTTCGTCGAGTCCGAGAACGCCCGCATCCGCTCGAGGTACCGCTCGCGTCCGAGGGACTGCCGGCTCTCGCCCTCCTTGGCGATGATCCCGTCGAGCACGAACTGGGCGGCGATCGAGGCGTGGTCGAGCCCGGGCAGGAACAGCGTCGGGTGGCCGCGCATCCGCGCGTGCCGGATCATCAGGTCCTCGACCGCGGTCCGCTGCGCATGCCCCAGGTGGAGCGACCCGGTCACGTTCGGCGGCGGCTGGATGATCGTGAACGGCGGAAGGTCCGGGTCGGCGGTCGAGCCGGCGCCGTCGGGCGCGAAGACGTCGGCGGCGATCCAGCGCTCGTAGATCGGGCCCTCGACGTCGCGCGGCACGTACGTCTTCGGCAGCTCGGTCCCCGTCGTCGTCGCCTCGCTCATCCGCAGCCACTCCTCGAAAACGAACGACCCGCTCGTCCAGCGGACGAACGGGGTCGTGGTACCACCAGCTGGTTCGGCGCCGGACCGGGATCGCGGCGCCCTCCTCGGCGCGCTATCGGGCGCCACCCGCACGGCTCGCGAGCGACCTTCACCCCGGCGGTCCCACGCGGCTCGCACCATCCCGCGCTCGCTTCGGGCCGTTCCCGGCGCTACTCCTCTCGGTCGTCGCCGTGAGGGCGCGAGTGTAGCACCGCGTCCGAGGCCGAGGCCCTACGCGCTCTCGCCGCGCTCGGCCAGCCACTCCTCGAAGTTCGTCTCGTCGACGCCCTTGTCGACGTCCGACTTCGTCAACAGCAGCGGCAGCCGGCCGTCGCGGATCGTCTCCTCGGTGATGATGCATTTCCGGACGTCGGTGCGTTCCGGGATGTCGTACATCACCTCGAGCAGCGACTCCTCGACGATCGAGCGCAGCGCCCGCGCGCCGGTCTTGCGGTCGAGGGCGACCTCGGCAGCCGCCCGCAGCGCCGCCGGCGTGAACACGAGCTCGACCTTGTCGAGCGACAGGAACTTCTGGAACTGGCGCGTCACCGCGTTCTTCGGCTCGGTGAGGACGAGCACGAGGTCCTCGGCGGTCAGCGCGGACAGCGTCACGATGACCGGCAGCCGGCCGATGAACTCCGGGATCAACCCGAACTTCAGCAGGTCCTCCGGCATGAGCTTCTCGAGGATCCGGCCGCGGTCCGCGGGCGACATCGCGCCCTCGGAGCCGAACCCGATCGAGCGCCGCCCGACCCGCTCCTCGACGATCTTCTCGAGCCCGTCGAACGCCCCGCCGCAGATGAACAGGATGTTCGTCGTGTCGATCTGGATGAAGTCCTGGTGCGGATGCTTGCGGCCGCCCTGCGGCGGCACGTTGGCGACCGTGCCCTCGAGGATCTTCAGCAGCGCCTGCTGGACGCCCTCGCCCGACACGTCGCGCGTGATCGACGGGTTGTCGGCCTTGCGCGCGATCTTGTCGATCTCGTCGATGTAGATGATCCCGCGCTGCGCCCGTGCCACGTCGAAGTCGGCGGCCTGGATGAGCCGCAGGAGGATGTTCTCGACGTCCTCGCCGACGTAGCCGGCCTCGGTCAGCGACGTCGCGTCGGCGATGCAGAACGGGACGTCCAGGACGCGGGCCAGCGTCTGGGCGAGCAGCGTCTTGCCCGAGCCGGTCGGGCCGACGAGCAGCACGTTCGACTTCTGGAGCTCGACCTCGTCGACCTGGTGGCCGGCGTTGACCCGCTTGTAGTGGTTGTAGACCGCGACCGAGAGGACCTTCTTGGCCCGCTCCTGGCTGATGACGTACTGGTCGAGCGCATCCTTGATCTGGTGCGGGTTCGGGAGCTTGGCGGCCGCGGCCTTCGGGCGCGGCGCCTCGAGCATCTCCTCCTCGATGATCTCCTGGCAGAGGTTGATGCACTCATCGCAGATGTAGACGCCCTGGCCCGCGATGAGCTTCCGCACCTGCTCCTGGCTCTTGCCGCAGAAGGAGCAGCGGTACGGAACCTTCGGTCCCTTGCTGCCGCCGGTGGAGGTCACGTGCCCGCCCCTGATGCCATGTCGTTCGTCCCCTACTCGCCCTTGGAACGCTTCGGCTCCGGAGCATCCGACGGTTCGGCCACTTCCTCTGCGGCCTTCTCGTCATGGTGCTGCGCCGTCAATGAGTCCCACTGCTCGGCGTAGACCGCGTCGATGATGCCATACTCCTTCGCCGCCTCGGGCGACATGAAGTAGTCGCGGTCGGTGTCGACCTTGACCTTGTCCACCGGCTGGTTGGTATGGCGCGCGAGAATCTCGATGTTGCGCTGGACGAGGAACTCCCATTCCCGCATCTGGATGATCGCGTCGGGGGCGTTGCCGCGGAAGCCGCCCGACCCCTGGTGGATCATGATCCGGCTGTTCGGCAGCGCATAGCGCTTGCCCTTCGCCCCTGCGGACAGCAGCACGGCCGCCATCGACGCCGCCATCCCGATGCAGATCGTGCTGACCGGCGCGCGGACGTACTGCATCGTGTCGTAGATCGCGAGGCCGGAGTTCACGACACCGCCCGGCGAGTTGATGTACAGGCTGATGTCCTTCTCGGGGTCCTCCGAGTCGAGGAACAGCAGCTGGGCGATCACCAGGTTGGCCAGGTGATCCTCGATCGCGTCGCCGATGAAGATGATCCGCTCGCGCAGCAGCCGCGAGTAGATGTCATAGGCGCGCTCCCCCCGGCTCGAGGACTCGATGACCATGGGTACCAGCATGTTCGGACTCCCTGCGTCGTTCGTGCGGACGGTCAGCCGGCCGGGGCCGGACGGTCGGCCTCGGTCTCGGCGGTGGCTTCGGTCGTCTCCTCGGCGGCGGCCTCGACGGGCTCCGCAGGCGCCTCCGCCAGGACCGTGCCCGGATCCGTGGCGCCGATGCCGGCACTCCCCTGGGCGCCCTGCGCATCCAGCGCCGACTCCGGTGCGTCCTCGAGGTGCGGCAGCGCCGGGTGCTCCGGGTGGGCGGCCAGCCACTCGTCGACCAGCTGCTCGACGAGCCGGCTGCGGCGCATGGTGCTGCGGATGAAGTTGCGGCCGCGCTCGGAGTCGAAGTACTCGAGCAGCTTGCGGTCGCCGGCGTAGCGCTCGCGGCCGCGCTCGACTTCGGCCTCGACGAGTGCCTCGGGAACCTCGACGCCCTCGACCTCGGCGATCTTCGAGAGCACGAGCAGCGTCTTGACCCGCTTTTCGGCGTTCGGGCGGAACTCGGTATGGAGGTCGGCGTCGGTCTTCTCGACGACCTTGAGGTAGGCCTCCTCGGTGATGCCCTGCCGGGCGAGCGTCGACCGGAACTCGTCGTGCATCACCTCGACCTCCTGCTCGACGAGGACGTCTGGCAGCTCGAGGGTCGCGTTGGCGACGGCGTACTCGATGATCTTGTCGGCGAACTCGTGGCGCGCGCGGTCGAGCGCGTTCCGCTCGAGGCGGGACTTGATGTCGGCGCGCAGCGCGTCGAGGCTCTCGAACTCCCCGAGCTGGCCGGCAAAGTCGTCGTCGAGCGGCGGCTGGACCTTCTCGCGGAGCTCCTTGAGCTGAACCGCGAAGTGGGCCGACTGGCCGCGGAGGGACTCCTCCGGGTAGTCGTCGGGGAACGTGATGTCGAACTCGGTCTCGCCGCCGACCTCGAGGCCGACGATGTGGCCCTCGAAGCCCGGGATGAGCCGCTCCTGGCCGATGATCAGCGGCATCCGGTCCGACGACCCGCCTTCGAACGGCTCGCCGTCGCGCGTCCCCTGGAAGGCGATGACCGCGTAGTCGCCGTCCTTCGCGGGCCGGTCCTCGACCGCGACGAGCGTTGCGTTCTGGTCACGCAGCTCCTCGATGACCTGATCGACCTTCGCGTCGTCGATCGTGTCGATCTCGGGTCGGAAGTTGAAGTTGCGGTAGTCGCCGAGCTCGACGTCCGGCCGCACTTGGACGGTTGCCTTGAAGATGACCGGCTTGCCCTCCTCGGCCTGGACGATCTCGACGTCCGCGTTGGTCAGCGGGAGGATCGCCTTCTGGAGGAGCGCGTCGCGGTAGGCGGCCTCGACGAGATGCTCGACGGCCTCGTCGAGCACGACGCCCGGGCCGAGCGTGCGCTCGAGGACGGGCCGCGGGGCCTTGCCGGGCCGGAAGCCCGGCACGCGGGTGCGGCGCGAGAGGCGGCGGACGGCGTCGTCGACGGCGCGGCTCAGCCGCTCGGGCGGGAGCTCGACTTCGAGGACGACGGACGACTTGGGGGCGGGGGTGGTGGTGACCTGCATTGCCCGGGAAGTATAGGTCGGGCGGTCGGGGGAGGCCGGGCGGGCGATGAGCCGCGATACGCGGCAGTTTGCGGCCCACGAGAACAGACGACGTGCGTGGGCCCCGGCGTGTCGGGTTCTTGCGGTCCACGAGAATCCCCGACCAGTTCCGCCGCGCCTGGGTGCGCTTTCTCGTGGGGCGTAAGGATTCGACGGGCTCACGCCCAAACACGTCGTCTGTTTACGCCCCACGCAAACCGGAGCGCACGCCACGGCCGCGTGGTGGTAGGCGAGGTCGGGGTCGAACCGACACGTCCCTCACGGGACACCGGCTCCTAAGGCCGGCGCGTCTGCCATTCCGCCACTCGCCCATGATTTCACGCTTGCGAAGCGCGTATGCCTCGGTTTCCGGCTTGCGCACGGGGCCTGAGACGCGAACTTACTCTGGCAGTTCGTTTCCGTCCTCGGAGCCCTGTCTGACGCCGCGAGCCAGCACCAAGGCGCCAAGTCTATCCGACGGTCCGACGCTGCCTTCGACCCGCGACTACTGGACGCGCTGTGCGGGCTGAGCGGACCGCAGTGAAGCCGACCCTCGCGATGGATCTTGTGTCGTGCGAGTTCTGGCACAGGCGTCGACACAAACCCTACCGAAGTTGTGTCGTGCTCATTGTCTTGCCATGTCCGACACAACTTCTGTTATGCTCGCCCGGTGACCTTCGACCAGCGTCGCGGCCGCAAGAGCCGGGAAGCCATCCACCGCCAGCTCGCCGATGGTGTCGAGGAACTCCGCACGCGCCTCGGCGGACTGCCCGCGCCGGTCGAGGCAGAGGACATCTGGGGGGACATCTGGTACCAGGAGGCCCACAACTCGACCGCGATCGAGGGCAACACCCTCGTCCTGCGTGAGGTCGAGATTCTCCTGAGCGAGGGCCGCGCTGTCGGCGACAAGCAGCTGGCCGAGTACATGGAGGTCCGTGGCTACGCCGATGCCGCCCAGTGGGTCTATCAGCAGGGCCTCGAGCCGGGGGACTGGACGGCTGGCGAGCTCGTGTCGCTCACGGAGGTTCGCCACGTCCACGAGCTGGCGATGAGCAAGGTGTGGGATGTCGCCCCACATCCGGACGCAGGGCCCAGCGAACGACCGGGTTCGTTCCGCCAGCACAACATTCAGGCATTCCCCGGCGGCATGCGGCCACCGGACTGGACTGACGTTCCCGCGTCGATGGCCGAGTGGATGCGCCGGGCAGCCGCGTTGCGCGACGCGGAAGGCCCGATTGCCGAGGCGCTCGCCGCGGTACATGCCGAGTTCGAGCGGGTCCACCCCTTCCTGGATGGAAACGGTCGGGCCGGGCGCCTTGTCACCAACCTGCTCCTCATCCGGCTTGGATATCCGCCAGCGATCATCCGCAAGCGTGAGCGAGCGCGGTATCTCGCGAGCCTGCGCAAGGCAGATGCGGGCGACCCTGGTCCGCTAGGCGAGTTCCTGGCGCGGGCGATCCTCGACACCCTGATGCGCTTCATCGTCCCGGCGGTCGCGGGTCCGGCGAGACTCGTGCCACTCGCGGCACTCGCGACGCGGGAGACATCTGTTCGAGCTCTTCGGGCAGCCGCCGAGCGGGGCCGCTTGCGCGCTCAGCGGGACGAGCGGGGCCAGTGGCGGAGCACGCGCCGGTGGGTCGACGAGTACCGCGCCGGGCGATACAAACGTGGCTGAAAGACCGGATCCCGCCGACGGTCGACGCATGGGATCAACCACACGATGATCATCAGGCGTGGACAACTCGGCCGCCTAATGCGGGCCTCGGTCGGAGCGGCAAGCCTCCTGAGGAGCGCGGTGCAGTTGCATTGACCGAGTTGAGCCTGATCGGTAATGGGGACGATCGGGCAATCAAGGCCTGACGGTTATGCTCGGGGGTGATGGATCGCCTCGTTGTTCGCCTCAGCTATCACGAAGCGCATGACGTCGGTCGGTGGCCGGCGGTCGACCTACTCGTGAACGGCAACTACCTCAAGGATCTCGTGGCGGACTTTGAGCGCGCGCGGACCTACGCGCCGGTCGGCGGCTACGACTCGATCAACCTCGATGGTCTTCAGCCCGCACATGATCGCCTGACGGGCCAGCCGAGCTCATGGCCGGGCGACGGCGACGTTGTCTTGCTCGTCTGCGAAAGCTGCCGAGAGGAAGGCTGTTGGCCGCTGTTCGGTCGCGTCCAGATGGGCTCCGCCGTCGTCGAATGGTCTGGGCTTCGCCAGCCACACCGTCCGGATCGTGACTACTCCGAGCTCCACTTCAGATTCGATCGCCAGCAATACGACATCGTCAAGTCGCGCAAGCACGAGTGGGATGAAGCGTGCTTCATTCCCGCGGCAGATGACAAGTCGGCGGTCGAGCAAGTCGTCAGCCGGTTCGTGGAACTCCAAGGCGATGACCTCGCGGGCGGACTCGCGTTCCGCGAGTTCGTGGAGCTCGACCCGGTCGGGCGTCATCCGCGAAGCGGGCTGAGGCTCGGCCGCGAGTACCGGCTCCTTATTCCTTGACGCCCAACTCCTCGTGAGCGGTCGCTACTGGGACAGCATCGATTATTCCGACGAACACCCGGTGGAGTCCTTCGAACGGCGTGCCCGCGCTATCCCGAGCCGCTTCTTCTCGATGGACATCGCCAAGACAACAGCCGGCGAGTGGATCGTCATGGAGATAGGCGACGGACAGGTCTCCGGACTGCCGGAGGCGATAAGTCCCGATACCTTCTACTGGAGGCTTGCTGAGCACCTCGCTGGCTCGCGTAGTCGTCCGCGGCCTGATGACTAACAGGACCAGCGTGCGTCCTCGTCAAGTCCGCGATCGGCCCTCGGCGTCCCAACCAGGATTCTCGGGATTGCGCATGGAGCGCCGCTTAGTCCCGGCATAGGACGAGGACTGTTTCCCCGCGAATGTCGTGCTCACGAGGGGCGCATAACTCGTCGCCGCTGCATCGCCTCCCGTGCGTGACGCACAGAGCAGGGCCGGAATCGCTCCTAAGGCCGGCGCGTCTGCCATTCCGCCACTCGCCCCCGCCCAATCCTAGCGGCCCGGAGCAGGCGAGCTCTTGGATGGTAGTCCGAGGGTCAGCCGCCCTTCGGTTTGCCCAGCGTGTCGCCCCTCGCCGTCGGCTCGCCGGTCGCGGTCCGCGTACGGACCCGCTCGAGCTGCGCCTGGAAGCCGGTCTCGTCGGTCCGGGCGAACCACTCCGCCGCCTGCTTCGTCAACCGCATGACGACCGGCCGGGCGGCGGTCGCCGCCATCGCGGCGAGGATCGGGGCGCCGCGCTTCTTGCGGGCCTCGTCGACGTAGTCGGCAAAGTCGCGCTCGATCGTCCCGCGAATGCGCTCGCCGTCCTCGCCGAGCTTCGAGAGCGTCTTCTCGATCTCCTTGGGGAGCATCCGTTCCGGAACCGGCGGCTCCGGCCCGAGCACCGCCCGGCGGACGCCCTTGAACAGGCGCTTCGGGCCGCCGAGCAGGAGGAACCCTGCTCCGCCGGCGACCGCCGCAGCCTTGGCCGGCTCCCGACGCACCTTGGCCGGGATGTCGACCGCCGCGCGCGCCGACGCCTCGAGCGTGTCGATCTCGCCTGCGAGGTCCGCCCGGGCGGCTAGGACTCGGGCCCGCGCGGCATCCGTTGCTTCAGCCACTCGAGGGTCTCCTTGCCTGTGTCGATGGTCGTGCTCGGGTAAAAGCGTTGCTTGAGGGCCTCGGTGTCGATCCCCTTCCGGGCGGCGTCGGCGCCCATCAGCGCGATCCACGTCAGCCAGGCGACCGTCAGCCCGACGCCGACCGCCGGGCCCCAGTCGAACGTGATCGCGGTGAACGCGCCGAGCAGCGCGCCGACGATCGCGCCGAGCAGGATCACGCCGACTGCGCCTCCCCCGCCGACGCTCGCCGCGGGCAGGATCGAGATCACTGCGATGACGATGGCGCCGACGATCGCGCCCATGAGGATCGTCCGCCACGCGGGATCCACCCCCGCGAGGAGCTGGTCGCCGAGCGCCGCGTACAGCTGGTTGAGCAGGTGCAGCCCGAGGACCACCGAGATCGCGATTCCGATGAGCAGCGACAGGACGAACCAGCCGCCGATCCGGCCGCCGGGGAACCCGATCGCGAGCAGGATCGCAGCCACCGCGATCGCGGGGAACAGCGTGAGACCGTGCAGGATCCCCCAGCCCATCGAGCCGAGCAGCCACTCGGCGAGGAACAGCGAGAACCCGATCGCGAACAGCAGGCCCGCGAGCGTCAGGATCGCGATGGCGCACCCGACAAGCCCGGCCGCCCGCGCGACCTGGCCGCCGATCTCCGACGCCTCTGCCTTTGCCAGGTCGACGTGCGCATCGACGAGCCGGCGGAACGCGTCCTTCGTGCGGCCGGCCTGCTCCTTGACACCGGGCGGCGGCGGGGCCGCGGCGGCGCGCGGACCGGTGGAGCCGCCCGAGGTCGACGGGCCGTCGGTCGACGCAGGCTCGGGCGCCGCTCCGCCGACGGGCGGCTCGACAGCCGGCGTCGGCGGCAGGCCCGCAGCGGCATGGTCGGCTGGCGCCGGCGTCGGCGAACCGGTCGCACTCGCGCCGCGCGCGGCGTCGGAGGCGGGGGGCGCACCGGCCTCGGGGCGCGGTGCGGCCGGGTCGGGGCGC
>JBIQKJ010000001.1:0-418667 GCA_044506615.1 Chloroflexota bacterium | reverse complement strand
CGAGGCGGGCGCCGGGGCCGAGGCGCGACGGCCGTCCACCCCGTCGTCGGTGTCCGTGCCCACGTCCTACCGGTCCAGGTCGACTCCGCCGGCTCGGCTCGGCCGCCGATCCGGGCCCGCGAGTGGCCAGATATCACTCCACGTAGTGAGTGGCCACGACCGGAGCCCCATTCGGCCCTCCGCAGTGGCCAGCTACTACTCCCGCTGATATTTGGCCCACGAATCGGGGTTCTGGGGCCTCGCGTCAGTGCCACTCACTACGGTGGCTAATAGTTGGCCACAACCGGGGCCGTCACCGGGCCACACGGGCCGGGGTCCCGCTGCGCCCCCACAACCGGGGTCACGACCCAGAGCCACGACCCGGGCGCCCTGGCCCCGGGCGCCCCGGCCCCGGCCGCCGATCCGGGCCCGCGAGTGGCCACATATCACTCCAGGTAGTGAGCGGCCACGACCGAAGCCCCATTCGGCCCTCACCAGTGGCCATCCACTATCCAGACTGATATCTGGCCCACGAATCGAGCCCCTGGGGCCTCGCGTCGGTGCCACTCACTACGGTGGCTAATAGTTGGCCACAACGGGGGCCGTCACCGGGCCACACGGGCCGGGGGCGCGGCACCACGACCCGGGCGCCCGGGTCGGGCCCGGAGCCGCTCACCCGTGCCGCCACAACGTGATCCCCGCGATCGACCCGGCCGGCTTCCGGAGCCATCGGCGCATCGCGAGGGTTCCCGCCGGGAACGCGTTCCGAAGCACGGCCCGATGCTCGTCGATCCGGCGCCGGTTGGTCCTGTCGTCGGTGACGATCAGCCACAGGCTGGTCGTGACCGGATCCCATCCCCGCTCGCGCGCGACCCGCTCGGCCAGCCGGCGCTTGCGATCCGACGTTCCGAGCAGCTCGTTGACGTCCACGATCGCCGTCTTGAGCTCGATCACGAGCAGCGACCGAGTCGGCTCGTGCCACGCAAGGATGTCGATCACACCGCGCTCGCCGTAGACCGAGAACGAGACTTCGGGCGCGAGCACCCAGGCCGGCAGGTCCGACGCGAACCACCGAGCGACGAGCTCGTGCAGCTCCGAGTGCCGGGCGTTCAGCAACCGGTCGAGGTCGCCGCCGCGCCACCTCGCGGTGACGTCGACCCGGATGTCGAGCACGGCGGCGACGCGGCGAAGGATCCGCATCGAGACCGTGTCGACGTGCCCGCGCTCCAGCAGGCTGATGAGCCCCTGGGAACACCCGGCCCGGCGCGCCAGCTCCGACTGCGCCCAGCCTCGACGGCGCCGCACGAGGCGAAGAGCGTGCCCGAACCGCTGGTCGTCCATGAGGCGAGTATCGGCCGCGCCACTTACCTGCCGATTACCAGCGACGACGAGACCCCCGAATCCTGGCCAATCATCAGCCCGGGTAGTAGCAGGCCACCGGCCCCGATCCAAGAGCCCCCAATTCATGGCCACCTAGCACCCCCGTTGATGAATGGCCACCAGATCGACCCCGGACCAGCCCCAACCGCGGCCACCGACTACGGGGAGTAATATCTGGCCACAAACCGAACGCCCGTTCGTGTTGGTACCCTGTGGAGAACCACCCGAAACCCGTGGACGCCGCCCCAACCCGGCGTGGACGACGCGGCCCCAAGCGTGGACAACCGGCACGTCGAACGTGGACGAGCCGCCTCGAACCGTGGACAGGCACATTACAAGATGTTGTGGTCGAACTCGCAGGAGGACCGCTACATGTTGTGGTTTGGCCTTGACTACGCCCCCGCATCGGCGTAGCATGCATGGGGTCGCCTGATCGTCTACGACGCCCGATCCGCTCCCCCGCTGCACAACAACAGGCGGCGCGGAGCGTGCCCCCAGCGTCCACCGCGAACCCGACGACACGAGGAGCGTCGCAGCTACCGCACCGAAGCGGCAAGCACGGCGAAAGCAGCAGGCGAACAGCCCGCGCGGGAGGAACCAGGTCGATGGCCCGAGCCAATGGCGATGCAGTCCCGGTCATGGATCGCGCCAGCGTGAAGAAGCCGAGCGGCAAGGCCGCCGAGGCGGCCGCGAAGACCGCCGGGAGGGGCGCCGCGAAGGCCGGTGCCAAGGCACAGAACGCCCGCACCCTCTCCGGCCCCTGGGGCGCCAGCTTCGACGGCACCGACGGCTACGGCAACCCGGCCCCCGGCCTCACCTTCGAGCGCCGCTGGACCCGCCCGGGCGTCCACCCGTACGACGAGATCACCTGGGAGCTCCGCAACGCGAGCATCGGCAACGAGTCGGGCAAGCTCGTCTTCGAGCAGAAGGACGTCGAGGTCCCCAGCTTCTGGTCGCAGCTCGCGACGAACGTCGTCGTCAGCAAGTACTTCCGCGGCCACCTCGGCACCCCGGAGCGTGAGCACAGCGTCAAGCAGCTCATCGACCGGGTCGTCAACACGATCACCTCGTGGGCCGAGACCCAGCGCTACTTCGCGACCGACGAGGACCTCGCGGCCTTCAAGGCCGAGCTGACCCACCTGCTCGTCCACCAGAAGATGAGCTTCAACTCGCCCGTCTGGTTCAACGTCGGGATCGAGGAGAAGCCGCAGTGCTCGGCGTGCTTCATCAACTCGGTCCAGGACTCGATGTCCTCGATCATGGACCTCGCCAAGACCGAGGCGATGCTGTTCAAGTACGGCTCGGGCGCCGGCAGCAACCTCAGCACGATCCGCTCGTCGCGCGAGAAGATGTCGGGCGGCGGCACCGCGTCAGGCCCGGTCAGCTTCATGAAGGGCTACGACGCCTTCGCCGGCGTGGTGAAGTCGGGCGGCAAGACGCGCCGCGCGGCCAAGATGGTCATCCTCGACGCCGGCCACCCCGACGTCCTCGACTTCATCGACTCGAAGCTCAACGAGGAGAAGAAGGCCTGGGCGCTCATCGAGGCCGGCTACGACCCGAGCTTCACCGGTGAGGCCTACGGCTCGGTCTTCTTCCAGAACGCGAACCACTCGGTCCGCGTCACCGACGACTTCATGCAGGCCGTCGTCGACGACAAGGAGTGGACCACGCACGCCGTCGTCGACGGCAAGCCCATGGACACCTACAAGGCCCGCGACATCTTCCGGCGCATGGCCGAGGCTGCGTGGGTCTGCGGCGACCCGGGCATCCAGTACGACACGACGATCAACGACTGGCACACGTCGGCGAACACGGACCGGATCCACGCGTCGAACCCGTGCTCCGAGTACATGTTCCTCAACGACACTGCCTGCAACCTCGCCTCGCTGAACCTCATGAAGTTCACGCGCGAGGACGGCGAGTTCGACGTCGAGGCCTACCGCTACGCGGCCCGGCTGACGATCACGGCCCAGGAGATCCTCGTCGACAACGCGAGCTACCCGACGCCGAAGATTGAGGAGAACAGCCACCGGTTCCGGCCGCTCGGGCTCGGCTACGCCAACCTCGGCGCGCTGCTGATGAGCCGCGGCCTCGCCTACGACTCGGACGAGGGGCGCAACTTCGCCGCGGCCCTCACCGCGATCATGCACGGCGAGGCGTATCGCCAGTCGAGCATCGTCGCCCGCGACCACGGCGGCCCGTTCCTCGACTACGACCAGAACCGCGAGCCGTTCCTGCGGGTCATCCGCAAGCACCGCGACGCCGCGTACCGGATCCCGGACGACGGCTCGGTGCCGGCCGACATGCTCGAGGCCGCGCGCGTCGTGTACGACGAGGCGCTCGAGCTCGGCAAGGTCAACGGCTTCCGCAACGCCCAGGTGACCGTGCTCGCCCCGACCGGGACGATCGCGTTCATGATGGATTGCGACACGACCGGGGTCGAGCCGGACATCGCGCTGATCAAGTACAAGAAGCTCGTCGGCGAGGGCTTCCTCAAGATCGTCAACCAGACGGTCCCGGCGGCGCTCAAGCGGCTCGGCTACACGGCCGACCAGGTGTCGGAGATCCTCGACTACATCAACGACCGCGAGACGATCGAGGGCGCCCCGCACGTCAAGCCCGAGCACCTGCCGGTCTTCGACTGCGCATTCAAGCCGGCCAACGGCGAGCGCTCGATCCACTACATGGGCCACGTCCGGATGATGGGCGCGATCCAGCCGTTCCTCTCGGGCGCGATCAGCAAGACCGTCAACATGCCCGAAGCCGCCACGGCCGAGGAGATCGAGCAGGTCTACCTCGAGGGCTGGAAGCAGGGCCTCAAGGCGATCGCGATCTACCGCGACAACTCGAAGCGCAGCCAGCCGCTCTCGACGAGCAAGAAGAAGGACTCCGACGTCGTCGACTCGGCCGTCGTGGCCGACCTCAAGAAGCAGCTCGCCGCCGCCCAGGCCGAGGCTGCGCTGCCGCACCGCCGCCGGCTGCCCGCCGAGCGGACGGCAGTCACCCACAAGTTCGACATCGCCGGCCACGAGGGCTACATCACGGTCGGGCTCTACCCGGACGGCCAGCCCGGCGAGATCTTCCTGAAGATGGCCAAGGAGGGCTCGACGGTCTCGGGCCTCATGGACTCGTTTGCGACGACGGTGTCGGTGGCCCTCCAGTACGGCGTGCCGCTGCGCGACCTCGTGAACAAGTTCGCCCACGTCCGGTTCGAGCCGTCGGGCTTCACCGGCAACCAGGAGATCCCGATCGCGAAGTCGATCGTGGACTACATCTTCCGGTGGCTCGGCTCGCGGTTCCTCTCGCCCGACGAGAAGGCGTCGCTCGGTCTGATCGACCGCTCGGCGATCGTCGACGAGGCGCCGCCGGCCAATCCGTGGTCCGCAGGCATCGCGGCGCTCACCTCGAGCGCGGCTTCAACGGCCTCCGAGGCCTCGCAGCCGGCCGACGCGGTCGTGCCGCCGTCCTCGGTTGAGCCGGCGCCCGAGGCCAAGCCGTCGGACGACGCGCCGAAGGCCACGGCCGTCGCCGCGGAGCCGACCCCGGCGCCCGCCCGTGACGAGCTCGCGGTCATCGCGACCAACGGCCATGCGAACGGGCACGCCAACGGTCATGCCAACGGCAACGGGAAGGCGAACGGCTCGTCCGCGGCACCGGTCACGCTGACGCTCGGTGCGACCAAGGTCAGCTTCCAGACCCAGGCCGACGCCCCCAGCTGCGCCGAATGCGGCTCGATCATGGTCCGCAACGGCAGCTGCTACAAGTGCCTCAACTGCGGCAGCACGAGCGGCTGCTCGTGATGTAGCAATGAAACGCCGCTCGCTCCCGATCTTCGGGCAAGCGCCCATCCCGGGCGCCTGGCGGGCGCGCGTGACTTGCCGCCGATCTGAACCCGCGGTCTTCAAGACCGCGGGTTCGTCGCATGTCAGGAGGGAGGTGACTTTGGCCTAGGCATGCGAAAGGCCGCCGGCTGCTACAACAGCCGACGGCCGGCCTGACGACCTGCGCCGAGACGAACGTCTCTTGGGTCAGCCAGGGCGCAAATGCTAGTGGCGGGCGACCACTCGGGATAGACGCCTATCCACGAACTCCGGCGCGTCCGGCTGTTTCGTGGAGAAATTCCAATTCGACACCCCTCGATGTGGACAAGCCGTCCACTTGGCTAAGGAGTTAGGCGTGGCGAAGAACAAGAACAAGGCCGATGGCTTTCTGAACGGAGCCATCCGCGATCGGTCCCAGTTTCAGCATCCCAACGGTCACTGGATCAAGCGGGACGCCGAGACGGGCCATTTCAAGAACGTGAAGCACGACCGGTCGCCATTCAAGAGCGTCCGAAAGGAGAAGTAGGTGTTCGTGACGTTTCGCGATGCCCGCGGGGAATACCGCTGGCGTCTCCTGGATCGGAACAACCGGATCGTGGCCGATTCTTCCGAGGGCTACGTCTCGCGGGAGAACGCCCAACGGGCCGCCCGGAACGTGAAGCATTTGGCGCCGATCGCGCCGATCGTCGACCGGTAAGGCTCAGAAGCGAGTTCGCGCAAGCGATCTAGATTCCGCGTGAGAGGAATCGTCCGCTACCCGGCCGGTTCTGTCGCCTCACCAAACTCGCGCCCCGCGACGGCGCTGAACGCCGGCGGCTCCGAACTGGCCTCCAGCGTCGAGGCCTCGGCGGCCTCCGGCAACTTCGGGGCCCTCGCGGACCAGGCGCGGAGCTGCTGTAGGACCAGCCGGTAGAAGTCGTTGGCCTGCTGTCGGGAGGCGTGCACGAAGGAGCCGGGCACCTTGCCTCTCTTCACTCCCAGCTCTCGAGAGAGGGACACGGTGAAAGTCCGCGGTTCCCGCTTCGGGTCGGGCCCGTAGAGCAGCTTGTCCGGCGTCTCGCGAACCTCCTTGAGCGTGCCGGACGCGGTTTCCTTGGCATTCGGGTACCTGACCTCGACGCGCACGCTGTCCGGCGCATCCTTGAGTTGTCGAAGGAGCCAGGCGATCCTCGTCCTCGGGCGACCCTCGCGCGGCGCCGCCAGCTCCGCGCTCGTCGTGAACAACCGGGTACGCAGGTCGGCGCGCAGATCGATCGGTGCCGCCGCATCGGGCACTCGAATCGAAGCGCTGAGTTGCCCGCTATCCACGAGTTGCCTGACGGCTTGGTCCAGCCGCGCTGCCGGTTCAAGCTTTCTGGGCCAGGCCGGCGTCACCTCTCGCCCGAGGTCCTGGCACAGACCGAGCGCAAGGAATTGGACGAACTGCTCCCAGCGAGAGGCGACGTCTCGGACACCCGGATCGGAGGACTTGAGGCTGTGCTGGCGAGCGCCCTCGCGCACCGCCACCCAGTTGTTCCCCATGTCGTCGAAGCCGCCGGCACCGGCCTTCTCGTGGTCGAGGTAGGCGATCAGTTCGCCGAGGATCCACTCCTGGTCCGTATCGGCCACGCCTCGGTGCTTGTGCTGCACCCTTGCCTCGGTCATCACCTGCCACCACGACAGGTGGCACAACGTCACCTTCTTCAGCCGGCGGGCCTCGACGCTCACCGGGCTCTCGGAGGGTGACGCCGTGATCTGGTTCGAGATCGTGAGCACCGCGTCGAAGCCGTTCACCTTGGCGAGGTCGAGGTATCGGCCGACCTGGTCCGCCCGGAGCGGCGCCCCGCCGGTCTTCACCTCGACGAGGCAGACCCATCGGGACTTGCCCCGCTCGACCACGACTGCGCCGTCCGGGATCGATAGCTTCTGGTCGGCGTCCTGGAACCGTATCTCCGTGAAGGTACGGATCTGACCGGCAGGGGCACCAACATGCTGGAGGATCGCGCGTCCGAATTGGGGGACGGCGCGCATCACGGCGAGGAGCGACGACGTCGCCCGCTGCTCCTGCTCGTCCTGACCGCCGATGCCTGTCGTCGGAATGAGGCGGGCCGTTCGCCAGCCTTCCTCGGGCTTCGGGACAACCTTCGGTGCGGTCGCCATCTCGCCTCCCTCGTCTCTACGAACGCGGTACCAACCGGAAGCTCCAATTGCAGTCGGACTCGACGGTGATGACGTAGCGGCCGTTCGCGAGACCGCGCAAGGTGTGCGTACCGGACTCTTCGGCCATCAAATCGCGCTCGACGATGACCTCGCGCGCGACGGGTCGCGTCTCGAGGTAGATCGATGCCGCGTGGCTACACGGGCCGCCCGACGGTGCCGCGCTCCACTCCACGTCCACGTTTCCGGTCAGCCGGAATGGATCACTGAAGCGATCACCGGTACCGCTGAAGGTCATCGCGCCAGTTGTGCCCCGGAATGCGTTCACGATCCCCGAGAGCAGCGAGGCGATCACCAGCAGATACAGGAGCGCGCCGATCAGACCGACGATCGCTCCCGCGATCGAGAATCCGAGACCGAAGGTGAACCCTTCTCGGAAGCCGATTGAGGGCCCGGCCTTCGTCGTGGGTATCGCGAACTGATACGCGGCACCGCACATCGCGCAGAAGCGCGCGCCACTCGGGATCCGCGCCCCGCACTCGCCACACTTCGCGTCCGCCGGCGCTGGCCCTGCGACGCGCGTCCCTCGATGATCCCCCGCCATTGCCCCTCCCGTGCGGAATCCGCCGGTGTTCGGGAGGGTAACAAATGAGAGACGGCGCGTTGGAGCGGTGACGAACCGGGCGGAGCCGAGCCGGTCGTGCCATGACTCCGCGCGTTCCCGAGTAGGACCTTCGGGTGCCTGTCGACCGAACGCACCGGCACCGAGACTCACCTCGCCCTGCCCTGAGCCCATCTAGCGGAGGTCTCTGTGCCATCGAGCCGACGCCGAGTCGTCGCACTGCCCCTGCTTGCCCTGACGGCGGCCGTTGCCGCGCTGGCCCCGGCGGCCGGTCCCGCCCTCGCCGCCCCCTGCGGAACCGGTGCGACCTCGCTCGAGAACGGCGGCTTCGAGACGCCGTCGCTCCCGCCCGACACCGTCGAGCTATTCCCCGAGGCCGACGTCCCGCCGTGGCGCACGACCGACGACTTGGGTGCGATCGAGCTGTGGGGCGACACGTTCCTCGGCGTCCCGGCCCACGAGGGAACGACGTTCGCCGAGCTGAACGCGAATAGCCCTGGCACCCTCTACCAGGACATCGTCACCACACCGGGCGCGACGATGACGTGGACGCTCCACCATCGGGGCCGCGACGGCGCGGATGCGATGCGCGTCCTCATCGGCGACGCGGCGACCGCCGACGTGTACAGCGACGACGGCTGGGATTCGATGTCGGGCGCTCTCATGGACGACACATCGGGCTGGGGAGCGCACTCCGACAGCTACCTCGTCCCCGAGGGTCAGACCTGCACCCGCTTCGCGTTCCGCGCCGTCTCGACTGCGACCGGCGACGCCACGATGGGCAATCTGCTTGACGGCATCGAGTTCGTCACGACGATCCCCGCCGCGCCAAGTCCGAAGGCGAAGCCGCCGAAGAAGTCGATCACTAAGCTCACGCCGCCGCCGACCGACACCCTCCGATCAGGCCGCGGCGGTGGTGGCGACGCCGGCGGCACCGTGCTCGTTGTGGCCGGCCTCATCGCGCTGGCGGGAGCAGTCGGCGCACGTCGCCGGATCGTCGCCGGCCGCTGACGCTGGTCCGGCCGACAGTCAGCCGCCGCTGATCGCCGTGATCACATCGACCCGCGACTTGGGCGGGATCGCGCTGTCGAGGCCCGCTCGCTCGCCGTCGACGTAGACGTGGATGTGCGGCCGGAGCGTCGGGCCCGGCTCGCACAGGCGGTCGCGGAAGCCGGGCCACTGCGCGTCGAGCTCGGCCAGCAGCTCCCCGACCGTCCCCGCCGACAGCTCGAGCCGGCGCGGCAGCCCGGGGAACAGCGGCGGGAGCGTCGGAGGCAAACGGACGTCGGCCATGGTCAGGCGTCCACCACCGCGGTCTCGACCGAGGTGATCGACGGCAGGTAGCTCGCGATCTCGGTCCAGGTGTCGCCCTCATCGAGCGACGCGAAGACCTGCCCGGTGCTCGTCCCGATGTACAGCCCGAACTCGTCGTGCGCGTCGGTCGCCATCCCCTCGCGCAGGATCCCGAGGTAGGCGTCCTGCTGCGGCAGCCCGGTGCCGAGCCGCTCCCACGTCCCGCCCGCATCGCGCGTCCGCCAGACGGCGAGCGCCCCCTCGGGCATGGTCCGGCCGTGGCCCGGGTCGAGGACGGTCGTGAAGAAGGTGTCGCGATCGTGCGGGTGGACGGCGCAGGCGAAGCCGAAGTCGGTCAGGAGGCCCTCGGTGATCTCGGTCCAGGTCCGACCGCCGTCGTCGCTTCGGTGCGTCCCGACGTGGTTCTGCTGGTAGAGGCGGTTCGGGTCCTGCCGCGACCGGACGAGCTTGTGCACGCAGAAGCCGACATCGTCGTGCTCGCGCGGCCAGTCGGAGCGCAGGCCCTGGTTACGCGGCGTGAACGTCCCTCCGTCGTCGGTCGTCTCGAAGATGCCGACGCCCTGGATGATCGCCATCCAGCGCTTCGGGTCGTCGGGGTGCTGGAGGATCGCGGGCACGCCGAGGTGGCCGGGCGCCTGGTTCGCCGGGTCGTTCCACGACTCGCGGGCGGGGTGGCCGGGGATCGTGCTCAGCAGCGACCACGTCGCACCGCCGTCGCGGCTCTCGAACACGCCGGGTGCCTCGGCGCCGGCAAAGATCCGGCCGTCGGTCGCGGTCAGCCCCGACACCTTCGACAGCTTGAGCGGCCCGTCCCCGTAGTTGAGGCCCTCACTCGACTGCTGCCACGTCTCCCCGAGGTCGCCGCTGCGCCAGATCGACGTGCCGTGCCACTCGCTCGACCCCGCGGCGTAGATCGTGCCGGTCCTCGGGTCGTGGATCGCGTGGTAGATCGGCCAGCTCTCGCACAACGGGCCGCGGACCTGCCAGTCGCGCCGCGCCTCGTCGCTCTCGAGCAGGAACACGCCCTTGCGGGTCCCGAGAAGCACGACCGTCTTCGCCATCGCCGACCTCCGAATTCGCTGCTGGCCCCAGTGTCCTCCTCTACAGACCGGCGTGTCGGCAGGAACTCATCGGTGGGCTACGCGAGGCGGCTGACTGCCTCGCCGACGGCCTCCTGCATCCGAGCCGCCTCATCGGGCGTCGTCGCGATCGCCGTCAGGCCCAACCGGCCGTCGATCGCGAGGCCCGACAGCATGTGGAGGATCACGCCCGTCCGCGTCTTCGGGTCGAACTGCAGGCCCGCCGAGGCGACCGCGTCGATGACGGCCTTCGGGGCCAGGCCAGTCCAAGCAGGATCGAGGAGGTTGTCGGTCGCGGCGTAGACGCGCGTCTCGCCGTCGTCGGTGACCCAGCGGCCGGCGTCGGGGTCGTACCGGCCGGGCGCCACGTTGCGGAGCGCGGCGTACGGGTGCGTCGTGCCGCCCTTGCGCAGGTTGATCTCGAGCGCGTAGACGTCCCAGTCGCCGCCATCCCCCGAGCCGACTGCCACGAAGTCCACCGAGAACCGACCGAGCACGCCCCGCCCCGCCAGCACCCGACCGATCGCCGCGGCATGGGTCGCCAGCCGCGGGGCGTAGGCCGGGTCCGCCGGGAACCGGCAGCCGAGGTAGACCTGCCCCGACTCGCCGCCGAGCACCTGCTCGTGCGTGGCGAGGACGACGACCTCGCCGCCCGGTCGGACATCGACCTGGGCGCTCGGGCTCGTGAACCGATCGCCGGCGATGCGCTCCTCGACGATGCCGCCGCGCTCGAGGTCGTTGAGGTACCACTCGGGGAGGGCGCGAACCTGCTCGCGCAGCCACAACCGGGGATCGGGCGCGTCGGCCATCGGTCGGAGGTCGAGCACGACGTTGCCGTCGCCCGCGCCACTGTCGTCGTGCTTGATGACGACGCCGGCGAGGGTCGGTCGCTCGGCGCGCAACGACTCGACGGCCTCCACAACATCCTCGACTGATCGGACGTCCTCCCGACCGGCCGGCACCGGGACGGCGGCGTCGCGCATGAGCCGGCGGCCCTCGCTCTTGAAGCCGATCGGGCGGAGCGCCGGGTCGGTGCCATTGATCGGCGCGCCGAGCTCGATGGCCAGCCGGACTTCGTGCTCGGTGACGTTCCAGGGCTCGATCAGCGCGGGCCGCCCGTTGATGCGCGCGCGGAGTCCGGCGAGGACGTTGGGCTGGTCGAGCAGTCGAGCGGCGACCGATCTCGGCGTGCCGTCGTCGACCTCGATCAGGCTGATGCGAGACCGCGCGGACTCGCGCACCGCGTCGGGCATGAGCGCGACGTAGTAGTCGAGGACGGACGGGTCGGGAAGGCGGGTCGAGATGTGGAGGATCTCGCAGCTCGTGATCCGGCCGGCGATGAGCAGCGCGTTGAGGTACCGGTGCTCGAGCGACGGGATCCGATCGCCGTAGTGCGACAGGATCGACTCGCTGACGCTGTACGACGGCAGCACGATGAGCACGTGATCGACGCCCGAGCCGGGCCGGTTCGCGGCGAGCGAATGCCCGAGCCCCTGCTGGAGCCGCTCGAACTCGGGTCCGTACGGTTCCACGGTCACTCCACTCCCCTGCCCCGCGCGGTCGGTGCCGCGGTCGAGACAGGGTAGCGGGCCGCTGTCAGGTCGGCGCCTTGATCCGGATGCCCTTGATGCCCCAGTCGCGCGCATTCCTGGTCATGAGCGTCAGGCGATGCTCGATCGCGGTCGCCGCGATGAGGGCGTCGGGCAGGCGAACCGACGTCGTCCGGCGGATCCGGCCGGCGCGCTCGGCGATGGTGGCATCCACCGGGAGGTCGGTCATCGATTCGAGCAGTCGGGCGACCGCTCGTTCCTCCGGGGCCCGACCCGAGAAGAGCTCGGCCCGTGTGACCGCCGAGACGTGCAGCCGATCCGTCCCCCGGACGAGCCGACGATGACCGCGAAGGTGATCGATCAGGACGTCGCTATCGACGAGGACGTTCGCCACGGGTCGCCTCGTTCGGTGCGCGCATCCACTCGTCGCGGCTGGGCACGGTGAGCTCGGGCGTGGCGCCGGAGCTCTCGTCGAGCGCAGCGTCGACGTCGGTCCCGTCGTCGGCAAGATAGGCGTCGACTGCCTCGCGAATCATGTGCGCCATCGGCGCGCCGGTGCGGCGGCCGCGAGCGTCGAGGCGCCGCCGCTGCTCCTCGGTGAGGTAGATCTGCGTGCGCGTTGCCGGCATATACAGCACAGCATACAGCACGGGTTGTTCTTGCGGACCGCTTCGTCACCGCGCGGTAGCGCGGCCGACTGCCCGGGCACTCCCCGGCCCGAAGTGGTGCACCTGCGCACCGATGTGCTCGCCACCGCACGGCACCGGAGTGCACACTGCACCGATCCATCGTCGGTCTCCGGGGGTTCCAAGGAGTCGTCCCATGCGTCGCCGTCTCGGTTCGAGCTTTGCCGCCTCGCTGATCCTCGTGCTCGCGTTCGCGTCGACCGCGTCCGCGGGCCCGTCCCATCGGAACGTCCAGATCCTCGACGCGTGTGATCCGGCCACGTTCAACGCCGTGCTCGGCCCGGGCTCGTGCGTCCGGGATGGCGGTGTGACGTTCGAGAAGTTCGTGAACAGCCTGATCGCCGGAAAGCCGCACGCCTCCTGGCGGTTCGCGCCGAGCCACACGAAGATCGACGCGGGCGGCACGGTGACCGCGCACAACCGGGGCGGTGAGTTCCACACCTTCACCGAGGTTGCCAACTTCGGTGGCGGGTGCGTTCCCGAGATCAACGCGCTCATGGGCCTGTCGCCCGTTCCCGAGTGCAGCGACCCGGGCGTCTTCGCGACCGGCGTCGCGCCGGGCGGGAGCCTGACGACGGCGCCCCTCGCCGAGGGCACGCACCGCTTCCAGTGCATCATCCATCCGTCCCAGCGGACGACGATCGAAGCTCGCTAGCGGAAGCTCTCGCAACCGACCGAGAGCCGGCCTTCGGGCCGGCTCTCTGGCATCCGACACGGGCGACGTCGTCGGCCACATCGTGGTTCAGTAGCCGCGATGCAACCACGGCCCGAATACACGCGCCGCGAGGTCCTCAGAGCCGCCGCCTGGGGTTCGGTGGCGGCCGCGCTCGCCGCGTGCGGGGGACGCCAGCCGTCGCGGTCGGCCGGCAGCACACAGGCCTTGGCCTCACCGACCGGGCAGACGCCGAGTCCCGCAGCGACCGCGAGCGTGGCGCCCTCGGCCAGCCCGGAGTCACTCCCATCCCTGGCGCAGCGCGTCGCGCGCATGCTGGTCGTCGGGTTCAGGGGGCGCTCGCTCGACGACGGTGACTGGATCTCGTCCGCGATCGCGGAGGCGGGCCTCGGCGGCGTCGTCCTCTTCGACCGTGACGGCAAGAGCGGCGGCGCGCGAAATGTGTCGTCGCCCGATCAGCTCCGCAGGCTCGTCGCGGACCTCAAGGCTCGTGCCGGCGGCCGTGACTTGATCATCGCCATCGACCAGGAAGGTGGCCGCGTCGCGCGGCTGACACCGCGGTGGGGTTTTCCCGAGGTCGTGTCCCAGGCCGAGATCGGCGCGACCGGCGACCCCACCAAGGTCGCCCGCTGGGCCGAGGGCCTCGCCGGAACGCTGGCCGACGTCGGGATCACCTGCAACCTCGCGCCGGTGGTGGACCTCGACATCAATCCCCGGAACCCCGCCGTCGGAGCGCTGGATCGATCGTTTTCGGCGGATCCCGACGTGGTGGGCGACTGCGCCCGGATCGAGATCGCCGCCCACCGCGCTGCGGGCGTGAGGACGACGCTGAAGCACTTCCCCGGACTCGGCAGTGCGACCGTCAACACCGACTTCGGGGTGGCCGACGTGACCGACACGTGGTCCCCGACCGAGCTCGAGCCGTACCGGTCGCTGATCGAATCGGGAGACGCGGAAAGCGTGATGGTCGGCCACGTTATGAACGGCCAGCTCGACGCCAATCTCCCGGCCTCGCTGTCGGTCGCGACCGTGGCCGGGGTGCTGCGGGGCGAGCTGGGCTGGGACGGCGTCGTCGTCACCGACGACCTTCAGGCCGCCGCGATCACCGAGCGGTTCGGGCGGGACGAGGCGATTGCGCTCGCGCTCGAGGCGGGCTGCGACCTGCTGCTCTTTGCCAACCAGCAGGTCCACGACCGCGACATCGTCCCCCGGGTGGTGGACACGGTGCTGGACCTCGTCGACCAGGGACGCATCGACGAGGCGCGGATCAACGAGTCCTACGCTCGAATCGCGGACTTTGCCGCGGTGCGGTGACGCGCGAGTGCGGTCGAGGCGCGGGCCCGGGCGGGCGGCGGATGGCCCGGTGGGCCCGGGGGATGGCCCGGGCCGGGCGCCCCAGCGGGCCGGGCGCCCCAGCGGGCCGGGCGGCCCGGCGGATGGTCCGGCCGATGGCCAATTATCAGCCCGGGTAGTCGCAGGCCACGTTCCAGGGCCGAGGAGGCGGTCGTGAGCCCAAAATCGTGGCCAACGATCAACCCGGGTGCTGAATGGCCACGAAACGGGCCCTGCGGAGGCCGTTCGCCCGGCCAATGATCACCCCCGCTAATGATTGGCCAGAAACGAGGCCCCGGAGGGGCCGCGGAGGGTCGGGGGCCGCGTGGGCCGGGTGGGTCAGCGCGGGCCGGGTGCGTCGAGACGGACGCCCGGGCCGGCACGTCGGCCGACCCGGTGGGCCGGCTGATGGCCAAATATCAGCCCGGGTAGTCGCAGGCCACGTTGCGGGGCCGAGGGGGGCGGTCATGAGCCCGAAATCGTGGCCAACGATCAACCCGGGTGCTGAATGGCCACGAAACGGGCCCTGCGGAGACGGTTCGCCCGGCCAGTCATCACCCCGGCTAATGATTGGCCACAAACGAGGCCCAGCGGGCCCCGGAGGGCCCGGGTGGGCCGGCCAGGTGCCGGGTGGGTCAGCGCGGGCCCCATGGCCCTGGTGCGCCGGCGGGGACGCGGGACCGCGGGGGCCGCGGGGGCCGAGCCGCGCGTCGGGTCCGGGTCGCAAGGGCCGGGCCGAGGCGGCCGCAAGGACGGAGCCACCCGCGCCCGGCCCCTACCCGAGCGCCGCGAACTCCTCGTCGCTCAGCTCGAGGTCGAGCGCAGCGAGGTTCTCCCGGACGTGCTCGACCGACAACGTTCCGGGGATCGGCGCGATGTTCGGCGAGCGGCGGAGCAGCCAGGCCAGCGCAATCGCCTGCCGCGAGACGCCGTGGCGCTCCGCGATCCGGTCGAGCTCGGGGTTCGTGCTGCGCTTGAGCGGGTAGAACGGCACGAACACGATGCCTTCGCGGGCCGTGTAGTCGACCACCTCGTCCCAGTGCCGCTCGGTCACGTTGTAGTGGTTCTGGACCGCGACGATCGGCACGATCGCGCGGGCGCGCTCGATCTGCTCGACCCCGACCTCCGACAGCCCGACGTGCCGGATCTCGCCCCGGTCGACGGCCTCCTTGATCGTCCCGACGCTGTCCTCGATCGGCGTGTCGGGATGGACGCGGTGGAGGTAGTAGAGCTCGATCGTGTCGGCCCGCAGGCGCCGAAGGCTCTCCTCGATCTGGCCCCGCAGGATGTCGGGCCGGCCCTCGCCCGGGTCGTAGCCGCCCTTCGTGGCAACGACGACGCCGCGCGGGACCGGCGACAGCGCCTCGCCGACCGTCCCCTCGCTCTGACCGCCGGTGTACAGGTGTGCGGTGTCGACGAGCTGGATCCCTGCCTCGACCGCCGCGCGGATGAAAGCGACGTGCTCGGGCGTGTGGGTCAGGCGGTTCGTGCCGAGACCGATCCGTGCGACCTCGAGGTCGCCGAGGTGGACGGTTCGGGTCATCGTGGCGTGCTGCATGCGGTCATTGTCGCGCCGAGGGCCGTGTCGGCGACCGACCGGCGGCCGCCGCCGCGGTCACGTCGGCGTTGCGACGTCCCCCTCGGCGGTCGGTCGCCGGAGCTCGATCCGGCGCGAGATCGAGAAGCCCCACGGCCAGCGCCACGGCGTGTCGGAGACGAGCTCGAGCGGCGAAAGGCGCACCGGCTCGAGCGGGTCGGGCGTGCGGAGGTGGAAGAGGCTGAACCCGCGCCGGAGGTCCCAGATGATCGCTCGCGCGCCGGGCCGCAGGACGCGCCGGATCTCGGTTAGCCCGCCGACGGGATCGTCCCAGTGGTGCATCGAGAACGTGCTCGTGACGAGATCGAACGCGGCGTCCTCGAACGGGAGGTTGGCGATGTCGGCGACGACGAACGTCGGCTGGCGGGCATCCCGCGCGACGAGGGAGGCGGTTCGGGCGCCCGCTCGCGCGATCGCGATCTCGTCCGGATCGACGTCGACGCCGGTGACATCGAGCCCGTGAAGGCCGGCCAGGAGCGCCGACAGCTGACCTCGGCCGCAACCGGCGTCGAGCACCCGTGCGCCCGTGGGTACGGCCGCTGCCACGTCCGCGGCCATCGGCAGGAACAGCGACCGATCGAACCGCGCGTTCAGGGCCTCGGCGATGCCTGCCACGACGGCATGGTGCCACGAACCGGAGCCTGGCTTGGCGGCCGTATGCTGACCGGGCCATGGCTGCTCCATCGCCGGACCTCGGCGGAGGCGGGGTGCGTGCCGGACCGCCGCTCCGGCTCGCGGACCTGCTCGCGGGTCTGTCGCTCGTCAGCGATCTCGGCTTCGGGCTGCCGGCCGAGTCGGCGCTTCGATCCTGCCTCGTGGCCACGGCACTCGCCCGCCGCCTGGGTCTCGCCGAGCCGGAGGTGGCCGATGCCTACTGGACGGCGCTGCTCGAGCACGTCGGCTGCACCGGCTTCGCCCATGAGACGGCACAGCGGTACGGCGACGAGCTGGTCGTCAATGCCGCCGCCGCGCGAACCGACGTCACCGACCCGCTGAGCGTCCTGCGGACCTTCTTCCCGGCCGTAGCCTCCGGCCGCGGGTCGCTCCACTGGATGCGCGTGGCGCTCATGGAGATCACGAGCGGGAGCCGATTCGGTCGGCAGTACGCGACCGCGGCGTGCGAGGTGGGACGCGCGACCGCGGTCCGCCTCGGCCTGCCGCCGGGGGTCCAGCGCGGGCTCCACGAGGTGTACGAGGCATGGAACGGGTCGGGTGGCGCGCTCGGTCTGAAGGGCGAGGCCATCGCGTTGCCGGCCCGGATCGCGTCACTCGCCGCGACGGCCGTGCATTTCGATTCGCTCGGCGGACCGTCGCTCGCGATCGACGCAGTTCGGAAGCAGCGCGGCCGCGCGCTCGACCCGAGCCTCGCCGCGGCGTTCCAGGCGGACGCGACCGGCCTGCTCGCCGTCGCGTCGGCCGACGATCTGCACGCGGCGGTCCTCGATGCGGAACCGACCCCGAACCGGACGATCGCCGCCGGGCGGTTGGTCGATGTCGCGGCCGCCTTCGGCGACGTGGCCGACCTCAAGAGCCCGTTCCTGCTTGGTCACGCGCGGGGCGTGGCCGCGCTTGCGGAGGACGCCTCGGCGCGCATCGGGCTCGATGCGGACGGGACCGATCAGCTCCGCGTAGCGGCACTCCTCCACGACATCGGGCGCGTCGGGGTGTCCGACGCGGTCTGGGATCGGCCGTCGGCGCTCTCGCGGGCGCAGTGGGAGCAGGTCCGGCTCCATGCCTACCAGTCGGAGCGAATCCTCGCCCGGTCATCGGCGCTGGCGGGCTCGGCCGCCATCGCCGGGCTCCACCACGAGCGGCTCGACGGATCCGGCTATCACCGAGGGGCGCGAGCGCGCGACATCCCGGCCGCGGCCCGCATCCTCGCGGCCGCCGACGCCTATCAGGCCATGACCCAGGCTCGGCCCCACCGGCCGGCCTTCGACCCGGGAGCGGCGGCCGACCTGCTGCGAGCGGATGCCGAGGCTGGGCGGCTCGATCGCGAGGCGGTCTCGGCGATCCTCGCGTCGGCGGGGCACTCGGCGACCAGGGTTCGGAGCGCCCTGCCGGCCGGCCTCAGCGAACGCGAGGTCGAGGTGGTGCGGCTCGTGGCGCGAGGCTGGTCGAACCGCGCGATCGCGGAGCACTTCACGATCTCGCCCCGAACGGCCGAGCACCACGTCCAGCACATCTACACGAAGCTCGGCGTGTCGAGCCGTGCGGCCGCCGCGGTGTTCGCGATGGAGCACGACCTCCTCGACTGACGCGCGGCACCGGAAATGGGCAGGTCTACCGATGCGGACGCCGTCCGACGCGGCCGACCCTCTCCTTCTTCGGATCGAAGGAGATGCGCGTGACCCCACCGACTGCACCCGACGGCACCGGCGCCCCGCTCTTCACGCCGGCGTTCATCGCCCTCTCGCTCGCCGAGCTCGCCTACTTCACCGCGGCCGGCCTGACGATCCCGATCACGCCGCTGTTTGCGTACGGCCCGCTGGGCGCCGATGCTGCCGGCGTTGGTGTCGTCGTCGGTGCGTTCAGCGTGACGGCGCTGGTCCTTCGGCCCTACGCGGGGCGGGCGACCGATCGATGGGGTCGGCGGCCACCGTTGATCGCCGGGGCACTGGTGTGCGCAGCGGTCCTCGCGGCGCATCTGCTCGTCGCCGACCTCGTCACGCTCGTCGCGCTGCGGCTGCTGCTCGGGGTGGCCGAGGCGTTCTTCTTCGTGGCCGGCATCGCCGCCCTCGCCGACCTGGCGCCACCGGGCCGCACCGGCGAGGCGATCAGCTTCAACTCGTTGGCGCTGTACCTGGGCATCGCGCTCGGACCGCTGCTCGGGCACGTCCTGCTCCACGCAACGGGCTTCACGGGCGCGTGGCTCGGCGGTGCGCTGCTCGCGCTGGTTGCGGGCGTCGTCGCGTGGCGGCTTCCGGAGACGTCGCGGCCCGCGGACCGACCGCGTGGTACCGAGCCGCCCGCCGCCGGCCGAATCCTCCATCGCGCGGCGATCGCGCCGTCGCTCGTGCTGTTCGCCGCGATCGTCGGGATGGGCGGCTTCTTCGCGTTCGTCGCCATCCACGCCACCGAGGACCTCGGGCTCGATGGGACCGGCGGCGTCCTGCTGCTGTTCGGCCTGGTCGTGGTGGCCACGAGGATCGTCTTCGCGAAGCTGCCGGACCGGGTCCCGCCGTTCCGGCTCGGGGCCTTCGCACTCGCTCTGTGCGCGGCGGGTCTCGCGGTCGCCGGGGCGTTCGCCAGCCTGGCCGGCCTGCTCGTCGGCGCGGCCCTCCTCGCCGTCGGCGTGGCGTTCACGACGCCGGCTGTGTTTGCCGCGATCTTCTCGCGCGTCCCCGCCTCCGAACGGGGAGCAGCGTCCGGGACCGCGACGCTGTTCATCGACCTCGGGTTCGGTGGCGGACCGATGCTGCTCGGGATCGTCGCGGGCCTCGCCGGGATTCCCGCCGCGTTCCTGGTCGCGGCCTGCGTCGCGGGCATCGCGAGCGTCGGCGCCGCGCTCCTCTCGCTCGATCGCGGTCGGGCAACGGTCGGCGTGGTCCCGGTCAAGTAGCCCCCGGTCAGGCCTCGCCGCGGCGGGCTCGGCGGATCTGGTCGGCGTGGTCGTGCGAGTGGTTGGCGTAGATCCGGAGCCAGTCCTCGACCGAGTACGCCCCGGAGTCCGAGTGCGTGCCGGCCCGCTGCCACTCGTCGGGCGTCAGCGACTCGAGCAGCTGGAGGCTCGCGGCGCGCACGGCGCGAAGCACGTCGAGTGACGGCTCGATCGCCCGGTCGTAGTGGAGGCGTCGGGCGAATGCCTCCTCGTCGTACCCCTCGATCGCGGGTGCGTCCTCGGCGATGAGTCGCCGCAGCCGAATGTAGGCCGTCGCCTCGCTGTCGGCCAGGTGGTGCGCGATCTCCCGCGCCGACCAGTCGCTGCCCGGCGGCCGGCGATCGAGCTCCTCGTCGGTGGCGCCCGACAGGGCGTCGACCACGTCGTCGAAGCCGGTGCGAAAGCGATCGAGGAGCTGCAGGCGGTCCATGGCCGTAGCGTAGCGTCAGGCGCCGGCGCCGGGAGAGGTCTGGGAGTGGATCGCGTCGAGCGTGATCCGGCGCGCGCGGATCCGAACGATCACCCGGGTCTCGCGGCCGGCCTGTTCCGCCGGATAGACGTGGCCGTAGTAGCACGGGTGCCGCGTGTACTTCCGCGTCAGCGCGTCGAGATGCTCGAGCGCGCCGTCCTCGACGAGCTCCGCCTCGCCCCGGATCTGGATGAACCGGCCGGTGTTGTCAGGGTCGACGAGCAGCAGGCTCAGCTTCGGGTCCCGCATGAGGTTGCGTCCCTTGCGGCGCTCGCGAGTCGTGTTGACGCGGGCAGTGTCGCCGTCGACGTCGACCCAGACGAGGCTCGACTCGGGCTGGCCGTCGGGGCCGAGGGTGGTCAGCACGCCGCAAATCGGGCGCTCGAGCAGATCGCGGTGCGACGCGGGGACCGGCACCGGAGCGGCCGGCGCGGTCGACGCCGGCGCGGTCATCGGACGCCTCGCGGCGCTGTCGCGTCGAGCGCGGTGACGTGGATCGGCCGGATCAGGCACAACACCGGCGTCTCCGACGCGGCGAACTCGGCCGGGATCGCGTCGCCGAAGTAGCGGATCGGCCGCCCGACGTACTTCGAGGCGAGTCTGTCGAGGTGCTCGGCCGCGCCGTCCTCGGTCATCTCGACGACCGTCCCGCGAACCTCGAGATAGCGCAGTGGGTCCTTCGGGTCGTAGCAGAGCAGCGTCACGCGCGGGTCGCGGCGCATGTTCCGCTCCTTGGCGAAGCCGCGCATGGTGTTCACCCGGACGTACTGCCCGTCGAAGTCGCACCAGACGACCGAGGTCTGGGGCGAGCCGTCGGCCATGAGCGTCGTCAGCGCGGCGACCGGCGGGCACTCGACGAGGTCGCGGTAGGACGCTGGGATCTCATCGACCGCGTGGTCGCGGAGCAAGCCGATGGTCGGCATGCATCGTCTCCTTCTGGGCCGGTGCTCCTTCGGCCGCGTCGGGACGCGTTCTCCGGGATCGTCCGCGGCCGCTGTCGCTCGCGCCAGTGCCGTTTGGCGGTGGATCACGCCTCCTCCAGTCGGGATGTGCCGCGGTCAGGCACCATGGACCCGACGACGTCCCCGGAGGTACCTCGATGAAGCTCGGTCTGATCGTTCCCCAAGGCTGGTTCGGCGAGTACGCCGGCTGGGACTCCGTCGACGCGTGGCGGCGAACCGTCGCGGTCGCCCAGGCCGCCGACCGGCTCGGCTTCGAGTCGATCTGGCTGTTCGACCACTTCCACACGGTCCCCAAGCCGACCGACGAGATCACGTTCGAGTCGTTCACGTCGTTGTCGGCGCTGGCTGCGCTGACCGAGCGGACGCGGATCGGGCACCTCGTGATCTGCACGGCATTCCGCAATCCTGCGCTCACGGCCAAGATGATCTCGACCATGGACTCGATCTCGGGCGGTCGGATGGAGCTCGGGATCGGCGCCGGCTGGAAGCGCGACGAGTGGCTCGCGTACGGGTACGGCTTCCCCGAGACGAAGGAGCGGCTGGGGCGGCTGCGCGACGACCTCGAGGTCATCACGCGGATGCTCGCCGGGGATCGCCACGAGCACGCGACGTACGAGGGCGAGCACTCGAGTGTGCGCGGCGCAATCAACGTCCCGAAGCCGGTCCAGCAGCCGCGGGTGCCGATCATGGTCGGCGGCAACGGGCCGAACGTGACGTGGCGCCTCGCGGCGAAGTACGCCGACGAGCTGAACCTCGACGGGATGACGCCCGAGGAGACGCGCGAGGCACTCCCCGTGATCCGGGGACGGTGCGAGGAGATCGGGCGGGACCCGGCCTCGCTGAAGGTGTCGGTCCACGTGTGGGGCGACGGCTTCACAAAGCGCGGCCAGGGCCGGGTCGACTTCCTGGGGGCCTACGCCGAGCTCGGTGTGACCCGGGTCCAGGGCATGCTCAGCGAGACCGTCGAGAGCGACGAGGCGATCGAGTGGCTCGTCGAGGATGCGCGGGCGGCGGGGGTCGGGTTCGACTGAGGCGCCGCCGCCGGCGCCCACGCGGGGCCGAATTCTCGTGCCACGAGAGCAGACGACGTGCCGGGCCCGCCAGGCGTCGCGGATTATCGCCCCGCGCAACGACGCGACCTCGCGCGTCGCTCATTCTCGTGCCACGCAAGGACACGACCTCTGGAGCCCCACACACGTCGCCTGCTTCCGTCCCACGAGAAATCGCGCGGTCGGGGGGCAACATCCGACTCGGCGCCCCCGTCGTATGCCACGCTAGGGCCTGACGACTCCCGGAGGTGCGCCTTGGAACCCCGGCCGATCACCCGCCGAGCCTTCCTCGCGGATCTCGGTCGCGGCGCCGTCGCGATCGCCGTCGTCGGCCTGGCGGGCTGCGGACCATCGGCCCAGGCAACGAGCCCCGCGACGAACCGCGCGACAAGCCGCCCCACCACCCCCGCGGCGAGCGCGCCGCCCACGGAGCCGGCCGGCACCGCTGACGCCGGGTCCGGCGACCTCCGATGGGAGCGCGTGAACCTCGGCTTCGTGTCGGCCTACCTGCTGGTCCGCGGAGGCGAGGCGGCGCTCGTCGACACGGGCGTCGAGGGCAGCGCGGACGCGATCGAGCGGTCGCTCGCGGCGATCGGCCTCGGGTGGTGGGCCGTCGCGCACCTGATCCTCACGCACCACCACGCCGATCACGCGGGAAGCGCAGCGGAAGTCTTCGAACGAGCGCCGCAAGCCATGGCCTATGCCGGCGCCGAGGACATTCCATTGATCACGGTTCCGCGGCCCGCAACCGCCGTTTCGGACGGCGACATGGTCTTCGATCTCGAGATCGTCACGACGCCGGGCCACACGGCCGGGAGCATCTGCGTCCTCGATACCGCCGGCGGCGTCCTCGTCGCCGGTGACGCGCTGTCGACCGACGGCGGTCGCCCCGCACTCCCGAGCCCGCAGTTCACCGACGACATGGACCAGGCCATCCAATCGGTGGCGAAGATCGGCGGACTGACGTTCGAGACGCTGCTCGTGGGCCACGGCGATCCGATCGAGTCAGGCGCAGCGGCGGCCGTCGCGGAGCTGGCCGCGCAGCAGTAGGGGTGCGCGAGGCGAGGCGAAGCCCGAACCGGGCGTCTGGGACTTTCGTGCGACTGCCGTTTGCGGCGCGCCGTGCCACATTCGCTGTCCTGCCCGCAGGGAGACCGCCGTGACCGAGACCGATACCCGAGCCGAGCCGACGAGCACCACCGAGCCGCCGCGGCCGTCCCCGATCGTCGCGTGGGCTCCCCCGGCGACGCCGTCCGCCACGCCATCGGGCGTCCGGTCGGCACGGCTGCGCAGCAGGTTCGCGATCGGCTTGCTGGCCGTGGCGGCCGCCGTCGACGTGGTCGCGGTGCTCGTCGACGTCATCGGTCTGGGCGTCCTCGAGGAAGCACTCGCCGGAACGCTCACGGAAGCCGACGCGATCGCCTTCGACCAGTCGATGGCGACGGCGGGCACGACCCAGACCGTCGTGCTCGTCCTCACCGCCATCGCGTTTCTCGCG
Source organism: Chloroflexota bacterium (assembly GCA_044506615.1). Taxonomy (GTDB): domain Bacteria; phylum Chloroflexota; class Limnocylindria; order Limnocylindrales; family CSP1-4; genus DASTYU01. Next base: position 394,919 of record JBIQKJ010000001.1, on the reverse strand, counting down.
TGGCTGTCCCGCTCGGTCGACAACGTGGCGGGACTCGGCGGCGGCACGCCGGTCGCCACGCCCACCATGTCGATCGTGTGGTGGTTCGTCCCCGTCGCCAACCTCGTCATGCCGTACCGAACAGTCGCCGACCTCTATCGCCGCATGGCGCCCTCCGAGCGTGTCGGCACGGGGCTGGTCCTGGCGTGGTGGGTGGTCTGGATCCTCGGGAACTTCGTATCGCAGCTTGCCGGTCTGCTGTGGGCCGGCGACACGATCGAGGTCCTCCAGTCGGGCCTCCAGCTGTGGGTGGCCGCCGACCTCCTCGACGTCGCGGCGGCGGTGCTCGCGATCGTCGTGATCCGGCGCATCCAGACCTGGGCGGACGTTCGGCACGCCACTCCGCACGTTCCGGCGGGGGAAGCTTCAGCGGCCACCGCCGGGGCGGCGCCAACCCTCGCGACCGGGGAATAGCAGCCCCGGGCTGGTCGCGAGCACGCTCGGCGTCCTACCGATGAGTTCTTCCGCGACGGCCGGTCGAATGGGTACGACACGCACGCCGTAGGAGGACCACGATGACCGCCACCTGGACGACCACTTCGCAGGGCACGGGCACGTACGCCGACGTGAACGGGCTGCACCTCTATTACGAGATCCACGGCAGCGGCCGGCCGACCGTCGTGCTCCACGGCGGGCTCGGCTCCGGCGAGATGTTCGGGCCGGTGATCCCGGTCCTGACCGCCGCGGGTCGCCAGGTCATCGCACCCGACCTGCAGGGCCACGGCCGGACCGCCGACATCGATCGCCCGCTCTCGCTCGAAGCGATGGCCGACGACGTCGCTGCGCTCATCCGGCACCTCGGTCACGAGCAGGTCGACGTCGTGGGCTACTCGCTCGGCGGCGGCGTGGCCCTCCAGGCGGCGCTCCGGCATCCCGAGCTGGTCCGCAGACTCGCGGTAACCTCGATCTACGTCCGCGACGACGCGATCTACCCGGAGCTTCGCGCCCAGCAGGGCCAGGTGAGCGCCGCCGCGGCGGAGTTCATGAAGGACACGCCGATGTGGGAGCTGTACCAGCGCGTGGCGCCGCGCCCCGAGGACTTCGGACGCCTGCTCGACAAGATCGGCGCGTACATGTCGAATCCCTTCGATTGGATGGACCGTCTGCGCGAGCTGAAGGTCCCGACGCTGATCTCCGGCGCCGACGCCGACCAGGTGCCGCCGCGCCACTTCGTCGAGATGTTCGAGGCGATCGGCGGCGGTCAGCGCGACGGCAACTGGGATCGGTCGGGCCGCCCCGAGGGAGGGCACGCCCTGGCAATCGTGCCCGGCACGACCCACTACGACATCTTCGCGTCACCGCTGCTCGCGGCCACGTGGCTGGCATTCCTCGACCAGGAGGTGTGAGATGAACTTCAACAGCATCCTCATCGGCTCCGACAACCCCGAACGGCTCGTCGAGTACTACACGAAACTCCTCGGGGAACCGGCCATGCGCGACGAGGGCTACACGGGCTGGCTGCTGGGTCAGGGCTTCGTCTCGATCGGCGCGCACAGCGAGGTCCACGGCAGGAACACCCATCCGGGGCGCCTCATCTGGAACATCGAGACCGCCGACGTCCGGGGCGAGTTCGAGCGGATGAAGGCGGCAGGCGCGATCGTGGTCGCCGAGCCGTACTCGTTCGAGGGCTACCCCGACTCGTGGATCGCCACTCTCGCCGATCCCGACGGCAACTACTTCCAGCTCATGACGCCGATGGAGATGGAGCCGTCCGCGTCGGCGACCTGAGCTCGCCGACCTCGCGGATGAACGAGCGGATCAGCGACAGGTAGCGCTCCGGGGCGTCGAGCCACGGGAAGTGTCCGGCGCCTTCGACGACGGCCAGCCGGGCGCGCCCGGCGGGAAGGGCCTCGAGCAGCTCGTGCGCAGTGGAGAGCGGCATGACGCCGTCGCGATCGCCCGTGCACACGAGCGTCGGGCAGTCGATCGCGCCGAGCACGTCCCGAGCATCGAACGTTCGGAGCAGGCCCATCCCCCGCACGCCGACGTCCGGGTTGCGGATCCGGCGAGCGAGCTCGTCCGCCGACGGCACCGTCGGGCCGAATGTCGCGAACACTCGCCCCCACTCGTCAGCCGACACCTCCTCCCCGCCGTACGAGCGACGGGCGATCGCGGCGGTCTCGTCGTCCGACAGCGTGCGAACGCCCTCGACGAGCCGGTCAAGGTCGAACCGCGCGAGGGTCGACTGGAGAATGAGGCCAGCGGCATGACCCGGGTAGCAGGCGCCGTAGAGCATCGCCACGAATCCGCCCATCGAATGCCCGAGCACCACCGGGCGCTCGATCCCCAGTGCGTCGAGAAACGCTCTGAGATCGTCGGCGCAGCGCTCGAAGCTCCAGTCCGCGGGTTCGTGGCGGGATGACCGCCCGTGGTTGCGCAGGTCGACGTACACCAGTTGAGCGACGTCCACCAGCGGCGCGAAGTGCGGCTTGAAGTACGAGTGGTCGTAGCTGCCGGGGCCGCCGTGCACGAGCACGAGCGTCGGGCGTGGCCGCATCATCGCCCCGTCCGGGACGAGCGCCGGGCCAGCAACGTCGAACCAGAGCCGTGCGCCGTTGACCTCGATCTGCATCCGTGGCGCCTCCCGCGAGATGTCGATGGTGCGGTACGGATGCAAGCCTGGTCACGAACGGCCCTCGTGGCGCTCGCTTCACTCCCTTGACCGTGGGCCCTGACATGGGCATAGTGCGCCCATGGCCGTTACCGTCCGAATGCTCGGGCTCATCCTCGTGATCCTCGGCGCCGTTGCCGCGTGCTCCGGGCCGGCGGCCGCGATGCCCTCGGTCGATCCCGCGGACGGCGTGACGATCGAGAACAACCTCGAGCAGCGGGTCGCGATCGTCTACGAGAAGCCCGGCGGCGAGACCGAGCCCGTGGTCGCGCTCGACCCGGCGGCGAGCGTCGTCGTGGACCTCTTCAGCGAGCGCGATGCCCCGTGCCGCACCGGCCGGCTCGTCGCCCAGCGCGACGACGGCGCCGAGGTCGACGATCTCTACGTCGTGTGCAAGGGCAAGACGTGGGTTGTCGAGGTCGCGCCCTGACCGCTCGCGCTGGGCGTCGGGTGTGAGCCGCATCGGCCCGCGCGAGCCGGCGGTCGTCCCGGTCACCGCGGTCCGCTCGCTCGCCGACCTGCTGTGGGTCGCCAACACGGCCCACGGTCCTGCCGGCCACTGGTTCGCCCGGCCAGGCCCCGACGACCCGGATCACGACCATCTCCTCGACCCGGCCGATGCCGTCCGGTACCTGGCGGACCATGGGGTCGAGGTCCCACCGGGGGTGCCGGACGCCTCCGCAGTCCGGGACCTCGCGGCCGTCCGGGACATGACCCGCGCCCTGGCGGCCGCCGATGCAACGGACGCCTGGACGCCCGCCGTCCGGGCGCTCCGTCGGCGAACCCGGTTCGTCTTCGACGGCGGCGGGAGCCTCCGCGCCGACGCCGACGGATGGTCCGCCTTCGCCGCCGATCTCCTGCTTCCGCTCGAGGCGCTCATCGCCGACCGCGACCGGATCCATGCCTGCGCAAACCCGCAGTGCCGGCTCGTGTTCCTCGACGCGTCGAAGAGCGGCACCCGCCGCTGGTGCGACGACGGCGGATGCGGCAACCGGCACCGCGTCCGTCGCTACCGGGGCGCCCACCGATAGACTTCGGCGCCGTGCGCATGATCGACATCGCCCTGCCGCCGCGCCTGGGTACAAGTTTTCGCTGGCTTCTTGCGTCGTCCTGGTCGTCGAACCTCGGTGACGGGATCGCGATCGCCGCCGGGCCGCTGCTCGTCGCGTCGCTGACCGACGATCCGCTCCTCGTCGCCTCGGCCGCGCTGCTCCAGTGGCTCCCGCCGCTGCTGTTCGGGCTCTACGCCGGCGTCCTCTCGGATCGGCTCGACCGGCGCCTGCTCGTCATCACCGTCGACCTGGTCCGCGCGGTCATCCTCGCCGTCCTCGCCGCGTCGATCCTGACCGGGACCGTGTCGATCGCGCTCGTGCTCGGCGCACTCTTCGCGCTCGCAACCGCCGAGGTGTTCGCCGACACGACCTCGCAGACGCTGCTGCCGATGCTCGTCCGCCGCGGCGACCTCGCGATCGCCAACGCACGGCTCCAGATGGGCTTCGTGACGGTCAATCAGCTCGCCGGCCCGCCGCTCGGGGCCGCGCTCTTCGCCGCCGGGATGGCGCTGCCGTTCGTCGGGCAGGCGGTGCTGATCGCCGCCGGTGCCGTCTTCGTCAGCCGCATCGTGCTGCCTCGTGCCCACCAGCCCGCCGAGCGCCGCGCGATCCGCCACGACATCGTCGAGGGGGTGCGCTGGGTGCGCCATCACCCGGCGGTCCGGACGCTCGTGCTGACGATCTTCACGTTCAACATCACGTTCGGGGCGGCCTGGTCGGTGCTCGTGCTGTACGCGACGCAGCGGCTCGGGCTCGGCGAGGTCGGCTTCGGGCTCATCGCGACGGTGATGGCGATCGGCGGCCTGCTCGGGACCATGTCGTACGGCTGGATCACCCGCCGGCTGAGCCTCGGCAACATCATGCGGATCGGGCTCGTCGTCGAGACGCTCACCCACCTCGGGCTGGCGCTCACGACGACGCCCGCGGTTGCGCTCGTCATCTTCTTCGCGTTCGGCGCCCACGCGTCGATCTGGGGCACGACCTCGATCACGATCCGGCAGCGCGCGGTACCAACGCAGCTCCAGGGCCGGGTCGGGAGCGTCAACGCCGTCGGCACGTACGGCGGCCTCGTCCTCGGATCGGCGCTCGGCGGGGTGATGGCACGTGAGCTCGGCGTCGTCGCGCCGTTCTGGTTCGCGTTCGCGGGATCGGCGGTCTTCGTCGTCCTGATCTGGCGCGAGCTCCGGCACATCGCCCACACCGACGAGCCGGATCCGGGTCCGGAGGCCGAGCCGCCGCCGGTCACGGCGTAGGCTCGGGCGACCGACCGGTCGTCAGCGCGACATCCGCAGCACCTGCACCAGCCGGTCGAGCATCGCGTGCCGAAGCTCCGCGCGCGCGGACTCGTCGTCCATCGAGGCGCGCGTCGCCGTGTCCCCGTAGCCCGCGCTCAGCCGCACCTGGCGCCGCCGAACCTCGGCGAGCTCCGAGGCGCGGGCACGCAGCAGCGCCTGCTCGAGCGCGTCGAGCTCGGCGTCGGACCGGACGGGGATCGACAGCTCCACGTTCCGGGCGGCATCGTCGGTCATGGACCGCATTGTGCCGCCCGGACGTGGCGCGGGCGACTCAGCGGCTGAGCCGGCGGTATCGGCGCACGGACAACGGCACGAAGACCGCGACGAGCACGACCGGCCACAGCACGGACAGCGCCAGCGCGTGCTCCCCGACGAACGACCCGGCCCCCGCGCCGGGGTTGCCGAACAGGTCGCGCGCCGCGTAGATGGTCGCGGTGAGCGGGTTCCACTCGGCCAGCGTCCCGAGCCAGACCGGCATGGTCTCGGTGGGGGCGAACGCGCCGGTCACCATCGTGATCGGGAAGATCAGCGTCCAGACCGCGTTCAGCGCCGCCGGACCCGGGATGAGCAGCCCGAGGAAGATCCCCACCCACAACACGGCGAACCGCAGCAGGAGGAGCAGTCCGACTGCCGCGGCGATCTCGAGCGGCGTGCTGTGCGGCCGCCAGCCGAGCAGCAGCGCGGCCGCGACCATCACCGCGAGCCCGACGATCGAGTACAGCATGTCGCCGACGTTGCGGGCGACGACGACGGCGCCGTCGGCCATCGGCATCGAGCGGAAACGGTCGGTGACGCCACGCTCGGCGTCGACGGTCATCGCGGCCATGGTCTCCCCCACCCCGAACGCCATCGTCATGACGAACATGCCCGGCATCAGGAAGTCGAGGTAGCTGCCACCGCCCGGGACCGTCATCGCGCCACCGAACAGGAACGCGTAGAGCACGACGAGCATGAGCATGAACGCCATGCCCGAGACGACCTGGAGCGGCTGGCGCCGCCAGTGGGTGAGCCCGCGCCGGACGAGCGTCGCCGTGTCGGCGATCGTCCAGCGGAGCCGGGCGAAACGGGTCTCGGGGATCGCGGGAACCTGGATCGCGGTCACGCGGCCTCCTCCTCGGTGGGCTGTCGGTCGCCGGCCCGCCGGCCGGTCAGGTGCATGAACACCTCGTCGAGCGTCGGGCGGCGCAGGACGAGGTCCTCGGGCTCGATCGAGGCGGCCTCCAGCGCGCGGAGCATCTCGCTGAGCGCGGCCATCCGCCGCTCGACGGGCGCGCTCACGCGGCGGTTGTCGGGGTCGATCTCCACGGGCGCCGCGGCGACCCGCTCGAGGAGCGAGGCGGCCGTCGGAAGGTCGCCGGTCCGATGGACGACGACGTCGAGCCGGTCGCCGCCGAGCCGCGCCTTCAGCTCGGTCGGGGTGCCGTCGGCGATGACGCGGCCCGTGTCGATCACCGCGATTCGGTCGGCGAGCTGATCGGCCTCGTCGAGGTACTGGGTGGTCAGCACGACCGTCGTGCCGGCACGGACCAGCGCCCGGATCGCCTCCCAGACCTCGGTTCGGCCGCGCGGATCGAGTCCGGTGGTCGGCTCGTCGAGGAACAGCACGTCGGGGGCGAGGATGAGGCTCGCCGCGAGGTCGAGCCGGCGACGCATCCCGCCCGAGAACTGCTTGACCGGCTTGGGACCGGTATCCGCGAGGTCGAACCGGGCGAGCAGCTCGTCCGCACGGCGCACGGCGTCCGCAGGCGGGAGATGGAACAATCGCCCGAACATCACGAGGTTCTCGCGGCCGCTCAGGATCTCGTCGACGGCCGCGTTCTGGCCGACGAGCCCGATGCGATGTCGGACGGCGTCGGCGGCGCGGACGACGTCGAAGCCGGCGACCTCGGCCCGTCCGCCGTCCGGCTGGAGGAGGGTCGCGAAGATCCGGACGGCGGTCGTCTTGCCGGCGCCGTTGGGCCCCAGCAGCCCGTAGACCGCGCCGCGCGGGACCGCCAGATCGAGCCCGGCCAGGGCCTCGACCCGCCCGAAGCGTTTGCGGAGTCCGTCCGCCAGGACCGCCGTCTCGGGGCCTGTCATCTGCCACCCTCCCGTCGCGTAACTCAATACGGTGTACGTAGTTGGCGGATGATATCGTACGCCATACGGAGTTTGTCAAGGGAGTAGGGTTCCGTCCGTGACCGAGTACACCGGCCGGGGTGAGGCGCGTCGGAGCATCGAGCTGCTCTGGGGCCTGCGCCGCCCGCCCTCGCGCGGCCCGAAGCCGGGGCTTCGCGTCGAGGACGTGGTCGCCGCCGCGGTCGCCCTCGCGGACGCCGAAGGGCTCGAGGCCGTGTCGATGCGACGGATCGGCGAGTCGCTCGGCGTCGCCCCCATGTCGCTCTACACCTACGTCCCGTCGAAAGCGGAGCTGCTCGACCTCATGATCGACTGGGTGTACGGCGAGCAGGCCGACGCCCTCGACGCGCTCGTCGCGGCGCAGCCTGGCACGCGGAAGGGCGCCCGCGCCTGGCGAGCCGGTCTCGAGGCCGCCGCCCGGATCAGCTGGGATCTCGCCGAGCGACATCCCTGGACCGCGCAGGTGTCCGCGGCACGCTCGGTGCTCGGCCCGAACGAGACGCGCGGGCTCGATCGGATGCTGGCCCTGCTCGCCGACACCGGCCTTCGGGGCCGCGACCAGGTTGCGATCGTCGACGTCATCGCGCTCTTCGTCGGCGGCATGGCGCGGCGCGCCGTCGAGATCCGCGAGGCGCCGCGTCGCACGGGCAAGACCGACGACGAGTGGTGGAACGAGCGAGCGCCGCTGCTCGAGAACCTGTACGGCCCCGATCAGTTCCCGCACCTCGTGGCGGTCGCCCAGGACGGCGGGTTCGATGCGCCGCCCGGGAGCGTCGACTACCTCATGCAGTTCCTCGTCGACGACTTCGAGTTCGGCCTCCAGCGGCTGCTCGACGGCATCGAGGCGTACATCGAGGCCGGCGGGACGCGGCGGTGACGGGCTGGCTCGTGCCTTGACCCGGTCTCCCACCGAGGCGACGATCGCCCCGTGCAGGCCCATACCGACGCCGGCGACGCGACGCCGGACGAGACACCGCTCGCGCGCCCGACCGTCCTCGGCGCCCTGCGCGGCGCCGCCGTCGACTTCTACTTCCACTCGATCCGGCTCGTCCCGGCCAACTTCGCCTGGGGGCTCGTCCTCCTCGGTGTGCTGATGGTCCTCGTCGCGGCCGGGATCGGGTTCGGGGCGCTCGTCGCGCCCGTGCTCGGGATCCCGCTCGTCGGGATCCACCGGATGGCCGGTCTGGCGGCGCGCGGCCGCGACCCGGCCCTGCGCGATCTCGCGCGGGGCATCCGGCAGCGGTGGAGGCAGGGGCTCGCCGCCGGTCTGGTCCAGACGTGGGTCACCGTGCTGCTGACCGTCGACGTCCTCACCGGCTTCGCGGGCACGCACCCGCTGCAATGGGCGCTGGGCACGGTGGGGTTCTGGGCGCTCGTCGCCGCCGGCTGCCTCGCGGTCGCTCTCTGGCCGATCCTCGGCGATCCCAACCGCGCCCGGCTCGGGTTCCTCGACGCGGTCCGCCTCGCCGCGCTCGTCGCGCTCTCCACGCCCGGCAGGACGTTGCTGCTCGCGCTCGTGATCGGCGCACTGCTCTTCGTGAGCACGGTCGCGTTCGCGCTCGTGCTGACGGTCTCGGTCGCGTTTGGGGCCCTCCTGGCGGCGCGGGTCGTGTTGCCCGAGGCCGACCGGATCGACCGCCTCCGCGAGACCGACGGCGACGGCGACGGCGAGGCGTAGCGCGGATCAGGCCGCGCCGACCCGCGGGCTCGGTTCGGTCACCGCGAGCCGCTCGGCGTTCCGGCGGTCGCGCCAGTCGAGCCATGGCTGCCCGCCCTCAACCGCCCAGCCCGGTCCACCGAAGCCGAGCGTGAACTGGGTGAACCCCATGGCGAGGTACGTGTCCGCGTCCTCGGCGAGGAAGCGCTCGAGATCATCGGGCTGAACCCCGAGCCCCCACTCGATCTCCCCGGGGTCGCGTCCGATCTCCGCGCACCAGCGGCGCAGGGCGGCGATCTTCGGCTCGAGCTCCGTGGGATGATCCGGAAAGAACGCGTGCCAGCCGTCGGCATGGCGCGCCACGAGCCGGAGCGTCCGCCGCTCACCGAGCCCGGCGATCAGCAGCGGCATCCGGCGGACGGGAGCCGGGTTCAGGCGGTCGAGCCGTCGCTCGATGACCGGCAGCGTCCGTTCGAGCGCCGCGAGCCGCGTCGCGAACGTCCCGAACTCGTACCCGTACTCCTCGTAGTCCCGGCGGAACCACCCGGCGCCGATCCCGAGGATCGTCCGACCGGCGCTGATCTGGTCCACGGTCCGCGCCATGTCCGCGAGCAGGTTCGGGTTCCGGTACGAGTTGCAGGTCACGAGCGGGCCGAGCTCGACACGCTCGGTGGCCTCGGCGAGTGCGGCCAGGACCGACCAGCACTCGAGGTGGGACCCGTCCGGGTCGCCGTAGAGCGGGAAGAAGTGGTCCCAGGTGTAGACGATGTCGTAGCCGAGCTCCTCGGCCCGGAGGGCGCCGTCACGCAACTCGGGCCAGGCGCCCTGCTGGGGATGAAGCTGGGCGGCGATCCGGATCGGGTGCATGTGTGCCTCCGCGTGCGTCGTGATGTCGTCGCGGTCATGCTCAACCTTGCCCCAAGGGCAAGGTCAAGCCGGTATGCTGATCTGGTGTTGACCGTCGGCGCCTTTGCCCGCCTGTCGGGTGTCTCGGCCAAGGTCCTGCGGCTCTACGACGGGGCCGGGCTGTTCCGGCCGGCGTGGGTCGACCCCGGCTCGGGGTACCGCTACTACACCCCCACGCAGCTGCCGGAGCTCCGGCGGATCCTCGCCCTGCGCGATCTCGGCATGCCGCTCGCGCGCATCGCCCGGCTCGTGGCGGGCGGCGACGACCTTGCGGCGGCCCTCGACGGGCGGCGCGCCGACCTCGAGCGGGAGCGGGCCGACCTCGACCGACGGCTCGCGGCGCTCGATATCGAGGTCGCGCTCGCCCGGCGCGGCGCAACCGGACCGGACGTCGTCGTGAGACGGATCGCGCCCGAGCCCGTGGCGACCCTCGACGCCGCGCGCACCGGCGGCGACATCGGCGCGGCGTTCTACGAGGCCGAGACGTACGTCCGCGACCACCGGCGCCGGGCGCACCGGCCGCCGGGCTCGCTCGAGCGCCCGGACGGCTCGACGGTGTTCGTGCCGGTCGTCCGATCGGTCCCGCCGAGCGAGCGCATCGGCTTCACGCGACTCCCCGAGGTCCGGGCGGCGACCGTGCTCCATCGCGGACCGTACGAGACGCTCGATGCGACCCGTACGGCGCTCCTCGACTGGACGGCCGCCGCCGGGCTCGCCCCGGCGGGACCGCTCCGGATCCTGTACCTCCAGTTCGGCGCCGAGCCGGAGCTCAGGCTGCCGCGCGGCTGGGTCGTGCAGCGGGCAGCCGAGTTCGTCACGGAGCTCCAGCAGCCGGTCGCGCCGGCCGTTGACGGGTAACCGCTCGCGCGGCACCGTTGCCGTTCGACGCTCCCGGCAGCCGTCTCGCGCTTCGCTCCCGGCCCATCCGACGAAAGGACGCTCCCGATGACCAACCTCGTCGACATCGCGACCCTCGAGCCGTTCGACGTCTGGGGAGAGGCGGTCCGCGCTCGCCAGGTCAAGGGAGAGCGCGTCGCGTTCGCGCTCGTCGAGCTCGCGCCCGATGCGCTGGTCCCCGAGCACCGCCACGAGCACGAGCAGCTCGGCATGGTCATCACCGGCAGCGTCACGTTCCGGATCGACGACGAGACCCGCGACCTGCGCCCGGGCGGCACGTGGCGCATTCCGTCCCATCGCCCGCACGAGGTGCGCGCCGGCGCGGATGGTGCCGTCGTGATCGACATCTTCTCGCCGGTCCGCGACGACTGGGACCGCTTCGAGCGGCTCGCCCCCCGACCGCCCGCCTGGCCCGGCCCGGAGGACTGAGCGCCCCGGCCGTCAGACCGGCAGCGCGAGCGCCTCCTCGATCGCCGCCGCGAGCCGGGCGCCGGTCGGCTGTCCGACGAGCGGCACGATGCGGTGGATCCCGGTCAGCTCTGCCCAGTCGGGCTCCATGCCCGACGCCGTGAGCACGACCGGAACCGTCGGGTGGATCTCGCGAAGGCCCTCGATGAGCCGTCGGGCGCCGTCCGGCTCGCCCGTCACCCACGCGTCGTAGACGAGCACGTCGGCTTCCTCGGCCATGGCGCACGTGCGGCCCGACAGGATCGGGCAGCTCGCCCCGATGGGGCCGAGACACTGCGTGACGGCATAGCCTCGCCGCCGGAGGGAGTCGACCTCCATGTCCGAGAGGTCGACGTCGTGGTGGACGACCAGCACGCGCGTCATCCCGGTGCTCCTGTTCTCGGCGGAGGCTGCCGCGCTCGGCCTGGACGCGATCCGCGCCGGCCGCCGTGCCGGCAGTGTCGGCCCGACCGCCGCATGGACACAGGGTCGGAGGTCACGCACGGACCGGGCGGTTCGGCCGGTCCGGCACGCGGGCGCCGACGCGTCCTCCTGCCGCCTAGAGCGACGGGATCCGATCCTCCTCGACGGTGGTCGGGTCGGCCGGGGCAGCAGTCCGCGCCCGGCCATCGCGCTCTCCCTCGTCGAACAGCGGCAGCGCGAACCCGAACTCCGACCCGCCGCCGTCGCGCCGCGCCGCCCAGATCCGGCCGCCGAGCGCATCGACGATCCGCTTGCACACCGCGAGGCCGATCCCGACACCGCCCGACGCCTTCCGCGCGCGCTCGCCGCGGAAGAACGGCTCGAACAGCGATCCCGCGTCCTCGTCGGTGAAGGACATGCCGCGGTCCAGCACGCGGACCTCGGCCTCGCCGCCGACACGCGTCGCGTCGATCTCGATCGGTGAGAGCCCGCCGCTGTACTTCGCGGCGTTCGTGACGAGGTTCTCGAGCACGAGCTCCAGGTACGTCCGGTCGGCCTCGACGATCATCCCCGCCGGCCTGCAGCGCACCTCGATCTCCCTGCCGGGGTACCGACGCCGGAACGAGCGCGCGGTCGACTCGACGACGCGGTCGAGGACCGTCGGCTCGAGATCGGCCTGCTGACCGGCGCCGAGCCGGGTGAGATACAGGAGGTTCTCGACGAGATCGTGCAGTCGCTCCGCGTCCGACGCGATGTCGGCGAGCATGTCCTTCCGCGTGTCGGGGTCGAACCCGTCACGGTCGTGCAGCAGCCGCGCGTTGCCGAGGATCGTCGTGACCGGCGTCCGAAGCTCGTGCGACACGAGCCCGAGGAACTCGTCCTTGACCGCGTTCGAGGCCTGGAGCTCGACGGCGGTCAGCCGGAGCTCGTCCTCGATGCGCCGGCGCTCGGTGACGTCGACAAGCACGTTGACCGCCCCGACGACACGGCCGAGATCGTCGCGGAGCAACGAGGGATAGGCCGCGAACGCCACGCGCCCGCCGTCCGGTCGCTCCGCGACCGCCTCGGCGCCGTGCAGCTCGCGCCCTTCGAGCAGGGCGATGGCCATCGGGCACTCGTCGTGGCGCATCGGCCGGCCATCCCGCGAGAACAGGCGGGCGGACCCGCAGAACAGCTCGCCCAACGCCGGGCGCCTCCCCCAGAAGCGCGCCGCAGCCTGGTTGTAGAACGTGATGCGACCGCTGGCATCGGTGGTGTACAGCGCAACGCCCAGCGCGTCGAGGAACTGCCGGTACCGCTCCTCGGTCCGCCTGGTCTGGAGGCGGCCGCCGGCGCGACGTGCCCCCCCGGCGATGATGCGGAGGAGGTGGCCGTCGAAGACCGGCGGAACGGGCTGACGGCGCGAGGTCGCGTCAGCCGCTCGTCGGTCGACGCTCATGCGGCGCAGCGACGCCGGTGTCCGATCACGTCCCCTCCCCCGCTCGCGCCCGACGAACGGGCAGGATGCGCTCGCACGCTGAAGCACGGGCGGCGCGAATGCGGCCGCCCGTGCTCGCCGAGGTCAAGCACGTCCCTCACAGTCACTGTGGGCCCCATCCTCGCCATGGGACGTCTCGGAGGGACGGCAGTCGGCCACGGCCGACGTTGCAGGGACGATTCAGCGCACGCCCGCGCACGCCGTTTCGGGCCCCCGCAGACCGAAAACCGGCGCACGCCCTCCGGCGTAGAGGTTCACGTCGGACCGACACCCCGAGTACGCCGGCCGTCGATCGACCGGCCCGACCACCTGCCACGGAGACCGACACGACATGCGAAACAACGCTCGCATCGGCCTGCCCCTGACGATGGCGCTCGCGCTCGTCGTCGCCGCCTGCGCGGGCGGAGGGGCGACCAGCCCGGCGGCGCCGAGCGCCGCCGCCCCGACCACCGCGCCAAGCAACGCCCCGAGCGTCGCCGCCAGCGAGCCTGCCTCGATGGCGCCCCCGTCCGAGGCGCCGTCGGCGCCCGCGACCGGTGGCGAGACCGTGACGGTTGCCGATTCCGATCTCGGTCAGATCCTCGTCGACGGCGAGGGCCGGACGCTATATCTGTTCACGCAGGACACCGACGGGGAGTCGGTCTGCTACGACGAGTGCGAGACGAACTGGCCGCCGCTCACGGTCGACGGCGACATCACGGTCGGTGGCGGCCTCGACGCCTCCCTGTTCTCGACGGTCGCACGGACCGACGGGAGCATGCAGGTCAAGGTCGGCGACTGGCCGCTGTACTACTTCGCGAACGACGCCGCGCCCGGTGACACCAACGGTCAGGGCGTTGGCGAGGTGTGGTTCGTCGTGAGCCCCACCGGCGAGAAGATCGACTAGATCGGCCTGCCGCTCGAGACCGGGTCGCCCCTTCGCGGAGGAGACGGGCGGCCCGGTCGCCATGTCCGGCCCGGCCCGGTCATGGATCGATGACGATGGTCGATGTGGACGCGCGCCGCGTGTCCGACGCTCGCTGCGGGCGGACAGTGGCCCGACCATGCCAACCGCTCGTCCCGCCGCCGGCATCGCGCCGGCCGACATGCTCACGCTCCTCTTCCTCGGCGCCGTCTGGGGCGGCGCGTTCCTGTTCTTCCGCGTCGCCGGCCCCGAGGTCGGCGCCCTCTGGGCCGCGGAGATCCGGGTCGCGATCGCCGCGGTCGCACTGCTCGCGGTCGTCGGGCCGGCCACGGCGCGTGTCGCGCGCGGTCGGGTCCGCCAGTTCGCGTTCGTCGGCCTCACCTCGGCCGCGATCCCGTTCGGGCTCATCGCGGTCGCGGCCCTGACACTTCCGACCGCCCTCGGCTCGCTCCTCAACGCCACGACGCCGCTCTTCACGGCGATCGTCGCGGGAGCCTGGCTCGGGACCGCGATCTCGCCACGGATCGTCGTCGGGCTCGGCGTCGGCCTCGCGTCGGTGCTCGTCCTCGTCGGCTGGTCGCCGGTCCCCGAGGGGTCCGGCACGGTCGTCGCGGCCGCGGCCTCGCTCGGCGCCGCGCTCAGCTACGCGGTCGGCGGCACGTACGTCCGCCGGTCGATGGGCGACGTTCCGCCGCTGGTGCTGGCCGCGGGACAGACGACGGCCGCGGCCCTGCTCCTGCTGCCGCCGGCCGTCCTGACCGGCGGGATCCCGCACGTGCCGACGCCGGCGGCCGTGGCCGCGCTCGTCGCCCTCGGCACGGTCTCGACGGCCGTCGCCTGGCCGGCCTTCTTCCGGCTCCTCGGCCGCACCTCACCGACGGTCGCGAGCACCGTGACGTTCATCGTTCCGGGCTTCGGGATCGTGTGGGGCGCCCTCATCCTGGGCGAACCGATCGGCGTCGCGACCCTCGTCGGCTTCGCGCTCGTCCTGGTCAGCCTCGTTCTCGTCGCCGGGGTCCGGCTCCCGCAGCCGGCATTCGCCGTGCGCCTCGGCGACGCCGTCCGCGGGCGGAGCCGCCTGCTACCGTCCGAGGTGTGACGCAGCCACCACCACGGACCGCGCGCGTCGTCCTCGCCGGCGAGGGCGAACGCGTCCTCGGCGCGCTGCCGGCCGTACCGGTCGCGACCCCCTGGTGGCACGAGGCGGCGCCGGTCGTCGACGCCGTGCGCACGGCCTTCGGGCTGGAGGTCGCGGTCCTGCGCCTGCTCGACACCGAACGTGCGGAGCCCCATGGCGGCGCCGTGACGTACGTCGGGCAGCTCAGCGGCGGCGGGTCGGACGTAGCGGCCGCCGCTCCGCTCGAGCGGTGGGAGGTCCCGCTCGGTGACGACGACCGGCGGATGCCGTGGGCTCGCTGGGGCGGGCCGGACGCCGACCTTGCATGGGCCGCGTCGGCGGTGCGTCGCCTGGGCCGGGCGCCGGCTGCGGTCCCGGCCACGCAGGTCCGCTCGTGGCACCTGTCGAGCCTGTGGCGGATCCCGCTCGAGGACGGTGGCGCGGCCTGGCTGAAGTGCGTCCCGCCATTCTTCGCCCACGAGGGCCGCCTGCTCGCGGCGCTCGCCGCATCCGGGGCGGCAGTCCCGCGTCTGCTCGATCAGGACGGCCCCCGCCTGCTGCTCGCGGACGTGGCCGGCCGGGATCTGCACGTGGTCGACGCGGCGACCGCGCACCGGCTCGTGCGCCAGCTCGTCGCGATCCAGGTCGGGTGGGCCGGACGCGTGGACGAGCTCGAGGCGCTCGGCGCGACGGACTTCCGGGCCGCATCGCTCGCACGGGCCATCCGTGAGACGGTCCGCGTGTGGGGCGGCTCCCTCACCGCAGACGAGCGGGCCGCGCTCGATCGGTTTGTCGCCGGCCTCGAGGTGCGCTTCGCCGCCGTCGAGGCGTGCGCGATCCCCGACACGCTCGTGCACGGCGACTTCCACCCGGCCAACGCCCGGCTCGACAGCGCGGGCCTCGTGCTGCTCGACTGGGGCGACAGCGGGATCGGACACCCGCTCCTCGACCAGCCGGCCTTCCTCGAGCGCGTTCCCCCGCGCTGGGCGCCGGAGCTCCGCGCGACGTGGTCAGCCGCGTGGCGCGACGCAGTACCGGGATCGGAGCCCGCTCGGGCGGCGGACCTGCTCGAGCCCGTTGCGGCCGCCCGACAGGCGGTCATCCTCGACCGTTTCGTGTCGAGCATCGAACCCGCCGAGGCCGTCTACCACCGAGCCGACATCGTCCGGTGGCTCCGGCACGTTGTCGCCATCCTGGGTGAGAATCCCGGGCCATGAGCGACCACGCCACGCTGGCCTTCGACCGACATCTTCCGCTGCCCGGCACGCGCAATCTGCGCGACGTCGGCGGCTATCCCGCGGACCCGGGCCGGCGCACCCGGTGGCGGACGCTGCTCCGGACCGACGCCCTCGACCAGCTCCCGGAGTCGTCGCAGGCGCAGCTCGTCGCGCTCGGGCTCCGAACGGCGATCGACCTGCGCTGGGGTCACGAGATCGACGAGCGACCGAGCGTCTTCCATCGGTCCCGACAGGTCCGCTACCGCTCGGTGCCGCTCATGCCGGACCAGGCGGTGCCCGAGGGGATGGCCGCGACGTACCGCCACATGCTCGACACGCGCGGACCGGCGCTGGCCGCGGTCGCCCTCGAGCTCCTCGATCCCGACGGTGTGCCCGCGGTGATCGGGTGCGCCGCCGGGGTCGATCGGACCGGGGTCACGGTGGCGCTGCTGCTGTCCGCGGTGGGCGTCGCGCCCGACGTCGCTGCCGGCGACTACGCGCTCTCGGTCGACAGCTTCAGCGGCGACGGCGCCGGGAGCGGGCTGTCGGACTGGCGGGCGGGGTCGGTGACGCTCGACTGCCGGCCCGAGTACATGCTCGAGGCGCTCGATCACCTCGAGCGGCGGCATGGCGGGGCGCGGGCGCTGCTCGCGCGGCACGGCCTGTCGGAACGGCAGCTGGACGACCTGGTCGAGGTGCTGACGGAGCCGATCGACGGGGAGGCCCCGGACGAGGCGCGGGCTGCGCGTCGGTAGCGGGCGGTGGGCGGCGCCCCGGCACGCCCCGCGGTCGTCGGGCGGGGCCGGTCGTCGTGCGACGCCCCGTCAGGCCGGCACGCCCTTCCGATAGATCCAGGCCACGCCGATCGTCGCGATCCCGATGGCCAGCGCGACGCTGTTGGGGATCACCAGCGCCATGTTCCCGAGCGCGATCCCGTAGGCCACCCACAGCGTGAACCCGACGATCAGCACCGCGAGGTAGCCGATCGACACGTCGGCCGACGAGCGGCGCTCGACCATTCGCCGGATCTGCAGGAGCGGGGACAGGGCCATCAGCACGCCCCACGATGCCGCGATGACCCCGAGCTGGTCCGCCATGTGGTCACTCCACCCGTTCGCGCGCTCGGCCGTCGGCCGCGTTCGCTGGGGGACCAGGAGGAGCGCAAGCGCGGCCGCGCCATCGTAGCGCCGGTGAGGTGGCCCGCGGGGATCGGGCGGTGGGCGCCGGGGGCGCGCACCGGGCGAGTGGCGGCGAGGGACGGCCCGTTCCGGAAACGGCGCCGCGACCCGTATGCTTCGTCCGTGGCCATCTACCGACTCTCCGACCCGGGCGACCTCGCCGGGCCGACGCTCATCGCCGCCTTCGACACGTGGGTCGACGCGGGCGGCGCCGCGACGACGGCCGTCGAGCAGCTCGTGGGTCGTGGCCGCGCCATCGTCACGTTCGACCCCGACGCGCTCTTCGACTACCGTGCCCGCCGACCGCCGCTCGAGATCCGCGACGGACGCCTGGCATCGCTCACCTGGCCCGAGCTGACGATCCGGCACAGCGTCGTCGACGGCCTCGACCTCCTCGTCTTCACGGGCCCCGAGCCCGACTACCGCTGGCGCGAGCTCGCCGACGCCGTCGTCGAGGTCGTCGGGCGGCTCGGGGTGGCGCAATGGATCTCGCTCGGCGCGATCCCGGCGGCCGTGCCCCACACGCGCGCGGTGCCGATCATGGGGACGGCCTCAGGCCCGGACCTGCTGGTGAGCGGCATCACGGCGGGCCCGGCGGGCCTGCTCAAGGTGCCGTCGGCGGCGCTGTCGATGCTCGAGATGCGGGTCGCGGCGGCGGGCGTGCCGGCGCTCGGCTACTTCGCGCAGATCCCGCACTACGTCAGCGGGCCATACCCGGCGGCCGCGGTCGAGCTGCTGGCCGTGCTCGGGCGCCACCTCGCTGTGTCGTTCCCCGCCGGCGCGCTCGAGGAGGAGGCGCGGCAGCTCCGCCAGCGGCTCGACCTCGCGGCCGCGGCGGACGACTCCACGCGCCAGTACGTCGAGCGGCTCGAGGCGATGGTCGACGAGTCGCGGCTGCCCGAGGGCGACGAGCTCATCTCCGAGATCGAGCGCTTCCTGCGCCAGCGCGGCAACGAGGGCAGCCAGACGTCATAGGGGTCGCACCGGCGCGCGGCCCACCGGGTCCGCCGGGCGCGGACGTGCCGGTGCGCTCCGCGCGAAATCGGCCCCGTATCAGCGACATCGATGTCATCCGGACTACAGCGCCCATAAGGGCGTCGGGCCTGCACTCCTATCCGGGGTCGTGCAGGGTCGCATCACTGCCACCGATGCGCGACCCGACAAGGGTCTCCCGCGGCGCGGGTAACGTGCCGCCGAGGCCGGTTATATCAGTACTGCTGTTCCTGTCGGCGACAACGGGGCGTGCCGGCACGCGCCCGGGCCGGCCAAAGCGCTCATACCGCTGTATCCGACGATCGGGCCGGCATATGGACGGGCCGACGGCCGCGCCACGGGTCGCGAAACCCGTTCTCGTGCTCGACCACCTGCCGCAAGGGACCGATCCCCAGCGGATGATCGCGTTCGTCCGCGATCGAGCGCTCTGGCCGCTGCGGGCGCCGAAACGCCGCAGCATCACGAGACAACCAGCGCGGGCCCGCAACGTCCGCGACAACATGGAACAGGGGCCGCCGCGGAACGTGTCCGCGACGGCCCCCGGTGGTACCGCCTCAGCGCGAGGCCGACGCCCCGCTCGACCGCCGCGAGCCGCTCCGCCCCGCGGAGGCCCCGTTCCGGCCGCCCGAGGCGATCTGCACCGCGAAGGCCGCCAGCGACGTCGAGAGCTGCTTCGCGGCCTCCTTCGTGCCGCGCTCGAACTCGCGCGCCGCGTCGCGCATCTTCGTGTCCTTCTGGCTGCGCGCGATCTTGAGCATCGCCGCCGCCGAGTCCTGCTGCTTGCGCTTCAGGTTGAGCAGGACCGCGTGGGCCTCGTACGCCTCGCTCTCGGCCTCGGACGCCTTCTGCGCCGTCTCCTGCATGAGCTGCTGGAGGCCGCCGGCGACCTCCTCGACCTCGCCGGTCGCGCCGTGCTCGCGGCCGAGCTTCTCGAGCTCGGTCAGGTAGCGGCGATCCTCCTTCAGGCCCGACTTGATGACGCGCTTCGCCTCGTCGAACGGATGGCTCTCGCTCAGCTGCTGCGCGGCGTCGACGATCGCCCGCTGGATCGCAATGGCCTCGTCGAGCTCGTGCTTGATGAACTCCTCGCCAACCTTGGCTTCACCCATCGATGCATCTCCTCTGGTCCACCGTCCTGCCCCCGATCGCCGGACAGCTCCGGACGGCGTGTTCTCGTGGCGGGACGCTGGGACGAAGCGTGATCGGCCACTCGTGCCAGCCACCGCGCCAGCCGCCGAGCATCGAGTTACGCGTCTATTGCAGCCCTCACCCCGACCCTCGTTTGCGGACCTGCAACGGATACATGGGTTGGATGGACCCGTGGACGAGTCCGCACGCTCCAGGGGCACCCTCGCCGGCCGGGTCGCGCTGGTCACCGGTTCCGATTCCGGGATCGGCCGCGCAACCGCGGTGGCCTTCGCCCGCGCCGGCGCCGACGTCGCCGTCACCTACTACGAAGATGCCGAGGGTGCCGCGGGCACGACGCGCGACGTCGAGGCGGCCGGGCAGCGGGCGATCAGCGTCCAGGTGGACGTGAGCGACGAGCAGTCGGTCGAGCGGTTGTTCGATCGGGCGCGCGACGAGCTCGGGCCGCTCGAGATCCTCGTCAACAACGCCGGTGTGAACGGAACCGGCACCCAGGTCGTGGACATGGAGACCGCGACGTGGCAGCGGGCGATGCGCACGAACCTCGACGGCTACTTCTACTGCGCGCGACGCTTCGCCCGCGACCGACGAGCGCTGGGCGGCGGCGGCCGGATCATCAACGTGACCTCGATCCACGACGAGGCGGCGAGCCCGGGCAACGCCGAGTACGACGCGACGAAGGCGGCTCAGGCCATGTTCACACGGACGCTCGCGCTCGAGCTCGCGCCGTTGGGGATCACGGTGAACGCGATCGGGCCGGGAATGATCCTCACCCCGATGAACGAGGAGGCGGTCGAGGATCGGTCGGTCCGCGAGGCGGCCGCACGCCACATCCCGTGGGGCCGGCCGGGCCGACCCGAGGAGGTCGCCGGCGTCGCGGTCTTCCTTGCCTCGCACGCCGCGGAGTACATCACGGGCTCGACCGTGTACATCGACGGGGGCCTGCTTCGCGTGCAGGCGCAGGGCGCATGACGAGCGCGAGCGAGGACCCGCGGATGCGTCGCCGATCGGCCGCGCCCGCGCGCTCGGCAGCGGCAGCCCCGGGGACCGATGCTGCCCGGATCGAGGCCCCGACGCACGCCGTGCCGGTCGGGCCCGGTCGAGCACCGGCGCCCTCCGGGCAGTCCCGGGCACCGCGCCGGGCCCGGGCCTCGACCGGAGACGAGCACCACGATCGGAGCGACCGGCTCCTGGCGGCGGCTCTCGCGGTGGTGTCGGCTCGCGACCTCGACGAGCTGCTCCGGGAGACCGCGGCGCGGGCGGCCGACATCGTCGGCGCCCATCACGCGACGGTCGGCCTCGCGGTCGACCGCGAGTGGGCGCAACAGATCATGACGACCCACCTGTCGCCCGCCTTCGCCGGCGTTCGCCCGCACGTGTTCCGCGCCGCCCACGCCGCGCTCGCGGACGAGGTGTGCCGCACGAACCGCCCGCTGCGCATGGCCCCCGAGGAGGCCGATCGCGTTGCCGCGCCACCGGTCGGCGAGACCCTCGGCGAGCCCCCGCCGACCGGCCCGGCGCGCGGGTTCCTCGGCGTGCCGCTCGTCGGGCACGAGGGTCGCAACCTGGGGCTCATCCATGTGTCGAATCGGACGGACGGTGCCTTCGACGAGGCCGACGAGCAGTTGCTGGCGTCGCTGGCCCAGTTCACCGCGATGGCCATCGAGCAGCTCCGCCTCCAGGCCGACCTCTCGTACCAGAGCCGCCTGACCCGGACCGTCGCCGAGAACGCGACCTCGGGGCTCGTGCTCCTCGATCCGGCGGGCGAGGTGACCTACATGAACAGCGCCGCGCGCCGAATCATCGGGTACGAGCGCCGCGACCTCGTGGGGCGCACCCTCCACTCGATCGTCCATCACTCGCGCCGCGACGGCAGCCCGCTCCCGATGGCGGAGTGCCGGATCTGGCAGACCGTCTCGGGCGAGGCCACCCCGAACACTCCGTTCGAAGACACGTTCATCCGTCGCGACGGCTCGTTCTTCCCGGTCCGCCTGACGACCGCGCCGATCCACCGTGAGGGTCGCGTCACCGGCGTGGTGCTCGAGGTGCAGGACATCAGCGCCGAGCATGCCGTGCAATCGCGGCTGCGGGACCTCGCGCTCTCGGCGTCCGACCGCGCGGCCAAGCTGCGCGGGCTCATCGAGTCGATCGGCGACGCCGTGATCGTGTGCGAGCCCGACGGCCAAGTGTCGCTCGTGAATCCTGCTGCCGTCACGCTGTTCGGCGTTCGCCTGGAGCACGCACGGGACCTTGCCGCGTACCTGCGCAGCGAGGACGGCGATCCCGTCACCTCCGACGGACCGCTCCGCGGCTCGTTCCTCATGCCGGGTCGCGGCCACGAAACGTGGATCGAGGCGCGCTCGTTCCCGGTGCCGTCGTCCACGCTCGCGCATCGTCCCGAGGGCGCGGCGGACCTCGACAACGGCGGCCACGGCTGGATCTGCGTGCTGCGCGACGTCTCCCGCGCGCGTCAGGCGAAGCTGCTCCGGGAGACCTTCATCGGCATGCTCTCGCACGAGCTGCGCACGCCGATCACCACGGTCTACGGCGGCGCGAAGGTGCTCGCGCGCAGGCCCGATGACCTGCCCGCCGACATTCGCTCGATCGTCCTGGACATCGAGTCCGAGTCGGAGCGGCTGTACCGGTTGGTCGAGGACCTCGTCGTGCTCACGAAGTCCGAGTCCGCGAGCCTCGAGACGAGCCGCGAGCCGGTGCTCCTCCACCGCCTCGTGCCCCATGTCGTCGCGACCGAGGCGCGTCGGTGGCCGACGGTCTCCTTCCGCATCGACGACCGCTCGAAGGTGCCGGCGGTCCTCGCCGAGCAGACGTACATCGAGCAGGTCGTGCGGAACCTCCTGACGAACGCAGCAAAATACGGCGGCTCATCGGGGCCGGTCGACGTGGAGATCGGCGCCGAAGGCGGTCACGCGCTCGTCCGGGTCCTCGACCGCGGACCGGGCTTCCCACCCGAGGACGCCGAGCGGCTGTTCGACATCTACTACCGGTCGCCGGCGGTGGTCCACCGCACCGCGGGCGCCGGGATCGGGCTGTTCGTCAGCAAGGCGCTCGTCGAGGCGATGGACGGCCGCATCTGGGCACGGGCCCGAGCCGGCGGCGGGGCCGAGTTCGGGTTCGCGCTGCCGCTGCTGGCCGAGGCGCTCGACGAGGACGACGGCCCGTGAGTCGCGCCTCGCGACATCGCCCCGGACATGCCGACGCCGCAGCGACGCCCGGTGGGCGGCTGCGGAGCATCGGGGGCGGGGATCGAGCGAGGGACCGCCGTACGGCCAGGATTGCCGGCTCCGCCGCCACCCGGCATCCCGCCGGAGGGTCGGCGCGTCGCCGGACGAGTGTTTCGGTGTCCGGCGGTCCGTCTCGCGTCTGACACCACCGTATCGGCGCGATCGCGGCAGCCAACCTGCCGAGCGTCACATCGTGGCATGGACAGATGTCATGCCCGACCTGGACCGACCGCCTCCAGCACCGCGTCGGACAGCGCGGGCCACGCCTCGAGCGCCCACGGCCCGAAGGGCCGATCGCCGAGGCACCCGACGGCGAGGCCGGCCTCCGGGTCGACCCACAGGAACGATCCGCTCGCGCCGAAGTGGCCGAACGTCGCCGGGGAGTTGCGACGGCCGGTCCAGTGGGGCTGCTTGCCGTCGCGCAGCTCGAAACCGAGGCCCCAATCGAGCGGGTCGAAGCGCCCGACGCCGGGAAGCACGCCCGACAGACCGGGGAACTGGACCGTCGTGGCCTCGCGCAGGGTCGCGGGCGTGACGAGCGTGGGCTCGAGCAGCTCTCGCCCGAGCGCGGCCAGGTCGGCGATCGTGCCGCGCAGCCCGTGGGCGGGCGAGCCGTCCAGGCGCGCCCCGGTCATGCCGAGCAGCGCCAGCACGTCCTGTCGCAGGACCTCCGCGATCGGCCGGCCGGTTCGCGCGGCGAGCAGCTCGCCGAGCGCGTCGTAGCCGGGGTTCGAGTAGATCCGCGTCCGCTCCGGCGCGCTCACGGGCGGCCCGGCCTCGAACCCGAGCCCGGATGCGTGGGCGAGCAGATGTCGAACCGTCGAACCCGGCGGGCCCGCCGGCTCGTCGAGCGCGACGCGGCCGGCCTCGACCGCGCGCAGGACGGCGTACGCCGTCACGAGCTTCGTCACCGACGCCCACGGGAAGACCCGGCGCGGGTCGCCCTTGAGGGTTCGAGCGCCATCGCGGCCGACGACCGTAGCCGCGACCGCTGCATCGCCCCACTCCCGGATCGTGCCGAGCACCTCGCGCATACGGCGGATCATCGCACCGGCACCCGCGCGGCGGCTGCAACCGCGATGCAAGGGGAGATGCGGGCGGCGACGGCGCGTTTCCGCGGTCACTCGGACGACCCTGCCGCAATGGAGACACGGAAGGCCAGCGAGACCCGCAAGCAGACACACGCGCAGTGGGAGTACGCCGGGACCGTCGACGGCCCGTTCGACCGGGACCGTCCGGAGGGCCAGGATCCGCTGCACACCGACGCTGCGTGCTCGGTCCCGTGGTTGGCCGACGGATTCGAGGCGATCTCGGTCTTCGTCGACCCGGTCCTCGTGGACCGCGCGCCTGCCATCTGCGAGACGATGAACGCGATCGGCGAGCAGCACCGCGACATCGACACGTTGAGCGAGGCCGTCCAGACCTTCGCCCGGGGCGAGGGTCTGAGCGCGTCGATCCACGAGCGCCCGCGCGACGAGCTGACGGCCGGCGTTGTCGCCGTGAGCTACACGCTCGGCTGAGGCGACGGGCCGATGACCGAACCCAAGCGACGCCCGGATCTCGAGTCAAGCGGCTGGCCCGAGGACGACGCGTCGGCCGATCTCGGGCGGGCTGCGACGCGGAGCGACACGGGCGACAGCGCGACCCATGCCCGCCCGCTCGCCCACCACGATCTGCCCGAGCTCCAGGAGCAGCTGTCGCACGAGGAGGTCGATCGCCTGACGGTCCTCGAAACAGGCACGCAGCTCACGCCCGGAACGTCGTACCTTGACCTCCGGCAACGCGGCCGCGGCCCGTTCGACGGCCAGGCCGGCGACAGCGTCCAGGAGGGACAGTTGATCGTCTCGAAGCGCGACGTCGACCACGAGCTCTGGAACCGGCTCGTCGGCGTCGAGCGCTGAGTCCCGTCCCGCCGCCCGAGGAGATTGACCGATGACGTTCAACCCGCGCGCCCGGCTCAACCCGGGCCAGGTGCTCGATCGCCGGGGGATGCGCGGCGCCGGTGGACTGGCCGTGGGAGGCGGCGGCCTCGGCCTGATCGTCCTCGTCGTCTACATGCTGCTCGGCGGCGATCCGGGGGCGATCACCGGCTCGGGTGGCGGCGGCGGCATGGTCACGGGGCCCGGCAGCACCGAGCTCGCCACGGAGTGCCAGACGGGCCAGGACGCAAACGAGCGGCAGGACTGCCGGATCGTCGGCTTCGTCAACAGCATCCAGGACTTCTGGACCGACGCGTTCGCGGGGGCCGGCGAGCAGTACACGCCCGGCCGAACCGTGCTGTTCAGCGGCGGCGTGTCGACCGGCTGCGGCCAGGCGTCGTCGGCGGTCGGGCCGTTCTACTGCCCGCCGGATCAGCAGGTCTACATCGACCTCGACTTCTTCGGCGACCTCGAGTCGCGCTTCGGGGCCGAGGGCGGGCCGCTGGCCGAGGGCTACGTCGTGGCCCACGAGTACGGGCACCACGTCCAGAACCTGACCGGGCAGCTCCAGTCGAGCGGGCCGGGCTCCGAAGGCGCCGAGGGCGGCGCCGTGCGGACCGAGCTCCAGGCCGACTGCTACGCGGGGCTGTGGGCGCACAATGCGGCCGCCACCGGGTTCCTCCAGCCGCTGACGCGCGAGCAGATCGCGCAGGCGCTCGACGCCGCGGCGGCCGTCGGCGACGACCGGATCCAGGAGCGGATGCAGGGCCGGGTCACGCCGGAATCGTGGACGCACGGCTCCTCCGAGCAGCGCCAGCGCTGGTTCCTCGTGGGGTACGAGAACGGTCGGATCGCCGACTGCGACACGTTCAACCAGGACATCTAAGGGCCGACCGTGGCCGCGAGCTCGACGCCGCACGACCGCCGGGGGGCCGTCACGGGCGAGGTCACCGCGGATCCCAGCCGCAGCGAGCGCTTCCGTGCGGTCGAGCGGCGGATCGCCTCGGTCAGCCACGTGCTCGACGACCTGGTCGCGGTGCCCGGCGGACAGCGGGTCGGGATCGACCCGATCGTCGGGCTCATCCCGGTCGTCGGCGACGTCATCCCCGCGATCGTGTCGTTCTGGATCATCCTCGAGGCGGCCCGCTTCCGGCTGCCGCGGATCGTGCTCGCGCGCATGGTGGTCAACGCGGGGGTGGACCTCGTAATTGGCGCGATCCCGCTGCTCGGCGACCTGTTCGACTTCGTGTCCAAGCCGAACGCGAAGAACCTCGAGCTGTTCCGGCGGCACGCGCTCGAGCCGGAGGTGGGGACCGGCACGGAGCGGCGGTTCTTCGTCGGGCTGCTGCTCCTGCTGGCCGGGATCCTCGGGCTGCTCGTCTGGTTGATCGGGCAGCTCATCGGCTGGCTCCAGTCCATCGAGCTCTCGATCCCCGGCGTCTGACGCTCAGCTGTCCGGCGCCCTCGCACATCGACGATCGTGCGCGTCATGACGACGCTGACCGGCGGCTGGCGGAGCCCGGCCGGCGGCTTCGGGCGGGGCCGGCCAGCTCCGTGCGGGCGGGGCCGCCACGGCTCCGTGCGGGACAGTGCCGACGGCTGCCCTTCGGTCGGGCCTGCCGACCGCCCCCGCCCCGAATGCTTCCTGGGTAGTCGCGGGGTGACTCTTACGTACGCGGTTTCGCGTCCAGGTTGTTGCTCAGTCTTCCGGCGACTGCTATCGGGCTCGAAGGACCCGAAACCAGCCGTGGCGCCACCCGACGAACCCCGGGGCCTTGCGTACGAGTCCCCCGGCGACTACGCAACAACCTCCGGCACCGATCCTGGCCGTAACTGGGCGCCAGGAGACTACGGTGAGAACGTGGGCCGCCACGGCGGTGGAAATCCGGGCGGGCACGGCCTTGGAGAGCCGGGCCGCCACGGCGGAGACCAGGGCTCCGACCACCGGCACCGAAAAAACCTGCCACATCACGTCATGTTCGGGCTACACTGCCGGCCATGCGCGCCTCACGCCTCGTGTCGCTCCTGCTGCTCCTTCAGACTCGCGGCCAGATGACCGCGGGTGAGCTGGCCCGCGAGCTCGAGGTGTCGGTGCGGAGCATCCACCGTGACGTCGAGGCGCTGAGCGCAGCCGGCGTCCCGATCTACGCCGAGCGCGGGCCGCACGGCGGCATCCGCCTCGTTGACGGCTACCGGACCCGGCTCACCGGCATGACCGCCGACGAGGCCGAGGCGCTGTTCCTCGGCGGGCTGCCCGGGCCCGCGGCGGAGCTGGGGCTCGGGACGGTCGTGGCCGCGGCCCGGCTCAAGGTCCTCGCCGCGCTCCCGCCGGAGCTTCGTGCCCGCGCCTCGCGGCTCGTCGAGCGGTTCCACCTCGACGCCGCGGGTTGGTTCCAGGCGGACGAGCCCGTCCCGCACCTGGGCACGCTGGCGGAGGCCGTCTGGGAGGGGAACAAGGTCGACATCGACTACCGGCGCGGCGACCGCGTGGTCAGCCGGGTGCTGGCGCCGCTCGGACTCGTGCTGAAGGCCGGGGTCTGGTACGTCGTCGCGCTCAGCGAGGACCAGACCCGCACGTATCGGATCTCGCGCATCGCCCGGGCGGACGTGCTCGACGAGCGGTTCGAGCGACCGGACCGCTTCGACCTCGCCGGCTACTGGGCCGAATCCAGCGCCGCGTACGAGCGCGACGCGCCACGCGTCGAGGTGACGGTCCGTGTGCGCGAGAACCGGCTCGGCCTGCTGACCGACGCCGTCGGCGTCCGGGCGATGCGGGAGGCGGAGCGCCTGTCGGAGCCCGACGCGGAGGGTTGGCTCACGATGCGGGTGCGGATGGAGTGGCCCGAGGAGGCCGACCACGCGCTCCTGCGCGTCGGGTCGGGGCTCGTCGTCCTCGATCCGCCCGAGATCCGCGAGCGGCTGGTGGCTGCCGCCCGCCGGATCGTCGAGCGCTACGAGTCGGTCACCGTCTAGCGGCTGTGACCGAGGGCCGGCCCGTGGGCGCCGGTCGTGGGCCGGGGTCCGGGCCGGGAGGCGTCGGTGCGCTGCGCGGCGGCCTGCTCGCGCAGCGCCCGACGATGGTGAAGCTGGGTGTCGATCTCCCGACGCCGGTCTCGCTCGATGGCGCGGGACAGTTCCAGGTCGAACATCTTCGGGGGACCTCCGTGTCGATCGGTTCGGTCCACACCGTACCTGTCAAACAGGCCAGGATTTGTCATGTTCGCCGGGATCTCCTCGGCGTCCCGATCTGCCCCGTCTATGCCTCCCGGTCCAGCTCCCGCGCGACCCAGACCAGCCACAGCGGGAGCAGCACGATCGTGGCGCCCACGACCGCCATGCGCCGACCGTTCGGGAGCCGGCGGCTCCGGGACCCGAGCGATCCGACCATCCACAGCCAACCGGCGAACGCCAGGTAGCCGATGAGCACGAGCGGCCCGGCCGCCTCGAACGTCCAGACGCCGGCTGCGAAGAGCGCGTGGAGCACGGCCCCGAAGACGATCGCGTCGACGGCCAGCGCGACCGCCGCCGCACTCGCTCGCGGATCCGTCGGCGCGAGCCGCCGATGCAGCGCGAACGGGATCGGCGCGAGGAGCAGGATCGTCACGACATGGAGGCCGTTGACGAGCGGCGAGCTCGTGCCGTCGCCGAAGCGCATGCCGCCGGCAAGGTGGGCGATCGCGAGGAACGCCGCGGCAACCGTCAGCACGGTGGCGGCGCTGAGGGCCGCCCCCGCGGCGAACCGCGACAGCGTGGCGGCGCGCGGGGCGGTGATCGGGGGTCGGGCGGCGCGGAGCGAGGGAGCGGTCGCGGTCACGAGGGCCTCCGAGATGTGAGCGAGGTGCCCGAGGCGGGTCGGTGGTGCGAGCAGCGTGCGGCGGCACGCGCCGTCCGCCCACCGGCCGCTGTCCATGCCGGCATGCGACATCCGTCGATGCTGCTCGGGTAGGCTCTGTCCCGATGCCGAAGGCTCCCGCCGGATCGACCCGGCTGCGCACCGTCACTGCGACCCGCTACGTCACGCCGCTGCGCGAGGGCGGCTCGCTGCCTGCGCTCGTCGAGGCCGACGACGACGGCATGTACGTCGTCAAGTTCCGGGGCGCCGGTCAGGGCCCGCGCGTCCTCGCCGCCGAGTGGATCGCCGGCGAGATCGGCCGGCTGCTCGGGCTGCCGGTGCCGGACATCGTCGGCGTCGAGGTCGATCCCCGACTCGGCGACGCCGAGCCGGACGAGGAGATCCAGGACCTGCTCCGTGCCAGCGGCGGCCTGAACCTCGGGCTCGACTTCCTGCCCGGCGCCCTCCCGTTCAACCCGGCGGTCGGTCCCCTGCCCGACCCCGAGTTCGCCGCGCACGTCGCCTGGTTCGACGCATTCGTCATGAACCCCGATCGCTCTGCGCAGAACCCGAACCTGCTCGTCTGGCACGGCGCGACCTGGCTCATCGATCACGGGGCTTCGCTGTACGTCCACCACACGTGGCGCGACGTCGACGCCCACGCGCGCCGTCCGTTCGAGCGCATCGCGAGCCACGTCCTGCTGCCGTTCGCCGGCTCGATCGAGGAGGCCGATGCGCGGCTGGCGCCGCTGATCGACGAGGAGCGACTGACCGCGATCGTCGCCGACGTTCCCGATGCGTGGCTGCCCCGCGACCCGGTCGTCGGCGGGCCGTCGGCACAGCGCGCCGCCTACGTCCGCTACCTGCTTCGACGGCTCGAGGCGCCGCGCCCGTTCATCGAGGAGGCGGAACGTGGCCGCGCCGCGTAATCCGTTCCAGTACGCCGTCGTGCGGGTCGTGCCCGACATCGCTCGCGGCGAGTTCCTCAATGCCGGCGTGATCCTCCTCTGCCGGCCGCGACGCTATCTCGGCGCGCGCACGGCGCTCGATGAGCGCAAGCTCGCCGCCATCGCACCGGACCTCGCGCCGTCGGTCGTCCGCCCCCACCTCGAGGCGATCGAGCGGATCGCGCGCGGGGACCCGGACGGCGGCCCGATCGCGAAGCTGACGCAGGCCGAGCGGTTCCACTGGCTCGTGGCCCCGTCGAGCACGATCGTGCAGACGTCCGAGACGCACACCGGCTTGTGCGCCGACCCCGAGCGCGAGCTCGAGCACCTCTTCGGGCGACTGGTCGGCCAGGCGGGCGGCTGACCGGGCACGATCAGGCGGTCAGCCGGTCGGTCGGTCAGCCGGTCAGTCGGCCAGGCGGCGCTCCAGCTCGTCGAGCGCGTCCTCGAGCGGACGGCCGAGCTCCGGCGTCACCGATTCGATCCGCAGCCGGAGCGCCGCGCCGTGACCGTTGACGCGGTTCGAGCAGGCCGCGGCGAGGCGGTCGGCGAACAGGTGCGCATCGGCCTCGACGGTCTCGGGCAGCAGGAGGTGGAACCGGGTCCGGTTGGTGCGCACGACCCGATCGGTCTCGCGCGCCTCGTTCCGGATGGCGTCGATGACGGGTTCGACGAGCGCCTCGGCCGGAACGGGACCGGTGAGGCCATCGGGCGCATGGGAGCCGACGTCGACGACCATCAGCGTCGCGCGGCGGCCGTAGCGGTCGATCCGCACCTCCTCCCGCCGGACCGCGTCGTTCCAGGCGGCCGTGTCGTCGAAGACGACCGGACGGTGCGGCCGCCGCGCTGCCATCGGGCTGGACCGGACGCGCTTGCGCACCGGGGGCGGCGGGCCCTCGAGGAACGCTTCGATCCGCTCGCTCGTGCGCTGGTCGTGGTGATCGGCCGGCAGGGTGAACCGGCGCTGGCGTCGGGGCGCGCGGCGCGCGGGCGGCATCGGGTCGGGGGCGTTCTCCACGGGGCTCCAAGGATAGCGCCGAGCACCACGGCGTCGCATGCGCCCGGAGCTCCGGGGCCGGGCCGTAGGGGTGCGCCGACCGACAAGGTGGTGCGGCCGGGCCACGCCTGCCCCGGAACCGCGAGGACGGCGGCCCGGATCCCCGGCGTGCCCTCTGGTTGACGGAGCGCATGGTCTGGACGGACGGGCCCTGCCGGGCCTCGCGTTCGCTGAAGGCGCCTCGGGTGCGTGTGGCCGGTCGCTACCCGGCGGCCTTCGCGGCTCGGGCTGCGGCCTTCTGCGCCCGCTTGCCCTCCTGGTATCGCGCGAGGTCCTCGGCCGACTCGACGTCCCCGAGCGTCGGGTGGGTCGGGGCGACGTCCTCCCAGCCGGGCGGGCGGATGCCGAGCCGTCGCCCGACGATCGCGATGAGCGCCTTGCTCTTCATCGCGCCGATCCCCGGCAGCCCGAGCAGGCGGGCCTCGAGGTCGCGCCCGTCCTTCGCCTCGGTCCAGACGCGCGCGGCATCCCCGTCGTACTCGTCGGCGACCGCCCGGCACAGCTCCTGGACGCGGCCCGCCATGCTCGTCGGGAAGCGGTGGATCACCGGTCGCTCGCGGAAGACGGCGTCGAGCTCGGCCGGGTCCATGTCGGCGATCCGTCGCGCATCGAGGTGCCCGAGCCGGCGCTGCAGCTCGAGTGGGCCGCTGAACGCCTTCTGGACCGTGACCTGCTGGTCGAGCGCGAACCCGATCAGCAGCGCGAGCGGTTCGCTGACGAGGAAGCGGTCGGCCTCGTCGTCGCCGGTGAAGTGGAGCCGGTCGGTGGTCATTGGCGCATCGTAGCCGGTCCGTGCCGTGGCGCCCGTCGGTCCCGTCGCGCCCGCTCGCGCCGACCGCCGGCCGCGCCGCGAATTCTCGTGGGGCCCATCCGCGCCGCCCGCACCGCGCACCGATTCTCGTGGGGCGTTAGCACGTGACAGATCGGAGCCTGTCAGGCGTCGATGCTTCTCGCGGGGCGCGAATGCACGACCGATCAACGTCGCGCCGGTCGCATCTTCTCGCCCCGCGAGAACTTCCGACGCGTGGATGGCCCGCCTCGTCGTCTGCTCTCGTGGCACGAGAAACGGTGCTGTGGCTCGGCCCGTCCCCACTCAGGCCCGGCGGCGCACCGGTTCCCCGCCGAGCGACTCCCCGCCGCGCACGAGCCACTGCCCGACGCGGATCCGGGCGTCGACGGGCCGAGGCGACCGAGCCTCAGCGCGCGCGGCACTCGCCGCGAGGCGGCTCTCCTCGGCCTCGGCCAGCCGTTCCTGGTGGTGTCGCTCGACGAGGATGCGGGACGCCATGGTGGAACTCCTACTCGATGACCACGCGGACCCGGTCGCCGTCGTCGTCGACCTCGACGATCGAGCCCTTGATGCCGGAGCGGATCGCCTCCGCGAGGCGCTCCGACGCGAACGGGGACAGGCCCGGCAGCCGCTCGAGCGCCGCGCGCCCGAGGCTCAGGGGGACCCGCAGGTTCACGACCGACCGACCCTTGTCGGTGATCTCGACCCGCACCGACGTCGCGGGGCCGCGGTCCACGTTCCCGGCCGGCTCGCTGGTCGACGCCGCGCCGGCGCGCTCGACCTCGAGGGCGTCGAGCAGGGGCCCGGCCTCCTCGGCCGTCAACCGGCCCTGCGCGACCAGCTCGAGGACGCGCTCGAGTGCGCCGGTCACCGCGTCACCTCCGCGAGGTCGCCGGCGTCGAGACGCTGCAGGCGCCGGCCCGCTTCGGTCACATCGATCTCGCCCCGCTCGAGCGAGCGCAGGATCCGCAGGCGCTCCTCCTCGTAGGCCGCCGCGATCGCGGCGCGGGACGCGTCGGCGGCCTCCGCTGCCGTCGAGTCCGCGGGCGTGCCGGCGTCTGACGAGGTGCCGGCGTCCGACGAGGTGCGGGCGTCCGACGAGGTGCCGGCGTCCGAGTGCGCGATCGCGCGCTCGAAGCGGCCGCCCTTCGCGTCCTCCAGCGTCGTCGGCTCGACGACTCGGACGCTGCCGGACAGCGAGCGCGTCGTC
Organism: Chloroflexota bacterium; assembly: GCA_044506615.1. GTDB lineage: Bacteria > Chloroflexota > Limnocylindria > Limnocylindrales > CSP1-4 > DASTYU01. The sequence continues at coordinate 362,445 of JBIQKJ010000001.1, read as the reverse complement.
ACCGTGGCCGCACCGTCGCCCAGGATCAGCACCCGGCGTCCCCGACCGCCCTCGGAGCGATGTGGAAGCTGCGTCCGGACATCGCCCGCGATCGTCGACGTCTCGACGCGCACCCCGCCGGCGAGCGCCAGCAGCATGTCGCCGCTGACCGTCTCGAGCCGATGCGTGCCCGTGCGGTCGGGCGCGCCGGCGACACGGATGTCGCCGCTGGTCGTGACCGCCGCGAGCCGGGCCAGGCGCCCGGCCCGGACCTCGATGTCGCCGGACACCGTACGTGCGTTCAGGTCGAGCGCGCCGGTCGCGGTCAGGCGAACGTCGCCCGAGACACCCTCGACGGCAATGACGCCCGCGCCGGCCGCGATGCGCACGTCGCCGGAGACCGTCTTGTACCGCTGGTCCCCGGTGAGCCCGTCCGACTCGACGTCGCCGCTTGCGGACTCGACCACGATGGTCGCGCGTCGCGGGACATCGACGTCGACCCGCGACGGCGAGGGAACGCCGCCCAGGAGCCGCCCGAAGCCGTGCACGGCCTTGAGCGCCAGGCTCCCCTCCCCGCGCTCGATCGTGAAGCCCTGATCGAGCCCGACGTCGGCGGAGACGCTCACCGTGGCCCCGTCGGTGGCCCGCAGCCGTGCACTGCCGTCCCGGATCCTGAGCACGAACAGCCCATCGGGGCCGATCTCGTGCTCGATGTGGCCGTTCGTCATCGGGAGCTCCTTCCAAGGGCGCGGATGGCCGTCGCGGCCTCCTCCGCCGTGATCTCGTGCCGGGCGAGGCGCTCGAGGATCGCCTCGCGGGACGTGCCCACCGCACCGCCGTCGGGCTCCTGCTCGGCGCTCCCCGGCCCGAAGCCGAGCGCACGGACCAGGGCTTCGACGCGCCCGCGGACCGTCGGATAGCTGATCCCGAGCTCGCGCTCCATCTCGCGCAGGTTGCCGCGGGAGCGCAGGAAGCTCTCGAGGACCGCCCGCTGGTCGCGATCGAGACGCGCGAAGCGCCCGACGCTGAACTCGCCCTCGATCGTCGTTCCGCAGCTCGTGCAGCGCAGCCGGGTGACGGCGAGCTCCCCTGTGCAGACGGGACACGTCGCGATGACGTCATGTGCCATGAGTGGTCCTCGATGTCGGTCGCTGATGTACATGTTATAGCAAGCCACGTTTCTATTTGTCAAGGTTGAGTTGCTACTTTCGCGGTCTGGAACGGCAATGAGTGGGCTGGCTGCTCCGCTGCACATTCCCGTGGTGGGCAGTCGGCACCGTCGCGTCGGCGTGGGGGAAGGGGCGTCTTGACACGCTCCGACTCAAGGTGATAGATACAGAGCGCCATACAACCCCTCGGTCCGACGCCCCGGGACGGGGAGCCGGACCACAGGAGAGCACGGAGGTGACGTCGCATGGCCACGACCGGCCTGAGCCCGCTGCGCGACTTCATGTCCCTGCGGGACCAGATGGATCGGTTCTTCGACGATCGGTGGATCAGCCCCGGCAATTGGCTGACGTGGACCGCGGCGGGGACGCAGTACCTGCCGCTCGATGTCTACGAGACGACCGACGGGTTCGTCGTACGCGCCCAGGTGCCCGGCGTGGCGCCCGAGGCGATCGACATCCAGTATCAGCAGGGCATCCTGACCCTTCGCACGAGGACGCAGGCGCCCTCCCTGCCGAACGGAGCGACGTGGCTGGTCAACGAGATCGGCGCCGGGCAGTCGGTGCGACAGATCACGCTTCCCCGATCGGTGGACGTCGACAAGGCGACGACCAGGTTCGAGGACGGGATCCTGACCCTCACCCTGCCGAAGACGGCGGACGCGAAGCCGAAGCAGATCAAGGTGGTCGCCGCGCCCCAGATCGCCGCGGGCGACGCGGGGACGAGCAGCTGAGCGGCAGCCGGGTCGCCGCGGAGGACGACGGCGTCTACACGATCGCCGTCGCCTCGCGGCTCACCCGGATGCACCCGCAGACGCTTCGGAAGTACGAGCGAGCGGGCCTCCTGACGCCGTCACGCCACGGCGCGAACCAGCGCTTCTACTCGGAGGCGGATGTGCGCCGGCTGCGGCGCATCCAATACCTCGTCGAGGAGCGTGGTCTCAACGTGGCCGGGCTCGACCTGGCGCTCAGAATGAGCGACCGACTCGATGCGGTCGGACCGGACGCGACTCGCGCAGAGCTGCAGACCGCCATCGACGAGGCGTCCGAGATGAGCCGGGAGCCGTGATCGTTCTCGGCGAACGCGCATGACAGGGCTCGGGGGCGTCGGGCACGATGCCCGCGAGCGACCTATCGTGCACTGCGCGTCAGTGCACCCGAGCAGGCTCCGGGCCTGCGTTCTACCGGAGGAGAACCACATCCATGCGCACCCCCTTGCGCGCAGGTCGCACCCGCCGGACGCCGCGCGTCCTGGCCGCGATCCTCGGAGCACCCGTGCTCGTCGCCTCGCTGCTCGCGTCGTCTGCGCCCGTTGCGCTGGCCGCCGGTGAGGTCGAGCTGAGCACGCCGTACCCGGCCGTCGCCGTCGCCCCTGGCGAGGACGTCTCGTTCGACCTGACCGTCGCGACCGACGTCGCCGATCGGGTCGACCTCTCGATCGAGCAGGTCCCGGACGGCTGGACCGCGACGCTGCGCGGGGAAGGCTTCGTCATCGACGGCGTCCAGACGGCCGGCAACGATCCGGTCGAGATCACGCTGGACGTGACGGTCCCGGCCGATGCTGCGGCAAGCACCGAGCGGATCGTCGTCGCCGCGCAGTCCGGTCCCGCCAGCGACCGGCTCGCGATCGACGTCCGCGTCGAGGAGGCCGCGGCCGGCGAGGTCTCGCTGACGACCGACTTCCCGGAGCTGCGAGGGGCGGCCGACCAGGACTTCGAGTTCAACCTCACGCTGTCGAACGACACGGCCGAGCAGCTGACGTTCGGGCTCGAGGGACAGGGCCCCGCCGGCTGGCAGGTGACGGCCGAGCCGAGCGGCGAGGCCCAGGCGGCCAGCGCGGTCGTCGACGCCGGAAGCGACACGACGATCAACGTCACCGCGACCGCCCCGAACGGCACCGAGGCCGGCACCTACCCCATCGTCGTGACCGCCTCGGCCGCCGAGCACACGGCCCAGGCCGAGCTGGCCGTCGTCGTCACGGGGAGCTTCGAGCTGTCGATCGCCGCACCCGACGGACGCGTCAACACCCGCGGCACCGCCGGCACGGTGATCGAGCAACCGCTCGCGATCTCGAACACCGGCACCGGCCCCCTGCAGGACCTGACCCTCGAAGCAGACACGCCGAGCGGCTGGGAGGTCGTCTTCGACCCGGCGACGATCAGCGTCGTGCCGAACACGAGCGAGACCGTCACCGCCCGGATCACCCCGTCGGGCGACGCGATCGCCGGCGACTACATCGTGACCTTCCGTGCGTCGAACGACGACGCCGATGCCGAGGTCGACTTCCGGGTGACCGTCGAGACCTCGCTGCTGTGGGGCCTCGTGGGCGTCGCGATCATCGTGCTGGCCGTGGCCGGGCTGGCCTGGGTCTTCCGGCGGTACGGGCGCCGATGAGCAGCGCGACGACGGTCGTCGAGGTGGCCGTGCCGGTCGCCGACCCGCCGGTCGCACCGATCGTCACGCGGTCGCTGACCAAGCGCTACGGGACGCTCACGGCGGTCGACCGGCTCGACCTGGAGCTCCGGCCCGGCGAGATCTTCGGACTGCTCGGCCAGAACGGCGCGGGCAAGACGACGACGATCCTCATGCTGCTCGGCCTGACCGAGCCGACCGAGGGCGAGGCGCGCGTCGTCGGGCTCGACCCGGCGCGCAACCCGCTCGAGGTGAAGCGGCGCGTCGGCTACCTGCCCGACGCCGTCGGGTTCTACGGCGGCATGACCGGCCGGCAGAACCTCCGGTACACCGCGCGGCTCAACGGTCTCCCGGATCGGGAGATCGACAGCGCGGTCGAGGACGTGCTCGCCCAGGTCGGTCTCGCCGATCGCGGCAACGACCGCGTGGAGACGTACTCGCGCGGCATGCGGCAGCGGCTCGGGATCGCCGACGCGCTCGTCAAGGGTCCCGACATCCTGATTCTCGACGAGCCGACGACCGCGATCGACCCGCTCGGCGTGGTCGAGATCCTCGACCTGCTCCGATCGCTGGCGCGCGATCGGGGGCTGACGATCCTGCTCTCGAGCCACCTGCTCTCGCAGGTGCAGTCGGTCTGCGACCGGGTGGGCATCTTCGCGGCCGGGCGGCTCATCGGCCAGGGCACGGTCGAGGAGCTCGCGGCCCGCTTCGGCGACGAGCACGCCACGATCGAGGTCGAGTTCGAGGACACGCTCGGCGACGCCGCAGAGCGGGCGCGGATCGAGGCGGCGCTGCTCGGCGTGCCGGCCGTGACCGGCGTGACCGCACCGACGCGCACCGGCGAGCCGTGGCGGGCAACCGTCACGCCGCCCGACGCGCAGGTCGTCGCCCGCCAGGGGATCCTCGCGGCAGCCCTGTCGGCGAACCTGCGCCTGACCGGCCTGCGCGCGGTGCTCCCGTCGCTCGACGACATCTATCGCACCGCGCTCGCCCGGCGGCAGGAGTCCCGCGGCCTGAAAGCGAAGCCCGTCGCGCGGACCGACCGTCCGACGAGCGGACCGACCGCGGGTTCGTCGAGTGGCGCCGCGGGCAGCGCGCCCGGCCGCCCCACCAGCCGCCCGGCGCCGCGCCGGACGTGCCGGATCAGGAGGACCCGACCGTGACGGCCGTTCCCGCGCCCCGGACCGAGCCCACGGCCGCGCGCCCATCGCGCGTGCCACGCCAGGGCTGGACAGTCATCGCGGCCAAGGAGATCGGCGACCACGTGTCGAGCGTCCGGTTCCTCGTGCTGCTGATCGTGCTCGGTCTGGCCGCCGGGATCCCGCTCTACTTCGCCGCGGACCGCCTGCGCGAAGCGGCGCAGGACGTGAGCGGAGCCGCCGCGATCTTCCTCGCCTTGTTCACCCTCGGCTCGGAGGACATCCCGCTCCTGCGTGCCGACACGTTCGTCGCGATGGTCGCGCCGCTGCTCGGGCTGGCGTTCGCGTTCGACGCCGTCAACGGCGAACGTGCCGAAGGAACGCTCCCGCGGCTCCTCTCGCAGCCGATCCACCGCGACGACGTCATCAACGGCAAGTTCGCCGCCGGTCTTGCCGTCATCGGGCTCGTCGTCGTCGCGGTCCTCGCGATCATCGCGGGCTTCGGGCTGCTGCGGCTCGGGATCGTCCCGACCCCGGGCGAGGTCATCCGGCTCGTGGGCTGGGTCCTCGTCACGTTCGTCTACGTCGCGCTGTGGCTCGCGTTCGGGATGCTGCTGTCGGTGGTCATCCGGCGCGCGGCGACGTCAGCGCTCATCGGGTTCGGCGTGTGGCTGCTGCTGACGGTGTTCGGGGGCCTGCTCGTCACGCTCGTCGCCGGGTTCCTCGCGCCGATCAGCGGCTCGACGCCCGACGAGATCCTCCAGAGCGCCGCCACCCAGGAGTTCATCCAGCGACTGCTGCCGAGCACGCTCTACAACGAGGTCAGCCTCGTGCTGCTCAACCCGTCGGTGACGCAGGTGTCGACGCCGACGACCCTCGGGCAGCTCCAGCAAGCGCAGCAGCAGATCCCGACCCTGCTGTCGCTCGACCAGAGCCTGCTGCTCGTCTGGCCGCACGTCGTGGCGCTCGTGGCGATGACGGTCGCGCTGTTCGCGGCGGCCTACGTGGCGTTCATGCGCCAGGAGGTGCGGGCGTAGCTCGGGGGCCGGCCGCCGCACGTTCCGGGTCAGGGGGCCCGTCGCCGCCCTCCGGGCCGGTGCGTGCCTGGCGCCCGTTCCGGGCCGGGCGTGCCTGTTGCCGTCCGTTTCGGGCCAGATAGCAACCCGGGTAGTGGGTGGCCGCCGTCGCACGCTCCGGAGCGCCTTGTCGTGGGCCATGCAGCATCCCGGTTGATGGCTGGCCATGGAATCGAGGCCCGAAGCCCTGATCCCCGAGCCTGCACGCGGCCAACGACTACGGGGGCTGATATCTGGCCATCGACATCAGGCTCCTCGGCCGGGATCGTGCTCTCGTCGTGCCCGTTCGCCACTTGGTCAGCGGCACGCGCTGCGGGACAGGCACGCGGCCACTTCGGTCTCGCCGAAGCGTCGCGAACAATCGAGCGTGCGTCGAGCCCGCTCGGGGTGAATGGATCCCGATGCCAGCACGAATGTCGGCCACGGTTCGCCGCGACCGAAGGCCGGGCTCTGGCACGGGACGAGCCGACCGACACGCTGCAACGCACGCGTGATGCCCCCCGCTGCCTCGCCCGCGCGACCGCGCCTGCTCGCATCCGAGGATGACCGCGAAGGAGGACCGCCATCGATGGATGACCTCGTCGCCCGCGTGCTGCGCGAGCTGCCCGACACCTCGAAGGACCGCTACGACATCGCCTACCAGCGCGGTCGCGCCCAGGCGCGCTCCGGGCTGCTCTTCGGCGGGCTCGCGATGGGCGCGCTCGGCGGCGCTGCCGCGATGTTCCTGCTCGACCCCGCTCGGGGACGCGGCCGGCGCGCCGAGCTCAGCCAGCGGCTGACCGCGCTGACCAACGACCTGTCCCGGACCGCCGGCGGGCGAGGCAAGGACCTGCGCAACCGTGCCCAGGGGCTCGCGCACCAGCTCAACCTCCCCGGCACGCCGCCGAGCAACGAGGAGCGCCGGGCCGAGTTGACCGAGAGCGCCGCGGCCGCCGGGGCGCCCTATGCCCGAGGCATGTCGACCCGCGACACCGCCGAGGCCCTCCGGACCACCGACCAGACGGTCGACGACCAGACGAAGCAGGTGGTCGTGGCCGCCGGCGCGATCCGTTCGGACGAGGAGGCTCGCGGTCTCTGACCGGCCGCATCAGACGCCCCCGCGTCAGCCCTCCGCGCGCGACACGACGGTCCGGCCGACGCCGCGCCGCAGCCGCGCGGGCGACAGCGCAGCGCACGATGCCACGAGCACGCCGCCCAGCAGCACGAGCAGCCACAGGCTGAGGCTGTAGTCGCCGGTCGCGTCGCGCAGCATGCCGAGCCCGACCGGCGCGACGCTCGCGATGATGTACCCGCCAAGCAGCATCAGCGCCGCCGTCGCGCCCACCTCCGCCGCACTGTCCGACACGTCGACCGGGAGCGTCAGCACGAGCGGGAACACGGCCCCGAGCCCGAACCCGAGCAGGACGACCCACGCCCAGGCAAGGTCGGGCAGGATCGTCAGCCCGAGGAAGCCCAGGAGCGTCGCGACCGCGACCGACATCAGCTGGGACCGCCGGGTGCCGACACGATCCGCCACCCAGGGCAGCACGATCGTCACCCCGAGCCCGAGCAGGTGCACGACCGCGACGAGGGAGCCCGCGCTCGCCTCGTCCCAGCCGCGCTCGACGTAGATCGCGGACAGCCACGAGACCGTCGAGTAGTAGAGCACGGACTGGACGCCGAAGACGGCCGCGAGCACCCACGCCGTGCGACTCCCCCACGGGAGCCGCGGCGGCGCGCCGGTCGCCCGCGCTTCGGGCGGGTCCGCGGGGACCAGCACCAGCCACGCGGCGAGCGACACGAGCCCGGCCATCGCGAAGACGAGCAGCGTGGGGCGCCAGCCACCGAGCACGAGGGACAGCGGGACGGCCACGGCCGCGGCCACGAACGCGCCGCCGACGATGCCCGCGGCGTACAGCCCGGTTGCCAACGCCGGGACGTGGGCGGCCCGCAGCTTGACGACGATCGGGAGGAGGGCACCCGCGGTGCCCATCCCGAGCCCGATCCCGAAGGTCGTGAGGATCACCGCGGCCGCGTCGGGGACGAGGGCCCGGGCGACGCCGAACACGACGACCGCCGCCAGGCACAGCGCGACCGCGATCCGCGGCCCCACGTGACCGGCGAGCCGCGGCCCGAGCGGCGCGAAGACGCCCATGAGGAAGACGGGGATGGTGCCGAGCAGTCCCGCGACCGCGTGCGAGACGTCGAGATCCTCCTGGATCGCCGGGATCAGCGGCCCGATCCCCACGAGCTGCGGACGGAGCGCGAGCGTGGCAAGGACAAGGCCGACGAGGGCGGCGACGGGCAGCCCGGCCCGCTCGGACCGGGCGGACGGCTCGGGGGGGACGTCTGGCACGACCGGAAGGCTACCGCCTCCGGCGATCCCGGGCATCGTCATCCGTCCACGTGCCACCGGGGGCGTTCGTGGGCGGTACGCGGCGACCCCCGTCGGCTGGCCCGGCGGGTTCGAGCGGCGACACTGCACTCAGCGGCGGAGATGCAACCGCCGCAGCGTCGAGACGACGACAGGACGAGAAAGGAGACGCGTGATGTCCGCGCACAGCCAGTACCTCGAGGTTGACGCCATCGGCGTCCTCCCGACCCTGATCCTCATCCTGGTGATGCTGCTGACGGCGCTCGGCGTCGTCGCCCACGCAGCGTTCATCTAGGCCCGATCACAGCGGCCCCGGCGGGTTCCCCCCTCCCGTCCGGGGCCTCCGCATGTCCGGCCTCGGAGAATCGCGAAGGCCCGGCCGAGGCCGGGCCTTCGTTCGTGCTCGGATGACGCGACGTCAGCGCCACTCGCCTGCGGTCATCGACAGCTTGCCGATCACCGAGCGGTAGTAGCGGCCCGGCTTGTACGGGTCCATGTTCGCGCCCATGCCGGAGGTCCGGCTCGACGCGAACGCAAAGCGGTAGGTCCGCTTCGCGCTCGGCGAGGCCCAGAAGATCTGCTTGATCGACCGGTTCGTCGTGAACAGGTTCCGGATGATGTAGGACGCGTCGGTGATCCCCTCCGCGAAGACCGCCTTGGCCCCCGCCCGCAGGAACCCTGCCCCGTAGTTGTCGACGCGCTTCTTCGCGGTCGACTTCGTCGGGTTCGCGTGACCCGGCTCGGAGTTGCCGGAGGCGTAGCACAGCCGGGCGAGGATCACGACCGCGTTCTTCGCCATCTGGATGTCGCGATCGATGTAGTACTCGCCCCAGTACTTGACGTTGTGATTGCCGTTCCCGGCCGTCTTGTTGAGCCCCATGCCGTCCTTGGTGTAGCGCTGGAACGAACCGTACGGGCTCGGGTAGCCGTTGCCGTGACCCAGGTAGATCAGGATGTTCGCGCCCTGGGCGTGGTACTTGACCTTGCTCCAGGTGGCATTCGGGCTGTAGATCTCGACGACCTTTGCGCCGTAGCTCCGGGCCACGCTCGCGTACTTCTGCGCCGAGTTCTTGTAGCTCGCGGTCGCCGACCCGACCGGTCCGACGACGATGACCACCTTCTTGCCCGCCGCAAACGTGGGAGCGGGATGGGCTGCGAGTCCGCCGACCGCGAACGCCGCCGCCACGAGCATCGCAATCCCGACGCGAACCATGCGGTTGGAAGACGCCCGCTGGGCGCCGCTTTGCTCGACCGGCAAGACTCGTGCCTCCTCTCTGCCAGACACCGCGTGGGGGAGCACGGTGACGGTGGGTTGGTGCCGCCCGCGGTCAGGAGGAGCAGGTCGCGGCGCACGCGCGCACACGAACGACGGTGGATCGGGTGAGCCGATCCGGTGATCGCCGATCCGACAATCGACGAGACGACAGGTTCCTGCCGTGGGGGGCGGCGTTCTGGGGTTGTGCCTGTCTGCGTGGATGGCCTGGGGGTCCCGCGCAGTATCGCAGTTTCATTGCAGCGCTGTCGATACGTATCACGTACCAGAATCGACCCCGACGATCACCGTGTGACCCGGCGCACCACGGCGCCCGTGACGCGAACCAGATCGGCGGGCGTCAGCTCGACCTGGAGGCCGCGTCGGCCCGCGGACACATGGACGGTCTGCCAGCGCAGCGCGCCCTCGTCGAGCACCGTCGGCAGCCGGCGGCGGGTGCCGATGGGGCTGATGCCGCCGATGACGTAGCCCGTTGCCCGCTCGGCCTCGGCGGGAGCTGCCAGCTCGCACCGCCGCCCAAGGAGCGCCGTGGCGCACGCCTTCGGGTCCAGCTCCCCGGAGACGGGGACGATGGCCAGCGCCGGCGAGCCATCGACCGTCACGACGAGGGTCTTGTGCACTCGGTCCGCCGGCACACCGAGCGCCTCGGCCGCTTCGAGCCCGAAGTTCGGGCGTTCGTCGCGTGCCCGGCCTGCCCTCGCCGGCGGCTCGTACTCGTGCACGGTGTGCTCGACGCCATCGCGCCGGAGCACCTCGACTGCGCGCGTCCCCTGCCCTGCCATCGGCGCGATGCTACCGACTTCGCTATCCTCGGAACGCCCGTGCGTCGTACGCCCGACCCCGCGACGCCGCGGCTCCGGACCGGCTGCGCCTCCGCCCGTGCGGCAGGACCGTGACGAGACGCATCCACAGGAGCACCGTTTGACCATCGCGCACAGCGACGACACCACTGTCGCGACCGACACTTCCTTCGATTCGCTCGGGCTCTCGAGCGACCTGCTGCAGACCGTCGCCGACGAGGGCTACGAACGCCCCACCCCCGTCCAGGCCGCGGCGATCCCGCTGGTGCTCGCCGGGCGCGACGTCCTCGCGGCCGCGCAGACCGGCACCGGGAAGACCGCTGCATTCGTCCTGCCGATCCTCGACCGGCTCCGCCCGCACGCCAACACGAGCTTCTCCCCGGCGCGCCATCCCGTCCGCGCGCTCATCCTCGTTCCGACGCGCGAGCTCGCGGTCCAGGTCGACGACTCGGTCCAGACCTACGGCCGCCGGGTCCCGCTGCGCTCGACGGTCGTCTACGGCGGCGTGCCGATCGAGCCGCAGACGAAGACGCTCCGGGCCGGCGTCGAGATCCTCGTCGCGACGCCCGGGCGCCTGCTCGATCTCGTCGGCCAGCGGGCGGTCAACCTCGGGCAGGTGTCGATCCTCGTGCTCGACGAGGCCGACCGGATGCTCGACATGGGCTTCCTGCCCGACCTGCGGCGCATCATCGAGCTGCTCCCGGGCCAGCGCCAGAACCTGCTGTTCTCGGCGACCTTCGACGACGAGGTGCGGCGGCTCTCGAAGACGATCCTGCGCGACCCGGCGACCGTGGAGGTCGCTCCCCGCAACACGGCAGCCGAGGCCGTCTCGCAGCTCGTCTACCCGGTCGATCGGGACCGCAAGGAAGACCTGCTGATCCACCTCCTGCGAACCTACGACCTGCGCCAGGTCCTCGTGTTCACACGGACGAAGCTGGCCGCGACGCGCCTTGCGTCGCGGCTCGACCGGGCCGGCCTGGACGCAGTCGCGATCCACTCGGATCGCTCGCAGCCGGAGCGGACCCGAGCGCTCGAGGGCTTCAAGGCAGGCGAGATCCGGGTCCTCGTCGCGACCGATGTCGCGGCGCGCGGTCTCGACATCGAGAACCTCCCGGTCGTCGTCAACTTCGAGCTGCCGTGGAACCCGCAGGACTACATCCACCGGATCGGCCGGACCGGTCGGGCGGGCGCAACCGGGGAGGCGATCTCGCTCGTCACGATGGACGAGGCCGACCTGCTGCGCGGGGTCCAGCGGCTGCTCCGACGCGCGATCCCGTGGACGGTCGAGGACGGCTTCGTGCCGGAGCGCGATCGCGAGCCGCGACCGATCGGCGGACTCTCCGGGCCCTCCGGAGGCCCGCACCACGCGCATCGCAAGCCGATCCGCGGGCGGCGCGGCTCGTCCAGGAGCGGCAGCCGGCGCTGATCCGGCGCGGGCGCGGGCGCCGGCGCGGGCGCGAACCGTCAGGCGAGGGCCGCGGGCGACTCCTCGCTCGGTGGCTCGGGCGTCGGGGTCGCGGCGACCGCCGGCGCAGGCGCGACGGCCGGCTCGAGGTCGGGCAGCTCTGCGCCGGGGAAGTAGAACCCGAGCATCAGGTCGGCCTCGACGCGCTCGACGCCGTAGCGGTTCACGAGGCCGTGGCCCGCCTCCACGGTCCCGAGCTCGGGGCGATCGCGGATCCCGAGCCGGACGTCCCGCAGCAGGACGAACTCGCCGGTCGGGCGGGTCAGCGCCCGGCCCGGGTCGAAGCCGGGCATCGTCGGCAGCTCCCCGGTGACCAGGTACGGCCCGACCTCGAGCGCGACGACGTGCCACGAGGCGTGGACCGGCAGCGCGACGTCGTCGTCGTCGATGGCGACGAGGACGTCGTCAACGGCCAGCGTGACCCGATCGAGGGGCGTTGCGACGAGCCCGGGGAGGGGCTGCCAGGTCACGCGCTCGAGCGCGAGCTCACCGCCGGTCTCGAGCACGGTGCGCGGGTGCTCCGTGCCGGCGAGCCAGCCCGCCGCGATCCCCGATGCCGTCCAGGCGTCGACCCGATGGGCCATCTCACGCCTCCCGGCGCGAGTCTCCGCCCGGGACGGCGGCCGGGCACTCCCCAATCCGTACCGTCGGGCGGCGCCGCTCGTACCCGGTCATGCCGCCGTGCGAACCGGAATGGATCGCGCGGGCGGTACGCGGGTGGGCTCGAGACCGGCGTCCCCGCACGAAACGGCGAAGCGTGCGGCGTCGCGCGGGGCACAGCCGCGCGGGTCGTTGTTGAAGTAGACCCACGCCTCGACGCCGGCCCCAAACGTGTCGGCGAGGCGGCGGGCCCAGCCGTCGAGCGCCGCGGGCCCGTAGCACGGCCGCGGCGTCGCGCGGCCTTCGTGGAAGCGCAGGTACGTCCAGTCCGCCGTCTGCCAGAGCGGGGTGAGCGGCCGGCGACGGTCAGCAAGGCACAGGGCTGCACCGTGCCGCTCGAGCGCGCGGCGGACGGCCTCGACGAACCAGGTCTCGTGGCGGAACTCGACCGCGACGCGCACCGCGGGCGGGAACCGCTCGAGCGTCGCCTCGAGCCGTCCGAGGTCGCAGCGGAGCTGTGGCGGCAGTTGGAGGAGGACGGGCCCGAGCTTTGGTCCGAGCCCGGCGATCCGCCCGACGAACCGATCGACCGGCTCGTCGGGGTCGCGCAGGCGGCGGATGTGGGTCAGATAGCGGCTGACCTTGACGGCCATCGCGAAGTCCGCCGGCGTGCGGTCGGCCCACGCCTCGAACACCCGGCGCTCGGGGAGGTGGTAGAAGGCGTTGTTCGACTCGACCGTCGCAAAGCGCTGGGCGTACGACTCCAGCCACGCGCGCTGGGCGAGGTCGGGCGGGTAGAACGTGCCGCGCCAGTCGCGGTACTGCCAGCCCGAGGTGCCGATCCAGACCGTCATCGGGGCCTCCGGTGCTCGTCTCCCGCTCGCAGCATGGGCGGCATCGGATGGCCGTTGCGGCATCGTCCGCCGTCGCGTGGTTGCAGCCGTGTCGCGGGGCGTGGCGCGGCCCTCAGCCGGGCGGCTGCGCCCCGATCGCGATCCGCACGAGCGCCCGGGCGATGCGCGCCGGGTCCTGGGTGGACTGGTTCGTGAGCACGGCGATCGTGATCCCCTCCCCCGGCAGGTGGCGCACGACCGATCGGAAGCCCGCCAGCCGGCCCGAATGGCCGAGCGCGGCGCGCCCGTCGAGCTCGACCAGCTGCACCCCGAGGCCGTACGGGATGTCCGGCCGCAGCCGGGCGGTTGCTCGTGCATCCGCGACCATCAGCCCGAGCGTTCCCTTGGCGAGGACGCGGCCGCCGTACAGCGCCCGGGCCCAGCGCGCGACGTCCCCGGACGTCGCCGCCAGCGAGCCCGTGCCATGGGCCGCGGTCGCGAGTGCGGTGAAGGGTCGGAGCTTCGATCCGCGCGTGACGTCGGTGTAGGCCGGCTTGGCGGTCGTTCCGCGCACCGAGTAGCCGTGCGCCAGGTCGGCGCGCGCCTTCTCGTCCACCTGCTCCCACGTCCGATCGAGCTCGAGTGGATCGAGGAACCGCTCGCGCAGCTGCTCCCCGAGCGAGCGGCCGTCGACCGCCTCGGCGATCTCCGCGAGGAGCACGTAGTTCGTGTTCGAGTAGTCCCAGCCGCGACCCGGCGCGAACACCGGCTTGCGCACGTGCGCAAGGACCTCCTCGGTCGTCCAGGCGCGTGTCCGGTCGGCGGTGAGCCGCGCGTCGATCTTCGGGTGCATGAAGTAGTCGTTGAGCCCGCTCGTGTGATCGAGCATCTGGCGGACCGTCACCGCGCCGAGCAGCGGCAGGTCCGGCAGGTACGTCGATGCCGGCGCGTCGAGCTCGACGAGCCCGTCCTCGACGAGCGACATCACGAGCGCCGACGTGTAGGTCTTGCTGATGCTCGCGATCGCGAAGGCCGTGTCGGGCTCGACCGGGGCCCCCGAGCGCAGGTCGGCGACGCCGCTGACACCGGTCCACATGGTCCCGTCCGGGAAGATGATCGCAGCCGAGACTCCCGGGATCGCGAGCTTCGCCCGAAGGGCATCGAGCCGTGCCTGGAGCGCAGCTTCCGGCACGACCGACGGCGCGGACGGCGGCTCGGGCGTCGGCGGGAGCTCGCCGACGGGGGTCGGGTCGGGCTTGGCCGGGGGCAGGTCGACGGGCGGCGACGCCCCGGGAGGATCGGTTGCGACGGCTCCCCCGGTCCCGGGCTCGACGGCGACCGGCGCGGGCGTCGTGGCGACGGGCTGGGGACGCTCGGTCGCTGCGGTGGACAGCGGCAACCGGCCGGACACGAGGCTGGCGGTCGCCGCGAACGCGACGACGGCGACGAGGAGCGCGGTGATCCGGCGGCGCCGGTCGGGCCGGCGCGGCCGGGCGTAGAGGGCCATGCTCCGCGCACGATAGCGCCGAACCGGCCCGGCTACCATGGGCCTGATGACCCCCGACCGAACCGCTGCCGGCCTGCTTCGAGCCGTCGGCCTGCTCGCCGATGGTCCCGTGCCGTGGGGACGGCCGCTCGGTGCCCGCGAGCCGGGCGTCTTCCTCATCGAGCTGCCGTCGCCGCTGCCCGGCGCGCCGATCGAGCTGACCCGCCTCGGGAAGTGGCTCGAGCGCCTGCCCGGCATGCGGCTCGACGGCGAGCGCCCGACCTCGAAGCAGGTGCTCGCGCGCATGGCCGCGTTCTGGCTGCCCTCGCAACCGGTCCTGTTCATCGGCTCGTCGTCGGGCTCGGTGGGCGGCCGCGTGAAGGGGCTGCGCGAGACGCCGCTCGGGGATCGCCGTCCGAACCCCGCCGGTCAGTGGCTCCAGGCGCTGACGAACCTCGGCACCACGCGCGTGTGGTGGGCATCGACCGATGCGGTCGAGGAGTACGAGGACGCGCTGCTCGAGGCGTTCGCGGCCGGCGTGCCCGAGGAGGAGCGGGCGGCCCTGCCCGATGCGTCGGTCGTCCTGCCCTGGGCCAACCTGCGGACGTCGGCCGGGGCGCGCAAACGGACCGGGTTGACCGGCACGGTCGTGCCGGAGCCGCCGGCCGCGCCAACGCCACCGACGCGGATCGTCGAGCTGCCCGACGGCGACGCGGACGGCGCTCGAGGCGAGCCGCCGCAGCCCGCGCGTCGAGCGACGGCGTCGGCTCGGTCCCGCGCGTCGCGGGCCGCGGAGCCCGCCCGCCGTGCCGGGGACACCGGCGCCGGGCCCGCTGCTCCTGCGCAGCCCCGCCGCGACGGCACGGGACGCGCGACCCGGGTCCGGGCGCCGCAGCCCGGCAAGGCGCCGCGGGCGCCGGTCCACCTCACGGCCGAGGGCGCCGCTCGACTCCGGACAGAGCTGGAGGAGCTCGTCACGGTCCGCC
The DNA here is from genome assembly GCA_044506615.1 of Chloroflexota bacterium. GTDB lineage: Bacteria > Chloroflexota > Limnocylindria > Limnocylindrales > CSP1-4 > DASTYU01. The sequence continues at coordinate 346,877 of JBIQKJ010000001.1, read as the reverse complement.
GGCCGCAGGTGATCGCCCGGATCCGGACCGCGAAGGAGCTCGGCGACCTGAAGGAGAACGCGGACTACACCGCGGCGCGCGAGGAGCAGTCGTTCCTCGAGGGACGGATCCAGGCGCTCGAGGCCCAGCTCCGCGACGCCATGATCATCGATCCCCCGGCGGGCGGCGCGCACGCCGCGCTCGGATCGCGGGTGACGGTCGAGAACGACGGCGACGAGATGACGTACACGCTCGTCGGCTCCGCGGAGGCCGATCCCGCGAACGGCCGGATCTCCGTCGCGTCACCGGTCGGGCAGGCGCTCGTCGGTCACGGCGCGGGTGACGAGGTCGTGGTGCGGACGCCGCGCGGCGAGACCCGTTACCGGATCGTCGAGGTCGCGTAGGCCTACGAGGGCTGACCGCGCCGCCGTCCGAGCACGCTCGCGACGATGATCGCTCCGCCGAGGAGCACGAGCCCGAAGGGCAGGAGCTCGCGCAGGAACGGGACGCGATCGCCGGACAGCCCGACGACGCCCTCGAAGAACATGCCGAACCCGAGGAAGAGGGCGAGCCCGATGCCGAGCGTCGGCAGGCCGGCCGACACGAAGCGCCCCTGTCGGGTCAGCAGCCCGTACAGCGTGAGCCCGAACCCGACCGCGCCGGGCGCGACGAGCGCCCAGGCGTAGGCCCAGGTCTCGTACAGGTCGAGCGCTTCCTGCACCGCGAGCACGAGCCCGACCGTCGTCACGATCGCGCCGGCCACCGCGAATCCGCTGCCGCCCTCGCCGCCCACCGCGAAGGCCGCGCCGAAGAGAACGAGCCCGGGCAGGATGATGAAGAGCGGCCACGTCTCGATGTCGATGCCGGTCGCGTTGACGACCAGGAACGCGATCCCGACCAGCACGAGGATGGCGCCGAGGATCGCGGCGCCGCGCCGTTCGTCGTTCATTGCCGGCTGTCCCTCCGGGTGCAGCCGACCGCCGCCTCAGTCGGTCAGCTTGTGCTCGACTGCGTAGAGCGCCGCCTGCGTCCGGGACGCGAGCCCGAGCTTCCCGAGGATGTTCGAGACGTACGTCCTCGCGGTGCGCTCGGTGATGAACAGGCGACCGCCGATCTCCTTGTTGCTCATCCCCTGGCCGAGCAGCCGGAGGACGTCCTTCTCGCGATCGGTGAGCGGCTCGACCAGCGCCTCGTCGGGTGACTTCTTGGTCCGCATGCGCTGCGCGAGCAGGCGCGCGACCGCCGGGTCGAGATGGACCTCGCCCGCGAAGGCGGCACGCACGGCGGCAGCCACCTCCTCGGCCTCGGCATCCTTGAGGACGTAGCCGGACGCGCCCGCCTCGAGGGCGGCGGTGACCTTCTCCTCCTCGATGAACGAGGTCATCGTGACGATCTCGGTCTCGGCGCGCTCCGCCTTGATCCGGCCGATGGCCGTGATGCCGTCCATGTTCGGCATCAGGAGGTCCATGAGCACGACGTCGGGCTCGAGCCGGCGGGCCATCGCGACCCCCTCGGACCCGTCGGACGCCTCGCCGACGACCTCGATGTCGGGCTGCAGGTCGAAGAAGACCTTCAGACCGGTGCGCACGACCTGATGGTCGTCGACGATCAGCACGCGAATCTTGGACTGCTCGTCCACGGAATCTCCTGCGGCGGTCCCGCCGCGTTGATCGAGCGTGGTCGTGACGGGTGCAGCGGAGTCTAGCAAAGCGGTCCCCCTTACCGGTGGGGCGTGCGGCCCGGCGTCGCCATGATCGCTTCGACGAGCTCCGAGGGGCGGAACGTCTTGCGGGCGAACGCGTCGGCGTCGCATGCGAGGAAGCTTGGGTCGATGCCATCGGAGCGCCCCAGGACGAGCACGCGCACGTGCGGCGCGGCGCGGCGCAGGCGCCCGATGAGCGCGCGGCCACGATCCACCTCGGGCAGACGGGGATCGATGACCACGACGTCGGGTTGGGTCGCGGTGAGCAGGGCCAGGGCGTCGCCGGGGTCCCCGGTCGCGCCGACGACCGTGACACGATCGCCGATCGAGAGGAGACCCGCGAGGCTCTCGCGGATCCGTTCGTCGGCATCGACGAGCAGGACGCGGAGTCGGGCGCCTCCGTCCGAGGCTGGATCGTGCATGCCCCGATCGTCGATCGTTGCGCAGGAAACGGTCATGGACGACCGGCGAAGTGCCGCTACGTCATTCGGCCGATCGTTCGTACGGTTTGGAGGGGAGGTCGCGCACGAGCGGTGCCAGGGGGCACCCGGCGGACCACGGTGTGCTCGCGGGTTCGGGCGAAACCGTCGGATGCTCCCTGCCGTCCTAAGCACATGGCGAAGACACGCGTGCACCGACCCGGCTGGCTCTCGCGGACGCTCATCGGGCTCGTCGCGGCCATGTCGCTCACAGCATGCGCGATCGTCGACCCGCGGCCGGCGATCCCGTTGCGGACCCAGGACCCGCCCGGCGACGGCCTGCAGGCATGCATGGCCGCGCTCGCGACCGGCACGCTCGTGACCCACCCGACCTCCGGCATGGCGCTGCGCGCACCCGAAGGCAACGTCGTCGAGGTCATCTGGCCGTTCGGCTACGCCGCGCGGTTCGAAGCGGGCCGGGCGACGCTGCTCGACGACCGAGGCAACGTCATCGCCCGCGAGGGCGAGCAGGTGGCGGTCGGCGGCGGTGAGGCCCAGCCCGGCATCTGGTTCGCATGCGGCGGCGTCGCCCCGCTGGAGCCCTGACCCCCGACCCCTCCTGTTCGCTCGCAGCGAACGAATCCGGGCCCTGGGTCCCCGAGAAAGTCCCTTCGCGTCCGCTCGTCCGCTGCAGGCGAACACCCGGCCGATGGAAGGTCCGCCGTCGGAGCCGTGAGGCTCGCTCCGTCCGCTGTCAGCGAACACGCCGTGCGAGGCAGAGCTCCCCGACGCCGAACGTTCGCTGCCGGCGAACGATCGAACACTTCGGAGGGGGGAGGCGGCCCCCGACCGCTACCGAACGCTGTGGGTGGCGCCGGTCGGCCGCGTCGCGGCCGGGAACCGGGCAAGGACCGCGTCGGGCACGAGCACCTCGATCGTCGTCCCGCGACCCGGCTCGCTGATGCACTCGAGGACCGCGTCGATCTTGTCGGCGCGCGCTTTCATCCCGGCGATCCCCAGGTGGCCATCGGGGACCTTCGAGGGATCGAAGCCACGGCCGTCGTCGATGATCCGCAGCCGCACGCCCTCCCGCCGCCGCCGGATCTCCAGCCGCACCTGGCGCGCCGCCGCGTGCTTCACGACGTTGTGGAGCGCCTCCTGCGAGATCCGGTAGAGCGTCTCCTCGATCTCGAGCGGCAGCCGCTCGTCGAGCTCGCTCTCCACGACGATCGGGAGCCCGATCCGGCCCTGGAGCGCCGCGGTGTGGGTCCGCAGCGCGTGGGTGAGCCCGTCGTTCTCGACGTTGCCGGGACGGAGCTCGAAGATCAGCGCGCGCATCTCGGCCAACGCCTCGCGCTGGAGGTCGCGCAGCTGCGCGAGCTGGGTCCGGGCGGCCGCCGGATCGCGCTCGAGCAGGAGCTCGACGCTGCGGGTCACCAGCGTCATCGAGAAGAGCGCCTGCGTGACGGAGTCGTGCAGCTCGCGGGCCAGGTGCGCCCGTTCCTCGCTCGCGGCGAGCTCGCCGGCCTGCCGGCGCAGGTCGCGCTCGAGCCGGTCGCGCTCCGACACGTCGCGCGCGGCACCGTGGGCCCCCACGAATGCGCCCGATTCGTCGACCATCCCGATCCCGTTGATCTCGACGACCACGTCATGGCCGTCGGCGTGGCGCAGCGGGACGTGCGCCCGATGGACGCGGGTCGGGTGCCGGGCGAGCCAGCGGAAGCGGGTCCGCGCCTCGCGCTCGGTCTCGGGGCCGAACGCCTCCCAGTACGCGCGGCCCACGAGCTCATCGGGCCGCCGGCCGAGGATCGTCTCGGCGGCCTCGCTCAGGAACGTGAAGCGGCCCTCCGCGTCGGTCACCCAGACGAGGTCGGGTGACGCCGACACGAGGTAGCGATAGCGCTCCTCGGACTCGCGCAGCTCGCGCTCGAGCCGCTCGCGCTCGCTGATGTCGCGCACGGTGCCCTGACCGCCGACGAACCGGCCGTCCTCGGTCAGCCCGACCATCGTGACCTCGGCGCGGAACGCCGACCCGTCCGCGCGCCGCAGCATGTACGTGACCTGCTGCATCTCGTCGGGTCGATCGGAGAGGCGCGACCAGTCCTCGAAGGCCTGGTGGAGCGACTCCTCGAGCGTCAGGAACTCGAAGTGCTTGCCGACGATCTGGTCTGCGCGCCAGCCGGTGAGCCTGGCGACGCTGTCGGCGACGAACGTGAAGCGGCCGCTCGCGTCCGAGCGCCAGATCACGTCCGGGGTCGTCTGGACGAGCTGCCGGAAGCGCGCCTCGGACTCCTGGAGCTCGCGCTCGAGCCGCTCTCGCTCGGACACGTCGCGGGCGACGCCGTGGATCGCCGTCAGCCGGCCGTCGGTCAGGCTGCCGATCACGTTGATCTCGAGCGGCACCTCCCGGCCGTCCCCGGCGTAGAACGGGATGCGCGAACGGTGGACGCGATCGGGCGCGGCGACGAGGCTCTCGAAGCTCGCGATCGCGAGGTGCTTCGCGTCGTCCGGCACGAACTCCATGAACGAGCGCCCGAGCGCATGCGCGCGATCCCAGCCGAGGATCGTGACCGCCGCGTCGCTCATGAACGTGTAGCGGCCGTCGGGGTCGGTCGAGAAGACCATGTCGGGCGACGACGAGGCAAGGTCGCGGTAGCGGTTCTCGGATTCGCGGAGCTCGCGCTCGAGACGGTCGGTCTCGGTCATGTCGCGAACCGACCCGGTCGCGCCGGCGAAGCGGCCCTCGGCGTCGAGCAGGGCCATCGCGGTGAACTCGGCGGGGAGCGGCGTCCCGTCGCGGCGCAGCAGGTTGACCCGGCCGCGCAGCTCCTGCTGCGGCTCGACGATGTCGCGGACCCAGTCGATCTCGGCCACCTCGCGCGACGACTCGTGGACGAGCGCCCCGAAGTGCTTGCCCAGGAGGTCCTCCGGGGTCCAGCCGGTCAGCCGCTCGCACGTGTCGGAGATGAACGTCAGCCGGGCGTCCGGCCCGATCGCGTAGACGAGGTCGGGCGAGTTCTGCACGAGGTGCCGGTAGCGCGCCTCGGACGTCGTGAGGCGCTGGAGCAGGTTGGAGTTGGTCAGCGCGATCGCGGCCTGGTCCGCGAGACCCTGGAGGAGGTCGAGCTCCTCCGTATCGAAGGCGCGCGGCGTCGTGTATGAGATCGCGAGCGTCCCGATGACCTCGCCGCCGGGTGCCCGCAGCGGGGCCGCGGCCATGCCCCGCAGCTGGAGCCGGTGCGCAGCGTAGATGTCGTCCTGCTCGAGCGGGATCCGCCCGTCGACGAGGTAGTCCGGCGTCCAGACCGGCCGGCCCTGCTCGGCGGCGAGCCCGTTGATCCCGCCGCCGAGCGGGAACTCCTGGGTCTTGATCCACTCGGCGGTCTCGGGGTCGCCGCCCGCGACGACGACCGGGATCAGGAAGGTCCCGTCGTCGGACATCCGGGTGAGGTGCGCCCCATCCGACCCGAGCAGGCGCTTCGCTTCCTCGACAACCCGGTCCAGAACCTCGCCCGGGTCGCGCAGCGAGGTGATCCGGGCCGTGATGTCGCGCAGCGAGCGCTCGGTCTCGGCGCGCCGCTCGACCGCCGCCTGCGAGCGGGCAAGCTCGTCGATCAGCCGTGCGTTGGTCATCGCGACCGCCGCCTGGTCGGCGAGGCCGCCGAGCACCGCCGCATCGATCTCGTCGAATGCGCCCGGCGTGTGCCGGAAGACCTCGAGCGCGCCGAGCGGCCCATCCTCGCCCAGGATCGGCGCCGCGATCAGCGAGCGGATGCCGCTCGCGCCGGCCAGCTCGTCCGACGTCTCGACGTGGTCGAACTCGCCGCTCGTCGCATAGTCGTCGACGACGATGACCCGCCGATCGGCGACGGCCTTTCCCGAGACGCCCTCGCCGACCTTGAGCCGCGCGCGCTTGACGGCGTCGCGCTGCTCGTCGGGCAGGCCTGCGTCGTAGGCCCAGTAGAGGCTGTCGGTCTCGGGGTCGTACAGGTCGATGAGCGCGCCGTCGGCGCGCAGGAGCCGGGCCGCCTCGTCGATCAGGTGTTGGAGGAGATCGCCCTGCTCGCGGATCGCGGTGATCCGCGTCGCGATCTCGCGGAGCGCCTGCTCGGCCTCCGCGCGGCGCTCGATGACCGCGCGCGACCGCTCGAGCTCCTGCATCAGGCGCGCGTTGGTCAGCGTGATCGACGCCTGGGTGGCGAGCGCAGTCAGGAGCTCCGCGTCCGCCTCGCCGTACATCCCGGGCGTGCGCGACACGACCGAGATCGTGCCGATCGGGCCGCCGTCGCCGGTCAGCGGCGCAGCAAGCACCGCCCGGATGCCGGCGTCCTGGACGAAGGCCTCGATGTCGGGGGTCGATTCGAACCGGCGGTCAGAGGGATAGTCGCGGGAAATGATCGGGCGCTGCTCGGCGAAGGCGAGGCCGGCCACGCCCTGGCGCGGCTTCAGCCCGCCGGTCTCGGCCCATGCCGGCACCTGGGCCATCGCCTCGCCGGTCGCGTACGACCAGCGGAGGACGCCCATCGCCTCGTCGTACAGGTCGATCCGGGCGCCGTCGGACTCGAGCAGGCGGGCCGATTCCTCGACGATCTGCTGGAGCACCTCGCCCGGCTCGAGGATCGCCGACACCCGCGCCGCGATCTCCCGCAGCGTGCGTTCGCTGTCGGCGCGGCGGGCGATCTCCTCGCGCGAGCGCTCGAGCGCCTCGATGAGGCGAGCGTTGATGATCGTGACCGCGCCCTGGTTGGCGAGCGCCTCGAGCAGCGTCGCGTCGGCCGCCCCGAACGAGCCGGGCTCATCCGAATAGACCGTGAGCACGCCGAGGACGTCCTCGTTGCGCTTGAGCGGCGCCGAGATGACCGAGCGGATCCTCGTCTCGCGGACGAACGCGTCGCGTTCCGGCGTGTGCGCGAAGCGCTCGTCGCGCAGGTAGTCGTCGGTCCACTCCACCCGCCCCGAGCGGAAGGCGAGCCCCGAAATGCCGGCGTCGGCCTCGACCTCGACCTCCTCGACGAGCTGCGTGCGCTCGACGATCCGGAGGCGGCCCGGCAGGTGGGTCCAGGCGTCGGTGAGGTGGGTGCTCCCCGTGAGGTTGATCATCGAGCCGCTGCCGCGGAGCAGCCGGGCGGCCTCGTCGTTGATGACCTTGAGGATCTCGTCCTGGTCGCGCATCGCGCTCATCCGCGCGGCGATCTCGCGCAGGGCCCGCTCGGCCTCGGCGGTCCGGGCCTGCTCCTCCCGCGATCGGGCGAGCTCCTCGATGAGGCGCGCGTTCGTGATCGCGATCGCCGCCTGGCCCGCGAGCGCCCGGATGAGGTCGCCGTCCCCTTCGGTGAAGGCGTTGGGCCGGGTCGAGTAGACCTCGAGCACCCCGAGCCGGCCCGCCTCGCCCGCGATCGGGGCCGCGATGAGCGAGCGGAACCCCGTCCGGCCGAAGAACAGCTCGGACTGCGGCGACTCCGGGAACTCGGCGAGGAGGTCGTCGCCCGCGACGATGACGCGCTCCTCGGCGAGCGCCCTCCCGGTCGCGCCGACACCGAGCTCGATCCACAGGTCGGCGGTCTCCTCGGGCGTGAACACGTCCGACAGCCCCGAGTCGAACGCCCAATGGAGGATGTCGGTCGCAGGGTCGAGGACGTCGAGGATCGCGCCGTCGGCGCCGACGAGCCGGCGCGCCTCGTCGACGACGTGCTGGAGCAGGTCGCCGGGGTCGCGGATGGCCGTGATCCGCGCGGCGATCTCGCGGAGGGCCTGCTCGGCCTCGGCGCGGCGGGCGAGCGTGGCGCGGTTGCGGCCGAGCTCCTCGATGAGGCGGGTGGTCGTGATCGTGATCGCCGCCTGGTCGGCGATCGCCGCGAGGAGCCCGGCATCGTCGGCGCCCCACGCATCGCGACGCGAGCTCAGGACCGTCAACGCGCCGAACGGCCCGGTCTCCCCGATGAGCGGCGCGGCGAGCGCCGATACGATCCCCGCCGTGCGCGCGTAGGACTGCGCGCCCGAGCCGTGCGGGAAGCTGTCGTCGTCGGTGTAGCTGCCGGTCCAGAACGGGCGCCCGAGCGTGACGGCCTGCCCCGAGACGCCCTGGTCGAGGGTTTCCTCGGGGTCGAACGGCCACTCCGCCTCGGTCGGGCGTTCGGCGCCCGAGGCATACGCCCAGCGCAGCAGGTTGAGCTGCGGATCGATGAGGTCGATCCGGGCGCTGTCGGCGCCGAGCAGGCGCGCCGCCTCGTCGACCGTCCGCTGGAGGACGGCGCCGAGGTCGCTCGATGCGCTGATCCGTGCGGCGATCTCGCGGAGCGTGCGCTCGACATCGGCCCGGTCGGCCAGCTCGGTCCGTGATCGGTCGAGCGCCTCGATGAGCCGGGCGTTGGCCATCGCAGCCGCGGCGTGGTCGGCGAGCGCGCGGACGAGCGCGATCTGGGCCGGCGAGAACGCCGCCGGGCGGACCGAGAAGGTGCCGAGCGCACCGAAGACCTCGTCGCCGCTGACCATCGGCGCGACGACCATCGACCGGATGCCGACGTCGCGGACGACCTTGTCGGTGTCCGACGCGTGCGGGAACGACGGGTCCGCGGCGTAGTCTTCGGTCAGGACGACATTCCGCTCGGCGACCGCCCGCCCGAACATGCCGGTCCCGATCGGGAGCTCGATCCGGCTGACGAGCTCGCGCGCCTCGACGCTTCGGATGCCGGCGTCGTGGGCGAAGCGGAGCACGCCCGACGCCTCGTCGAGCAGGTAGACCATCGCCCCGTCTGCGTCGAGCAGGCCGGCGGCCTCCTCGACCGCGTGCACGAGCAGCTCGTCGAGGTCGCCCGCGGAGCCGATCCCGGGCATCGGGAAGCCGGTGCCGGCCGGGTCGGCGTGGGCCGCGCCGGAGGTGTCGGCGCCGCCGTCGGCCTGTTCGCGTCGTGGGCCGGACGCGTCGGGCACGGCCGTCCCGGTCACGTCAGCCGCATCGGCGGCTCGCTCGGGACCGGGGGCTGCGCGATCGGGACGGGGCGCGGTGCGCGGCACGAACGGGAGGATACGCCGCACCGCCGAGAAGCGGGATCGCCGTCTGCCGGGGCGAGCTACGTCATCCGTCGAGGACGAGGGCGGTCGGGCGACGGGGCGCGGTCGGGGGCGTTGGTCCGGTCGCGACGGCTATCGATGCCGGGCGCGGCGGCGAGGCCGCGGACCGGACCATGCGATCAGCACGCCGGCACTGCTCGGCGGACCACCCCACCAGGGCCCCACGACACCACCCGGAGGTCACGTTTCGATGTTCGCCCGCCCCACGCCGCTGCGCCCCACCGACGTCGCCATCCGCGTGGCTATCGTCGGCCTCGCCCTCGCCACCGGCTACATCCACTCGACGCTCGGCGGCCTGCTGTTCACGCTCAACGCGGTCGGCTACCTCGTCGCGGCCGTGGCGATGATCGTCCCGCTGGCACTCGCGGTCCGGTTCCGCTGGGTCGTCCGGCTCGGCCTCGTCGGCTACGCCGCCACCACGATCCTCGGTTGGGCGATCCAGGGCCCGTATTACTCGACGGCCTTCATCGCCAAGGGGATCGAGGTCGCGCTGATCGTCCTGCTGCTGATCGACTTCGCCCGCATGGACGGGAACCCCGTGTCGGTCGTCCGCCGCGAGCTTGCCGCCTTCGCCGGCCTGATCTCGCGCCGCCGCAGCTCGGCCGGCGCCGCCGCCTAGCCCGTTCCGCAGCCCCGCGAGCCTCCGCTCGCGGGGCCTTCGCCCTCCCACGACCACCGCGACGCGTCCCTCGCGAACACTCAAGGAGCAACGTCACGTGAAGCGAGTCACCCTCACCCTCGGCCTGCTGACGCTGGCCGCCGTCCTGGCGGCGTGCGGCGGCGCGACCGCGGCGCCGGCGACCCCGGAGCCCTCTGCGCCGGCCCAGTCCGCCGACCCGAACGCCCCCGCGGCGCCGGTGGTCACGGCGAAAGACATGCGGTTCCTCGAGGCCGAGGTCGTGGTCCCGGCCGGCGAGCCCTTCGAGCTCGTGTTCGACAACCAGGAGGCGCCGCCGCACAACGTGGCGATCCTCGACGCGTCGGGCGGCAAGCTGTTCGCCGGCGAGATCGTCTCGAGCCAGAAGGTCACCTACCAGGTGTCGACACTGGCGGCGGGCTCGTACCCGTTCATCTGCGAGGTCCATCCCGACATGAAGGGGACGATCGTCGCCCAGTAGCCCGGCGTGTCGTCCCGGATCCTCGACCCCGGTCCCGTGCTCGCGGGACCGGGGTCGTATGGTGTCCGGTGGGCGTGCCCGTGCGGGGTTCGCGGGCCGTCTCGTGGGAATTGCTCGCCGTGCACGCGCTCGCGATATCCGTGCACGGCTTCAGCAACGGATCGACCCATGGCCGCCGAGGCCCGCACGCCTGTGGTGGTCTGTTGCAGGTGCTACAGACGAGCGGGCGTCTCCCGGACGTCGGGGGCAACCGGCGGCTGGCCGCCACGGTGGGCGACCGGCAAGCCAGGCGCTCCCGATGCTCGGACGTCGCTCCCGGTGCGTGCCCCACATTCGGCACAGTTCATGGATTCCGGGCACAGCGAGCGTGACCCTCCCCGCGAAGCGTCGATTCCGCCCGAGGGCCGAGCGTGCTGAACGCCGGATGCATTCCATGTTGGGAATATGTCGTCACGTCACGGCTGCGTCCCCGACTGGACGGCGTCTGGGAAGTCGACGGCACGCACTGGGACCAGCGTGGGGACCAGGTGCCGGCACTGGCGGCGGGCTCGTACCGTTCATCTGCGAGGTCCATCCCGACATGAAGGGGACGATCGTCGCCCAGTAGCCCGGCGTGTCGTCCCGGATCCTCGACCCCGGTCCCGTGCTCGCGGGACCGGGGTCGTATGGTGTCCGGTGGGCGTGCCCGTGCCGGGATCGGCGCTGGGTGTCGTTTCGGATCGTCGGCCCGCGTCCCGTGCTCGCGGGACCGGGGTCGTCTGGTGTCCCGAGGGGCGTGCCCGTGCGGCAATCGGCGCTGGGCGAATCCTCGACCCCCGGTTCCGTGCTCGCGGGACCGAATTCGACTGGTGTCCGGTGGGCGTCGCCGTGCCGGGCGGGCCCTGGCTGTCGTTTCGGATCGTCGGCCCGGGTTTCGCGCTCGCGGGAACGGGGTCGTGTCGAGTCCGATCCGCGTCCGTCCGACGATCGGCGCTGCCGTGACCGCTGCATGGTCACCGGGAACGTCGGCGCCGACGATATCTCGGTCAGACCGAGCAGATGTGACCCTGGATGACGGGTGCATGGTCGTGGCGGCGGATATCACCCGGCCAGGCCCCGTGTCGGGCGACATATGGTCCGCGCTCGTGCGCAGCATGACCATGGACGAAGCGCGAGCGTCCACATCTGGGAGGTCCGGGCAGGCCCCGCGCCACAGCCCCCGGAGCCCGGGCCGCCCCCACGCGACGGGCGGACCAAGGCGGCGCGGGCCCCACGTGACGGGACGCCCAGGCGGCGGGCGGCCCCCACGCGACGGACGGCCCACACGCGCCGGACGGCCCCAAGGCGACGGGCGGCCCCACGTGACGGGGCGCCCACGCGCCGGGCGGCCCCCACGCGGCGGACGGCCCACACGCGCCGGACGGCCCCAAGGCGGCGCGGGCCCCACGTGACGGGGCTCTACGCGCCGGGCAGTTCCAACAGGCGGGCGGCCCCCACGCGGCGCCGACCCCCAGGCGCCGGCCACCAGGCGGCGCCGACCCCCCCAGGCGCCTGGCGCCCACGCGGCGCCGGCACGCACTGCGGCCGGGCGGCCCGGGCTGCGCGAGGGACCGTTTCCGGCGATGATGTCGCGACCCGACACCGGGGGAGGTAGCTCATGCTCGAAGTCATCGACCTGGCCAAGCGCTACGGTCCGGTCGTCGCGCTCGACGGCGCGACATTCACGGCGCGACCCGGCCGCATCGTCGGCTTCCTCGGGCCGAACGGCGCCGGCAAGACGACCACGATGCGCTGCATCTTCGGCCTCGCACGCCCGGATCGCGGCGAGGTCCGCTGGAACGGCCGCAAGGTCGACCGCGACGCGCGCCTCCGTTTCGGCTACATGCCGGAGCAGCGCGGGCTCTACCCGCGGATGCGCGTCGGCGAGCAGCTCAGCTACTTCGCGCAGCAGCACGGCATGAGCGGCCGCGACGCCGACCGCGCGACCCGCGCGTGGCTCACCCGCTTCGGGCTCGCGGAGCGCGAGAAGTCCAAGCTCGAGGAGCTGTCGCACGGCAACCAGCAGCGCATCCAGCTGGCGACCGCGCTCGTGCACGACCCCGAGCTGCTCGTGCTCGACGAGCCGTTCTCGGGCCTCGACCCGATCGGCATCGCGACGATGACCGAGGTGATCCGCGAGCGCGCCGCGGCGGGCGTGGGCGTGATCTTCTCGAGCCATCAGCTCGACCTCGTTGAGGACGTGTGCGAGGACGTCGTGATCATCGCCCGCGGGCGGATCGTCGCCGAGGGGCCCATCGGCGAGCTCAAGGCCCGCTCGGGCCGGCGCCACCTCGAGGTCGACGTGGCCGGCGCCGACGGCGCGTGGCTCGCGAACCGGCCGGACGTCGAGGTCCTCGAGCGTGACGGCGGCCGGACCAAGCTCCTCGTCGACGACCGCGTCCCGCTCGAGGAGCTCCTCGCCGCCGCCCGTGGGGCCGGCGAGCTGCGCCAGTTCAGCTACCAGCCCCCGAAGCTGTCCGAGCTGTTCATGGAGGCCGTCGCCGAGCCGTCGGCCGAGCCGGGGGACGGCGCCACCCGAACCACGGAGGCCGCCCGATGAGCCGACTCCGCAGCATCCTCCTCGTCGCCCGCCGCGAGGTCCTCGAGCGCGGCCGCAGCCGCGGGTTCATCTTCTCGATGCTGTTCACGACCGCGATCATCATCGGCTCGTTTGCGCTGCCGGCGATCCTCCTCGGCAACGAGGGCCCGACGAGGATCGGCGTCGTGCAGCCCGCCCCCACCGGGCTCGACACCGCGATCGCCCAGACCGCCACGCTGCTGGACCAGGAGGTCGAGCTCGTTCCCTACGACGGGCGAGTCGCCGGCGAGCTGGCGGTCTCCGACGAGTCCGTCGAAGCGCTCGTCGACGTCCCCGAGGACCTGTCGTCCTCGGGTGAGCTCGTCTTCCGCGAGGAGGCCGACCCGCAGCTCCAGGCGATCGTCAACAACGCGGTCGCCGGGCTGCGCGTCAACGCCGTGCTCGGCGAGGCCGGCGTCGATCCCGGTCAGGTGCAGCAGGCCGGCGTCCCGCCGACCGTGCGCGCGCTCGACCCGCCCGAGGAAGGCGCCGACACGCAGTTCCTCATCGCGAACATCGGCGCCGTGCTGATCCTCATCGGCGTCTTCTCGTTCGGCTTCACGGTGCTGACCGGCGTGGTCGAGGAGAAGCAGAGCCGGGTCGTCGAGGTCGTCCTGTCGACGGTCTCGCCGCGCGACCTGCTCATGGGCAAGGTGCTCGGGATCGGACTGCTCGGGCTCGTCCAGCTCGCCGTGTTCGTGATCGCCGGGTTGATCGCCGCCTCGCTGACGCAGGATTTCGAGCTGCCCGCGACCACACCCGGCGCCGCCGTCCAGCTGCTCGTGTGGTTCATCCTCGGCTACACGCTGTACTCGACCGCCCTCGGCGTGCTCGGTGCGCTGGCGTCGCGGATGGAGGAGGCCTCGAACGTCTCCACCCCGGTCACGATGATTGCGATGATCTCCTACTTCGTGGGGATCTTCGCGGTCGTCGACAACCCGTCGGGCCCGATCGCGATCGCGGCCACGCTGGTCCCCGTATCCGCGCCGATGATCGTGCCGCTGCGCGCTGCGCTCGGCGCGATCACCCCGCTCGAGATCGTCGCGGCGATCGTCATCACGATCGGCGCGATCTACCTGCTGTTCGTGTTCGGCGGCCGGGTCTACTCGGGCGCGGCGCTGCAGACCGCGGGGCGGATGAAGCTGCGCGACGCCTGGCGGTCGGCGGGCGAGTAGCGGCGTCGCCGGGTCGGGCGACCGCGTCGCGGGAGACCGTGCCGCGGGAGACCGTGCCGCGGTCGCTCGCTCAGTGGAGCGGCTCGAACAGGCCGGGCGTGCCGCCGGCGTGCCAGAACACGACCGTCCGCCCGTCGAGCGCGCCCGTCCGCACACGATCGACGAGCAGCGCCAGCGCCTTCGCCGTGTAGATCGGGTCGACGAGGATCCCCTCGGTCCGGGCGAGGAGCCCGGCCGCATCTTCCGCGGCGTTGGTGGGGCGGCCGTACCCGGCACCGAGCTGGGACGCGTCGAGCGCGATGTCGTCGTCCGTGCCAGCGACGTCCGGGACGCGGAGCAGCCGGACGAGACCGTCGATCATCCCGGCGATCGCGGGCCGGAGCTCGCTCTCGGGGCGGGCGATGACCGCACCGACCACCGCCGACGACGTCCCCGCGAGCCGGCGCGCGACGACCAGCCCGGCCTGCGTGCCGCCGGTCGCGCTGGGCAGGACGACGACGTCCGGCGCGACCCCGGCGTCGCGCGCCTGCTCCGCGAGCTCGAGCCCGGCGAGCACCTGCCCGACCGCCCCGACCGGCCCCGAGCCACCGACCCCGATGACGGCCGGCCGCCGACCCGCCGCGCGCAGCTCCCCGGCGACCCGCTCGACGGCGGCGTCCCGCTCGGCCCGGTCGGCCTTGGCGAGGCGATGAACGGTCGCGCCGAGCAGCTCCGCGAGCCGGATCCCCGGTCCAGGCGGCTCGACCTGCGGCCCGGACAGCACGAGGTGGACGTCGAGCCCGGCGATCGCCCCGGCCGCGGCGGTCAGCCGGCAGTGGTTCGACCAGCGCCGTCCCGAGGTGACCAGCGTGTCGGCGCCGTCGGCGAGGGCGGCCCCGACGAGGAACTCGAGGTTGCGCAGCTTGTTGCCACCGAAGGCGATCGGCAGGAGGTCCTCGCGCTTGGCCCAGATCTCCACCCGGCCACCGAGCGCCTCGGACAGCCGGGGCAGCGGCTGGAACGGCGACGGCCCCTCCCACAGCCGGAATCGCGGCAGGTCGAGACCGAGGGTCGCCCGCGTGCCGCGCTCCGCGCCGACGTCGCTCACGGGCTCGATGGTAGCCGGGTGCTACGCTCGCCGGGACGCATGGCCGCCTCCGACCTCACCCGTCGCCGGTTCCTGCTCGCCACCGCCGCGGTGGCCGTCGCCGCCTGTGCCGACGGGCTCGATCCGACCCGGACGGCGCCCGCGCGCTCCGGAGCCCCCTCGCGCGACGCGTCCCCGCCGCGCCCGGGACCACCGACCGCGCCCGCCGCGGCGCCGTCGGCGACTGAGTCGGGCGGCGTCCCGTCGGCGGCCCCCTCCCCGACGCCCGAGGCGCCCGCCGGGGAGGGACCCCCCCGCCGCCTCTATCGCGACGCCGCGATCGCCGACGGCCGGTCGGACCGGCTCCAGCTCGGGATGAGCGTGTACGTCGAGGACGGCACGATCCGCTGGATCCGGCCGCGCGACGACGAGGGCGACCCGGGACCGAGGCGCGGGCTCGAGATCGTCGAGTCGTCGGGCGCGACGATCGTCCCCGGCATGGTCGACGCGCACAGCCATGTGACGATGCCGGGCGGCGCGCACTGGATCGACCGTGGCCTCGATGCGCCCGATCGGCTGCTCGCCGCCGCGGACGTCAACGGCCGCCTCCTGACCCAAGCCGGCGTCCGCTGGGCACGGGACGTCGGCGCGCCGCGCGGGACGGACCCCGTCGACGGCCGGGAACGGGCGCTGAGCCTGGGCGTCCGGGACCGCTGGGCGGCGACCGGCCGGCGCGATCTGCCGTACATCCGCGCGGCCGGGACGTGGATCACCCGGCGCGGCAGCCTGCCCGGCGGGCTGGCCGTCGAGGCCGACGACGCCGACGAGCTCGTCCGCCGCGCCGAGCGTCAGCTCGACGACGGCGCGGACCTTGTGAAGCTCTACCTGGACGGGCCCGATCCAGCGACCGCACCGTGGTCAGCCGATGAGGTGCGCCGGGTCGTTCGCGCAGCGCACGATCGCGGGGCGCGCGTGACGGCCCACGCCGGCCGCCTGTCGGGTGCGCGGGTCGGTGTGGCGGGCGGCGTCGACGCGATCGAGCACGGGTTCGAGCTCGATCGGGACGTCGCTCGCGAGATGGCCCGGCGGGGGACGTTCCTCGTGTCGACGCTCGCGGTCTTCCGGTCGTGGCTGTCGTTCGGGCGCACGACGACCGTCGAGCGGTTCCGCGGCGACGGCGCCCGGACGATCCGCGAGCGACGCGAGCGTGCCGAGGCGAGCGTCGCGATCGCCCGGCAGGCCGGGGTCGCGATCGCCGCGGGCACGGACTTCGGCGGTGGGTCGCTCCGGGCGAACCAGCTCGCGTGGGAGGTCGAGTCGCTCGTGGCAGCAGGCCTCGAGCCGTGGGAGGCGCTGGCGGCCGCGACCTGGCGGGGCGGCGAGCTCCTCGGGGAGTCGGAGGCGGGCGCGATCCGCGAGGGTGGCCCGGCGGACTTCTTCCTCGTGCACGGGGATCCGCTGTCCGACCCGTCGGCGCTGTGGCGGGTCTGGCGCGTCGATTGGGCGGGCTGACGCGAACGCCGGGCGCCCCGCGGGCGTCGGGCGGGAAGCGTCCGAAATCGGACGCCTCTGGATTCGGTCGTCGTCGCGAATGGGCACGCCGAAATCGGAGTCCGATTCCGACTGATGGTCGGCGGCGGGAACGAGCTCGCGGAGCGTTCGAAATCGGACACCAGCCGCCAACCGCGCGACCGCGCACGCTACACTCCGCGACCATGGCCATCCGCGTCACGCCCGCCGACCGCCGAACCTCGACGGGGCAGAACGCCGACATGGAGCGCTCGATCGCGGTCTCGCGCCCGACGGTCGGGTCGGAGCGGCTCTACTCGGCCATGGTCTCGACCGCTCCGGGCGCCCGGACCCGCATCCACCACCACGGCGACTGCGAGACGTCGATCTACATCCTGTCCGGTCTCGCCCGCTACACGTGGGGCCCGACCGGGCTCGAGCACGCGATGGACGCCGCGGCCGGCGACTTCGTCTACATCCCGGCGGGCGAGGTCCACGTCGAGGAGAACGCGTCCGCCACCGAGCCGCTGGTCGTCGTCCTGTCGCGCAACTGCCCCGACTCGCACGTCGTGTACCTCGACGGCGGGCCCGACGGCGCCGACGACGTCCCGGCACCGTGCTGAGCCACTGGGACAGCCGATCGCTCGACGACCTCCTCGCTGCCACGGGCCTCGCCGGCATCCCCGAGGAGCCGTTCCCGAACGACGGCTGGTCCGGCGCCACGCTCACCCTCCTCCGCAGGGGTGACGAGCGGTTCGTCCTGAAGCGAACGTCGTGGCGGGTCGACTGGATCGCCCGGGCCACCCGGGACCACGCCCTGCGCGAGGGGTTCGTGGCCGCCAACGGCATCCTCGCCGACGGTCCGGTCGTCGCGCCCTACCTCGGCGCCGCCGCCGACGGCACGTCGCTGGCGCTGCTGATGCCCGACCTGACCGGCGCCCTCATCGGGTGGGAACGACCCGACGCTCCGGCCACCTTCGACGTGGAGGCGCTCGACCGCGTCCTCGGCGCGCTGGCCGCACTCCATGTGCGCCCGTGGGCCGTCGAGCCCGATCGGTGGCCGTGGTGCCCGATCCGCGAGCGGCTGACGCTGCTCACGCGGCCGTCGGCCGAGCGGTTCGTGGCGGACGGCGTCGCTGCCGGCGCGCGCTTCCTGGCCGGCTGGGACGCCTTCGACCGCCGGGCCGATCCGGCGGCGCGCGCGCTCGTCGAGGACCTCGCCCACGATCCGGGGCCGTTGCTGGCCGCGCTCGACCGGCTTCCCATCGCGGAGCTGCACGGCGACCTCAAGCTCGCCAACGTCGCGCTGCTGCCCGACGGGCGGGTCGGGCTTGTCGATTGGCAGATGACGTGCCGGGCGCCGGTGGCGGTCGAGCTCGGCTGGCTGCTCGTCTCGAACGCCCCGATCCTGCCGCTCGAGCCCGAGCTCGTGCTCGATCGCTATCGGTCGGCGTCCGATTCGCCGACGGCGGTTGGGCCCACCGACCTCGGCGACTGGGACGCACAGGTCGACCTCGCCTGGATCGTCGGGCTGCTCCTGCGCGGCTGGCGCAAGGGACTCGACGCCGAGGCCGCGGCGATCCTGCCGACCGGCACGACCGCGGCCGAAGACCTGGCGACCTGGTGCCGCCGCGCCGCGGACGCGGCCGACCGCCGCCTCTGACCGACCGTACACTCGGCGCAAAGGAGCTGCCCATGCCCAAGCACGTTCCGGACCTGCCCGGCATCGAGCCGAGCGCGTACCCCTTCTCGCAGGTCGTCGAGGCCAACGGCTTCGTGTTCCTCGCCGGCCAGGTCGGCGACGCGCCCGGCTCGCACGGCGCGGTCCCGGGCGGCATCGAGGCCGAGACGCGGGCGATGCTGGACAACGTCGGACGCCTGCTCCGCGCGGTCGGGCTCGACTACGGCGACGTCGTGAAGTGCACGGTCTATCTCCGCGACTTCGCCGACTTCGACGCGATGAACGCGGTCTACCGCGAGTACTTCCCGACCGAGCCGCCGACGCGCGCGACGGTCGGGGTGACCGCGCTCGCCGCCGACTACCGGGTGGAGATCGAGGTCGTCGCGGCCCGGTAGACGGCGCTCCGGCTCAGTCCCAGACCGCGAACTCGTCGATCGCCACGACCGGCCGGCCGCGCGTCCCGAGGACCTCGATCGTCACCGTGCGCTCGCGCGGAATCGCCCAGGTGCGGCCGAACAGCTTCGTCCGTGGTCGGTAGCGGCGCGCGAACAGGTCGATTGTCGTCGCGAGCTCGCCGTTGACGTAGATGCGGGCCTTGCCGCGCGTCGGGCCCACGGGGCCGTACACGTTCAGGTGGGTGCCGGTGAACGTGAACGAGGCGGTGCTTCCGGCGCGGGTCGCTTGCAGCACCCGGTCGCCCTTGTACCCCCGGTGACGGGCGGCGACCCAGCGCCCGGTGTAGTCGACCGCGGACGAGCTCTCCTGGTACCGGCGCGCGTCGGCCAGCGTGAGCGGGCGCTTGCGCTCGTAGAGGCGCATGACCTTGCGCACGTAGCGGGTGGCGAAGGACGACCAGCCCTTCGTCTTCGACGAGCCGGTCAGCCACCAGTACGCGACGCGATGCCACTTCCCGAGGCCGTGATAGAGGTCGTGGATCCGGCCGCGGGCGACGATCTCCTGGTTGCGCGGCGTCTGCTTCGCCTTTCGGTCGCCCAGGTAGCGATCGGCCCACGCCGGCCAGTTGAACGGCATGATCTGGTACTTGCCGTACGCGCCGGAGGTCGGGTTCCGGGCGTCGTAGCGGCCGCTCGACTCGACCTGTCCGAGGGCCCACATGAAGCGGTCGATGCCGGGGGCATGCGCCCGGGCGGGGGCCGGGGCGAACGACAGCGCGCCCCCGAGGAGGATCGCGGCGAGCGCCGTTGCGAGGGCGACCGACCGGCGGCCGCGGGATGCGATCACGGTGGCTCCTTCCTGCCGCGACGTGGTGAGCACGTGCTGCGGCGATCGCCGGCCGGCCGCGCGGACAGCATCAGCCGCCGAGGGGAAGCGGGGTCGGGACGGCAGTTCGCGGCGGTCCTGGATCGGTTCGGAGCGCCGAGCCTTCTGGGGAGGGCCGAGGATAGCGGCCCATCCCGGCCGGATCAACCCCCGGCGCCGTCCGTGGCCCCGTCTCCGGCGCGCTCGCGCAGGAACGCGGCGACGCGGTCGAGCGCGTCACCGAGCACGGGCTTGAGCGTGTGCCCGAGGCGCGGGTACGTCACGAGCTCGGCGTCCGGGAGCAGCCCGACCGCCGTTCGCAGCAGCTCGATCCGCGCGAACGGATCCGACTCGCCGGAGAGCATCAGCACCGGGCAGCGGATCGTCGCCCAGTGCGCGGTGCGGGCCTGTGTGCGGTCGGGCTGGCCGGGCGGGTGGAGCGGGTAGCTGAACAGGACGAGCGCCCGGTAGGGCGCGTCGGGCTCGGCGGCCGCGAGGCTCGCGACCCGGCCGCCGTACGAGTGCCCGCCGACGGCCGTCACGGGCCCCGGCGGAACGACAGCGTGGAAGGCAGGCACGGCGTCCTCGGCCTTGCGCTTCGGGAGATCGATCGCGACCGCGTCGACGTCGCGCGCGCGCAGCCCCTCGACGAACGGCGCCATCGAGGCGGACGTGCCGCTCGCACCGTGCCCGAGGTAGAGACGAAGGGTCATGCCCGGCCAGCGTAGCGGGTGGGAGCGTCCCGCGGGGTCGTGACAGCCAAGGTGTCACAGCGACGGTCGAAGGTGTGGCCACGAACGGGGCGGCACCGACGCCGCCGAGGCCGCGAGACGAGGACCATCCGATGACCATGATCCCCTGCCCCTGGTGCGCCGAGCCGGCCGAGCTCGACGCCGCCATCGCCGAGCTCACGTGCGTGGACTGCCGCGTCACGGTCGAGGTGGCCGCCGACGCCGACGCCCCGCTCGCCGCCGCAGCCTGATCCGCCCGGCTACTCGATCCGGACCGACGCCGCGCCGCCCTCCACCCGCACCGACACGCGGTCGGTTGCCGTGGCGTAGCCCGCGGTCTCGTTGCGCCCTTCGAGGTTGAACAGCCCGCCCGACGCGCGGACCTGCATCTCGACGCCGGGCGGGGTCACGATCACGACCTGGCTCGCGCCGGTGACGATCCGGACCGGCACGTCTCCGATCGGGCGCGGCAGCGTGATGCGTGCCTGCGCGGCCCCGACCGACACGCGCGCGTCGACGATGCGGATGCCCGACAGGTCGAACCCGAAGTCGCCCGCGCCCGCGGCGACGTCGAGCCGCGTCGCAACGTCACCCCCGACGGCGATCCGCCAGTCCGAGGGACCGGATTCCGAGAACGGGAACCAGGGCCGGTCGTGCGCGAGGCGGATCCGCGCCCGGCGACCCGACCGATCCTCGCGGAGGTCGATGTCGGGCCCGTTCGACTCGACCTCGACGAGCCCGCTCGCGCCGCCCTGGACGATGAACCGGCCCGCCCCGAGCCGGAGCTCGAGCTCGAGCTGGTCGATACCGTCGCGCTCGACCCGAACGGACCGGTGTCCGCCGCCGCCGGGGCGCGTCGCGCTCGCGATCACGACGATGCCGGCGCCGACGAGCAGCAGCGGCCACACGAGGCCCCAGCTGAACGTGATCAGGCGGAACGTGTCGAACAGGAACAGGATCCCGATCCCGACCAGGATGAGACCGATGATCTCGGGCGGACGGAGCCCGAGCGGTCCTCGCGACGAGTTCGTCATGCTGCCCTCCCGCTGTGCGCTGGACGCATCATCGGCCGTGTGTCGACCCCCGTCACGGGCCGCTGGTCATGCGAACGCGTTCCGACGTGATCGCCACACGCCGGCTCGATACGATGCGCGGAATGGACCGAGACCGTCGCACCGCATCGGACGCGCTCGTGGCGGCCGCAGGCCGGCTGTCGCGAGCCGGTCTCATCGTCGCAACCGAGGGAAACCTGTCGGTCCGCCTCGACGACGGCACGCTCCTCGTCACGCCGGCCGGTCGCCGGAAGGACGAAGTCCGCCCGGACGATCTCGTCGTGGTCGACCCGGAGACCGGCGCGGCGGTCGGGCCCGGCCGGCCGTCCTCGGACCTTGCGATCCACCTCGCGGTCCACCGCGCCCGACCCGACATCGTCGCGGTCGCCCACGCCCACCTGCCCGCCTCGATGGCGCTGACCGTGGCCGGCGAGACCCCCGACCCCTCGATCCTGCCCGAGACCGCCCACTTCCTCGGGCGGCTGCCGGTCGTCCCGTTCGGCGAGATGGGCAGCCTCGACCTCGCGACACGGATCGCGGCCGCGCTCGTCGAGCCGCCCGAGCCGCTGCCGGTCGCGGCGGTGCTCGAGCGCCACGGCGCCATCGCGGTCGCGACCACCCCCGACACCGCGGTCGCGTACCTGGAGCTCGTCGAGGTGCTGTGCCGGACGTGGCGCGACGCGCTCCTCGTCCGAGCCGCGCGGGCCACGCTCGGCGACGAGGGCCTCATCCCGCTCGCGCCGCCCCACCGGCCGGCTGACGCTCGCTAGCCGGCGGCTCCGTCGTGGGCGGCGGCCGCCCGATCGGGGGCCTGCCCGCCAGCGTCGGGTCCGGTCGCATGCACGGCCGCAGCGGACGCCGCCTCCGGGGGCAGCACCGGCAGCGCCCGGCCACCCTCCGACAGCCAGCACTTCGACGACTGCCCGCCTCCCACGTCGAACAGCGGCGGCTCCTCGACCCGGCACCGATCGAACGCGTACGGGCAGCGCGGATGGAACCGGCAGCCGCTCGGGACGTGCGCCGCGTCCGGCGTCTCCCCGCGGAGGATCGTGCGCTTCGCGCGCTCGCCCGCCGACGGCGGCGTCGGCGAGGGCGACACCGACACGAGCGCCGCCGTGTACGGGTTGTGCGGGTCGCGGATCACCCGCTCGGCCGGCCCGATCTCCATGATCGTCCCGAGGTACATCACGGCGATCCGATCGGCGATCACCCAGGCGAGCGACAGGTCGTGGGTGATGAAGAGGTAGGTGAGGCCGCGCTCGGCCCGGAGGTCGAGCATGAGCCGCAGCAGCTCGGTCCGGATCGATACGTCGAGCATCGAGACCGGCTCGTCGGCCACGATGATCTCCGGGTCCATGACGAGCGCACCCGCGATCACGACCCGCTGACGCTGCCCGCCCGACAGCTCGTGCGGGTAGCGGGCGGCGAAGTCGCGGGGCGGTCGCAGGCCGGCCGCCTGGAGCGCGTCGAGCACGCGACGCTCCCGCTCGGCCGCATCGCCGATCCCGTTCACGACGAGCGGCTCGGCCACGAAGTCGCGGATGCTCTGCTTGGGGTTGAGCGTCTCGTACGGGTCCTGGAAGATCAGCTGGACCCGCCGCCGGTACTCGCGCAGCGCCCGCGTGCCCCACAGCGAGGACACGTCCGTGCCGTCGAGGAGGACCCGGCCCGCGGTCTGGCGGGTGAGCTTGACGACGACCCGCCCGGTCGTGGTCTTGCCGCTCCCCGACTCCCCGACGAGCCCGAGGACCTCGCCCCGCCGAAGGCCGAGATCGATCCCGTCGACCGCCCGGACGACCCCGGCGGATCGGCCGCGGACGACGTCGACGAGCCCGCGCCGGAACGGGAAGTGAACCTCGAGGCCGTCCAGCCGGAGGATCTCGGGGGCGCGGTCGGTCGCCTCGGTCACGGCTCGACGACCTCCTCGCGCGCCTCGATTGGCGGCGCCGCCGGCGGTGGCGGCACGACCGAAGCTGTCGCGCCGATCGCGTTGGGCGGCGGCACCGTCACGGGCTCGCCGGTGCTGCCCGGCGGATAGAGGTGGCAGGCGACGCGGACACCGTCGAACGCGACCTCGGGCGGCACGACCTCCGAGCAGACCGGCATCGCAAAGGCGCAGCGCGGCGCGAACCGGCAGCCGGGCGGCGGGTTTCGCAGATCGGGCGGCGAGCCCGGGATCACGTCGAGCGTCCGGCGGTCGGCGTGGATGTTCGGGAACGCGGACAGCAGCTTCTGCGTGTACGGGTGCCGCGGCCGGCGGAAGACCTCGCCGACCGGACCCTCCTCGGCCACCTTGCCCGCGTACATGATCAGCACGCGGTCGCACGTCTCGGCGATCACCGACAGATCGTGGGTGATGAGGATCAGCGACAGCCCGAGCTTGTGGCGGAGGTCCTCGAGCAGCTCGAGGATCTGCGCCTGGACCATCACGTCGAGCGCCGTCGTCGGCTCGTCGCCGATGACGATCGCCGGATCGCAGGCGAGGGCCATCGCGATCATCGCCCGCTGGCGCATGCCGCCGGAGAGCTCGTGCGGGTATGCCCGGCCGCGCTGCTTCGGGATGCCGACCAGCTCGAGCAGCTCGCCGGCGCGCTTGCGCGCCTCCCTGGCCGGGATGTCGAGCCGCTGGCGAAGCGGCTCCGCAATCTGGTCAGCGAGACGGTGGACCGGGTTGAGCGCGTTCATCGCGCCCTGGAACACGATCGCGATCTCCCGCCAGCGGTAGCGACGCAGGGCGTTGTCGGACTTCGTCGCGAGGTCGATGCCCATCAGCCGGATCGAGCCGCCGGCCACCGCGGCGTTCGCCGGCAGCAGCCGGACGAGCGACAGGGCCGTGGTCGTCTTCCCGCAGCCGGACTCCCCGGCGATGCCGAGCGCCTCCCCGTAGTCAAGCCGGAAGCTGACGCCGTCGACCGCGTGGACGGTTTCGTCGCCCAGCGCGAAATGCGTCGTCAGGTCCTCGACGACGAGCAGCGGAGCCTCCGGATCGGCCAGCCTGGGGAGCGGCCACTGGCGGCGCCCGACGACCCTGGCCGTCTCCGGGGTGCCGCCGTCGCCCGGCGTCGGCGTGCCGTCGCGCTCCGGGATCGTCGTCGTCATCGTCGCCGCCGTCGCTTCGGGTTGAGGAGGTCGTCGAGCGCGGTCCCGACCAGCGTGAACGCGAACACGACCAGCACGATGCACACGCCGGGCGGGGCGAAGTACCACCAGGCGCCGAGCCCCGGCGCCCCGACCGAGCGCGCCGCCTCGAGCAGCTGGCCCCACGACGGCTGGAACGGGTCGCCGAGCCCCACGAACGAGAGCGTCGTCTCGGTCAGGACGGCGCCCGCGAACACGAGCACGGCGTTCGCGACGATGAGGTTGACGACGTTCGGCAGGATGTGCCGGCGCATGATGTGGCCGCTCCCGCCGCCGACGACCCGCGCCCGATCCACGAACGCACGCTCCTTGAGCGAGAGGGTCTGCGACCGGATGATCCGCGCGGTCGACGACCAACTCGTGATCCCGATCACCACGACGATCACGATCAGCGTCATCCGGATGCCGAGCACCTCG
Source organism: Chloroflexota bacterium (assembly GCA_044506615.1). Taxonomy (GTDB): domain Bacteria; phylum Chloroflexota; class Limnocylindria; order Limnocylindrales; family CSP1-4; genus DASTYU01. The sequence goes on along the minus strand of JBIQKJ010000001.1, from coordinate 321,963 downwards.
CGCGACCCGGACCCGACGAGCTCGCGGATGATCGGCGTCAGGATCAGCGCGAGCACGAACGTCGGGATGACCAGGAAGAAGTCCGTGATGCGCATGAGGAACGCGTCGAGCCGGCCGCCGACGAAGCCGCTGACGATGCCGACGAGCGCCCCGATGAACACCGTGATGATCGTCGCGAGCAGCCCGATCGCCATCGACACCCGCGCCCCGTGGACCGTCAGGTTGAGCATGTCCCGGCGGAGCTCGTCGGTGCCGAGGACGTGCCCTGCGGTCGGCGGGGAGAGGCGCGGGCCGTCGGCGGTGACCGCGGTCTGGAGCGGCCCGACGAACAGCTCCGGGGCGATCGCGAGCGCCGCGAACACGAGCAGGATCAGCACGCCGATGACGCCCTCGGGCCGGCGGACGAGCTGGCGCATGAGCCCGCCGAAGCGCGCGGCACGGCCGGTGCCGCGGGGCCGCAGCAGCGCGAGATCCGACGCCGTCACGTCCGCACCCGCGGGTCGAGCACGCCGTAGACCAGGTCGGCGACCAGGTTGGCCAGCACGACCGACACGCTCAGCAGCAGGAAGACCCCCTGGAGCACCGGGTAGTCACGCGCGGTGAGCGCCTCGACTGCCAGCGTCCCCAGCCCGGGCCAGTTGAAGACGACCTCGACGGTGATCGCCCCGGCGATCACGTAGCCGAGGTTGATCGCAATGAGGGTCACGGTCGGGAGCATCGCGTTCGGCAGGGCGTGATGCCGAAGGATGCGGCCGTCCTGGAGGCCCATGGCGCGGGCCGTCGTGACGTAGTCGTCGGAGAGGGTCTCGACGATCGACGAACGCATGACGATCGAGTACTGCCCGATCAGCCCGAGCGCGACCGTCGCGAGCGGCAGCGCGAGATGGGCCAGGAAGTCGACCGCGCGGTCCCAGATGTCCGTGTACAAGGCGCCCGAGGTCAGCATGCCGAACGTCGGGAACCAGCGCAACGACGTCGCGAAGATCAGGAGCAGCACCATGCCGAGGAGGAAGTACGGCGTCGAGTACAGGATCAGCGACACGCCGTTGCCGAGGTAATCGACCGGACCGCCGCGTCTCCATCCCGAATACGCCCCGAGCGCGAGCCCGAGCACGATCGCGACCACCTCCCCCAGCCCGAACAGGATCACGGTCGGCCAGATCCGCTGCGCGAGGACGTCGACGACGGTCTGCCCCCGGGCGATGAACGAGTAGCCGAGGTCACCCTGGGCCGTCGCCGTGACGAACGCGATGAACTGGTCCGGGAAGACGGGGTCGTTCAGTCCCCACCGTTCTCGGACGGCCTCGAGCCGCTCGGGCGTGACGTTGGGCGTGCCGCGCAGGATCACCCGTTCGGGCGACCCCGGCATCGCCCGGAACAGGATGAAGTTGACCAGCACGATCAACGCGATCGTGAACAGCGCAGTCCCGAGGCGGCGCGCGAGGTAGGAGCCGCCCATGCCCGTCCGCTCCCCCCGTCAGCGGCGCGTGGCCGAGCCCGTCATTCCTCCTCGCGCTCGGCGCCGCGGCGGCGCATCGCGACGAGGCCGACGGCGAGCACCATGACGAGCGCCGCGATGCCGGCGATGAGCAGCGGCGTGTTGTTCGCTGCCGCCGCCGGCTCCTCGCTGCCTCCGGTCGGTGCCGGGGTCTCGGCGCCGGGGCTGGCTGCGCCGCCGTCGGTCGAGGCCGGCGCCGAGGGCGCCGGACTCGGCTCGTCACTCAGCGCCGTGAGCTTCGTGTACCCGAACGGCCCGTAGCCGAAGAGCGGCGTGCCGCCCTCGGACGGCTGGTTCGTCCAGCCGCCGAACTTGTCGGTTCGGTACGCGTGCAGCTCGGCGTCGTAGTAGAGGATGTGGTAGGGGGCCTCGTTGTAGACGAGCTCCTGCATCTCGGTCAGGTACTCGAGGCGCTGCTCCGGGTCGGACTCCGCGCGCTGGAGCTCGAACAGCTCGTCGTAGCGCGGGTTCGAGTAGTAGCTGTCGCTCGAGCCGCCGATCTGCTCGGTTCGGAAGAAGTCGAGCAGCGAGTTCGGGTCCGGGTCGCCGACCCACCCCCACATGTAGAGGTCGTAGTCGGCGGGGCCGCCCGGAGGCCCGGTCACGTCGTCGATGAGCTTGCCTTCCTCGGTGACGGCGGCGTCGATCGAGATCCCGAGCTCGCCGAACCACTCGGCAAGGAACTGGGCGTTCGTGGCGTTCTCGGCCTCGGAGTCCGGCCAGGTCATCCGGAGGTTGAGCGGGTTGCCCTCCTTGTCGAGCCGCCGGCCCTCGCCGTCGAGGACATAGCCGGCCGCGTCGAGCCGGCGCTTGGCCTCCTCGATGTCGAACGTGCGCGGGTTCGAGGGCGGCACGTGCCAACGCGTGTGGAACGGCGGGATGATCGTGGACCCGGGCGTGCCGTACCCGCCGAGGACCTCCTCGACGAGCCGCTCCTTGTCGATCGCGTAGCCGAGCGCGTCCCGGAACGCCGGGTCGGCGAGCGCCGCCGAGCGGCCGCCATAGCCCTCCTTGTTGCCGCCGGTGTTGATCGACAGCTCGGTGTAGCCGTTGGCGATGCCCTCCACCGTGACGATGTCGGGCTGGCCCTGAAGCGCGTTGAACTGGTCGGCGAGCACGCCGCGGACGTAGTCGACCTCTCCGGTACGCAGCGCCTGGACCATCGTGTCGGTGCTCGCGAAGTGCTGGAGGATCACCTCGTCCGCGGCACCCTGCTCACCCCAGTAGTTCTCGTTGCGGGCGAACCGGATGAAGTTGCCCGGCTCCCATTCCACGGCCACGTACGGGCCCGTGCCGACGACCGGCGGCTCGTTCGTGAACGGCTCCGCGCCCTCGAAGTTGCCGATCTCCTCGAGCGTGTGCTCCTCCCAGATGTGCTTGGGGAGGATCGGGACGTAGGCCTGGAGGAGGAGGGTGCTCGGGAACTCGGTCGTGATGACGAGGGTCTCGGGATCCGGTGCCTCGACCGCCGTCACACCGGCGTTCGTGAGGTACCCGTCGAGGTAGCCCTGGCCGAGGTACCCGGTGTCGGTCTCGAGTGCGTCGAGGATGAGCTGGAAGGTGTACCGGGCGTCCTCCGCAGTCGCGGGCTCGCCGTCCGACCACTGCATGTCCGGCCGGATCTTGAACTCCCAGGTGAGGCCGTCGTCGGACTGCGTCCACGACTCGGCGAAGCCCGGCACCGGCTCGAGGTCCTGCCCGAAGCCGACAAGCAGGTCGTAGTTGAGCGTGAACACCTCGAAGTCGGCGACGACGACCGAGTTCCAGGGGTTGAGCACCTGGAGGTCCTGGTCGGTCCCGGCCCGAAGGATGAGCGGCTCGTCGCCCTCGGCCGCCATCGCCGCTCCGGGCATGAGCGTCGTCAGGATCAAGGCAAGCACCGCCAGGGTGCCGGTCGCACGGCTGCGCAGCGACAGCTGCATGTCGCGTTCCTCCTCCTCGCGCGGGCCGTCTCACCCCGGGGGCCACGCCGATCGATCCCGGCCCCTCACGGCCGGGTCCCGGAAGCCTTGCACAGCAACAGCGGTGCGCGCAAGGAAGGCGCGCACGGCGCGTCAGGACCGGACGGTCGCCGTCCCGGGCAGCTGATAGCCCGTCGCCGGCGGGTCGTCCTCGAGGAGGACCGGCCGGTCGATGCGGAAGGCCTCGATTTCGGTGGCCGACGGCGTACGCCCGTCGAGCGCAAGCTCGGCGAGGATCCGTCCGAGCACCGACGCGTACTTGAAGCCGTGCGCCGCGCCGAGCCCGACGATCGCCGACGGGATCTCCGGCACGCGATCGACCACGAAGTCGCGATCGGGGGTGAGCGTGTAGAGGCAGGTCTTCGTGGCGATCGGCGGACCGAGGGCGCCGGGAAGGTGGCGCCCCATGAACGCCGTCAAGCGCTCGAAGGCCGCCTCGTCGGGCTCGAACGTCCGCTCCGCGGGCGTCGTCGGTTGGCCGCCCACGTCCTGGGCCGCCTTCGGGCCCGCCTCGCCGTAGGTCGGGAAGCCGTAGAAGCTCGGCTCGTCCTCCCAGATCCAGATCGGGAAGCGGTCCGGCGCGAAGGCCGCGGGATCGGGGCAGGCGAAGTACGTGACCTGCTCCTTCGTGACCACCAGCGGGAGCCGACGACCCACCGGCGCGAGCAACTCGTTGGTCCAGGCGTCGGCGGCGATGACGACCGAGCCGGCCCGGAGGGTCGTGCCGTCGTCGAGGGTGAGCTCGGCCTCGCCGCCGGCGTCGCGGATCGCGGTCACGCGGCAGCCACCTCGGAGCGTGGCGCCTCGTTGGGCGGCCAGTCGGCGGTGCGCGTCGTTACCCCGGAACGGGTCGGCGATCCCGCCGTCCGCCTGGTAGAGGGTGGTCGTGCCGTCGTCGATGCGCCATTGCGGCCAGCGGCGACGGACCTCGTCGGCGTCGAGCAGCTCGAACGGAATGTCCTCGGCGGCCAGGCTGCCGGTGTAGTCCTGGATCGCAACCGACGTGCCGGGCGGGAACAGGTCGATGCCGCCGGTGCGGGTGACGATGCGGGCGCCGGCCTCTGCCTCGACCTCGGCCCACGACTCGTAGGCGCGGCGGGCGAGGCGGACGTAGTCGGGTCGGTGGTAGGAGTAGCGGATGATCCGGCTGTGGTCGGCCGACGCGCCTTTGGCGTGCCCGATCTCGAACTGCTCGAGCCCGAGGACGCGGCCGCGGCCGCCGAGCGCGCGGCTCAACCAGTACGCGGCCGCGGAGCCGATCGCGCCCAGCCCGACCACGATCGCATCCCAGTCCGTGCGAGCGGATGCCGTGTTCATGGCCGGATCGTAGAGCGGCATGGGTGGCGGGTCGTGGTCGTAGCGGCAGCCGAGCCGGCACGCACATGGGCATGCGCTATTGTGTGCGCATGAATGTGCGCACGAACCTCCTGCTCCCGGCCGATCTCGTCGCCGAGGTCGATGCCGTTGCCGGCCCGAGGGGTCGCAGCCGCTACGTGGCGGAAGCGCTCGAACGGCAGCTGCGCCGCGATCGCTGGTGGGCCGCGGCACAGGCGGCAGCGGGTGCCTGGAGTGCGGAGACGCACCCCCAGTTCGCCACGCCGGGAGACGTGCTCGAGTGGGTCCGGGCGTCTCGCGCTGAAGTGACCGTCCCGTGGGACGGCCGCTGAACTATGCGGTACGTCCTCGACACGACGTTTGCGATCGACTACCTGCGGGGCGTGCCGGTCGCGGTCGAGCGCCTTCGAGGACTCTACGAGGCGGGTGACGATCCCCTGGTCACCGACATCGTCGCCGCCGAGCTGTGGACCGGTGCAGGCCCATCGGGCGGTGAGGCCCTCGAGTCGTTCCTGCGACACCTGGAGTACGTCCACCCGGCGCCGGAGACGGCCGCGCTCGCCGGTCGATGGCGTTGGGAGGCCCGCCGCAGCGGCCGAACGCTGAGCCTTCCCGACGCGCTGATCGCGGCCACCGCCCATGTCCTCGGAGCCGCAGTCCTCACCCGGAACGCCCGCGACTACGCGCTGACGCCGGTCCGCGTCGAGGGCTACTGACCGAAGGCGCGGTGCTCCACGAGCTCGACCCGTCCGCCGACCTCGACCGTGCCGTCGTCTCGCGGCCGCACGACCAGCTCCGACCCGACGCCCTGCCGGATCACGAGCGGCCGCCCGTGCCGGGCGCCCATGACCACTGCGGCCGCGCCGGTCGCCTCGTCCTCGGCGATGCCGAGGTCGGTCGGGAAGTAGCGGGCCCGAATCCGCCCCGACGACTCGTCGTCCCACGCCCACACGTACCGCCCCGGCTCCCCCAGCGCCGGCGGCACGACCGCGTCGACCTCGGCCGCCGACCCGAGCCGGTCCATCGCGATGTCGTGGACCCACTCGGCCCGCGCGCGGATCCAGGCCAGCTCGCCGTCCTGCCACACCGCGACGTCGCCCGCCCGGCAGCGCAGCACGTCCACCGACTCGCCGAGGTTGCGCAGCAGCCACGACGTCCCGACCGTCGGGTGCCCCGCGAACGCCAGCTCCGCTCCGGGCGTGAAGATCTGCACCCGCGCGACGCCGTCGTCGATGGCATCGACGAACACGGTCTCGCTGAAGCCGAGCTCGGCGGCGACCGCCTGGCGACGCTCCACCGGCACCGACGGCCCCTCGACGAACACCCCGAGCGGGTTCCCGCCGCGCCCGTCGGGCCCGATGAAGACGCGGAGCACGTGGAGGATCGTCATTCCGCCGCCGTGCGGCCGGAGGCCGCCGACCCAGCCGACGCCGCGGCAGCCACTCGCGCCAGCGCCACCCGCTGGATCCCGATGATCGAGATCGCGTCGGTGATCCGGCCGTCGAGCGTCATCGCGAGCGCCTCGGTGAACGGGACCCATCGGACCTCGAGCGCTTCGGTCGGATCCGGTTCCGCCTCCCCGTGAGTCAGCCCGGTGGCGAGGAACAGGTACCCCCGCTCATCGGTGACGGAGTTCGACAGCGTGTAGCGCGCGAGCTCCTGCCACTCGACAGCCTCGACACCTGTCTCCTCGCGCAGCTCGCGTCGGGCGCCGTCGAGCGGGTCCTCGTCGAACGGCACGCCGCCCTCGGGCAGCTCCCACGAGTACTCGTCGAGCGTGTACCGATGCTGCCCGACGAGCACCATGCGGTCCTCGTCGTCGAGCGCGACCACGCCCACCGCGACGCTCCCGAAGTGGACGACGCCATAGATGCCCGGCGACCCGTCGGGCCGCGTCACCTCGTCGTGCCACAGGGTCATCCACGGGTTCTCGTAGACCAGCGCCCTCGAATGGCGGGTCCACGGTCCCGAGGTCTCAGGCGTCGCGCGATCGTCCACGACGGCATCGTACCCGCGCCCACCGTCCCGAGCGCCGCATCGGACGCCGATGCGTCCCGCCACCCGCCTAGACTCGGGCGGATGCCCGCCACCGACCCCGAGGTCTCGCGTCCCGCCAGCCCGCCCGTCCACGAGGTCACGACCGAGTGGGACGTCCGCATCCGGACGCGCGACGGCGTCGAGCTGTCGGCGAACATCTGGCGCCCGAGGGCACGGAACGGGGAGCCGCCGCTCCCCCCGGGTCCCGCGATCCTCGAGATGATCCCGTACGGCAAGGACAACTGGCGGCGCAACGCCGACGTCGGACGCGGCGAGTACCTTGCGGCGCGCGGCTACGCGCTGTGCCGGGTCGACGTGCGCGGCACGGGGTCGTCGGGCGGCCTCGCGCTCGACGAATACACCGAGGACGAGACCCGCGACGGCGCCGAGGTCGTCGAGTGGCTCGCGGCCCAGTCGTGGTGCGACGGCAACGTCGGGATGTGGGGCATCAGCTATGGCGGCTTCACGTCGATCCAGGTCGCGAAGCTCCGGCCGCCGCATCTTCGGGCGATCGTCCCGGTCATGGCCACCGACGACCGCTACCTGACCGACGTCCACTACATCGGCGGCTGCGTGACCGCGAGCGAGCTGAGCCAGTACGCGGTCAGCCAGGTCGCGATGAACGCGATGCCGCCCGATGCCGGCTTCCGCGGCGATGCCTGGCGCGAAGAGTGGCGGGCCCGGCTCGAGGCGACGCCGCCGTGGCTGGTTCGATGGCTCCGCGAGCAGACCGACGGCCCGTACTGGCGACCCGGCTCGCTCGCACCCGACTACGAGGCGATCGACGCCGCAATCCTCAACGTCGGCGGCTGGATGGACTCGTACGTCGACGCGGCGCTCCGCATGCAGGCGCTCTGCACGGCGCCGTCGCGGACACTCGTCGGCAACTGGGTCCACGGCTGGCCGTCGAGCGCGACGCCCGGGCCGAACCTCGACGAGCTCCACGAGGTCGTCCGCTTCTTCGACCGCTGGCTGCGCGGCGTCGCAGACGAGGCGCCCGATCCACCCGTGACGTGGTTCGAGCGCGACTACGCGCCGCCCGAGCCGTTCCCGACCGAGCTGCCCGGCCGGTGGCGGTCGGCCGAGGCGTTCCCGCACCCGTCCGTCGTGGCGCGAACGTGGTCGTTCGCCGCGGGGGAGCTGCCGCTCGTCGGCCGGCTGGTCGAGGGTGCGCCGCCCGCCGAGGCCGCCACCGCCGAGCCCGCCGTCGAGCGCTTCGCGCACCGTCCGACCGTCGGCACGCGCGGCTCGCTGTCGTGGGGCGCCGGCGGCATCCCGAACGGACTCGCCCGCGACCTGCGACCCGACGAGGCGTTCGGTCCGACGTTCACCTCGGCGCCGCTCCAGGAACCGCTGTCGGTCTTCGGCTTCCCGGAGGTCGTCGTCCACGTCGCCGCCTCGGCGCCGGTCGCGACGCTCGTCGCACGGCTGACCGACGTCGCCCCCGACGGCACCTCGGCGCAGGTCACGGCGGGCATCCTCAACCTGACCCACCGCCGATCCCATGCCGAGCCCGAGCCGCTCGAGCCCGGTCGCGTCGAGGAGGTCCGGCTCGTGTTGCGACCGGCCGGATACCGGTTCGCGCCGGGCCACCGGATCCGGGTCTCGCTGGCGTCGTCGGCTTGGCCGATCGTCTGGCCGTCGCCGTACCCGTGCGAGCTGTCGGTCCACCTCGGGGCCGCCGCGCCGTCGCGGCTCGTGCTGCCGGTCGTGCCGCCCGCCGGCGGCCCGGGCGACCTGCCGCCGCCCGCGTTCAAGACGACCCCGCCCGACGTCCGCGACGTGTCGCTCGGGTCCGCGTCGGATCGGCCGCGGTGGGATGTGGTCGAGGACGTCGTCGACGGGTCGGTCACGGTCACGATCCACGACGGCGGCGAGGAGACGCTCCACGACGGTCGTCGCCTGTACGCGGCCGAGACTTTGCGGCTGACCGCGCGCGACGCCGACCCCGCGCGGGCCGAGATGGACGCCGACGTCGTGTACCGCTGGTGGGAGCACGACGCCGCGATCGAGATCCGCGCGCGCTCGCTCCAGACCTCGACCGCCACCGACTTCGACCTGTCGGTCGATCTCGAGGTCGACCTCGACGGCGAGCCGTTCTTCCGCCGCCGCTGGCAGGAGCGCATCCCACGAAACTTGGTGTGACCTGAGAACCAGATCTCGAACCTGCGTGCTCCGCACATCGGTGCGCCACGGACGTCAGCAAGGGACGCCGGCCTAACCGATCGTCCCACTCCCCGTACGGCGATCCCGCAGGCCGACCCCTGACCACGTCGCCCCGCCGACGACGACCGAGTACAGCTTCAACCCGCTCGACCAGGTGCTCGTCGAGGAGCGCGGCGACGGGAGCACGGCCAAGACGACGTACGACGCGGCCGGCAACCCGGTCGACCGCTGCACCTGGGCCGCGGGCGCCACCGTCGGCGACTGCCTGCCGGTCGGGACCGACGGCTGGACGAACCCGCCGACGAGCTCGACCTCGACCCGCTGGGACGCCCGGAACGGCCGGATCGGCCTGACCGACAGCGCGTCGAACCGGACGACCGTCTACGACCCCGACCACAACTACGCGGTCAGCGCGATCTACCTGCCGACCGACGCCGAACAGACCAAGGAGCACCAAACGCTCTTCGGGTACGACGCCCGCCATCGCCTGACGAGCGTCAGCCACCAGCTGTGCACGATCAGCGCCGGGCACGCCTGCTCGGCGACGACTGACACGGGCTCGGTCACGTACACCTACGACGATGCCGACAACCGGACCAGGGTCCAGGAGGACAACGGTCCGACCGCGACCGACTTCCGCTACTGCTACGACGCGCGCAACCAGCTGACCGGTCGCGGCTCGACCGCGACGTGCGACACATCGAGCGTGGAGAGCTTCACCTACGACGACGCCGGCAACCGGACCCAGGCGGTTGAGGGCGGGACGACCCGGAACTTCGCCTACACCGCCGAGGGATTGCTGTGCGACGTCGAGACCGGCGCTGCGGCGAGCTGCACCGGCGGCAACGTCACCTCCGACGGCGCGGGGCGCATCAGCGACCTCGCCGGCTGGCACTACCTGTATGACGCAGCGGGCCGGCTCGTGTCGGCCTGCGACGACGCCGACTGTGCCGGGTCAGGCTTCGAGCGGGTCGACTTCACGTATGACGGCGAGGGCCACCGGACCGCGATCCTGCACACCCCGGCCGTCGGCACCCCGGTCGAGACCACCTTCCGCTACGCCGGCGACGCGATCGTCGCCGAGTACGAGGACGGCACCCTCACCCGCGAGTACGTCACCGACGACGCGGGCACGATCAGCAAGGTCATCGTGCCCGCCGGCCAGCCCGACGCGGGCACGTACCTCGTCACCTGGAACGGCCACGGCGACGCGATGGCGCTGTGGCGGATCGAGAACACCGGTGCGCTGACCCTCGCCAACAGCTTCACCTACGGAACGTGGGGCGAGCCGACGACCGCCACTCACAACTCGATCGGCGATCTCGGCTTCCGCTTCCTCTACGTCGGCATGTGGGACGTGCAGTGGGACGCAGACCTCGGCCTCCACTACATGCATGCCCGCCACTACAGCCCGAGCCTCGGCCGGTTCCTGCAGCCGGACCCGAGCCGGCTCGACGTGCAGTTGTTCGTGTATGCAGGAAACGGTCCTGCAACTAAGGTCGACCCGAGCGGGCACTTCCTCGACACGCTGCTAGACCTCTTCTTCGTCGCCGTCAGCGCAATTGTCTATATCGCCAATCCGTCGGAAGCGAATGCGATCGCGTTGGCGGCAGACGTCGGACTTGTGTTTGTTCCATTCGCTACGGGTGGTGGGCTTCTCGTTCGCGTTGCGGGCAGGGCCCCCGGCACCGTTGGCAAGCTCCTCGCGAAGCACAACATCAGACTGACCGAGCATGCGGCGAAGCGACTGGCGAAGCGTATTGGGCAAGGGCGTCTCACCGAGTACGAGGTCTATCGCGCATACTGCTACGGAACGCTTTTCTATGATCCACTCCATCGGTCATACATCCGCCGTGACCCCCAAACGGGCGTAATCGCGACGATGAAGAACATCAACGGGACCGTTACGTCTGTCTTCGAGGGCGGGAAGTCTCCACGGTGGCGTCCGGTCAGATGGCGCCCCGGATGCTGACGAATGTCAAACCACCTGTCGGTCGCCAGCGCGCTGGCTCTGTCATCTCTGGAATCTCCGCTTCTCCTCGAGTCGGATAGCGCCGACAGCTTTGAGTACATCGCGGGAAGAGAAGAAGCGGCGTGGTACGTCTCGATTGACGCAATCGTCGGCCTCGGTATCTCTCCTCGGGGACGCATCGTGTCGGTTGAGTTGCTCGTGCCCGTCACCGACCTCCCTGTGGGTCGCGTACCGGCCGCGCCTTGCTCCGACCCACAAGCGAGCCTGCTTCTCGATCTGCCCGTGCACGCGCCGGCCTCGGCGGACGTTCTGTTCGGTGAGTCGCATGGCGTCGTACGAGTCAATCTCGGAGGCGTGGGCACGAATCCTAGATGCGTTCGATTGGGTCCAGCGGTCGCTGCGGCGGTCTCGGGAAACCGCTTGGTCGGCCTCATTCTGCAGTCTGCTTCGCAGCACGCAACCGGCGTGCACTCGCTTTCCGCCTTTGAGAGGCGTTCGTTTAGTTCGCACCTCCAACACCGTCTCGATGCGATCGAACGCCAGGAGTCCTTGGCCTTGGGCATCGGCCCGCTGTCGGCCCACGTTCTCGCACGCATGAGGGAGTGGCTGGAGGATCCTCGCAAGATTCCGGACAGCGGCATTGCGTGGGCATGGATCCACGAGGAAGCGGCCTCGACTGGCATAGATCAAGAGTTCGCGTCGATCCTTTCCGGGATCCTGCTCCTGAAGCCCTCATGGTGACAAGACCGACGGTCACGTCGATCGGGCGGAATGGGCGGGCTGGCATGAGTCTTGAACTTCTTGGCTATGAGAGGCCTCATCGACGCTGGCTCGTTTGCCACCTCGCCCTGTGGAATCGCGCTCAGATGCGTGCAGACCTGATCGATCCGTTCTTGATGCCCCGAGACGTCCGTCGGCTCAGTCGCATCCTTCGTAAGGTTGGCAAGAACAAGCAGGACCGGGTGCTTATCGAATTCCTTGAACCCACTCTAAGCTTGACGGTTCGTCGCCGGTGCGGTGCGCTGGTCATTCACGCCTCCATTCGAGATGGACCCAACGGCACGAGACACTCAGTCGCGACCAGCGGACACGAGCTACGCAATTTCGCGGTCGCGCTCGGCGCCCAACTGGACGCCTTGGAGCAGTGATGCCAATAGCTGCCGTCATCGGTCCAACGAGTGGCTTGCCTCATACAACTGGCTCCTCGCGGGCCTGTGCGGAACTTCTACGAAGGTTGGTGTCCGAGGCGCCATGGATGGTTCTCGCCAATCCCGGCTCGCCGAGCGACCAGTTGGAGGCCTGACGACTCCGCGTCGAACGGGACGACGCTCTACGACCCCGATCACAACTACGCCGTCAGCGCGATCTACCTCCCGACCGACGCCGAGCAGACCACCGAGCACCAGACCCTCTTCGGGTACGGATGAAAGAGTCGGTGCCGCGAAGGCCCGCCGGCGGGCGGAGCGCGAGGGCGAGCGCCTGGTGCTGGTGGCCGCCGAGGCCGCCTACGTCGAGTTCGTCCGGGCGCGCCACGGCCGACGGCAGGAGCGGGATGCGGCCGCCGCCACTGGGGAGCGACTCGACGGCCCGCCTCACGCGGGACCGGCTGCGCCGCGGAGCTGATCCCCGACTCCGCCGTTCGCCACGGGGTCGACCGCATCCCGCCACGAGTCTACGCCGGGCTCGGGCGCCGCCAGCACGACCGACAAGCTGCGCGCGCTCGAGCTCGCCGCCGGCCGCTCGAAGCGCCTCTCCCGGAAGGGCATGCAGATCGTCGGACCGCTGAGGCCGGGCTGAAGCGGTAGTCCTCGTCGCGCGACAGCAGGTGCCAGGCGAGGACCGCCAGCTTGCGCGCGATCGCCACGACCGCCACGTTGGCCCCGCGCCGGCTGCGGATCCGCAGGTAGCAGGCGCGCAGCGGGCCGGGCGTGCGGACCGCGCTTTGGGCGGCCTCGATGAGCAGGCCCCGGGCGTGGGCCTGTCCTGCCCGGCTGATGTGCCCGGTCCAGCTGTGGGTACCCGACTGGCGGACGCGCGGGTCCAAGCCGAGATAGCTCGCCAGCTTGGCCGGCCGGGGGAAGCGGGTGACGTCGCCGACCACCGCCCGAATGGCCGCCGCGGTCGTTAACCCGACCCCCGGGATCGTCAGCAGGTGGCGGACACCGTGATCGCGGACGACCGCCTTGGCGATCGCGCGCTCCGCCCGCTCGACCTCGCGGGCGACCGCGTCGTGCAGGCGCAGGTGCGCGTCGAGCGCCTCCCGCGCATCGGAGCTGAACTCGACGCTCGCCAGCCAGGACCGGCCCCTGACCCCGAACAGGTCGCTCACCGGGACGTCGATGAGCGCCTGACCCAGGATCGCATGGACCCGGTTGCGCAGGAGCGTCCGGTTGCGCACCAGCCCTGCCCGAAAGGCCACCCGCCGCCGCAGCTCGCGGGTCGCCGGATCGGGCTGCCAGACCTGTGGGATGTAGTCGGCCGCGAGCAGCTCGGCGAGCGTCCGGGCGTCGATCTCGTCGGTCTTGACCTTGGCCTGGGCGATGGCCTTCGTGCGGAGCGGGTTGCTGACCACCACCCGGCCGGCGTGGGCGGCCAGGATGTCGGCGATGGCCCACGTGTTGAGCGATGCCTCGAGCACGACCTGATCGTCGGGCCCGAGCGTGCTGGCGAACGCTTCGAGCGCGGCGTGCCGCACCTCGAGGCGGCCGAGCGAGCGGGTGCTGCCGGTTTCGTCGATGACCGCCGCCTCACCGCTGTGGCGGCCAAGATCCAGTCCGATCGTGCGCATCGTCGTCGCCCTCCTCGTGGCGCTCATGACGACACCCGCCTGGGCACACGACACCTACGGATCCGCGCTCACGGCGCAACCGGGCGAGTCGCAGGGGCGGCCAGATACGACGGCGGACTCGTGGTCCAAAGGCGAACCGGCCTGCCCACGGCTGGTGTCCGGATCCTGGCCCCTGTCCCGGTCAGAAGACGGTACTCCTGCCCGGTCGAGGGGTCCAAGTCCGGTCCTTTCATAGCCGATATGACGGCGAGGGCCACCGGACCCGGATCACGACGACCAGCGCCGGCGGCACGGTCGCCACGCGCGACTTCCGCTACCAGGACGACGCGATCGTCGAGGAGGTCCTGACCGACGCGACCCACAGCAGCGCGGTCGTGCGCAGCTACGTGGTCGACGAGGCGGGCACGATCGTCAAGGTCGTCGTGCCCCCGGGCGAGACCGGCGCCGGCACCTACCTGCCGCTGTACAACGGCCACGGCGACGCGATCGCCCTGTACCGGCTCGAGACTGACGGCACCCTCAGCCTCGCCAACAGCTACCGCTACTCGACGTGGGGCACGCCGACCACGACAACCCACGGCGGGAGCGCCGACCTCGGGTTCCGCTTCCTGTACGTCGGCGAGTTCGACGTCCAGTGGGACGACCCGTTCGGGTTGGGCCTCCACTACATGCACGCCCGCCACTACGCGCCGGCGCTCGGACGCTTCCTCCAGCCCGACCCCGACCTGGTCGACCCGAACCTGTATGCCTACGCCGCCAACAACCCGGTCACCGAGCTCGATCCCCGCAGCTGCAAGCGACGTCCCGCTTGGTCGGGATCGTGCCAGTCGATGACCAAGAGGCCGCAGTCATAGACCCGACGGCATTCGCAGACGAAATCAGGGACGAGCTCTCGCTGATGGAGTAGGCACGTATCGACATGCCGCCCCGCCCTCCTCAAGGGATCGGCGCGCCCGCCCGGCGTTGGGCGGCTAGGGCACGGCGACCGACTCGGCCATCGTCGCGAAGTCGTCCAGGAGGCCGTCGACCCGAAGGCCCTCAATCGTGCTGTCCGGTGCGATCAGCGCGACCGTGATGGGCTGCGCGTCGTCCACCACCAGAGCGACGACTTGGAGAACTTCGGCATCCGGCTCGAGGGCGTAGATCCGAGTCCGCGGTTGGGAGGCGATCGCCCGGAACGGCACATCGTTGCTCGCCCAGAGCCGCTCGATGCCGGCAGCCCAGCCGGCCAGATCGGGAGACGCCCGAAACAGGTCGAGCTGCGGATATGCGCCACCGACCGAGCTGTGTTGTGGGTCAGGGTCAGGGCTGGGCAGCGCGGCGTAGTTGACCGCTTGGAGCGTGTAGCGCGGCTCGGCCGGACGGATGAAGCCACGAGACTGCCCGAGGTCGATCGACTCCCAGTTCGTCGGACGGAGCATGGCGAATCCGTACTTGTCGTCGACGAACCAGTCGAGCGCATCGATCGAAGGACTTTGCGGCCCCTGCGTCGCCGCTGACGGGCTCGGCGTCTCGCCCAAAGGCGAGCATGCGGCCATCACGATTGCTATGACCAGCGCAGCGCCCGTCGAGAGGCGCCTCATAGAGCTCGGCGAATCGCATCGAGAATGCGCGCGACGATCGAGCGGCGCGGCCTCGCTCGCTCGCCTCGGGCCTGAGCTGCAGCCCGATCGGCGTCGCGGTGCGCGAGGGCCTGCGCGGCGTCGGACTGCGTGCTCGCGAGCCTCTCTTCATTGGCCCACGTCGCGCCAAGCAAGCCAGGATCCGGTCCTTGAATCCCCATCGATGGAACTCCTGTCTCGGTCGAGGCGGGATCGCCTCCGGCCTCGACCGTCGCGCCGAGGATCAGGATCGCTCGGGCCGGCGGCCCGGGCGGTGGACTAGAACGAGAAGGGGAAGTACCACTCACAGTTCACGTTGAGTGGGTCACCGAAGACCGAGAGGTGCGCATGGCTCCCGAGAGCGCTATTGCGATGTTCGGACAGTAGGAATCGGTCACCGTCTTCGTCGTCGCACTTACGATCTTGTTGATTCGATCCGAACTGCACGGGTACGCGTTGGCCGCGGTCAACCGGGCTCGGTTCTGAAGCCTTCGGTCCAGTGGTCCTCGTCCAGGGTGAACTCGACGAGGAAGAAGCCAGGATCCGCGTCGTCGTCCGTGATTTCGGGATGGTCGGAAAAGCCGGGTTGGGTGCGCAGTCGGTCGACTGCCTCTATGGCGCGCTCTCTGGATCGATACGTGCCGATGAGGAGCGACTCGTCATCCTCCGTTGCGCCCACGGGGCGGTACCAAAGAAGCCAGACCGGCCAGGACGCGGCCGTGCCTCCAGCCCGACGAAGTTCGGACTCGTACGCGGTCACGGACGCTTCCATGACCGTCGCCTGAAACTCCGTGACGATGAACTGGTAGAGGTCGATCCGGGCACCCGGATCTGGGACCCACAGCTCGACGAGCTCAGCGAGCTGGCCATGGACGGCAGCCACCTCCGGATCGTCCGAGAGCCGCACCAAGGGCGAATCTTCCGCTGACGAATCGGCCGTCATCGCCCACTCCTGCCACTCCGGAACCTTCGGGGAGCCCGGCAACGACTATAGCCCGGCAAGAGGGGCACCGGACCTACAGCGTCGACGCGATGTTCCAGGCGAAGGCAGCGACGACCGCGTTGCCGAGCAGGCTGATCGCGAGCTGGGCGCGCCACGGCAGCCGCTGGTGGGCCAGCGCGCCGAGGACCGCGAGGAAGAGCTGCCACGATGCCGACGCCAGCGCCGCCCCGACGATGAACGCAGTCCGCTCCGCCGGCCCCGCACCGAGATCGGGCCGACCGAGGATCAGTGCCGCGAAGTAGAGGATCGTGGTCGGGTTGAGCAGCGTGATCGCGAGGAACCGCAGGTAGGTCTTCGCGGGGTCGGCGGGCAGCTCGGCGCGCCCCGGGACGCCGATCCGAGCGTGGTACAGCGCCAGCCACACCCCACGAACCGCGATCCCGACGAGAACGACCACGGCCACGACCTTGAGTGCCGGCGTGACCGGGTCGAGCAGGGTTGCGATCGCGGCGCCGGCCAGCACGGCGAGGAGCGCGTAGGCGGCATCGGCGGTCGCGGCACCGAGCCCGGCAGCAGCCGCGGTCCGGAGCCCGCGCCGGACGCCCAGCTCGATGATGAGCACGGCCACGGGACCGACCGGGATCGCGATCCCGTATCCGGCGATCGCGCCGGCGATGAACGATTCGAGCATGTGCCTGACCTCCGGGACGGACGGGGTCGGGGGCATGAGAAACGCCCCCGTGGATACGAGGGCGTCGAGCGGGCGGGTGGGCGCCCTGACGGGCGCGGTCGGTCAGCTCGAGGCACCCCGCGGCTGCGGGTTGCGGTTCGAGCGGTTGGCCTGGCCGAGGGTCACCGAGCGCGACATCGGGCGGATCGTGGGACCGAACGAGGCCAGTGTCAAGCCCGCGACCGGCATGCCCTACGATCGCGCCGTGCACGTCCGGCCCGCATGAACACGCTGGCACCGAAGCTCATCCTGACGCCGCTGCTCGTGGCGTCGACGAGCCTCGTCGGCCGGCGCTGGGGCGGGGCGCTGAGCGGCTGGCTGGTCGCGCTCCCGCTCACCTCGGGCCCCATTGCGTTCTTCATCGCGCTCGAGGCCGGCCCGGCGGTCGCTCGAGAAGCGGCTGGCGGGTCGCTGCTCGGCGCGATCGCGCAGGTGGCGTTCGCCGCGGCCTACACCGTCGCCGGCCGGCGCCTCGGCTGGGCCACCTCGCTCGCCGCAGCCGGCGTTGCCTTCTTCGCCATCGCCCTGGCGCTGCCCACCATGGGACCCGGCCTGACCTTCGTCGCCCTCATCGGCGTCGTTCTCGCGTTCCTCGCGGCCTTCCCGCGACGCCGCGCCGCGCCACCCGACGCCGTCTCCCCGCCCGCCTGGGACATCCCCGCCCGCGTCGCCGTGGCGACCCTGCTGGTCGTCGCGATCAGCTCGGCTGCGCCGCTGATCGGCGGCCGGTTCGCCGGGATCCTCGCCACTTTCCCGGTCTATGCGGCGGTGCTGGCGACGTTCGGGCACCTGACGCGCGGCCCCGGCGAGGCCGCCGACGTGCTGCGCGGCCTCGTCGCCGGGATGATCGGCTTCGGGGCCTTCTTCCTTGCGGTCGAGCTGCTCCTCGGCACGGTCGGTACCCCGGAGAGCTTCCTGGGCGCGCTCGTCATCGGTGGGCTGGTGCACGCGGCCACGTTCGCGCTGGTCCGCGGCCACATCGGTCACGATTCGACCGCGGACTGACCCCCCATCAACGGGCGCGGCGTCGTCAGGCCGGATCGGGCGGCTGCAGGAACACCGTCGTCGCGTCCGCACCGCTGTGCAGCAGCGCGTCGAGTGCGACGACCAGCCGTCCGATCGTCGCCCGGTCTCCTCTCGGGAACTGGCGATTGGTCGTAAACACCACGACGGGATAAGGCTCGCCGCTCGCGAGCGCAGCGTGTTGCAGCCGTCGAAAGTCGGGCACGTTCTCGGTCACCACCGCGCGATGGTCGTCCAACGCCGCAGCCAGGACGTCCGCGTCCGGCGCGCCCTCAAGCCACGCGAAGCCCACCTCGTGTACGGACACGACGTCGTGACCGCGGTCCCGCAGTCGCTCGGCGAGAACCGCGGGATACATCTCGTCGAGGAGCAGCCTCACCCGAGGAGTTGGCGCTCGCGCTTGATGAGCTGCTCGAGCTCGTCGCCCTCGCGCTCCACGGAAGCGATGAAGGCGTCGACCTCGTCGGGATACTCGGCGTAGTACCTGATGGCGAGCCGCACCTTCGACTCCGGAATGCCGAGCCGCTCGGCGAGTGCGTCGATGCGACGGTCGCCGCGCTCCGGCGCGGAGCGGGCCGCGACGACGATCTCCCAAACGTCCGGGCCCCCGACGACCGCCGCACGACGTCCCGCGGGCCCGTCACGGAAGACAATCCCCGGATGCCGGTCGAGGCGCAACCCCTCATCGATGTAACGATCAGCCAGGCGCACGATCGGGACGCCGCTCTGCTCGCTTCGCTCGCGGAGGGCCCGCAGGGTGTCCGAGTCGACTCGGATGGGTTGACTACGCATGTAGCGGATTGTAGCTCACCCAACGCTCCGCCTACTTCGGGGTCGGCCAGGCGGACGCACCCAGGACAGCCAGCGCCACGTACGAGCTCAGCACTGCGACCGCCACGCTGCCCAGCGTCCCGAGGAGGTAGTACTCGGCGAAGTCGCGGTCGTCGAGCTGCTTGAACCGGGCCAGCGTCTTCGCCGCGATCACCAGCCCGATCGCGGCCTCGGCGTGGGACAGCACGAACGTCACGACGAGCAGCCGCTCGATGATGCCGACGGCCTCGCCCACCCGCGTCGGGGGCGCGCGGCGCTGAGCAGGAGCGGGCGAGGCGACGGATACGACACGATCTGGCTCGACCCGCCCCGCAAGGGGCCCCAGCCGCACCGTCCATGCGGCTGGCGCCTCCGCGGCTGGCGGCGCATCAGGAGCCGGCGGGATCGGATGACCGCCGAGCCGCGACCCGACGAGCACGCCCACGAACAGCGCGGCCGCCCGCATGTTGACGACGACGAGCGACCCGAGCACGACCGCCCGCAGGATCGTCGCGTGGGCAGCCGCCGGCTCCCATCCGCCGAGCCAGCCGTCAACCGCCGCGGCGAACCGCGGGTCGACCGGCGCCCGGGCAAGCAACGCGACCCAGGCCGCGACGAGGATCGCGACGTGGACCGCCTGGTCGAGAACGAACAGGGCCGCGGGCGCGGGCGTCCACGCTGGCCCGAGGCCGTCCGGGTCTGCGCCGAGCGACTCGTGGCGCCGCCGCGCGTCCGCGATCGCCGCCGCTTCGGCCCGCCGGGTCAGGATCACCTTCACCCGGTCGATGAACCCGTGGCTCACCGTGACGACGGCCACGACCGTCCAGCCCGGGGCGCCGAACGCGAACCCGAGCGGGATCAGGCACACGCCGACGATCGCGGCATGGACGAGCAACCCCGGCAGCGCGCGGCCGCCGGTTGCGTTCTTCGACCGCACCATCCAGCCGCTCTGGAGCAGGAAGTCGGCCGCGAGGTGGGCCGCGACGAGCCAGGCGAGCGTCAGGGTCGGGTCGGCGGTCACGCCGTCGTCTCCGCCGATTCGGAACGTTCCGCGGCCGCCGCCCCGAGGCCGTCGGCGACGAGCCGGCGCAGCGCCCGAACCAGCCCTTCGAGCCGCCGGATCCGGGCCCGCTCGGCCATGACCGACACCGTCGCCCGGCTCACCTCGAGCGTCTCCGCCGCGTCGGCACGACGAAGGCCATCGACGAGCATCAGGCGCGCGAGCTCGCGTTGGCGGTCGGTGAGCTCGGCCAGGAGGTCGCCGAGGAGCGGCGCCAGGTCGTCGAGCAACGAATCGGCGGGTTGCGATCCGACCCGCACGACGAGCCGGTCGCGCTCGGCACGGGCGCGTTCGAGGAGCTCCCGCGCCGCGAGGAACGCCCCACCGGTCCGCTCGGTTGCACGACCGCGGCCGGGATCGATCGGGCCGCCGCTGATCGCCCAGCGCATCGGCCGGGCGCGCGGGTCGAGGGCAGCGATCAGCACCGCAGCGAACGGGTCGGCGCTCGTGGCCAGCAACCCCTGGAGCTCGTCACCCTGCGTGAATGCGAACGGCGCCAGGCGCTGACCGGGCGCGTAGGCCTCGTCGAGCCGCGCGGTCAGCGCCCGAAGCCACGCGGTCGAACCGGTCGCGTCGGCGCGCGACCGGACCACGTCGCCGAAGACCACGATGCCCGCCACCGAATCGTCCGTCATCCGCCGCAGGCTACCGGGTTCCGAGTTAGCCGTCAATGGCTAATGCCATGTCCGATAGCCCCAGCAGGCTAACTGGCGCCGCCGAGCGGCTTTACGGCGCAACGCCGATCGACCGCGCGATGTCGGCCAGGGCAGCCCGGGCGGCCGGCGTGTCATAGCGCAGGAGCGGATCGTGGTCGAGCCGCCGCTCGGTGACCCCGCTGGGGCGCCGAACGTACACGACCGGGTAGATGTCGCCGCTCCCGTCCGCCTCGAGCGTCAGGATGAGCGCCGTCCCGCCGTCGTCGTCGAGTGCGTGCGCGAGCGGCTGGACGCCGCCGTCCAGGCACCGCCCGTCCCGGTCGACCGTCACGACGCGACCGAGGTACGCACGTTGGTGCCACAGCTCGGGCGCCTCGGCCAGCTCGGTCGTCAGGAAGTCGACGAGCCGTCCCGGCTCGATCGCCGGCTCTTCCGGCGCCCGTCCGAACTCCTTCTCCGCGATCCGCCGGGCCAGCACCCGGGCGTTGTAGCGCGCGCCATGGACCGCTCCCGAGTTCGCCGGGATCCCGTGCTTCATGAGCCCGCGCGCACCCTGCCCGATCGTGCCCGCAAAGTACACGCCGGGCAGCGTCGCGCTCTCCCACCACGCCGTCTGGACGGGCAGCCGGCTCGCCCCGAAGACCCGGCAGCCGAGGTTCGGCAGATCGAGCAGCGGCGCGACGAACCCGGTCGCCGCGATGACCTCGTCGACGTCGACCGACAGCGAACCTCCGCCGTCCGTCCGGTCGACCGTCACCGTTCGCGTCCCGTCCGGGCCGGCATCGATCGAGCGGATCGCCGCGTCGAGGATCGAGACACCACCACCGAGGACGTGGTCCTCGTAGGGCTGGACGTACCGCGCCCGGACCCCGACGAGCGAGCGCGTGTCGACCGACAGCCGCGCCGACGACGGCGACGACAGGATCAGCTGGCGCGCCCACGGCAGCAGCCCGTTGGCCAGCTCGAACCCGGAGTTCTGCTTGCCGATGATGAAGACGCGCCGGCCGGCGTACGACTCGGCCGGTCGAACGCCGGCGTAGTGGTGGGCGAGGTCGATGCCGGGGAGCGTCGGGGTGTACGGCTCGGCGACGCCCACCGCGAGCACGAGCGCCCGACAGCGGTACGTGCCGTCGGTCGTGTCGAGCTCGAAGGCACGGCCCCGCTCGTCCGCGACAAGGTGCGTGCCGGTCCAGGTCGTCCCGTAGCGGACCCTGATCGCCGCGCGCTCCGCGAACGCCGCCAGGTTCGCCTCCATCTCGGGCCGCGACGGGAAGTACGACGTCCCGTCCATGAACTCGGGCTGGAGCGCGCGGAGCTCGGGCTCGTCGGCGAGCAGGCTGTTCCAGTCGTAGCGTTCGTACGCGCGGCTGCCGCGCGCGGCGGGCGCGTGCGGTTTCGTCCACGACAGGAGGCGCTGGAAGAACGGCCACTGGCGGAACATGCCGCCCGGCCGGTCGTCGCGGGACAGGACGGCATGCTCGATCCCGAGCGCGCGGAGCGCATACGAGACCTGCAGCCCCCCGGGCCCGCTGCCGACGACGATCGCGGGGTAGTCGCCCGGCGGGAACGGGCGGTCCTGCCCGGCGTCGCGTGGGCCGTCGGGCGACGGACGCCCGTTCATCCCCGCCACAGCGTGGCGGAACGGAGCCGCCGCGTCTGCGCCTGGACGAGCCGGAACAGGACGCGCGGGTTGCCGACGAGGAACGTCTCGAGCTGCGGCCCGGGCAGGACGAGGCAGCGGAGCGTGCTCCGGGCAATGACGTCGGCGAAGGGCGCCTCGCCGAGCAGGATCGACGCCTCGCCGAAGTAGTCGCCGCGTCCGAGCGACGCGCGCTGCGTCCCGTCGACGACGACCGAGGCCTCGCCCTCGAGGACGACGTAGAAGCCGGAACCCGTCACGCCCTGGCGCAGCACGCGCTCGCCCTCCGCGAAGACGACCTCTTCGAAGAGGTGCGCGACCGCGGTCAGCTGGGGTCGCGGCAGATCCGCGAACAGTGTGAACCCCGCCAGCGTGTCGACGAGCTCGTCCCGATCCGCCATCGCCTCCTCCGCCTGCTGCGCCTGCTGCGCGTCCCGGTGCGCCGGGCCGTCGCGGCCCGCTTCGGCGCATCGTGCCAGACGGCCGTGCGGGGCGAAAGCCGCAGCGCCCCGCGGCACGACGCCGGGGGTGGCGATTCCGGTTGACGTGATCGGCGCCGCGGCCCAGCATGCCCCGGGTAGGAGGGATCATGCCGCTCACTCGCGAGCGCAAGGCCGCGCTGATCGCGGCCACGCCGCTCTTTGCCGGGGTCGACCCGGAGGACATCGACGGGATCGCCGATCGCGCGATCGAGGTCGACTACGACGACGGCGCGGTCGTCGCACGCCAGGGCGAGATCGGGACCGGGTTCTTCATCGTGGTCGCCGGCGCCGTCCGAGTCGTGCGCGACGGAGCCACGATCGCCCGGCTGGGGCCGGGCCAGTTCGTCGGGGAGCTGTCGGTGCTCGACCAGCAGCCGCGCAACGCCCAGGTCGTCGCGGACGAGCCCACGGTCTGCCTCGCGCTCGCCTCGTGGGACCTCGAGGCGATCATCCTGGAGCAGCCCCGAGTCGCGCTCGCCCTCCTGCGGGGCATGGCGGCGCGTGCCCGTGCGGTGACCGACGCGCATCGGCACTGAGGCCGGAGGCAGACCGCGATGACCGACGCCGGGCGGATGACGGGGGCGGTCACCTTCCTGTTCAGCGACATCGAGGGCTCGACGAGGCTCGAGCTCGAGCTCGGGACCGAGCGGTACGCGACACTCCGCGAACGGCACCGCGCGCTGCTCCGGGCGGCATTTGCGATGAACGGCGGCGAGGAGCAATCGACCGAGGGCGACTCGTTCTTCGTCGTCTTCCCGACGGCCCGCAACGCGCTGGCCGCCGCGCTCGATGCGCAGCGATCACTGGCGGCGGAGGCATGGCCGTCGGGCGCCGAGGTCCGCGTCCGCATGGGGATCCACAGCGGGGAGGCAACCCGGGTCGGCGGCGATCTCGTCGGGTACGACATCAACCGGGCGGCCCGGATCGCGGGGGCGGCGCACGGGGGGCAGGTGCTCGTGTCGGAGGCGGCACGGTCGCTGGCCGGGGTGAACCTGGGTGAGGGCGTCGAGCTGCGCGACCTCGGCCCGCATCGACTGAAGGACCTGCGCGCACCCGAACGACTGGCCCAGCTGATCGCGCCCGGACTCACCGACACGTTCCCGCCGCTTCGCGCGCTCGACGCGCGGCCGAACAACCTGCCCACCCAGCTGACCCCCTTCGTCGGGCGTGAGCGGGAGCTCGACGAGGCACGCACGCTGCTCGCGACCACCCGGCTGCTGACGCTCACCGGTCCGGGCGGCACCGGCAAGACCCGGCTGTCGCTGCAGCTCGCGGCCGCGGTCGCGGACGAGTTCCCGGACGGCGTCTGGTTCGTCCGGCTCGAGCCGGTCCGAGAGGTCGCGCTCGTCGTGCCGACGATCGCGCGGACGATCGGCCTCGCCGACAACGCCAGCCGCTCGGCGCTGGACGTGCTGACGCTCGAGGTGGCCGACCGACGCGTGCTGTTCGTGCTCGACAACTTCGAGCAGGTCATCGATGCGGCAGTGGTCGTGACGGATCTGCTCGAGCGCTGCCCGCACCTGGCGATCGTCGTGACGAGTCGTGCGCCGCTGCGGGTGACCGGCGAGCAGGAGTACCCCGTGCCGGGCCTGCCGGCGCCGCCGGACACCGCACGGCTCTCGGAGGTCGAGCGGTTGAACCTGCCGCCGGAGCTGCGACCCCCCGACGCCGAGACCGCGGGCCGGTTCGAGTCGGTGCGGCTCTTCGCGACGCGGGCGGCAGCCGTCCGACCGGGCTGGAGCCTGACCGACGAGAACGCCCCGACCGTTGCCAGCATCTGCGCGCGGCTCCACGGCATGCCGCTCGCGATCGAGCTCGCGGCGGCGCGGGTGAAGCTGTTGACCGTCGACCAGATCCTGACCCGTCTCGAGGACCAGCTCGCGCTCCTTGCCCACGGCTCGCGCGACGTCACCGAGCGGCAGCAGACGCTTCGGGGAGCGATCGCCTGGAGCTACGACCTGCTCGACGAGGACGGCCGGCGGCTGCTCCAGCACCTCGCGGTGTTTGTCGGTGGCTGGGAGCTCGAGGCGGCCGAGGCGGTCTGCGGCGGATCCACGGGGTCGACGGGCGGGCTCGACGTCTTCGACGGCCTCGTCGCGCTCGCCGACCAGAGCCTGGTGCGGCGGGTCGGCGAGGACGACGCGGCGCCGCGCTTCGCGATGCTCGACACGATCCGCGCCTTCGCCTGGGAGATGCTGGCGGCGTCCGGTGCCCTGCCCGCGGCCCGTGCCCGACACGCCGCGGTCTTCCGCGACCTCGCCGAGCGGGCGGCGCCCCACCTCAGCGGCGCCGACCAGCGCGTCTGGCTCGACCGGCTCGAGCGCGACCACGACAACATCCGCGCGGCGCTGGACTGGGCGCTCGACTGCCCCGACCCCGAGCTCGGTGCGCGCCTCGGGTTCGCGATGTGGCGGTTCTGGCAGCAGCGGGGCTACCTCAACGAAGCACGCGATCGGCTGACCGCGCTGGAGGCGATCGCCGGCGATCTGCAGCCGGTGCTGCGCGCCCGGCTCGCCGAGGCATGCGGCGGGGTCGCGTACTGGCAGGCGAACCACGAGGAGGCGGCGCGCTGGTACGACGAGGCGCTCCGGATCTGGCGGGAGATCGACGACTCGGCGGAGATCGCCAACGCGCTCTACAACCGGGCCTACGCGTTCCTCGTCCGAGTCATGCGGGGCGAGCGTGCCGACGGCACCGAGGAGGATGCCCGGCGGATGCTCGAGGAGGCGCTGGCCCGCTACCGCCAGCTCGGTGACCGCCGGGGCGAGGCGAACATCCTGTGGGCGACGGGGACGTACCACTACTTCATCACCGACCCCGCCGAGGCCCGCCCGTGGTACGACGGGGCGCTCGAGCTGCACCGGGCGGTGGGGCAGCGCACGATGGAGGCGTGGTCGCTCCACATGCTCGCGCTCACACTCATCCGCACGAACGATGTCGAGGAGGCCCGCTCGACGGCCCGACGCGCGCTGGAGCTGTTCCATGCGGCGGGGGACGTCGCGGGGATCACGCTCGTGCTCGACGACCTGTCGATCGTGGCGATCGTCGAGGGCAACCGGGAGCGCGCCGGCCGACTCTGGGGGGCCGCGCGGCACCTGCAGGCGACCACCGGCGCCGACATCGCGACGTCGGTCGAGTCGGCATTCGAGGCGCAGGCGTTGCGTACGCCGCGGCGGGAGCTGACCGCCGAGGAGCTCGGTCGGTACGGCCCCGAGGGCGCCGCGCTTCGGCTGGACGAGGTCGTGGCGTACGCCCTCGAGGCGCCGGCCGGCGACGCGGGCGCGGCCGCGCAAGCCTCCGGGGGCTCGGCGTCCGCCCCGGCCGCGGCGGAGGAGTCGTCGGCGCTACCATGATGGCGATGCCCGCCACCGCCGAGCCCGCGCTCCAGGCGCTCTCCGCCCTCGAGCCGATGGTGCTGCTCGATGCCGACGACGCCGTGCCTGCCGACGTCGACCCCGGCGAGGTCGTCCTCACGTGCGCCAACTGCGGCGCGCGGATGGACGAGCGCAAGTGCAAGCTGATCTGCAGGTGCGGCTACTTCGCGTCCTGCTCGGACTACTACTGAGGGGCTCGTCGCCCGGGGCGTCGTTCGCGTCGCCCGCGGCGTCGCGCGCGGCGCCCGGCAGGCGCGACTCGGGTCGGTCGTCCGCTAGACTGGCGCTCCGATGACCGCCCAGCCGACGACCCCGCCCCCCGGAGGCACGGCCCCCCGCGAGAAGACTGCGATCCCGAAGAATCCGGGTCGGCGCGACCTCGGCATGAAGGCGACGCTGCTCTTCCCCAATCGCGAGATCGTCGAGCAGTACTACGTCCCGATCATCTACACCGCGTGCCGGACCTGCTACTCGGAGCAGGAGCCCGAGCTGATCTTCCAGCGGGCGCTCGACGGCGACTTCGATCCGCTGAAGATGCAGAAGCTGATCTCGGGCGTCATCGAGTCGGGGCATGGGTCGACGATCGAGCACGTCGTCTTCACGTTCGGCATCAGCGGCGTGTCACGGACGCTGTCGCACCAGCTCGTCCGGCATCGGGCGGGCGTCGCGTTCGACCAGCAGAGCCAGCGCTACGTGAAGTTCAAGGGCGCCGCCACGATGCTCCCGACCACGATCGCGGAAGGCGATGCGGCGCTGCGCGAGCGGTACGAGGAGCAGGTCGACGGCGCGCTGTCGCTGTACGGCGAGATGGTCGAGGCAGGCGTCCCCGGCGAGGACGCCCGGTTCGTCTTCCCGAACGCGACGCGCACGAACCTGGTCATGACGACGAACCTGCGGGCCCTGATCCACATGTCGGGCCTGCGCCTGTGCACGATGGCCCAGTGGGAGATCCGCCGGCTGTTCCAGCTGATCCGGCACGAGATCTTCGGGGTGTCGCCGTTCCTCGGGTCGTTCCTGGCGCCGAAGTGCGTGCCGCTCGGCTACTGCGACGAGATGGGCAACCGCGATGGGCACTGCCCGATCCGCCCGCACAAGGATCGCGTGCTCGAAGCGTGGGCCGAGAAGGCTGCCGCGGCCCGCGCCGCCGGTCGGGAGCTGCCGGTCACATAGGGCCGGTGCGCGGGTCCGTTGCCGGCCACCCGGTCTGTGGCTGGCCCTTCGGTCCGTGGCCGGCCCCCGGTCTGTGGCCGGCCCGTCGGTCCGTGGCCGGGCGCCCCGGTCCGGGCCGGCCCCCCTGCGTGAAGGGCGAGCCGCGCCGGAAATCGTCAGATTCCCGCGGGGTGAGCATTCGGCGAGCCGTGCGTTGCCCCGACCGATCCGCCACGCACGGGCCCCGCCCTGATTGTCGTCACATGTCTCGTGGGCCGGGCATATGACGAATATTCGCTGCCGAATGCTCACATCACGCACATCTGACGAAAACGTCGCCAGCGGGTCGGCGTCGGTCATCGGCCCGGCCGGCTGGTGCCGGCTCGCCTCGGACGCCACCCAGGAATCGTCAGATTCTCATGGGGTGAGCATTGGGCGGGGCTCGCGGCCCCGCGAGCCACCCGCCACGCTTCGGCCGCTCCCGGGATTTCGTCGGATGTCCCGTGGGCGAGGCAGGTGACAGAAATTCGCTGCCGAACGCTCACATGGGGCACATATGACGAAAACCGGGCCGCAGGCCGCCGAGCCGGGCCGCGGGCCGCCGGGCCTCGGGGCCGCCGGGCCGCGGGGCCGCCGAGCCGCCGGGCCGCCCCGCCCCCGATCGCCCCAGCGCCCGCCGGGCCGCCGAGCCGCGGGCAACCTCGGCGGCAAACGACGCTCCCCTACCCCGCCCCGAGCTCCGCCACGAACCGCCGGATCACGCGCGCCAACCGAGGTCCGGCCTCGGCGCCGGCCTCGAGCACCTCCTCGTGCGTCAGCGGCTCGCCCGTGTACCCGGCCCCGGCGTTCGTCACGAGCGACACCCCGCACACCCGCAGCCCGACCCAGCGCGCCGCGATGCACTCGAGCACGGTCGACATCCCGACCGCGTCGGCACCGAGCATTCGGAGCATCCGCACCTCGGCCGGGGTCTCGTACTGCGGCCCGAGCAGGCCGGCGTAGATGCCCTCCTCGAGCGTCACGCCCTCGGCCTCCGCCGCCGCGTGCAAGCGCCCGCGCAGCTCGGTGTCCCAGGCATTCGTCAGGTCCTGGAAGCGCGCCCCGAGCTCGTCGGCATTCGGACCGAACAGCGGCGACCGGCCGGTGAGGTTGAGATGGTCGCCGATCGCCATCAGCGTCCCGGGCCCGAACGCCGGGTTCACGCCCCCCGCCGCGTTCGTCAGCACGACGATCTCGGCCCCGAGTCGACGGAACAGCAGCACCGGCTGGACGACGAGTCCCGGGTCGTTGCCCTCGTACAGGTGGAACCGACCCTGGAGCAGCACGACCGGTGTCCCACCGAGCCGCCCCAGCAGCAGCCGCCCGACATGCCCGGGCGCAGTCGCCGCGGGCCAGCCGGGGAGCTCGTGGAACGGGATCGCGACCGGGTCCTCGACGTCGTCGGCAAGCCCACCCAGCCCGGACCCGAGGACGATCCCGGCCCGTGGCACGAGATCGGTCCGTGCTCGAACCGCCGCCTCGAGTGCGGCGAGCCGCTCGGGCTGGTCGGCCGGCGGGATCGGTCGCGACGGCTCGATCTCGACGGGCGCGGCGGGCGCGGCCGTCACCGACGCGGGGTCAGGAGTGGACATGCGGGCCTCCAGGAACACATCCAGGGGGGAGACGGCCGAGGCCCGCGAGCTTCGTTCGCCCGGCGGACGTACCGACACCGGGATGCCGGACCCGTCTCGCCGGGCGAGTGCCCGAACTCGGGGCCGTGGTCAGACAGCCGCACCGAGCGAGCAATGAAGCGCCCGAAGCGACCGGCGTCGGAGCGAAGAGCCTTGATGTGATCTCGGTCCTTCGTTCCAGCTGGCCCCTTCGGGCACGACCAACGGTAGGTCGGGCGACGGGGCCGGTCAACGAGGTTTTCCACGAACAACGGCTGCGATCCACCGTGACTGTCCACGAACTTCCACGGAGTGTGGACAGGATGTGGATGACTCCCTCGGCCAACGCAACTCAGCCGCCCATCGCAAACATCTCGACCTTCGGCAGGTCGGTCGTCGCTTCCGAGCGGAGCTCGGAGTACCGATCGTCGCGCCCGGTCCAGATCCGGGCGATGAACCGGCGCAGCGCGTCGTCATCCGAGACGCCGTCCCGAAGCACGGCCCGAAGGTCGTGCCCCGCGACCGCGAACAGGCACGTGTAGAACTGGCCCTCCGCCGAGATCCGCGCCCTCGTGCAGTCGCCGCAGAACGGCCGCGTCACCGACGAGATGATCCCGATCTCGCCGGCGCCGTCGAGGTACCGCCAGCGGTCCGCAACCTCGCCCCGGTAGGCCGGGGCGGCGGGCTCGATCGGCCACCGCTCGTTGACCAGCCGGACCAGCTCCGCCGCCGGCACCACGTCGTCCATCCGCCAGCCGTTCGAGTGCCCGACGTCCATGTACTCGATGAAGCGCAGGGTGACGCCCGCCCCGCGCGCCCATTCGGCCATCGGGACGACGCTGTCCTCGTTCATCCCGCGCCGGACGACCATGTTGACCTTGACCGGGTCGAGCCCGGCCTCCTGGGCCGCGGCGATCCCGTCGAGCACCCGCGCAACGGGGAAGTCGATCCCGTTCATCGCGCCGAAGACCGCGTCGTCGAGCGAATCGAGGCTCACGGTGACCCGGCCGAGGCCGGCGTCGGCCAGCGGCTGCGCCAGCGCGCGGAGCGCGGACCCGTTCGTCGTCAGCGTCACGTCGACCTCGCCGCCGTCCGGCCGGCGGATCGATGAGAGCATCGCGATCAGGTCGGGCAGGTCCCGCCGAACGAGCGGCTCGCCACCCGTGATGCGGAGCTTTGCGACGCCGAGCTCGACGAACGCCCGCGTCGCGCGCGCGATCTCCTCGAACGACAGCACCTGGTCGCGGGGCAGGAACGCGTAGTCTCGCCCGAAGATCTCCTTCGGCATGCAATACGTGCAGCGGAAGTTGCAGCGATCGGTGACCGATACGCGCAGGTCGCGCAGCGGTCGCCCGAGCAGATCGAGCGGCGGTGCGGCGGCCTCGCCGGCAGCGGGTGCGCCGGGCGGGAGCGGGTCGATCGACATGTGTCCATCGTAGTCGGGAGTGCGTCGCAAGTCCGGTGCGGCCCCGCACCGATGCAAACGAGCGTGGTGCGGCGGTACCACCGGGTAGGACCGCTGGTACCACTAGCGGACTCCACCGGACCGACCACGGCTGGCAGCATGCCTCCACGCCCTGGCACCCCGTCCAGCCCAGTCGCACCGAGGACCCCGACGCATGGCCACCACCGACGCACGGCCTGGTTTCAGGCTCCCGTGGACCACGGAGCGGACCGATTCCGGCCCGACCGGCTCCGCCGACTCCGAGCCCACCCCCGACCAGGAGTCGGACGCGGTGGCGTCGCAGGCCGCCTCGGTCGATGCTGCGCCGGTCGCCGATCCGTCGACCGACGCCGCGCCGGCGCCGACGCCGAGCCAGCCCATCGAGAGCGAGGCCGACCGCGAGAGCGCGCCGGTCGCCGAGACGACGGCTGATGCGTCGGCTCCGTGGGGGGCGCAGGCCGCGACCGCGGCGCCGAACCCGTGGGGCATCACGGGCGCCGCTTCGCCCGCGCCCGCCCAGCCGGCCGCTCCGCGTCGGAAGCCGAACAAGCTGATGGCCGACCTGACCCGGGCCATGCAGGCTGCCGCGGAGACCGCCAGGAACGAGACGCTCGAGCGCCTCCAGGCGGACGCCAAGGCGTTCGTCGAGGGGATCCACGCGCGATCCGGCGAAGAGGCGGCGCTGCTGCGCACGCGGGCCGACGAGGATGTCGCCGCAATCCGCGAGTGGTCGAAGGCCGAGATCGCCCGCATCCGCGAGGAGACCGAGCACCGCATCTCGGATCGCAAGGCCGGGCTCGAGCGCGAGGTCGAGGACCACGCGGCCCGCATCGAGGCCCGCATCGAGCGCGTCCAGGCGCGTGTCGCGACCTTCGAGGCCGAGATGGCCGCGTTCTTCGAGCGACTGCTCGCCGAGGACGACCCGACGCACCTTGCCGCGATGGCCGAGAGCCTGCCCGAGCCGCCGACCTTCGACGACGAGGACGGCAGCGACCTGCCGCCCGCGGTCGCCTATGATCTTCCGGTCGCAACCGCAACCGAGGCTCCTGTCGAGGCAGTCCTCGAGGCGCCCGAGGCGCCGGCAACGGCCGACCCGTCGAGCGAGGCCCACACAGAGGGCGCCGGCGAGGTCGTCGAGGTCGCCGTGGAGACGGCGCCGGTCGAGGCCGTCGTCGAGACGCCCGAGGCCGCCGACGCAGCCGCGATGGATGCGCCGGTCGACGCCGAGGCCGCCTTCGCAGCCATCCAGGCCGCCGCCGAGGCTGCCGAGGCCGCCGAGCGCGCTGCCGATGCGGCACTCCCCGAGGACACGGGCGAGACCACCGACCAGGCCTCGGGCGCCGACGACGCTGCGGACCCCCGCCTCGCGGCGTGGGGCCTGAGCGCCGAGGCCGCTGCGGAGGCCGAGGCCGCGGCAGAGGTCGATGCGGCCGCCGACGGCGAGGAGATCGCCACCTTCTCGGACGACGCCCTGGCCGCACGCCTGGCCGGCCTCGTGCCCGACGAGGGCGAGGGAGCCCACGCCACCGCCCAGACCACCCGGGTCGTCGTGACGGGCCTGATCAGCGTCGCGAGCATCGCGGGCTTCAAGCGCCAGCTCGGCCGCCTGACCGGCGTGACGTCGGTCGGCGTGTCGTCCGGTCCCGAGGGCGAGTTCGTCTTCTCGGTGAATCACGATGCGGGCGTCTCGCTCGCCGACGCGATCCCGACGCTCAGCGAGTTCCAGCCGCAGGTGACCGAGGTCGCCGGCGATACCGTCTCGGTCGCGGCCCGCGATCCCGAGACCGACGCGTAGTCTTCCAAGGAGTCCCCGTGCCCCGTCCGGCCGTCGCCATCGCCCTGCCCGCCGAAGAGGCCGGTCCCGTCGCAGCGGAGCTGCGCGCAGCTGGTTTCGATTCGATCACCGTCGGCCGACCCGCCGAGCTCGCCGCGCTGCTCGACGACCGCCGCGACGTCGGCGTCGCGATCCTCGACGGCGAGACCGACTTCGACCAGTCGCTCGAGTACTACGGCCTCCTCCACGAGGCCGGCCGCTCGATCCCCGCGCTGATGGTCGTCTCGCCGCGGGCGCTCGAGCGCCTCTCGGGAGGGGCGTCCGGCGCGGCCGAGGACGAGTACTTCACCCGGCCCTACTCCGCGGAGTCGCTCCGCTGGCGGGTCGAGGCGATGTGCATCCGCCAGCAGGCCGTGGACGACGGCAGCGGCCCGATCCTCCAGAACGACATGGTCGAGACCGACGTGTGGGGCCGCCGGGCCACCGTGATCGCGGTCTTCAACCCCAAGGGCGGCGTCGGGAAGACGACGATCGCGACGAACCTCGCCGCGGCCCTCCAGGTCCGCAAGGGCAAGGACGTCCTGCTCGTCGACGCCGACACCGTCACGGGCCACGTCGCGACCTCGCTCGGGATCGAGCAGGTGCAGACCGTGGTCGACGCGTGGACCGACAACGAGGAGCACGATTCGTTCGCGGATCTTGCCTCGAGCCACACCTCGGGCATGCGGATCGTTGCGCTGACCGCGAGCCCGCTCCACACCGAGATCCTCGAGCCCGGGCGCGTCGCCGACTCGATCACCGCGACCCGCCGCGGCTACGACTTCGTCGTCGTGGACCTCCATCCCTCGTACAGCCCGCTCAACCGCGCCATCTTCGATCGCGCCGACAAGATCCTCGTGCCGGTCACCCCCGACGTCCCGGCCCTGCGCGCGGCGGTCCAGCTCCGCGAGGTCGCCCAGGAGCTCGGGATCCGCGACCGCCTCGCGATGGTCGTGAACCGCGCGAACAGCGGGGTGTCGGTCGCTGACATGGAGCGGACCGTCGGGATGCCGGCGATGGCGCTCATCCGATCGGCGGGCATGCTGCTCGTCGGGGCGGCGAACGAGGGGCGCACCGTCATCGAGAAGTACCCGCGCGAGCGCGTCACCGAGGACTTCGATGCCCTCGCCGATCGGGTCCTCGGCGTCGAGCGGACGGCCCCGGCGCTCAAGTCGCGGTTCAGCCTGTTCTCTCGCCAGAAGGCGCCCATCCGGGTCTGATCCCGGGGCGCCACCCGGATCGTCTCGATCACGCGCGTCCCTGGTCGGCCGGAGGGTGCCGGTCAAGGTCGTGGCCAACCACCGGTCGGGATCCGGCGTGGCCCCGATCGACGGCTCGTGAGCCGGTCCAGGGTGGCCGTCAACGACCCGGGCCAGTGACTGGCCGCCTCTTGAGGCCGGACCGTGCTGGTCCGGGGCAGATCTTGGCCAGATAGCAATCCGGGTAGTGAGTGGCCTGGCCCACACCTGTCCGGGGCCCTTGCGGCGGCCCAGGTCGTGGCCAACCATCAATCCGGATGCTGCCTGGCCCAGATCGATGGCCCGTGGGGCCGCTTCCGGGTGGCCGTCAACTACCCGGGCTAATAGCTGGCCATGTCGGAAGCGGGGCGCTCCTTCCGAGACGTTCAAGGAGGACGGCCGGCGGCCCCGGGCGCGTGCCCCCGCCCTCGACTTCGGTCGCACCGAAGTCGTGACGACAATCGTGCGGGGGTCAGCCACGGCTTCGTCGATCCGGCCGCCGTGCGTGCACGAATGTTGTGAGAAATTCGGGGAGAGCGAAGTCGGCCGGCGCGGCGGCCCAGGTCGTGGCCAACCATCAATCGGGATGCTGCCTGGCCCAGATCGATGGCCCGTGGGGCCGGTTCCGGGTGGCCGTCAACTACCCGGGCTAATAGCTGGCCATGTCGGAAGCGGGGCGCTCCTTCCGAGACGTTCAAGGAGGACGGCCGGCGGCCCCGGGCGCGTGCCCCCGCCCTCGACTTCGGTCGCACCGAAGTCGTGACGACAATCGTGCGGGGGTCAGCCACGGCTTCGTCGATCCGGCCGCCGTGCGTGCACGAATGTTGTGGGAATTTCGGGGAGAGCGAAGTCGGCCGGCGCGGCGGCCCCGGGCGGCCGGGCGGCCGGCGCCGCGGGCCCCGGATCGCTACCTCGACCGGTCCTGCCAGCTCACCCCGCCGAGCGGCTGCCCGGGCAGCTTGACCGGCCGCTGGCCGGTGCGCCGGTCGACCTGCTCGACACCGCGCAGGTAGAAGCGGTTCACGAGGACGGCGTCCATCCCCTCCTCGCCCACCACCCGGCCGTCGAGCGTCGCCGTCGCGTCGACGACCGGGATGAACATCTCGGTCGCGCGATCGAGGAGCCGATCCGGCTCGGAGCCGGGATAGAGGTACACGGTGCCGATCACGCGGAACGGCGGCACCTCGAGGCCCACGTCGTAGGCGATCTTGTGCACCTTGTGGGCCGTCCGCTCCTCGTCGGTCAGCGGCGGCAGCGATTCCTCGCCGGCCAGCACGATGATCAGGTCGTACGGGTCGACGCTCTTGAGCCCCGGCACCTGGGACATCGGCGCGGAGCCGTCGATCGGCGCCCAGCGCACGTTCGAGATCGTGATCGGCTCGCGCCGGTTCACGGCATCGGACAGGCGTCCGTCGATGTCCATCTCGCCGACGAGACGCCACTCCTCGGTGAGCCCGTCGAACGCCACCCCTCGGCGGCCGCGGCGCGGCGCGGATCCCGCGTCGCTCGTGCTTCCCCCGGCAGGCGCGTCCTTCTTCCGTTTCAGGAAGTCGAACGGCACGTCATTCCTCCGCTGCCCCCGTGTTCTCGCGGATCGTATCCACGACGGTCGCGTCCGCGAGCGTCGTCGTGTCGCCGAGCTGGCGCCCCTCCGCGATGTCGCGCAGCAGCCGGCGCATGATCTTGCCCGATCGCGTCTTCGGCAGGTCGGGCACGAACAGCAGGTACTTGGGCCGGGCGATCGGGCCGATCACGTACGCGACGTGCTCGCGCAGCTGGACCGCCAGCGCGTCGGTCGGCTCCTGGCCGGCCTTGAGGATGACGAACGCGAAGATCGCCTGGCCGGTCACGTCGTCCTTCTTGCCCACGACGGCCGCCTCGGCGACCGAGCGATGGTCGACGAGCGCCGATTCGACCTCGGTCGTCGAGATCCGGTGGCCCGCCACGTTCATCACGTCGTCGACCCGCCCGAGGAGCCAGTAGTAGCCATCCTCGTCGCGCTTGGCGCCGTCGCCCGCGAAGTACATCCCGGGGAAGCGCCGCCAGTACGTCTCGATGTAGCGCTCGGGATCGCCGTAGATCCCGCGCAGCATTGCCGGCCACGGACGCTTGAGCACGAGGTAGCCGCCCTGACCGAGCGGCACCGGCTCCCCGTGGGCATCGACGACGTCGGCCGCGATGCCCGGGAACGGGAACGTGGCGCTGCCTGGCTTCGTGGTCGTCACGCCGGGCAGCGGCGAGATGAGGATCATCCCGGTCTCGGTCTGCCACCACGTGTCGACGACCGGCGTGCGGTCCCCGCCGATGTGCTCGCGGTACCACATCCAGGCCTCGGGGTTGATCGGCTCGCCGACGGAGCCGAGCACTCGCAGCGACGACAGGTCGTGCTGCGCCGGCAGCTCGGGTCCCTGCTTCATGAACGCCCGGATCGCGGTCGGCGCGCAGTACAGGACCGAGACCTTGTAGTCCTCGACGATCTGCCACCAGCGGTCCCAGCCGGGCGTGTCGGGCGAGCCCTCGTACAGGACGCCGGTCGTCGCGTTCGAGAGCGGGCCGTAGACGATGTAGCTGTGCCCGGTCACCCAGCCGATGTCGGCCGCACACCAGTACACGTCGTCGGGCTTGATGTCGAAGATCTGCTCGTGCGTGTAGGCGGTGCCGAGGAGATATCCCGCGGTCGTGTGCAGGATGCCCTTCGGCTTGGCGGTCGTGCCGCTCGTGTAGAGCAGGTAGAGCATGTGCTCGGACTCGACCGGGGTCGGCGGGCAGTCCTCGGACTGGCGGTCGACGATGTCGTGCCACCAGTGGTCGCGGCGCGGGACCATGTGCGCGCCGTCCCCGAAGCGGTCGACGACGATCACGCTCTCGATCGTCGGCGTGTCCGACAGCGCCTCGTCGGCGTGGTGCTTGAGGCCGACCTTCTTGCCGCGCCGCCAGCCGCCGTCGGCGGTGATGAGCACCTTCGCCCCGCAGTCGTTGATGCGGCCGCTCAGCGCCTCGGCCGAGAAGCCGCCGAAGACGACGGTGTGCGGCGCGCCGATCCGGGCGCAGGCGAGCATCGCGATCGGCAGCTCGGGGATCATCGGCATGTAGATCGCGACCCGATCGCCCTTGCCGACGCCGAGCTCCTTGAGGGCGTTGGCGGCCTTCGAGACCTCGCGCTGCAGGTCCGCGAACGTCAGCGTCCGGGTGTCGCCGGGCTCACCGATCCAGTGGTAGGCGACCTTGTCGCCGAGCCCGCGCTCGACATGCCGATCGACGCAGTTGTAGGCGACGTTGAGCTCGCCGCCGACGAACCACTTCGCGAACGGCAGCTCCCACTCCAGCGTCCTCTCGAACGGCGTGAACCAGCTGAGCCGCTCCCGGGCGAGCTTCGCCCAGAAGGCCTCGACGTCGCGCTCGGCCTCCTCGTACAGCTCGGCCGTCGCGTTGGCCTGGGCCGCAAACTCCGGCGAGGGCGGGTAGGTGCGGCGCTCGGCGAGGAGATTCTCGATCTCCGGGGACGCGGACGGCTCGACGCTCACGAGGCACTCCCTCCAGTGGCTGGCCCGGCCATTCTACGGTGCCGACCGGGAGGTTCGGGGCGCCGAGTCACTCGGCCTCGGCGACCGGATCGGGCCCCGGCTGGGGCTCCGCCCCGAAGGCGATGTCGGCCGGGTCGCGAGCGAGCACGACCCGCTGCGGTCGCGGGATCTGGATGCCGTTGGCCTCGAACGCCGCGAGGAGCCGCTTGCGCAGCTCCCCCGCCGTCGACCACTGCTCGCCGGCGCGGACCGAGCCGAGCACCTTGAGCGTGACCCCGTACTCCGCGAGCGCCTCGACGCGCTCGACCCGCGGGGCCTCGAGGATCCGCCGCTTCCAGACCGGGTCCTCGAGCAGGGCGCGCCCCACCGCGTCGGCGACCTCGATCGCCCGGTCGACGTCGGTGCCGTAGGCGACCGTGATGTCCTGGTTGATCCGTGCCCAGACCCGGGTCAGGTTCGAGGCCACCTTGACCTCCCCGTTGGGAACGGTGTGGACGATCCCGTCGAGGTCGCGCAGCGTCGTCCGACGCAGGCTGAAGTCCTCGACGGTGCCCGACACCCCGGCGATCCGCACGACGTCGCCCTTGGCGTACTGGTTCTCGACGAGGATGAGGGCCCCGGTCAGGTAGTCGCGGACGAGCGCCTGCGCCCCGAAGCCGACCGCGATGCCGACGACGCCGAGCCCGGCGACCGCCGGCCCGATGTCGATCCCGAGCTGCCCGAGCGCCGTCAGCGCCACGATCACCACCACGAACGCCTGGATGACCTTCGACCCGAGCTCGTCGAGCGTGTCCATGCGCTTCTTGAGCTCGACCGCGCTGAGCTCCTGGGCGGTGCCCTCGGTCGCCTCGCGGTCGAGCAGCGCCTTCACGATCCGGTGGACGAGAATCTTCGCAGCGCGGATCACGAGGATCCCGACGACGACGATGACGAGGGCGGTCAGGACGTTGTCCCACGACGGGTCGCGCAGCAGGTCCATGGCCGTACTCTAGCCGCGTGGAGGATGACCGGGAACGAACGGCGTCCAGACCGGACGTCGTGGCGCGCGGGGGCGGCGCCGGCGCGGCGATCCTCTTCGGGGCAATCGCCTACGGTCACGGGCTGCGCCGGCTGGCCCGACGCGGTCTGCTGCCGATGCCCGAGGAGTGATCCGCGGGCGACTCGTACCGGTCCGAATTGCTCCTTGACGCACCCGCTCCGCGGGTGCAGATTGTGCCCCCGTGGATCGCGATCACGACCTCCCGTCGCTGCCCGTCCGGGTCCGGCCGTATCCCGTTCGTGACCGCGCGTTCGCCGTCGAGGTGAGCGAGGCGATCGAGTCGGTCGCCGCCGACCTGGCACTCGACGACGAGC
Source organism: Chloroflexota bacterium (assembly GCA_044506615.1). Lineage (GTDB taxonomy): Bacteria > Chloroflexota > Limnocylindria > Limnocylindrales > CSP1-4 > DASTYU01. The sequence goes on along the minus strand of JBIQKJ010000001.1, from coordinate 283,718 downwards.
TGGCGGAGCTCGTCGAGGCGAGGTTGCGGCATACCTACCCGAACGCCGTGGTGCGCGTCCAGCAGCCGTTGGCCAAGCTCCTCGACCCGGTGGGCACCGTGTACGCCTACCGCGACGGTCGGATCCGACCCGAGGACCTGCGTCGGGAGCGCCTCTACCAGGCACTCAGCGACGCGCGCGAGACGCACCGCGACTCGGACCGGATCATTCACGACAGCCAGGACATCGCGGGGCATTGGCTCCGACCACGGATGCCCGCCGGTTCCGGCCCCCGTCCCGCGGACGGCGACACGACCTCGGAGCCGGAGCCGCCCGACGCCCGTTGAGCCAGCCCACGCCTCGAGCGTGACGCCTGGCCGCCGTCCACGACGCGCGACTGCGTCTCCCCGACGGCCGGTCGGTCAGCGGGAGGCTTCCGCGCTCTCCGGCGTGTCCTCGGTCGCGGGCGCCCGCCCGAACAGCAGCCGGCGGATCGCGGCGGCGTGGTGCTCGGTCTCCTCCGCGCGCGATTCGTAGCGGGCCATCACGCCGGCGCTCACGTTGGCGTTCTGCGCCAGCCGGCGCAACAGCTCGGTCTTCTCCTCGAGCGTCCTGAGGGCCGTCCACAAGGCGGCCTCGATGCCGTCCTCCTGCCCGTCGAGCAGCGCCTCGGGGGAGTAGGCGTGCCCGACCCGGCAGCGGAACCGGACCCACTCGCCCTCGTCGATCGCCTCGAGGACGCCGCCACACTCCGGACAGCCGAACAGGATCGGCTCGTCGTCAGGCGAAAGCGAGCGCGGGATCCGGTGCGGGCCGCGGCTCGATCCGGTATGGCGATGCTCCATCGTCGTCTCCTCGGCAGCTGCCGCGGGCGCAGGGGGGCCGGCTGCGCCCACGCCGATCGCGGCGCGCCGACCCACGCGACGCGCGACCTCGAGGGCGAGCTCGCCCGGCGGGAGCGCCGCGTCGACGTCGACGCGGTTCATGATCGAGGCCGGCATGCCGGCGAACAACGCGTCCTCGGGATCCTGGACGAGGACCGTACCGCCGGCCCGGCGCACCGCGACGCAACCCAGGATTCCGTCGCCCGGCCCGCCCGACAGGATGACCGCCACCGTCCGGCCATCGCGCGACCGCGCCACGGATCGGAGCAGCGGGTCGATCGCGGGACGGTGGCCGTTCTCGCGCGGGCCCGGCTGGACCCGGACCACCCCATCGGTGACCGTGAGGTGACGGTCCGGCGGGGCCACCAGCAGCCGACCCGGTTCGAGTCGGTCTCCATCGCTCGCGTGGCTCGCCGGGAGGGGGCCGTTCCGCGCGAGGATCCGCGGCAGCTGGCTCGGGGCGTCGGGTGAGACATGCACGACGACGAGCACCGGAGCGTCGAGATCCGGCGGGAGCTGCGCGACGAACGCGATCAGCGCCTCGATGGAGCCTGCTGATCCGCCCACGACGACGAGATCCCGTCCGGGCATCTGAGTGCTCCTTCCGCGGTCCAGGCACGCGGCACCCGGTCGTTGCCTCGCGCGGACGCGGCGGTACCATAGCGGCCCCGGCGTTTCGGGAACGTCAAGGCACCGGACCGGAGAGGGCCATGGGCACCGCAGAACCGCCGCAACGCCTCGTCGTCATCGGCTCCTCGTCCGGTGGGATCGACGCGCTGCGGACGATCGCCGCCGGGCTGCCGGAGAACTTTCCCGCGGCCGTCGTCGTCGCGCAGCACCTCGATCCGCGTCGCCCGAGCCATCTCGAGGAGATCCTTGCGAACCGCACGTCGCTGCGGGTCGCGACGGTGCTCGACACGACCGCCCTCGCGGCGGGCGTCATCCACGTCGTCCCGGCCAACCACGACGTCGTCATCACCGACCACAGCGTCTCGGTCCAGCCCGGCTCGGAGAAGCGGCCGAAGCCGTCCGTCGACACGTTGCTCGCGAGCGCGGCGACCGTATTCGCCGAGCAGCTCATCGCGGTGATCCTCACCGGCGAGGGCTCGGATGGCGCCGAAGGCGCCCGCCAGGTGAAGGACCGCGGCGGCACGGTCGTCATCCAGGATCCGCGCACCGCCGCGCACCCGTCGATGCCGCTCTCGCTCGCGCCGACCTCGGTCGACGTCATCGCCCCGCTCGACAGCATCGCGGAGCTGCTCGTCGAGCTCGTGCGGGAGCCCGCGGCGGTGCTCGATGACGAGCAGCTGCTCGAGCGCTTCCTCGCGCGGGTGCGTGACCGAACCGGGATCGACTTCGCGACCTACAAGCGCCCCACGATCGCGCGGCGCCTCCATCGGCGGATGGCCGCGGTGGGGGCTCGCACCTTCCAGCAGTATCTCGACTACGTGAGCGCGAACCCCGACGAGTACGCGCGGCTCGCGACCACCTTCCTCATCAAGGTCACCGAGTTCTTCCGGGACCCCGACCTGTTCGCGTACCTGCGCGAGCAGGTGATCCCGCAGATCGTGCGCGAGTCGGAATCCCGTGAACGCGAGATCCGGGTCTGGTCCGCGGGCTGCGCGACCGGCGAGGAGGCGTATTCGATCGCGATCCTGTTCGCGGAGGTGCTCGGCGACCAGCTGCCGCAGTACAACGTTCGGGTCTTCGCGACCGACGTGGACGGCGATGCGGTCGACTTCGCGCGCCGAGGAACCTATGGGCGATCGTCTGTGGCGTCGCTGCCGGCCGAGCTGCTCGATCGTCACTTCACCCGGGTCCCGGACGGGTTCGAGATCCGCAAGCAGATCCGGGCGCTCACGGTGTTCGGGCAGCACGATCTCGGGCAGCGCGCCCCGTTCCCGCGGATCGACCTCGCGGTCGCCCGCAACGTCCTCATCTACTTCACCCCCGAGCTCCAGAAGCGGGCGCTCCAGCTGTTCGCGTTCTCGCTCCGCGAAGGCGGCTTTCTCGTGCTGGGTAAGGCGGAATCGGTCACCCAGCTGGGCGACCACTTCGCGGTCGAGAACCCTCGCCTGAAGGTCTACCGCCGGCACGGGGAGCGCGTGCTGATCCCGCCGGCACGGGGCCGGCTTCCCGGCGACGAGCGGGACCGGCGCGCCTGGCCGACCTCGAGCCGCGGTGGGTTCTACGGCGGCGTCGGCGCGCGCCAGGCTCGCGAGCAGCGACCGAGCATGACCGAGCGCGCGGAGCAGATCCTGCTCCGGCTGCCGGTCGGTGTCGTGCTCGTCAACGACCGCTACGACATCCAGCTCATCAACGCGACGGCGCGGCGCCTGCTGTCGATCCACGGGACGGCCGTCGGCGAGGACTTCGTCCACGTGGCGAGCGTGCTCCCGTCGCCGCTCCTGCGTGAGGGCCTGGACGGCGCGCTGGCCGGTCGTGCCAGCTCGGTGGTCCACGAAGGAACGACCGCGACCGGCGAGGACGCGACGACGCTTCGGCTGACGTTCGAGCCGCACGCGACGGACGCTCGCCAGCCAGAGCCGCGATCCCAGGCGGTCGTCCTGATCGAGGACCTGACCGAGCCGAGCCGGCGCGACCGCGAGCGGGAGGCGCGGATCGCGGCGCTCGAGAGCGAGGTCGGCCAGGCGCGGCGGCGGGCGGACGCCCTGGCGACGACCAACGAGGAGCTCATCGGCGCCAACCAGGAGCTGACCCTGGCGAACGCCGAGCTGCGCAGCGCCAACGACGAGCTGCTCGTCGGGTCGGAGGAGGTGCAGGCTGCGACCGAGGAGGTCGAGACGCTGAACGAGGAGCTCCAGGCGACGAACGAGGAGCTCGAGACCCTGAACGAGGAGCTCCAGGCAACGATCGAGGAGCTGAACACGACCAACGACGACCTGCAGGCCCGGACGGCGGAGCTCGAGGAGACGGCATCGAACGAGGAGGAGCAGCGGCGCTCCAACGAGGATGCCGGTGCCCGGCTCGTGTCGCGGCTCGTCGATCGCGATCTGGGCGTGCTGATCATCGACGCCGCCGGCACGCCGGTGATCGCCAACGATGCCTTCCGGGAGCTGAGCGATCACCGCGTGCTCGTGCCGCAGGACCGGACGCCGCCGCTCCAGGGCGAGGGCGACGTCGCCGGTCGCGTCCTCGCGGGCGAACAGGTGCGCGGCGCATACCACGTCACCGAGAGCGGCCGACGCCGTCGGCTCACCGTGGAGGGCGACCCGCTGCTCGATGCGGATGGGCGGGTGGTCGGCGGCATCGTCGTGCTGCGGCGCGCCGCACGACGCTCGTCGCGGGGCTGATCCCCCGCGGAACGCTTCCGGCTCAGTTCACCCCGTTCGGGCCGCCGAGACGGACCGAGATCGCAGCCGCGGTCTCGCGCGCCTGGGCCGCCAGCTCCGGGATGCGCCGCGGCGTGAGCCGGAACGCGGGCCCCCAGATGTCGACGGCCGCGATGACCTGGCCACGCGCGTCGTGGACCGGCGCCGCGACCGCGTTCAGCCCGATCTCGTACTCGCCGATCGCCGTCGCGTACCCGCGACGCCGGATCCGGGCGAGCTCCTCGAGGAGCGGCTCGAGCTCGACGATCGTGCGCTCGGTGTAGGTCACGAGCCCGCGCCGGACGATCCGCAGCACCTCGCGCTCCGCGAGGGCGGCGAGCAGCACCTTGCCGGACGCGACGCAGTGGAGCGGGACGCTCCGGCCGGTCCAGTCGCCTACCGCGATCAGGTTCGGGCCGTCGGCCTGGGCGACGGTCAGCAGCGACTCGCCGTCGAGCACGCCCAGCCCGGTCGTCTCGTGCGTGAGCCGGGCGAGCCGCTCGAGCTCCGGCATCGCGATGCCGCGCAGGTCGAGCGTCCGCTCGGCGCGTTCGGCCAGCCGGATGACGACCAGCCCGAGCCGGTACTTGCCGGTCTCGTCGTCCTGCTCGACGAGACCCCGCTTCTGGAGCGTCGCCAGCAGCCGCGAGGCCGTGGACTTGTGCAGCCCGAGCCGGCGGGCGAGCTCGGTCACCCCGGCCTCGCCCTGACTCTCCCCCAGCGCCAGCAGGAGCGCCGCCGCCCGATCGACCGAGCGAACCGCGTTTCCGTCGAGAACCACGGGCGCCCTCCCCTCCTCTACTCGGCCGAGCCGAGCGTGCCGTGTGCGCGGGCCTGGAGCGCCGCGTCGAGCGAATCCGCGAAGGCCGTCACCACGCGATCGACGATGTCGCCCTGGGCGTGCGCCTCGCACACGAACCACGGCTCACGCGAATCCGGCTCGGGCATGGCGCCCCGAGCCTGCATCCCGATCGCGATCGCGTCGTACAGCTCGTGGTCCGTGTCGGCCCAGTCGCGGTACTCGGACGCCTCCTCCTCCCGGAACATGATCCCGAACATCGATGGATGGCCGGTGAAGTGGTACGGCAGCCCGGCCGGGTTGAGCACCTCGCGCAGCCCGTCCTGGATGCGCCGGCCGGTCGCCTCGATCGTGGCGAGCGCATCGGTGTCGCGGATGATCCCGAGTGTCGCGACCGCCGCGGCCGCCGCGACCCGGTTCCCGGCGTAGGTGCCGCCGTGGCTGACCTTGTCGGGGAGCACGCTCATCACCTCGCGGCGCCCGCCGAACGCCGCGGCCGGGTAGCCGTTGCCCATCGCCTTCGCGTACGTCGCGAGGTCGGGGGTGATCCCGAAGTACTCGGCGGCGCCGCCCTTCGCGAAGCGGAAGCCGGTCTTGACCTCGTCGAAGATCAGCAGGATGCCGAACTCCTCGGTGAGCGCCCGCATCGCCTGGTGGAAGCCGGGCTTCGGCATGATTCCCTGGGCGTTGCCGAGGACCGGCTCGACGATGATCGCCGCGATGTCGTCGCCCTCGCGCTCGAACAGGCGGCGCAGGAACTCGATGTTGTTGTACCGGGCGGGGATGATCGTGTCCGCGACCGATTCGGGGATGCCGCGACCCCAGGTCAGCCGGACCGGGTTGTCCTCGGGCCCGAGCTCGCTCATGTCGTCCGGCCCGACGCTGATCAGCGCGTAGTCGTGGACGCCGTGGTACTGCCCCTCGAACTTCACGATCTTGTTGCGGCCGGTGTACGCGCGAGCGACGCGCATCGCGTGCATCGTGGCCTCGGTGCCGGATACCGTCATGCGAGCCATGTCGACCCAGCCGGTGAGCTCGCGCAGGAGCTCCATCGCCTGGATCTCGTCCTCGGAGGTCAGCGAGAACGAGACGCCCCGGCGCATCCGCTCGTTGACGTAGTCGTCGACCCGCGCGTCGCCATGCCCGAGGATCACCGGGCCGTAGCCCATCCGCAGGTCGACGAACTCGTTGCCGTCGGCGTCCCAGACGAGGCCGCCCTGCCCGCGATCGACGTAGACCGTGTCCTCGCCCCAGGCCCGGAAGTTCGAATCGGTGCCGCCGGGGAGCGTCTGCAGTGCTCGCCGGTAGAGCTCGAGCTGCCGGTCGCGGCGGAGGCGGGGTGCGGTCGACGGTTCGGCGGTCATGGGTCCTCCGTGGGACGACGCGGTCGCGGTCGCGCGGTGCAGCACGCGGGACGACCGTTTCGTGGTGCGGGACGACGGGCACGGATCGTCTCACACCCCCGACGTGCTCGTCAACGCGAATTTCGTCGTGATCGAGCGCTTGACGCACGAATCACGCGCTCTGGCAGGATCGGCGCACAGTGATGCGTGCGCTCGTGGCACGATGCGATCGTGGGAACCGGGTACTGGCTGCGCGGCGAGGCACCGGCGTTCGGTGAGCCGCTCGAGGGCGACACGACGGCCGACGTCGCGATCGTCGGCGGCGGCTTCACCGGCCTGTGGACGGCGATCGCGCTGACCGACACGGACCCGTCGTTGCGGGTCGTCGTCCTCGAGGCCGAGACCGTGGCGTACGGGGCCAGCGGCCGCAACGGCGGCTTCTGCGAGGCCAGCCTCACGCACGGGCTGGCCAACGGCATCCGCCACTTCCCCGCCGACCTCGACATCCTCGAGCGCGAGGGCATCGAGAACCTCCGCGGCCTCATCGCGTTCACCCGCGAGCACGGCATCGACTGCGATCTCGAGGAGACCGGCACGCTGACGCTCGCGGACCAGCCGTACCAGGTCGACGAGTTCCGCGAGTGGGTCGACGTCGCGGCCGAGCACGGGGAGCAGCTGGAGTTCCTCGACGCCGACGCGGCCCGCGCCGAGGTCCACTCGCCGCTGTGGCACGCCGGGCTCTACCGGCCGCCCGGGCGGGACGTCCTCCTCGACCCCGTCAAGCTGTGCCGGGGAATCGCCCGGGTGGCGCTGGAGCGGGGCGTGCGGATCTGCGAGCGGACGCGCGTGACGTCGGTCGAGCGGCGCGCGGGCGGTGTGCACGTGCGGACCGGCGCGGGCGCCTCGGTGCGCGCCGACCGCGTCGTGGTCGCGACGTCCGCGTACTCGGGCTGGCTTCGGCGCCTCACGCCGACCTTCGTCCCCGTGTACGACTACGCGCTCGTGTCGGACCCGCTGACGCCGGACGAGCGGGAGGCCATCGGCTGGCAGCGACGCCAGGGCCTGTCCGATGCCAACAACCAGTTCCACTACTTCCGGCTGACCGCCGACGACCGGATCCTGTGGGGCGGCTACGACGCGGTCTACCACTACGGCAGCGCGGTCGGCGCGCACCTCGACGAGCGACCCGAGACGTTCGCGAAGCTCGAGGCGCAGTTCTTCCGCGCGTTCCCCCAGCTCGCCGGTCTGCGGTTCCCGTACCGGTGGGGCGGCGCGATCGACACGACCTCGCGGTTCACGGTGACGTTCGGGCAGCTGCTCGGGGACCGGCTGACCTACGCGCTGGGATACACGGGGCTCGGGGTCGGCGCGAGCCGCTGGGCCGCCGGCGTCGTGCGCGACTTCATCCTCCGGCCCGACGAGGACCGGCTGCGGCTGCGGATCGTCACGTCGCCGCCGATCCCGTTCCCGCCCGAGCCGCTGCGCTATGCCACCGTACAGGTCGTGCGCCGCGAGCTCGACCGGGCGGACCGCAACGAGGGCCGGCGCAGCCTGCTCCTGCGAACGCTCGACGAGCTGGGGATCGGGTTCGACTCCTAGCCCGAGCAGCCCCTCAGGCCGGGGTCGCCACCCAGCCCGGCAGCTCGCGCGACAGCGTCGCGAGCGGCAGCGACCCGTGGCCGAGCACCGCGTCGTGGAAGGCCCGGATGTCGAAGGCGCTCCCGTCGCGCGCCTCCACCTCCGCACGCAGCCGCTCGATCTCACGCTGGCCGATCTTGTACGTCAGTGCCTGTCCCGGCCAGCAGATGTACCGGTCGGTCTCGATGACCGCGTCGGTCTCGGACAGGCCGGTCGCCCGCAGGAACTCGATCGAGCGCTCGCGCGGCCAGCGCAGCGCGTGCATGCCCGTGTCGACGACGAGCCGCGCCGCGCGCCAGGCCTGCGCGTCGAGCATCCCGAACCGCTCGCCCTCCGACCGGAAGAGCCCCATCTCGTCGGCGAGCCGCTCGCTGTACAGGCCCCAGCCCTCGACGTACGCGCCGCCGATCATCCGCGCCCCGAGCCGCCGGAACGTGTTGAGGAACGGGTTCTCGATCTCGAGCGTGATCTGGAAGTGATGGCCGGGCACGGCCTCGTGGTAGGTCGTGGTGGCGAGCTTCGTGAACGTCCGGCTCGGCAGGTCGTAGCCGTTCGCGTAGTAGATGCCGGGGCGCGAGCCGTCGGGGGTCGGGGGGAAGTAGTAGGCGAACGGGGCGTCCTTCTCCTTGAACTCCTCGACCGGGCGAACCTCCAGGCCGGCCTTCGGCAGCCGGCCGAAGTAGCGCGGCGCCGCCGCCATCGCCCGCTCGATGTCCTCGTTCGCGCGCGTGACCAGCTCGTCCTTCGACCTCGGCGCGTTCGCGGGATCGGCCTCGAGTGACCGGCGGTAGGCGTCGATGTCGTCGCCGTAGCCCGCGGCGCGCCCGATCGCCCGGCGCTCCTCGTCGATCCGCTCGATGTCCTCGAGCCCGATGCGGTGGACGTCCTCGGGGTCGAGCTCGAGCGTCGTCCAGCCGCGGATCGCGGTCCGGTAGAGCGCCTCCCCGTTCGGGGCAGACCAGAGACCGGGTTCCGTCCGCGATGCCGCGAGGTAGTCGCCCTTCAGGACGTCGAGGAACGCCTGATCCGCCGGGTAGACGTGCTCGCGAACCGCGGCGCGGACCTGCTCGCGGTCCGCCTCGCTCGCCACGGTCGCCATCGCCGGCACGACCGCGGAGTCGATCGGCACCTCGAGCAGCCGCTCGATCTGGGCGATGGTCCGCTCGGCGACGATGCGCGGCGCGGTGAGGCCCGAGGCCAGCCCGTCGCGCAGGATCTCGGTGTTCGCCGCCATGTACGCCGGGTAGGCACGGAGGCGAGCGAGGAAGGCCTCGAGCCGCTCCGGCGTGTCGGCCCGCTGGAACGACGTGAGCTGCGGGAGCAGCTGCTGCGGACCGCTCATCTGGTCGACGACCCGCAGCTCGTGGATCCGCTGGTCGAGCTCCTCGAGGCCGAGCTCGCAGATGACCTGCAGCATGTCCCGGGTGATCCGGTCCTCGGTCGACAGGCCGGTCGGGTCGATGGCGGTCGCCTCGGCGAGCGTGCGCTCGTAGAGATCGCGGGTCCGGGCACGGCCCTCGGGACCCGGGTCCTCGAGCCGATCGTCGTAGCGGTCGTCCCCGTAGACCGTGGCCGTCGTGGGATTGAGCTCGAGGATCGACTCCCAGAACCGGTCCGAGAGCGCGTTGACGTCGGGGGCAGGGGTGGCGTCGGTCACGGTGGCTCCTCGCAGGGATCCTTCAGGGGTTCAGCCGTAGGGTAGCGGGCCGGCGGGTAGCGGTCCGTTGCGTCAGCCGCCGAACAGCGGCAGCTGCTCCCCGCCCCGCTCGATGAGCGGATCGAGCCCCAGCAGCGGCTCGAGCGACTCGAGGGTCGGCTCGTCGCTCGCGAGGAACGTCCGCAGGTGATCGCTCTTGAGGATGTGCCAGTTGCCCTCCTCGAGCGCCGAGCGAAGGAGCGGCGAACGCTCGAGCTTGTGGCGCACGAGCTCGGTGCGCTCGGGCGCGATCACGAGGAACCGCACGAGCTTCTCGTCGGGCGGGATGCGGGCGTGGCGCTTGAGCAGCGGCTCGCCGAGCATCGCGGTCCACTCGACCTCCCACAGGAACGCGAGCCGGTTCCGCACGTACCAGATGCAGTCGACCTCGGCGAGGTCGTCGACCGCCCGGCTGATCCCCGCGAGGTGCGCCCGCTGCTCCGCGTCCGAGAGTCGGTCACCGAGCAGCCCGCCCCCGATCCGGCGACTCTGCTCCCGCCGGCCGAGCCAGACCTGCATGCCCAGCCGATGACCGCCGTCGGCGAGGAGCGCCAGCAGCTCGGTGTGCTCCTGGCTGCGCTTGAGGAGGTCGTCCGCGGTCACGATCCGGTCCGGCGTGCTGGCGAGGCTGCGGTAGCTGTCGAGGCACGCCCGGACGAGCCGCTCGTCGGGGAGGTCATGACCGGCGAACAGCGCGGCGATCCGCTCGAGGAACGCCGCCTCGGACAGGGGACCCGCGGTCGACAGCAGGCTGAAGACCGACCACTCGACGCGGTCCGCGAGCGGCGCGGCCGCGGCGTCCCGATCGGCCCGGTCGGCGAGCCACCAGCGCCCGGGCTCGATCTCGACGAGGCGGCGCTGCGTCGGCCGCGTCAGCTCGTCGCGGATCAGCGCGAGCAGCCGGTCGACCGGGTCGAGCTGCTCGCTCGTCGCGGTCCGTCGTCCGACGCCGATCGCGGCGAGGATGTCGTCGGGGACGGCCTCTCGGGACGGCGGCGGCGGATCGTCGACGGCGGGTGGCGGTCCGGAGGGCGGATCCGCATGCCGGTCGTCGGGGCCGGAGCGGCCCGCACGCGACCGGCCGGGGCCGTCGTCCCCGCGCTCGACGGGTCCGGCGGCGCGCTCCTCGTCGTGCTCGCTCTCCGGCGCGTGGTCGTCGTCCCCGGCGCCGCCGCGTGCCGCCGACGCGAACCGCCGCAGGTGCCCCGCCCGGTCGAGCCCGACCAGCACCTCCCCGATCAGGCGCTCCGCGCGGGCCGGCTCGCCGCGCGCCTTGAGGACCTCCACGGCGACGTCGGTCACGGTGCGCGCGGTCTCGGCCGGCGAGAACGGCCGCCGGTCGAAGCGCTCCGGCGGGGCGAACAAGCCGTGGGCGGGCACGACGTCGGGATCGCCGGCGCCGCCGGACAGGGGGGCCAGCGCGACGTTCGCCCGGGTACGCGGCCCCGGGGGCAGGACCGCGTTCGGACCGAGCAGCTCGACGACGCCGGCGTCGTCGTCGGCGTCCGCCAGTCTCGCGCTGACGACGCGATAGCCGGCACCGCTCGCCCCGAGCGCCGCTGCCGCGAGCGCCTCGACGCCGCCCTCGACGAGCAGCACGATCCGGCCGTCGCGAGCGAGCGCCGGCTCGATCGCCTCGAGCGCCCGGTTCAGCAACGCGGTCTGCCAGCTCCACGGCGCGCGCAGGCTCGACCCGGCGAGCGCCGCGGCCGGCACGAGCGTCGCGGCCTCCCGCCCGAGGACCCAGGCGGTCCCGTAGTAGCCGAGCGCGAGCCGGTCCAGCGTGGGCCGCGCCGGCGGCTGGCTCAACACGAGCCGAATGCGCGGGACGGAGCCGCCGTGGCCGGGCTCCCGCGTGTCGGTCCCGAGCAGCCGCAGCCCGGCAACGGTCCCGATCCCGAGCAGCGCGGTCGCGGTTCCCTCCCCGAGACTGCGCAGGTCCTCGCCGAGCCGCGCCTGGACCGGCCCGAGCGCGCCGCCCTCGAGCCGCTGGACGAACCCGCGGACCGTTCGGACCCCGTCCTCGAACGCGAGCCACGGGTTGCGCTCACGCCACTGGCTCGCGCTCGGCGGCTTGACGTGCCCGCCCCCGACCCGAAGCGTCGCCCCGCGACCGGGAAAGACGGCCAGCCGGCTGGCCGGCAGCAGCGCGTGGAGCAGCGCGAGCCGGAGCGCCGCGAGGACGGGCGCCGCTCGGAGGTCGCCCTCGATGCGCTCGAGGATCGCAGCAAGGCCGACCAGCTGGCGCGGGGTGTGCAGCCCGAGCAGCTCGTCGACGAGATCGGGTGCGCCGTCGACCGGTGGGAAGCGATCCGCCACGAACGCGCGAGCCTCGTCGATCCCGGGGTCGGCCGCGGCCCGGGCCAGGTCGTTGGCGTCGGGCGGCGCCGACCGCTGCTCCGATCCCCCGCGCTGGTCCCGGCACACGACGCAGCGATAGTGCTTCGCGACGATCTCGGGTTGCGGGCCCTCGGCGTCCGCGGTCTTCCAGATGAGCTCGTCCGCGACGAGCGACCGGCCGCACGTCGCGCAGCGCGTCGCGAACAGCTCGCCGATCGACACCTTGAGGCTCGATTCCCGGCGCGGCGACGCCGAGAGGCCCTGGAACGCGGCGTCGAGATGGCGGACGTCGGGCGGACGGAGGACCACCTCGGCGAGCATCCGCGTGAGCGGGCTCGACTCGAGGGACACGACCCGCCGCTGCCGGTCGATCGCGGCACGGGCCACCCAGCCGCCCCGCCCGAAGAGGTCCGCGACGACGTCGCCCGGCCCCGAATGCTCGTCGATCCTGGCGTTGACGAGCGCCGGGGACGGGGCCGGGGCGAGTCGGTCGAAGACCGGGAGCGAGTGGCCCGGCTCGGCGCGCGCGGGCATCGAGCGTCCGGTCATCGGTTGCATCCTAGCCGAGCGTCGTGCCCGGATCGACCCCAGGTCGGCGTGTCGGCGGTTCGGGCCGGGGCGCCCCGCGAAGCTACGGCTCGTCGAGCTCGTCGGGCTCCTCTTCGAAGGCCTCCTCGGTCGTCGACTCGGGCGGCAGGACGCGATCGAGATCCTCGATCTCCTCGTCCTCCTCGTCGTCCTCGAGGTCCTCCTCGAGCTCCATCTCCTCGCGGACGAGCGTGCCCTTCGTGTACGGCCGCAGGTCGGTCGACTTCGCCGCGGTCGGGAAGCTGACCTTGCCGTAGTTGCGCGGGTCCTGGAACGTCTCGCGGAGGATGATCCGGACGTCCTTGTCGCCGAGCGAGGTCACCCCGGCCGCGTACTTGTTGCCGTCGGCCATGAGCTTGAGCAGGCGTGCCGCGACCCGCGGCTCGACCACGCCGATCCGGACCCCGTTGCTGATCGCGATGAGCCGGTTCCCCTCGGGGACGAGCTCGACGAAGTCGCCGGGGTTCACCTGGGCGAGCTGGCGCGGGTCGGCGAGGTCGGTGAGGTACGCGAAGCCGGTCTTGCCGGTCTCCTCGACGAAGATCGAGACCGGAGCCTTGCTGCCCTCGGTCGCCGGGACCGTCTTCTCGCCGGCCGCCACGAGCAGCATCTTGAGCCGATCGATGTTGCGCTCGGCGATGCGGTTCGTCGGATCGAGCGCGAGCGCGGTCTGGTAGTGCTCGCGGGCGGCGGCCAGCTCACCGAGCTCCCACAGCGCCTTGGCGAGGCGGTTCTCGGCCTCGGCGTCGGGGCCGAGCTCGAGCAGCTTGCGATTCGCCTCCGCCGCATCCGCCCAGCGCGCCGCGGCCGCGTGGGCGATCGCCTGCTCGGCCAGCTGCCGCTTCTGGCGGGTCAGGTTGACCGGCGTCTGGCTGTTCGTCGTCTCGATGTCGGGGAAGGTCACGTGCGGTGTCGTCCTTTCACGGAGCGCGTCCGGACGAGGCCGGACGGATCGGCGTGCGGGAACGCGGGGCAGGTTCGGGGCCGCCGCGCAAGCATCGCTTTCTAGCACCCATCCGGGTCCGCGTCAAACGCGGCCGGGTCGGTCAGCCGCGCAGCTGGAGGTTCCACAGGACGACCGCGATGCCCAGGATCGCGAGCAGCGCCGTCTGCCAGATCCACCGGACGTCGCGGCGGCGCGAGCGCGGGGCGCCGTGGAAGGCGTCCCACAGGTAGAACGCGAGGATCAGCAGCGCCGGCCCGACCAGCCGGGGGATCTCCATGGCGCGCACGGCCGCGGCCCCGATGGCGATGGCGCCCGCGTACGTGGCCGCGGACCACAGCGCATCCATGAGGTTCGTCACCCGCAGGGCGGCCGCCCGGTACCCGAGCAGGAACGCGATCGCCGCATCCGCGGCAGCCAGGACGAGCAGGTTCGACTCCTCGAGCGCGCCACCCGCCTCGCCCGCGGGCTCGGCGAGACCGCCCGGCACGATCGCCGCCGCGCCCGCAAAGCCGACGAACCCGATGACGAGCGTCGCGACGAGGATCCGCGTCCGCTCCTCGGGGCCCGGCGCGGACCGCGCGCGCAGGATCCGGCTCTCGAGCGCGAGCGCCCGGTCGACCGCGAGGCCGGTCAGCAGCAGCGCCGGCGCCAGCCACAGGCCGATCGGTACCAGCCGGATCGCGCCGACCGAGGCGACCGCCGCGACGGCCGGGAGGATGACCGACTCGATCGGCACGCCGGTCGTCTCGGCCGTCGGGTCGTCCTCGGCGAGGACCTGGAGGGCGCCGACCGCGACCGCGCCGAGCACGAGCGCGGCAACGAGCCACACGAGCGGCCCGTCGAGCAGCCGCGACAGCCCGACGACGACCACCGACGCGAGCGCGAGGTCGCGCCGGGCCAGCCGTCCCTCGAGGCTGGGCGAGAGCTGCTGCGGCCGGCCGGGGCCCGGCGACAGACCCGGCAGCGACGCGGGGCCGCGGAGCGACGGGGAGCCGCCGAGCGCCTCGCGGCCGGCGGTCGATGCGCGCGTGATGGAGGCTCGGCGCGCACCGCCGGCCGGCGTGGTCGACCCTGCGCCCGAGAGCCACCCGGGGAGCCGCCCGGGGCCGTCCACGTCCCGCCCGCCGGAATCGGCGGCCCACCCGTGGCCCCGGCCGCCGCGCTCGGCGCCGCCCGACCGCTCGGCGCCCGACCGCTCGGCGCCCGGCCGCTCCCCGCCGCTCACCGCGTCACGCCCCGACCCGTGCCGGCTTCCCGGCCACCCAGGCGAGCAGCTCCTCGCGCGAGCGCGTGTTGAGCACGTTCGCCGGCTCCACCCAGGCGCGGCGTGCCTGGCTCACGCCCCACCGAACGTAGTCGAGCTCGGCGGTCTTGTGGGCATCCGAATCGATCGACAGGACGCAGCCGGCGGCGACCGCTCGTCGGGCGCGCTCGACCGCGAGGTCGAGCCGGTGGGGCGACCCGTTCATCTCGAGGGCCGTGCCCGTCCGCGCCGCCTCCTCGTAGACCACGTCCCAGTCGAGGTCGAGGTCGTCGCGCGTCTGGATCATCCGACCGGCGGGGTGGGCGATGACGTCGACGTGCGGGCTGCGGATCGCGGTGAGCGTGCGCTGCGTCAGCTCGGCGCGGGGCTGGCGACGCGAGACGTGGAGCGACGCGACGACCACGTCGAACCGTGCGAGGAGGTCGTCCTCGTAGTCGAGCCGGCCGTCTGCCCGGATCTCGAGCTCGCAGCCGTGGAGCAACCGGAACCCGTCGGGCGACGAGCCGGGCGGGACGGTCCCCTCGCGCTCCTCCTGCTCGAACCGGGCGTTGAGCGCGGCGATGATCGCGCGCTGCTCCTCGACCCGGCCCGGGTCGAGCCCCCGGGCGATCGCCAGCGACATCGAGTGGTCGGTCAGCACCTGGTAGGCGTACCCGCGCCGACGGCACGCCTCGGCCATCACCTCGATCGGGTGCATCCCGTCCGACCACTCGGAGTGCGTGTGGAGGTCGCCGCGCAGGTCGGCCCCGGTGACGAGCGTCGGCAACCGGCCGGCGAGCGCCGCCTCGATCTCGCCGCTGTCCTCGCGCAGCTCGGGCTCGATGAACGGCAGCTCCAGGAACGCGTAGACCTCGTCCTCCGTCGCGAACGTCCGGAGCTCGGCGGCGTCGCCGGTCAGCGGCCGGCCCTCCTCGTCGATCCGGAGGAACCCCTTCTCGGACAGGCTCCAGCCGCGATCGCGGGCGCGTGCCCGCAGCCGGACGTTGTGCTCCTTCGAGCCCGTGAAGTGGACGAGGTACGTGCCGGCCTCGCCGGGCGGCATCACCATCAGGTCGACCTGGGGGCCGCGGAGCAGCCGGACCGCGGCCTTGGCGTCGCCGCGGTTGATCACGTCCTCCACGACCCCGAGCCCGGTGAACGCGTCGATCGCCGCGCGCGGATCGTCGGTCTCGACGAGCACGTCGAGGTCGCCGATCGTCTCGCGCTTGCGCCGGAACGAACCGGCCGGTTGCACGGAGCGCACGCCCGGCAGCCCCTCGAGCGCCGCGATGATGCCGGTGATCGCCGCCTCGGCCCGGTGGAGGAGCATCCGTCGCGGGTTCGCCTCCAGCCGGGCGATCCCCTCGAGGACGAGCTGCTCGGTCCGCTTCGACATCCGCGGGAGATCGCGGAGCGTGCCCGCCTCGGCCGCCTGCCGCAGGTCGTCCATCGTCTCGATGCCGAGCGTCTCGTACATCGTCCGGACCGCCTTCGGGCCGAGACCCGGGATCCGGAGGAGCTCGACCAGGGTGGGCGGCACCTCCGAGCGCAGCCGATCGTAGAACGCCATGCGCCCGGTCCGCGCCAGCTCGTCGATCTTGTCGCTGATCGCCTTGCCCACGCCCGGGATCCGGGGCGCCTTCCCCTCCCGATACGCCGAGACGAGGTCGACCGGGCTCCGCCCGATCGCGTCCGCGGCTCGGTGGTAGGCGACGGTCTTGAACACGAGCTCGCCCTTGACCTCGAGGATGTCGCCGATCTCGTGGAAGATCCGTGCGAGATCGCCGTTCGTGAGCGGGCGATCGTCACCGGGGTCGATCAGGTGGTCGTCGGGCTCGTCGACCGGGCGATCGAGGTCGTCGGCGTCGTCGGCGACCGCGGCAGCGGGCGCGTCGCGATCGGGGCCGGGTCGGCTGGCAGGCACCCCGCGATGGTAGCGCGACGCCGGGATGCGGCAGGCCCACGCGCGCCGGCGACGCAACGCCCCGCTCGACCGGCCCGCCGGCCGTCAGCCGGCCGGCCGACCCGACGGTCAGGCCGCGACCACCCGGTCGCGCCCCGCGCGCTTCGCCCGGTACAGCGCCGCGTCGGCACGCTCGATGAGCCCGTCGATCGGCTCGTCGGGCGCCTCCGCGACCGCCACGCCGACCGAGACCGAGATCGGCGGCACGCGGGCGGCGGACAGGTCGAGGGACGCGACGGCCTGACGGACGCGCTCGCCGACCTCGAGCGCGACACCGTGACCCGGGTTGCGCAGCAGCACGACGAACTCCTCGCCCCCGAACCGGGCCGGGACGTCGTCCTCGCGGACCGCCGAGACGATCGCCCCACCGACGGCCCGCAGGACCTCGTCGCCGGTCGCGTGCCCGTACGTGTCGTTGAGCCGCTTGAAGTGGTCGATGTCGACCATCAGCACGCCGACCGCGTCGTCGGCACGCCGGCGCCGGGCGAGGAGACCGCAGAACTCGTCGAAGTAGCGGCGGTTCGGAAGACCGGTCAGGGCGTCCGTCGAGGCTTGCTGCTCCGCCGCGCGGTGCGAGTACGCCCGCGACAGCGCGGCCGAGGCCTCGTGCGCGGCCCCGACGAGCAGCCGGCGCGCGGTCTCGGGCCACGGATCGGCGACCCGGCGCGAGAGCACGATCGCGCCGAGGACGGCGCCGTCGCTGACGAGCGGCGCCGCAATGACGTCGCGCAGGCCGTAGACGCGGCGGACGCGCTCGGCGATGCGATCGGCCACGAGCAAGGCCCGCGTCTCGGCGTCCGGGCGGGAGGCCCCGGCCGACCTGGCCGCCCGACCGCCCGCCGTCCCGAGGCCTCCTGGCGCAGGCTCCTCCCCCGGCGAGCGGAGCGTGGCGACCCCGCCACCGTCGGCTCGGGAGCCGGGGGCCACCGCAGCGGCGGCGAACACCGGCTCGATCGGGATCCCCACCAGGGCGCCCACCTCGCGACGCCGGTCGTCGGGCGCCACGGGATCCTCGAGGTCCGACAGCGGCAGGAGCGTCGTCGAGTTCGGCACGCCCGGACGGGCGTTGACGAGCGTCGCCTCGAGCCGCCGCTCGTCGGGCCGACGACGAACGACCACGACGTGGTCCGCGCCCGTCGAGTCGGCCAGCTCGGCCACGATCGCGTCGACGATCGCGTCGGGCGACACCGAACGCGACAGCCCGCGCAGGATGCGGGCGAACGACTCGGCCTCGCTGCGCCGGCCGGCCTCGAGCGAGGCGACCGCGTTGCGGTGCTGGATCGCGGCGACGCCCGCGACGGCCACGAGGGCGGCGGTCAGCCAGTCGACCGGCCGCTCCCCGCCGATGAGGACGCGCAGCAGCACGACCGCACCGAGCAGCGAGAACGTTCCGGAGAGCATCCACCAGGACCGCCGGATCCGGGGATCGGGCTGGTCCATCGGCCGTTCGGGCTTCCGGATGGGTTGGCTCACGTTCGGTGGTGAGCATGCCGGTTCGGGGTGCTCGCCGTCCACTCCCCCGCGTGGTACTCCCGAATCCCGCCGGGTGGTACTTCCGTACCGCCGCGCACCGGCCCGGACGAGGGTCCGCGCCTCCGCCGCCGCGCCTACGCCGCCTCGCCCGACCCCGTCGCGGCGTCACGGCCCCCGTCGCGCTTCACCCGGTAGAGCGCCTCGTCGGCTGCGGCGATCAGCTCGGTCGGCGTGCGCCCGTCGGCCGGGTACGTGGCGACCCCGATCGAGGCCGCGATCGGCACGGGACCGCGCTGCTCCCCGACGAACGGTCGGTCGCGGAACGCCGCCAGGATTCGCTCCGCCGCGCTGCACGCCTCGTCCCGGTCGGTCTCGGGCAGGAGGATCGCGAACTCGTCCCCGCCGTAGCGCGCCGGGATGTCGGACGCGCGCAGCGTCGACCGGATCAGGTCGGCGGTGAACGTGAGGACGCGGTCGCCGAACAGGTGACCGAACGTGTCGTTCACGAGCTTGAAGTCGTCGAGGTCGAGCATGAGCATGCTCAGCGGCCGTCGTGCGCGCTGGGCACGGACGACCTCCTCGCCGAGACGCTCGTGCAGGAACCGGTGGTTGTAGAAGCCGGTCAGCGGGTCGCGGTCGGCCAGGTTCCGGGCGGCCTCGTAGAGCCGGGCGTTCTCGAGCGCCATGCCCGCCTCGTTGGCCATCGTCTGGGCGAACCGGAGGCGCCCCTCGTCCCAGGCGACGGGCGTCTTCGAGAACAGCTCGACGAGCCCGATCGCCTCGCCCTTCGCGACGAGCGGGAGCATCGCCAGCGCCCGGTTGCCGTCGCGCCGCAGCAGCGCGACCTCGGCCGGGTCGGCTGCCGGGTCCTCGGCGTCCACGATCGCGATCTCGTGGCGTTCGAGAACGCGCAGCGTCTGCGGGTAGCCGGCGACGTCGAACCACGGCTCGAGCTCGTCGATCCGCAGCGCCGGGTAGTACCCGAGCGACAGCACGCGCTCGTTCGGCTTGTCCCAGTAGCTGACCGCGCACTCGTCGACCGCGAGGGCAAGGGCGAGGTGGCGGGCGATGAGATCGGCGACCTCGCGCGAGTCGAGGCTCGCCGACAGATCGCTCGACATGTCGAGCAGTCGCTGGAGCTCGCCGGCGAGGTCGCGCGTGCGGGCAAGCAGCCGGACGGATTCGAGCGCGGTCGCGGCCTGATCCGCGAGGATCGACAGCAGCCGCAGATCCTCCGGGCCGAACTGCCCCAGCCCGAGCTTCGACAGCGTGATCACGCCGACGGTCGCCCCGTCCTTGCGCATCGGCACCACCAGCATCGATTCGTCGATCTCGTCGGTGCCGTCGATCGACACGCCCCGCGAGTCCGCGTTCGCGTCGTCGATCAGCAACGGCTCGCCGTGCAGCGCGACCCAGCCCGTGAACCCCTCCCCCAGCCGGCACCGAAGCAGTCGCAGGTCGACCCGCTCATACGCGCCGACCCGGCCCTCGAAGGCAATCGGCACGACGTCGTCGGGCGGCTCGATCAGGTACACCCGGGCGTTGTGGTAGTCGATGATCCGGCGCGTCTCCTCGACGAGCGCGCGACCGACCTCCTCGATCGTCGTCGCCCGGCTCATCCGCGCCGACGCCGACTGCAGGACCGCGAGCTGCGCCGCGCGCCGCTCGGTCTGCTCGAAGAGCTCCGCGTTCGCGAGCGCCACGGAGGCGTGCGTCGCAAGGGTCGTGATGAAGGCGAGGTCGCGCGCGGTCCAGTCGCGCGGCTCGAAGGTCGCGACCGACAGCGCGCCGATCGGCCGGTCGTGGTGGATCAGCGGCGCGACGAGGTCGCCCGCGATGCGGAGCACACCGTCGTACCGGTCGAGGCCCGCCAGCCCCTCGCGCCGGACGTCTCGAACCGCGATCGGCCGGCGGGTCCGGAGGACCTCGCCGATCCAGCCCTCGTCCTGCCGGAAGACGGGCAGCCTGCTCGCGACCTCGTCGGTGAGCCCCGCCCAGGCGGTCACCTCGAGGCGCCCGTCTTCGCGCAGGATCCGGATCGTCACGGCATCTGCGCGCAGCGCCCGCTTCGCCTCGTCGACGATAAGGTGGAACAGCTCGGCACGGTCGTGCGAGGAGGCGAGCCGCTCGGCGATCTCGAGCACGGTGTCGAGATGGACCGTGAGCTCGGCGGCGGCATCGAGCGCATCGTCCCGGGCGAGCGTCCCCCGGTCGTGGTCGCGCCCGGACAGCCGGCGCAGGAGCGACGGCATCACGGGGTTCCGGCGAGGAGCGTCCGTCTCCGATCGAGGCTGGCCGGCGGAGGCGAGACGCTCGCTGGTCGGCGAGCTCACGGCGGTGATCGTCCCACCGCGCGGCACCGCGGGCGGTAGCCGAACAGTACCCGGTCGGCGTGGTACTCCGGTACGGGGAGCGCTCCTCGCTACTGCGGGTGGGAGGGCGCGGACACCGCGGCGGCCGGCTGGTCCTCGGCGTCCGGGTCGGCATCGCCCTCGCCGCGCTCGACGTCGAAGCCCGCGGCCTTCCAGGCGGGCACGCCGTCTGCCACCCACGAGACGTCCTCGAAGCCGGCGCTCCGGAGCATCGACGCTGCTACCGACGATCGGTAGCCCGACGCGCACATGACCGCGATCGGTCGGGATCGGGGCAGCTCGGTCAGGCGGTCCGGCAGGTCGCCCGCGGTCAGGTGGACGGCCCCCGGCACGTGCCCGGAGACGTACTCCCGGGCCTGGCGGACGTCGAGGACGAACGGGGCGTCGTCGCGTGCGCGGGCATCGTCCGCGCCGAGCGCCGCGGCCAGGTCGTCGACCGTGATGCGTCCCGTCGACTCGATCGGCAGGCCCGCCTCCATCCACGAGCGGAACCCGCCTTGGAGATACCCGGCGATCGACTCGTGCCCGATCCGCAGCGCCTGCCGCACGAGGTCGTCGGCGTCGGACGGGTCCTGGAGGACGAGGACGATCGGGCGGTCGTGCGGCACGACCCAGCCGAGCCACGTGCCGAACGAGCTGCCGACCGGGATCGAAAGGCTGCCCGGAACGTGCGAGAGCGCGTGCGCCGGCGGGACCCGGGCGTCGACGACGAGCGCGCCGCCGTCCATCGCGTCGCGGACGGCCTCCACCGGCAGCGGCGGCGGCGCGGGCACCACGCCCCCGAGGAGCGCCGGTCCGCCCTGGTTCATCGGACGCATCCGTGCGAAGTAGCGCGGGAACGCCGGCTGGTCGCGCAGGAGCGCGCGCGCGAACGCGTCGACGTCCATCGGGCGCAGGAGCCGGTTGTGCCGGCGCTCGTACCCGATGGTCGAGAACGGTGTCGCGGCGATGCCGGTCGAGCACAGCGATCCCGCCCCGTGGGTCGGGTAGACGCCGACGAAGTCCTCCTGGCGGAGCAGGACCTCGTGGAGCGAGCGATGCATGTCGGCGGCATACGGGATCGCGTGCTCCGCGCCGAGCAGGTCGGTCCGCCCGACCGCGCCGACCAGCAGCGACCCGCCGGTGAAGGCGACGGCCGGTTCGTCCGCCCGCGCCGTGTCGGCGACCGTGTAGCTCATGTGCTCCGGGGTGTGCCCCGGCGTGTGGAGCGCCCGGAACCGCAGCCCGCCGACGTCGAACGACTCCCCGTCGCGCACACCGCGGTGCTCGTAGCGCAGCTCGGCGCCGGTCCCGATGACGTGCGCCGCGCCGGTCAGCGCCGCGAGCTCGCGACCGCCGGAGACGTAGTCGTTGTGCAGGTGCGTCTCGACGACATGGGTGATCCGCAGGTCGCGGGCCCGCGCAGCGGCCAGGTAGACGTCGACGTCGCGGCGAGGGTCGACGACCGCCGCGGCACCCGCATCGTCGTCGGAGATCAGCGTCGAGAGGTGACCGAGGCCCTCGATGACGAACTGTTCGATGCGCATGGGTCGAGGCTACACCCGCCGACCTGCGCCGACGGAATGGACGCTCGTCGGTGTCCTACATCATGACCAGGCCGCCGTCCACCGCCAGCACCTGGCCGGTGATGTACGAGGCCTCGTCGCTGGCGAGGAACGCGACGGCCGCCGCGATCTCCTCGACCGTCCCGAACCGCCCGAGCGGCGTCCGCTCGATCAGCTGTGCCTTCAGGTCCTCCGGCAAGCTCTCGGTCAGCTCGGTCAGGACGAAGCCCGGCGCGACGGCGTTGCAGGTGATGCCGCGCGAAGCGAGCTCGCGGGCAGTCGCCTTCGTCAGGCCGATCAGCCCGGCCTTCGCCGACGAGTAGTTCGCCTGGCCCATCTGCCCGGCCTGCCCGGACACCGAGGTGATGTTGACGATCCGCCCGCCCTTGGCCTTGAGCATCGGCCTGGTGACGGCCTTGGTCGTCCAGAACGCCCCGAACAGGTTTGTCTCGAGCACGTCGCGCCAGGCCTCGGGCGTCATCCGCATGATCAGGTCGTCGCGGGTGATCCCGGCGTTGTTGACGAGGATGTCGATCTTCCCGAACGCCTCGAGCGCGCCCTTGACGACCGCCTCGGCCGACTCGGGATCCCGGACGTCCCCCTGGATCGGCACGGCCTTCCGACCGAGCGCCTCGATCTCCCCGGCGGTCGCCGTCGCCGCGGCCTCGTTGCCCTTGTAGCTGAACGCGATGTCGGCGCCCTGGGCCGCGAGCCGCAGCGCGATCGCCCGCCCGATCCCGCGCGAACCCCCGGTGATCAGCGCGCTCTTGCCCGCCAGGTCGATCATGTCGCCCCTCCTGCGTCGGTGCTCGCGACCATCCTCATCGGCCGACCGGCTCGCCGGCGCGCGCCGGCTCGCCCGGCACGACGTCGTCGAGCGGCACGTCGACCGGCCCCGGCCGCGCCATCAGGTCCGCGAGCGCCGCCGGGATCGGGTCGACCGAATCCCAGTCGACCGGCAGCCGGACCCGGACGTCGGCCGGGTCGACCGCCGCGTCGCCGGCGCGACCGCGAGCCGGGTCGGCGGTCCACTGGATCGTCACCGCCCCGGACGTGAAGCCGGCCCCGAAGGCGACGAGCGTCACGTGGTCGCCGACCGAGAGGCGGCCCTCGTTGACGGCCTCGGCGAGCGCGATCGGCACCGATGCCGCCGACGTGTTCCCGTACCGGTCGAGGTTCACGTACATGCGGTCCATCGGCAGCCCGAGCCCCTTGGCGACCGCCTCGATGATCCGGACGTTGGCCTGGTGCGGGATGAACAGCTCGACGTCCGCGGGGTCGATCCCCGACCGGCGGATCGACTCGAGCGCGGTCGTGGCCATCGTCTTCGTGGCGAACCGGTAGGTCTGGTTCCCCTCCATCCGGATGTAGTGCTCGCCGCGCGCGATCGTCCCCGGCGAGGGCGGCGCCTTCGCCCCGCCGGCAGGCAGCCAGATCATGTAGGCCCCCTGCGGCTCGGTCGTCAGCTCGGTCCCGAGCGCACCGCCGGGCTGGTCGGACGCCGACAGCACGACCGCGCCGGCCCCGTCGCCGAAGAGGATGCAGGTGCTCCGGTCGGTGTAGTCGAGGAACCGGGTGAGCAGCTCCGATCCGATCACGAGCACGTGCCTCGCGAGCCCGCTCGCGATGTACGCCTGGGCTGTGGAGAACGCATACACGAAGCCCGAGCACGCGGCGGCGACGTCCATCGCCGCCGCCCGCGTGTTGCCGATCGCCTCCTTCACGAGCGCCGCCGTGGACGGCATCCAGTAGTCGGGCGTCAGGGTCGCGAGCAGGATCAGATCGATGTCGTCCGGGTCGAGCCCGGCGGTCCGGATCGCGCGCAGGCCCGCGACCGCGCCCATCGATGCGGTCGTCTCGTGGGCCGCCGCCACGCGTCGCTCGCGGATCCCCGTGCGGGTCCGGATCCATTCGTCGGACGTGTCGACCATCCGCTCGAGATCGGCGTTCGTGAGGACCTGGGCCGGGGCGTAGCGGCCCCAGCCGGTGACGTGCGCGTAACGGGGCTCGGTCACAGCGGCTCGACCTCGATGAGCGGTTGACGGGCCTTCACGAGGGCCCCGTTCTCGGCGACGACGCGGACCACCCGCCCGGCGAGGTCCGACTTGATCTCGTTGAACAGCTTCATCGCCTCGATCAGCCCGATGACCTGGCCGACCGCGACCTCGCCCCCGACCTGCACGTACGGGGCCGAGCCCGGCGCCGGCGACCCGTAGAAGATCCCGGTCAGCGGGGCCTTCACCGACGGGCGCTCGGCCGGCGCGTCCGTCGCGCCCTGACCGGCGAGGTCCTCCGCCGCCGCCGGGAGCGCGGCGGCCGGAGCGGGTCCCGATGCGACCGCCGGCGCCGCCAGCGCGGCCGCCTTGCGCAGCACGAGCCCGGTCTCGCCGGCCTCCACCTCGATCTCGACCAGGTCCGATCGCTCGAGCAGCACCGCGAGGCGGTCGATCAGTGCGAGCAACGCTCGATCGTCGCCGTTGGCCGGCGGCGGCGCGGGTTGGAGCGACTCGTCGGCGTCAGCCGGATCGAGGCGCACGTCGTCGGTCATGCGTCCCACCGGGCGAACACGAGCGCGGTGTTCTGCCCCCCGAACCCGAACGAGTTGCTGATCGCCGCCCGGATGTCCCGGCGGGTCGCCCGGTTCGGCGTGAGGTCGAGGCCCTCGCCGGCCGGATCGGGGTCGTCGAGGTTGATCGTCGGGGGGACGCAGCCTTCGCGCATCGACAGGATCGTCACGATGGCCTCGATCGCGCCGGCCGCGCCGAGCGTGTGACCGAGCATCGACTTGTTCGAGGTGATCGAGACGTTCCGGACGTGGTCCCCGAACAACGTCCGCATCGCCTGGAGCTCCGCCTTGTCGCCCTCCGGCGTGGACGTCGCGTGCGCGTTGACGTGCTCGATCGCCCCGGGGGCGAGGCCGGCCTTCTCGAGCGCCCGCCGCGCCGCCCGGACCGCGCCGATGCCGCCCGGGGCCGGGAGCGTGATGTGCGACGCGTCGGCGGTGGCGCCGTAGCCCGCGAGCTCCGCGAGGATCGTGGCTCCGCGGGCCCGGGCGTGCTCGAGCTCCTCGAGCACGACGACCCCGGCCCCCTCGCCGATCACGAACCCGTCGCGTCCCTGGTCGAACGGCCGCGACGCCCCGGCCGGGTCGTCGTTGCGCGTCGACAGCGCGCGCATCGCCGCGAACCCGCCGACGAGCGCCTCGTGGATCCCGGCCTCGGCGCCGCCGGCGATCATCATGTCGGCGTCGCCGCGCCGGATGATCTCGCCCGACTCGCCGAGCGCATGACCGCCGGTCGCGCACGCGGAGACCGTCGTGTAGTTCGGGCCGGTCATGCCGAAGCTGATCGCGACCTGGCCCGACCCGACGTTCGGGATGCCCATGGGGACGAGGAACGGGCTGATCCGATCGGGGCCGCGCAGCGCGTTCGTGCTGAACCCCTCGATCAGCGTGCCGACGCCGCCGAGGCCCGTGCCGAGGATGACCCCGGTGCGCTCGGCGAGGTCGCCCTCGAGCCGCGCCGGCAGGCCCGCCTGGTCCATCGCCTCGCGCGCGGCGACGAGCCCGAACTGGATGTAGCGGTCGGTGCGGCGGAGATCCTTGCGCTCGAGCACGTGGCTCGCGTCGAAGTCGCGGACCTCGCCGGCGATCCGCGACGCAAGGCGCGAGGGGTCGAAGGCCTCGATCGTGCGGACGCCGGGACGGCCCTCGATGAGGCCGGCCCAGGTCGTCGGCACGTCGTTGCCGAGCGCGGTCACCATGCCCATGCCGGTCACGACCACGCGGCGTCCCGTGGTCACGCCGCCTCCCTCCACGCGACCCCCCTCATCGGACGAGCTTTCCCGTGCGGACCGTCGCGGCCCGGTACACGTCGCCGGGCAGCCCCCGTGCGGAGATCGCGTTCGCGACGGCGAGCGCGTCGAACGACGTGCGCTTGATCTCGGCCGTGACCTCGCCGTCGACGATGTCGACCAGCGCCCAGGACGCGGTCGGATCGCCGTCGAAGACGTAGCCTGCGGAGCCGCCGTTCACGATGACCTTCCAGCCGAGATCGCGGACCTCGGGGAGGTGCGTGTGGCCGCACAGGATCACGCGGGCGTCGGTCCGCGCCACGCGCTCGATCGTGACGGTCGGATCGAGCGCCTGGTCGAAGCCCGCCGTCTGCGAGCCGGGCGACGCGTGGCAGACCAGCACGAGCGTGTCGTCCGCGGTGCGCAGCCGTCGCTCGGCGGGCAGCCGGCGGAGCCAGTCGACCCGCTCGTCGCCGAGCGCGTCGTGCGCCCACTCCGCCGCGGCCACGAAGGAGTCCGGCACCCCGTCGCTGAACCAGGGGAACGCGGCGGCGTAGTCGAAGTCCGCCACCGCGATGTCGGTGTTGCCCTGGACAACGAGCGCGCCCGCGGCCTCGAGCTCGCGGAGCGCGTCGACCGCTGCGGCGGGCTCGGGGCCGTTGAGCACGTGGTCGCCCGCGACGAGCACGGCGTCGGGACGGGCGGCGTCGACCGCGCGTCGGACCGCCTCGAGCGCGGCGACGTTGCCGTGGACGTCCGAGAAGACCGCGATCCGGGTCATCGGAGGACCCCCGCGGGCGGGATGATGAAGGAGAGGAGACCTTCGCAGGCGACCTCGCCGTCGACGGTCGCGACGCCGCGCCCGCGCCCGAAGCGCGAGCCGAGCTTCTCCATCGTCACCTCGAGCCGGAGCGTGTCGCCCGGCACGACGACCCGCTTGAACCGGAGGTCGTCGATCCCCGCGAACAGCCCGATGCGGTCGCCGAACCCCTCCTGCTTCGCGACGTAGACAGCCATCGTCTGAGCGAGCGCCTCGACCTGCAGCACGCCCGGCATGACCGGCAGGCCCGGGAAGTGGCCCTGGAAGAACCACTCGGTCGCGGTCACGCCCTTGAGACCGACGATCCGCTTCCCCTCCGGGTCGTATTCGACGATCCGATCGACGAGCAGGAACGGCCAGCGGTGCGGGATGAGACCCTCGATCTCCGAGGTCGAGTGGATGGCGTCGGTCACGAACGGCTCCATGCGGGGTGGGCTTCCAGTGTCGCCTGTCGAACGGCGGGCACGCGACCCGGTCGGTGCAGGTCTGCACCCACGCGGCGCGCTCCCAGCCGCCTCACCGGGCCGCTGCGGCCAGGAAGGCCGCGCTGCCGACGCGGTCGAGCAGGTTCGTCGTCATGTGGCCCTCGAGGAACGCCTCGTTCTCGAGGAGCGCGCGATGGATCGCGACGTTCGTCACGAGGCCGTCGACCTGGAGCTCCGCGAGCGCGACCCGGCTCCGGGCGATCGCGGCCGCACGGTCCGGGCCCCAGACGATCAGCTTGCCGAGAAGCGAGTCGTAGTACGGCGGCACCTCGTAGCCCGCGTACAGGTGCGTGTCCATGCGCAGCCCCGGCCCGCCCGGGACGTGGAACCGCTCGACGACGCCCGATGCCGGCCGGAATTCGTGCTCCGGGTCCTCGGCGTTGATGCGGAACTCGATGGCGTGGCCGCGGAACTCGACGTCGGCCTGCGAGAACCCGAGCGGCTCGCCGGCCGCGATCCGGATCTGGGTCTCGACCAGGTCGATGCCGGTCAGCATCTCGGTCACCGGGTGCTCCACCTGGATCCGGCAGTTGATCTCGATGAAGTACGGCTGGTCGTCGCGATCGACGAGGAACTCGAGGGTGCCGACGTTCTCGTAGCCCGCCGCGACGATCGCCCGGATCGCACGCTCGGCGAGGTCCTCGCGGGCCGCGGGCCCGAGCGCTGGCGTGGGGGCCTCCTCGATGATCTTCTGGTGCCGGCGCTGGACGGAGCAGTCGCGCTCGCCGAGGTGGACGCCGTGCCCGTACCGGTCGACCGCGACCTGCACCTCGACGTGGCGGTTCTCGTCGAGCCACTTCTCGAGGTACAGCGAGTCGTCGCCGAACGCCGCTTTCGCCTCCGACCGGCAGACCTTGAGCGCCGACTCGAGCTCGCGCGGCGTCCGCACCATCCGCATGCCCTTGCCGCCGCCGCCCGCGGACGGCTTGATCAGCACGGGGTAGCCGATGCGCTCGGCCTCGCCGAGCGCATGGAGGTCGTCCCGGAGGTTCCCGTCCGAGCCGGGGATCGTCGGGAGGCCGTGCTCCGCGAGGAGTCGCCGCGTGGATTCCTTGCTCGCGAAGCGCTCGAGGACGTTGGCAGGCGGGCCGATGAACGTCAGCCCGTGCGCCGCCGCGATCTCGGCGAAGCCCTCGTCCTCGGACAGGAAGCCGTACCCGGGATGGATGGCGTCACAGTCGGCGACGAGCGCGGCCGAGATGACCGCCGGCGCCGAAAGGTACGACCGACGTGCGTCGGCCGGGCCGATGCAGATCGCCTCGTCGGCGAGCTGGACCGGCAGCGATTCCCGATCCGCCTCGCTGTAGACGACGACCGACTCGATCCCGAGGGCACGACACGCCCGGAGGATGCGGAGCGCGATCTCGCCCCGGTTCGCGATGAGGATCTTGCGGAACATCAGCTCTCCCCGTGAGCGCTCGGCGCGGCCGCGAACTCGATCGCGATGAGCTCCTGTCCGTACTCGACCGCGTCGCCCGACTCGACGACCTGCTCGCCGACGATCCCGTCGCAGGGGGCGACGACCTCCTGCGCGACGCCGAGCATGTCGACGGCGCCGAGGCGGTCGCCGGCCCGGACGCGGTTCCCGGCCGACAGGCCGGACGCTACCCGGAAGACCCCAACCGCCGGCGAGGTCGCATAGGCCGGGCCGGAGCGATCGTGGCCGTCGGGCCGGCCGGGCCCCACCGCGGTGTGCGCCCCCGGGGAGGCGCCGTTCGTCGCTGCGACCGCCGGGCGCGCAGGCCGGTGGCCTTCCACCGGGACCGGGCCGTGCCCGTGCCCGGCGTGCCCGGGCTGGCTCCGCGGGCCGGCGTGCGGTCGTCGCTCACGGGACGCTGCGTCGGCCGGTCGCCGGAGCCGCACCCGCCACCCGCCCTGGCGCACCTCGAGCTCGCCGAGCCCGGTCGCCGAGAGCTTCGCGATCAGCGCCGGCAGCAGCTCCTCCGCCAGCCGATCGATGGCGTCGTGGTCCGCAGCGCGGTCCGGCTCGCGCCCGGGCAGCGCGTCGCCCGAGGGCACGTCCGGCTGGAGCGGTTCTGCCACGCGCTAGACCTCCTCGTGAGCGGGCGGCTCGTCCCGGGACCGACGCACGCCGGCGGGGACCGGGACCGACCACCGGCCGGGCCCGAGCAGCTCGCGCAGCCGATCGGCGAGGCTTCGCGGGGACGGGGGCGCGGCGGTCGGCGTCTCGACCTCAGTGTACGGCCCGAGCTCCCGGTACCGTCGGTAGCGAGCCTCGAGGAGGTCGTCGATCGGGACCGCCTCGAGGGCGCCGAGCCGGTTGACCAGGATCGCCTTCAACCGGCGAGCGGTCTCGGGAACGTCCGCGTGGGCACCCTCGGGCGGCTCGGGGACGACGACGTCGATCACCCCGAGTGCCTGCTGGTCGGCGGCGGTCATGCGCATCGCGAGCGCGGCCGTCGAGGCCTCGTCGGCGGTGCGCCACAGGATCGACGCGCAGCCCTCGGGGCTGATGACGGAGTAGACCGCGTTCTCGAGCGCGACCACGATGTCCCCGACCGCGATCGCGAGCGCGCCGCCCGAGCCGCCTTCGCCGGTGATCACCGCGACGATCGGCGTGCGCAGGCGCGTCATCAGCGCGACGGACCGGGCGATCGCCTCGGCGATCCCGCGCTCCTCGGACTCGGCGCCCGGGTGGGCGCCCGGGACGTCGACGAACGTGACGACCGGCAGCCGGAAGCGCTCCGCGAGCTCCATGATCCGCATCGCCTTCCGGTAGCCCTCGGGATGCGGCATGCCGAAGTTGCGCCGGATGTTCTCGTCGGTGTCGGCGCCCTTCTGCTGCCCGACCACCGCGACCACCCGGCCGTCGAGCCGGGCAAGACCCGCGACCATCGCGGCGTCGTCGCCGAACAGCCGGTCGCCGTGCAGCTCGACGAAGTCCTCGGTCATCGCCTCGACGAACTCGAGCGTCCGGGGGCGGCGCAGGTTGCGGGCAAGTTGGACGCGAGCCCAGACGGCGGCCCGGGGGTCGCCCGCCTCCTCGGATTCGGCCAGCGGTCCCGTGCCGTTCGAGCCCGCCTCGGCCACCCGATCGGCGAGGTCGGCGAGGAACGACAGCGGCCGGAAGCCCGGGGCGATGCCGCCGGCGAGCGGATCGTCCTCGACGAGGAGCAGTCCGGCCGGCGCCGGCCGGAGGAGGCGCAGCAGCCGGCCGAGCTCGCCACGCAGCTCGTGGCGCGGCACGACCCGGTCGACGAAGCCGTGGCTGAACAGGAACTCGGAGCGCTGGAACCCCGGCGGCAGCTCCTGGGCGATCGTGCCGGCCGAGACCCGCGCGCCCGCGAACCCGATGAGCGCGTTCGGCTCGGCGACGTTCACGTCGCCCACCGCGGCAAACGAGGCGAACACGCCGCCGGTCGTCGGGTCGCTTAGCACGCTGACGTACGGGACGCCGGCCGCACGCAACCGCTCGAGCGCGGCGAGCGTCTTCGCCAGCTGCATGAGCGCGAGCGTCCCCTCCTGCATCCGGGCGCCGCCCGAGGACGCGACGACCACGAGCGGCTGACGGGCGGCCAGGGCATGCTCGGCGGCACGGGTGACCTTCTCGCCGACGACCGCGCCCATCGAGCCGCCCATGAACCCGAAGTCCATCACGACCAGAGCGACGTCCGTGCGCTCGATCGCGGCCGTCCCCCACACCGCGGCGTCCCGGAGGCCGGTCGCGGTCTGGGCGGCGGCGAGCCGATCCGGGTAGGGCTTCTGGTCGACGAACCCGAGGGCGTCGACCGATTGGAGGCCGCCGTCACGCTCGTGCCACGAGCCGTGGTCGACGAGCTGCTCGATGCGGGCCGCCGCGGTCAGCCGGAAGTGGTGGCCGCACGCCGGGCACACCCGGAGCGCCTTGTCGAGCTGCTTGTTGAACAGCATCTCCTCGCACGACGGGCACTTCGTCCACAGATCGGGCGGGTAGACGTTCCGGCGCGAGCGGAACGACGGCAGCTTGATCGGCGGCATCAGGCGAGCCTCCCGCGGGCGACCGCCCGGACCGCCCGGGCCATCGGAGAGCCGGGGTGGGTCCGGCGCCACGCGACGTAGGCCGCGCCCGCCAGCGACAGGGCCGCCGACGTGAGCGCGCCGCCGATCAGCAGCGGTCGGACGAGCTCCGGCCGGTCGTCGGCCTCCGGGTCGTGGGACGCCAGGTCGGCGAACAGCGCGTCATCCGACGGGGACGCCCGGTCGAAGGCGACCACGACGTCGCCGCCCGCCGCGACCGGCACGCGCAGCGACGCCGCGACGTCGGCGAGTCGGAGCGCGAGCCGCTCCTCGAAGCGGAACGACGGGTGGAGCCTCGGCAGCTCGGCCGTCAGGCGCTCGGCGGCAGTACGCAGGTCCGCCCGCACCCGCCCGGCTCGACGCTCGACGGCGGGATCCTCGGCGGCACGCGCCAGCAGCGATTCGAGGTAGCGATCGACGACGAGCGCCTCGATCTCCTCGCCGGGCCGGACGCCGAACCCGTCGCTCACCGGCCGTCGTCGGCGAGGTCGCGCGCCACCGATCGCAGCGCCCGGTGGATCAGGACCCGAACGGCGCCTTCGGAGCGGCCGAGGATGCCGGCGATCTCGGCGGTCGACAGCTCGTCCACGAAGCGGAGCACCACCGCCCGACGCCGATCGCCGCGCAGGCGATCGACCGCCCGCCACGCCGCGCCGGCCTCGTCCCGCCGCACGACGGTCGCGGCGACATCGTCGGGGGTCGAGACGGTCGCCGCGGCCTCGAGCGGGGCCTCGTTCCGGCGTCGCGTCGCGCGGCGACGGTCCGCCACCGCGTTGCGCGCGATCCGGAAGAGCCAGACGCGGAACGTCGAGGCGCCCTGCCCATCCTCGGGCCGCGCGCGCTCCTCGAAGCGGTGGAGGTTCGTGAGTGCCGCGACGAACGTGCGCTCGGTCACGTCCTCGGCGTCATGGTGATCGCGGAGCTCGTAGTACGCGTAGCTGTACACCTGGGCGAGGTACTTCCGGTACAGGGCCTCGAACCGGGCCGGGTCCGCCTGGGCGGCGTGGACGAGCGCGCGGTCCCGGTCGAGGTGCGCGATGCGGGGGGCACGCGGCTCCGCCGACCGGTCCGCCTTCCACAACGCGCGCCGGGCCATCGTGTTACACCCCGCCCGCGGCAGCGGTCGGCTCGCCGGCCGGGGCCAGTCGGACGTGGCGGACCTCGCCGGCGTGGACGGGCCGCTCACCGCTCGCGGCGGCCGGATCGGCCACGACGAGGGCGCCGGACAGCGCGTCGACGCCGAGCGCCAGGACGCTCTCCGCATCCCCGGCCGGTGTCTCGAGCGTCACCTGCCGGCCGGTCGTGAGCTGGCGGGCGGTCCAGTCGGCGATGTCGAAGCGGCCCCCGCGCAGCGCCTCGACGCGGACCTCGAGCCGCGAGAGGAACCCGTCGAGCAGCAGCGCGCGATCGATGGGCCGCCCGCGCGACGCCTCGCGCAGAGACGTCATCGTGCCGGCCAGCTCCCGCGGGAAGTCGCGTTCCTGCCAGTCGGCGTTGATGCCGATCCCGACGATCACGCGCGGGTCGTCCGTGCCCAGCCCGTCGGACTCGCCGAGGACGCCGGCGAGCTTGCGGACGTCGGACGCCGACGTCAGGTGGCTCGCCGCCGTGACCGCGTCGGCGTCGCTCAGCTTGACGACGGCCTCGCCGACTGTCTCCACGACGAGGTCGTTCGGCCACTTCAGACGGATCATCCCGTCGGGCAGTCCCGCGACCTCCTCCGCCGCGTCGGCCATCGCCAGCGAGACCGTGGCGGCAAGGCGCCACACGCGATCCGGAGCGAGCCACCCCGGCCGGAACCCCAGCGACATCAGGAGCGCCGCGCCGGGCGGCGCGGTCCAGGTGCGGCCGGCGCGCCCGCGGCCCGCGGTCTGCTCGTCGGCGACGGCGAGGCACACCTCGGGCGTGCCCGCGTCGAGCCAGGCCCGCACGACGTCGTTGGTCGAGCCGACGGCGTCGAAGCGCTCCTGGCGGGCGAGGAATGCGTCGGTCACGACGGCCCGGTCAGCCGGCCGCTGCGGCTTCGATGGCCTCGGGGCGCTCGAGCTCGAACGCCGCGTGGAGCGCGCGAAGCGCGGTTTCGAGCGCGTCCTCGGCGATGATCGTCGTGATCCGGATCTCGGAGGTCGAGATCATCTCGATGTTCACCTCCGCTTCGGCCAGGGTCCGGAACATCCGTGCCGCGTAGCCCGGTGCGTTCTGGATCCCGGCCCCGACGATCGAGACCTTGGCCACCGCGGTGTCGGTCGTGAGCTCGCGGAAGCCGAGGTCGCGCACGATCGGCTCGAGCAGGCGCTTGGCGCGGGCGAGCTCGACCTGCGGGATCGTGAACGACAGGTCGGTCGCGCCGTGGTGGCCGACGTTCTGGACGATCATGTCGACGTTGATGCCGGCGTCCGCGAGCGGCTCGAAGACCTGCGCCGCGACGCCGGGGTGGTCCGGCACCTCGACCAGCGTCAGCTTCGCGACGTTCCGGTCGTGGGCCAGCCCGCGAACCTTGTTGCGCTGTTCCACGAGCGGGTCCTCCGTGATGAGCGTGCCGGGGGCGTCCTCGAACGAGCTGAGGACCTCGATGACGACGTCGTTGACCCAGCCGAGCTCGACCGCGCGGGTCTGCATGACCTGGGCGCCCTGGTGGGCGAGCTCGAGCATCTCCTCGTAACCGACGATCGGCAGCTGACGGGCCGAGGCGACGAGCCGCGGGTCCGCGGTGTAGATGCCGCGGACGTCCGTGAAGATCTGGCAGCGGTCGGCTTGCAGCCGGGCGGCGAGGGCGACCGCGGTGGTATCGCTCCCGCCACGGCCGAGCGTGGTGATCTCGGCATCGAGGGAGGCGTCGGCAGCGAGGCCCTGGAAGCCGGCGACGATCACGACCTTGCCGTTGTCGAGCTCCTGGCGCACGCGACGCGGCTCGATGTCGGCGATGCGCGCCCGGCCGTAGCGGCCGTCGGTCGTGATCCCGGCCTGGGGACCGGTCAGCGAGATCGCCGGGACGCCGAGCGCGTGGAGCGCCATCGACACGAGCGTGGCGCTCTGGTGCTCGCCCGTCGCGAGCAGCATGTCGAGCTCGCGCAAGTCGGGGTCGTCGGTGATCGCGGCGGCCAGGCCGAGCAGCTCGTCGGTCGTGTCGCCCATCGCCGAGACGACGACCACGAGGTCGTGGCCGGCGGCCCGCTCACGGGCGATGCGGCGGGCGACGCGCTTGATCCGGTCGGCGTCCGCGAGCGACGAACCGCCGAACTTCTGGACGACGAGCGAGGGACGGGCAGGCATGACCGCGGGATTCTAGCAGCGGGTCGGTTCGGGCCGGCCCGGGCGGTTCGTTCCGCCCCTTGTATTCCGCACGTGGAATGGGATTCGCCATCAGCATGCTCGACCGTCGACCGATCCTGCATGAATCGACTGGGGGTCACGCTCGCTGAGCCTGAACTCGATGAACCGTGGGGAATGACGGACGCCTGACCCGTGGGCGGCTCCGGTACGATGGCCGCGCGATGGGCTTCCTCAAACGGCTCCTGGGCGGGAGGGACGACCGCGCCTCCGGACCGCCCGCCACCCCGGCCGAGGTCGAGGCCGACGAGCGCGCCTACGAGCTCGAGCTCGCCCGCGCCGAGCAGGACCGCCTGACCGACCTTCAGCAGCGCCAGCTGCGCTACGCCGACCATGCCTGGACGCCGCCGGCCCAGGGCGGCGAGCGTCGCGCCGACGACGCTGACCGCCAGGCACCGACCGAGGAGTAGCCGACCGATGTGCTTCACGCCCGACGACCGACCGCCGATCGAGCCGATCGCGGGCGGCGCCCTCGACGCCGAGGAGATCGTGCTCACCGCCGAGGACGGCGCGCGGCTCCGTGCCTTCCGGGCACGGCCGACGACGCGGGCAGGCATCGGCATGCTGGTCCTCCCCGACATCCGCGGGCTGCACCCGTACTACGAGGAGCTCGCGCTCCGGTTCGCGGAGATCGGGGTCGATGCGGTCGCCATCGACTACTTCGGTCGCACGGCCGGCACCGGGCCGCGGGGCGACGAGTTCGAGCACATGGCGCACGTCGAGCAGGCGACCTACGAGGGCCTCCGGGCCGACATCCGCGCGGGCATCGCCGAGCTGCGACGCGCCGACCCCGCGCCCGAAGCCATCTACACCGTCGGCTTCTGCTTCGGCGGCCGGCTGGCGTTCCTCAGCGCGACGATGGGGCTGGACCTGGCCGGGGCCATCGGGTTCTACGGGGTGCCGGTGGGCCCGCACCGTGCCGGGACGCCGGCCCCGGCCGAGCTCGCCGACGAGATGCGCGCCCCGATCCTGGGACTGTTCGGCGGCGCGGACCCGGCGATCCCGCCCACGTCCGTGCGAGCGTTCGACGACGCGCTCAGCGCGGCCGGGGTCGAGCATCGGCTCGTCGAGTACCACGGCGCGCCGCACAGCTTCTTCGACCGCAAGGCCGAGCAGTTCGCGGACGCAAGCGCCGCCGCCTGGGACGAGGTGCGCCGGTTCATCGGCGTGGCTTGACGCCGAGCGCACACTCCGCGCATGGAGGGGTTGGGCCGCTCGGTCGGTGATTCGATCGGCGGCCTGTTCGACGGGGTCGGCGGTGCGCTCGAGGGGGCGCTCACCGGCATCGGCGGCGCGTTCGCCAGCATCCCGGGCGGGTGGCTCTGGCTCGTCGGCGCAGGGCTCCTGGTCGTCGTCGCCTGGCGCCTGGTGCGCTGAGGTATTCCACGCGCTTCATCAGGATCGGCCGTAGCGAGCGTGACCCTCGACCGAAACCGCAGGAATCGCGAGACGGTCGTGCGTGCTGATGGCGAATCGCATGACACGTGCGGAATTCGGCGCGCCGGCGAGGCTCCTCCGCGCGGCCGGCCCGCTACGTCCGCTCGACGACCGACGCCCCGGCGTTGCGCGGCCTGGCGACCGTGACACGCCCCGGCAGGTCGGTGTCGGCCGCGGCCGCGAGCAGCGCCGCCTCGATCCGCGAGATCCTCGCGACGGAGTCGGCGAAGGCGATCACGGTCGAACCGGCGCCCGACAGGCACGCCCCGAGCGCGCCCGCCTCGCGCGCGGCGCCGACCAGCCGCGGCAGCTGCGGGTAGGCCGCCGCGCGGTACGGCTCGTGGAGGCGGTCGACCGTCAGCCGCCCGAGCAGCTCGTACCGGCGCGTCGCGATGCCGGCCACGCCGATCGCCGCGGCCGCGAGGTTTGCGACCGCATCGGCCCGCGGAACGTCGGCCGGCAGCACCTCCCGCATCGCCGATGTCGACAGGCGCAGCTCCGGGATGAACAGCACCGCCCGCAGGTCGCGCGGAACGTCGAACCGAACCGCCTCGACCCCCTCCTCGGTCGCGGCCGAGACGACGAACCCGCCGAGCAGCGCGGTCGCGGCGTTGTCGGGGTGACCCTCGATCGCCGACGCGAGCCCGAGGAGGGCGGTGGTGTCGAGCGGGTCGCCGAGCAGGGCGTTGCCCGCCAGCAGCCCGCCGACCGTGGCGGCGGCCGAGGACCCGAGGCCCCGCGCCAGCGGGATCTCGTTGCGCATCTCGACCCGCCAGCCGACGCCGTCGGGGATCGGGCCGTGGACCGCCTCCATCGCTGCCTCGACGCCGCGCACGAACCGGTTGTCGCGGCTCTCGCCGATCTCGCCGACGCCCTCCCCGTCGACCGACAGCTCGACCCGGCCGCGGCTCCAGGAACGGACCTCGAGCGCCACGCGATTGACGATGCCGAGCGCCAGCCCGAGGCAGTCGTAGCCGGCGCCGAGGTTGGCCGAGCTTGCCGGGACCTCGACGACCGCCCGGCGGCCGTCGAGCTCGGCGAGCCAATGCGTGACCACGGCCGCCCCTACCAGCCGAGCGCCACGGCGACCGAGCCGATCGTCGCCTGGGCCTCGATGAGCGGTCCGACGGTCCGCTCGGCGGTCGTCGGGTCCTTGAGCCCGTGCCCGGTCAGCACGCACACCACGACCGCGTCCTCGCGTACCCGGCCCGCAGCCGCGGCCTTGCGCACGCCCGCGACGCTCGCCGCGGACGACGGCTCGCAGAAGACGCCCTCGAACCGCGCCAGGTCTCGATACGCCGCGAGGATCTCGTCGTCGGTGACGGCGTCGATCAGACCGTCCGACTCGTCGCGCGCCGCGATCGCGGTCCCCCACGAGGCCGGGTCGCCGATCCGGATCGCGGTCGCGACGGTTTCGGGTCGCTCGACCCGGTGCCCGCTCACGAGCGGCGCGGCGCCCGCGGCCTGGAACCCCCACATCCGCGGGAGCGCGTCGATCCGGCCGGCACCGGCGTACTCGCGGAAACCCGCCCAGTACGCGCTGATGTTGCCGGCGTTGCCGACCGGGATCGCGAGGATGTCCGGCGCGCGCCCGAGGTCGTCGCAGATCTCGAACGCGGCGGTCTTCTGGCCGGCGATCCGGTGCGGGTTGACCGAGTTGACGAGCGTGACCGGGTGGTCGTCCTGCTCGGCGAGCGCCCGGACGATGCCGAGCGCCTGGTCGAAGTTGCCGTCGACCGCGACGGCGCGCGCCCCCGCGACGAGCGCCTGGAGCAGCTTGCCGACCGCGATCTGACCCTTGGGCAGGACGACGACGACCTCGAGCCCGGCAGCCGCGCCGTACGCAGCCGCTGACGCCGACGTGTTGCCGGTCGACGCGCAGATGATCGCGCGAGCGCCGGCCTCGAGCGCCTTCGAGACCGCGACGACCATGCCGCGGTCCTTGAACGAGCCGGTCGGGTTCTGTCCCTCGACCTTGGCGTAGAGGTTCCCGATCCCGAGCTCGGCCCCGAGCCGCGCCAGCCGGACGAGCGGCGTGAACCCCTCGCCGAGGCTCAGGACCGGCGTGGCCGGGCTGACCGGCAGGAACGCCGCGTAGCGGTCGACGAGCCGGGGGCGCCCGGCGCCCCGGTCAGTCATCGACCGGGTACAGCGTGACGTCGGCGCCCGACGGGAGGATCGCATCGAACGCGGCACGGGCCTCGTGCAGCGTCACGACCTCGGTGCGGATCGCGGTGCCGTGCTCGAACTCGACCGATGCGGCGCGATCGAGGGCGGCCGGCAAGTCGGCCGGGTCGAGCGAGTCGACCGGCGGAACGAACGCGTACCAGGCGCGGGCGGTCTCGAGCGCCGGCACGGCCGACATGGCCGGAGGCCCGGCGACCGGCAGCCCGGCCCACGTCGAGGTGAGCCCGCGTGCGACCGCGACGAGATCGCCGAGGACTGCGCTGCTGGTCGCCCCGCCACCGGCACCGGGTCCCGCGAACCAGACCGTCCCGAGCGGCTCCGCCTCGACCTCGACCCGGTTCGTCACGCCGTCGGTCCAGCCGAACGGGCTGTCGGCGGGGACCGCGGTCGGCACGACCGAGGCCGCGATACCGTCCTCGCTCCGGGCCGCGGTCGCCAGGAGCTTGATCGACAGCCCGAGGGCGGCAGCGCCCTCGACCTCCTGGTCGGTCACGCCGGTGATCCCGGGCGCGCCGTGTCCGCGAGCGCGCGGCGGCGCCGTGGCGATCGACGCGGGGTCGAGCCACTGGCCGAATGCGAGCCGCGCCAGGATCACGAGCTTGTTGACCGCGTCGTGCCCCTCGACGTCGCCCGTCGGATCGGCCTCCGCGTAGCCGAGCTCCTGCGCGTCGATCAGCACGTCCCCGTAGGCCCGACCGTCCTCGGCCATCGCGCTCAGGATGTAGTTCGTCGTCCCGTTGACGATGCCGCGCACGCGCGCGATCCGGTTCGCCGCGAGGTCGCCCGCGAGCGGCGCCAGGACCGGGATGCCGCCGGCGACCGCCGCCTCGAAGCGGAGCGCGACGCCGGTCCGTCGAGCGATCGCCTCGAGCTCGGGGCCGTGGTGGGCGACGACGTGCTTGTTCGCGGTGACGACCGGCTTTCCCGCGCCGAGGGCCGCGGCGATCAGCGTGTGGGCCGGTTCGTCGCCGCCCATGAGCTCGACGATCACGTCGGTGTCGGGCGAGGCGACGAGGTGCGCGGGCGCGTCGGTCAGGTGATCGGCGGGCAGGCCGCGCCGACGGCCGCCCTCGAGATCGCGGACCGCGACGCCGGCCAGTGCGAGCGGGGCGCCGTCGGCGGCGACCAGCCGCTCCGGGTGCTCGACGAGGCCGCGCACGACGGCCGCGCCGACGGTCCCGGCGCCGAGCACGGCGACACGCAACGGGGCGCGGCTCATCGCGAGACGGGATCGGGCGCGGAGCCCGGGTGACGGGGGTGCGGCATCGCCCCGAATGGTAGCGGCGCAATGCCTGGCGCGGTGAGCACGGCGAGCGGCCGGGCCCTATCCGAAATCGCGGTTCGTCTCGAGGATCTCGACCTCGACGAGGCTGCCGATCTCGCCCAGGAAGTGAGCCACGGCGCCCGGTCCGGGGCTCCGGAGCGAAAGGTCGAAGTCGTATCGGCCCTTACCGACCCGCTGACTCTGCACTCCGACCAGGGTGAGGCCATCGGCGTTCACTCGCTCGAGGATCGAGCCGAACGCCGTGAGCTTCGCGAGTGCCAGCCGGACGCGAAGGACCTCCTGGCCGCTCGGTCGCGCCCGGGCCATCACGAGGTTGAGCGGCCACAGTGAGACGACCACCAGGAGCGTGCCGAAGGTGGCAACGCCGTACGACCCGGCGCCCGCGGCCAGCCCGATCGCGGCGGTCACCCACAGGCTCGCCGCAGTGGTCAGACCGCGGACCCATGCGCCGTCCTTGATGATGGCTCCGGCGCCGAGGAAGCCGACACCCGCAACGATCTGCGCGGAGATCCGCGATGGGTCGACCGCGGTCGGCGCCGTGGAGCTGAAGCCGTGCGCCGACAGGACCGTGAAGATGGCCGATCCGAGGGCGAGCAGCAGGTGGGTACGCATGCCCGCTGGTTTGTCATGGATCTCGCGCTCGAACCCGATGAGCGCACCGCATGTCGCCGCGGCGATCAATCGGATCGCGAGGTCGAAGTCCATGTTGGCTACGCGTTCGGGTCAGGACGACGACCGACGGCGTCGAACAAGCCAGTCGGTGTCCCATTATCCCAATAGACCGTCTTCGACTGCGTGTAGAACGCGCGTGCCGCGGAGCCCTGCTCGGGCGGACCCCAGGAGGATGCCTTGATCCCGCCGAACGGCACATGGGCCTCGGCGCCCGCGGTCTCGCCGTTGACGTGCACGACGCCGGCGCGCGCTGCAACCGCGAACCGATGAGCGGTCGCGATGTCGCGCGTGAAGATCGAGGCGGAGAGCCCGAAAGCAACTGAGTCGTGGATGCGCAGCGCATCGTCGAGGTCGGCGGCAACGAGGATGCCGACGACCGGCCCGAAGACCTCCTCCTGCGCGATCGCGTGCTCGGGCCGAACGTCCGCCAGCACGACCGGCGGGGCATACCACCCGACCTCTGGGACCTCCCCGCGCGCGACGACTCGGCAGCCTTCCGTCACGGCGCGGTCGACGGCCGCGAGCACCCGACCGCGAGCCGACTCGTCGATCACGGGCCCCAGCGTCGTCGACGGATGCAGAGGATCGCCCGGCACGAGCGCTCGGACGCGCTCGGCAAGTCGCTCCTCCAAGGCTCGGGCGACCGGTTCGACGGCGATGACACGTGACGTCGCCGTGCATTTCTGACCAGCGGAGGCAAAGGCGCCTCGGGCAATCGCGTCCGCGGCGGCGTCGAGATCGGCATCCTCTGCCACGACGACGGCGTTCTTCCCGCCCAGCTCGAGCTGGGAACGAATCCCGGCAGCGGCGGCGTGCTCCCGAACCCGGGTCCCGACCGCGGTCGACCCTGTGAAGGAGATCGCGTCTACGCCGCCGTCACGCAGCCAGGCCGACTCGGCGGCCGCACCGCTGACATACGCCAAGTTGACGACGCCGTCAGGGACACCGGCGTCGACAAGCGCCTCGACCAAACGGAACGCACTCAACGGCGTCGCGGACGCGGGCTTGAGGATCACGGTATTCCCGAACGCCAGCGCGGGGCCGATCTTCCAGGCGGGTATCGCGATGGGAAAGTTCCAGGGCGTGACGAGCGCGACCACTCCAACCGGCTGCCCGATAACCCAGATGCGGGTACCGGGAACGCTGGAGGAGTGGATCTCCCCCTCGGGCTGAAGCGTGACCCCAGCGAAGTAGCGCAAGATCTGTGCGGCACGGCGAACCTCGCCAATTGCCTCCGACAGCGTCTTGCCCTGTTCCCGACAGAGATCCCGTCCGATCTCCGTGGCACGGTCGGTAAGGAGCTCGGCGGCCCGAAACAGGATCTCGCCTCGCGCGGGCGCCTGCGTCCGTGCCCAGGCAGGAAGCGCGCTGCGGGCAGCCTCGAGCGCCCGACGAGCCGTCGCGACATCCCCGGCCGGTGCAGTGGCCACCACCTCATCGGGCCGAGCGGGATTCCGATCGGCCACCGTCTGACCTTCGCTGCGTTCCCACGTCGGGCCAATGCGAGCACGGAGCGAAAGGGTGCCGGGTGCCGTGACAGCTTGCGCCATGCCGTGTATGATACCTGATATATCTGATCCCACAACATGAGGGCGTCGTGAGCGGACCCTTCGCGACAGTCGTGGCTGTGCTGCCGACTCCGTTCGAGCCGGGCGGGGCCCTCGACGAGCGCGCCTTGGCGCGCATCGTCGACCACACCCTGACCGGCGGGGTGACGGTTCTGACGGTCAATGGCAACACCGGCGAGTACTGGTCCCTATCCCCGAGCGAGCGAGCCGTCGCTCGGGACGTCGTGCTCGAAGCGGCCGGCAGCGCCCATGTCGTCGTCGGCGTCGGTGGCGACGTCCGATCTGCGATAGGCGAGGCTCGTGAAGCTTCCCGGCGCGGGGCGGCGGCCGTCATGGTCCATGAGCCGCCCGGCCCGTTTCGGTCGGGCGCCGGCTGGCTCGACTACTTCGCCTCGGTTGCGGAGGCAGGGTCCGGGACCCCCGTCATCCCATACGTGAAGGATCCCGCCGTGGGCAGCAGCACGCTGGCCGCGCTCTTCGCTCGGTGTCCCAACGTGACGGCGGTCAAGTACGCCGTTCCCGACGTCGTCAGGTTCGGGGGGATCGTTGCCGACCTTGGCCATCCGGTGACGTGGCTCTGCGGGCTCGCGGAGCTCTGGGCACCGCCGTTCGGGGCGCTCGGAGCCGAAGGCTTCACATCCGGCCTCGCGTCGTTTGCGCCCCAGGTGGCGCTCGCCCTTCACGAGCAGCTGCGCGCGGGCGCGAACGAGCAGGTCCGTGCTACCTGGAGCCTGGTCCGACCTCTGGAACTCCTTCGTGCCCGCGACGGCGGAGCCGCGAACGTCCCGGCGGTCAAGGAGGCGCTGCACCAGATGGGGATTGCCGGCCGCGCGGTCCGGCCACCGATCACGACCCTGGATGAGCAGGACCGCCAATCCGTGCGCACGCTGCTGGCGTCGATCGCCGGCGCCTCCGTCGGGAGCGCTGCATGAGGATCGCGTCGATCTCCCTGCATCCCGTCCGGATCGCCCGGGACACCGGAGTCGCGAACGACCATGTGCTGGTCCGACTCGAGACTGACGACGGTGCGGTCGGCTGGGGGGAGATGAGTGATCTCTCCCACCTCCCGATGTACCAGTTCGACCTCGCCAAGCTCGAGGCATCGCTGGCCGAGATCCTCGTCGGCAGCGATCCACGGATGCTTGGTCTGCTCGAGCGGAGGATGCGTGACTTCTATCCCGATGAAGGCCACATGTACAGCCGGTCCGGCCTGGTCCGGCAGGGTGTCGATCTCGCCCTCCACGACCTTGTCGCCCGCGCCGAAGGCGTTCCGGTCCACCAGCTGCTCGGAGGTGCGGCGCGAGATCGCATCGCGGTCTGCTACCCGGTATTCCGTCTGCGCTCGACGGATCAGGTGGAGGATGCCCTGGCAGGAGTCGCGGACAAGCTCGACAAGGGGTTCTCGACGATCCGCTTCTATGTCGGGGCCGATCCCGCAGCAGACGTCGCATTCCTCTCCGCGTTCGCCGGTCGGTTCGGCTCGACGGTGCGGATCAAGTCGCTCGACTTCTCGAATCTCCTCGACTGGCGGCGAGCCTTCCGCCTGACGGAGGAGCTGACGGCCATCTGCGACGTCATGCTCGTCGAGAGCGTCGCCCCTCGCGGCGACCTCGATGGCCTGGCCGAGTACCGGCG
The DNA here is from genome assembly GCA_044506615.1 of Chloroflexota bacterium. GTDB lineage: Bacteria > Chloroflexota > Limnocylindria > Limnocylindrales > CSP1-4 > DASTYU01. The sequence goes on along the minus strand of JBIQKJ010000001.1, from coordinate 240,350 downwards.
CCGGAGCAGGTGGCCGGTCTCCGAGCACGTCCATGGCATGCGTCACGCCTGGGACCTGCTCCACCGCGGCAGTGTCGACATCCTGAACATCTCGCCATACGTCCTCGGCGGAATGCAGGCGACCCTTCGAACCGCCGCCCTCGCCGAGGCGGCCGGGGCGAGCGTCCTGATCGGCACGACCCAGGAGCTCAACATCGGTACGGCCGCCGTCGCCCATGTCGGGGCCGTGCTCCCCGCGCTGCCCTATCCTGCCGACAACATCGGGCCGCGCCTGTACACCTCGGACGTCGTCGACCGCGGCGTCGACTACGAGAACGGCTTTCTCCTCGTTCCACAGACCCCCGGACTGGGTCCCGTTGTCGATGAGCAGCGTCTTGCGGCAATGCACTCGGATGGCACGTGGGCCTTCGGCGTCGACCTCGCAGGGGCACAGGACCGGACGGTCGGGGTCCATGCGCCGGTGGACGGCCGTTGATTCGCCCGTCGTGCGGGGACTCGGTGGTCCCACCCGCCCGGCCTGTGCGCCTCGGATTCGACCGGCCGGGCGGTCCCCGTGTTCGGTGCGTGAAGGAACGCCATGAAGGTCGTTGACGTTTCGCTCACGCCTGTTCGAACGACCCGGCGTACCGGCTCCGTGTCGGTCCACATCGTTCTGCAGCTTCGGACCGACGTCGGCCTCGTCGGGCTCGGCGAGATCTCTGATCTCGACTGCTACCGGATGCACCTGCCGGACCTGGACGCCCTCCGCGTCGCGATCGAGCGGATGGTGCTCGGCCGAGATCCGCTGGCGCAGGCGCGATTTCACCTCGAGATGTTCGAGTACATGCCGACCTACCTCCGGTATGCGAACTCGTACCCGCCGTTCCAGCTCGCTTCCCAGATCGCCGCGGGCGTCGAGATGGCCCTCTACGATCTCGCCGGGAAGTGTCTCGGCACGCCCGTCTACAACCTGCTGGGCGGGAAGGTTCGCAGCGAGCTCGAGATGACGTACCCGATCTTCCAGGTGAAGCGACCCGAGGACGTGCCACAGCAGCTCGACGCGATCGCCGACCTCGTCGATCAGGGGATCACCCGACTCCGCTACTACGTCGGGGTGGACGCTGACGCGGACGAACGCTTTCTCGACGCACTGCGGTCCCGGTTCGACCGGTCGATCCACCTCAAGGGACTCGACTTTCAGAGCCGGCTGTACTGGAAAGACGCCCTCCGACTCTACGACCGTCTGCGACCATTCGGCTTCGACCTCATCGAGAGCGTCAGCTGGTCCGAGGACTACGAGGGCATGGCCGAGGTCCGTCGCCGCGTCGACGTGGCGGTCAGCGAGCACGTATCGAGCTACGCGCAAGCGATGCGGCTCATTCGCGCGGGCGCCGTCGACGTCTTCAATATCACGCACCAGTCGGGCGGTCTGTGGGGCGCCTCCAGGCTCTTCGCGCTGGCCGACGCGGCGGGCCTCCAGTGCCTCATCTCGACAACGCAGGAGATGAGCATCGGGACGGCCGCTGTCGCCCACCTCGGGGCGAGCGTTCCGTCCCTTCACATGCCCGGCGACGCCGTGGGCCCCCTGCTCTACATCGAGGACGTCACCGTCGAGAGGATCCAGTACGACGGCATCCGACTGGTCGTCCCCGACGGTCCGGGGCTCGGTATCGAGCTCGACGAAGACAAGCTGGAGGCGATCCGCGGCTCCCTCGTCGAGTGGGATCGACCGGCGCACGGGAAGCAGTACGTTGGCAACTGAGCAGCCTGGTCCCCGGCACTCGATCTGGGCCTATCCGTGGGACGTCCTCGACGATCCGGCCGCAGCCGACGAGATTGCGTCGCTTGGGCTGGACGGCGTGAGCCTTGCGGCGTCCTACCACACCACCCGCGCGCTCCTGCCGCACAACCCGCATCGCGTCGTGCTCGACGCCGCGCACGCGGCTGTCTACTTCGAACCGGACCGGGCCCGGTACCGCGGAGCGAGGTTGACCCCTGCGGAGCCATCCTGGGTCCCGAGAGACTCGTTCGGGCTGGCGACCGATGCGCTGCGCGCCGCCGGGCAGCGAATCACTGCCTGGACCGTGGTCCTGCACAACAGCCGGCTCGGTGGGGCCAACCAGGAGCTGACGCTCCAGAACGCGTTCGGGGATCGCTACGTCCATGCACTCTGCCCCGCGCAACCCGAGGTGCGCGCGTACGCCGCCACCCTGGTCGGCGATCTCATCGACCGCTATGTCCTCGATGGGGTCGAGCTCGAGGCCTGTGGCTACATGGGCTACGAGCACCTGTCGCACCACGAGAAGTTCGGCGTTCGGCTCGATCTGCTCGGCCGGTTCCTTCTCTCGGTCTGCTTCTGCGAGGCGTGTCAATCGGCCATGCGAGCCGCCGACCTCGACCCGGACCGGCTCCGAGCCCGGGTGATCGAGTCGCTACGAGGCAGGTTCGCAGGGGTCGAGGGTCCCGCGGACACCGTGGAGGACGCCGACGCCGGGCTGTCGGCGTGGCTGGGCGAGCACGATGCGCACACCCTGTTCTCGGTGCGCGATCGCGTGACGATTGCGTTGCTCGACGCGGTGACCGAGCGCGCTCGAGCTCGGAACGTCCCGGTCACGGTCACGGCAGCGCCCTCCCGGTACGAGGCGGGAGCGGCGATCGGCACGTCCCTGGGCGACGTGGCGGATCGGGCCGAGAACGTGCTCTACCCGCTGTTCGGGATGACCGCCGCCACCGCGGACGCCCAGGTTGACCGGCTCCGGGCAGGCATCGACGGGGCGGCGCGGCTGCTGGTCGGACTTCGGGCCTTTGCCCCCGACGTGCGGAGCGGGGGCGACCTCGCCGCTGCCACCCGCCGGCTGGCAGCCCGAGGCGTCGACGGCTTCCGGTACTACCACTACGGCCTCTGCCCGCGCCCCAACCTCGGCTGGATTCGCGAGGTCGCCGGAGGATGAGCGATCAACGCGACTCGGGAGCCGACTCGGTGCTGTCGAAATTCAACATCGAGGCGGCGCTCGCGCCCCATCCCCCGCGCACGAACATCAATACCTTCTACGTGGACGACCGGTATGCCGTTCGCATCGCGCGGGTCCGCGACACGTTCCCGGCCCATCGCCACAGCGAGGGCGACGAGGGCTGGTTCGTGCACCGCGGTCGACTGCGGATCGACACGGAGCTGGGCTCGATCGAGTTGGCCGCCGGCGAGGGTGCCCGGATCCCGCGCGGCGTGCGGCACAGTCCCACGGCACTGGCCGAGGACACCCTCGTGCTCGTCGTGAATGTGCGCGGCTTGTCGATCGGCTACGTGTCGCCCGAGGATGAAGCCGCATCGGCGTTCGTCGAGTTCGACGCGGCGGCGGATCCGGGTGAGACCGATCCCGTCGAGACGAACGCGCGCGACGACAACCGTGCGGTACCCTCTCGACGATGACCGACGGCCGGCGCACGATGGACTCGAAGGGGCTCGAGCTGCGCTCTCTCCAGCGCCAGGTGCACGACATGCTGCTCGCGCAGATCGTGCGCGGCGAGCTGCAGGCGGGAAACAAGATTTCGCCGGCGTCGGTGGCGGCGAGCCTCGGGATCTCCGTCACGCCGGTGCGGGACGCAGTGAACCTCCTCGCAGCCGAAGGGCTCGTCGAGGTCCATCCCCGCCGAGGCACGATCGTCGCTCCGGTCTCGGCCAGGGACGTGGCAGAGCTCTACGAGATCCGCATGTTGATCGAGCCGGCCGCCGCTGCCCTGGCGAGCGAACGCGCAACGGACGAGGACGTCGCAGAGATTCGCGAGCTTGCCGAGTACCTCGAGTCCGCCCCGCCGGGGCGCCGCACGATCACCGATCTCGACCGGTTCATGACCGAGCTGTCCGTCGACCAGGACTTCCACGCGCGAGTCGTCAGGGCCGCCGGGAATGCACGGCTCGCTTCGGTCTACGAGGGGCTCCGGAGCCACCTCCTGCTGGTTCGGATCACGTTCCCGGAGCTGAACCGCAACCTGCCCCACCGACGTGGTGAGCACCAACGCGTCGCCGCCGCCATCGCGACGCGCGACCCCGCTGCCGCTCGAGCGGCGATGACGACCCACCTCGAGCACACCCTGGCTGACCTCCTGAGTCGGATGGAGGACGTGACCGCAGTCGATGGCTCCGGCGACGACGGCACGGATCGGAGCGGAGCGCGCCGCAGGCAGCGATGAACCGGCGCCCGCGCACCGCCTTGGTCACCGGCGGATCGTCGGGCATCGGGCTTGCGACCGCGCGGGCACTCGGGCGAATCGACACGGTCATCTTCGTCGGGGGACGGGATCGCCGTCGCGGGGCTGCCGCCGTGGACGGCCTGCGAGGCGACGGCATCGATGCGACGTTCGTTCTCCTCGACGTCCGGGATGCGGCGTCCGTGCACGACGCCTTCGAGCTGGTCGGGTCGGCGCACGGCGGTCTCGACGTCCTCGTCAACAACGCCGGCGTGGGCTGCGAGGGCAGGATCGACGACCTCTCCGAAGCCGCGTGGGATCACTGCCTCGATACGAACCTGAAGGGCGCCTTCCTCTGTGCGCGCGCCGCCCTACCGCTGATGCGCGCGCGCGGCGGTGGCGTGATCATCAACAACGCATCGAATGCCGGGCTGGTGGCCCGTGCCGACGAGCCGGCCTACTCGGTGGCCAAGGCGGGACTGATCATGCTGACCCGCGCACTCGCCCTCGGGCACGCCGTCGACCGCATCCGGGTGAACGCCGTGTGCCCCGGTCCCGTCGGCGACACCGGGATCATGGATCGGAACCTGGCCGCGGCACCCGACCCGACCCTGGCGGCGGCCGGCTACCTCGCTCGGGCTCCACTCGCCGCGGTGATGCAGCGGATGATCACTCCGGACGAGGTGGCCGGGATGATCGCCTACCTGTGCTCGGACGCCGCGCAGATGATCACCGGCGCGATCGTCGCGGTCGACGCAGGGAAGAGCGCCGCGGCCGCATCCTAGCCCGGTCCCGGCGAAGCGCGCCAAGCGACGCGGTCCGGCCCGCCCTCCTGACCCACCCTGTGGAATTGACGAATTGAGTATTGACGCCCGCGGCGCAGGCGATAAGATTGGGGTCTGATGTATAAGGCATTAGACAGCTGGAGGGCTCGATCGTGAACCACCCGCGACTGCTGAGGGGGCTCGCGGCGCTGTCGGTCATCGCCGTCGCGGCGGCGTGTACCGGTACCGCCGCGCCGACGCCGCCGGCTGCGACGTCCACTCCCGGCACCCCACAGGCGTCTGGCGGCGGGGCCGCTTCCGACGCTCCCCTCTCCCAGGAACAGATCGCCGAGGCGCTGAAGGCCGAGGGGCAGGTCGTCGGGCTCAAGAGCTGGGGCTTCGGCGGGCTCGACCAGTCGACATTCCCCGACCAGTTCCGTGCCTACACCGAGGAGACGTTCGGCGTACCCGTCGAGCTCGTCTGGGACTCGACGAACGGCGTGCTGCAGCAGGCGGAACAGGCGGGCCGTCTCCCCAGCGAGTTGGGTATCGATGTCATCGACAGCGAAGAGGACAAGCTGCCGAAGCTCAAGGAGCTGGGCTGGATCGAGCCGATCGATGCGCCGCAGTACGAGAACGTCCTGCAGAACTACCACAAGGTCGAGGACACGTACCTGTACGACGACGGGCTCAGCGTGATCTACCAGGGGTTCGAGTGGATGGGCGTTCTGGCCCGGAAGGACCTCGTCGACGTCAACGCAATCACGTCGTGGACCGACCTGGCGAAGCCCGAGTACAAGGGCAAGATCGTGCTGTACGGCTTCGAAGGCGACACCCGGGGTCCCATCATCCTCATGGGGGTCGTGAACGCCCTGCTCGAGGAGGGCGTCATCCAGGGGGACCTGTGGTCCGAGGAGACCGTCCTCGAGGGGCTCAAGTGGTGGAAGGAGAACCTGGAGCCGAACGTGCTCAAGTACGTCGACACCGGTGAGATCCGCACCATGATGCAGTCGGGCGAAGCGGCCATCGCCGTCACCTGGGGGGCCTACATCCGGGAGATCCAGGGCGCCGAGTGGAACCTTCGGGACGACGTCATCGCACCCATCTACTTCGAGTCGTCGTTGCCGGCCGTCCGGTCTGAGCTGCGCATCGCGAAGGGCACGCCGCATCCGGTGACGGCCCGTGTGCTGCTCGACTGGATGCTCGGCCGGGACTTCCAGATGGTCGGCTGGTACAAGGACCCCGAGACGGGCGCCGAGGAGAACCGCTGGGACATGACCGAGGCGGAGTTCCTCGGGGCGTATACCGGCGGCGTCATCGCCGAGGACCGGGAGCTGATGCCGGACTGGGCGAAGCCGTACTACCCGGATGATCCGGCGAAGTACACCTTGCCACTGGATTTCGAGTTCGTCGCCGCACAGACTGAGTGGATCCAGGACCAGTACAAGCAGCTCCCCTGATCGGGCGACTGCCGGTAGCCGCCGGGCGCGCACCACGTGCGCGCCCGGCGCCTGCTGAGGGACGACTGCCGCAATGACCACCCCATCCTCGGACACCGGCGTCGCTGCCCAATCCGCCGAGCGGACCGAGACGACCGCGCGCGCGAGCCTGCCTCCGCTCTCGCGCGCGGTCCCCTATCTGCTCGTCGCGCCGGTGGCGATCTACCTGACCGTCATCGTCATCGGACCGCTCGCGATCCAGATCTACAACAGCTTCCTGGATCGAGAGCGCGGCCAGTTCGCATACCGAATCGTCCACCGGTTCACGCTCGAGAACTACGAGCAGATCCTCGCCGCGGACATCCTCGGGAGCCTCGTCTGGACCATCTCGATCTCGCTCGTCATCGCCCTCGGATCGGTGATCATCGGTCTCCCGATCGCCCACTTCCTCGCTCGCGGCCGGGGCCGCGGAAAGCTCTTCGTCGAGATGGCGCTCCTCCTCCCCCTGTTCGGCGACATCTTCCTCGCGTACGCGTTGCTCTACGCATTCGCCCCCCAGGGGATCGTGAACTGGGCGCTCATGGGCATGGGCATCACCGACACGCCCGTGCGCATCTCGGGGACACCGCTCTCGGCAGTCATCGCGATGATGCTCCCCGGGCTGACGGTGCTCCTGGTCCGGTCGGCGCTGGTGAGGATCGACCCGGTCTACGAGGAGGCGGCCCGCATGCTGGGCGCCCATCCGTTCCGGGCGTACGTGAGCACCACGCTGTATCTCGCCCGCGTCGGCATCGGCGGAGCGTTCCTCCTGACGTTCGCTGCGGCGGTCGGCGCATTCACGCTGCCGGTCATCCTCGCCGGGCGGGTGAACGACTGGTTCAGCACGATCATCTGGTTCGAGACCGAGGTGGACAACATTCCCCTGGCGTCGGCCCTGAGCGTGACGCTGACGGTCATCACCGCATTGACGATCTACGTCTACAACCGCCTGTCGAACCGACGGTCCGAGGTGCGCCGCTATGTCGGCTAGGTGGCTGTCGGCTACCGCCCTGGGACGCCGGCTCGTGCAGCTCTACGCCGTCGTCGCCGCCGTCATCGTCATCTACCCGACGATCCAGCTCGCGATCGTGGCAATCAGCGACGACATCGTCTTTCCTCCTCGCTACTTCTCGCTGGACGCGATCGGCGACATGAGCCCCCGCTTCCTCGCGACCCTGCCCTTCAGCGTTGCGCTGGGTGCCGTGACCACGGTCGTCCTCCTGCTCCTCTGCCTTCCCACCGCGTACGCAATGGAACGGACGCGATTTCGGGGTCGCAACGCGATGGGCGTCGCCATCTTCCTTCCGTTCGTGATCCCGGGCGTCGGCTACACCGTGGCGCTGGGAGCCGCGTACCTCGTGATTGCCCCCGATCTGATCGGGTCGTTCCTCGGTGTGCTCTTCCCGGTCGCCATCGCGAACCTGGCATGGATGGTCCGCGCGATCCAGGGCTCCCTCGCCACGTCCGATCCCGCGTATGAAGACGCCGCCCTCATGCTCGGTGCCAGCCGCCTGCGCGCCTTCCTGTTCATCACACTCCCGCAGATCGCGCCCGGGATCGCCGTCGGCTCCATGATCGTCTTTGCGAACGCTGCCACGGCCTTCATCGCGCCTCTCTTCCTCGGGCGCACGACGTCCGTCACGTCGATGGTCCAGATCTTCACCGAGCTCGACCGTAGCGGCCTGACCCCGCGGATCGCGGTCCAGGCGCTCGCCGTCGAGCTCGTCGTCATGTCGCTGGTCGTCGTCGGGTACCTGATCACCCGACGACGGTTCCGGGGATTCCTGATTTGAGCGACGAGGCAGCAGCCATGATGATTCACGTCGAGGGGGTTACGAAGCGGTTCGGCACCGTGGTCGCCGTGGACAACGTCGACCTGACCGTGGAGCCGGGAACGTTCACCGTGCTCCTCGGGCCATCGGGCTCGGGAAAGACGACGGTCCTCAGGATGATCGCCGGGCTCGAGGAGCCGTCGGCGGGCCGGATCTGGCTCGGCGGCGTCGATGCGACCCACATTCCGGCCCACCGGCGCGGCATCGGCTATGTGTTCCAGCGGTCCTCGATGTTCCCCCACTACACGGTCGAGGAGAACATTGCCTGGGGGCTGAACCTGCGGCGGCGGCCCAAGGCCGAAGTGCGGGCGCGCGTCGAGGAGGTCATTCGCCTCGTGCACCTGGAGGGCCTCGAGTCGCGCTACGCAACGCAGCTCTCGGGTGGGCAGGCGCAACGCGTGTGCATCGCCCGCGCGCTCGCGCCCGATCCGCCGGTCCTGCTTCTCGATGAGCCATTGAGCTCGCTCGACGCGAGGCTGCGGGACGAGCTCAAGGAGGGCATTGCCGAGGTCCAGAGCCGGACACGCAAGACGATGATCATGGTCACCCACGACCAGCGCGAGGCGCTGAGCCTCGCTGATACGGTCGCGGTCATGGATAGCGGACGGATCGCCCAGCTCGGCTCGCCCACCGATATCTATCGTCGTCCGTCGACGCGGTTCGTTGCCGGCTTCGTCGGGAGCTCGAACCTGCTCGGGGGCACGGTCCTCGAGCGGACGGCCGACGGGCACGTGCGAGTCCGGGTCCTCGGCCAAGAGGTGACACTCGTCGACGGCGACGGTCGCCAGGCCGGCGACCAGGTCATGGTCGGACTGCGGCCTGATGACGTGCACATCGTGGCCGAGTCCGAGCGCGATCGGTACCCACACGTCTTCGAGGGCATCGTTCGCCGCATCACGTTCGTGGGCGAGGTCGTCCAGGTCGACGCCGACGTCGACGGTGAGCCCCTGCGCCTGCACGCGACTGGACCCGCGCGATTCGGACTGCTCGAGCATCAGCCCGAGTCGCTGCTGTTCGCCCCCGGCTCGCTCATGCTCATCTCCAAGGACGTGCACACCGCGCAGTAGCGGGCCGCGCGGCCCTGCCCAGCGAGGACGATCGAGGAGGAACCGTGTACCTGGGGCTCTTGACGGATTCAGTCCGGGACTGGACGCTGCCCGCCGCCCTCGACCTGGCCGTCGAGGTCGGGGCGACCGGCGTGGAGATCGCGACCGGCGGACAGTCGCCGGCGACGCACCTGTCGATCGATGCGCTCCTGGCCGACGATCGACAGCTCGCCGCCTTTCGGGACGCCGTGGAGTCTCGTGGTCTCCACATCAGCGCGCTCAACTGCTCCGCCTGGCCGCTCCACCCGGTCGTCGGCGAGCGACACGCCGACCTCATTCGACGCACCTTCGATCTCGCCGAGCGTCTCGGGGTCCGGCGCATCGTTACGATGTCCGGGTGCCCGGGTGACGCGCCGAACGACACGACCATCAACTGGGTCTGGTCGAACTGGCCCGAAGACGGAGTCCGGCTCCTGGAACGACAGTGGGCAGAGGCGGTGCCGTTCTGGCGAGAGATGGTCGGGCGCGCCGTCGATCACGGGATCGAGCGGATCGCCTTCGAGCTCCATCCGCTCCAGCTCGTGTACAACGTGCCGACCCTGCGCCGCATGCGCGACGAGGTTGGCACGATCATCGGCGCCAACCTGGATCCCTCCCATCTGTTCTGGCAGCAGATGGATCCGATCGCGGTGATCCGGGAGCTCGGCCCGGCCATCCATCACGTGCATCTCAAGGACACCCAGCTCGAGCCGGCACGGGTCGCGATCGCCGGGGTCCTCGACCAGGGCGGCCCCGGCGGCCATTCGGAACGCGCGTGGAACTTCCGGACCGTTGGCATCGGGCACGACCGGTCGTTCTGGTCGGCGTTCGCTGTGGAGCTTCGCGCGGTCGGCTATGACGGTGTGCTGAGCATCGAGAACGAGGATCCGTTCCAGTCGGCCGAAGAAGGTGTCCGGGATGCCGCTGCATTCATTCGCCCGATCATCGATGCCGCGCTCGCCCAGGAGGGCCTCCCCCAGACGCCGGGGAGGGTCGCCTGAATGGCCGCGGACGGTAGGGGCGTCGGCCTCATCGGTTGCGGCAACATCGGGCTCCAGCACCTCTCGGCGTGGCTGGAACGGCCGGCAGGCTTTCGGATCGTCGCCGTCGCCGACGCGACTCCCGCGCGGCTCGAGCTGGGTCGCGCGGCCGCGGACCTGCCGCCACGCGACGCATACCTCACGTTCGAGGAGGTGCTCGCCCGCCCGGATGTCGACGTCGTCGACCTGTGCGTTCCACCCCACCTGCGGGCCGGGATCGCAGTGGCCGCGGCGCGTGCCGGAAAGCACATCCTGGCCGAGAAGCCGCTCGCTGCCCGGCCGGCAGACGCCCTGGCGATGGTCGACGCGGCGGCGACCGCCGGCGTCGTCCTCGGCGAGGTGCACAACTACCTCTTCCAGCCCGAGATCGCCGAGGCGCACCGGCTGGTGAACGACGGTGCAGTCGGCGATGTCGAGGTCGTCATCATCAACTACCTCGGCATCACCGATGTCCCGGGTGCCGCCGAGTACAGCCCGGTCTGGCGTCACGACCCGGTGCGGTCGGGCGGTGGCGTGCTCATGGACATGCTGCATGTCGCGTACCTCGCCGAGACCTTCCTCGGCGGGCCGATCGAGCGCGTGTCCGCCTGGGTCCATGCGCGTCGCGCTCGCGCCGACGTGGAGGACATCGCGGTCTGCCGGTTCGAGTCGGCGAGCGGCGCAGCCATCGTGAATGTCGGATGGGGATTCGGACCGGGCGGGGTCGAGATCAGCGGGACGGCCGGGCGCATCTCGATTCGCTACGAGAACAACGGGACGTTTGCCCCGTTCGCGGAACTGCTGGTCAGCGACCGGGACGGGACGCGGCGGGCGGACGTCTCCCCCGGAGGACCGACAATCCCCCTCGCCGTCCGTGCGTTCGCCGAGGCGGTCGCCACCGGGCGGCAGCCACCGGCAACCGGCGCGGATGGCCTGCGGCTCGTGGAAGCCGTCGCTGCCGCGTACCAGTCAGCCGCACTGGGCCGAACCGTCTGCCTGCCCCTCGACCGCGCCGATCCGGTCCATCTCGAGGGGGTGACGGGACTTCGGACGCTGGACCTTCCGAGCTGGACACCGGTGCGACGTCGGCAGATGTTCGGGGTCGGCGATCCGCTCGAGGTGAGCACGCCGTCGCAGTGACCACGGACCGTCGCGTTCCGGACCCAACCCGAGTGATCGCGAGCCCGTCGGGCGACGCGCTCCTCGACTGGCTTGGTGAGGAAGCGGTCCGTGTCGGGACGGCGGCGCTGGAGGGGATCGAGCCGGGGACGTGGCCGGCGGCACGGGAACGCACGAGGGCCCGGCTGGTCCGGTCACTCGGCCTCGACCGGCTCCCGGCCGGCGGCAGCGGCAGCGGCCGCCTGGCCGGCGTGGTCGACGGTGATGGATGTCGGATCGAGCGACTGGTCATCGAGCCGCTTCGAGGGGTCTCGGCACCGTCGCTGCTCTATCTGCCGGTCAACGGCGTCGGCCCGTTCCCGGCGGTGGTCGTCGCGGTCGGGCACTGGATCAGACACGGGAAGACGACCGAGCACGTCCAGGCAGTGTGTACGGGTCTGGCTCGTCGCGGTATCGCAGCCCTGGCGATGGACCCCATCGGACAGGGTGAGCGGGATGCGGGCTTCGAGCTCCACCGAGTGCCGCAGCTTCTGCCACTCGGCCTGTCCCAGGCAGGGTTGCGCGTCTGGGAGCTGACCCGCCTCGTGGACTACCTGGTGAGCCGGCCGGACATCGATGGAACGCGGATCGGCATCACGGGCGCGTCGGGCGGCGGTCTCGCAACGGTGTTCGCCGCTGCGGTTGATTCGCGCTTCCGTGCGGTGGTGCCGGTCTGTTTCGTCAGCTCGTACGATCGCTTCCTCCGCGTGATGCGAGGCCTGAATTGGAACGGCCGTGGGGATCTCTGCAACCAGATCCCGGGGGTCGTGGCGAACACCGAGATGGCCGGGGCATGCGCACTGATCTCGCCCCGTCCGCTGCTCGTCATCAACGGATCGCGGGATCCGCAGTTCCCGGCGCGTGGGGCCGCGGAAGTCGTCGACCGACTTCAGCCGCTGTACGAGGATGCCCCGGCCGCGCTGCGGCTCCACGTGGTCGATGCCGGCCATGGATACGACCGTCTCATGCGGGAGGCGGCATACGGCTGGTTCCTGCGCTGGCTCGGCGGATCGGGCGCCGGAGATCCGGTCCCCGAGGGCGACCTGGTCCTGTACCCGGAGGGTACCGAGCGGCTTCGGTGCCTGGACCGATCCGAGCAGGCCGGCACCACGCAGGCAGTCCGCGACCTCGTGCGAACCACCGCCCACCGCCTCGGTGCCGGCCAGGGGCGCGTTCAACTGGGCGGAACGAGGATCGACCCGCTCCGCCGCGTCCTGGGGCTCGAGGAGGCCGTGGTCGTTGACGGGTCGCCTCTCGGGACCGGCTTCCTCCGCGGGACATCGGTCGAGCACCACGTCATCCTCCCCGTCGGCGGAATCAGCCTGCCCCTGGCTCGGGCCGAGCCAACCGGCAGGCCCGGGGCACCGGTCGTGCTGCTGTCCGACGGCGGGATGGACACGGCCGAGTCCGGGGCCGTCCTGAACGCACTCCTGGCGACGGGCTCGACCGTCTACTTGTTCGATCCGCGCGGCGTGGGCGCGACCGCACCGAACCCACCGCCGTCGGTGACGCTCGCGACGCTCGACGGTGGCCTCGAACAGGTGACCCCATCCCGCGACGAGCACCTCGAGTTCGAGGTGGCGACCAACTGCATCATGCTCGGCCGGAGCCTGCTCGGACAGCAGGCAGCGGACGTTCTGGCGGCGACGGCCTACGTCCGCCGCGTTCATCCGGCGGCCGCCGACGGGGGATCCCCCAGCGTGGTGGCCGTTGGCACCCTGAGCTCGCTGCGGGCCGCGTTCGCCGTCGCGTTGGAGCCGTCCATCAGGGCCGCGTGGCTCGACCGGGTGCTGCTGTCGTTCGGATCGCTCGTCCTCGCACCGACGACAGCGCTCTCGATCACCACGTACCTGGTCGACATCCTGTCGGAGTTCGACCTTGGCGATGTGCTGGCGCTCGCGGCGGATCGGCGGATCACGGTGAGCCGGCCCGTGGACGGCAGCGGCGCGCCGCTCCCCGCGTCGGTCTACCGATCCGCGTACGCGGAGGTCGCTCGGGCGGCGGAGGCGGCGGGCGGGCGGTTCGTGGTGCTCGATGCCGGCCCCGCGGGGGCGGACCTCTCGAGCTGGCGCTGAGCGCCGACCGAAACAGCCGAGGTCAGCGTGCCGGTCCCTCGCGGCTGTCCCGTGTGGTCCGCGCATCGCGAGCGGCGACGAGCAGGGTCACGTCGTCGCTGACGATGCCGTCGACGCCGAGGTCGAACGTGTGCTCCACGCTCGCGACGTCGTTCGTGTTCCATGCCCAGATCCCGACGCCCGCCTCGTGGGCCGCCTCGACGACGTCCGGCTCGATCAGCTCCCAGCGGTGCTGGATCACCGCGGCCCCGAGGCCGAGCGCCTGCTCGGCGGCGAGACCGGGTGGCTGCGCGCCCTTCTCGGGGATGCGCTCCGGGGCGAGGAGCAACGCCGGCACGATCGAGCGGGCACGCGCGAGCGCCGCGTGATCGAACGAGGAGACGAACGCCCAATCGATCGCGTCGCGGTCCTCGACGAGCCGGGCGAGCGCCACGGCGACGTCGGCCGCCTCCTCGGGCGTCTCTCCCTTGGCCTCGAGACACAGTGCGACGCCAGCGGCAGCCGCCAGGTCCATGACGTCCGCGACACGGAGCACGGGTTGATTGGCGAGTCTCGCATCGGCCGGATCGCCTGCGTCCAGCCGGGCCACCTCGTCCCACGTCAGCTCGGCGATCGGCCCGGTTCCGTTGGTGGTGCGATCGACCGTCGCGTCGTGCATCAGCACGAGGACGCGATCCCGCGTGAAGCGCGCATCGACCTCGATCATCTCGGCCCCTGCGGCGATTGCGGCCTCCAGGGACGGTGTCGTGTGCTCCGGAACCCGCGCGCGGAGCCCGCGATGCGCGATGAGCACGGGCCGATCCGGTCGGACCCAGGGATTGCGTGTCGCCGCTCGGTCGGGCTGCATCTGGTGGTCCTTCCTGTCCGCGCGAACCGTTGACACGCGCCTGCTTTGCACCGTACAGTCTGAAATATCAGGTTGCAGATATCAGATGGACGAGGTTGATGCTAGCACGCCCCTCGCCGGTTGAACAACCGGGCGGTCACCCCGTCGAGGTCGCCATCCTCGTCGACTACGACGGCACGATCGCGACGATCGACGTGACCGACGAGCTCGTCCGGCAGTCGTCCTCGGAAGAGGCATGGCTTGAGCTGGAGCTGCGGTACCGCCGCGGAGACATCGGCTCTCGCACGCTGCTCGAGGCTGAAACCAGGCTTCTCCCGGCCGGTGCCGCTGCGAGCGGCCGCGTGACGCCAGAGCACGGCCATGATCCGACCTTCGAGACGTTCGTCCGCTATGTACGGCGACGTGATCTGGCGATCGAGGTCGTGAGCGACGGACTGGGGTTCTTCATCCGCCCCGCTCTCGCGGCCGCCGGGATGGGCGACCTCCCGGTCTTCACCGCGAGCGTCGATTTCGGCGAGGACGGCCCCCAGATCACCTTCCCGGACGGGCACCCCCGCTGCCCGACGTGTGGGACGTGCAAGCGGGACCGGGTCCTCGTCCACCAGCGGCTCGGCCGCCACGTCGTCTTCATCGGGGACGGCTACAGCGACCAGTACGCGATCGCCTACGCCGACACCGTCTTTGCCAAGGGCGTCCTGGCCGACATCTGCAGATCGAGAGGGGTGCCGTTCCACCCCTGGGTGGACTTCGGCGACATCCAGTCGTGGCTCGAGCGCAGCCGAGCGGACCTCCCGGCTCCCGCCGCGAAGCCGTTCGTCTGCGGGCCCGAAGCGGCCGCCGGCCCCATGGCACGGTGACGGCGTGACCGAGGCGCGCCGTCGTTCGGGGGCCCAACTCCTCGTCGACTTCCTCGTTGACCAGGGGGTCGCATTCGTAGCGGGGATCCCGGGCCATGGCTGCTGGACGTTCGTCGATGCCCTCCTCGACCGGCCCGACGACATCCGGGCGGTGCAGGTCATGCACGAGCAGTCCGCGGTGCACCTGGCGGACGGCCACTTCCGCGCAACGGGGCGTCCGATGCTCGCCTTCACCTCGATCGGGCCCGGGCAGGCGAACACCGTCGTCGGCATGGCGACCGCGTACGTCGACTCGACGGCCGTCGCGCTCATGACCGGGTCCGTCCACACCTACCTCCGGGGTCGCGGCGTCCTCCAGGAGCTCGAGCGGCGGCACGTCGCTGACAACCCGCGCATGTTCGAGCCCGTCGTGAAGGAGTGGTGGCAGCCGTCGCGCGTCGACGAGCTGCCGTTCGTCCTCCACCGCGCCTGGAACGCGATGACCACGGGTCGGCCCGGACCGGTGCTCCTCGACGTGCCCATGGACGTGCAGGCCGAGTCATCCGAGGTCGTGCTTCCGGACGGGGCCGCGCGCACGACTCGGACGCGTGTCCGGGCAGCCGCCGACGACGTGGAGCGAGCTGCGGCGATGCTGCGATCGGCACAGCGCCCCGTGGTCGTCGCCGGAGGAGGGGCGATCCTGGCCGAAGCCTGGGACGAGGTGCGGGCGCTGGCGGAGCGGCTGGGAGCGCCGGTCGTGACCACGTGGAACGGCAAGGGGGCGATCGACGAGACGCACGACCTTGCGGCGTTGACGGTGGGGGACACAGCATCGACGTGCGGGAACCAGCTGGCGGCGTCCGCGGACGTGCTCCTCTCCGTCGGCAACCGCTTCACCGACTGGTCCGCATCCTCGTATCGGCGCGGAGTCACGTTCGCGATCCCACCGACTCGGCTCATCCAGATCGACATCGACCCGCGCGAGATCGGGAAGAACTACCCGGTCGACATCGCGCTCCTGGGCGACGCCCGGGCCGTCCTGGCGGACCTCCTCCTCGCCATCGGCCCGGGCGGCGGCCCAGCCACCTACCGCACCACCGCCTACTTCGAGGAAATCGATCGGCGACGGGCCGCCTGGTTCGCGCGAATCGAACGCCTGTCGGGCTCCAACGCGGTGCCGATGACGATGGCGCGGGCGGTTCGCGAGATCCAGCGCGGCGCCGGGGACGACGCGATCGTCGTGACCGGAGCCGGACTGCCCCAGGGCGTCGTGAAGCAGCGCTGGGTGACCCGCCGACCGCGCAGCCACATCACCTCCGGCGGATTCTCCACCATGGGCTTCACGCTCCCGGCGGCGATCGGCGTAAAGCTGGCGCGACCCGACTGCCCGGTTGTCGCGGTGTGCGGCGACGGTGACTTCCTTCAGTCGATGCAGGAGCTGCAGACCGCCGTGCTCGCTGATACGCCCGTGTGCACCGTCGTCCTCGACAACGCGGGATGGCTGAGCATCAAGGGCGGGCAGCAAGCGTTCTTCGGGCGCACCGCGATGACCGACTTCGTCACCCGGAAGGGCGAGCTCACGGGCACCGACTTCGCGGCCGTCGGAAGGGCGTTCGGGCTCCACAGCGAGGAGGTCCGCGAACCGGGGGCCCTCGCGCCGGCCATCCGACGAGCGCTCGCGTCTGGCCGACCCTCACTCGTGCACGTCCACGTCGATCGCCACCTCACCGCCGGGGCCGAGAAGACCGGGTGGTGGGACATGCCCGTGCCCGAGTACCACGCGGTCGGACATGCGGAGCAGCTCGCCGGCCGCGCCGAGCAGCAGCGATGAACGTCGCCTCGGAACGCGGAGCGCCTGCGGCGTCCCGGGACTCGCCCCTCGCCCGCACCGTTGCCGAGACCGCGACCGAGATCTGGAACGACTCCTGCGACGCGGACGAGCTCCGCTACGCAGTGGCCCATGGGGCGACCGGAGCGACCGCCAACCCGACGATCGTGATCGACGTGTGGAACCGGCACAGCGCGGACTGGCAGCGGCGGGCGGTCGAGCTGGCGAGCGACTGGCCCACCGCGACTGAGGCGGATCTCGCCTGGCGCATCGTCGAGGAGATGTCAGTCCGAGCGGCCCGCCTGCTCGAGCCCGCCTTCCACGCCTCCGGCGGCCGGCATGGGCGCCTCTCGATCCAGACCGACCCGACCCTGTGGCGATCGCCGGACCGAATCCTTGCGCAGGCAGCAGCGTTCGACGCCCTCGCGCAGAACGTCATGGTGAAGATCCCGACAACGACCGCCGGGCTTGTGGCGATCGAGGAGGCGACCTACCGGGGCGTGGTCATCAACGCCACAGTGAGCTTCTCCGTCGGGCAGGCCGTAGCGGCAGCGGAGGCGGTCGAGCGTGGGCTGGCCCGGCGCGAGAGCGAGGGGCGCCCGGTATCGCACATGGCCCCCGTGATCACGTTGATGATGGGGCGCCTCGAGGACTGGCTGCGCCTCGTCGCCGACCGGGACGACGTCGTCGTCGATCCGGCGGCGCTGGCCTGGTCCGGCGTGGCGGTCTTCAAACGAGCCTACCGGGTCTTCCGGGAGCGGCGGTATCGGGCGCGGCTGCTGGGCGCTGCGATCCGCCATCACCTGCACTGGTCGGCGCTGATCGGGGGTGATGTCGTGATCACCCTGCCGGCGCTCTGGCAGCGACGGTTCAATGCCTCGTCCATCGCGGTTCAGTCGCGGATCGACGATCCCGTCGAACCGGACATCGTGGACGAGCTGTGCCGCTCGTTTCCGGACTTCGTCCGGGCGTACGAGCCGGACGGGCTCGCGTCACCTGCGTTCGATCGATACCCGCCGGTCGTGCGAACGCTTCGGGCGTTCATCGCGAGCTACCACGAGCTGCTCACCGCCGTGACCGATGCCCAGCTGCCCGACCCGGCGATTCGCCCGTGACCGGCCCGGCGCGAACGGTCCCCGCTGTCCAGCTCCATCGGCGCGCTTCGCGTGGAAGCGTCGCCGTCACCCCGGCCGACGCCGGGTGGCGCTTTCTGTCGTTCGAGGTCGGACAGCTCGACACACCGACGTCGCGTCTCGACTCCGGGGATCGGGAGGCCGTCGTGGTTTTGCTCGCCGGCCCGGACGTCACCGTCCGGTCGGTCGGCGAGCTCCAGGGACGCGCCACTCCGTTCGACGGGCTCCCCTCGGCGATGTACGTGCCGCCGGATTGGCGGGTCGAGCTCGAGGCCCGGGGTCCCACCCAGGTCGCGGTGGCGTGGGCGCCTCCCGTGGAAGGCAGGCCGGTCGCGCGACGCCCGCTGATCGTCACACCGCAGGATGTCCGCGTCGAGACACGGGGGGCCGGCAACGCGACGCGGCAGATCAACCACATCATCGAGCCGTCGTTCCCGGCCGCTCGGTTGCTCGCCGTCGAGGTGTTGACGCCGTCGGGCAACTGGTCATCGTGGCCGCCACACAAGCACGACGTGGACGACCTGCCGGGGGAGGCCGTCCTGGAGGAGGTTTACCACTACCGGTTCGCGCGGCCGGACGCCTGGGGAATGCAACGGGTGTACCGGCGGGGCGGCGCCCGGTTCGCGCGGGACGGGCCTCTCGACGCGACCTTCGAGGTTCGGGACGGCGACGTCGTCATCGTCCCGGACGGCTACCACCCGTTCGTGGCGGCCCACGGCGATGACGCGTACTACCTCAACGCGCTTGCTGGCGAGCACCGGACCATGGCGTGCTCGTTCGATCCCGCGTTGGCTTGGGTGGCTCAGTCGTGGGCCGAGATGGAGACCGATCCGCGCGTGCCTCTCGTCGCGAGGCCTGCCGAACGAACTCGGCAGCGACGCTAGTCACGGACCGAACGACGGCCGTTGGCGCTCGGCTACACTCGGCGGCGATGACGATTGAGCTGGCGCCGGCCCCCGCGCCGATCGCGCCTCCCCTGCCCCGCCCGCGGATCTTCTCGGGCATCCAGCCCTCCGGCATCGTCCATCTCGGCAACGATCTCGGGGCGATCCGGAACTACGTGATGCTCCAGTGGGAGTACGAGGCGATCTACTGCATCGTCGACTACCACGCGCTGACGAGCCAGCACGACGCGAACGCCCTGCGCCGCGGGGTGCGGGAGATGGCGGCCGCCCTCCTGGCGCTGGGCCTCGACCCCGAGCGGTGCACGCTGTTCGTCCAGAGCCACCGCCCCGAGCACACCGAGCTCGCCTGGCTGCTGGCGACGGTCACCCCGGTGAGCTGGGTCGAGCGGACGCCGACCTACAAGGAGAAGAAGCAGCTCCAGCCCGACGACGTCAACCACGGCCTCCTGACCTACCCGATCCTCCAGGCGGCCGACATCGTGCTGTACAAGGCGACCCGGGTCCCGGTCGGCAAGGACCAGGCCGCCCACCTCGAGCTGTCGCGCGAGATCGTCCGCGCCTTCAACGCCCGCTACGGCGACACGTTCCCCGAGCCGCAGGCGGTCTTCACCGAGGCGCCGGTCGTCCTCGGCACCGACGGCGTGCGGAAGATGAGCAAGTCGGTCGGCAACACGATCGAGATCCTCGGGTCTCCCGACGAGATCCGCCGGCAGGTCATGTCGATGGTCACCGACACCCAGCGCATCAAGCGCACGGACCCGGGCCGGCCCGAGGTCTGCAACGTGTGCCAGCTCCATCGCTTCTTCGGTCCGGACTACGAGGAGATCTGGGACGGCGAGCGCACCGCGCGGACCGGGTGCGTCGACACGAAGCGGCTGCTGGCCGATCGGATCATCGCCCACTACGCGCCGGCCCGCGAGCGCTACCTGGAGCTCATGGCGGCCCCCGCACAACTCGACGAGGTGCTGGCCGCGGGCGCCGAGCGCGTCCGCCCGCTCGCGGAGGCGACGATGGCCGAGGTCCGCGAGCGGATGGGCTTGCGCTGACCGAGCGGGCCGCGGCTACCATGGGCCGACGCGCGCCGGCCGTGACACCGGCGGATCGGGCGACCTGGAAGGCCGGCCATGTTTGAGGACCAGCTCGAGCCACGCGACCGCCGCCTGCTGCGGACGGTCCTGCTCCTCGGCGCGATCGCGCTCGCGCTCGTCATCGCGGCGCAGCTCGCGAACGTCATCTCGTTCTTCGGCGACACGCTGCTGACGTTCTTCCTGGCCTGGCTGATCGCGTTCATCATCAGCCCGGTCGTGAGCTGGGTGATCGCCCAGATCCCGGGCCTGCCACAGGCGGCGGCCACGATGCTCGTCTATGCCGTCGTCGTCATCGTCGGGCTCGCGCTGCTCGTGGCCGGCGCCGCTGCGCTGGCGAACTCGATCGGCGACTTCATCACCCAGATCCCGACGATCCGCCAGAACCTCCCCGACCTCGTGCGGCCCTACCAGGAGTGGCTCGACTCGCTCGGGTTCGAACAGATCGACCTCGAGCAGCAGGCGAACCTCGTGCTCGCCAACCTGAACGTGTTCGCCGGCACGCTCGTGCAGCCGCTCCAGCAGCTCGCCGTGGCGAGCGTCGGCGTGATCGGCACGTTCCTCATCACGTTCTTCCTCTCGGTCTGGATGGTGCTCGACCGCGAGGCCATCATCGCGTTCCTCTTCCGGCTCGTGCCGCCGGCCTACTCCGACGAGGCCCGCCTCCTCCAGACGTCGGTGTCGCGCTCGTTCGGCGGCTTCCTGCGCGGGCAGGCGGTGATGGGCGTGACGTTCTTCCTCGTGGCGCTCGCCCCGCACCTGCTGTTCTCGCTGCCGCTCGGGGCGCTGTCGGCGACGACCGCCGGGGTGCTGATGGCGATCCCGTTCTTCGGGCCGTTCGTCTCGTGGGCGCCGCCGATCGTCGTCGCGATCGTGTTCGAGCCGGGTGCGCTGCTGCCGACCGCCGCGATCGTCGGCATCGGCTGGTTCGTGGTCATGAACGTGCTCCAGCCGCGGATCATGCAGGGCGCGGTCGGCGTCCATCCGATCGTCGTCCTCGGGTCGGTGCTGATCGGGTCGAAGCTGGCCGGCATCGCCGGCGCGATCTTCGGGATCCCCGTCGCGGCCGTGATCCAGGCCTTCTTCTTCCACTTCCTCAACCTGTCGAGCGCGGAGCGGAGCGTCGCCTCCCGCGCGGCCCGCCGGCTCGAGCGGCGTGCCGGGCGACCGGTCCGCGTCCCGCGCGAGCCCGATCCGACGATCGACGACGACATCGAGGAGCCGGCGTCGGGCCCGACCCAGGCCGAGCGCCGCGCCGGCAGCACCTCATGACCGACGACGGACGCGGCAGCGATCGACACCGGCCGCTCGAACGGCCGGACATGACCCGCGAGCGGGCGCGGACCGAGCGGCGGGATCTCGACCTCGAGCGCGGCGAGCCGCTCGCGAAGAGCGCGCTGCGCGGCGGGCCCCGCGCCCTCCGCTCGAAGGCGCGCCCGCTCCACGACTGGACGTCCCGGCCGCGCATCCTGATCACCAACGACGACGGCGTCGAGTCGCGTGGGCTGCTCGCGCTCAAGCAGGCGCTCGACCCCATCGGCGACACGGTGGTCGTCGCGCCCGACACGAATCAGAGCGCGGTCGGCCACCAGAAGACGCTCATGCGACCGCTTCGGGTGCGCGAGCGAACGCTCGGCGACGGCTCGACGGGCTACTCGGTCGACGGCTCGCCGACCGACGCGGTGAGCCTCGCCTTCCTCGGCTACTTCGAGGAGGGCTTCGACCTCGTCGCGTCGGGCATCAACTACGGCGCGAACCTCGGCGACGACATCACGTACTCGGGCACGGTGTCGGCCGCGATGGAGGGCGTGATCAACGGCTGCCCGGCCTTCGCGATCTCGCAGGAGTACTACGAGCATCCCGACTTCACGCTCTCTGCGATGGCCGCGCAGGCCGTCGCCCGGAACATCCTCGAGCACGGGCTCGCGCCGGGCGAGCTCGTCAACGTCAACGTGCCCGCGGTGAGCCCCGAGGAGTGCGAGGGGTTCGAAGTCACCCGCCTCGGCAAGCGCGTCTACCAGGACGAGCTCGTGATGCGGGTCGATCCGCGCGGGATCCCGTACTACTGGATCGGCGGGCCGCCGCCGTCGGGGCTGGCCGTCGACGGCACCGACTTCCACGCGGTCGTCCACCGCCGGATCGCGGTGACGCCGATCCACCTCGACCTGACCGGTCGCCGGCTGCTCAAGCGGCTGCGGACGTGGGAGTGGACGCTGCCCGAGGGGTCGTTCGCGGGCGCCGAGCCCGAGGTGACCCGGCCGCCGGGTCCCGAGCGGCCGTTGCGTCGCGATCTGGAGCGCGCGCTCGACGAGGAGCGGCGGCTCGAACGCCGATAACGGGAAGGCCGCCGTCCGCTCGGCGAGCGGACGGCGGCCCGGGAACGGGGGGAGGAACGATCAGCGATCGTCGGCGCGGACCGGCCGGCGGCGCAGGACGAGCAGGCTCGACCCGACGGCCGCGGCGAGGACGGCCGCGATCGCGATCAGGGAGGTGCCGGTCGTGACCGGCGTCTCGGTCGCGCCGACCGTGTCGGTCGCGGGCGGGGTGATGTTCGGCTCCTCACCGGCGCCGGGCTCCTCGCCCGATCCCGCGCCCGGCTCCTCGGCGGCGGTCGCATCCACGGCCACGACGGCCTGGAGCGCGTTGCCACCCACGGCCGGGTCGGCCGCCGAGCCGATCGCGAAGACGCTGTAGGCGGTGCCGTCCTCGATCGTCACGCCGTCGAGCGCGAGCGCGACCGCGGTGTCGCCGGCGGGCCGGACCTCGAGGTCGTAGGTGCCGCCCGGCAGATCGAGGTAGCCGGTCGCGTCGGGGTAGGCGAGGTCGGAGACCAGCGCATCCTCGACCGGGGCGCCGGCCGGCGCGATGTCGACCGCCGGGGCGTCGGCGCTGAGATGCACGACGCGCACCTGCGCCGCATCGCCGGTCGGCGAGGGATCGTCCTCGATGACCTGGGGCGTGATCGAGGCGAGCGCGTCGGTGGCGGCGATCGTGTACGAGCCGCCCGCGGTCAGCGAGACGTCGGCGTCGATGACGGGGTCGGAGGTCGTGCCGGTCGCGTAGACCTTCACGTTGTGATCACCCGACGGCACCTCGAGGTAGTCCGAGATCGCGCCGAACGGGACGTTGACGAGCGCGTCGACGGGCTGGTCGTCGAGGTAGACGTCGACGGCCGGGGCGTCCGGCGACGCATGCAGCACGCGGACCATGGCGTGGTTGTCCGCGCTGGCAGGCGCGGCGACGGCCAGGGCGAGGGCCCCGGCAGCGATGAGGCGGGCGATGCCCGCCCGGGTGCGAGTCACGATGCGGCTCCTTCCAGGTGGTGCTCCGTCTCACGACCGCGCGTGGACGGTTTGTCCAGGCTTTTGGTTGCCTGATGCCCGGAACCGTACGCGGTGTGTGCACTGTTTGTCAAGCGTTATGCGTGTGCTATGCTGTGCAAACCATGTACACGATCAAGCAGGCTGCTGCGCGAACCGGTGTTGCCGTCCCGACCATCCGGGCATGGGAGCGTCGCTATGGCGTCGTGAGCCCCGCGCGGACTGCCGCCGGCTACCGGCTGTACGACGAGGAGGCGATCGCACGCCTGTCCGCGATGCGCCGGCTGGTCGAGAACGACGGCTGGCGGCCGAGCCAGGCCGCGGAGCGCGTCCGCGAGCCCGATGCCGACCTGGCCGCGCTCGGGCGGCCCGCGACACCCCTCTCGGGCGCGGGATCCACCGACCTCGGACCCGCCCGCGATGGCACCCCCGCGGACGCGGAGTCCCGCGACCCGGCGCTGGCGTCGGTCGAGCGGTTCGTCGGCGCGACGCGCGCCCTCGACATCGCCGCCCTGCAGGACGTCCTCGACGACGCCTTCGCGAGCCGTCGCTTCGAGCGCGGGATGGCGGAAGTCGTCTTCCCCGCGCTGCGTGCGATCGGCGAGGGCTGGTCGGCGGACGCGATCGACGTTGCGATGGAGCACGCCGCGAGCGAGACCGTGCGACGGCGGCTTGCGGGCTTCTTCGACGCGGCGGCCCGCGACGACCGGGCGCCCGACGTGGTCGTGGGGCTGCCACCCGGGTCCCACCACGAGATCGGCGCGTTCGCCTTCGCCGTGGCGGCCCGCCGGGCCGGGACCGCCGTGCTGTACCTCGGCGCGGACGTGCCGCTCGAGAGCTGGCTGAGGACGGTCCGCGAGGTGCGTCCCGCGGCGGTCGTCCTCGGCGTGGTCACCGCGGCCGACGTGGCTGCGGCTACCGTGGTCGTCGAGGCGCTCGGGACGCTCCCCGAGCCGCCGGTGCGTCTCCTCGGCGGCCCGCTCGCGCACGATGTCGAGGTCCTGCCGGACGGCGGCCTGCTCCCCGACGACCTCGAGGACGCCGTCGCGACGGTCGAGCGCACGATCGCCGATCGGCGCTGACCGGCCGCCCCGCACAGCCCGGTGTCGATGGCGGGCACCGACACACGTCCATGCCCCGAGCCGACCGCCGACGGCGGCGCGTGCGGACGGGGCCGGCCATCCTCCCGGTCATGCACGCAGCGTCCCTTGCTCCGGCGCGCTTCCACCGGTTCCTCGACGAGGAGCCGGTCGTGTGGCTGTCCACGGTGCGCCCGGACGGCCGCCCGCACCTCGTGCCGATCTGGTTCTCGTGGGACGGGGCGGCGCTGATCGTCTTCTCGAAGCCGCACGCCCAGAAGGTCCGCAACCTGCGGTCGAACCCGACCGTGATGCTCGCGCTCGGCGAGGCCGAGGAGGACTTCGACGTCGGGCTCGTCGAGGCCCGTGCGGACCTGCTGCCCGAGGCGCCGCGGACGCTGCCGGCCGCGCACCTGCGCAAGTACGCGTCGCGCATGGCCGAGCTGGGGCTCGGGCCTGACGAGTTCCTCGCCACCTACTCCCAGGTCATCCGGATCGTGCCGACGCGGTTCCTGCCGTGGCACGGGCGGACGGTGCCGGCGAGCGTCCTCGCGACGACATCGATCGACGAGCCGCGGAACGCGGCTGCCGCGGCCGCCTTCGGCGAGCCGATCGCGCGACCACCGGTCGTCACGCGCTCCCGTCGGGAGCGGGTCCGCGCGGCGCTCGAGCGGGTCCGCCACGCGCTCGACGGCGCCGTCCGGCCCGGCGCGCTCGGCCGGCCGGTCGGTGTGGGGCTGGCCCCCGCGATCTGATCAGCGCCCGGGTCGCGACCCGGGGCGGGACGGCGACGGCGCGCGCCCCCTCATCGACGGCGCCGGCGCAGGTCCGCGACGATCTCCGATGCCGCGTTGCGGCCGGGCTGGCCCGTCACGCCGCCGCCCGGATGGGCGCCGGAGGCGGCGAGGTACAGCCCGTCGAGGGCGAGCCGGTAGCGCGCATGCCCGAGCAGCGGCCGCCACAGGAAGAACTGGTCGAGGCCGGGCTCCGCGTGCAGCGGATGCCCGCCGGTCAGCCCGTAGTCGCGCTCGAGGTCGAGCGGGGTCAGCACCTGGCGCGCGGTCACGAGCCCGGCCAGTCCCGGCGCGAGCTCGTCGAGCGTTGCCACGACGAGGTCGCCGACCTCCTCGCGCCGCTCGTCCCAGGACCCCTCCCGGAGCGCATACGGCGTGTACTGCGCGACGACGCTCATGACGTGCGTGCCCTGGGGTGCGCCGGCGACGAGCGACGGGTCTGCGAGCGACGGGATCGTGGCCTCGAGGATCGGGCGCTCTCGGATGCGGCCATACTTCGCGGCGTCGAACGCTCGCTCCATGGCGTCGATGCCGGGCGTGACGACGACCCGCCCCCGCAGCACCCGCTCGTCGTCGCCGTGGGCCGCGGTGAACCGCGGCAGGCCCGACAGCACGAGGTTGACCTTGCTGACCATGCCGGGCGTCCGGATATTCCCGGCGCGCCAGCGGAGGGTCGGTCCCACCGCGACCGGGTCCGCGAGCTCGGTGAGGATCTGCTTCGGGTCGATCGCGCCGACCACCGCCCGGGCGCCGATCTCCTCCCCGTCGCCGAGCACGACACCCGTGGCGCGGCCGCCCGACGACCGGATCGCCGTGACCTCCGCGCCGCACCGGAGCGTCGCGCCGGCCTCGCGGGCGGCCGCCGCGAGGGCCTCGGTGAGCGCGCCCGGGCCGCCCTCGGCGAACACGGTCTGGCCTGCCGCCCCGCCGTCGTTGCCGGCCGAGTCGCCGAGCAGGACTGCCGCCGTGCTCGCCGACCACGGGCCCATCGCGGTGTATTGGACGCCGCGCCAGGCGATCGCCGCCCGGAGCGCGTCGGTCTCGAACGATTCCGCGACCAGGTCCGCGACCGCCATCGGCAGCACGCGCAGGATCGTCCGGCCGTCCTCGCGGCCCAACCCGCGGAACGTGCGCCCGAGCGACAGCCCGAGGAGCGCGTCGGCGACGCCCGGTGACGCGATGTCGGGCGGCGTCGTCGCCGCCAGCTCGGCCAGGAAGCGCCCGAGCGAACGGACGAGCCGGTCGAACTCGGGGTAGTGGTCGGCGTCGTGCGGCGATCGGGAGCGCAGCCCCTCGGCGGTCGCGCCGACGCCGTCGAGGAGCTCGATCGCGGTCCCGTCCGGGGACGGGGCGAATGCACGGATCGACGGCGACAGCAGCCGCAGCCCGTGGCGGCGCAGCTCGAGGTCGCGCCACACCGAGGGCCGCAGCCGTCCCACCGTGTGCGCGACCGTCGGGACCCGGACGCCCCCGAGCTCGCCGGTCACCACCGTGCCGCCGAGACCCTCGCGGCGCTCGAGCAGCAGCGTGCGGAGGCCGGCCTTCGCAAGGTAGGCGGTCGTGACGAGCCCGTTGTGCCCGCCGCCGATGACGACCGCGTCCCAGTCGCTCGTGCGCGTCGCCACCGTCAGGCCGCCTTCCGGCCGAGCGAGCGGAGCAGCTCGAGCGCCGCGATCCGGCCGTTGGCGCCCATGATGCCGCCGCCGGGGTGCGTCGCCGAGCCGCACAGCCACAGGTCGCGGATCGGGGTCCGGAACCGGGCGTGGCCGGGCACCGGTCGGTTGAAGAACAGCTGCTCGAGGCTCAGCTCGCCCTGGAAGATGTTCCCCTCGGTCAGCCCGGTGGTGCGCTCGATGTCGAGCGGCGTCTGGACGTTGCGGAACAGGATGCTGTCCCGGATGTTCGGGGCGAACTCGGCGATCCGGTCGACGACGGCATCGCCGAACGCCTCGCGCTGGTCGTCCCACGTCCCGAGCTCGGGGGCGAGCTCGTACGGGGCGTACTGGACGAAGCAGGAGATGACGTGCTTGCCGGGCGGCGCCATCGACGGGTCGACGAGCGTCGGGATGATCATGTCGATGTACGGGCGTCGGCTGAACCGGCCGTACTTCGCGTCGTCGTAGGCCAGCTCCATCTCCTCGACCGACGGGCTGAAGCTGATCGCGCCGCGCAGGTGCTCGCCGGGTCCGGGGAGACACGTGAAGTCGGGCAGCCGGTCGACCGCGAGGTTGACCTTGCCCGACGAGCCGCGGAACTTGAAGCGCCGGACCTCCTCCTCGAACGAGGGGTCGAGCGAGCCCGGCTCGAGCAGCCCGAGGAACGTTCGCCGGCTGTCGACCGAGCTCAGGACCGCCTTCGCCTCGATCTCCTCGCCGCCCTCGAGCACGACGCCGGTCGCCCGGCCCTCGCGGACCGTGATCCGCTCGACCGGCGACTCCATGCGGATCTCCGCGCCGAGCGCGTGGGCCGCGCTGCCGATCGCGTTCGAGATCCCGCCGGTGCCGCCCTTCGGGATGCCCCACGCCCGGAAGGCGCCGTCGATCTCGCCCATGTAGTGGTGGAGCAGGACGTATGCCGTGCCCGGCGACTTCACGCCCTGGTAGGTGCCGATGATCCCCGACGCCGACATCGTCGCCTTCAGCGGATCCGTCTCGAACCACTGGTCGAGGAAGTCCGACGCGCTCATCGTCATGAGCTGGACGAAGACCGCCTGCTGGCGCTCGCTGAGACCCTGGAAGCGGCGCAGCAGCCCGCCGAGCGGCAGCATCGGCCGGGGGTCGAGCGACGTGAGGTCGGGCGGGACGATCGACAGGATCGGCTTGATGAACCGGGCCATGTCGACCATCAGCTGGCCGTACTCCTCGTACGCCTCGGCGTCTGTGGCGGACCAGCGGCGCAGCTCGCGCATCGTCCGGCCGTGGTCGTTCACCCGCCACAGGTAGTCACCGCCGCCCTTCGCCAGGCCCTCGCCGGGCCGGAGCGGCGTGAACGTGCCGTCGAGCGGCAGGATGTCGAGCCCGTGCCGGGGGAGCTGGAGCTCGCGGATGATCTCGGGGCGCAGCAGCGAGACGACGTAGCTGAAGACCGAGAACCGGAAGCCCGGGAACAGCTCCTCGGTGACCGCCGCCCCGCCGAGCACGTGGCGCTGCTCGAGCACGAGCGTGCGCAGGCCTGCCCGGGCGAGGTAGGCCGCGCTGACGAGCCCGTTGTGCCCGCCGCCGATGATCACCGCGTCGTAGCGCTGTGCCACGAACCCCTCCGGTTATCCACGCTGCATATGCTTCATGCATCGTAGCGAACCGGACCCTTGGCATGCGGGCCGTTCCCGGCGATGATCGCGGCGATGTCGACCGATCGAGCGTTGCTCCTCCAAACCGCCGAGCGCGCCGCGGCATTCCTCGAGACGCTCGCCGACCGCCCGGTCGGGCGCCCGATGACGCCCGACACGTTGCGCGCGGCACTGGGCGGGCCGCTCCCCGACGACGGCCTGGCGGCCGCGGACGTCGTGGACGCGCTGGCGGAGGCGGCCGATCCCGGCATCGTCGCGAGCGCCGGCCCGCGCTACTTCGGGTTCGTCACGGGGGGCAGCCATCCGGCAGCGCTCGCGGCCGACTGGCTGACGAGCGCGTGGGACCAGAACGCAGCGTTCTACGTGATGTCGCCCACCGCGGCGGTCGTGGAGGAGGTGGCCTCGGGGTGGCTGCTCGACCTGTGGGGGCTGCCGCGCGAGGCATCGGTCGGGTTCACGACGGGCGCGACGATGGCCAACGTCACCGCGCTGGCCGCGGCACGCCACCGCGTGCTCGAGCGCGCGGGCTGGAACGTCGAGGAGGACGGGCTCGTCGGGGCGCCGGCGATCTCGGTCGTCATCGGCGCCGAGGCGCATGCGACGGTGCTCGCGGCGCTCCAGATGCTCGGTCTCGGGCGGGGCCGAGCCACGCGGGTCGAGGCGGACGCGCAGGGCCGCATGCGAGCCGACGCGCTCGCCGCCACCCTCGCCGACCTCGACGGACCGGTGATCGTGTGCGCGCAGGCTGGCAACGTGAACACCGGCGCGTTCGACCCGCTCGAGCCGATCGCGACCGCCGTCGGGGCGCTCCCGAACGCGTGGCTCCATGTCGATGCGGCATTCGGGATGTGGGCGGCGGCCGTGCCGTCGCTTGGGCCGCTGGCGGCCGGCCTGGAGCGCGCGGACTCGTGGACGACCGACGCGCACAAGTGGCTCAACGTGCCCTACGACTGCGGGGTCGTCGCGGTCCGCGACCCCGACGCCCACCACGCCGCGATGTCGATGGGGGCCTCGTACTACGTCCTGACCGCGGGAGCGGAGCGCGATCCGTACGCGACGGTGCCGGAGTCGTCACGGCGCGCTCGCGGGTTCGCGGTCTACGCGACGCTTCGGGAGCTGGGGCGGCGGGGGGTCGTCGGCCTCGTCGAGCGGTGCTGCACCCTGGCCCGACGGATGGCCGGGCGGCTCGCCGCTGCGCCGGGGGTCGAGGTGCTGAACGAGGTCGTGCTGAACCAGGTCCTCGTGCGGTTCGCCGACGACGACGAGGTGACCCGGGCGGTCATCGCCGCGGTCCAAGCCGACGGCACGTGCTGGCTGGGCGGCACCGTGTGGCACGGGAAGGCGGCGATGCGGATCTCGGTCTCGAACTGGCGGACGACCGAGGCGGACGCCGACGCATCCGTCGAGGCGATCCTGCGCTGCGTACGGAACGTCGTCACAGCCCCTCGCTAGGGCCTCACGTCGCGCATCACGACAGCAACAGGCATGCTGCTATGATGCGTGCGATGCGAACCACCGTGACCCTTGACGCCGACGTAGCGGCCCGGCTCCGGCAGCTGGCGCGCGAGCGCGGCGTCTCGTTCAAGACAGCCATCAATGCGGCGCTCCGTGCGGGGATGGACGCCGACCAGGGCCCGCGCGTTGCATACGCGGAGCAGGTCCGAGATCTTGGCGTCCGGCCGGGTGTGGACCTCACCAAGGCCCTCGATCTCGCGGCGACCCTCGAGGACGAGGAGACCATGCGGCAGCTCGAGCTGCGGAAGTGAAGATTCCCGATCTCAATCTCCTGATCTACGCTGTGGACTCCAGCGCTCCTGCGCACGAGGCCGCCAATCGGTGGTGGAACGGGCTGCTGTCGGGCGCCGAGACCGTCGGCATGACCTGGTCGGTGCTGCTCGGCTTCGTACGCCTGACGACCAACCCCAGGGTGATGCGACATCCCCTCGAGTCGGCCGAGGCGCTGGACTACGTCGACCGATGGCTCGCGCACCCCCTGACCACGATCCTTGACCCAACGGCACGCCACACCCGCATTCTTCGCGACCTGCTCGGCGGGGTGGGCACGGCCGGCAATCTCGTGCCGGACGCCCACCTGGCGGCCATTGCGCTCGAGCATGGCGGTGAGCTGTGCTCGTCGGATCACGACTTCGGTCGCTTTCCGGGCCTCCGCTGGTCTGATCCGCTGGCCGTCTGACGGAGGGCACATGCACGCAAAGGCCTCCGCGGTCGCGGCGGCGGCGACGGAAGCCAGCGGCCTCGCCGAGGCGTGGACGGGATAGCGCTCTCCGGTCTCTCCAGGGCCCCGCGGTGGCGAAACGGGCCATCCAGCGTGCATATGATTCCTGCATACTCGGCGGCATGAGCGTCGGCACCGCCTTCCATCCCCGGACCGGGCCGCTGAACCGAAAGCTGCAGTGGCGCGAGTGGTCGGGCTACTACGCGTCGAGCGTCTACGCCGACTTCCACGACATCGAGTACAACGCGATCCGCGAGGCGGCCGCGCTCATCGACGTTTCCCCGCTCTTCAAGTACCGCGTGTCGGGCCCCGACGCGGAGCAGCTCGTCGACCGGGTCATCACGCGCGATGCGACCCGCATGCAGCCGGGCGCCGTCTTCTACACCCCGTGGTGCGACGAGCACGGCAAGGTCATCGACGACGGCACCGTCCACCGGCTCGACGACGGCTCGTTCCGCTGGACCGCAGCCGACCCGCAGCTGCGCTGGCTGCGCATGAACAGCGCCGGGCTCGACGCCACGATCGACGACCAATCCGAGGCAGTTGCCGCGCTCGCCCTCCAGGGCCCGCTGTCACGGTCGGTCCTCGAGGCGGCGACCGGCGAGGACTTCGCCGACCTCCGCTACTTCCGACGCCGCGGCACGAAGGTCAGGGCGGGCCGGCGCCGCATCGCGGTGGACGTGTCGCGCACCGGCTACACCGGGGACCTCGGCTACGAGCTGTGGATCCCGGCCGGCGACGCGGTCGCGGTCTGGGATGCGCTGATGGACGCAGGCGCGGCGTACGCCATCCGGCCCGCCGGCATGCTCGCGCTCGACATCGTCCGGCTCGAGGCGGGCCTGATCCTGCTCGAGGTCGACTACACCTCCGCACGCCACGCGCTCAACCCGGACCAGAGCTACTCGCCGTTCGAGATCGGGCTCGGGCGGCTCGTGAGCTGGGACAAGCGCGACTTCGTCGGCCGGCTCGCGCTCGAACGAGAGCAGCGTGCCGGCGGCCCGCCGCGCCGGCTCGTCGGCCTGCGGATCCACTGGAACGACATCGATCGGTTGTACGACGAGCAGGGCCTGCCGCCGGCGATCTCGCCGGTCGTCGATCGGTCGCCGGTGCCGGTCTGGGCCGGCGGTCGCCAGGTGGGCCGCGCGACAAGCCTCGGCTGGAGCCCGATCCTCAAGCAGGCGATCGCGCTCGCCTCAATCGAGGCGGCGCACGCTGCCCCCGACACCGGGCTGCATGTCGAGTGGACCGTCGAGGGGCGGCGGGGGCTAGCCGGCGCGACCGTCACCGAGCTGCCGTTCCTCGACCTGCCCCGCAAGCGAACCTGACAGCGGCCCCGGCCGGGCTCGGCCCGACCTTGCATCCGCATTGCATGCGATGGCCATGCAAGGCTCCTGAAAGCCCGCCTCTGACCCGAAGCAGGTTCGCTGCCACCCCGCGACCGCGAACCTCTCCCCCATGTTCATCGCTTCCCAGCCGCGTCCCGACGGGTTCGCCGTCGCGGGCGACGCGGTTTGACCTTCCGACGAGCGGGTGCGCTGATCGCACTGGTCGCCATCTCGACACTCACCGTTGCCACGGTGTCGACCGCTCGTCCTCCCAGCTCACCCCTCACGCTCGATCCCGGGGAATTTCGGCCGTTGGTCCTTGCCGACGCGCCGGAGGCGGAGGCAACGCCGTGGCCCACGTTCGAGCTGCCGGCCCGCGAGGGCGCCACGCGGATCGGTGACTTCACCGAGCCCGACCGCGAGGTCGCGCCACGCGCCGATCCGAACCAGCCGACCCGTGCCGAGTCTCTGGTCAAGCCGACCCCGACGCCGAAGCCGAACCCGAAGCCCCGCCCGCAGGTGCAGGGCGGCGGCGGTGGTGGCGGCGGTGGTGGCGGCGGTGGTGGTGGCGGTGGCGACGCCTCGCGCTCGGGTACGGCGACCTGGTACTGCAAGCCCGGCACGAGCGCATGCCATCACCGCTACTCGGGCGGCATGTACGCGGCGGCCGGCTCGGAGCTGCGCGTCGGCAACTGGCGCGGCCGGCAGGTCCGTGTCTGCCAGGGTGGCCAGTGCATCCGGGTGACGCTGATCGACTGGTGCGCCTGCGGCGGCAACCGCATCATCGACCTCTACAGCGACGCCTTCCGGCGGCTCGCCCCGCTGTCGGCGGGCACGATCCGCGTCAGGGTCAGCTGGTAGCGGGTCCTCGGGACCGGCCGCCAGCGGGCCGCCGATCGAGGAACGCGCCGAAGCGCTCGAGCGCGATCGGGACATCCGTCCGCCCGAGCCCGATCCGGAAGTGATTGCCCGGGTGGCCGAAGCGCGACCCCGGCAGCAGCAGCACGCCCTCGGTCTCGACGAGCTCCGCCGCCAGATCGTCGATCGGGCGTGCGTCGAGCAGGCGCGGGTAACCGACCGAACCCGCCCGCGGACGCACCCACGCCAGCCGGTCGGCGTGGGCCGCGAAGAAGCGGTCGGCCTCGGCGAGATTGTTTTCGACGATTCGTCGTGACCGGGCGAGGACCGTGTCGGCGGCGCGCAGCGCGATGAGCGAGAGCAGCTCGGACGGCGCGGGCGGGCAGATCGTCGTGTAGTCCTTGAGGCGGCTGGCGCGGTCGAGCAGCCCATGGTCCTTCGACGCGAGCCAGCCGATGCGCAGCCCGGCCATCGCGAACGACTTCGACAGCACGCCCAGCGAGATCCCGCGCGGCAGCGCGTCGGCGCCGGCCGGGAGCCGGTCGGCCTCGTCCCCCTCGAGGAAGCGGTAGACCTCGTCGACGAGCAGGTGGATGCCGGTCTCGCCGGCGAGCCCGACCAGCGCATCCCAGGTCGCCCGGTCGGGCAGCATCCCGGTCGGGTTGTGCGGCACGTTGACGACGATGAGCCGCGTCCGCGGCGTCACCGACCGGCGCAGCCGGTCGACGTCGAGCGCCCAGCCGTCCGACTCGTGCAGCTCGTGCAGGATGACGGTCGCGCCCGCCGCACGCCCGACCTCGTACAGGCTCTGATAGCCGGGCCATGTGACGATCGCCTCGTCCCCGGCCCCGAGCGACGTCGAGAGGAGGCAGAAGATCGCCTCCTCCGCGCCGGCGAAGACGACGACGTCCTCCGGATCGATCGACTCGTACAGCCCGGCGATCGCCTCGCGGAGGAGCGGATGCCCGGTCGACTCGGTGTAGCCGAGCCGGAGCCCCTCCCACAGCCCACGCACCTCGTCGTCGGCGAGCGCGAGCAGGTCGGCCATCCCGTAGCCTTCGACGTCCGAGGCGCACAGCACGTGCCGGACCGCGAACTCCCAGCGGGCGAAGTAGCGCTCGAGCTCGAAGTCGGCGATCTGCATGACCCGATGATGCGCCGTCGACCGGCCCGCCGCGAGGTGCCGCGCTTGCCTGCGGAGCAGGGTCGGCCCGATTCCTGGTCTCCTGGGCAAGATCGGCGTCGGCGCTTGCGTCCCACGCACGTGTCGGGCTTCCAGCGGACGACGGACGATCGAAATCTTGCCCCTGAGTCAGTCGGGCGCCGCGGAGGCCGCGAGTGGCCCACTTCCGTGCGTCGGACGTCAGATTTCGGGGCGATCCGGCGCGAACGCCCCGCGGCGCCCACGACACGTGCTCCCCACGCAAGCGGCCCCTCGGAGATTGGCCAGAGCGCGTGGAGGCCCCAGCCCGCCGACGAGCCCGCGGCGCCATCGCCCGACGCGCGATACTGGGCACATGGCTCCGGTGATCGAGGCCGTCGGCCTCACCAAGCGCTACGGCAGCCGGCGCGGCATCGAGGACGTGACGTTCTCGGTCGCCGAAGGCGAGGTCTTCGGGTTCCTCGGTCCCAACGGCGCCGGGAAGACGACGACGATCCGGCTGCTGCTCGGGCTGCTCGCACCGACCGACGGGCGCGCGACGATCTTCGGGCTCGACACCTGGACCGAGGCGCCGAAGGTCCATCGCCGCCTGTCGTACGTCGGCTCGGACCCGGGCTACCTCGGCGAGCTGACCGCGGGCGAGCAGCTCGACGTCCTCGCCCGCTTCCGCGGTCTCCCCGCCGGGACGTGGCGCGGCCTCGCCGAACGGCTCGAGCTCGATCCGACCGTCCACGTCCGCAAGCTGTCGCGTGGCAACCGCCAGAAGATCGCGGTCATCCAGGCCTTCATGGGCCGGGCCGACCTCGTGATCATGGACGAGCCGACGAGCGGCCTCGACCCGCTGATGCAGCGCGAGTTCCTCGCGCTGCTCTCCGAGGTCCGCGCCGACGGCCGGACGGTCTTCCTGTCGTCGCACAACCTCCAGGAGGTCGAACGCGCCTGCGATCGGGTCGCGCTCATCCGCGAGGGCCGACTCCACGAGATCACGACGATCACGCAGCTGCTCGCCGGCCACTGGCGATCGGTCAGCCTGATCCTCGGGGCGCCGCCGCCGCCCGGCACGTTCGAGCTCGAGAACGTGGAGATCGTCACGGCGTCGGCACGGGACGTCCACCTCATGGTCCGCGGGGACGTGAACCCGCTCCTGCGCCGGCTCGCGACGCTCGACGTGCGCGACATCTCGATCGCGACGCCCGAGATGGAGGACGTCTTCCTGCGCTTCTACGACGGGAGCGCCCCGCCGCCGACCGAGCTGGCCGCGGCGCGGGAGTCCGGTGCGGAGGAGAACCGATGACGCCCGCCGCTCTCGGGCTCGAGCTTCGCCGAAGCAGGTCGCTGCTGTTCTGGCTCGGCCTCGTCGTCGTGCTCTATGCGGGCTCGATGTCGGTGTTCTACCCGGTCATGGTCGAGAACACGGCCTTCCTCGAGGAGTACCTCGAGCTGTTCCCCGAGGGCCTGCTGGTCGCGTTCGGGATGACCGGCAGCCTCGCCAACCCGGGTGTCTTCTTCACGACGTACACCGGGTCGTGGTTGTGGCCGATCGTGGCCGCGATCGTCGGCGGGCTGCTGGGGACACGGGCCGTGGCCGCGGACCACGACCGTGGCTTCCTCGACCTCGCGCTGTCCACGCCGATGTCCCGCGTGCGCTGGCTCGGGACCTCGATCGTGGGGCAGATCGTCGTCATCGCGATCCTGTCGGTCGCGATGATCTCGGCGGTGGTCGGAGTGGGCGCGCTCGTCGGCGCCGAGTTCGACGCGGGGCGCTTCGCGCTGGTCATCCCGCTCGCGTTCCTGTTCGGGTGCGCGGTCGCCGCGGTCGCGACGCTCCTGTCGGTCGTGACGCTGTCGCGCGGGCGGGCAGCCGGGATCACGGCAGCGATCCTGCTCGCGATGTACTTCCTGAACATCGTCGCCCAGCTTGAGCCGTCGCTCAACGGGCTCGCCAACCTGTCGGCGTTCCACTGGTTCGACACGACCGCCGCGATCGATCGGGGCGAGCTCGACCCGGTGGCGCTGCTGCTGTATGCGGGGGTGTCGGTGCTCGGGTGGGGGCTCGCGCTCGTGCTGTTCCGGCGTCGCGACCTCGCGGCCTGAACGGGATGACCGGCCGGCTCGTCGTCGTCGGGGCGCCCCAAGGGCGCTCGGCGGACACTCCGCCCGGATGGAGCGGATGCCCGCAAGCCGGACCGTCGAGAGCCGCCCCTACGAGGGCTTTCCACCCCCGCCAAGGATCTCGAGCTGCCGGAACCAGCACGAACATGGCGGACCTTCGCCCAGGTGCGCAGAACGAAGGTCGCCCTTGATCCGCGTCTGACCCGCCATACCGTCGACTGATCGTCGGCCCGGAGGAGGCCGACCGCGTGCCGTTTCGTCGTACGCGGTCGCGGCGCGGCCACCCGAGCCGGGGCTGCGGTGATCGTATTCGGAACGTGGAATGAGATCCGGCCGCAGCACGCTCGACCCTGGGCTCGAATCAGCGATTCTGGCCGAGGGTCACGCTCGCTGATCCGCGTTTCGATGAACCGTGCGGAATACGGACGCGAAGCGGGCCCGTGGGTCAGTCGAGGCGGATGAGGTTCTCCGCGAACGTCCGCGCGCGATCCTGGCCGACACCCATGACCGTGAGGATCCACGCCGCGGCCCCGTCGCTCGGGACCGCCACCGCCCAGCCTCCGTCGAGCTGGTAGAGCGTGCCGTCGAGGTCGCCGAACGCCGCCGGACCGACATCGCTGCCCGGCGGCACACACGACGCGCCGTCGCAGAACGCGCCCTGCTGGAGGCGAAGGCCTGCGCCGTCCGGTCCGCGGTACGTGATCTCCATGCGGCCGCCGGCGGCCAGTCGGTACTGGCCGGACTCGACGAACCAGCCGCGCGGCAGCGAGGGGCAGTAGACCGGCCAGTCGACCGCCCCCGCGACCCCCGCGAAGAAGTCGAGGTTGTCCTCGGTGCCGGTGCAGCCGGCGAGGCCGCCCGGGGCCGGCTCGTCGGTGGCGCCGGGCTCGGGATCGGCGGTCGTGCCGGGGGCGTCGGTCGGATCGGTTGGCTCGGTTGGCTCGGTGGGCTCGGACACCGGCGGATCGGTCGGCGGCGGAACGGGATCGTCGGTCGGATCGACCGGCACAGCCGTCGCCGGCGGCGCGGTGGCGGCCGGGATCGCACCACCGTCCGGTGTCGCGGACGGCTCGGGCGACGACGGCCCGGGCCCGCCGCACGCGGCGACGAGCATGGCCAGCACGAGGGACACGAAGAGCGGACGGCGGAGGGCGGGACGGGCCCTCGGCGCGGTCGGACGACGCCGAGTCACGCGGCGGAGCGTACCACGGCTCAGGCGGGCAACCGCACGAGCGCAGGGTCGACGCCGAAGACGTCGCGGATGCGGTCTGGTGCGAGCACCTCCCCCGGCGGTCCGTCCGCCACGATCCGGCCGCCGTCGACGAGCACGAGCCGCGGGAAGAAGTGCGCCGCCAGGCCAAGGTCGTGGAGGACCGCCAGGATCGTCGTCCCGTCGCGCTCGTTGAGGTCAACCAACAGCTCCATCGCCCCGACCTGGTGACGCAGATCGAGGTGGACGGTCGGCTCATCGAGGACGAGCAGCGGCGCCGCCTGGGCGACGGCCATCGCGATCAGCACGAGCTGTCGCTCGCCAAGCGACAGCTCGCGGGCATCGCGCCCGAGCAGGTGCCCGAGCCCGACGCGCTCGATCGCCGCGGCGGTCGCCGCGCGGTCGTTCGGTCGGGCGCCGCGGAGCGGGTGCTCGTGAGGCAGCCGCCCGAGCGCGACGACCTCCTCGACGCGCATCGAGAACGGCAGCGTCGCGCCCTGCGGCACGACCGCCAGCAGCCGGGCGATGGCCAGCCGGTCGAGCCGACCCACGCGCATGCCGCCGAGCTCGACTGAGCCCGTCGCGAGCGGGACGAGGCCGCTCGCGGCACGGAGCAGCGTCGACTTGCCGGCGCCGTTCGGGCCGATCAGCGCGACCCGCTCGCCGGGCTCGATCCGGAGCGTGGCGTCGCGGAGCACCGCCCGGTCTCGATAGGTCACCCCGACGCCGTCGAGGTGCAGGATCGGGCCGCTCACAGCTCGTACCCGGAGCGCGCCCGGCGCAGCAGGACCAGGAAGAACGGCGCCCCGATGACCGCGGTGACGACCCCGACCGGGATCTCGCCGAGGAGCCGCGCCGCGAGGTCGGCGAACGCGAGAAGCGCGGCACCCGCTAGGGCCGACAGCGGCAGCACGATCCGCGCCGACGGCCCGACCAGCAACCGGACCACGTGCGGCACGACGAGCCCCACGAATCCGATCAGTCCGCTGACCGCGACCGCGGCGGCCGTCGCGAGCGACGCCAGCCCGAGGAGGATCGCCCGCTCCCGCCGGACGTCGACCCCGAGATTCGCGGCGGTCTCCTCCCCCAGCAGCAGGCCGTTGAGCGCGCGCGCCCTGAGCAGGATCGCGATCGACGCGCCGAGCACGATCGGGAGCGCCCCTCCGAGCCGCAGCCAGCTCGCCGCGTCGAAGCTGCCGAGCAGGTAGCTGAAGATCTGGCGCAGCGCGGCGCCCGAGACGTACATCGCCATCGCGAGCGCCGCCGCGAGGAGCGAGCCAACCGCGTAACCGGTCAGGAGGAGGCTCGTGAGCGGGGCGAGCCCGCTGCTCCGCGACAGCGTGTAGACCGTGTAGACCGACACGAGCGCCCCGACGAACGCGAAACCGTGGAGCAGCCCGAACTCGAGGAACACGGCCCGGACCGGGATCAGCACCGCGACGGCGGCGCCGAGCGCTGCGCCGGACGCGGTCCCGAGCACGTACGGGTCGGCCAGGGGATTGCGGAGCAGGCCCTGGAACGTCGCGCCGGAGATGGCCAGCGCGCAGCCCACGACCATCGCCGTCAGCACGCGCGGGAGACGCAGATCCATGACGATCGTCTCGGTCGCAGGCGTCCACGTCGCGCCGAGGTCGAGCCCGAGCAGCCGGCGGGCGAGGATCGCGACGGTGTCGCCGGGCGCGACCGACACCGACCCGAACGCGACGCCCGCGACGAGCGCGACGACGAGCGCAACGAGCGCCCCGCCGATGAGCAGCGCCGGGCGCGACCGGGCCCCGGCACGCCAGGGGAGGGCGAGCCGGGCGGGGCGGATCGCGTCGCCGCCGGTGGTCATCGCCCGGCGCTCACGGCAGGTCGGCGTCCGGGTGGATCGCAGCCGCGAGCTGGCGGAGGCCCTCGGTGAGCCGCGGGCCCGGCCGCGTGATGACGATGTCGTCGACCGCGACGATCCGATCGTTCCGCACGGCAGTCATCACGTCCCAGCCGGGTCGGGCCTTGACGATCTCGGGCGTCACGCCGTATGCGGCGTCGCCGAGCAGGATCAGCTCGGGATCCGCGTCGACGAGCCGCTCGAGCGAGATCGAGAAGCTGGTCGGGCTGCCGGTCGTGATCGGGTCGCCGCCGGCGAGCGCGATCATCTCCTCGATGAATGAGTCATCGGCCGCGGTGAAGATTTCGGACGTGGCGTCGAGCTCGTAGAAGACGCGCGGTGACGCCCGGCCCTCGACCGCGGCGGCGATCGCGTCGAACTCGGCCTGCATCGACACGGCGAGGTCGGTCGCCTCCTCCCCCGCCCCGACGGCCCTGCCGACCAGCTCGATGTCGCGCAGCACCCCTGCGATGTCCGCCGCGTATGTGACGACGACCGGCACGTCGAGCGAGCGCAGCCGAGCGATCGCCTCGGGGTCGTTGAAGTTGTTGCCGCCGGCGATCACGAGATCCGCCTCGAGCCCGATGATCTTCTCGACGTCGACCGCGGTGTAGCTCGCGACGTCCGGAAGGTCGACGGCCTCGGGCGGGTAGTCGTCGAAGTCGGTCGTGGCGATGACCCGGTCCCCCCGACCGATCGCGAACAGGATCTCGGTCGTGGCCGGCGTGAGCGTGACGATCCGCTCGGGCTCGGCCGGGATCTCGACCAACGTGCCCTCGTCGTCGGTCACGGTGACCGGGAAGGCGGCGGGCGCGACCGACGGCGCGGGGCTGTCGGGCGATGCGGCGGACGCCGCCGCGACGGGGGTGGACACCGCCGGGCTGTCGGGAACGGGGCTCGCCGTCGATCCTGGACCGCCCGTGCAGGCGGCGAGGACGAGGGCGAGCGCGACCAGGACGGCGCGGTGCGGACGGAGCGATGCGGCCACGGAACGGGGACCTCCGGAAGGGACGGGAGGCGCGGGCGGGAGGCGGCTGACGCACGGAACCCCTCGCCTCGCGCGGGACGAGGGAGGGGTTCGTCAGTCGGTCGGTCGCATCGGTCGTGCCTTCCCTTTCTCTCGAAGGTTCGAGCATCGAACCGCGGGGTCGGCGACCGGACTTCCGCCTCGAAGGGCGTTCACCGTAGCGGGACTGTGCCGGAATCTCACCGGCTTCGCGACCATGCGGTGCGTATCGGTTGTCGGCGGAGCGTAGCACACGTTGTCGCCCGAATCGCCAGGTAAGCGGCAGGTAAGTGCCGTTTGCGATGCTCCCGGCCTCGCCCTCCTCCCGCCGTCCCCGAGTTCCGCCGGAGGAGGTACAGATGGTGGAGCGACGATGGCCTCGACGAGCCGCGCCGCTCGTGCTGGCGGCCGGGCTTGCCGCGCTGGCCGGCGCGGGCGGGGTCACAGCCGATGAGCAGCCCTGGGATCCGCCGCCGTGCGCGCCGTCCGGCGCCGGGCGGTCGATCGACGCGGCCGGCATCGGCGCGGGCGGCCCGTGGTTCCGGCTCGACGGCAGGCTCGACGACCAGCTCGCGCTGGCCGGTCAGACCCTCGCGGTCGGGCTGGCCGACGGATCGAACGTGCGCTCGCTCACGCTCGCGGCGGAGTCGTTCGCGGCCGGGCCGTTCGGCGCCGTCATCGTCGCGGGGTCCGACGACGGTACGGTCTCGGCCGTGCGAGCGGTGGACGTCGCGGCCGGATGCGCGACGACGCTCGCGACGGAGCGTTCGGTGATCCGGCGCGCGACGATCGATCCCACCGGGTCCGCGCTCTACGAGTTCCGGGTGGACCGGCGCTCGCGGGCGGACCTCGGCGTCTGGCGACGTCCGCTCGATCGGTCGAGTGCGCCCGTGCGCGTGCTTGGGCCCTTGCCGGCGGACGAGCGGTTCGGACCCACGTTCACGACGGAGCTCACGTGGAGCGTCGACGGCACCCGCCTCGTCGTGACGTCGTGCGGCGACCTCGCGTGCCGGGCTCGACTCCTCGACGTCGCGAGCGGAGCCGTCGCGGTCGTGCAGGAGCCCGGCATCGGCGAGGTCATCGGGGCCACCGGCGACGCGCTCGTGGCGTACGAGCCGTGCCACGGGCTGCCGTGCGACCTGGTCGCGATCTCCGTCGCCACCGGTGAGTTGACGACACTCGCGGAGGCGAGCGGACTCGCGGTCCTCGTCGGCACGTCGCGCGGTCCGCGCATCGTCCACGAGACCGCGACCGCCCCGAACCTGCGCGTCATCGGGGTCGACGGACGCGAGCGCGCGCAGCTGCCGGCCGGCGACGAACTGCGCCTCGTCCCGTCCGCCCCGCGCGCCGGCGCCGGCGTGACCGTCCCGGCGGGCTCGGTCGCCCTGGCCGAGGACGGCCACGCCGTCGGGCCGGACGGCGACGGCACGGAGCTTCGTGACATCACCAGCGGCCGCCGCGTCTCGATCCAGGAGGTCATCCGATGACACGCGCCGTCCGTCGTCTCGCCGGCGTCCTCGCTGCCCTCGCGGTCGCGCTGGGCCTGCCCGCAGGCGCGGTCGGGCACGCTCCCGACCCGAGCCTGACCGGCGGGGCCTTCGCCGCGAACCAGGTGCTGACCTTCGCCTGGCGGTCGGGCGCCACGCCCCCCGCCGCCCATCGATCCGCGATCCTCGCCGCAGCCGACGACGTCGCCCAATCGCGGGCCTCCAAGGCCGCGCTGTTCGAGCTCGCGTCCGGAGCGGACAGCCTCGTCGGCTACGGGCCGGACGCGACCTGCGGGTCGAACGGCATCGCGTGCTTCACCCGCAACGTCGACGGCGACCGCTTCACCATGTGGTTCCGGCCGCAGGGCCATCGCTTCGACTGGGGCGCGCTGCGCTGGTGTCAGTCGTACGACAGCCCACCGAACGGCTGCTACGACGTCGAGAACATCGCGCTCGACGAGTTCGGCCACGTCGAGGGCCTCGGGCACCACGACAACCATGCCGACGACCGGGACTACCGCGACGCGGTCGTCCAGACCGTCTCGCGCACGAAGCCGAACGACGGCTGGAACGCCCACGTGTTCGGCCGCTGCGACGTCGCGACGCTCCAGCGCCTGTACGACGTGACGGCGACCACGAGGATCTCGACCTGCCTGGATCTCGCGACCGTGCTGACCCTGACCTCGAACCTCTCGCGGGTCGGGTACGGCGGGACCGTCGGCCTGACCGCGACGCTCCGGATCGCCGACCTGTCGGGCACCGGGAAGCTCGGCGGCAACGCGCTTAACGACCGGACCGTGACGCTCCAGCGGCGGCCGGCAGGTGGATCGGGATGGACGACCGTCGCGACGATGAAGCCGGGCTCGTCCGGAACCTACACGGCGACCGCCCAGCTCACGAGCGCGACGGACTTCCGGGCCGTGTTCAGCGCGCCCTCCAACGAGGGCCTGTCCGGCGACACCTCGCCGGTCGTCACCGTGACCGTCGGGAGCTGCGGGACGCCGTGTCCCGTTCGCGCCCCGACCAGCTGAGGAGGACTCGCGATGCGCGCAGCCCCCGCCGCCGACTGCCGAGGTGCGGCGCTCCTGGTCGTGATCGCCGTGCTCACCGGCGCAGTCGCCTGCACGGCCCCCGGCTCCTCGGCCGAGCCGGCTCCGACGGCCTCCGTGGCCCAACCTGCGACGCCGTCGCCTGCGCCTCCGGATAGCGCTCGTCCGGCGACCGACGCGCCCGCGTCGGTCCCGGCGCCGCCGGACGCGGTCCTGGCCGTGGACGGCGGCCCGGGGATCGTTGGCTCGCTCGGCTCCTACACGTGGGGCGATGCCGGCTCGGACGCGCCGTGGCTTCCGGGGGCACCCGCCTCCGCGCCGGCCGGCGCATCG
The DNA here is from genome assembly GCA_044506615.1 of Chloroflexota bacterium. Lineage (GTDB taxonomy): Bacteria > Chloroflexota > Limnocylindria > Limnocylindrales > CSP1-4 > DASTYU01. The sequence continues at coordinate 197,011 of JBIQKJ010000001.1, read as the reverse complement.
CTCGCCGTGACGGTCGGCATCGCGCCCGTGGAGTCGTGGGACGCCCGGTACGGCGCAAGCGGCGGCCCCGACCCCGGCGACATCGCGAGCCTCGGCAGCGGTGGCGGGGCCATCTCGTTCGGCGCGCCGCCGCGCGGATCCTGGACCGTCGCGCTCGACGTCCGGTTCGGAGAGGGCCTCGGAAGCGCCAGCTACTACTGGCGGCTCGAGGTCGAGTGAGACCGAGGTGGCCGCGCGACCCGTGGCACACTGCGGGCGCGCATGGCCACCGCAGACCCGTTCGTTCAGCCGCGCCACCCGGGGGCGCGCGCCGCCGCCGCGACGCGCCGCCTCGCCGTCCTCGTCGTCCTCGTCGTGGCCGCGCTGGCGGCGGTTGCGTGCGAGAGCGAGCGCGAGGGCGTCGCGGACACGTCGGGTCTGCTCGTGCTGTCCGGCCCGGTCGGCTCGGCGACCCTGACGGTCCGTGACGACGAGGCGCCCGAGGGCCGCCCGCTGTCGCTCCCCGACCCCGGCACGAGCTGGATCTCGGCCGGACGGGCCCACGTGCTCATGGCGACGGCCCTCGGCGGGCGCACGTTCGTGAGCCGTCCGGTCGGCAACGACGCGGATGCCCGGTGGCGCGAGGTCGTCGCGGTCGGGGTGGATGACCAGCCCGTCGGTGGACCGTTCGTCTTCGGCACGTGGAACCCGGCCGGCGGCGCCTACGCGCTGCTCGCCTCGGACTTCGGCGAGGGCGCCGGCCTCCAGGTCGTCGTGATCGACCCAGCCCTCGAGGGTGCGACGGTGATCGACCTGCCCGGCGAGACGGCCACCGCGTCGCCCGTCGCCTGGATCGACGACGACCGTGTCGCGGTCGTCGTCGGGGGTGACGCCGGCGGTGCCACCCGCCTCGTCGACACGACGAGCGGGAACACGTTCGACGGGCCGACGGACGTTCTGCTGCTGGCGACGTCTGCTGACGCGTCGACCGCTACCGTGTGGCGCGGGCGGGGTCCGGTCGAGGTGCTGCCGACCGAGGCGTGGCTCGACGGCGAGGCCGGCGCGATCCGGCTCGACCCGCCGGACGGAGCGGCCCGTCCGAGCCTCCTCGCGCTCGACGCGACCGGCGGTCGCATCGCGATCGTCTGGCTCGACGCGGACGGCGCGGCGGTCGCGGTCGCGATCCACGAGGCCGCCGCCGACTGGCGAGCGACGGCGACGCTCCCGCCGGACGGACCGGTCCCGTCGGTGGCCTGGCTCCGCTAGCCGCGCGGGACGTGACGAGGCCCGGTCGCGGGACCGGGCCTCGGCTGCTCAGATGTGCGGGATCGGCGCCGTCAGGCGGTCGGGACCGGCTGACCCACGGTGAAGATCGAGACCTGCGATTCCTCGGGGAGCATGACCCCGAAGACCTTCTGGAGTGTCAGGAGGTGGACGCAGGAGCCCCAACTGTCGAAGTAATGGCAGGTGCAGTGCCACTGGCCGGCGTCGAGACTGACATGGTGCGTGTCGTTGTCGCCCCGGAACGTGAGCGAGAGACGGTCGATCGTGATGCGATCGAGCTCGCGCGCGTACCGGTTGGCCTTCTCGACCTTGCCGATCAGGGAACTGTGCATGGCCGCGTACCTCCGTCGCCCTCGCGGGCGCTGGTGTGGCCGCCGTCCGGTCCGTGCACCATTCGACCGGTGATGGCGGTCGCCCCGGAATCGTACACCCGCCCCGACCCGAGGTCACCCCCGGATTTCGTCCCGGCTCGTTGGTCCCGTCCGCTCGCCCCGACCGGCGTCGCGAGCCGCGCACGGGGCGATCAGGCCTCGCTCGTGCCCTCGCGGCCGTAGTCGTCCTCGAGCCGGACGACGTCGTCGAGCTCCGGGGTCGAGACCTCCATGACCTCGCACCGTTCGATCGCCTCGTAGCGGTGGACCCGGCCGGTCGCCACGTGGCGGTGGTCGCCCGGTCCGAGCTCCTCGACGCGGATCCTGCCGCCGTCATCCTCGAGGTGGAGGCGCAGTCGCCCGCTGACGACGAAGATCGCCTCGTCCTTGACCTCGTGCCGCTGGAGCGACAGCCGCTTGCCGGTCTCGATCACGAGCACCTTGCCGACGTAGCGATCGGTGTGCGCCCAGATCAGCTCGTGCCCCCACGGCTTGGGCACGACGCGCTCGCCGGGGCGGTCGGCGCCGGTCCCGGTCCCCGTTCCGTCGACCGTCACGTGCCGCGCACCAGCCGTTCACCGGCCTCGAGCAGCGCCTCGCGCAGCTCCGCCGAGGTGGCCTCGGTGTAGACCCGGACGAGCGGCTCGGTGCCGCTCGCGCGGACCAGCAGCCACGACCCGTCCCCGAGGAAGAACTTGTAGCCGTCGTTCGTCGACAGGCCCTCGACCCGCGCCACCGCCTCGCCCGCCAGCTCGGACGGCTGGTTGTCGCGCAGGTCGACGAGGAGCCGGCGTTTCGTCTCGGCGTACTCCGACCGCTCGACGTGGACGTCGACGCGGCGATAGAACGAGGGCCCGGCAATCTCGTGGAACGCGGCGATGGCCTTCGACACCGGCCAGCGGCCGGCCGCCTTCTCGCGCAGGAACAGGTCGAGCAGGAGGAGGTCGGCGTAGATCCCGTCGCGCTCCGGCAGGTGCATCCCGAACCCGAACCCGCCCGATTCCTCGGCGCCCATCATCGCGTTGGTCTCGATCATCTTCGGACCGATGAACTTGAACCCGACGGGGACCTCGTAGGTGGCGATCCCGTAGCGCTCGCCGAGCCGCGCGGCCATCGAGGTGTTGTTCACGCTCACGACCACCGGATCACGCCAGCCGCGATGCTCCGCGAGGTAGTACATGAGCAGGCCGGTGACCTGCAGCTGGTGGATGAACGTGCCCCGCTCGTCCGCGGCGCCGGCCCGATCGGCGTCGCCGTCGAGCAGCAGCCCGAGATCGAAGCCGCCCCCCGCGAGCAGCCCAAGCGCCTCGTCGACGTGCGGGCGGATCGGTTCCGGGTTGACGCCGCCGAAGTACGGGTTGCGCTCCTGGTGAAGCTCGGTGACGCGGATCCGGCCGCCGCCGAGCAGGCGAGAGAGCCAGCCGGCGCCCGAGCCGTACAGCGGCTCGACGAGGACGTGGACGTCGGCGGCGCGCAGCGCGTCGAGGTCGACGGTCCGGCGCACGAACCGCTCGTAGCCGTCGTACGGGTCGAACCGTTCGACGAGCCCGGCCGCCTCGGCATCTGCGAACGGGCGGCGCTCGATGCCGCCGTTGCCGTTGGTGGCGATCCGGGCCTCGAGGACGGCGAGCATGTCCGGGCCGCCGGCGGCCCCGGTCGGGGCTTTCACCTTGAAGCCGTTGTCGGTCCACGGGTTGTGGCTCGCGGTGATGACGATGCCGGCAGCGGAGCCGCGCTCGACGACCTCGTACGAGCTCATCTGGGTGGGCACCGCGCGCGCCGCGAAGGCGACCGGGATGTCGCGGGCGAGGAGGACCTCCGCGGCGGCCATCGCGAAGTGCTCGGACGCGAACCGTCGGTCGTAGGCGACGACGACGCCCTTGGCGGTCTCGCCCCGATCGACGACGTACTGCGCGACGCCGTCCGCGCAGCGGCGGACGTTCTCGAACGTGAAGTCCTCGGCGACGCGCGCCCGCCAGCCGTCGGTGCCGAACACGATCTGCGTCGGCGCCGGAGCGGGGGTCGCCGTCACGCCCTGGGCCATCGTCACGAACCGTTCTCCCCAACCGAGCAGCGCTGCAGCATCGCCTCGATGCGCTCCGCGCCGGCCCCTGCGCCGCGCAACACCGCGATCGGCTGGAGCGCCGTCATGCTACCGCTCTCGGGCGCGGCCACGAGCCCGATCCGGCCGCCGGTCCGGCGCACGACGAGATCACCCTGCTCCACCTGGGTCGTCTCCCCTCCCTGGACCACCTCGCCGGCGGCGCCCGGCACCCCGAGCGCCTCCAGCAGCGCGGTCCAGCTGCCGATGTCCGACCAGCCGACGTCCATCGCGGCCATCACGACCCGGCCGTCCCGGGCCGCCCCCTCCATGACCGCGTAGTCGATGGACACCGGGCGGATGCCGTCGTAGGCGTGCTCGAGCAGCGCCGGCGTGCCCGCGACGGGGCCCAGCGACTGGAGGAGGCCGGTGTAGCGCTCGAGCACCGCGCGGATCGCTCGCCGCCGCCACAGGAACATGCCGGCGTTCCAGGCGACGCCGGGCAGCGTGCCGAGCTCGACCGCCCGCTCGGGCTTCGGCTTCTCCTCGAACGCCTTGAGCGGGTAGGTCATCAGGCCGTGGATCTCGTCGCCGCGCTCGACGCGCGGCATCAGGTAGCCGTACTCGGTGGCAGGGCGGGTCACCTGGATGCCGAGCGTCACCAGGGGGTCCTCGATGCCGAACGCCTCGGTCGCGAGGTGGTCGGCGGCGGCGCGCAGCGTCTGCCGGAAGACGCCCTCACGCTCCGGGGCGATGAGGTGGTCCGCCGGCAGGACGAGCATGACCTCGTCGTCGGGCCGGTCGATCGCGACCGTGGCGAGTGCGATGGCCGCCGCGGTGTTCCGGGCGTGCGGCTCGGCCAGCGTGCGGCTGCCGGGCAACTGCTCCTCGACGAGGCGCACGTAGCTGCGGTGGGTGACGACCGTCACGTCGGCCGGGGTGAGCCCGAGCTCCGTCCCCTCGAGGAGACGCCGGACGGTCAGCTGCAGGAGCGACTCGGGCCCGAGAAGCGGCAGGAACGGCTTGGGGCGTTCGGGTCGGCTGAGGGGATGGAGCCTGGTCCCGCCGCCGCCGGCCATGATGACGGCGTACATGTGGCGCACATCCTACCGTCCCGCCGGGCCCGGATCGGCACGGTCGACCGGTCACCGGGCGGCGGGGGCCCGCGAACGCTAGAAGCTCGGCGGCGTCACGCAGAACAGCACGGTCGCCGGCCGGTCGCCGCGGTTCATGTTCCAGTGCGGCAGACGCGAAGAGAACGTGATCGCGTCGCCCTCGCGCAACACGTAGTGCTCGTCCGCGACCCACAGGTCGAGCGTGCCCGACAGCACGACCACGACCTCCTCGTCCGAGTCGTGGGTGTACGGCTCCTCGCCGGTCCCGCCACCGGGCTCGATCGTCGACAGGATCACCTGGAGTCGGCCGGCCATGTTCGCGGTCAGGAACTCGTCGACCGCCTTGAGGCCCGGGTAGGCGATCCGCTTGCGCGCCTCCCGCCGGACGACGCGCCCGGGCGACGCCTCCTCGGCGAAGAGCTGCGCGATCGACAGCTCCAATGCGCCGGCGATGCGCTGAACCGTCGCGATCGACGGGCTCGTCACGTCCCGCTCGACCTGCGACAGGAAGCTCTCGGTGACGCCGGCACGGTCGGCGACGTCCCGCAGCGTGAGCCGTCGGGCCTGGCGCAGGGCGCGGATCCGGGGACCGAGCTGGAGGTCGGTCGACAACGTGGAGCTCCTCGAGGGACGGTGCGGAGCACGGGCTGCAGCCGCCTGAAGTGTACCTTCAGTTGACTTCGTGTCGACCCTCGACGGCAGTGCTCCCGATTCGCGATTCGCACGTCCGCTGCGTTGACTCGCCGAAGCGCCGCACCGTACGATGCGCGGACTGTAGCGCCGCTACAGTGCGCCTCCCTGAGTCCGTCCATCACGAGGCCGCCGTTGACCGCCTCCATGACGTCCCAGGCACCGCCAGACGCGAGCCCGAGCGGGTCGCGCCCCGAGACCGGGCGCCTCGACGGCGGTGCGGTGCCCGACGTCGAGATCGTCAACGTCACGAAGCGGTTCGGCGCCGTGACCGCCGTCGACCGGATGGACCTGCGGATCGACCGCGGCTCGTTCTACAGCTTCCTCGGCCCATCCGGCTGCGGCAAGACGACCACGCTCCGGATGATCGCGGGCTTCGAGCAGCCGACCGAGGGCGAGATCCTGCTCCAGGGCGAGCCGATCGCGGGCGTGCCGCCCTACCGCCGCAACGTCAACACGGTCTTCCAGCACTACGCGCTGTTCCCGCACATGGACGTCGCGAAGAACGTCGGGTACGGGCTGCGCCAGCGGAAGGTCGACCGGCACGAGGAGGAGCGCCGCGTCTCGGAAGCGCTCGGGCTCGTCCGGCTGTCGGGCTACGAGCGCCGACGGACGTGGGAGATGTCGGGCGGCCAGCAGCAGCGGGTCGCGCTCGCGCGCGCGCTCGTCAACCGACCGACGGTGCTGCTCCTCGACGAGCCGCTCGGCGCGCTCGACCTGAAGCTGCGCAAGGAGATGCAGCTCGAGCTCAAGGCGCTCCAGCGCGAGGTCGGGATCACGTTCGTGTACGTCACGCACGACCAGGAGGAGGCGCTGACGATGAGCGACGTGATCGTCGTCATGCGCGACGGCCGGATCCAGCAGCAGGGCTCCCCGGCCGAGCTCTACGAACGGCCGGTCAACCGGTTCGTCGCCGACTTTATCGGGACGTCGAACTTCATCCCGGCGAAGGTGCGGGACCACCCGGCCGGCACGACCCGGGTCGTGGTCGAGAGCGACCGCGGCCTGGTCCTCGCGGGCGTCCTCACGGACACCGCGGCGCACGCGACCACGGGCGCGGACGTGACGGTCGCGCTGCGGCCCGAGCGCATCGAGGTCCACCCGGCCGCCGCCGCCGGCACGCTCCCGAGCGCGGGCTGGACCCAGCTGACCGGTCGGATCCGCCAGGGAACCTACCTGGGCGATCAGACCGAATATCGAATCGTGACGGAGGAAGCCGGCGAGCTCGTTGCGCGCCGGCAGAACAACGCGGGGGCAGGAGGCGCCTTGGGCGCAGGACCGGGCGATCCGGTCGTCGTCCGTTGGCATGAGGAGGCCGGTCTGATCCTCGCGGGGTGAGGCCGGGCAAGGCGGCGGCGCGCGGCGTCACCGCGGAGGAGGAGTCGACGTGGCAGAGCAAGACCTCAACGAGCTGCTTGCGCGATCGATGCGCACCCGGGTGAACCGCCGGAGCTTCCTGCGCGCGGCCGGCCTGCTGGGCGGCAGCGCGGCGCTGGCCGCCTGCTCGGGTGGGGGCCAGGCGACGAACGTCCCGACGCCGAACGCCGGCAACCCGTCGGCGGCGCCGACGACCGGCGGCGGCGGCGCCTCCCCGGCGCCCGCCGGCGACATCGAGTCCGAGCTGTTCATCTACAACTGGTCGGACTACATCGCGCCCGAGAACATCGAGGCGTTCGAGGCGACGCACGGAACGACGATCACCTACGACACGTTCGCGAACAACGAGGAGCTGCTGGCCAAGCTCCAGGGCGGTGCGAGCGGCTACGACCTCGCGTGCCCGACCGCGGAGTTCCTGCCGCAGATGGTCGACGGCGGGTTCATCGAGAAGCTCGACCAGAGCCGGCTGCCGAACATGCAGTACATGGACTCGGCGCTGATGAGCCAGTCATGGGATCCGAACAACGAGTACCACGTGCCGAAGGACTTCGGCACGACCGGGATCCTCGTTCGCAAGAAGATCGTCACCGAGCCACTGACGTCGTGGCGGGAGTTCTTCGACCTGGCGACCGGCAAGTACAGTGGCCGCGTCGTGCTCGTCGACAGCCTCGGCGACGTGCTGACGATGCCGCTCAAGATGCTCGGCTATTCGCTCAACGAGACCGACCCGGCCAAGCTCGAGGAAGCGCGCCAGATCCTGATGGATCTTGCGCCGCACGTGCTCGCGCTCGACTCCGACACGTACCAGGACAAGCTGGCCACGGAGGAGGCGGTCCTGTGCCTCGGCTGGACCGGCCCGCTGCTCGAGCTCCGCGACAACCCTGACACCGCGGACACCGAGTACGTCGTTCCGAGCGAGGGCTCGCTCTTCTGGCTCGACGTGTGGGTCAAGCTGTCCGACGCCCCGCATCCGAACGCGGCGTACGAGTGGCTCAACTGGATCCACGAGCCGGACGTCCAGGCCGCCGAGACCGAGTACAACGGCTACGCGACGCCGAACGTCGAGGCCAAGAAGCTCGTGTCCGAGGAGCTGCTCAACGACCCGGCGATCTTCCCGCCCGAGGACGTCATGCCGAACCTCGAGGGCGCGGATCCGGCCGCGACCGACAACGAGGACCGGATCAACCTCTGGGCCGACTTCAAGTCGGCGATCGGCGGCTGACCGGGTCGGCTGACACGCGACCGGACACGGTTCGACGATGACCGCGGCAGCGGCACGGCGCGGGGGCCGGGGCGGGCGATCCGCCCTGGTCACCGGTCTGCTGCTGCTGCCGGCCGGCCTCTGGTACTTCCTCCTGCTGGTCGCGCCGCTCGGGATCGTCGTCGCATTCAGCTTCGGCGAGAAGGCCCGGAACGGCGGGTACCAGCCGGCGTTCACGTGGGACAACTACGCGCAGGTCCTCGAGCGCTCCGAGCCGTTCTTCGCGAGCCTCCGGCTGGCTGCGCTCGGGACGCTGATCACGCTCGTGATCGCCCTGCCGCTGGCCTACTTCCTGGCCACGCGGGCCGGGCGGCACAAGGGCGTCCTCGTGCTGCTGCTCATCGTGCCGTTCTGGACGAGCTTCCTGATCCGCGCGTACTCGTGGCTGATCATCCTTGGGCCGCGCGGGGCGGCCGGGTTCATCGGCGACCTGGTCGGGGACGACGCGTTCCGCATCCTCGGCACGGACCTCGGGGTCCTGATCGGGATGACCTACGGCTACCTGCCGCTGATGATCTTCCCGTTGTACGTCACGCTCGAGCGGATGGACCGGACGCTCGTCGAGGCGTCGAAGGACCTCGGTGCGGGACGCTGGGCGACGTTCCGCCAGATCACGCTGCCGATCATCCTGCCCGGCCTCATCACGGGCTCGATCCTCGTGTTCATCCCGATGATGGGCGAGTACGTGATCCCGGCGATCCTCGGCTACGGCCGGACGTTCCTCATCGGGAACGCGCTCGTGCTCGACTTCCTCGAGGCGCGCAACTGGCCGGCCGGATCGGCGAAGGCGGTCGGGCTGATCCTCCTGATGCTCGCCTCGATCTCGTTCTACCTGTGGTTCCTGAACCGCGGGCGGCAGACCCGCGACGTGAGCGTCCTGTGAGCGCGGCATGAGCGCGCCCGCGATCCCCGCCGCGACGACCCGCGTCGGCCGCCCGCTGGCCGGCAGGCGCGAGCGGTTCGGCGGGCTCATCGAGAGCGCGTTCCGGGCGCACGCGATTCTCGTCTATGCCTTCCTCTACCTGCCGATCGTCATCGTGATCGTCTTCGCGTTCAACGCGAACCGGCTCGCCACGATCTGGACCGGCTTCAGCACCGAGTGGTTCGGGGTGGCGCTCGACAACCGCGTCGTGCAGAAGGCGCTCCAGAACAGCCTCATCGTCGCGTTCTTCAACGCGACGCTGGCGACGATCTTCGGGACGATGGCCGCCCTCGGGATCCAGCGGATCTCGAAGCGCTGGCGGCTGCTCTTCGATGCGCTGACCTACGTCAGCATCATCGTCCCCGAGATCGTCATCGCGCTCGCGACGCTCGTCTTCTTTGCCTCGGCGTTCGACATCCTCAACCCGCTGCTGCTCGAGCTCCAGGGCGGGGGCGGCGAGCCCTTCCGCCTGGGCTTCGGGCACGCGACGATCGTCGCGGCGCACGTGCTGTTCAACACGAGCCTCGTGCTGCTGCTCGTGCGGGCGCGGCTGTCGGGCATGGACCGGACGATGGTCGAGGCCAGCTACGATCTCTTCGCGACGCCCTGGCGGACGTTCCGCCAGATCACGTTCCCGCAGCTCCTGCCGGCGATCGTGGCCGGGTTCCTGCTCGCGTTCACGTTCAGCTTCGACGATTACGTGATCACCTCGTTCGTGTCGGGCCCCGGATCGTCGACGCTGCCGCTGTTCGTGTTCGGGCAGGTCAAACGCGGGGTCAGCCCCGAGACGAACGCGGTCGCGGCGATGATCTTCGCGTTCACGATCGGGATGCTGCTCGTCGGGCAGCTCGCACTGATGTGGCAGGCCCGCCGGCGCGGCTCGCGCGAGTCCATGTCGAAGTTTATCGCGGAGGCGTAGACCGGCGGCCTGCGCTCGGTCGGCGCATGCCCGGTCGCGGTCATTCGGGGGCCTGGCCGAGGTTCGCGGCCATGGTCGGCCCGGGGCCGGGTCCGCGAGGCCGTGGCCATGGTCCGCGGGGCCGTTCCGCGGCCCGCGACTTCGATCCGCGGCCCCGGTCGGCCCGCGGCCGGGTCCGCGGGGCCGTGGGCGGCCGGGTGATTGGCCAGAAATCAACCCGTGTAGTACGAGGCCATGACCCCGTGCCCTCCAGCACCCGATTCGGTGGCCAGCCAGCATCCCCACTCATGGCTGGCCAACAGATCGGCATCCGTCGGCCCGTGAAGGCGGCCACCAACTACGGGGAGTAATGGATGGCCACAATCCGCGGCCCCGGTCGGCCCGCGGCCGGGTCCAAGGGGCCGTGGGCGGCCTCGTGGTTGGCCAGAAATCAACCCGTGTAGTACGAGGCCATGACCCCGTGCCCTCCAACACCCGATTCGGTGGCCAGCCAGCATCCCCACTGATGGCTGGCCAACAGATCGGCATCCGTCGGCCCGTGAAGGCGGCCACCAACTACGGGGAGTAATGGATGGCCACAATCCGCGGCCCCGGTCGGCCCGGGGCCCGGTCCGCGGACGTGTTGAGCCCGGGGCCCGGCCCGGTTCTGCGGGTCCTGGTCGGCCCCGCCCCGGCCCGACCCCGCGGGTCGCCTACTCCCCGCTCACCCCCGCCACGACCGGCTCCGGCTCGGGCAGGCCGGCGTCCGCCGCGAGGAGCGCGGCCTTGTCGGTCCGCTCCCACGGAAGGTCGAGGTCGGGCCGGCCGAAATGGCCGTACGCGGCGGTCTGCCGGTAGATCGGCTGACGCAGCTCGAGGCCCGAGATGATCGACGCCGGCCGCAGGTCGAAATGGTGCTCGACGAGCCGCTGGATCTCGCCGTCGGGGACCACACCCGTGCCGAACGAGTCGACCGACAGGCTGATCGGGCGGGCGATCCCGATGCCGTACGCGACCTCGATCTCGAAGCGATCGGCGAGACCGGCCGCCACGACGTTCTTGGCCACCCACCGGGCTGCGTATGCCCCGGAGCGATCGACCTTCGTCGGGTCCTTGCCCGAGAAGGCGCCGCCGCCGTGGCGCGCCATCCCGCCGTAGCTGTCGACGATGATCTTGCGGCCGGTCAGCCCGGCGTCGCCCATCGGACCGCCGGTCACGAACCGGCCGGTCGGGTTGACGTGCATCACCGGGTCGTGGTGCCGAAGCTCGCGCGGGATCGTCGCCAGGATCACCGCTTCGACGATCTCGTTGCGCAGCCGCTCGGCGCGCACGTCGGGGTCGTGCTGCGCGGCGACGACCACCGTCCGCACCCGTTTCGGGACGCCGTGCTCGTACTCGACGGTGACCTGGGTCTTGCCGTCGGGCCGCAGGTACGGGAGCTGCCCGCTCTTGCGCGCCTCGGCGAGCCGGCGCGCCATTCGATGCGCGAGCGCGATCGGCAGCGGCATGAGCTCGGGCGTCTCGCGGCACGCATACCCGAACATCATCCCCTGGTCGCCCGCCCCGAGCTCCTCGCTCATCGCGTGGTCCTCGCGGACCTCGAGCGCCGCGTCGACCCCCTGGGCAATGTCGGGCGACTGCTCCTTGATCGAGACGAGCGTCCCGCAGGTGAGGTAGTCGAACCCGTACTCGGCGCGCGTGTAGCCGATCTCGCGGACCGTCTCGCGGACGATCGTCGGGATGTCGATGTACTCGGCGTGGGTCGAGATCTCGCCGAGGACCATCACGAGGCCGGTCGTCGTCGCCGACTCGCACGCCACCCGGGCGTTCGGGTCCTGGCGCAGGAACCCGTCGAGGATCGCGTCCGAGATCTGGTCGCACATCTTGTCCGGGTGGCCCTCGGTGACCGACTCGGACGTGAAGAGATACTGCTCGGCGTCGACGATGCTCACGTGGGCCTCCCTGATCGGCGCGAGCCTACCACGCCGGGCTTACGCCTCCATCCGCAGCTCCTCGAGATCGAGGTCGCGCTCGAGGACCCGCAGCGTCTCGTCCGAGATGACTCCGTCGTCGCGCAGCCCGATGACCGCCTCGCGCTCCGCGTCGAGGACCGCGCGGCGGATCCGGCGGTGCTCGAACAGCTCGAGCTCCACCTCGTCGCGTGGGCCCTCGCTGCGTTGCGCCTCGTGCGTCGCCCGGTGCGCGTACCGCTCGCGCAGCTCCTCGACGAGCGGCCGGTGGTCGGGGTACTCCCGTTCGAGCTCCCCCAGGCGGGCCAGCGCTGCCTCGGTGGCGGCCGTCCGGGCCGCCCCCTCCTCGGCCTCCTCGCGGGTCGACGCCGTCACCCCCGCCGCCCGTGCGATCCAGGGCAGCGTCAGCCCCTGGCCGACGAGCGTCACCAGGATCACGACGAACGTGACGAAGATGATCAGCGAGCGACCCGGGAACTCGCTGCCGTCGGTGCCGTGCGGAAGGGCGAGCGCGGCAGCCAGCGACACGACACCGCGCAGGCCCGCCCACGACACCACGAAGATCGTTCGGGCGGGCGGGATCGGATCGCGGGCACGCAACGCCGGCGAGACCCAGCGCGGGATCCAGGTCGCGGGATAGACCCACACGATCCGCGCGACGACGACCGCGGCGCTCACCGCGAGCCCGACGAGCAGCGCCTCGCCGAGCGGCCGGTCGAGGTCGTCGACGATCTGCCGCAGCTGCAGGCCGATCAGGATGAACACCGAGCCGTTGATGAGGAACGTCACGACGTTCCACACGCCGCGGCCGAAGAGCCGGCCCTCGGACGTCAGCGCCCGGGCGGCGGAGCGGCCGGCCACGAGCCCCGCGGTGACCGCCGCGAGCACGCCCGACGCGCCGAGCAGCTCCGCGGCGATGTACGTCGCCGCCGGCGCGATGAGCGAGATGATGATCTCGAGGATCGGATCGCCGGTGCGCCGCCACGCAGCCGCGACCAGGACGCCGCCGGCGAGCCCGACCGCGATCCCGCCGAGCCCGACGAGCACGAACTGGAGCCCGGCCTCGGCCAGTGAGAACGTGCCGGTCAGGACCGCGGCGACCGCGAAGCGATAGGCGATGAGCGCCGCGGCATCGTTGATGAGGCTCTCGCCCTCGAGGATCGTCACGATCCGACGCGCCACGCCCAGGCGCTGGAAGATCGCGGTCGCGGCCACCGAGTCGGGCGGTGCGACGATGGCGCCGAGCGCGAAGGCGCCGGCCCACGTCAAACCCGGGACGAGCGTGTGGGCGACCACGCCGACGACGAGCGTCGTGAACAGCACGAGTCCCACCGCGAGCAGCAGGATCGCCCGCATGTTCGCCTTGAAGTCGCGGATCGGGGTGTTGTACCCCGCGCCGAACAGGATGGGCGGGAGGAACAGCAGGAAGACGAGGTCCGGATCGAGCTCGATCTCGGGCAGGCCCGGGACCGCGCCGAGGACGAGCCCACCGAGGACGAGCAGGATCGGGTACGGGATCCCGGCGTGGCGAGCGACGTAGGCGAGTCCGGTCGCGATCGCGAGCAGCAGCAGGACGAGCTCGAAGGGGTGGACGTGCACGGGACGGCGGCGAGCGGGGCGGGCCGGTCAGCCGCCGGCAGCGGAGCTCGGGGCCGAGGCGCCCCCGGCCGGGCGGATCAGCTCGACCGGCGGGACCGCGTCGGCTGGGGTGAAGCCGAAGACCTGGCCGAGGAACGACAGGATGGCCTCGAGCGTCCGGCGCTGCGCGCGCTCGCCCCGGAAGCCGTGACCCTCGCCCTCGAACGCCTCGTATGCGTACGGGATCCCGTTGGCCGCGAGCGCGGCGACGATCGCCTCGGCCTGCGACGGCGGCACGACCCGGTCGTCCAGCCCCTGGAGCACGAGGACCGGGCACCCGATGCGGTCGAGCGCGTGCACGGGCGAACGCTCGCGGTACGTCGCCGCGGCCTCGGGCAGCGGCCCGACGAGCCGGTCGAGGTACCGCGACTCGAACTTGTGCGTGTCGGACGCCAGCGCCTCGAGGTCGCCCACCCCGAACAGGCTGATCCCGGCCCGGAACGTGTCGCGGAACGCGAGCGCGGCGAGCGTCGTGAAGCCGCCCGCGCTGCCGCCCTGGATCGCGATCCGGTCCGGGTCGACGAGGCCGCCACGGGCGAGCTCGGTGGCCGCGGCGCAGCAGTCGTCGACGTCGACCTTGCCCCACGCCCCGTCGAGGCCCTGCCGGTAGGCGCGGCCGTACCCGCTGCTCCCACCGTAGTCCACGTCGACGACCGCGATGCCGCGGCTCGTGAGGAACTGCGTCGTCAGGTCGAGCGAGGTCGAGGCGTTGGCCGTCGGGCCGCCGTGCGAGAGCACGACGAGCGGCGGCAGCTCGCCGGGGGGCGGCTCCGCCTCCGGGTTCGTGGGCGGATAGAACAGCGCGTGCGCGGTCCGGCCACCCGACGTGGCGAAACTGATCGGCTCCGGACGCGACAGGAAGGCCGGATCGATCTCGACCGGGTTGGCGAGCTGGAGCGTGTCGACCGGCGCGAGCGTCTGCGCGTCGAACGTGGTGACCGCCGACGACCGGTCGGGGGCGCCGGTCAGCGCGACGAGCAGCGACCGTCCCGCCCGCAGCCCCTCGAACTCGGTGAACGGGCTGTCGACCTCGCCGATGAGATGGCCGGGCCGGATGTCGAACAGGCGGTCGCGCCCGGCACGACGACCGACGGCCACGATCGTCCCGTCGTCCCGGAACGCGTACGAGGACCGATCGAACACCCAGGCCGGGTCGGCGAACTCCGCCTCCATCGGCGCGAGCGGCTCCAGCCGCGGACCGTCCGCCAGCCGGTAGAGGTTCCACCACCCGCTGCGATCGCTGACGAAGTGGAGCTCGCCGGACGGCGACCAGGCCGGTTGCACGATCGCCTCGTCCACCCCGCCCGCGACGAGCTGGGGCACGCCGAGGGCCCCGTCGGGCTCCACGATCGCCACCCGCAGCCGGGTCGTGTCCCACGGCATGTCCGGGTGGTCCCACTCGAGCCACGCCAGGCGGCTCCCGTCGGGCGACGGGCGCGGCGCCGCCACGAAGTCCGGGCCGGACACCAGGACCCGCGGGGGCGTGTCGCCGTCGAGCGGCACCGCGACGATCTCGTTGACCGGCTCGTCGCCGCGCCCGTGGTCCTCGCGGACGCAGACGAACCGGCGCCGGCCGGGGTCGGCGCGCAGGTCGGCGTAGCGCCACGGCCCGTCGGGGGTGATGGGGGTCGGCTCCGCGGCGCCGGGGTCGATCCGGTACAGCCGTCCGTCCCGGAAGTCCGAGTACACGACGACACCGCCGTCGACCGTGTACGAGCCGCCGCCGTACTCGTGGACCCGGCTGCGCACGTTGATCGGCGCGGGCGTCAGCTCGGCGGTCGTGCCGTCCGGCGCGCGCCGGACGAGCGCCCGCCGCCCGCCCTCCCGCGGCCGGCCCTCGAGCCAGAACACGTCGTCGCCGTCGATCCACGGCTCGGCCAGGCCGATCGTCGCGCCGACGACCGCATCGATGCCGATCGGCGAGGGCCACGCGCCGTGGGGCAGCGCCCGCCGCCCCTCCCCTGCGGCAGTCGTCAAGCGGTCACGCCCCGTGCGACCACGCCTCGCCCGGTCGCGCCTCGGGCGATCACGTCCCGTGCTGCCACGAGGCGACGTATTCGGTCTGCTCGGCCGTCATCGGCTCGAGCTCGATTCCGAGCGCCGCGAGCTTGAGCCGCGCCACCTCGGCGTCGATCGCCTCGGGGACGACGTAGACCCGCGGCTCGAGCTCGGCGTGGTGCCGGGCCACGTACTCCGCCGACAGCGCCTGGTTCGCGAAGCTCATGTCCATGACCGCCG
The DNA here is from genome assembly GCA_044506615.1 of Chloroflexota bacterium. Lineage (GTDB taxonomy): Bacteria > Chloroflexota > Limnocylindria > Limnocylindrales > CSP1-4 > DASTYU01. The sequence continues at coordinate 181,227 of JBIQKJ010000001.1, read as the reverse complement.
CCGGGTGGCCCTCGGCCGCGCCGAGGTTGACGAGGCGACCCTCGGCGACGAGGTTGAGCTTCTTCCCGCCGAGGTCGAACTCGAGCACGTTCTCGCGGACTTCGCGGACGTGGCCCTCGGCGAGCTCGCGCAGCGCCGCGAGGTCGAGCTCGGCGTCGAAGTGGCCGCTGTTGGCCATGATCGCGCCGTCGTGCATGGCCTCGAAGTGCTCGCGGCGGAAGACGTTGAGGTTGCCGGTCGCGGTCACGAACAGGTCGCCCCAACGCGCGGCGTCGGAGTGGGTCAGGACCGTGAACCCGTCCATCAGCGCCTCGAGCGCGCGGACGGGGTCGACCTCGACGACCGCGACGTGGGCGCCGTGCCCGGCCATCCGCGACGCGATCCCCTTGCCCACCCAGCCGTAGCCCGCGATGACGACCTTGCGACCGGCGATCAGCACGTTCGTCGCGCGGAGGATCCCGTCGACCGTGGACTGCCCCGTCCCGTAGCGGTTGTCGAAGAGGTGCTTGGTCTGCGCCTCGTTGACCGCGATGACGGGGAAGCCGAGCGCGCCGTCGGCCGCCATCGCCTTCAGCCGGATCACGCCGGTCGTGGTCTCCTCGGTGCCGGCGAGGACCTCGCGGACCTGCTCGGGGCGGCTGCTGTGGAGGAGCGACACGAGGTCGCAGCCGTCGTCCATCGTGAGCTGCGGACGGGTGTCCGCGACCGCCTCGAGGTGCGCGTAGTACGTGGCACGGTCCTCGCCGCGTCGGGCGAACACGCCGATCCCGTACTCCGCCACGAGCGCCGCCGCGACGTCGTCCTTCGTGGACAGCGGGTTCGAGGCCGCGAGGACGACCTGGGCGCCGCCGGCCTTGAGCGTGCGCATCAGGTTCGCGGTCTCGGTGGTGACGTGGAGGCAGGCCCCGATGCGCAGCCCGTCGAGCGGGCGATCGCGCTCGAAGCGGTCGCGGATGAGGCGGAGGACGGGCATCTCCCGCTCGGCCCACTCGATGCGACGGACGCCCTCGGCGGCGAGGCCGAGGTCCGTGACGTCGTGCGCGGGCAGGGCGCTCGGTTGGGTCATGAGGGACGGTGCTCCTTGCGCGAGAAGAGACGGCGGAGGCCGGCGGCGACGTCGGGCCACGGCGAGCCGAGTCGGTGGATGAGGCGCTCCTCGAACCGGACGTACTCGGTGTAGCCGAGGCGCCGGTACGCGGCGAGCGCGGGCGGGTTGTCGGATCGGACGTTGAGGACGACCTGGTCGCAGGACCGCAGCAGCTCCGCGGTCACCGCGCCGGTCACGGCCGTCGCGAACCCCCGGCCGCGGAAGTCGACGTGGGTCAGCACGTTCCCGACGACGCCGAGGCGTGCCTCGCGCGAGACGACGTGGGTGCCCGCCGCAGCGACGAGCTGGCCATTGACCCGCATCCCGTAGTACACGCCCTCCGCGATGGCCGAGGACGGCAGCCACGCGGCGAACCCGAGCTGGTAGAGCCGGTTCAGGTCCCCGATCTCCGACGGCAGGAGCCGCTGGACGGTCGCCGGGTAGGGACGGAACCGCGCGCGATCGACCCACATCCGGACCATCGGCGGACCGGCGTCGACGCGGTAGAACGCCTCGACGGTCCCCAGTGCGGAGGGCAGCGCGGCGAGGTACGCAGCACGCGGTCGGATGACGTCGCGGAGGATCGCCTCGAGGCCGTCGTTGTCGCCCATGAGGAAGACCGGCTGCGGGGTGGCGCCGCCGTACTCGAGGGCGACGGCCACGACCTCCTCCCCGACCGTGGCGACGCCCCATCGGGTGCGCGCGAACTCGCGGTCCTCGAGGTCGCAGATCGCGTAGGCGGCGTAGAGCCGGTCGCGTTCGAGGAACGAGCGCAGGAGGGCGCGGTCGGTGGTCGGTCGAGCGACGAGCGAGCGTCGCCGCCCGAGCGCGACCGTGGCCATCAGCGGGCGCTCCGCTTCAGCGCTGCCCAGCTCGGCGCGGCAGCCCAGCGCGCCCGCGCCCGGTCCGCGGCGTCGCGCAGACCGGTCTCGAACGGCGCGCCGACGACACCTTCCTCGGTCACGATGCCGGTCACGAGCTCGGCCGGCGTCACGTCGAACGCCGGGTTCCAGACCTCGGTGCCGGGCGGGGCGATGCGGACGCCGCGCACCTCGAGCACCTCCGTCGCGGACCGCTCCTCGATCGGGATCGCCGCGCCGTCCGGCGTCTCGAGATCGACCGAGCTGAGCGGCGCGCAGACGTAGAAGGGCACGCCGTGGCGTGCCGCAAGGACCGCGAGCGGGTAGGTCCCCACCTTGTTCGCCGTGTCCCCGTTGGCCGCGACGCGGTCCGCGCCGACCAGCACGACGTCGACCTCGCCCTTGCCCATGAGCGAGCCGGCAGCCACGTCCGGGATCAGCGTGTGCGGCACGTCGGCCTGGGCGAGCTCCCAGGCGGTCAGTCGCGCCCCCTGCAGGTACGGCCGGGTCTCGTCGACCCAGACGTGGACCTCGCGTCCGGCGTGGTGTGCGGCCTGGACGACGCCGAGCGCCGTGCCGTACTGCCCGCAGGCGAGCGGACCCGTGTTGCAGTGGGTCAGGATCCGCACCGGCCGATCGACCGGCTCGGGCAGCGCCGCGAGCCCGAACGTCGCGAGCCGACCGTGGTCGGTGGTCGCCTCGTAGGCGATCTGCTCGGCCTCCTCGCGCATCGCGTCGGCGATCGCGTCCCCGTCCTCGGCCAGCTCGCCGATGGCCCGGTAGCGATCCATCACCCGCTCGACCGCCCAACGCAGGTTGACCGCGGTGGGTCGCGCGTTGACGAGCGCGTTGGCGGCCCCGCGCAGCGTCGCGCGCCGAGCGTACGGCTTCGTCCCGCGCACCCGGTCGGCGGTGAGCGCGAGCCCGAGCGCGGCGACCTGGCCGATCGCGGGCGCTCCCCGCACGATCATCTGGCGGATCGCAAACGCCGCGCTGGCGGCGGACCGGCACTCGTACTCGACGAGCGCGTCGGGCAGCCGGCGCTGGTCGATGATCCAGAGCACGTCGCCCTCGTCGCGGAACGGCGTGCGGAAGCCGGTCGGGGCAGCGGCGGCGTCAGCGGCGGGTGCCGCGACCGGCTCACCGAGCCCGACGGCGCCGGCCGGATCGAGGATCGCGCTCGCGGCTTCCGCGGACACGCGCTGGAGGGCCTGTGCCGCGCCGGCGACGGTCGCGGCCGTCTGGATCAGCTCGCCCGCGAACTCGCGGAAGAACCGCCGTCGGGCGAGGTCCGCACCACCGGACGGGGCGGGGGCGCCGGGCACCTGCTCGACCGCCGGAGGCTCCGAGGCGCCGTTCCCTCGGCCGTCGTCGACCGCGGCCGCGGCGTCGGGCGGGGCGGCGGGCTGGCCGGGGGGCGACCCGGCGGCGTCGGCCATGCGACGGCCTCGATCGGGGCTCAGTACTGGATGACGCTCGCGACCCGCCGGCCCTCGAGCCGGTCGCGACCATTGAGGAAGTTGAGCTCGACGAGGAACCCGAGCCCGACGACCTCGCCCTTGAGCCGCTCGACGAGCTCGATCGTCCCCTTGACGGTGCCGCCGGTGGCGAGGAGGTCGTCGACGATGAGCACCCGCTGGCCGGGCTGGATCGCGTCGCGGTGGATCTCGAGGGTGTTGGAGCCGTACTCGAGCGCGTACTCGACGGTGATCGTCTCGGCGGGCAGCTTGCCGAGCTTGCGGACCGGTACGAGACCCGCGTTCAGCTCGTACGCCATCGGCGCGCTGAAGATGAACCCGCGCGACTCCATCCCCACGACGATGTCGACCTTGTCGTCCCGGTAGGGCTCGAGCATCAGGTCGATCGCCTCGCGGTACGCCGCGGGCTCCTTGAGGAGCGTCGTGATGTCGTAGAAGAGGATGCCGGGCTTCGGGAAGTCGGGGATCTCGCGGATCTTCGCGCGAAGCTCCTCAGCGGACATCGATGGTGGGCCTCCGGTGCACCGGGTGGTGCGCGACGTGGGCCACGTCGCGGGTGCGTGCAGTCTACCGCAGGGCGGGTGCCCGTCCATCACGCCCGGTCCGCAGCCGGCCGCTCAGGAGCAGGCCGAGGACCGCGACCCCGAGGGCCACGCCGAACCCGACGGCGAGGCCCGCCGCGGGCGCACCGGTTGCGCGGACGCCGGCCGCCACAATCGCACCGGTGACGCCCGTCCCGAGCGCCGTGCCCAGCACGTCCGAGAGCGACAGCGCCGACGACGCCGAGCCCTGCTCACCCGGCGCGGCCTCGCGCAGGACGATGAGGCTGAGCGGCGCGTAGGCGAGGCCCATGCCGAGCCCGACGATCGCGAAGGTCGGCACGGCGAGCAGGACCGGCACGCCGGGCAGCAGCACGGTCATGAACGCGCCGATGCCGACCGCGACGATCGCGAGACCAACCGCCACGAACCGCCCCGGCGCCCAGCGCGAGCTGCCGTGGGCCTGGATCCACGAGCCGGCCGTCCAGGCGAGTGTCGCGCCGGTCAACGCGATCCCGGCGCCCGACAGGGTCATGCCGCGCCACTCGACGAGCGCGAGCGACACGTACGCGTCGACCGCGAAGAACGCGAACGTCGCCACGCCGCGGACGAGGACCGCGGCCGGGAGCCCGCGGGCGGCGCGCAGGGTGCCCCGGGGCGTCAGGCGGGCGAAGGCGGGCAGCCCGATCAGCAGGCCCGGCACGCCGAGCACGACGAGGAGCACGGGCTCGCCGGTCGTCATCGCGGCCGTCACGAGCCCGGCGCCGGCCGCCACGACGAGCGCGAGCGGCAGCCGCCGGCGGACCGACGCAGCCGCCGAAGCCTCCGCCTCGGCGGCCTCCGCCGGCACGGCCACCGTCCGGAGCGGCGGCACGGTGACGAGCGCCGCGACCGCGATCAGCGGCAGCAGCCCGAGGAAGACCCAGCGCCACCCGACGGTGTCCCCGATGAGCCCGGCGATCGCCGGACCGATGACCCCGGGCAGCACCCAGGCGGTCGAGAGCAGCGCGAACATCCGCGGGCGCAGGCGCTCGGGCATGCTTCGCGCGATCGCCACGTAGCCGATGGGCGGGATGGCACCCGCGCCGAGACCCTGGAGGACCCGCGCACCGATCAGGACGAGCATCGTGGGCGCCAGGCCGCCGAGCAGCAGCCCGACGGCGAACAGCCCGAGCCCGAGGAGCAGGGGCGTCGCGAGCGGCCGCCGATCGACCGCGCCGCCGACGACGACGATGCCGATGAGCGAGCCGAGGAAGAACGCGGTGAAGGCCCAGCCGTAGAGGCCGTTCTCGAGCCCCCCGAGCTCGCGCGCGAGCTGCGGCATCACCGTCGAGATCGCGAGCGCCTCGAACGCGACGAGCGTGATCGTCAGGACGAGCCCGAGCGTCAGGGCTCGGCGCTGGGGCGACCACAGCCCGTCGGCGGAGCGATGCCCGCGGGTCGGACCCGCGGTTCGGATGCCAGCCAGCCGGTCAGAGCTCCCCGAGTCGCTCGAGCGGGAACGGCGGCATCGCGAGCGGCCGAACGGCGATCCGCATGAGCAGCAACGGGTTGTCGTCGCCCGCGGTGCGGTTGCTGCTCAGCTCGCCGCAGCCGTTGCAGCGGTGGATGAGGACCCACTCGCCGTCCTTGCGGACCGTGATCGCGATCGGCTCCATCGAGGCGAGGCAGTCCGAGGCGCGGTCGCCGGGCACGTCGTCGACGTGACGGCTCCAGAGGCAGTTGGGGCAGTGGTTGCGATGCTGCGTGCCGGGCGCGTCCGTGGGCACATCCATGCGGCAGTGGTTGCAGCGGAACGAGGAGGCGGGCTTCACGATCGATCTCCGAGGGCGCGTGGACTCGGCCCGGCGGCCGGCCGTGCCCTCCGGGAGAGAACGAGAAGACCGTCCCCGGCGGGACGGTCCCGATGCGGCGTGGTCGCGCGAGCCGTCGGGCATTGTCCGCCTGCCCCGGAGGCGCGTCAACGCCGGCCCTCCGGGGGCGCGGGCGGCACGCCGGCCGGTGAGGCCGGTGAGGCCGGCGAGGCCGGCGACGCCGGACCGGGTCGGCCGCGGAGCTTCCACTCGATGCGGCGCTCCTCGCCGGCCCGCAGCCGGGCGATGTTGTCGGCGTGGAACAGCCAGATCGCGGCGGTGCCGGCGATCGCATACAGCGCGAACGCCGGGTGGACCGCACCGAGCCCGATCGCCACGAGGAGCCCGAGCGACGCCGCCACGCTCGTGGTCAGCGAGGCCACCGAGCTGATCCGCGTGACCAGGAGCACCGCGACGAACACGGGGATCACCGCGAGCGCGACGACCGGCTGGATCGCGACCAGCGCACCCCACCCCGGCGCGACGCCGCGCCCCCCGCGCAGGCCGATGTACGGCGAGCGGCTGTGCCCGACGATCGCGGCGAGCCCGGCGAGGACCTGCACGATCGGATGGAGCCCGAGGACGACCGCGAGCAGCACGCTGACCGCGCCCTTGGCGGCGTCGAGCAGGCCCGCGACGAGCGCGGCGCGCAGCCCGAGCGCCCGCATGACGTTGGCGCCGCCGGTGCGCCCGCTGCCGAGGCTCCGCGGATCGGGTCCGCCCACGATCCGGGCGACGACGATCCCCCACGGGATGCCGCCGATCAGGTAGCCGGCGGCGACCACGACGGCGGCTTCGACGAGCCGGAGGAGATCCATCGGCCGAGTATGCCACCGGGCGCCCGAGGGCCGCCGGTCGATGCGCGGAACGGCGCAGCGGGCGAGCGGGTCAGCGGACGGGTCAGCCCCGGCCGAGCGCCTCGAGCAGCCGATCCGGTCGGCCGCGGAACCAGTCGCGCCTGGCCGGGTCCCCCGCCGCCTCGTCCACGAGCCGGGCGAGCGCCGCGTTGACGGGGGTGTCGACGCCGGCCGCGGCGCCGGCCGTTGCCACGGCGCCGTTGAGCCAGGCCACCTCGGTCGGGCCCCCGGCGCCGACCGCGGCGCGCAGCGACGGGTCCTTCCCCCCGCGCGCTCCGCCGACGAACCGGCCCAGCGCCAGCCGCCCGAGCGGCGCAGGGAGGCGCGCCGCGAGCGCCAGCAGCCGCACGGGCGCGCCGGGCAGGTCGACGACGACGGTGCCGCGAGCGCGCATGACCGCGAGCGCTTCACGGAGCTGGTCGCGCTCGACCGCGAACAGCGCGGGGTCGGCGTAGATCGAGGCGACGTCGCGATCGAGCAGCGCGCTCGAGGCATTGCCGACGAGGTTCGCCACCAGCTTCGACCACTTCATCGGCTCGTGACGGCGGAACGCGACGACGCGGACGCCGGCCGCCCGGACGGCGCCGGCCAGCCCTCGGAGGAGCGGCTCGGCGTCGGTTCGCACCGGCGCAAGGGCGAGGCCGCCGCTCCGCAGCCAGCCGATCGTGCCGTCGGCGCGGCGCTCGAGCGACGCCGTGATCGATCCTGCGAGCAGCGGGCGGTCGTCCCGCAGGGTCTCGTCGGCCGCGGCTTCGGCACCGACGCCGTTCTGCACGGTCAGCACGGGGAGCCCGTCGGCCGCCGACAGGGACGCGAGGACCCCGGGAAGGTCGTGCTGCTTGACCGCCACGATCGCGAGGTCGGGCGGATCGCCTGCGGCTACGGCGCCGGCCAGCGTCCCGGCGACTCCGACCGGCACGGTCCCCGACGAGCCGTCGGGCCGGACGATCGTCAGGTGCGCACCCTCGCCCGGCGGGCCCGGGTACGACCGGCGCACGAGCACGCTCGACCCGCCCCCGGCTGCCACCGCCCAGGCGAGGAACGACCCGACCGCCCCGGCACCGATGACGACGACCCGCATGGGGTCAGTGTGCGGCCGCGGACCGATCCCCTGCTGCGTACGCGGCCGCGAGGATCTCGACCGGATGGCGGGACGGCTTGCCGGTCCCGTGCGTGATCTGCCAGCGGCAGGTCTCCGAGTCGCAGATCGTCTCCTCGGCGCCGGTCTCCTCGATCTTGCGGAACAGCTCGGCGCCGACGCGCATCGCGATGTCGTACTTCTCGCGCTTGAGCCCGTACGTGCCGGCGATCCCGCAGCAGTCGTGGTCCATGTCGATCGCCCGGAACCCGGGGATCAGCGCGAACAGGTCCATCGCGGGGAGCCCGATGCCGTGGCTGCGGAGCTGGCAGGGGGCGTGGTACGGGAGCGTCTCATCGAGCCGGCCGAACCCGGTGTCGAGCCGGCCCTGCTCGTGGAGGTCGAGCAGGAACTCGCAGATGTCCCACGTGGCCTCCGCGACGGCACGGGCGTCGTCGTCGTGGAGGTCGAGCATCTCGCCGTACTCGGCCTTGAGCGTGTGCGTGCACGACGTGGAGTTGCCGACGATCCGGTAGCCGCGCCGGGCATAGTCGGCAAGGACATCGAGGTTCGTGCGCGCCTGCGAGCGGGCCTGCCCGTAGATGCCGTTGCTGATGAGCGGCAGACCGCAGCAGACCTGCGGCGGGAGGATCACCTCGAACCCGTTCCGCTCGAGGACCGCGACCGCCGCCTCCACCACGTGCGGCTCGTAGTAGTTGGCCGCACAGCCGTGGAAGTAGACGACCGCCCGGTCCGGCGGCGGCAGCGCGCGCTCCCCCTCGGCGCCGGTGAGCCCGCCGCGCCGCTTCCAGCGCGAGCGCAGCGTCCGACCCGCATAGACCGGCAGCGGCGCCTTGCGGTGGATGCCGACCGTGACCTCGATCAGCGCCCGGATGAGCCGGTTCCGGAACGTCCAGTTCACGAGCGGCGTGAACGGCGCGCCCACCGTGCCGAGCAGGTCCGTCTGCCCGAGCATCCAGTCGCGCAGCTTCGGGCGTCGCCCGGCCCGCATCGAAGCCCGGGCGCGGTTGTTGACCTCGGCGATCTTGACGCCGGCCGGACAGGCGGTGGTGCACCAGCCGCAGCCCGAGCACCAGTCGACGGTGACGTCGGGGCTGTGGACGCGGTTGCCGTCGAGGTTGATCGGCACCGGCGCGGCGAGCCGGAACCGCTGCGCCTGGGGCCCGACGTACTTCGGGCCGGGGAACCGGTCATCGACCCGGGAGACCGGACAGACCGTATTGCAGATGTTGCACTTGAGGCATTCGTCGGTCGACAGCCCGACCGACTCCTCGAGCGCCTGGTCGACGACCGCCGCGATCGTCATCGTGCGCCTCCGGTGACATGCAGGGGTTCCCGAGCGCCGGTCGGCGCGCCGGTGCCGCCAAGGGACGCCGCGGCCCGCCACGCGCTGGCCAGCGCGACGCCGTCGCCGGACCGGTCGCGGAGCCAGTTCTGGCCAGCCAGCAGCGCGCCGACGACGCGCACGTTGTCGAACAGCGGTCCGGCGTCGGGCGCGGCCGGGTCGACCGGGCGGAGCTCGGCATCGGTCCGGATCCCCGCCGATGCGATCGGCATCCCGCCCGGGTCGAGCGGATTGCCGGTCATCCAGCGATCGATCGGGGGGCCCTCGACCGGCAGGTCGAGGACCGTGTCGAGGAGCCGGCCGCCCGGATCGCCGACGAGTCCCCCGCCGGGGATCCCGCCCGTCGCGAGCACGAGCGCGCCAACGCGCGTCACCAGCTCCCGGGTCGCGGCGGTGTTGGTAACCGCCACGACCCGCCGGCCGGCCGTCTCGACCCTGGCGATGGGCTCGCCGACGAGGATCCGGCCGCCGAGCGCCCGCAGCGCGTTGCGGAACACGCCGTAGACCCGCATGCCGGGGATCCCGGGCGGCACGAGCGGCAGCTCCATGACCGGGCACTCGAGCCGCTCGACGAGCGCCGCGAACGCGGCGGCGTGGTCGCGATTGCCGAGGAACGCGGGCAGCGCGACCCGCGACCTGCCGGGGCCCGCGCGCTCGACCGCGCGGCCGATCGTGTCGATCGCGGCCGCCCGCCAGGCCGGATCGTCGAAGCCGTCCGAGAACCGCAGCGCGTTGATGTTGTGCCGGGCCGTGAACCCCGGGAGCTCGACCACGATCGGCTCGACCCGCTCGGGCCTCGACCGTCCGGCCCAGACCTCGGGCCGGCTGAGGCTCGCCGCGATCGCCCGCGGCCAGAAGTCCTTGTACCCGGCCGGCCCGATCACGAGCAGACGCTCGTCGGGCTCCCACGGCGCCAGCGCCGCCGCCTGGGCGGCAGGGACGATCGCGACCGGCCGCGTGCCGCCGATGCCGGTCGGCAGCGCGCCGAATGGGCCGTCGAGGGCGCCGGTGTGGGGCAGGCCCGCCTCGGCGGCCAGGCCCGCGAACCACGAGATCGCCGGGCCGACCTCCTCCCCGAGGAACGCGTAGGGATGGCCCGGGTCCCCGGCCAGCAGCCGCACGGCATCGGCGGGCGTGGAAGCGCCGCGCGCGGCGCCGACGTCGATCGGACCGCCCGTCCAGTGGAGGGTGCCGTAGCCCTGCGCGATGACCGCGACCCTCGCGCCGTCCTGGGCGAGCCGGACCGCCGTGGCGAGACCCGCCAGTCCCGCGCCGATGACCGCGACGTCAGCCGTTGGCATGGCCGTCTCCCTCCGCGCCGACCATGCTGTCGAGCCCGAGCGTGCCCCACTGGAAGGCGGTTGCGAAGAGCGCCTCCTGGAGCTGTCGGCCATGCGCGATCGGCTGCGTGCCGCGCTGGCGCTCGGTGATGAAATCGGTCATGGCCCGCTCGGTCATCTCGCCGATCGTGCCGGGATCCGCGGTCGCCGCGGCCGCATGGTCCGCAAGAGCCCCGGCTGCCCGGAACGTGCAGAACCCGCCCTGGCAGGGTCCCATGCCCAGCCGCGTCGCCCGGCGGATGTCGTCGAGGCTGCACGGCCAGGCACGCTCGATCGCCTCCTGGAGCATCGGGCGCGTGACGAACTCGCACTCGCAGATCAGCGCCGCGTCGCCGCCGCCCGTCGCCTCGTGGTCGTTGAGCCGGGCGCCCAGCCAGTGGTACTTCGTGCCGTGTGCGGCGGGCAGCGGCTCGTCCGCGGTCGTGCACCGGGCGGTGACGCCGGCCTTGGCCGCGACGACGTCCACGCAGTCCTGGGCCATCAGGCGGTAGGTCGTGACCTTGCCGCCGACGATCGAGGTGAAGTTCGAGATGCCGTCGCGCGTCGCGTGGTCGAGGACGGTGTGCGCCCGGGTCACCTCGCGCGATCCGGCGGGCTGCTCGCCGGGGTCGTACAGCGGCCGCACGCCGCCGTAGGCCCGGAGCAGGCGCATCGCGCGCAGGCCGGGAAACAGCTTCTCGCCCTCGTCGAGGAGCTTGTCGACCTCCTCGCGGGTGATCGACCAGTCGTCGGGGTCCGGCACCGTGATCGAGGTCGTGCCGAGGATCGCGACCGTCCCGACGGGGACCATGATGTCGCCGTCGCCCGGCTTGTGGCAGCGGTTGACCACCGCATCGGTCATCCGCTGGTTGAACACCAGCATCGTGCCCTTGCCCGGGGCCATCTTCACGTTCGCCCCGGCCATCGCCGCGACCTGCCCGCCCCACGCACCGGCGGCCGAGATGAACTGCCCGGCCATGATCCGGTGGACCGTGCCCGAGCGGACGTCCTGGACCCGGACCGCGAGCAGCCGCTCACCCGAGCGGTCGAACCCGACGACGCGGTGATAGGCGAGGGCCACGCTGCCGAGCGCGGCCGCCTCGTCCACGTTCGCCTCGATGAGGACCCACGGCTCGACGGCGCCGTCGGGCACACGGAACGCGCGCCGGATGGCGGGGTTCAGCGTCGGGATCCGACGCCGAACCTCCTCCACCGCCACCTCCTCGCAGTCGACGTCGGCCGCGGCGCAGGCGGCCGGGAACGCGTCGACGTAGTCGTCGGGGTCGTCGGGCGTGGCCACGAAGTAGCCGCCGGTCGGCTCGACCGCGAAGGGCGCGATGCGCCGCAGCACCCGGTTCTCGACGATGCATTCGTGCGCGGCATCACGGTCGCGCGCGACGTAGCGACCTCCGGAGTGGAGCAGGCCGTGATAGCGCCCGCTCGTCCCGGTGCCGAGATCCGAGCGATCGACGAGCAGCGTCCGCATGCCGCGTCGCGCCAGATCGCGGAGGATGCCGGCGCCGGTCAGGCCGCCGCCGATGACGACGGCGTCCCAGGCGATCGTGGGGTCGAGTGTGGTGCGCGCGGTCGGGACGCCGAGTCGCGGTGTTGGCGTCATCCGCCGGTCCCCTTGTCCATCGTTCTGGTCGCGTCCGCCGCGGCCGCGACCTCGTCCAGCGTCTGCCCGATGCTCGCCTGGACCGCGGCGATCACGCTGCCCTCCGCGATCGGCGCGCCCGAGATTCGGACGGGCCCGGTCAGCTCGTCGGCGAGCATCTCGATCGCGGTCTGGCTGGCCAGCACGGCCGAGCCGAGATCGGCGAGGACGAGCACGCCCGCACCGCGGTCGGCGGTGCGCAGCGCAACGACGATCGCATCGGCGTCGGTGCCGATCGAGCCGTCCGGTGCGCCGCCGACGGGCTCGAGGACGACGTCGTCGCCGGCCATCTGGCGCGCGAGCTCGACGACCCCCTCGGCGAGGCGGCGGGAATGCGAGACGACGACGATCCCGACGAGCGGCGGTGCGGTATCGGGATCGGCCATCGTGGTGATGCTGCTCCTGGCGGGTCGGGGCCCCGCTGGGGTTCGGGGCCCCGCCGTGTCAAACGGGTGAAAACGGGCCGCCGGATGGGGTCGCGGCGGCCCGATGGGAAGCTAGAGCTCGACCCAGTCGAAGGTCCGGGTGACCGCCTTCTTCCAGAAGCGGTACTCCTTCTCCCGCTGGGCGTCGTCCATCTTCGGGGTCCATTCCTTGTCCTTCGCCCAGTTCTGGCGAAGGTCGTCGACCGCGTTCCAGAAGCCGACGGCCAGGCCGGCCGCGTAGGCCGCGCCGAGGGCGGTCGTCTCCGCCACCTGCGGCCGGATGACCGGCACGCCGAGGACGTCCGACTGGAACTGCATGAGGAGCTCGTTGTAGACCATGCCGCCGTCGACCTTGAGGGCGGTCAGCGCGACGCCGGAATCGGCGTTCATCGCGTCGAGCACCTCGCGGGTCTGCCAGGCGGTCGCCTCGAGCACGGCCCGGGCGATGTGGCCCTTGTTGACGTAGCGGGTCAGGCCGGCGATGACGCCGCGCGCCTCACTCCGCCAGTACGGGGCGAACAGGCCCGAGAAGGCCGGCACGAAGTACACCCCGCCGTTGTCCTCGACGGTCCCGGCGAGCGCCTCGACCTCGGCCGAGGTCGTGATCATGCCGAGGTTGTCGCGGAGCCACTGGACGAGCGCGCCGGTGATCGCGATCGAGCCCTCGAGCGCGTAGACCGCGGGCTGGTCGCCGATCTTGTAGCCGAGCGTCGTGAGCAGGCCGTTCTTCGACGGCACGGCCTTCGTCCCCGTGTTGAGGAGCATGAAGTTGCCGGTGCCGTAGGTGTTCTTGGCCTCGCCCGGGTCGTAGCAGGTCTGCCCGAACAGCGCGGCCTGCTGGTCGCCGAGGTCGCCGGCCACCGGCACGCCCTCGAGGTCGCCCTTGGCCGTGCCGTAGACCTCGGAGGAGGCCTTGACCTCGGGCAGCATCGAGCGCGGGATCCCCATCAGCGACAGGATCTCGTCGTCCCACTGCAGGGTGCTGTAGTTGAACAGGAGCGTCCGGCTCGCGTTGGTCACGTCGGTCACGTGGACGCCGCCGTTGACCCCGCCGGTCAGGTTCCAGATGCACCAGGTGTCGATGTTGCCGAAGAGCAGGTCGCCTGCCTCGGCCTTGGCCCGGGCGCCGTCGACGTTGTCGAGGATCCACTTGACCTTCGGGCCCGAGAAGTACGTCGCCAGCGGCAGGCCGGTCTTGTCCCGCAGGCGGTCCTGGCCGCCCTCCTTGCCGAACTCGTTGACGTACACGTCGGTGCGCGTGTCCTGCCAGACGATCGCGTTGTAGACGGCCTTGCCGGTGGTCCGATCCCAGACGACCGCGGTCTCGCGCTGGTTGGTGATGCCGACCGCCGCGAGGTCCGAGGCCTGGATGCCGGCCTTGTCGAGGGCGCCCCGGATGACCTCCTGGCTGCGCGCCCAGATCTCGGCGGGATCGTGCTCCACCCAGCCGGGCTTCGGATAGATCTGCTCGTGCTCCTTCTGGTGGATCGCCACGACCTGGCCGCCGTGATCGAAGATCATGAAGCGGGTGCTGGTCGTCCCCTGGTCGAGGGCGCCGACGTACTTCGCCATCCGTTACCTCCTCAGTGCCGGGCGCGGCTCAGCGCCCGAGCGTGTCGCGAAATGCCTCGAAGAGGAGCGTCGTGCTGGTCGCTCCCGGATCCTGGTGCCCCGCCGATCGCTCGCCCAGGTAGCTGGCGCGGCCCTTGCGGGCGACGAGCGGGGTGATCCGGTCGCGACCGGCCGCCGCGGCATCGGCCGCGGCCGCCAATGCGGCGGCCAGGTCGGCCTCCGCACCGGCTTCCACTGCCTCGACGGCGGGGACCATGGCATCGACCATCGTCTTGTCGTCGAGGCTTGCCTTGCCGAGAGCCATGACGCCCTCGACGCCGGCGCGGAGACCGCGGGCGAAGTCGCCCGGGGCGACGTCGGCGGTGTCGCCGATGGCGGTCCCCAGCCGGAGAAAGAACGTGCCGTAGAGCGGGCCGCTGGCGCCGCCGACGGTCGAGATGAGGGTGCGGCCGACCTGCTTCAGGAGCGCCCCGGCATCCCCTTCCCGGAGATCCGGGAGGAGTCCCCGGACCGCGGTCATCCCGCGGTCCATGTTGATGCCGTGATCCGCGTCGCCGATCGCGGAGTCGAGGGCCGTCAGGGCCTCCTTCTCCGCCTTGATCCGGTCCGCAAACTGCTCGAGCGCCGAGACGAGCTCGGCCGTCGTGACGCCCACCGGGCTCAGACGCCCCAGCGCAGCGCCGGGGTGTGGACGGGCGCGTCCCACAGCCTGGTCAGCTCGTCGTCGAGCTTGAGCAGCGTGATCGAGCAACCCGCCATCTCGAGCGAGGTGATGTAGTCGCCGATCAGGTTCCGCTCGATCGTGATGCCGCGCGCGTCGAGGATCTCGGCGAGCTTGCGGTAGATCACGTACAGCTCGAGCAGCGGGGTGCCGCCCATGCCGTTCACGAACGCGAGGACCCGGTCGCCCGATTGGAACGGCAGGTCCTCGATGATCGGCGTCGCGAGCATCTCGGTGATCTCGTCGGCCGTGGCCAGCTTGCGCCGTTCGCGGCCGGGCTCCCCGTGGATGCCGATGCCGATCTCCATCTCGTCGTCGCCGATCTCGAAGGTCGGCTTGCCGGCCGACGGGACGGTGCAGGACGTGAGCGCCATGCCCATCGAGCGGACGTTCGCCTGGACCTTCTCGCAGAGCGCCTTGACGGTCGCGAGATCGGCCCCCTCCTCGGCCGCGGCGCCGACGATCTTCTCGGCGAGCACCGTGCCGCCGACTCCCCGGCGACCGGCCGTGTAGAGGGAATCCTTGACCGCCACGTCATCGGCGATGACCACGGCCTCGACATCGATCCCCTCGGCCTTGGCCAGCTCGGCCGCGAGCTCGAAGTTCATGATGTCGCCGGTGTAGTTCTTGACGATGTGCAGGACGCCCTTGCCGCCGTCGACCGCCTTGGTCGCGGCGAGCATCTGGTCCGGCACCGGGGACGTGAAGACGGCGCCCGGACAGGCGGCGTCGAGCATGCCCATGCCGACGAAGCCGCCGTGCATCGGCTCGTGCCCGGAGCCGCCGCCCGAGATCACGCCGACCTTGCCGGGTCGGGGAGCGTCACGTCGAACGACGATGTTCGGCTCCTCGACCCGGATCAGGTCTGCATGTGCCCGCGCCATCCCGGCGAGTTCCTCGTCGACCAGTCGGTCGGGTTCGTTGATGAGCTTCTTCATCTCTGCTCCCGTTGGCTCACGATGGCGCGCCGGGGCGCGCCGGGATGGTCGGACTGGCTAGGCCGAAAGGGCGTTGACGATGAAGTTCGTGAACGCCACGTTGTAGACCAGGAACGCGAGCGCGGCGCCGATCATCGGACCGACGACCGGGATCCACGCATAGCCCCAGTCGGAGTCCCGCTTGCCCGGGATCGGGAGCACGAAGTGGGCGATCCGCGGGCCGAGGTCGCGGGCCGGGTTGATCGCGTAACCGGTCGTCCCGCCGAGCGAGAGGCCGATGACGAGGACCAGGAACGCGACGGGGAGCGCTCCGATACTGGCCGGCGCGGTCGTGTTCGGCTGGCTGAACGCGAAGATGACGAACATCAGCACGAAGGTGCCGATGATCTCGCTGAGCAGGTTCCACATCGGGGAGCGGACGGCCGGTCCGGTGCTGAAGACGGCGAGCTTGAGATCGGCGTCTTCGGTGATGCCCCAATGCGGGTAGTAGTGGAGGAAGACCAGCACGGCTCCGAGGAACGCGCCGATCATCTGGGCGATCCAGTACACGACCGCGACATCCCACCCGATGCCACCGTTGAGGGCGACGCCGAGGGTGACGGCCGGGTTGATGTGGGCGCCGCTCATCGGGCCGGCGACGACGACGCCGCTGAACACCGCGAAGGCCCACGCCATCGTGATGACGATCCAGCCCGAGTTCTGGGCCTTGGACCGGTTGAGCAGCACGCCGGCGACGACGCCGTCGCCGAGCAGGATCAGCGTCCCGGTGCCCAACAGCTCCGCAACAAAGATCTCCGCAGCTCTATCCACTCGGTTCCTCCTCGTCCTCCAAGAGAACACCCCTCAATGCTTCGCCGGCCACAACAAAAAAGTCCGCGCCTCGACAACACTGCCGAGACGGGACTTGTCAGATCATGGTCCCGCGAGGTAGGGCAGGAACGGTTTAGACGATCCGGCGGTCGGTTGTCAAGGGGATTCCCGACGGTTCTGCGATGGTTGCGAAATCCGAGACCCTCGTGACGACCCGGGTCCTGAAGCGCTCAGCGGAGATGGCCCCCGTCGGCTCCGCCACCGGCGATCGCCGCCGCCACGGCGGGGTTGACGACGACGGCATCGGCCAGCTCGAGCGTACGGGCCGCATCGAGCGGCGTGCTGATGAGACCGTAGGCCACGAGCGGGCGGACCAGCATCGAGACCTCCGACGGCAGCATGTGCTGGAGCACGACGCCGGGCGAGATCACCGTGCCGATCCCGCTCGTTCGCGGATGACCGCCGAGCGACCGGCGCAGGCCGGTCGAGTCGAACGCGAGCACGTTGAGGAGCGCCAGCCCGCCACCCTCGGCGAACGCGGTGGCCATGGCCGGCTTGCGGGTCAGCCCGATCCCGACCGACAGGCGGCGACGGACGAAGTCGACGGCCGCGGCGTCGCTGCCCAGGCCGCGCACCCCGTCGAGATCGACCGCGAGGATGCCCGGGGTGGCGAGCGCACAGTCGATGAGCGTCGCGAGGTCCGTGCTCCGGAGGAGGATGCCCGCGTCGAGGCCGGGCGGCGGGGCGAGGTGGTCCCGACCGTTGGTGGCGACGAGATACCGCGGCAGGCGGCTGACCGAGCTAGAGGCCATCGAAGTCCCACAGCGCCTCGGAGCTGGTGGTCACCCCGATCGCGCCCGCCCGGAGCGCGGCTCGCGCGTGCGATGGCGTCCTGATGAACCCGCCCGCCAGCATCGGCGTGCTGAGACGGGGCAGCATCCCGGCGACCGCGGGCAGGATCACCCCCGGCAGGATCTCGACGATGTCGGGACGCGACCGTTCGAGGGCGACCACCGCGTTCTCGAGGTGCTCCCGGCGCGACAGCAGCAGTCGGTGGATGGCAGTGACGCCCTCGTTCCGAATGACCGGCATCAGCTGGCCGTGCGAGGTGATGACCGCGTCGACCCCGGATCGGGCCAGCCAGACCACGCCCCAGTGGTCGGCCTTGAGACCGTCGACCAGGTCGAGGTGGACGGCGACGAGCTTGCCGGCCTCGTGGACTCGCCGGACGAGGTCCGCGAGGTCGAGCCCGTTGCCGCGGAGGACGAAGACTGCCGGCGCCCGCGACGCGAGCGCAATCGGAAGGCGGGCGCCGTCGACGATCGCCGCGCAACAGGGCGCGTCCGCGAGACGGGCGACGAACTCGCCCGCGGGCGGTGGGGCGTACGAGGTCATGAGCTCCCGAGGCTGCTCGTGGAGCGCAAGCATACGCGAGCCAGACAGCCGCTCGGCCGCCCGGCTCGGTGTTCGGGACCCCGCTCAGCGCGGGGCAGATGGCGCCGGAGACCCCGGGCGCGTCGGATCAGCGATCGTGGTCGACCCGCTCCCAATGGCTCTCGCCGGACGGCTTGCCGCGGCCGCTGATGTGGTCCATGTCGGCCGACTCGTCGAGGTCGTTCCGGCTGACGTCGGTGGTGCCGACCACGTCGTCGGCGCCCGTCCCCCCGATCGTGTCGGGCGAGGTGCCGGGATTGTCCGACGCCCACTGGTGGCGATCCCACGTCGGCTTCTGCCCGGTCTCGGTCGTCGCGTCGTCTTCGGACGCCCACTGCTCGCGCTGCCAGGACTCGTTCTGCTTCTTCGTGTCGTGGTGGCCCATGTCGTTCACACCTCCTGACGGCCGCGGCACACCGCGACCGTGTCTCCACCTTGCGACAGGCGACGAGGCCGGTGCGTCGATCGGGCGGCCCGTGGCGTTGCATCGGTCGTGCAGTGCGCCCATTTCGGCGGCGCCGTGGCGCGCGCGGCGCGGTTCGAGGGCTCGACTTCGGCCCGAGCGAAGCGCCGAGAACGTTCGTGCAGGGGTTCGGCGCGATCGTGCGGAATGTGGGGAGCCGCCCGCACGAATGTTGCGGGGACTTCGGCGCGACCGAAGTCGGGCGGCGCCCCACGGGCTGGCGGCGCCACGGCCCGCCAGCGGCGCCACGGGCCGCCAGCGGCACCGGCCGCCAACCCGCCCGCACCCGCTCAGCCCGGGGTTGGCGCCGGTGCCGCCCCTTCCGCTGCCGCGAGCCGTGCCACGAGCGCCTGCGTCAGCTCCCAGGTGCGCGCCGCGTGGGCCGGCGTACGGACGCGGACCTGGTTCGTGGCGAACGTGAGGTCGTTCGGTCGGACACCCGGCAGCCCGGGCCCCTCGAGCAGCCGCATCGCGGTGGCCCGCGACAGGCCGGCCCCGAACCGGACGACGAGCTGCCCGTCCTCCCGCGAGATCGACGAGATCCCGGCCGCCTCGGCGACCAGCCGAAGCTCGGCCACCTCGACGAGCCGGAGGACCGGTTGGGGCATCGGGCCGAAGCGGTCGGTGACCTCCTGGCGGAACGCCGCGATGTCGCCGGCCGTCCGCGCCTTCGCCAGCCGCCGGTACAGCTCGAGCTTCTGGGCCTCGTCGGCGACGTAGTCGTCGGGGAGGTGCGCCTCGACCGGGAGGTCGATGACCGCCTGCGGCGGCTCGTACACGGGCGCGCGGCCCTCGAGCGTCGCCTTCTGCTCCTCGACGGCCTCGGCCAGGAGCCGCGAGTACAGGTCGAAGCCGACAGCCGCCATGTGCCCGGACTGCTCGCCGCCGAGGATGTTGCCGGCGCCGCGGATCTCGAGGTCCGACAGCGCGATCTGGAAGCCGGCCCCGAGCTCGGAAGCGTTGAAGATCGCCTGGAGCCGCTTGCGTGCCTCGTCGGAGAGCCGCTCCCGCCGCCGGTAGAGCAGGTACGCGTAGGCCCGTCGCGACGAGCGCCCGACCCGCCCGCGCAACTGGTACAGCTGGGCGAGCCCGAGCGTGTCGGCGCGGTCGATGATGATCGTGTTGGCGTTCGGGATGTCGAGCCCGGACTCGATGATCGTCGTGCACACGAGGACGTCGGCCTCGCCCTCGGCGAACGCGAGCATGACCTTCTCGAGGGCGCCCTCGGCCATCTGGCCGTGCCCGACGACGAAGCGGACATCGGGCAGCATCCGGCGCAGCTGGTCCGCCTGGGCCTCGATCGTCTCGACCCGGTTGTGGACGTAGAAGACCTGGCCGCCGCGGTCGAGCTCGCGCAGGATCGCGTCGCGGACGAGACCCGCGGTGGCCTCCGCGACGCGGGTCTGGATCGGCAGCCGGTCCTCGGGCGGCGTCTCGATCAGCGACAGGTCGCGGACGCCGGCCAGCGCGAGGTTGAGCGTGCGCGGGATCGGCGTCGCGGACAGCGTCATGACGTCGACCTCGCTGCGCATGCGCTTGAGCCGCTCCTTGGCCGCCACCCCGAAGCGCTGCTCCTCGTCGACGATCACCAGCCCGAGGTCCTTGAACCGCACGTCCTTCGACAGCAGCCGATGGGTGCCGATCACGACGTCGACCGATCCGTCCGCGAGGCCGGCGATCGTGGTCGCCTGCTCCTTGGCCGGCACGAACCGCGACAGCAGCCGGACCTCGAGCGGGAACGCCGCGAACCGCTGCGAGAACGTGCGGAAGTGCTGGGCGGCGAGCACGGTCGTGGGGACGAGCACCGCGACCTGCTTGTCGTCCTGGGTCGCCTTGAACGCGGCCCGCAGCGCCACCTCGGTCTTGCCGTAGCCGACATCGCCGACGACGAGCCGGTCCATCGGCCGGACCCGCTCCATGTCGGCCTTGGCCTCCGCAACGGCGCGCAGCTGATCGAGGGTCTCTTCGTACGGGAACGACGCCTCGAGCTCCGATTGCCATGGGGTGTCGGGGCTGAACGCGTAGCCGCGCGCGGCGGCCCGCGCGGCGTACAGCTCGAGCAGGTCCTTCGCAAGGTCCGTGACGGCCTTGCCGACCCGCTGCTTCGTGCGCAGCCACTCGGTGCCGCCCAGCTTCGAGAGATGCGGCCGCTCCCCGCCGGAGTAGCGCGTGACCCGCCCGATCTGCTCGACGGGGACGAAGATCCGGTCACCGCCCGCGAACGACAGCTCGAGGAAGTCGCGCTCGTCGCCCGACGACGACGATCGTCGCAGCATCTGCTCGTAGCGAGCGACGCCGTGCTCGATGTGGACGACGAGGTCGCCCGGGTTGAGCCGCTCGAGGATGTCGCGGGGCACGACCCGCCGCATGGCCTTGGGACGGCGGACGCGGACGTTGCCGAAGAGCTCGCGATCGGTGACGAAGACGAGGCCGTCGGGGCCGCCGGCGAACCCGCCGTTCAGGCTGCGCTCGATGAGCGCGACGGCACCGGGCGGTGGCGCCTCGCCGAGCGTCGAGACGACCGCCGTGGGGTGGCCCGCATCGGCGAGGATCTCGGCGAGGCGTGGGGCCTGGTCCGAGGCCAGCACGATCCGCGCGTCGGCGGCCCGCCAGCTCTCGATGGCCTCGGGCAACCGGGCCGCGCGCCCGAGCGGCAGCTGCGGCTCGTGCCACCCGAAGACCGCGGCGGCGTCGAGCGTGCGGCCGGCCATCGTCGCGCCCTCGGGCGTCTCCGACTCCCACGTCAGCTCCAGGGTCCGGGAGGACACGAGGCGGCCCTTCCAGTCGCGCGGCGGGAGGTAGGTCGACGCCCACTTCGGCGGCAGCTCCCAGCTCTCGATCAGCTCGGCGCGTCGCTCGTCGGCCTGGCGCCACAGGAACTGGGCAGCCTCGCCGAGGTCGCCCGGCTCGTCGATGACGAGCAGCGTCGACGGGTCGATGTGGTCCAGGCCGGTCGCGGGAGCGAGGTACGGCGCCCACACCTCCGCGGCGTCCCCGACATGGAGGGCGCGGGCCGCCCCGGCGCTCGTGGCCGTGCCGGAGGTGCCGGCCGTGCCGGACGTGCCGGACTGGCCGAACCCGGCGCCATCCGGATCGCTGCCGTCTCCCTCGAACCGGGCGAGATCGCCGGCGAGCCGCTCGGGGAGCTTCCCCGCGAGCGAGCCGAGCCGTTCGCGCAGCGCCGCGGTTCCTCCGGCGGGCAGCAGGAACTCGCTGGCGGGCATGACCACCGCCTCTTCGACCGGATGGATCGTGCGCTGGTCGGTGGGGTCGAAGGCGCGCAGCGAGTCGACCTCGTCGCCGAAGAGCTCGAGCCGGATCGGCAGCGGCAGCGACGGCGGGAAGATGTCGACGATGCCGCCGCGCCGGGCGAACTCCCCGCGCCCCGCAACCTCGATGACCGGCACGTAGCCGAGGTCGAGCAGCTCGCGCAGCAGCGCGTCCTGGTGGAGCCGCGCCCCCCGACGCAGCCGGCGCGGCTCGGCCGGGAGGTCGTCCGGGGCGATCGTGTGCTGGAGGAGGGCCTGGACCGACGCGACGAGGACACGGGCACGCCCCGAGCGCCAGGCCGCAAGCGCGGCCACGCGGGCAGCGGTCTCGTCGGCGACGAGCTCGCTCCGCTCGTACGCGAGCGCGGTGCGCGGCTCGAGCACGGCGACCGCACCCGGGTCGCCCAGCCACGCGCCGAGCTCCTCCGCGACCCGGTCCCCGATCTCGGCGTCCCGCGCGATCCACGCGAGCCGCTCTCCCTCGTCCCCGAGGGCGAGCGCCGCGGCAAGGTACGTCTTCGCCCCGTGCGGCACGGCCGCGAGCGCGGCATGCCGGCCGCGGCCGGGCGTCGTCGCTCCGGGCTGGCCGAGACGATCGCGCAGCGAGCGGAAGGGGTCGGTCGCGGCGAGGAGCGGCGGCAACGGCGACAGATCCGGCAGACGGCGACCGGCGCCGCGCGCCTTCGCCGCCCCGGGCGCGGTCCTCGCCTCGGCGGCGCGCGCCGCGGCCTCGGCCCGGGTCCGATCGGCGGCCCGTCGGGCGTCCTCGACCTCCGCATCGACCTCGGCCACGTCGAAGTCGACCTCCTCGTCGGGACCCGGCGGTGCGTGCCGTTCGGCAAACTCGGCCGCAACGCGCTCGGCCAACCGGCGATCACGCGTCCGGCGGCCGCGCATGCGTGGCTCGGTCACTCGTGCCCCCCGATGCCGGGCAACCGAACCCGGCGCCAGCCGGTCTTCGTGCGTCGGATCCCGTCGGGGCCCGGCGGACCCTCGACGTCGCCCGGCGCGGCCAGCCGGTCCACGTCGGCCGGCCTGAGCTCGAAGTTGTTGAACCGGTTCGCGGCCTTGTTCGTCCCGTCGCGCGCCCAGGCCTCGACCGCGTCGGCGGCCGCATCGATCAGCTCGTCGAGGCGCTGGCGCTCGTCGGGCTCGAACGTGGAGAGGACGTGGTCGCGCGCGCGACCGCTCGGGTCGCCGATCCCGATCCGGAGCCGGCTGAACTTCTCCGTGTTGAGGTCGTCGATGATCGAGCGCAGGCCGTTGTGACCGCCGTGGCTGCCGGCCTCCCGGAAGCGGAGCTTGCCGAACGGGAGCGCGAAGTCGTCGGCCACGACGAGCAGCTCGCCGAGCGGCGCGCGCTCCCGGGCGAGCACCTTGCGGACGGCGACGCCCGAGTCGTTCATGTACGTCAGCGGCTTCACGAGCACGATGTCGAGGCCGCGGTAGCGGCCCTGGACCACGCTCGAGGCATCGCGCTGCCGACCACGACCGGCCCAGCCCGCCCGGTCGGCCAACCGGTCGAGCACCATCCAGCCGATGTTGTGGCGCGTCTGCGCGTACTGGGAGCCCGGGTTCCCGAGCCCGACGACGATCTTCACCATTCCTCCGGGCATGCCGACGAGCGTCCCCGGGCGACAGCCCGGGACGCCGACAGGGCCGGGATCGACTCGATCCGGCCCGCGCGAATGGTACCGGGTTCGCCGCGGAGCGGCCGCGGGCCGGTGCCTGGCGGGCGGCCTCCCCGGGTCGTGCCCGTTCCCGGCCCCCTCCCCCGCGGCCCGGTTCGCGGCCCCGCACCGGCATTCGTCAGATCGTTCGCATGGGAGCCTTCGGCAGCGCAGCCGTCGTCACCGGTGCGGCACACGGAACATGTGACGATTCCCCCGCTTCGATCGTGCACCGCGATAGGGACGCAGGCTCCGACGCCTGCCAAAGGCTCCGATGGGAGACTTCTGACGATTCGGCGCCGGCACGCTGGCGACCGAATCGAGACGTGGACCGACCGCGTTCCATCAGCTGGCACGCGGCTACCGGACCTGGACTGCCGTCTCCTCGAGCAGCCGCGACTCGAGGGCCCGCATCGCGGCCTCCTCCTCGGGCTCGGCGTGGTCCCAGCCGCAGACGTGGAGCGTGCCGTGCACGACGAGCAGCCGCAGCTCGTCGGCCGGGGACCAGCGGAGGTCGCCGGTCTGCCCGCCGCGGCCCTCCTCGGCCTGTACGATCGCGCGCTCGACCGACACCACGACGTCCCCGAGGTGCACGGCACGACCCGGCGGCAGCACGAAGCGCGCCTCCCCGCCCGAGCCCGGCACCTTCCCCGGATGGGGCGGGAACGCGTCGTGCGGGAGCAGCGGGAACGACAGGACGTCGGTCGGGCCGTCCGTGCCCATGTGCTCGGCGTTGAGCCCGGCCAGCTCGGCGTCGTCGGTGAGCGTCAGCCCGAGCGAGGCGGGTGCCGGGGCGCCGGCCGCCGCGAGTGCCCCGGCCATGGTCCGCGCCAGCCCTGCCTCGGCAAGCAGCCGCGGCACGCCCGGCCGCCGCTCGACGTCGATCCGCCAGCCGCCGATCCGGTGGCGGCTCACGGCGCCGCCCCGTTCACGACGCCGCCCCGTTCACGACGCTGAGCCGTCGCTCCCGCCGGCCGCCGCGCGTCGCGACTCGAGCTCGACGATCTTGTTCTGCGGGTACGCGATCCGCGTGTGGTACATCCCGAGCAGCTGCCCGACGAACGCCTCCCGGATCCGCTCGAGGTCGCGCAGCGTCAGGTCGCACTCGTCGAACTGTCCGTCGGCCACGCGCTCGTCGATGATCCGCGTGACCATCGCCCGGATTGCCGCCTCGTCGCGCGCGGCGAGCGAGCGCACCGAGGCCTCGACGCCGTCGGCGAGCATGATCAGCGCTGCCTCGCGCGACTGCGGCTTCGGGCCCGCATGCCGGAAGCGCCGCTCATCGACGGCGGCCGCGGCCTTGGCGCCCTCGGCGGTCGTCGGCCCGCCGAACGGCTCCGCTGCGAGTGCCTTCGCCCGGGCGTAGAAGTACGACATGATCGCGGTCCCGTGGTGCTGCGGGATGTAGGCGATGAGCGCCTTCGGCAACTTCGCCTTGTACGCGATGTCGATGCCGTCCGCGACGTGCTGCTTCAGTACCTGGGCGCTCGTCTCGGGGTCGAGCTGATCGTGGATGTTCTCGGCCCCGCCCTGGTTCTCGATGAACGCGAGCGGGTTCGAGAGCTTGCCGATGTCGTGGTAGTACGCCGCGACGCGCGTCACGAGCGGGTCCGCGCCGATCGCCTCGGCGGCGCGCTCCGCAAGGTTCCCGACCATCAGCGAGTGGTGGTAGGTCCCCGGGGTCTCGACGAGCAGCCGACGCAGCAGCGGCTGCGACGGGTTCGCCAGCTCGAGCAGCTGGAACACCGTCAGGATCCCGAACACCGAGCCCACGACCGCGAACGAGCCCGCGGCCGCGATCGCCGATCCCGCGCCCGCGATGCCCGACGCGAGCCACAGCTCGATGACCCCGCGGAGGTCGCGCTCACCGAGCAGCGAGAAGACCGACACGACGAGCGCGTTCACGGCCGCGACCGCGACGCCGGCCTGGATGAAGACCTGGAGGCGATCGCCGCGCCGGACGGCGACGATGCCGGCCATGCCGCCGAGGAACGTGTACGCGGTGATCTCGAGCGACAGGCCGTTGACGGCACCGGCAACGATCGCGATGAGCGTGACCACGAACGTCGCGATCGTGGCGTCGAGCAGGATCGCGAGCAGCATCCCGACGGCGGCCGTCGGCACGAAGTACGTCAGGATCGATCGACCGGCCGTCACCTTGAGCGCGACGCTCGCGCCGAGCAGCAGCAGCCCGATCAGCATCAGCACGCTGTTGCGATGCCACAGCTCGCGCCGGAACCGCCAGATCCAGCCGAGCAGGAAGCCGACGAGCAGCAGCGCGAGCATCGCCCAGCCGGCGAAGGCCGCGAGGTCGGCCTGATCGTCGTTGACGCCCAGCTCCTCGAGCACCTCGAGCTCGGCCGGCCCGACGGGGTCGCCCTGGCGGACGATGATCTGATTGCGCTCGACGCCCACCCGGACGTCGGGGACGGCCTCGGCCGCGCGGTCGCGGGCGGCCTGCGTGAGCTCCGCGCTGTACGACGAGTTGCCGACGATGAGCGGCGCGATGAGCGAGGCGGCGAGCTGCCGCTCGGCCTCGTCGAGCCCGCCCGCCATCTGGTCCGTGAGCCCGAGCCGGGTCGTCTCGACCGCGCTGTCCTTGACCTCGAACCGGAGCGTCACGTCGAGGACCCGGGCAGCCTCGGTCCGAACGGCGGCCCAGCGACCGCGGCCGAGGGCCATGAGCGTGGCGCGCTCCGCCTCGGGCAGCGCGAGGTCCTCGACCGCCTCGTCGAGCAGGATCGCCCGCTCCTCGTCGATCACGTCGGCGCTGATCGCGTCGTCGATGCCCGCCACGCGCCGCTCGAACTCGCGCTGCTGTGCGGCCGCAACCGCGATCGCCTTGGCGGTCGTGTAGTCGTACTGGTCCGGGACCGCGGCGCGCGCGTCGTCACGGGCCTCCTCGGTCCGGACCTCGCTCACGAACTCGGCCGACCGCGGCGCGAGGATGTCGCGCGGCGCGGGCTGACCGACCTCGAGCTGGAGTCCCTGGGCGACGAGGGCGTCCGCACCGAGGATCACCGTCAGGATCACCACGAGGATGCCCGCAGCGACCCCCAGGCGCCGTGCGTCGCGTCGGGTGAACTGTCCGGGCGAATCCAGCCGCCGGCTCAGCATGGCTGCCTCAGCGAGGCGGGTCCCCACGAGCGGCCAGCGCCGCCGCCACCTTGGCCGAGACGAGCTTGCCGTCGGCGCGCCCGCGGGTTCGAGGCGCCAGCCAGCCCATCACCTTGCCGAGCTCGCGCTGGGACGTCGCGCCGGTCGCCTCGACCGCCTCCGCGACGAGGGCGTCGATCTCGGCCTCGGTCAGGGCCTGGGGAAGGTACTCGGAGAGGATCGCGATCTCCGACTCCTCCTTGGCGGCGAGGTCCTCGCGCCCACCGGCGCGGTACGCCTCGACCGATTCGCGCCGCGTCTTGACCTCGCGCGCCAGCACGCCGACGAGCTCGTCGTCGGTCAGCTCGCGTCGCTCCTTCTTCTCGACGTAGTCGGCGGCGTTCGCCGCCATGCGGAGGACGTCGCGGCGCAGCACGTCACCCGACCGCATCGCGGCCGTCGTGTCGTGCTGGATCCGCTCTCGAAGGGACACCGGTTCTGGCACCTCGGGCGCTGACCCGCCCGTGGGGACGCGGAAGGGATCGGCGTTCAGCCGATCAGCCTGCCTGCGCTCGGGCGTTCTTCTTGCGCTTCGCTTCCTTGCGCTTGCGCTTCACGCTGGGCTTCTCGTAGTGCTCGCGACGGCGAGCCTCGGCGAGGATCCCGCTCTGCTGAATCTTCTTGTTGAAGCGGCGCAGGGCGCTTTCGAACGTCTCGTTCTCACCCACTCGGACTTCTGCCAATGGACCGGTTCACCTCCTCCGGCGCGTCGTTCCTGCCTGCGTCGCGCCTCGGCCAATCGGCGGCGACTCGTCGGGTGGCGCCCGGGCAGGCGCCGTCGCTCGACGGGCTGGCGGAGTGTAGCCGAGGTGGTGCGGAGGGTCAAACCCCGGCCGGGCCACCGCCGCACGCTACGCTGTGCTCGTGGAGACCCTCCTCGACCTCTTCGACGACGCGGTCGCGCGGTTCGGGGATCGTCCCGCGGTCGGCCTGCGCAACGACGACGGGTCGGTGACGACCTGGTCGTACCGCGAGCTCGACCGGCGCAGCCGGCTCGCGGCGTGGCGCCTCCGCGCGCTCGGGCTCGAGCCGGGTGACCGGATCCTGACGTGGTCGCCGTCGACCCCCGCGCTGCCCGCCGCGTACCTCGGGGCGCTGCGGGCGCGGCTGATCCTCGTGCCGCTCGACCTGCGGATGTCGGGCGACGCGATCGAGGGGATCGTGGCCAAGGCCCGTCCGCGGCGACTCATCCTGGGCACCGGGCGGGACGCGCCGGACCCGCGCGACGCCCGGCTCGAGCACTTCCCGACGACCCAGCTCGAGGCGCTCTCGGCCGAGCCCGATGCCACGTTCCCGCCGGACTGGGAGGCCCAGGTGGCCGCCTGGGAGCGGCCGGCGCCGGACGAGCTCTGGGAGCTCGTCTTCACGTCGGGCACGACCGGGACGCCGAAGGGCGTGATGCTCGCCCACGACAACGTCCGCGCCGGGGTCGAGACGTTCCATCGGATCATCCCGCCGCTCGAGCACCGAATCGTGTCGCTGCTGCCGCTGTCGCATCTGCTCGAGCAGGCGGTCGGTCTGTTCTACGCGCTGTCGGTGGGCGCCGACATCCGGTACGTCCGCAGCGTCAACCCGCGGGTCATCTTCGAGGCGATCCGCGAGCACCGCGTGACGTCGATGATCGTCGTGCCGCAGGTCCTCGACCTGTTCTGGAGCGCCATCGAGCGCGAGGTGGCCAAGGCGGGCCGTGCGCGCCAGTTCAGGTGGCTCCGGGCGGTGGCGCGGCGGCTGCCGCTCGGGCTCCGGCGGCTCCCGTTCCGAAGCGTCCACCGACGTCTCGGCGGCGAGTTCCGGCTGTTCGTCAGCGCCGGTGCCTTCCTGCCGCCCGCGCTCCAGGGAGCGTGGGAGGACCTCGGCGTCATCGTGCTCCAGGGCTACGGCTCGACCGAGACGGGCTCGGGGACGTGCACGACGCTCGACGACCACGGGCTCGGGACGGTCGGGCGCCCGCCGGAGGGGATCGAGGTGCGGATCGCCGAGGACGGCGAGATCCTGTTCCGCGGCCCCACGCTGTTCAAGGGCTACTGGGACGAGCCCGAGCTGACGGCCGCGGCCTTCACCGACGACGGCTGGTACAAGAGCGGCGACATCGGCCACTTCGACCCGGAGGGCCGGCTCATCCTGTCGGGACGGAAGAAGGACATCATCGTCCTGCCGAACGGGTTCAACGTCTACCCCGAGGACGTCGAGAACGCCCTGCGCGTCGCGGGGATCCGCGACTCGGTGGTGCTCGAGACGGCGCCGGGCCGGATCGAAGCGATCGTCCTCCCCAGGGACCCGGACGAGACGGCGGACGCGCTCCGCAGCCGCATCGACGCGGCCGTCAAGGCAGCCAACGCGACGCTCGGGCCGAACCAGCGCGTCGCCGCGTGGCGGGTCTGGCACGGCGAGGACTTCCCGCGGACCCACACGCTCAAGGTGAAGCGCGACCAGGTCCGCCGCTGGGCCGCGGTCGACTCGGCGCTGCCGGTCAGCGGGGACGGCTGACGGTCCTGTCGTCGCCAACGGTGCTCCCGTATTCCGCACGGTTCATGGAGATCGGGTGCAGCGAGCGTGACCAGGCGTCGGAACCGGCCGATTCGCGCAAGGGTCGAGCGTGCACGAGCCGAATCTCATTCCACGTGCGGAATACGGTGGAGCGAGCAGTCCGGATGACTACGGGTCGAGCGCGAACGACGTCCCGACGGTCCGCAGCACATCGGCAATGCGGGGCGTCAGCGGATCGGTCGTGGCGGCCGGGAGCCACTCGTAGTAGATGACCGTCGGGCCGAGCTGCTGGAGGACCCGGTCGGTGCCGAGCGGCGACTGGACCCGCCCGGGGCCGCTCGTCAGGTACGCGTGCTGCGCCTTGGCGGCCTGGATCGCGGTCGCTTCGTCCGGCAGCTCGTAGACCGTGATGAAGCCGCCGTCCGGGTTGGCCGGCAGCAGGACCTGGTACACCGCGCGCGGGACGGTCCCGAGCTCGGCCGCCTCGGGCGGGCGGAACGGCCGGTTGCTCACGTCGACCTGGAGCCCGGCCGCCCTGATGGCCGCGAACAGCTCGTCGCGCGCGGCGGCGCCCCCGGCCCCGATCGGGGCCGCCGACGGCACGGGCGTGGCAGGCGGGCGAGCCGATGGGGCGAGGGAGCCGTCCAACCCGCCGCACCCCGCGATCAGCAGGACCCCCGCGAGGACGGCTGCTACGAGAACGGAACGAGCGGGCGCGGCCCGGGAGCGCGTCACCCGGGCGGCCAGCCGAGGCGGCGCCCGCCGAGGACGTGCAGATGCAGGTGATGCACCGATTGCCCCGCGTCGTCGCCGACGTTGGTGACGATGCGATACCCCGCGTCCGCCACGCCCGTGTCACGCGCGACCTGGACGGCGACCTCGAACAGTCGCTCGAGGAGAGAGCCGCTCCCCGGGCCCAACTCCGCGGCGGACGCGACGTGCTCGCGCGGGATGACGAGCACGTGCACCGGCGCCTGGGGGTTGATGTCGTGGAAGGCGACCGCGAGGTCGTCCTCGTGGGCCAGCTTGGCGGGGATTTCCCCGGCGACGATCCGGCAGAACAGGCAGTCAACCGGCATGGATTCCTCCCTCTGGGACGGGTTGCGACCCGTGGACGGCGGGCAGCAGCGGCAGGTCGCGCCGGATCGGGCGCGGGTGGTCGAGCTCGAGGAGCACCCCGACCGTCCGGTCCGCGACCTGGCGATCGATCGCCTCGATCCGGACCCGCCCGAGTCCGTTCTCGAGGTTCACGTCCGCCGACGGCTGCAACGGCGCGACCGCGACCAGCACGTGATCCTCGGCGTGCCCGACCCACCGGCCGTCCTCGAGGCGTCGCTCGAACAGGACGCGTGCCTCGCGCCCGACGTGCTCGGCCGCGTACGAGGCCCGCGCCTCCGCGGCGAGCGCGAGCAGGTCGGCCGCCCGGCGCTTCTTCGTGGGCTCGTCCACGGCCCCGACCATCCGGATCGCCGGCGTGCCCGGTCGCGCCGAGTAGCGGAAGACGTGGAGCCCCGCAAAGCGCACCGAGCGAACGAGCTCGACCGACCGCTCCCACGCGGCCTCGTCCTCGGTCGGGAACCCGACGATCGCATCACCGTGGATCGCGACGCCCGGGATCGCGTTCCGGATCCGCTCGACGACCGAGGCGTACCCCGCAGCGTCGTAGCGCCGGCCCATCCGTCGCAGCACGCCGTCGTCGCCCGACTGGAGGGGCAGGTGGAAGTGCGGCAGCGCGCGACCCCCGGAGGCGACCCACACGTCGAGCAGCGCGTCGTCGACGTGCTGCGGCTCGATCGAGCTGAGCCGGAGCCGCTCCACGGCGGTCTCGCGCAGGAGCAGGCGCACGAGCCCGGCGAGCGTCAGCGCCGACGCACGGAGCGAGCCGCGCGGCCCCCGCTCGGACCGGCCGCCGTCATACGTCCCGATGTTGATGCCGGTCAGCACGATCTCCCGGTGCCCGGCGGCGAGGGCCCGGCGGACGTCGGCGAGGACCGCCTCGGGCGGCAGCGACCGCTCCGGGCCCCGAGCGGCCGGGATGATGCAGTACGTGCAGAAGAACGAGCACCCGTCCTGCACCTTGACGAACGCACGGGTTCGTTCGACGGATGCCCGGTCGTCGGCGGCGGAGGCGAGCTCGACCCCCGCGAGCGTCGGCAGCGCCTGATCGAGCGGACCCCTCGGCGCGTCCGAGATCGCGACGAGCGCCGCGAGCTCGGCGAGGAGCGAGTCCTTGGCACGGTTGTCGACCAGCCGGGCCCGGGGGTCCGCCTCGGCGAACGGCTCGGGCCCGACCTGGACCGAGCAGCCGGTCACGATGATGTCGGCCTCCGGGTTGGCACGCCGAGCTCGCCGCACCGCCGCGCGCGACTTCGCGTCGGCTTCGGCCGTCACCGTGCAGGTGTTGACGAGCACGAGATCGGCGCCGGCGGTCCCCGGGCCGTCGACGACCGCGACACCGCGGGAGCGGAGCAGCCGCGCAGCCGCTTCCATCTCGGACTGGTTCACCTTGCAGCCGAGGTTGACGATCGCCGCCGAGCGAGGGGCGGGGCCCGGCCCGGCCGCGGGTTCGGGGGCGCTCACCAGAACGTCGGCTTCGTGCTCATGAGAAACCCGATCGTGCCGACCAGGCCGGCCATCAGGTACGACACGTAGCGCTGTCGCTTCGCGCGCTCCTTCCAGACCGCGTCGTCGCGCGCGGCCCGGATGCCGATGAGCCGCCGCAGGTTCGGGCGCTGGATGAAGAAGGCGATGACGAGGTTCGTGAAGTAGATCGTCAGCGCCACGAGCAGCCACGGCTGCTCGAGCATCGCGGGCCCGAGGATCGAGATGAGCCCGATCCCGGTCAACGCCAGGCCCGCGCCGATCACGACCGTCCCGTGGCTCTGCATCCACAGCAGGAACCGGACGAAGCGGCTCTCGGACTCGACCGCCGCCCGACGGGCGCGCAGCGCGAACGGCAGCAGGATCGACGGGAGGAACAGCGAGACGGCGAGCGTCACGTGGAGGGCGAGGACGTACGGGAACAGCGCGGTGGGCATCGATCGTCGATTGTAGGGCGCGCGGCCGATCGGGCCCGCGGTGCGCGTCCGGCCGGGCCCGCGATGCGCGTCCGGCCCGGCGTCGATCAGCCGGCCGTGGCTGCCTCGAGCGCGACCCAGTCTCCCTCCTGATCGCGGGCGGTCACCCGCAGCCCGGCCCGCTCGAATGCCGTTCGCACCTCGTCCTCGCGGTCGACGAAGATGCCCGACGCCAGGAGCGTGCCCCCGTCGCGCAGCTCGGCTCGCAACGCCGGCCCGAGCGCGACGAGGACCGATGCGATGAGGTTCGCCAGCACGATGTCGGCGGGGGGATCCCCCGTGGGGAGGCTTCCCGCGCGCGCCTCCAGGCGCCCCGCGACGCGGTTGCGCCGCGCGTTCGCGTGCGTCGCCTCGATCGCAATCGGGTCGGTGTCGACCCCGACCGCGCTCGCGGCACCGAGCCGCAGCGCCGCGATCGCGAGGATGCCCGAGCCGCACCCGACGTCAAGGACGCGGGCGCCGTCGAGGACGCCGCGCTCCCCAAGGTGCTCGAGCCCGGCGAGGCACAGCCGGGTCGTGGGATGCAGCCCGGTCCCGAACGCCATGCCGGGGTCCAGCGCGAGCACGACGTCGTCGGGCGCGGGTCGGTGACGGCGCCACGTCGGCCGGATGACGAGCCGTCGACCGACGCGGAGCACCGGGAAGTGCGCCTTCCAGGCCTCGGCCCAGTCGGCCTCGTGGACGAGGCGTGTCCGGAGGTCGCCGATCGGGCGCAGACCGAACGCCTGGAGGTGGCCCAGCGCGGCCGACGCATCTGCGACCGCGCGCTCGGCGGCGGCCGGGTCCCGGGCGGGGACGTAGGCGCGGACGGTCGCCGGGCGGGCCGGGTCCACCCGCGCCCCGAGCCCTTCCTCGACGAGCTCGAAGGCGGGCTCGACGCTCGTGCCGCCCGGCGCGACGCGCGACAGGATCTCGCTGACCGCCTCGACGGCCTCGGGGTCGGCCTCGACCGCGAGCTCGAGCCAGGAATCCTCGCGCCGGGACAGGGCGCGCTCGGCGGCACTCCGGCGTTCCGACGGGCCGCTAGCCGAGCGCGTCACGAATCTTGTCGAAGAACCCCTCGCCGCCGCCGACCTCGTCGCCCGACTCCTTCGCGAACTCCTCGAGCAGCTCCCGCTGGCGCTTCGACAGCCGGGTCGGCACGGCGACGTCGACGAGCACGTGGAGGTCGCCGCGGGTGTTCCGGCGGAGATGCGGGACGCCGCGGCCGCGCAGCCGGATCTCGGTGCCGGGTTGCGTGCCGGGCTTGATCTCGACCTCCTCCTCGCCCTCGACCGTCGGAATCGTGATCGTCGTCCCGAGTGCCGCCTGCGCGATCGAGACGGACGTGTCGAGGTAGAGCTCCGTGCCGTCGCGCTTGAGGACCGGGTGCGGCGTCACGTGGACCGCCACGTACAGGCTCCCGGGCTGGCCGCCGCGCGGCCCGACCTCGCCCTCGCCCGACAGCCGGATCTGGTGGCCCTCGTCGATCCCGGCCGGAATCGTCACCCGGAGCGTTCGCTGGCGCTGTGTGCGGCCCTCGCCGCTGCACGTGTCGCAGCGCTCCTCGATGATCCGGCCCTCGCCGCGACAGCGCGGACACGGGGCGACGTTGACCATCTGCCCGAGCATCGTCTGGCGCACGGTCCGCACCTCGCCGCGGCCGTTGCACTGCGGGCACGTGATCGGGGCGGTGCCGGGCTTCGCGCCGCTGCCCTCGCAGGTCTCGCAGCGACCGAGGACCGGGAACTCGATCTCCTTCTCGGTGCCGGTGACGGCCTCCTCGAACGTGATGCGCAGGTCGTAGCGGAGGTCGGAGCCGGTCGGCGGTCGCCCGCGGCGGGCGGAGGCGGCCGTGGCGCCCCCGAAGAAGGCGTCGAAGATGTCGCCGAAGCCCCCGAACCCCCCGCCGAAGCCGAAGTCGCCCTCACCCGCGCCGCCGACGCCGGCCCGCCCGAACATGTCGTAGCGCTGGCGCCGCTCGGGGTCCGACAGGACCTGGTACGCCTCGTTGATCTCCTTGAACCGCTCCTGCGCCGCCGGATCCTTGTTGACGTCCGGGTGCCACTGCTGGGCGAGCTTGCGGAAGGCGCGCTTGATCTCGGCGTCCGAGGCGCCACGCTCGACGCCGAGGACGGTGTAGTAGTCCAGCTCGGTTGCCATGCCCGACGAAGGATACGGGAGGTCGGCCGGGGACCGCGGCCGTGGCGGCCGGCGGCGCGGCGGCGCGGCACCGCGGTCGCGCACGCGCGGGTATTCCGACCGGTTCATGAGATTCCCGCTCAGCGAGCGCCACCCGGTCCTGGAATCTGCCGGATCTCTCGAGGGTCGAGCGTGCTGACCGTCAGATCCATTCCTCGTTGGGAATACTCGCGGGCCGCCAGGCACCTCGCGGGCTCCATGGCGGCCGGGTCCGGGTCGCCGACGCCGCGATGGTCAGCCGCCGGCGAGCTCAGCCGCCCGGCGCAGCACCGCCTCGAGCATCGGCGGGGTAAGCACGCCGGTGAACGTGTTCTGCTGGCTCGGGTGGTAGGTGCCGAGCAGCCGGTATGGCCCGATCGCCGTCTCCGCCCCGTGCCCGAAGCGCGGCTTCGGCCGCACGGCGTGCCCCTGGCCGGCGAGCACCCGCAGTGCGGCGTCCCACCCGTACGACCCGAGCGCGACGAGCACCCGCACCCGGGCGAGCAGCGCCATCTCCATCGCGAGCCACGGCGCGCAGGTATCGCGCTCCTGGATCGTCGGCTTGTTGGCCGGCGGCGCGCAGCGGACCGCCGCGGCGACGTACGTGTCGCGCAGCTCGAGCCCGTCGCCGCGTTCCCGACTCACCGGCTGGTTCGCGAGCCCGACCGCGTGCAGTGCCGCGAACAGGAAGTCGCCCGACGCGTCGCCGGTGAACACGCGTCCGGTCCGGTTCCCGCCGTGGGCTGCCGGTGCCAGCCCGACGAGGAGGATCCGCGCGTCGGGGTCGCCGAACCCCGGGACCGGCCGGCCCCAGTACGTCTCGTGCCGGAACCGCGCGACCTTCTCGCGCGCCACCTGCTCGCGCCACGCGACGAGTCGCGGGCAGCGCCGGCACTCGACGAGCTCGGCGGTCAGCCGGGCGAGCGCCTCGCGGTCGGTGGCGGGGGCCGGGCCCGACGCCGGCGGCGCAGCCTCCACGCCTACTTCAGCAGCAGCTTGTCAAGCCGGCGGGCCGTGACCGCCAACCCAAGCAGCCCCATCCCGACCAGGTACGCCACGTGGACCAGCAGGACCGGCTCGATCACCCCGACCGTCAGCGACCGGATCAGCGCCACGCCCTGGTAGAGCGGCGAGAGCTGGACGACGAACCTCAGTGCCTCGGGATACGTCTCGAGCGGGTAGAACGTCGCCGAGAACAGGAACAGCGGCAGGATCACGAGCTGGATGAGGTCGAAGTCCTGCCAGGTCCGCATGAACGACGTCGCCGCCATCCCCACCGCCGCGAACGCGAAGCCGACGAGCAGCGCTGCCGGGAACGCCAGCACGACCCACGGCGACACGACGAGCCCGAGCAGCCACATGACGGTCAGGAAGCCGATCGCGTAGAGCCCGCCGCGGATCAGCGCCCAGCCGATCTCGCCGAGCGCGATGTCGCCGACCCCGAGCGGGGTCGACAGGATCGCGTCGTACGTCTTCTGGTAGTTCAGCTTGAAGAACACGTTGAACGTGCTCTCCGAGATCGCGCCGTTCATCGACGACGCCGCGAGCAGCGCGGGGGCGACGAACAGCTGGTACGAGATCTCCTGGCCGCCGGGTCCGGTCACTGCGCCGACCAGCGCGCCGAGCCCGAACCCGATGCCGAGCAGGTAGAACAGCGGCTCGAAGAAGCCCGAGAAGATGACGAGCCACGTCCGGCGGTAGACGTACAGGTTGCGCTCGATCATGAGCCCGGCCCGCCGGCCGCCGAGCAGGAACGGCGGGGTCAGTCGCAGCGCGGTCATCCGCGCACCAGCTTGCGCTCGACGGTCCGGGTCGTCGCCCATGCGCCGGCCGCGATGAACGCCAGGAGCACCGCGAGGTGGATCGCCATGAGCAGCGGGTCGTCCGCCGCGGTGCCGAGCGACAGCGACCGACTGAGCGCGACGCCGTGGTAGAGCGGCGTCACCCAGGCGACCGGCTGCAGGAACGCCGGCAGCGACTCGACCGGGAAGAACGTGCCGGAGAACAGGAACAGCGGCGTGATCCCGAACCGGAAGACCGCGTTGAACTTCTCCATCGTCCGCTGGGTCGCCGAGAACGCGGCGATCGGACCCGCGAACGCCATGCCGGTCAGGATCGCGACCGGGATCGCGAGCACGATCAGCGGAGACGTCGCCGCACCGAATGCGACCGTGACGAGCGTGAAGACCGACGTCACGAGCAGCAGCCGGAAGGCGATCCACAGCAGGTTCCCGAGCGCGATGTCGACCGGCCGGAGCGGCGTCGCGTACATCGCATGGAAGGTGCGCTGCCACTGGAGCCCGCCGATGATCGGGAACGTGGCCTCGAAGGCGGCGGTCTGCATCGCGGTCGCCGCGAGCAGCCCGGGTGCGAGGAACGCGAGGTACGACACGCCGTCGAGCGCCGCTCCGTCACCGCGGTCGACGTACGTCCCGAGCCCGACGCCCATCGCGGTCAGGAACAGCACCGGCCCGACGAACGAGTTGAACACCGACGAGCGGAACGTCCGCCGGTACGAGACGAGCCGCGACTCGAACACGCGGGCGATCCCGGTGGGCCCGGTGACGCCCGAAGGCGCCGCCGGCGGCGCGGAGGAGGACAGCGCGGTCATCGGGGCTACTCGATCAGCGACCGACCGGTCAGCCGCAGGAAGACGTCCTCGAGCGACGACCGTCGGACGAGGACGGTCTCGGGCTTGAGGCCCCGCTCGTGGACGGCGGCCGCGGCGGCGTCGCCGTCGTCGGCGTAGACGAGGACCCGGTCGGGCAGCCGCTCGATCCGCTCGCCGAGCCCGTCGAGCTCGCCGTTCAGCGTCTCCTGGACGCCGGCCGGGAAGCGCAGCTCGGTCACCTCGCGGGTCGAGTAGCGCTCGATCAGCTCGCGCGGCGAGCCCTCGGCCACGATCCGCGCCTTGTCCATCACGACGAGCCGGTCGCACAGCTGCTCGGCCTCGTCCATGTAGTGGGTCGTCAGCACGAGCGTCACGCCGCGCTGCTTGAGCCGGTACAGCCGGTCCCACACGAGGTGCCGTGCCTGCGGGTCGAGCCCGGTCGTCGGCTCGTCGAGCAGCAACAGGCGCGGCTCGTTGATCAGCGAGCGCGCGATCGTGAGCCGGCGCTTCATCCCACCCGACAGCGGCTCGACCTGGTCCTTCGCGCGCTCGGCTAGCTGGGCGAAGTCGAGCAGCTCGTCGGCCCGTCGCGCGGCCTCGGCCCGGGGCAGGCCGAAGTAGCGGCCGTAGATGATGAGGTTCTCGCGGACCGTCAGCTCCTCGTCGAGCGTGTCCCGCTGGGGCACGACGCCGAGCTGCGCGCGGATCCGCGAGCCGTCGTGGTCGGGATCGAGACCGACCACACGCAGCGTTCCGGCGGTCCGCGGGGAGACGCACGCGATCATGCGCATCGTGGTCGTCTTGCCGGCGCCATTCGGGCCCAGGAAGCCGAACGATTCGCCCTGGGCGACGTCGAAGTCGATGGCGTCGACCGCGTTGAAGCCGCCGTAGCGCTTGGTCAGCCCGCGGGCATGGATGAGCGGGGAGCCGTCGAGCTCCGTGGGGTCGGACATGGGAGGCGCATGGTACTCCGGGACGCGCCAGACCGCGTCAACATCAGGGGCCGGCGACGGCCTCGGCGCCCGTCACAAAACGTGCTACAGTGCGGTAGCAACGTCCGCCAACCAACGCAGGAGCCACGCATGGCGCGCATCCCGGAACCCGTCGAAGCGCTGCTCGCAGTCGCCCTCGTCGGGGAGCTCACAGTCATCGACGGGCGGGGCCGCCCCGTCACGTACCCGCTCATCCCGCTGTATGACGGCACGAACGTCTACCTGACGTCGTCCACGCTCTTCAGCCGCAAGCTCGAGCACATCCGGGGCAACCCGAAGGTGTCGCTGTCGATCACCGACCCGGTCGCGGTCGGCGGGCGGACCGATCGGGCGCTCATCCAGGGTGACGCCCGCGTCATCGACGAGGATCCGCACGGCGGCTGGGAGCGGCTGCTGCCGATGTGGGAGGCCAAGGAGCCGTCGATCGTGTCGTTCCTCAAGGCCCGCGTGGCGCTCCCGCTCTTCTTCGAGCGGGCGCTCATCGAGATCACGCCGCGCCGCGTCCTGTACTGGCCGGGCGGCAGCGCGGCCGCGGCCCCGATCGAGACCCTGGTCGGCACGGAGGCCGCGTGATGGCGACGACCGGCGAGCTCGACCTGCGTCCGACGCCCGAGATCGACGTCCGCACCGGGCTCGAGAAGCTCGCGACCTATCCGTACGTGATCCTGACCTGGGTGGGGGCCGACGGCTACCCGGTGAGCGTGGCCGTCGACGCGGAGGTGGACCCGGGAGCCGGCACGGCCGTCGTCGCGGCGCCGGCCGGGCTCGACGTCCCGACCGACCGCGAGGTGTCCCTGACCGGCTCGCACATCCGGCCGCAGCCGGGCTACGGCTATGACGAGCGTCGCCACGTCACGGTCTGGGGGCACGCGGTCGCCGCTTCTGCCGGGCCTGCCGCCCCTGACGGGCCCACCCGCCTCGTCGTCACCGGCACGGGCGCGTGGGGCTGGGACGAGGCCGAGGTCCCGTTCTTCGAGTACTCGGAGCGGTCGGTCCGCAAGTCGCGCACCTACTTCGACGCCCTGTCGCGCGAACGCGGCACGCCGGTGAAGCCGAAGCTGTCGTTCGGGTTCCTCGCGCTGCGCACGACGCGCCTGCCGTTCCTGAGCGCGACGATCGTCCCGGTCGCGCTCGGCATCCTGATCGCCGCGAGCCACGGCTCGTTCGACCTCCTCGCGGCCGTGCTGACCATCGTGGGCGCCTCGCTCGCGCACCTCGGGATCAACGTCAGCAACGACGTCTTCGACACGGTCCAGGGCGCCGACGACGCGAACGTCACGCCGACACAGTTCAGCGGCGGCTCACGGGTCCTCCAGTACGGCCTCGTGACGCTGCGCCAGATGGCGACGCTCGGCGGCGCGTTCTTCCTCGGCACGATCGCGATCGGGCTCGTCCTGCTCGCCTACCGCGGCTCGGTCGAGCTGCTGGTGATCGGGCTGCTCGGGCTCGTGGTCGGGATCGGCTACACGGCGCCGCCGCTCAAGCTCGTCTATCGGGGGCTGGGCGAGGTCGCGGTGGCGGTCGGCTTCGGGCCGCTCATGCTCCTCGGCGCGTACGCCGTCCAGACGCGCGGCGCGCTCTCCTGGGAGCCGTTCGTGGCGTCGATCCCGGTCGCGCTGCTCATCGCGCTGATCCTGTACGTCAACGAGATCCCCGACCGGCGCGGCGATGCCCACGCCGGCAAGCGCACGCTGCCGGTGCGGCTCGGGCGGTCGAGGGTCATCGCGGGCTACCGGCTCGCCGTCGCCGCCGCGTACCTCGTTGTGGTGCTCGGCGTGGTTGCCGGCGTCCTCCCGATCCCGGCGCTCCTCGCGCTGCTGACGATCCCGCTGGCGCTCCAGGTCTCGCGCGGCCTCGAGCCGAACTACGACAACCCGTACGGGCTGATGGCCGTGATGGGCGTCAACGTGAAGCTCCACCTGTACGCGGGGCTCGCGCTGTTGGCCGGGTACCTGGTCGTGCTCGGCGCCGAGGCGTTCGCACCGGGGTTGCCGCTGTTCCTCGGCTAGGGGTCGGCGCCCCCGCCCCGCATCCGGGGCGTTCGTCGAATGTTCCGCGTGCGAGCCTTCGGCAACGAGTTCTCGTCACATGCTCCTACTGCCCGAGACCCTCCAGGCCGCTGTCCTTGCCGACGAGGATCAGCTGGTCGCCCTCGGCGATCCGCTCGGAGCCGTGCGGGTTGACGGTCACGTTGTTCCCGCGCCGCAGCGCGACCGGGCTGAGCTGCCGCTTCCCGAGGTCGAGCTCGGCGATCGTCCGCCCGATGAACGACGCCGGGGGCCGCAGCATCGTGATCCCGAACCCCGGCGCGATGTCGAGGTAGTCGATGACGCTCGGGTACGGGAAGAGATGGGCCACCCGGGCCCCGATCTCGCGCTCGGGGTAGACGACGCGGTCCGCGCCGACGCGCTCGAGGATCGAGCCGTGGAGCGCCGTGCCCGCCTTCGCGACGACGTTCCGGACACCGAGCTGCTTGAGCGCCATCGTGGCGAAGATGCTGGGCTCGGCGTCGCCGCTGATCGCCACGATCGCGTGGTCGAACTCCCCTGCCCCGATCGCCTTGAGCCCGTCGACGTCGCTCGCGTCCACCTCGAGCGCCTGGGTGACGTTCGGCGCGATCTCGTTCACCCGATGCTCGTCGCGATCGACCGCGAGAACGTCGTGGCCGAGACGCATGAGCTCGCGCGCCGCGGAGGTGCCGAAGCGGCCGAGGCCGATGACGAGGACCGAGTACTTCATCGAGGTCTCCTGGGTCAGCCGATTCGAACGGTTTCGACCGCCGGTCGGTGGGCCACCGGCCGGCTTCGGGCGGCGAGTGCAAGGACGAGCGTAAGCGGCCCCAGGCGCCCGATGAACATCGCGAGCACGAGCAGCAGCTGGGCGGTCGGGTGGAGGTCGAGCGTGAGGCCGGTCGTCATGCCCGCGGTCCCCAGCGCCGAGACCGACTCGAACGTCGCGTGGAGGAAGTCCTCGCTCCCGGTCAGCTGGATCACGAGCGCGAGCACGAACGCGCCACCGATCGCGATCAGCATGACCGCGATCGAGCGGTAGACGACCTGGTGCGGGATCCGCCGACCGAACGCCGTCGCAGACGGGTCGCCGCGCATCGCCGACAGCGTGGCCACGAGCAGCACGGCAAAGGTGTTGACCTTGATCCCGCCGGCCGTCGAGCCGGACGCGCCGCCGATGAACATTAGCGCGAGCCCGAGGACGAGGCTCTCGTCGAGCATCCCGCCGACGCCGACCGAATCCATGCCGCCGCTGCGCAGGCTGACCGAATGGAAGGCCGCGTTCACCACGCGGTCGGGCGGTGCGAGCCGTCCGAGCGTGTCAGGGTTCGACCACTCGATCGCCGCGATCGCCACCGCTCCCCCGACGAGCAGCACGGCCGACACGGCGAGCACGAGCTTGGTCTCGAGCGCGAGGCGGACCCAGCGGCGCTTCGCCACGACGTCGCCGACGATCGCGAAGCCGAGCCCGCCGAGGAGCATCAGGATCCCGATCGGCACGAGGATGACCGGGACGTCGGCGAGATGGGTGAGCCCGCGGAAGCCCCCGAAGAGGTCGATGCCCCCGTTGTTGAAGGCCGAAACCGAGTGGAACAACCCCCACCAGACCGACGTGACCGGGTGCTCGCCGCGCGACAGGAACGCGACCGTGAGGACGACCGCGCCGGCGAGCTCGCAGGCGATCGTGAAGACGAGGACCCGACGGACGACGGTCGTGACGCTCCCGAGATCGGTCAGACCGCCCGCCGCCTGGACGCGGAGCCGGTCGCTGAGGCTCGTCCGGCCGCCGACCAGGGCGAGCAGGAACAGCGTCGACCCGGTCATGAACGCGAACCCGCCGAGCTGGACGAGGAGCAGGATCACGAGCTCGCCAAACGGGCTCCAGTGCTCGGCGGTGTCGT
Organism: Chloroflexota bacterium; assembly: GCA_044506615.1. Taxonomy (GTDB): domain Bacteria; phylum Chloroflexota; class Limnocylindria; order Limnocylindrales; family CSP1-4; genus DASTYU01. The sequence continues at coordinate 139,438 of JBIQKJ010000001.1, read as the reverse complement.
ACAGGACGAGCCCGGTCGTCGAGACGGCCGACGTGGCCATGAACAGCGACTCGAGGAGCGGCGTCGCGTCGCCGGTCTCGGTTGCGATCGGCAGCGCGAGGAGCAGCGTGCCGACGATCGTGAGCACGACGAACGTCGCGATGAGGACGCCCCACGGCGAGCGCGGTCGCCGCATCCGCTTCGGCGGCGTGACCGTGTACTCCTGTGGCCGCACCCGCTCGACCCGGATGCGCCGGTCGCCCGGGCGTTGCCCGGTCCGGAACGTCATCGGTTGCGCTGGGGGCGGGCGCGGGGCGTCACAGGCGCGAGTCTAGCGAGCGCGCCGGCACGGGGCCGCGGCCATCCCGTCCCGCCGCCGGGGGCCTCCCGTCCCGGCCGCCGCGACCCTCCCATCCCCGCCGCGGCCCTCCGTCCCGTCGGGTAAGCGCGGGTGAAGGGCGGAGCAACGGCCCGTGAAGCGCTCGACGACAGACTGCCGCCGTGGACGTCGTCCGGTTCGGCCGCCAGATCCGCGCCCTGCGCCGCCGACGCGGCTGGCGCCAGGTCGACCTGGCGGCGGCGGCGCGCGTATCCCGGGTCACGGTGTGGCGGGTCGAGAACGGCCACGCCGATGACGTCGACATCGGCGCCGCGGAACGCGTGGCGCAGGCGATCGGGGCGCGACTCGAGATGGTCCTGACGTGGCACGGCGAGGGGCTCGACCGCATCCTGGACCGCGACCACGCCGCCATCGTCGAACTCGTCGCGGACGTGCTTCGAGGGCTGGGCTGGCTGGTCGTGCCGGAGGCCTCGTTCGCGATCCGCGGCGAGCGGGGCTCCGTGGACATCCTGGCGTTTCACCCCGAGAGCGGCATCGTGCTGGTCGTCGAGGTCAAGTCGGTCGTGCCGGACATTCAGGGCACGCTGCTGTCCTTCGATCGCAAGACCCGATTGGCACCGGAGCTCGCTCGACAACGAGGATGGGAGCCGTCGGGCGTCGGCCGGGTGCTCGTCCTTGCCGAAAGCCGCACGAACCGCAGGCGCGTGGAGTCGCATCGGGCCACGTTCGATGCGGCCTTCCCGCAGCGCACAGCAGCGGTGAAACGCTGGCTCGCCCAACCCGCAGCCGCCCCGCCGTTCTCGGGCCTGTGGTTCATCGCCGGCTCGGGGGCTTCGACCGGGCGGCAACGGGTTCGCCGCCGCTCGTCGCCGGGGCCAGCTCGCCGGGGCGGAATCGTCAGATGTTCGTGATACGAGCGTTGGGCGGGACCGCACGGGCCCTCCGGACCGGCCCGCGTGCGTACGCTCGGCTTCGGAATCGTCGGATGTGCCGCCGGCTGCACTTCTGACGAGGATCCCGGTGCCAAAGGCTCCCATCCGGAACAAACGACGAAAGAGTGGGTCGACCGGAGCGCGAGGGCCCGACGAGCCCCGGCGGCCGCACGGCCGACAGGCCCCGACCCCCGGCCAGCCGCCGACCGCACGCCCGGACCCGCCGCCGGCTGCCTACCGCGCCCCCGACCCGCGCACGGAATCAGGCGGCCCCGGGCATCGCCCGGGGCCGCCTTCGCATCTGCGAGAGCCGCGGAGGCCTAGACCTCCTTGTACTCGCCCTCGACCGTCTCCTCGCCCGCGCCGCCGGCCTCACCCTCGGGCGAGCCGCCGGCCTCGGGGCCGCCGCCGGCGTCGGGGCCGCTGCCGTTCGCATCGGCGCCACCGGCCTCCGAAGCGGCCGCCTGGTAGGCCGCGGTCGAGACGCGCTGGAGCGTCTCGGCGAGCGAGCCCATCTCGGTCCGGATCGCCTCGGCGTCGCTGCCCTTGAGGGTCTCGCGCAGCGACGAGACCTTGTTCTCGACCTCGGCCCGATCCTCGGCCGAGACCTTGTCGCCCAGGTCCTTGAGCGTCCGCTCCGCCTGGAAGGTGAGCGCCTCGGCCTGGTTGCGGGTCTCGACCTCCTCGCGCCGCTTGCGGTCCTCGTCGGCATGCTCCTGCGCCTCGCGGACCATCTGATCCACGGCCGACTTGTCGAGCATCGACGAGGCCGTGATCCGGACCTGCTGCTCCTTGCCGGTGGCCCGGTCCTTGGCCTTGACGTCGAGGATGCCGTTCGCGTCGATGTCGAACGTCACCTCGATCTGCGGGATCCCGCGCGGGGCCGGCGGGATGCCGTCGAGGATGAACCGGCCGAGGGTCTTGTTGTCGGCCGCGAAGTCGCGCTCGCCCTGGAGGACGTGGATCTCGACCTGGCTCTGGTTGTCCGAGGCGGTCGAGAAGACCTGCGACTTCGACGTGGGGATCGTCGTGTTCCGCTCGATCAGCTTGGTCATTACGCCGCCGAGCGTTTCGATGCCGAGCGACAGCGGCGTGACGTCGAGCAGCAGGACGTCCTTGACGTCACCGGCCAGCACGCCGGCCTGGATCGCCGCGCCGATGGCCACGACCTCGTCGGGGTTGACGCCCTTGTGCGGCTCCTTGCCGCCGAACATCTTCTTGACCGCGTCGACCACGGCCGGCATGCGGGTCATGCCGCCGACGAGGATCACCTCGTCGATGTCGGTCGCCTTGAGCCCGGCGTCCTTCAGCGCGGCCTGGACGGGACCCTCGGTCTTCTTGATGAGGTCGTCGACGAGGTCCTCGAGCTTGGCCCGGGTGAGCGAGACCACGAGGTGCTTCGGGCCCGAGGCGTCGGCCGTGATGTACGGCAGGTTGATCTCGGTCGTCGACGTCGAGGACAGCTCGATCTTCGCCTTCTCCGCGGCCTCCTTCAGCCGCTGGAGCGCCTGCTGGTCCTTCGACAGGTCGATGCCCTGGTCCTTCTTGAACTCGGCCAGCAGCCAGTCGATCACGCGCTGGTCGAAGTCGTCGCCGCCGAGGTGCGTGTCGCCGTTGGTGGCCTTGACCTCGAAGACGCCCTCACCGAGCTCGAGGATCGAGATGTCGAACGTGCCGCCGCCGAGGTCGTAGACCGCGATCTTCTCGTCGGTCTTCTTGTCGAGGCCGTACGCCAGCGCCGAGGCGGTCGGCTCGTTGATGATCCGCTTGACGTCGAGGCCCGCGATCCGGCCGGCGTCCTTCGTCGCCTGCCGCTGCGTGTCGTCGAAGTAGGCCGGGACCGTGATGACCGCCTCGGTCACCTTCTCGCCGAGGTACGCCTCCGCGTCGGTCTTCAGCTTCTGGAGCACCATCGCGCTGATCTCGGGCGGCGAGTACGACTTGCCGTCCGCGAGCTTGACGACGATGCCGTCGCTCTTCGCGTCCTTGTCGACGGTGTACGGCACGAGCTCCCGGCTGTGCTTCACCTCGGGGTCGTCGAAGCGGCGGCCCATGAACCGCTTGATCGAGAAGACCGTGTTGCCGGGGTTCGTCACGGCCTGGCGCTTCGCCAGCTGGCCGACGAGCCGCTCGCCGGTCTTGGTGAACGCGACGACGGACGGGACGGTCCGGCCGCCCTCCGCCGAGGCGATGACGGTCGGTTCGCCGCCCTCCATCACGGCCACGACCGAGTTGGTCGTGCCGAGGTCGATTCCGATGATCTTGCCCATGGGTGTCGATTACTCCTGGTCGGTCTGGGATGCGGGTTCGGGGGTGTCGGCTGGTGCGGCGGCCACGGCGACGAGCGCCGGGCGCAGGATCCGGTCGCGCAACCGGTAGCCGCGGCGGATCTCCTCGACGATCTCGCCCTCGGCTCGGTCGGTGCCCGGCACGGTGGCCACGGCGTCGTGCTCGCGGGGGTCGAAGGCGCGTCCCGGCGCCGCGTCGACCGGGGTGACGCCCTCGCTCTCGAGCAGCGAACGGAGCTTTCGGTCGATGACCGCGATGCCCTCGACCCACGGATGGCTCGCGATGTCCGGGGGCCGGCTCTCGATCGCCCGGTCGAAGTCGTCGGCCACCGCGAGCACCTTGCGGATGAGGTCCTCGCCGGCCAGACCCAGGTCGCGCTCCCGCTCCTCGGCGGTCCGCCGCTTGAAGTTGAGGAACTCCGCCCGCTCGCGCTGGAGCGCGACGAGGTAGTCGTCGGCCTGCGCGCGTGCCGCATCGACTGCACCCTCGAGCTGCTCGATCCGGGCGAGCAGCGCGGTCGGCGAGGTGTCGAGCTCCTCGATGCGCTCCTGGGAGCGGGTCTTGCGGGTCATGCGGTCGGTCTCGTTCGGTCCAGTCACAGGGATGGCAGTCTCGTAGGGTCAGGCGTACAGGTGGTCGACCAGCTCGTTCATCAGCCCCGACACGAAGCGGACGGTGCCGATCGCCTGCGGGTACGGCATCCGGGTCGGTCCGAGGACGCCGACGACGCCCACCGCCCGCCCGGGCCGCCCGTACGGGGCGAGGACGAGCGACACGTCGCGCATCTCGTGCGGGACGTTCTCGGCGCCGATGAACACCTGGACGCGGCCGGCATCCGCCACGGACTCGAGCAACCGACCGAGGTAGGCGCGGTTCTCGAGCGCGGAGAAGACGCGCCGCAGCTTGTCGCTCTGGGCGAACTCGGGCGCGTCCATGACGTTGAGCAGCCCGTCGCTGTAGACCTCCTCGACGAGCGCCGCGTCGTAGTCGCGCAGCGTCCGGACGACGCGCTCCCCGACCCGCGCCGCGAGCCCCTGCACCGGATCGGACCGATCGAGCGTCGCGAGCTGCCCGTCGGCGGTGAGCGCGGTGTGGTCGATCAGCCGATCGTTGAGCAGCCGCGCGGCTCGGTTGAGGTCGTCCTGGGTCGCCGGTCCGTCGAGCGACACGAGCGTCTGCTTGAGCGCCCCCTCGCGCAGCACGAGGATCAGGCTGGCGAGCCGGTCGTTGATCGCGACGAGATCGATGCGGCGGATGTGGGCGGCACGCGGCTTGGCGGGGGTGGCGAGACCCGCGGCGCGCGTGATGCTCGCCAGCGTCGTCGCGGCCAGCCGGAACCAGTGCTCGCTGGCGAACTCGACCTGCCCGAACTGGTGCCGGATCATGAGCTGCTCGACCGGCGGCAGCGGGGTCGAGTCGACGATCGACTCGACGTAGAAGCGATACCCACGATCGGTCGGGACGCGCCCGGCCGACGTGTGCGGATGGCTGAGCAGCCCCGCACGCTCGAGCTCCGCGAGCACGTTGCGGACGGTCGCGCTCGACACGCCGAGCTTGTAGCGCTCGACGAGCGCCTGCGAGCCGACCGGGGTAGCGGTCTGGACGTATTCCTCGATGACGGCCCGAAGGATCGCCTGGGATCGGAGGTCCAGCGGGCCGATGGTGCGGCGGACTCGCGCCACGGCCTGTCTCCGGTGTCGATGGTTAGCACTCTCGATAGGCGAGTGCTAACGGGAACGTCCGCATCGTAGCAGCGGCCGAGAACGAGTGTCAACGCCGCGGCCCTCAATCCGGCAGGTCGGCGAGGGTCGCGCTGAGCGTCTCCTCGCCGTCGTCTCGCACAACCGTGAGCTCGATCTCGTCGCCGGGATCGCGGCCGCGCAGGACCGCGAGGAGGTCCTCGGCCGAGGTGATGGGCTCGTCGTCGATGGCGACGACGATGTCGCCGGGCTGCATCCCGGCGCGATCAGCCGGCGAGCCGGGGACGACCTCGAGGACGACCGATCCCTCCTCGACGGGCAGCCCGTACGCCCGCGCGGTCTGCCGGTCGAGCGTGGCCGGCTGGACGCCCAGGTAGGCGTGCTCGACGCGGCCGTCCTCGATGAGCTCGGTCACGACGTCGACGGCGGTCGGGGCGGGGATCGCGAACCCGATCGACACCGCGCGGGCCTCGGGCGGGATGTACGCGACGTTGATCCCGATGATCCGGCCGTCGCCGCCCACGAGCGCCCCGCCCGAGTTGCCGGGCGAGATCGGCGCGTCGGTCTGGATCAGGTCGACGAGCGCGGGCGAGACCGTCGCCGAGCCGGGGATGGATCGGCCGAGCCCCGACACGATGCCGGCGGTCACGGATTCCTCGAAGCCCAGCGGGTTGCCGATCGCCAGCGCCAGCTCGCCGACCCGCGGCAGCTCGTCGCGGAACGTAGCGGCGGGCAGGTCGGCGCGCGGGACGCGGACGACGGCGAGATCGGTCCGCGGGTCCGCGGCTTCGACGGTCCCCTCGTCGCGCGAGCCGTCGGCATAGGCGACGACGACCGTGTCGACGCCCTCAACGACGTGGAAGTTCGTGACGATCACGCCGTCCGCGCTCCAGATCACGCCGCTGCCCTCGCCGCCGTCGGGGCGCCCGATCGCGACGACCGACGGCCGGACCGCATCGACGAGGTCCGGGATCAGCTCGAGTCCGGGCGGCACGCCGACCGCCCCGGCGCCCGTACCGCCGGCCCCGCCGCTCGAGCCCGAGCCCGACGCGGTGCCGCCGGCACCCGTTCCACCCGACCCCGGGCTGGACCCGCCGCCGCCACCGCCCGACGATGCCGTGCCGGTCGCCGCCGTGGCGGATGCCGGGGGCGATCCCGGGTCGGCCGATGCGCCTCCGCCCGTGCCGGGCGTTCCCGAAGCGTCGTCGCTGCCGCACGCGGCCAGGGCGAGCACGAGCGCGAGGACGACCGGGACGCGAAGTCGGTGCACGGACGGATCGTCGGACCTCGGGCCGCGCCTCCACGCCGGTCGAGGTGCGCCGGCCCGTTGCAGTCGGCTGACACGCGCGCGTCCGCTCAGACGAGCCGGGCGAACACCTCGTTCGACAGGAGGCGGCCGCGGGTCGTTAGCACGAGCCGGCCCGCGTCCCTGACCTCGAGCAGCCCGGCCGCGATCGCCCACGGAACGACTGCGTCGAGCGGCGGCCGCGCTGCCGCCGCGACGGGGACACCCTCGTCGGTGCGGAGCGCGAGCACGAGCCGCTCGGCCTCGGCTGCCGCATCGGTGACGAGCTCGGCGCCGCCCGGCGGCATGCGCGGGCTCGCGCCGGCACCGGGCGCGAGGGCGGCGAGGTAGCCGTCGAGACGCGCCGCGTTCCAGCGCCGGCGGCTCCCGTCGAAGGCGTGCGCACCGGGGCCGATGGCCTCGTACGGCCGGCGCCGCCAGTAGACGAGGTTGTGCCGGCTCTCGTGGCCGGGCCGCGCCCAGTTCGAGATCTCGTACCCGCGGAACCCGGCCGCGGCCAGGCGGTCGGTGGCGTGCTCGTACTCGGCGGCCGCCCGATCGTCGTCCTGCCCCGAGCGCGCTCGCTCACGCCAGCGTCGCGCCCCGGTCGACGTCGGCAGGTGGTCCCCGCCGATGCCGGTGAGGCCCTCCGAATCGGGGTCGTCGAGCGTCAGGCCGTACAGCGACAGGTGATCGGGCTCGAGCGCGAGCGCCGCCTCGAGCGTGGCCTGCCAGGCCGCGACCGGCGCGCCAGGGAGGTCGTAGAGGAGGTCCATGCCTGTCGACGGAATGCCCGCGCGCCGAGCCTCGTCGACCGTCGCGTGGACATCCCGGGGCGCATGCCGACGCCCGAGGCCGCGGAGCTGCGCGGCGTCGAGCGACTGCGCCCCGATCGACACGCGGGTCACCCCCGCCTCACGCCACGCGCGCATGTCGCCGCGCTCGTCCGGGCCCGGGTTGACCTCGAGCGTGACCTCCGCGTCCGGCGCGAGCCCGAACCGCGACCGCACCTCCTCGAGCAGCGACGCGACCGCGTCGGCGGGCAGCAGCGACGGCGTCCCCCCACCGAGGTAGACGCTTTCGAGGAGGGGGCGCGCCGGTCGAGCGTGGGCGGCGTCGAGCGCGTCGGCGCGGAGCCGAAGCTCGGTCTGCAGCGCGTCGAGGAAGGCGCCGACGCGGCTCCGTGGTCCACGCGCGTCCGCGCCGCCGTACACGACGAAGTCGCAGTACGGGCACACGGACACGCAGAACGGCACGTGGACGTAGAGGGCGACCGGCGGCTCGACGGGGAGATCGAGGGGAGAGGCCCCGGCCGGCGCCCCCGCCGCGGCCGGCGCGCGTGCCTCGAGGGCGACGGGCAGGGGCAGGGTCCCCGCCGGGCCGTTCACCGCTCGCGCGAGGCCGGCTCCCGGGCGGACACGATCCGCCAGCCGTTGGGCGGCCGGCGGCGGGCCTCGATCTCCTCGACTTCGCGTCCCCGCGGGAGCGGCTGACCGGTGTGGCCGGTGCACAGGAAGACCGCGAACCGAAGCACGGCGTGACCGAGGAACGCGGCCGCGATCCCGCCGGTCGTGGCCGTGAGCCAACCGCCCGCAAGCCCGATCCCGATCGTCAGCAGGAACAGGTAGCGGTCGCGGCCCGGCGCGCCGAGGCGCGTCGTGAGCGTGTAGACGATCGTCTGGATGACGTTCGAGAGCGTCGGGTCGAGGCCGGTCGTGAGCAGCAGGCCGAAGATCGCGCCACGGAACGCCACCTCGTCGATGAACGCGGTCGCGGTCGTGTTGAGCAACGCGCCCGGGTACGACCAGACATCGGGAAATCGGATGCGGTGGTAGCGGATGACAGCGTACACGACGGCCTGAACGGTGCCGATGATCCCGTAGCCGAGTCCCCACGCGACCGCCGCCACCCGGTCCGCGCCCGAGCCGAGGAAGAGCTGGGTCTGTGGCGCGGGATGGATCCACAGGATCGCGACCGCGATCGCGAACCCCAGCGCGTACCAGCCGAGCCGCCGCCCGATCGAGGGTTTCTCGCCGTCTGCGGTCGTCTCGTAGTACTCCGCCGTGCCGAACCGCTCGGATTCGAGGCGCAGCATCACGAGCATCAGGGCAAAGCCGATGACGATCAGACCGCGCGCCGAGGCGAGGAATTCCTCCATCCGACCTGCCTAGACGCGGCGGACGGCGCCGATGTGGCGCGGCGTGCGTGCTTCGAGCGTCCCGCGGACGCGCGAGGTCACGCGTCCTCCATGCCGAGGATCGCGAGGAACGCCTCCTGCGGGATCTCGACTGATCCCACGCGCTTCATCCGCTGCTTCCCCTCTTTCTGCTTCTCGAGCAGCTTGCGCTTGCGGGTGATGTCGCCACCGTAGCACTTGGCCAGCACGTTCTTGCGCATCGCGCGGACCGTCTCGCGCGCGATCACGTTCGATCCGACGGCCGCCTGGATCGGCACCTCGAACATCTGGCGCGGGATCAGCGCCTTGAGCCGCTCGGCGAGGCCGCGGCCGGTCGACTGCGCCCGGTCGCGATGGACGATCAGCGACAGCGCGTCGACCGGCTCGCCGTTGACCATGATGTCGAGCTTCACGAGCGTGGCCGGGCGGTAGCCGATCTCCTCGTAGTCCATCGACGCGTAGCCCTGGGTCCGGCTCTTGAGCTGGTCGTAGTAGTCGACGATGAGCTCGGCGAGCGGCAGCTCGAACCGGAGGAGCACGCGGGTCGGGTCGAGGTACTCCATGTCGACGAAGGTGCCGCGGCGGTTCGTCGAGAGCTCCATGAGCGGGCCGATGTACTGGCTCGGCGTCACGACCGACAGCTGCACCCATGGTTCCCGGATCTCCTCGATGTCGGAGGCGCCGGGCATCTTCGCCGGGTTGTCGATCGTGATCTCGCCGCGGCCGTGGGTCAGCTCGACCTGGTATTCGACCGACGGCGCCGACGCGATGAGGTCGAGCCCGAACTCGCGCTCGAGCCGCTCCTGGACGATCTCCATGTGGAGCAGCCCGAGGAAGCCGCAGCGGAAGCCGAAGCCGAGCGCAATCGAGCTCTCGGGCTCGTAGGTGAAGCTCGCGTCGTTGAGGTGGAGCTTCTCGAGGGCGTCGCGCAGCAGCGGGTAGTCCTCGCCCGAGACCGGGTAGAGCCCCGCGAACACGAGGCTCTTCGCCTCCTGGTAGCCGGGCAGCGGCGCGGCGGCCGGCCGGGCGGCAGCGGTGATCGTGTCGCCGACCTGCGCCTCGCGCACGTTCTTCAGGCCGGTCGCCACGTAGCCGACCTCGCCGGCCATCAGCTGGCGAACGGGCACGAGCTGCGGCCGGAAGACGCCGAGCTCGAGCAGCTCCGCCTCGGCCTGCGACGCCATGAGCCGGATCGTGTCCCGGGCGTGGAGGGTGCCCTGGTCGAGTCGGACGTAGACGACGACGCCCTTGTACGGGTCGTAGTGCGAATCGAAGATCAGCGCCTGGAGTGGCGCTGCCGGATCGCCCTTCGGCGGCGGGATGCGCTCGACGATCGCCTCGAGAATCTCTGGGACGCCGGTGCCGTCCTTGGCGCTCGCGAGGATCACCTCCTCGCGCGGGATCGCAAGGACGTTCTCGAGCTCGTCCATCACGACGTCCGGCTGGGCCGACGGCAGGTCGATCTTGTTGAGGACCGGGATGATCGTGAGGCCCTCGCGCAGCGCGAGGTGGACGTTGGCCAGCGTCTGGGCCTCGATCCCCTGCGCGGCGTCGACCACGAGCAGCGCGCCCTCGCATGCCTGGAGGCTGCGACTGACCTCGTAGCTGAAGTCGACGTGGCCGGGCGTGTCGATCAGGTTCAGCCCGTAGACCTTGCCGTCGCGGGTGCTCGTGTGCTCGAGGCGGACCGCGCGGGCCTTGATGGTGATGCCCTTCTCGCGCTCGAGGTCCATCGAATCGAGGACCTGGCTCATCATCTGGCGGCCCTCGACGGTGTGGGTCAGCTCGAGGAGCCGGTCGGCGAGCGTCGACTTGCCGTGATCGATGTGGGCGATGATCGAGAAGTTGCGGAGGCGGTCCTGCGGGATGGTCACGAACGGGGAGTGTATAGGGCCCGACGGCCGAGGCCGGCGGGCCGCTCGCGGGGTCCCGGTCCGGCGGCTCGCCTGGGGGCCGTGCGACCGCTCGGCGTAGGCGCCCGTGCCGGCGGCGGACGGGCCGGCGCGCGCCCTCGAGACGCGGTCCTCAGCACCCGCTGTGGTACCATCCGCCTTCGCGCCCGGCGCTTGCTCCGCGCCGCCGCATGTCACGCACACCCGATTCACGAAGAGGTTCGCCCACGTGGCCAAGACGCCCCGCACCTGGAGCGGCGCTCGATCGCCGTCCGGTCTCAAGCGCGTCCGGCAGACCGAGCGGCGCCGCGCCGTGCTGCAGCCCCGGCGCAGCGCTGCGAAGACGTACGTCGCGAAGGCCCTGACGGCCGCCACCCAGCCGACCGACGGGATCGATCCCGCCGCCGCCCTCGTCGAGGCGCTGAGCGCGCTCGATCGCGCGGCCAAGGTCGGAGCGATCCACCCGAATGCCGCCGCGCGGCGCAAGTCCCGCCTGACCATCAAGGTCAACGCCGTGCTCGGCGGGACGCAGGTCCAGACCGCCAAGTCGACCACGAAGCAGACCGGCAAGGCGGCCGCGGCCAAGGCCGCGAAGGCCCGCATCGCCGCGGGCAGGGCCGACAAGGCCAAGGGCGCGCAGACCGCGGCCGGCAAGGCGCGCGCCGCGCTCAGCAAGACCCAGCGCGACACAGCTGCCGCGGCCGAGGCGGCCACCGCCTCGCCGGACACCGAGGCCCCGAAGGCGACGAAGCCCACGCGCTCGTCGGGCGCGAAGGCCCAGCCGGCAAAGGCGAAGGCGTCCAGCGCCGGCGGCTCGAAGTCGACCGCCACGAAGTCGACCGCCACGAAGTCGACCAGGAGCACCGCGAAGAAGTCCTGACCGACCTCGATCGGAACCGACAGGGCCCGCGCACCGAGACGGTGGGCGGGCCTTTTCGTGGGCCGGGGCTGCGGCGCCGGACCTGCGCCGGATCCGCGCGGGTCCTACGCCCGATGATCTGCCGCGCCTACCCGGCGGTCGACTCCGGCGCTCCGTCGGCGGCCGCTGCGGGCCGCTTCGGCCGCGTCGCCGCGTAGGCGAGCGCGCCCCCGAGACCACCGACCGTCGTGAGCAGCAGCATCGTCGCCGCCGTCCCGAGCTGCTGGTTCCAGTAGAACGCGGTGAACGAGCCGGCGTCGGTCACGCCGGCGCCCGCCAGCTCGGAGCCCTGCGGGCCCAGCAGGTACCGCTGGTACACGCAGTCGGCGCCGGTCTGGCAGGAGATCCGACCGCCGAGACCCGGATCGCGGTAGCCGTCGTCCGCGGCGAAGAACAGGCCCTTCACCGCGAGGAACAGCAGCGCGGTGGCGAGCCCCGTGACGAGGCCCGCGAAGACGCCGTTCGACACGATCCGCGGGACCGGGCCTCCGGCGCGGTTCGCGCGCTGGTTTGCGTAGTACCCGATCGTCAGCCCGGCCGGCAGCGCCAGCCAGGTGACGACCGGTTCGATCGGGATGACGAGCAGGAAGCTGACGGCAATCGTCGCCGCCATGCCGATCCCGACATAGGCGGCGACGACGGCGCCGCGATCGACGAAGCGGGTCACGATCCGGCGGCCGACCCCGTGGCCGGCAGGCCGGCCGTCCGCGACTGCCCGGACAGCGCCCGCCGCCCGAGGTACCGCGCGGTCTCACCGAGCTCGCCCTCGATGCGGAGCAGGCGGTTGTACTTGGCCACCCGCTCCGAGCGCGACGGGGCGCCGGTCTTGATCTGGCCCGTGCCCATGGCCACCACGAGGTCCGCGATCGTCGTGTCCTCGGTCTCGCCCGAGCGGTGCGACACGACCGCCGACCAGTTGGCCGACCGCGCGAGCTCGATCGCCTCGATCGTCTCGGTGAGCGTGCCGATCTGGTTGAGCTTGATGAGGACCGAGTTGGCCGCATCCAGCTCGATGCCGCGGGCGATCCGCTCGGTGTTCGTGACGAGCAGGTCGTCGCCGACGAGCTGGACCGTCGAGCCGAGCCGCTCGCGAAGGAGCTGCCAGCCCGACCAGTCGTCCTCGGCCAGGCCGTCCTCGATCGACACGATCGGGTAGCGCGCGGCCCAGTCCGCCCACAGGTCGACGAGCTCGTTGCTCTCGAGCGTGCGGCCCTCCTTGGCGAGCACGTAGCGGGTCGCCCCGCCGCCGGTCCCGCTTCCCTCCTCGACCAGCTCGGTCGTCGCGGGGTCGAGCGCAATCGCGACGTCCTCGCCCGGCCGGTACTTCGCCTTCTCGATCGCCCGGAGGATGACCTCGACCGCGGCCTCGTTCGAGCCCAGTGACGGCGCGAAGCCGCCCTCGTCGCCCTGGCCGGTCGCGTGGCCCTCGTCGTGGAGGATCGAGCGGAGCGCCGCGAAGATCTCGGAGCCCGCGCGGAGGGCGTCGCTGTACGTCTCGACGCCGACCGGCATCACCATGAACTCCTGGAAGTCCGTGGAGTCCTGGGCGTGCTTGCCGCCGTTGAGGATGTTGAACATCGGCACGGGCAGCGTCCGCGCGCCGACCCCGCCGAGGTATCGGTAGAGCGGCAGGTCGTACGACGCCGCCGCGGCGTGGGCGCACGCGAGCGACACGCCGAGGATCGCGTTCGCGCCGAGGTTGCCCTTGTTCGGCGTGCCGTCGAGGTCGACGAGCACCTCGTCGATCCCGGCCTGGTCCGAGGCGTCGAGGCCGAGCAGCGCCGGCCCGATGGACTCGGTCACGTTCTCGACCGCGCGCAGGACGCCCTTGCCGCCGTAGCGGCCCTTGTCGCCGTCGCGCAGCTCGACGGCCTCGTGGGCGCCGGTCGAGGCGCCGGACGGCACCGCGGCCCGGCCCACCGAGCCGTCGTCGAGGACGACGTCGACCTCGATGGTCGGGTTGCCGCGCGAGTCGAGGATCTCCCGCGCGTCGATGAAGTCGATCGAGGTGGTCATGCCTTGTCCGTCCCGTCGGTCGTGTCGAGGAGCACGCGCACGCCGGGCAGCTCGCGGCCCTCGAGGAACTCGAGCGACGCACCACCGCCGGTCGAGATGTGGGTCATCCGGTCGGCCAGGCCCTGCTGGGTCACCGCGGCGACCGAGTCGCCACCACCCACGACGATCGTGGCGCCCGCGTCCGCCCGGTCCGCGAGGAAGCGGGCGATCGCCTTCGTCCCGTGGGCGAACGAGGGGATCTCGAACACCCCCACGGGCCCGTTCCAGAAGACCGTCTTCGCCTCGGCGAGCGCCTCCTGCATCAGTTCGAGGGTCTTGGCCCCGAGATCGACGATGTGCCACGAGGCGGGGATCTTCTCCGCAGGAAGCGTCTTGTACTCGGTGCCGCGGGTGACCTCCTTGGCGACGATCACGTCGACCGGGAGGACCACCCGGACGCCCTGCTCCTCGGCCGAGGCGAGGATCCGCCTGGCGTCCTCGACGCGGTCGTGCTCGGCGAGGCTCTTGCCCACCGACTTGCCCTGGGCGAGCAGGAACGTGTTGGCCATGCCGCCGCCGAGGACGAGCACGTCGACCTTGGTCAGCAGGTTGTCGATGACCTTGATCTTGTCGGAGACCTTCGCACCGCCGAGGATCGCGGCGAACGGCCGCTCGGCGGAATCGAGCAGCTTGCCGAGCATCTCGAGCTCGCGCTCCATGAGGAGCCCGGCGTACGCCGGGAGCAGCTCGGCGATCCCGACCGTCGAGGCATGCGCACGGTGCGCGGTGCCGAAGGCGTCGTTGACGTAGACGTCGGCGTAGCTCGCGAGGGCCTTCGCGAACCCGGGGTCGTTGGCCTCCTCCTCCGCGTGGAACCGGAGGTTCTCGAGGAGGAGGACCTCGCCGTTGCGGAGGCGCTTGACCGCATCCTCCGTTCCGACCCCGAGCGCGTCGCCCGTCACCGGGACGTTGCGCCGGAGCAGCTGGGTCAGGCGGGCGCCGACCGGCCGAAGCCGGAGGCCGTCCTGGACCTTGCCCTTCGGGCGGCCGAGGTGGCTTGCGAGGATCACCTTGGCGCCCTGCTCGAGGAGCAGCCGGATCGTCGGGATCGACGCGCGGATCCGCGAGTCGTCGGTGACCTTGCCGTCCTCGAGGGGCACGTTGAAGTCGACCCGGACGAAGACGCGCTTGCCCGCGACGTCCGCGTCCCGGATGGTTCTGAGGTTCATGGTCGTCCTGTCTTCACGATGGGGACGCCTGGGAGGCGGGCGTCAGGCCGCGGCCACCGGCATCCGGGCCGCGACGCGCGCGACGAGGTCCGCGACGCGGCAGCTGTAGCCCCACTCGTTGTCGTACCAGGCGACGACCTTGACCATCGTCCCGCCGATGACCATCGTCGTCGCGGCATCGATGATCGTCGAGCGCTCGTCGCCCTTGAAGTCCATCGAGACGAGCGGCTCGTCCGAGACGCCCAGGATGCCCTTCATCGGGCCTGCCTCGGCCGCCCGGAACGCGTCGTTCAGCTCGTCCACGCTCGTCTCGCGGCCGACCTCTGCGGTGAAGTCGACGACGCTCACGGTGGGGGTGGGAACGCGCAGGCTGAAGCCGTCGAACTTGCCCTTCAGCTCGGGGATCACGAGCGCCAGGGCCTTGGCCGCGCCGGTCGTGGTCGGGATGATGTTCTGCCCGGCCGACCGCGCCCGACGCGGGTCCTTGTGCGCGACATCGAGGATGCGCTGGTCGTTCGTGTAGCTGTGGATCGTGTTCATCAGGCCGCGCTGGATCCCGAGCAGGTCGTGGACCACCTTGGCGGCCGGCGCGAGGCAGTTCGTCGTGCAGCTCGCGTTGCTGATGATGTGGTGCGCGTCGGGGTCGTACTTGTCGTCGTTGACCCCGAGGCAGATCGTGATGTCCTCGTTCTTCGCCGGGGCGCTGATGATCACCTTCTTCGCGCCGGCGTCGATGTGCGCCTTGGCCTTGGTCGCGTCGGTGAAGATGCCGGTCGACTCGACGACGATGTCGACGCCGAGGTCGCCCCACGGGAGCGCGGCCGGGTCCTTCTCCTTGAGAACCTTGATCTCGCGGCCGTCGATGATGATCGAGTCCTCGGTGTGGCTGACGTCGCCCGGGTAGGCGCCGTACGTCGAGTCGTGCTTGAAGAGGAGCGCATTCATCTGGGTGTCGACGAGGTCGTTGACCGCGACGACCTCGACGTCGGGCGCCCGCTCGATGAGCGCCTTGAGCGACTGGCGTCCGATCCGTCCGAAGCCGTTGATGCCGACGCGCGTGGCCATTGTTCGGAACCTCCTGGTGCGCTACGCCGAGCCGGAGCCCGGCGCGTGAACTGACATGTCGGTGCCTGGCGCCGCGAGGCTGATCGCGGCGGCCGATGGGCCGCGTCGCCAGGCGGGATCGCCCAGCCGCGCGACGACGAGGGGATACGCGCCGGCAAGCGAGACGTCCGGCCCGAGCTCGGGATGGACGATCTCGACCGACCGGCCGAGGCGCTGGAAGGCCTCACGGGCAACGACGGCACGGGCCTCGCCGAGCATCCGCTCGCCCTGGGCCTGGGCGATCGCCCCGCCGACGATGATGCGGTGCGGGTTGAAGGCGTTGACGAAGCCGACGCACGCGACGGCGAACGCCCGTCGCGCCCGATCCATGAGCGCCGCGCACGTCGGATCGTCCGCGTCCTCGCCCTCGGCGACGTCCTTGGCCGACAGCTCGTCGAGCCCGCGTTCGGCGGCCCGCTCGGCCAGGAACGTGCTGCGGCCCTCCTCGACGGCGGCCCGCGCCTCGCGGGCGAGCGCCGTCCCGGACGAGACCGCCTCGAGGTGGCCGGTGCCGCCGCAGCCGCAGCGCGGGCCGTCGAGGTCGACCGGGACGTGGCCGAGCTCGCCGGCCATGCCGTCGGGGCCGTGGAAGAGCCGGCCGTCGCTGACGATCGAGCCGCCGACGCCCGTCGAGACCGTGATGTAGATGAAGTCCGGCTCCCCTCGCCCCGCGCCGAAGGCGGCCTCGCCGAGGGCGGCGACGTTCGTGTCGCGATCGAGGAACGCCGGGATTCCGAGGACTCCCTCGACCTCGTCGGCGAGCGGGACGTCGCGGAAGTCCGGTCCGAGGTTCGGCGGCTCGACGACGGTCGCCGCGCGGGGATCGACCGGGCCCGGGCTCGAGATGCCCACGCCGAGGACGTGATCCCGAACGGCGGCGGGAGCCTTGTCGCGGGCCGCGGCGAGCGCGTCGGTGCAGGCGCGGACCACGGCGTCGCGACCCCGATCCGTGGGCGTCTCGGTGGCCACGCGCGTCAGGCGCGTGCCGTCCGGCTGCACGACGGCAGCCCGGATCTGGGTTCCACCCAGATCGAGCGCGAGGACCGGTCGATGCGACAGGGCGAAACCTCGAACTGTGGTTCGTCGGGGGTCATCGGCATTCTAGCAAAGGGTCCCCTCGTGCCCGGTGGGCCGACCCGCCCGGAGTGCATGGGCCGGTTGGACCCGCGACAGCGGCGGCGTTCCCCTCGGGCCGTCGCCCGCCGGGGCCGGGTCGGGTTCCGTGACATGAGAAGACCCCCGCGGGAGAAGCCCGCGGGGGTCCGATCTCGACGTGAGGGCCGGGTCAGCCCCCGATCTTGAAGACCTTGCCGCCGCACTCGGGGCAGGTGCCCTGGAGTGCCGGCTTGCCGTTCTTCATCGTGATCTGCTGCGGGTTCTGAACTTCGACCTTCTTCTTGTCCTTGACGCAGTAGGCCTGGGCCATCTGGGCAGTCCTCCTCGGTGTCGGGCGTCACGGGAACCCACGTCCCGTGTCCGCTAACGGTTGCGTGCCAGTGATGAGCGCTCCCACAGCGACGGACGCCAGCGTTCCGTCGCCGCATCTCGCTTCTGCCGATCCATCTCCGCGAGGATCACCAGGCTCTCGAGCCCGGTCTCCACGCACGCGGCCTCGGCGGCGTCCTTCTGCTCGCCGGCGACGAACTCCCCGGTCGTCCGGTTGGCGTAGACCGCGCAGACGACCCCGGCCCGACAGCGGGCCAGTGACGCCAGGACCAGGAGCGCCGACGCCTCCATCTCGAAGTTCATGACGCGCTGGCGCGCCATGTCCTCCGCGAGGTCAGGGTAGCGGATGGGCAACTGGGGGATCGGGCGTCCCTGCGCTCCGAAGAACCCCGGCGCCGTTGCCGTGATCCCGACGTGGTAGCGGTGGCCGAGCCCCTCTGCCGCTTCGACGAGCGCCGCAATCGCCTCATAGTGGGCGACCGCGGGGTACCCGTCGTGCACGAAGAAGCTCGAGGTGGCTTCGAGCCGAACCGCTCCGGTCGTGATCGCCAGGTCGCCCAGCGACATCTCCGGCTGGAGCGCGCCGCTCGACCCGACCCTGATGAAGGTTGGTCGTTCCGTGATCGCCAGGATCTCGGCCACCACGATCTCGACGTTGTCCGTGCCGATCCCGGTCGCCACCACCGAGACACGCTGGCCGCGGTAGGTGCCGGTCACGGTCGCGAACTCCCGGTGACGACGCTCCAGCTCGATCGAATCGAAGCGTGTCGCGATCCGGGCGGCTCGGTCGGGATCGCCGGGGAGGAGGATGTACTCGGCCAGTTCGCCTGGGCCGAGATCGATGTGGTACTGCCGTTCTCCGAGGGGAGTCGCTATGCGGCGATCACGGAGGGTTTCGACGCGGGATTCCGCGTTCGGCAAGACCGCTACCTCGCTCCGATGGCTGCTTCGCTGGCGCGAAACTCGGCCGAGGATAGTCCCGCCCGTTCGCGAGCGTCAACCCGATCGGAGCGTGCGTGGCCACGCTCAGCCCGTGCGGGGCGCGTGCGTGACCGCCGAGGCGGCACTTCGCGCCTCCGGCGCGCCGGGCGGAGGCTGGGCAACGAAGGCCGCAAGACGGCTCGCAACCCTGGCCGCGACGCGGCGGCGAGCCTGCCAGCGGCGAAGCGCCGTCACGGCCAGCGAGGCGATGCTGATGGCGGCCAGCCCGCCCAGACCGGCGAGCCCGGGCGCGTCCGACCAGGGCACGTCGCCGAGCCGCGCCATGGCCGCGGGCGCAGGAGACGCGGACGCCTTCGAGCTCGGAGCAGCCGAGGCTGCATCGGGCGCATCGTCCGGCGGCAGCAGGCTCGACGCGAGCGTCAGCTTGACCGGATCGGTGACGACCACGACCACCGAGCCGGCACGGTCCTCGACGACACCGGTCGCGTTGATCGCATCGCCCGGCTCGATCAACGCGAGAACCTCGGCCGCCTCGCCCTCGGCGGCGACGATCCCGATCGCGGTGCCGTCGTCGATGCGGACGGCGCCCGTCAGCAGCTCGGTGACGAGACCGCCCACGCGCACGACCCGACCCCGGTGCTCCTCGAGCGTGACGATGTCGACGTCGGGGACGGGCGCGGTCCCCGGAACCTCGTCGGCAGGCAGGTTCGGGTTGCCGCCACCGGACGAGCCGCCTCTCGCCCCGGGGCCTTCGATCGTTTGCGGACCGCCGGACGGCCCTGCGCCTGCCGAGCCGACCGCGCGGACATCCGCCGGGAAGCGGGGCAGGATCGAGAACCGCTGATCCGCGGCGGTCGGATACGGCCGGCGCACGATGCCGGTGACGCTGGCGCCGCCTCCCTCGACGAGGGTCCCGTGCGGGATGCCGGCGCCGGCCTGACCGACGACGACCGCGGCGGATCCGCCCACCGACAGCTCGGCGCGCCATCGGTCACCTTGCTTGCTCACGTCGGTGACCGTGCCCTGGACACGCACGAGCAACCACTCGTCACGTTGGGTCGGCGGGCGGCGGAGGCCGCGCGGCGCCGGCACGGCGGCCGCGCCGGTGGCATCGACCGTGGTCGCCTGGATCCGCGGTGCCCCGTAGGCGGTGGCGACCTTGCCGGTGACGCGCAGGCGGGTGCCGACGGGCGCGGGCTTCGAATCGGTGGGCAGCAGGACCTCGATCGCGCCGCTGCCGTCCTGGATCACGACGCGACGACCGGTCGCATCGAGCAGCGTCGCCGGCGCCGTCACGGTCCCGCCGACCGACACGACCGAGCCGGTCCTGCCGAGTGCCGACCGGATCGAGACCGTCTTGCCGGGATCCGACGCGCCGGGCGCCGGCGATCCACTCGCGGCTGGTGCCGAAGCGCTCGGTCCTGCCACGCGGACGACGTCGTGCCGGTCGCGGAGCCACAGGCGGTAGCCGTCGGCGGCGCCCTTCCGACTCGCACGCTGTCCGCCGATCCCCGTCAGCCGGTACGTTGCCCCGGCCTCGAAGGACCCGCTGGTCAGCCCGCTCGACGCGTCGGCCATCACGCGAGCCGTGTCGCCGCCGCTCCGCTCGATCTCGAGCACCAGGCTGCTGCCGGACTTCGCGGGCGACCGCACGAGGCGGCCGGTGAGCGTCACGACCCGCGCCTCGGTGGGCTCGCCGAGTCCCGCGGCGGGGACCGCGATCGGTGGAGGCAGGACGCCGCCGCCCACCGTCCGAACCTCCGAGGTTGTTGGTCGCACCTCGAGCTGCCCGAACGGATCGGCAAGCTTCCCGCTCGTCTCGACGAGCGTGCCCCGCGGGATCGGGGCGACGCCGTCGGGGAGGCGCACGAGGATCCCGCCGCCCGCGTCACCGATCGCGAAGATCGGCGTCGTTCCCAGCCGGCCGATCTCGGAGGTGACGGTGCCGCGCACGGTCACGTGGGCGCCGACCGGACGGAGCCGGGCCGACGCGGGGTCGAGCACCGACGGGCCAGGGGTGGGCGTGGGGCTCGCGGTCGGGCTGGGCGACGGGGTCGGCGACGGAGACCCGCCGGGGGTCGGCGTGGCGGCCGGCGTCGGGGTGGCAACCGGAGTCGGCGTCGGGGAGGGCGTCGGCGTCGGGGAGGGCGTCGGGCTCGGCTCCGGGACCCCGATCTCGAGCTCCCCCGGCAGCGTCGCATGGACCCGGTAGCCGGTCGTGCCCGCACCGCTGCTGTCGCGTTGCCCGAGCGGACCGACGACCACGACCGGGGTGCCCGCCGGGACGGACCGCCCGGCGAGCGCCTCCGGCCCGATCACCGCGCGAACGGCGCCGGTCCCGTCGTCGACCGTCACGCCGAGCCCGTCGGCGAGCGATCCCGCCGCGCCGACGGTGACGCCCGCAATCCGTACGCGGGAGCCCTCGAGGGCCTCGCCGGCTGCGCCGGTCGCGGCGGCCACCGGCTCGGGCAGGTCGACCGCGTCACCGCGAACGACCGCGTCTTCCTCGGCCTTGATCGTTCGCTGCCCGTAGCGCGTGGCCATGGTGCCGCTGATCTCGACGTGCGTGCCTGCCGGCCACGCGCCGACGACCGGGGCATCGAGGTAGATCGCAATTCCGGCGGTCCCGTCCTGGACGAACCCACCCCGCGCGCCCTCGAGCGCACCGAGGGACGTCGTGAGCGTCCCTGCCACCGTGACCACCTCACCCTCGGGGGCGGTGCGCGCCTCGGCGATCGCGACGGGAGCCGGTGCGGGCGTGGGCGTCGCGGCCGGCGTCGGGCTCGGCGTCGGGGTCGGCGTAGGGCTGGGGGACGGCGTCGGGGTCGGCGAAGGCGTGGGGTGGGGGGTCGGGGTCGGCGTTGGCGCCGTGGTCGGGGTCGGGGTCGGCGTTGGCGCCGTGGTCGGGTTCGGGGTCGGCGTGGGCGCCGTGGTCGGGGTCGGCGTTGGCGCCGCGGTCGGGGTCGGCGTCGGCGTGGGGCTCGGCGTCGGCGTCGGAGTCGGCGCAGGCGTGGGTTCGGCGCTCGTGGTGGGAGTGGCGGTGGGCGTCGCCGACGGCATCGGCGAGGGCGTCGAGGTCGGCGAGCCCGGCTCCGGCACCGGCGGCGCCGTCAGCCCCTGCGGGCTCGGTGCGCCCTGGACGAACCAGTCCGCGGCGTTGTCGTTCGTGTCGTCGCCGTTCCCGCCGGTCCCGCCCGGCCGTCGTTCGATGCTCGAGCCGGACGGCGGCGCCGCCGCGGCCGAACCCTCGACGAACTCATTCGCGGCATCGCCCCAGCCGACCGCGTCGACCGGGCCGCCACCGATCGGCCGGAGCACGATGGCCCCACCCGTCGCCGCGAACCCGCCGCTGTACGTTCCGTCCGCGATGGCCGCGTAGACCCCGGCAGCGTTCGCCACGACGGTCCGCATGCCCGGCCCGAGCACCGTGGATGCCGTCCAGACCGCCTTCCTCGTGACGGTGCTCCCGCTCGACGTCGCGTAGGCCAGCTCGAGCCCCGCCAGGTCCACGGGGATCGGTCCCTGGTTGGCGACCTCCACGAACTCGTCCGACGCCGACGCGCCGCCGGTCTGCACCTCGGACACGACGAGCGTCGAGACCGGCCACGCGACCTGGGCGACGGGCGCATACGACAGGGGCGACCCGCGGGCTGGCAGGGCGGCGGGCACCACGAAGGCGAGGACGAGCAGCGCGGTGAGCACCGCGCGCCGGGCGCGATCCATCGACGACCTCCCGGCGGGCGCGACGGGCGTGACGCGGCGGTGCCCGGCTTTGTAGCAGGCGCCGCTTAGCTGCCACTCATCGCCGACGCACCCGATCGACTAGCATGCGCATCCAGCCTCGTTCCACCGCACACGACCAGGGAGACGCCGTGCCCCGCGCAAAGAGGACCGACCGCGCCGAAGCCCGCCGCCGCCATCGCGCGGCCCTGGGTGCGCAGGGCGTCGAACCCGACACCATCGAGTCCGAGGAGCGTGCCGAGACCCGTGCCGCGGCGCCCGCCCGCCCGGCCGGCCCGATCCAGCGACCGAGCATCACCCGCGCGTTCCGCGAGGCGTTCCATCCGGTCAACCTGCGCGAGGACCTGCGCGAGCTCCCGAGCCTCATCCGCCACCGCTCCGTGTGGCTACCCGCCCTGATCATCCTGATCGTCGCGGTGCTCTTCGTGGTCACCCGCGGCACGAACGAGATCATCGTGCTCGTCGTGTACTACATGCTGCTTCCGCCGGCGATGGGCCCGGCCTTCATCGGCGGGTTCATGGCCCCACGGGCGTCCTACCTCGTGGGCTTCATCCTCGGGGTCGCGTCGGCGGCGGCGTACACGGTCGCGCTCGCGGTCGCGGTGCCCAATCTGCCGACGACGACGAATGCCTCGGTGTCGCTCCAGGACCAGGCGCTCTTCGCCTTCACGAGCTCGCCGATCTTCGGGATCTTCTTCGCCGCGGCCGCGGCCTGGTACCGCCGGTTCCTGCGGCTGTCGAGCCCGAACCGGTATCGCCAGCAACAGGCACCGCGTCGCGGGGACGGCCGGACCCGGGCCGCACGCCCGCAGCAGGGGGCGTCGAGCCGCCGCTGACGTCTCGCCGGCGGGCCGGCGCCGCCCGCTCAGCCTAGCCGGCGCATCCCGGCGTGCCCCATCTGCCGGACGCCTGCGGGCCGCTCGGGGCCACCGACCGTGGCGGCCACGTCGGGGAGCGCCCGGACCTCGTGCGCGACGAGGTTCACGACCGATCCCTCCCGTTGCAGCTCCCCGTCGACGAGCAGCAGCGCGTGGCGGCGAACGACGCCCCGCAGCCGCGCCCACGTGTCGGGCCAGAGCGTGACGTTGACCATGCCGGTCTCGTCCTCGAGCGCGAGGAAGACCGTCCCACGGGCCGTCATCGGATGCTGGCGCGTCACGACGAGCCCGCCGACTCGCACCTGCCCCGGGCGCCGGTCCGCGAGCTCGCCGTTGGTCACCGCACCCAGCCGCGCCAGCGCCGGGCGGAACAGCTCGACGACCTGGCGGCGCGCATCGAGCCCGACCACCGCGTACGCGTCGCCGATCCGCTCGGTCTCGGTGATCGCGGGGAGTGCCGGCGCGTCCGTCGCCGGCAGCCGCAGGTCGAGCGGTCGGCCCGCTGCCGCACTGCGCCGGCCCGCCGCCCGGCCGAGCCCGCGCAGCGCCTTCCCGTCGACGCGGCCGCGTGACGAGCCCGCGACCTCGCGGAGCTGCCAGAGGAGCTCGCGCCGCGGCCGCCCCAGCGAGTCGAGCGCCCCGGTCCGGATCAGCCGCTCGATGACCTCCTCGGGCAGCCCGGTCCGTTCGACGACGTCGGCGAGGCTCGTGTAGGGCCCCCGCGCTCGCTCGCTGTCGAGCAGCTCGGCGTGCTGCTCCCCGATCCCCTTCACGAGGTGCAGCCCGAGCCGCACGCCCCAGCCGATCGTCCCCTCGGGCGTCCAGCGGTCGCGGACCTCGGGGCTCGGGACGATGCAGCCCGACGACTCGACCGGCTCGGGCCGGGCATCGACGCCGCAGCCCTCGGGGAGCGGCTCGCCGGGCCGGCCGACCCACTCGGTCGTCGTCTTGTACGACGACGCGTTGACGTCGACGGGCAGCACGGTCACCCCGTGCCGCTTGGCGTCGTTGACGAGCACCTCGACCGGGTAGAAGCCCATCGGCTGGGCGTTGATCAGCCCGACCAGCAGCTGGGCCGGGTAGAACAGCTTGAGGAACGCCGACTCGTAGGCCGTCCGCGCGAACGCGGCGGCGTGCGACTTGGCGAACCCGAAGCTCGCGAAGGCCGCGACCTGGCGGAACAGCTCCTCGGCCGTCTCCTCGGTCATGCCCGGCTGGCGGAGACAGCCCTCGACGAACTGGCGATGGAGCTTCTCCATCTCGCGTGTCGAGCGCCACGTGCCCATCGCCCGGCGAAACCCGTCGGAATCGGCAGGGGTGAAGCCGGCCACCTCGATCGCGATCCGCATGACCTGCTCCTGGTAGAGGATCACCCCGAGCGTGTCCCACAGGACCGGCTCGAGGCTCGGGTGGAGGTAGGTCACCGGCTCGAGCCCCTGCTTGCGGCGCAGGTACGGGTGGACCGCGTTGCCCTGGATCGGTCCGGGCCGGATGATCGCGACCTCGACCACGAGATCGTCGAGGTTCTTCGGCCGCGACTTCGGCAGGGTCTGCATCTGGGCCCGGCTCTCGACCTGGAAGACCCCGACGGTGTCGGCCGCCTGGAGCATCGCGAAGACCTCGGGGATGTCCTCGGGCAGGTGGTCGAGGTCGAGGCAGACCGCGCAATCGTGCTGGATCAGCTGGAGCGCCTCGTCCATCGCCGCGAGCATCCCGAGCCCGAGCAGGTCGAGCTTGATCAGCCGGAGCGTCTCGACGTCGCGCTTGTCGAACTGGACGACGACGCGACCGGGCATCGTCGCCCGCTCGAGCGGGGCGATGTCGACCAGCGGCGCGGCGGTCACCAGCATCCCGCCCGAGTGGATGCTGAGGTGGCGCGGGAAGCCGTCGATCCGGGCGCAGAACTCGAGCCAGCGCTCCCAGTCGCTGAACCCGACCGTCGAGCCGCCACGCGGCTGGGGCGGCGCCTCCGGCTCGATCCGCGCGACCGAGCTGTGGTTCGCGTGCGTGTCCCAGTGGTTCGGCCGTCCGAGCCGGTCGACGGTCCGGTCGACCGTCCGGTGGGGCGGCGCGACGACCCCGCTTTCCTGGTCGAGCAGGCGGCCGTCGACGGTGGGCGGGCCGTAGCCGGTGCCGCGGCCGGCGCGCAGCCACGCCACGCTTGCCGGGGAGTCGCCGGGACCGCCCTCGTCGTCGCCGTGCCCGCCCGGCCGGATCGCCGGGGAGGAACCCCCGGCGAGGTTCCACGTGCCGTTGCCCGGACCGGCGGCGTCGCCGGCGGTCCCGCGTGCTTCCCACCATGTACGCGCTGGGCGCGTGGTAGATGCAACCGCGTCATCGTCGTGGGCTTCCGGGTCGGTCTGTCGTGCGTGACCCGCCGCCGTGACGGGCCCTCTGCCGAGGCCCGACGCGTCTTCCACGCGCTCCTCCGCGCCTTCGCCCTGCCCGGCGGGGGCCGTGAGGCTGTCCTGTGCCCGATCCAACCCGGGATTTGATGCTCCCACCGGAATTGGGTCGGACAAGACCGGGCCCGGAGCCCCGTCGGACCGATCCCTTGGCACCTCTGCCGCGTCGAGCCCGGACCGGAGCATCCCGACCTCGATCCCCGACGGCTTCGGGCGCGGCGGCCGGCGCCGTTCGGTCTCCCCGACCGGTGTCCGCTCACGGGACGTCGGCGGCGTCCCGGCCCGCGCTGCGTCCTCCCGTCGCGGCAGCCGCCCGTTGCCGGCCTCCCCCGCCCCACCGGTCCGCACCCGGCCGCCGCGGGCGTGGTTGAGCTGGCCCATCCCGTCGGTGAGCCCGCGCTCGCCGGCGACCGCCGCGGCGCGCGCCTCGGCCGCCTCGCCCTCGCCGGGACGCCGGAAGAACTCGCCGAAGCCGCCGTCGGCCTCGAGGTCGCGCCGGACCATCACCGAGTCGTAGGTCTCGAGCGCCTTCGCAACGCGATCGACGAGCGGCCGCGGGAACCCGAGCGCAGACCCGACCTCCCGCACCGCCGACCGTGCCCGGTACGTCACGAGGTTGCAGACCATCCCGGTGTGCTGCTCGCCGTAGCGCTCGTAGACGTACTGGATGACCTCCTCGCGGCGCTCGGACGAGAAGTCGATGTCGACGTCGGGATACGTGGTGCGGCCCTCGTTGATGAACCGCTCGAACAGCAGGTTGTGGCGGATCGGGTCGACCCGGGTGATCCCCAGGACGTACGCGACGATCGAATCCGCCGCGCTGCCGCGGCCCTGCGCCGGGATCCCGCGTTCCTTTGCGAAGCGCATGAGGTCCCAGCAGATCAGGAAGAACTCCGCGAGCCCGGTCCGCTCGATGACGTCGAGCTCGTGGGCGAGCTGCCGGACGACGGCCGGCGTGAGCGGGTGGTAGCGCCGCCGCGCGCCCTCCCAGCACAGCTCGCTGAGGTACGAGAACGGCGTCTCGCGGGCGGGCACCGCGAAGCCCGGGAAGCGATAGCGCTCGAACTCGAGATCGACCGAGCACGACGCGGCCAGCTCGACCGACGTCGCGATCCCCTCGAGCCAGCGCCGCCCGACGCGATCGTCCGGCCCGAGCTCGCCCGGCGGCAGCCCCGCCAGCTCCTCGCCGCTCTTCAGGTGCGACTCGCCGTGCCGGCGCAGGTCGCCGAGCGTGTCGAGCGTCCGGCCGTGGCGGATCGCCGTCAGCACGTCCCCGAGCTCGCGGTCCTCCGGGCGGGCGCCGTGGACGTCGTTCGTCACGACCACCGGCAACCCGAGGTCGTCGGCCAGCGCGACCGATTCCGACACGAGCCAGTCGTCGTCGGGCCCGAGGTGATGGAAGAGCTCGACGAAGAAGCCGCTCGTCGCCGGTCCGTCGCCGCGCCCGAACAGCGCCGCGTAGCGCTCGGCGACCGCCCGCGCGCCCGCGCGGTCCCCGACCCGGAGGCGCCGGGCGAGCTCCCCGTCCCGGCAGCCCGACAGCGCGACGACGTCCTCGGTGTGCTCGGCGAGCAGCGCCTGGGTGAACCGCGGCATCCGCTTCGTCCCCGCGAGGTTCGCCGCCGACACGAGCCGGCACAGCGACCGGTAGCCGACAGCCGAGCGGGCGAGCAGCACGAGGTGCGGGCCGCGCTGCCGCTCGCCGATCCCGCGGGCATCCTCCTTGACCGGCTCACGGTGGCCGGGGAGCCGGGCGCGCCGCGGTCGGGGGCGGGCAGGCTGACCGCCGGCGGCCGTGCCGGGGACCACGAACGGGTCGCGATCGGCCGGGGAGGGCCTGCGCGGCCGGCGGGCGGGGACGACGATCCCCGCGGGATCCGGCACGGCCGGATCGAGCAGCTCGATCTCGACCCCAACGACCGGGTGCAGACCCGCCTCCCGGGCGGCTCCGACAAAGCGGACGACGCCGTACAGCCCGTCGTGGTCCGTGACCGCCAGCCCGCGCAGCCCGAGCTCGGCGGCGCGTTCGGCGAGGTCGTCCGGCGCGGAGGCGCCGTCGAGGAACGAGAAGTTCGTGTGGCAATGCAGCTCGGCGTACGGGACCACGGGCGCTCCCTGGGTGGCGCTGCCTGGGGGCGCCCCATGATAGAACATGCGTTCTATCTCGAGCCGCCGGTCGCCGGCCGATGGTCCCGTTCGCGAACCCCTCGAAGTTCCCACCGACATCGATGAAACAACTCGGACCCCGGCGGCGTCTCAAGGGCATGAACGCGACGTTCCGCCCCATCGCCCTCGCCGCGATTCGCAGCGGGCTCATGGTCGGCGCCGCGTTCCTGCTCGTCATGGTGCTGCTTCCCGCGGCGCTTGCAGTGCACGCCGCGACGAGCTGAACCACACAACGTCTCGCGCCTGGGGGCTCGGGACGATCGCGATGGCCGGGTGCGATGCCCGGTGCATCGCCGGGCCGGTGGGTTGGTGAGCGACCCACTCCGGCACAGACAGGACCCCGTCGCAATGGGGGCGACGGGGTCCTGTCACGTTCCACGCTAGGATTCGACCCTTCCATGCATGCCCCGCGATCCCCGCGTTCCGCCGCCGCCCTGCTGCTCCTGCTGGCCCTGTCCCTTGCCGTCGTCGCAGCCTGCGGCACGGGTGGCGCGAACCCCACCGACGACGCGCTGACCGCGCCGCTCGAGACGGCCGGCCACGGCTCGACCGAGGACGAAGACCCGGAGATCGATGAGCCGCGCATCTCCCCCGGCGCCGACGCCGGCGAGCCCGAGACGACCCAGAGCGACACCGCCTGGGGACGCATCTGGGACCGGAAACCCGACGACTTCCCGATGCACCCGGACGCCGTCCCGTCCGAGGAGCTGCCCGACGGCGATCCGGTCAGCGGCGTCTTCTCGGTGGCGGAGGAGCCGGCCGCCGTCGCCGCGTGGATGCAGGCGGCGCTCGAGCGGGCGACGTACTCTACGGAGGCGCTCTCCGGGCCGCTCGACGACGGCACGATCGTCATCGACTCGGTTGGCGAGGGCGGCTGCCGAATCGAGACCACGCTGTACCCGCAAGCGGCCGGGACGATGATCGCGGTGCGCTACGGGGCCGACTGCCCGTACGACTGACAGCCGAGGGAGGCCCACCAACCGATGCGTCCTCGACCACGTGACTTCCTTGGCGCCGGCCTCCTGGTGGTGACGCTGTTCGCGCTGATCGGGCTGCTGCTCGTGGGGAACCTCCCGGCCTAGCGAGTCGCCCACGGCAACGGACGCGCGGCGGGAGGAAACGGTCTGAGCGGCGCGCAACTGTCGCGTCCGCGCAACACATTCTCCTTGCCCTGGCGTCCATACTGGCGTCGGGTCGGCCGGGAACCGATCCCGAAGCCGTGGGGGAGGCACCAGGTGCAGTCTGCGCAGCCCCGGGACCTCGCAGCGCTCGCGTTCATCGTGAGCGTCTTCGTCGTCCTCCTCGTCGTCAGCCTGATGGTCGGGGCTCCGGCCCGCTGACGAACCGCCGGGTCCAGGCGTCCCGGCTGCGCCGCTTCCACGATCCGCGTCGACGGGTACGGTCGTGTTCGCGAGGCGCCGACCTCGCTCGCCGGCCGCGTCAGTCGTACAGGCGCTCGAGATGCCACGTGCCCCCGACGCGATCGTGATAGACGAGCGCGAGCCACTGGCGCCCGACGACCTTGAGGTACTCGCGGGCGATCGGCTCGCGCCACCACGATTCCTCGACCACCCAGCGGTTGCAGACCTCGACCGGCTCGCGCCGCCCGTTCCAGCGGATCGCGACGAGCCGCCCGGTCGCGTCGGTCTCGACGTCGATCGCGGGGTGCTCGCGGAGCAGCCGCGTCATCGGTCCGATCCCCCGCCGTAGCCGACCGGCTGCCAGCGCCAGCGCCGCTCGGGGAGCGGCGCCTCGGGGTCGGTGAGCTCGGCTCGTCGCAGGCGGTCCTCCCCGAAGGTCAGCGCGAGCCGGGTGAGCTGCCAGGAGAGCCGCGCGTTCCGGGCCGCCTGGGGCTCGAACAGCGGGAGCTGCTGGCCGGCCGCCGGCTCGGCGCCGGCGAGCTCGAGCTCGAGCCGGGCGACGGCGGCGGCCGGCGGGGTCCGCTCGAGGCGGGCGAACAGCAGCCGCTCGACGGCCTCGGCCTCGGCGGTCGGCTCGGGGAAGCGCTGCTCGACGGTCGACTCGGCCGGGGTGCCGGCACGGGCGAACGCGAGGTCGAGCTCGAGTCGGAGCGTCGCCCGGGTCGCGGCGAGGCCGCGTGCCTGGAGCTGGTCGGTCAGCGCGGCCGCGAGCCGATGGAGCACGAAGCGCAGCGGCTCGAGGTCCTCGGCCGGTGGATCGAGCGGCAGCCCCAGCCGCAGGCGTTCGGGGGCGCGGCGGGGCCGGAACGGGTCGGTCTCCTCGCCGCGGGCGCGGGCGTGGATGCGCGCGCCCTCCTCCCCGAACCGGGCGACGAGCGCGGATCGGGCGAGCTCCGCGATCGCCCCGATCCGGCGCAGCCCGAACCGGACGAGCCGGGCGCGGACATCCGGGTCGCTCGTGAGGAGGCCCGCTGGGTACGGCGCGAGGAATGGGGCGTCGTCGTCCGGGGCGACGAGGTTCGGAGCGGCCGGGTCGGCGTGGACCGCCGCGACCGTGGCCGCGAACCGGGTGCCGGCGATCCCCGCCCGCGGCGGACCGGGGAGCAGCCCGGCGAGCGCGTCGGCGAGCCGTCCGACGAGGACCGGCTCGGGGCCCCACAACGGACCGAGCCCATCGACCTGGACCTCGAGCAGCCCGAACGACGGATCATGCGGGTCGGCGCTGCCGGCGACCCCCGGGCTGAACGCCGCGAGCCGCTCGAACGCGGCCTCGAGCGCAGCGCCGTCGGCGTCAGGATCCGGGTCGAGGAAGGCCGCCTCCGGTGCGAGGCGATGGGCGCTGCCGAGCGGCATCCCGCGCCGGACGCCCAGGGCTCGTGCCTCGGGGCTGGCGTCGATCACCGTTCCGTCCGCCCATGGCTGGCCGCCGAGGACGACCGGCCCGGTCGGGGACGACCCGGAGGCCCGGGCCTGGGTCAGCGCGAGGGGGAGATGCGGCCAGTACAGGTGGAGCAATCGCATCGGGGTGGGTCCGTTCGATGGTCGCGGGGGCATGGATCGGGGTGGGCTCGGCCGGGTGGGTGGCCGGAGCCGGGTGGGTGGCCGGGGGTGCGTCGGGGAGCGTCGCGGTCAGCAGCTCGTCGTGGCGGAGGCACGCGTCGCGCTCCCCGCCGTCCGCGTAGAGGATCCGGAGCGTGGCGCTGCGCCCCGGCGGCCCGAACCGGTTGCGGGCGACGACCGCCTCGGTGCGCTGCCCGACGACGTCCCGCCCGAGCCGTACCCAGCCGGTCCGCACGAGCTCCAGCCGGAGACCGGTCGATTCGGCGACGGCCGTCGAGATCCCCGTGGACCGTCCGGCCGGATCGAGCAGGAGCAGGAGCGTGTCGGCTCGGCGGGCGACGGCCGCGAGGCGGTGGAGGCGGTCCGCGACACGCGCGGACCGGTCGCCCGGGTCGAGCCGGCCGGGCAGGTCGAGCACGAGCACGTCCACCGACCGGCCGGTCAGCAGCGCGCCGGCGATCGAGAGACCCTCGTCGAGCGTCTCGGGCGTGACGACGACGAGCCACTCGAGCCGGACGCCGCGCGCGACGGCCTCGACCGGGTCGAACGAGCGGGTCAGGTCGACCCACGCGACGACCGAGCCCGAGGCCTGCGCCTCCGCCGCGATCCGCAGCGCGAGCGTCGTCCGCCCGCTCGAGCCGTCGCCGCGCAGCGCGACGCCGGCGTTGCGCGGCAGCCCGCCCGGTCCGAGGATCGCATCGAGCTCCGGGAAGCCGGTCGAGACGACCCGGGCGAGCCCGCCTGGGGCTGCGATCGGGGGAGCCGACGGGGCCGGCACGAGCGCCAGCGCACCGTCGGTCGGGACGGGATCCTCGCCGGTCCGACCGGGCCCGTCGCCGAGCCGGCGCGGAGCTGCGGCGCCCCAGCGAGCTTCGAGACTCGCCAGAGCCGCCGTCACCTCAGCCGGCCGTGTGGACACGGGCGAATTATCGAACGGATGTTCTACTTCGTCAATGGCTACCGGGCCCGAAACGCCGCCCCCGGCCGTCACGAGCCCGTCACGAAGCGGGGCTAGCGTCCGGTCCTACGATGCTCAGCATGGCCGCCCCGTCCGACCGACCCATCCTCGTCGTCGACGACGACGCGAAGATCGTCCGGCTCGTCCGGACCTACCTCGAGCGCGACGGCTTCCGCGTCGTGACCGCGAACGACGGTTCCGCAGCGCTCGATGCGATCGAGCGCCACCGACCGGCGCTCATCGTCCTCGACCTCATGCTCCCGGAGATCGACGGCCGAGCCGTCATCCGGGCGGTCCGCCGCGACGACGAGGCCGCCGCCACGCCGATCCTCGTGCTGTCGGCCCGCGGCTCCACGATCGATCGGATCGCCGGGCTCGAGGACGGCGCCGACGACTACCTGCCGAAGCCGTTCTCGCCCGCCGAGCTCGTCCTCCGCGTGAAGTCGATCCTCCGCCGCGCCGCGACCGGCGCCGACGGCGCCGCACCGCTCGCCGCATCCGGGGACCAGCCGCCGCGCGCCCCGCTCGTCCACGCCGACCTCATCGTCGACCGGGAGCGGTTCGAGGTCCGCCGCGGCACGCAGCTCGTCCCGCTCACGCGGGTCGAGTTCATGCTGCTCGTCACGCTGCTCGAGGCCGACGGCCGCGTCCTGACCCGCGTCCAGCTCCTGGACGCGGTCTACGGCCAGGACGGCAGCGAGGTCCTCGACCGGACGATCGACGTCCACGTGGGCCGGCTCCGCGACAAGCTCCGCGACGACGTCGAGCACCCGCGGTACGTCGCAACGGTCCGCGGCATCGGCTACCGCTCCGCGCCGGCAGGCCCGGCGCAGCCCACCGCGCCGGCGCAGGACCGCCCGTGATCGCGCGCGGCATCGCGGCGCGGATCACGGTCGCCGCCCTCGTCTCGGCGGGGATCGGGCTGGCGATCCTCGCCGTCGGCGTCCTCGTCATCGGCGCCGACGTCTTCACGGACTTGATGGTCGAGGCCGGGGACGACGCGGCGTTCGCGCGCGAGATGTACGACCACTCGGTGACGATCGTGGCGATCGGCGCGGTGGCCGTCGCCTTCGCCGCGAGCGTGGTCGTGTCGGTCGTGCTGGCCCGGATGCTGGCCCGGCCGCTCACCGAGGTCGGGCGGGCGGCGCGCCGGATCGCCGAGGGCGACTACGCGGCCCGCGTGCCGCGCGACGGCCCCGACGAGCTCGCGAGCCTCGCCGATTCGTTCAACCAGATGGCGGACAGCCTCGAGCGCCAGGAGCGGATGCGCCGCGACTTCATCGTCAACGCCGCCCACGAGCTACGAACGCCGCTGACCAACCTGCAGGGCTACCTGGAAGGGCTGCGCGACGGCGTCATCGAAGCCGACCCGGCCACCTACGACTCGCTGTGGGACGAAGCCGAGCGACTCGTCCGCCTGTCGCACGGCCTCGATGCCCTGGCCGAGGGCGAGACCGGCCCGCCGCCCGCGCTCGTGGAGCTGGATCTCACCCGTGCCGTGCGAAGCGCCGTCGAGCTCGTCGCACCGGCCGCCGAGCGCGCGGGCCTCGAGGTGGCCATCGACGTCCCGGACCGCCTCCTCTCGCGCGCCAACCCGGACCACCTCGCCCAGGTCCTCGCGAACCTGCTCTCGAATGCGGTGCGCTACACGCCGAGCGGCGGCACGATCACGGTCCGAGCCGAGCGGCGGCCCGGCGACCTCGTGATCTCGGTGACGAACACCGGCGACGGGATCCCGCCCGACGACCTCGACCGGGTCTTCGAGCGCTTCTACCGGGTCGAGAAGTCGCGGGATCGGGCGCGTGGCGGCGCCGGAATCGGGCTCGCGATCGTGAAACAGCTGGTGGAAGCGGCCGGCGGCCGGGTCGGCGTCGAGTCGGCCGATGGCCTGACCCGCTTCTGGTTCACGGTGCCGGGCGCCCGGCCGGGCGCCTGACCGGGGTCAGGGCAGCGCGATCGCGACCATCCCTGCACCGATCCCGACGAGACCCAGCCACTGGATCGGGCGCAGCCGCTCCCCGAGGAACGCGACCGCGACGAGGATCGTGACGGCCGGCCCGAACGACGACGCGAGCCCGACCAGCCATGTCTCGGCGACCTCGAGCCCGATCGCGTACACGACGAGCCCGGCCATGTCGAGCAGGCCCGCCACGAGCACGATCGTCCACGCGCGGCGCACGCCCGTGGATCGGGCCGGGTCCGGCGTGTCGCGACGGACGACTGCCTCGAGCCGCGGATGGGCGAGGGCCCCGACGGCCCAGACCGAACCGAGCGAGACCGCGGCGTTGACCACCCGCGACACGACGATGACCTCGAGCCAGCCCGAGTGCTCGATGGTCTCCGCGAGTCCGATCGTCATGACCGCGAACAGGACGAGCGCGACGACCGCGAAGACGACGCCCGGCCCCGCGAAGCGGGTCGAGCGCAGCCCGCCGTCGAATGCCACGGCCGTCAGGACGACGCCGATCGTCGCCACCGCGGCGCCCACCGCCTGGAACGGGGTCAGCGACTCGCCCCGGAAGATGACCGCGAGCACGACCGTCAGCCCGCCGTACGCGGCCACCATCCCGCTCACGAGCGAGATCGGGCCGATGCGCAGCCCCGTGAAGTAGGCGAGGTAGGCGCCGGCGCCGACGACCCCGAGGAGGCCCGCCGCGAACAACAGGACCGGGTCCGCCGGCAGCGTCGTGCCGGTCACGAGGGCCGCGGCGACGAGCAGCACCGCGCTCACGACCTGCACGCCGGCCGTCACGTTGAGGCTGCCGAGGCGCCGGCTGCCGAGCGCGCTCGCGATGTCCATCGAGCCCCAGGCGAGCGCGGCCCCCAGGCCGGTGAGCAGTCCGAACGGCATCCGCGCAGCGTATCGGGCCGGGGAGGCCGGAGCACGGGCGGCGCGAGGGACGCGACCCCGGCCGGATCGGGAGCCCGTGCTACACTCTCACACCGGTCCGCCGCCCGACGGGTGGCGCGCTGCCCGTGGGGATGTAGCTCAGCTGGGAGAGCACCGCGTTCGCATCGCGGGGGTCAGGGGTTCGAGTCCCCTCATCTCCACCACTCCCCTCCCTGGTTCCGACTCCGCCTCGGCGCGCGCCCGTAGCGGCACGACGCGCCACACCGGCTCGTCGCATGGACGCCGATACAGCACCGGAGGGACCCGTGGAACGGATCGAACTCGAGGCGGGCTCGAACCAGCGGATCGTCGTGTACGTCTCCCGGGACGACGGCGACGCCCCCGATCCCGTCCCGTTGTGGGAAGAGATTGCGCGGGACGCGGCATCGGTCGAGCGCGAGGGCTGGGCGATCGTCTCGACGGCCGTCATGCCGATGCGCCAGATGGGCACGGCCGGGAACTGGCTCTTCCAGAGCGGCGGCCAGTACGTGACGCAGGTCGCGATCGCGGTGACCTACCGGCTCGCCTGACTCAGCCGGGCCAGTCGTCGGACGGCCGCGCGACGAGGATGCGTTCACGTCGCGCTCGTCACCGATCCGGCAGCGGGTCTTCTCGACGGCCGGGGGCCGCACGGCGCGAGGAGCGCCTCGGCGTCGGCGAGCGGGATCGGGTACTTGAAACTCGGCGCCCGGCCGCCGTCAGCCGAGGATGCCGAGCAGCACCGCCGCCACCAGCAGGATCGCGAACAGCGCCAGGAAGGCGAGGGCGATCCCGACGCCCGGACGGCTGTCGCGGAGCGCGCTCGAGCCGCCGAGCTCGCTGTCGTGTCGGTCGGAGAGCGCGTCGTCGTCGGTCTGGCGCGCCGGCTCGGTGCCGCGGAAGTCGTCGGTCGGTCGCTGGTATGCCATGCGGTGAGGGTCGCGCGAGGCGCGGCCCGGCTCCGACAACGTCGCCGCAACACCGGCTGCCAATCGTGTTGCGTCTGCGCCTCCCGGTCGAGGGTCGGCTGCATGACTGCAACCTCGGCGGGCGCACGCTCCGGCCATGCTCACCCGCGAGGCCATCGGATCGGTCGCACGACTCGGCTTTCGCCGAAGCCGATGCGCTCGCTGCGGGGGCTCCCGGCACGTCATCGACGACGACGGCCCGGCCGTCTGTCGGGTCTGCCTGTTCGCGTGGGGTCACTACGCGCGGGCGCTGCGAAGCGGCGAGACCGTCCCCGAGCTCGGGGGACTCCAGCTGCGCCACGTCGCCCACGAGACCCCGTTGCTCGGCTGTCCGTTGTGTCGCGCCCAGCAGGTGCGGTCGGCGGCGTCGTTCGACGGCTGGGCTCGCGGCCGCGGCGCCTGAAGCAGGTCCCCCGGTCGAGCTCGGCGTCGAAGCCTAGCGGCGTCCCCGACCGGCCGCGGACCGAAGCGCGAGCGCTGACACCAGCGCGACGCCGCCGAGCATCGCGGGACCGAGCACGCGTCCGACCGGGCTGAGCCCGAGCTGCTCGGAGAAGCTGTTCTTCCGGACGCGCGTGTCGAACGAGCCGCGCACGGCGCCGGGCTCGCGCATGGGCTCGTCGACGTTGTCGATCCCGTCGTCGGGCAGGTCGGTCTGCTGCATCCGCTCCCCCAGCCGACCGAACGCGGTGAACCGGTCGAGGAGGCTCGGCGCGATCCGGTTCGCCCAGGCAAGCACCGGCGACGGGCTCCCGATCGACACGTCGCGGATCGGCCGCTCGGCGGCCGCAGCGATCGCCTCGGCGGCGAGCCGCGGATCGTAGACGGGCTCGACCGGCTTCGGCTGCACGCCGAGCTTCGAGCGAGCGTGCCGGAACAGCGGCGTCCCGATCGAGGACGGGTAGACCGTCGTGATGGAGATCGGCCATCCCTCGGACATGACCTCCTGGCGGACGGCGTCGGTGAAGCCCTTGACGCCGTGCTTGCTCGCGACGTAGGCCGCCTGGAGCGGCACCGCGCTCTGCCCGAGCACCGACGCGACATTGATGACCGCGCCGGTCTCCTGGCCGCGCATCCGCTCCAGCGCCACCTTCGTGCCGTGCATCACGCCCAGGAGGTTCACGCGGATGACCCGCTCGAGCTCGTCGGGCGCGGTGTCCACGAGTCGCGCGTAGACGGTCACGCCCGCGTTGTTCACCCACGTGTCGATGCGACCGAAGCGGGCCATCGCCTCGTCGCCGATGCGCTGGACGTCCGCCCAGGACGCGACGTCCGCGACGACCGCGAACGCCGAGCCACCCGTCGCGACGATCCCGGCTTCGAGATCCCGCAGTGCCGCCTCGTTGCGCGCTGCGACGACGACGCTCGCGCCGCGCGAGGCGAGCAGCAGCGCGGTCTCTCGACCGATGCCCGAGGACGCACCGGTCACGACGACGACCTGTTCCGACAGTGGACGCATGGGAGGGCTCCCGCTCAGCGAAGGGACACGAACCATGCTGGGCGCGTCCGCGCCGCCACGACCACGCCACCGCCCGATGGGGGGTTGCGACTCGCTTGCAGCCCGTCGCGCCGTAGCCTGTGCGCGTGACCGACACGCCGCGGCGGATCTACCTCATCGGCCTCATGGGTGCGGGCAAATCGACGGTCGGGCGCCGGCTGGCGGCACGAACCGGGTGGCCGTACGTTGACAACGACGTCCTCATCGAGGCGGCGACCGGCCGGCCCGCCCCCGAGATCGTCGCGGAGGGCGGGGTCGATGCGCTCCACGCTGCGGAGCTGCGCGCCTTCGCCCACGCGTCACGCCTGCCGGCCCCGGTGGTGATCGGCGTGGCGGGATTCGTGGTCATGGACCCGCCGTCGCGGCGGGTGATGCGTGAGACCGGCACGGTAGTCTGGCTCCGCGCCCGACCTGAGACGCTCCATCGGCGGGTCGGCTCGGGCCGAGGGCGCCGGCCCGCGGCAACCTCGCTGGAGTGGGTCCGCTCGGTCGTCGCCGAGCGGGAGCCGGTGTTCGAGGAGCTCGCCCACATCGTGATCCGGGTCGATCGCCTGCGACCTGCCGCGGTCGTCGACGCGGTCCTCGCGGCGCTCGGTCAGGCCGAGCGGTCCGAGCGTTCGCCGACCTCGTCCTGACTGTCGACGTCGAGCGCGCCGTGGAGCTCGGTCGCGTGGTCGCGCAGCCAGCGCCGCCACGTGACGTGATCCGGACGCCGCGTGGCGACGATGTCCCAGAACCGCGGGCCGTGCCCGAACAGGCGAAGGTGCGCGAGCTCGTGGACGACGACCGTGTCGAGGACCTCGGGCGGGGCGAGCACGAGCCGCCACGAGAACGAGAGCCGGCCGTGGCGTGAGCAGCTGCCCCAGCGCGTCCGCTGGTCGCGGACGCTCACCGACCGCGGCCCGACCTCGAGCGCGGGGGCGTGCACCTGGATCGAGCGCTCGATCGCCTCGACCGCACGATCGCGGAACCAGGTCTCGAGGACGGTGCGGAGCGGTCGCCGGTCGCCGGTCGCGAGCCGGACGACGAGCTCGTCCCCGGCGTCCCCGCCCTCGCGCGTCACCGACGACCGCCGGCCGCGAACCGCCGGCTCGACTCGGACGCGATGCAGCTCGCCGCGATAGCGGAGCGAGGCGCCGTCGCGCAGCCCGCCTCGTGCGAGGAGCGCCGCCCGCTCCGCCGCCTGGCGGGCGAGGTGTCGACGGAGCCACGTCTCACGGGACCGGAGGAACGCGGTGATCCGCTCCTCGGGGTGGGCCCAGCCGCGCCGCGAGGCAAGGGGCACGCTCACGATGACGCCGCGCTTCGGATCGAGGACGACGCGCATCGAGCGCGACCGCGGCGAGCGTCGGAGCGTGTAGGCGAGACGACCGTCGGTGAGCTCGGCGAAGGCGGGCGTCTCGGTCACGCGTGGATCATGCCACCGATACGAACCCGAGCGACTAGCCCGAATCGCCCGCGTCGCGCGTCTATCCTCCGAACGGCGGCGCATCCGCCGAGTCGGGAGGGACGGCCCCGGATGGTCCTCGAGTCGCTGCGTCGCCGCCGGCAGCCGCTCTCGCTCGAGCACCTGCTCGCGACGTACGGCTCCGAGATCCAGGGCGTCGCCTGGCTGATCCTGCGCGACCGGGACGCGGCCGACGACGTGGTTGTCGAGACGATCCTCGCCGCGCACGAACGCGGCGGCCAGCTGCGGGACCCGGGCGCGGTGCGG
This sequence comes from Chloroflexota bacterium, assembly GCA_044506615.1. Lineage (GTDB taxonomy): Bacteria > Chloroflexota > Limnocylindria > Limnocylindrales > CSP1-4 > DASTYU01. Next base: position 101,032 of record JBIQKJ010000001.1, on the reverse strand, counting down.
GCCTGGATCCTGCGCATCGCCGCGAACCAGGCGCTGTCCCTGCGGCGGCGCTCTGCCCGGGTCGTCCGTCTCGAGGTCGTGCCCGAGCGCGGGTCCGTCGACTTCAGCGGCCGGTCGGCGGCGCGGGTCGCACTGCTCGCCGGAATCGACGCCCTGCCGCCGCAGATGCGCGCCGCCGTGGTCCTCCGCTACTACGCCGACCTGTCGGTCGAGGAGGTCGCCCGCGCCCTCGGCAAGAGCCCGAACACGGTCAAGGCGCAGCTCCAGACCGCGCTCGACCGGCTGCGCGCATCGCTCGCCGACATCGACCAGACGACCGAGAACCCGGAGGTTCGCCATGCATGACCGCGAATTCGAGGATCGCCTGCGGGCGACCCTCCGCGCCGAGGCGGAGCACGCGCCGCTCGACGTCGATGTCGAACGGCTCGAGGCGCGGTTGCGGGTTCGTCGGGCGACGCGCCGGTCGAGCCGGGCGGGGCTGCTTGCTGCGGGCGTGGCGGTCGTGGCGCTCGGCGTGGCGGCGGCCGGGGTCAACGGCTGGCTGCCGTGGCAGGGGCGGGTCGCGGCGCCGTCGGTCGCGTGCGAGCCGGTCGACCTGGCGGCTCCATTCGGCTCCGACGCAAGCACCTGGGGCACCGTTGTGCTCGAGGCCGGCGACGACACGCGGCTCACTGGGGAGATGCAGGCCTGGGGCGACGAGTCCGGCTCGTGGGCCCCGGACGTCATGCCGCGGATCCCGAAGGTGAGCGCGCTGCCCTTCGACAACCGGACGCTCCGCGTGTCGGTCGCCGACCGCTGTCTCCGGCACGTCCGGGCCGAAGCCAGGCCGTACAGCGACTCGCCGCCGGCCGCGCCGCGGCTGCCCGGCGACGCGCTGGTCCTGTTCGACGGCGACGTCGATCCCGCCGGGTCGACCGTCGGGTTCGAGCACCCGGTCAACGGCGACTGGCTGATCCGCGTCACGGCGACGTTCACCACGACCGATGGCGGCGAGGTCTGGTCCGAGACGCTGTTCGCGATCCGCGCCAGCGGCCGGGTCGAGTCGCCCGGGCCGCTCGCGGGCCGGCTGCCGCTGCCCGAGTTCCCGACCGGCGACCTTGCGTTCGACGTGTCGAGCGAGCACGACGTGCCAACCGGCGAGGCCGGCACGGTGATGACGCAGACGCTCGGAACGCTGCCGAACGCGCCGCTCTACGAGCTGTCGATCGTGTGCCTGGGGCCGGGCGAGCTGACGTACCGGATCGGCGGGCCGGGCGCGCAGGATCCGGCGGTCTCGAGCAGCGTGCCCTGCGATGCCGTGCCGTCGGTGCCCGAGGGCGCGACGATCGAGGCCGACGGCGACCAGGAGGTCTCAATCACGGTGGATGCGTCGGCGGCGTGGCGGGTGATCGGCGCGACGAAGGGGTCGCGGTCGGGCCTCGTGCTGCCGACAAGGCTGCTGGTGAGCCCGTGGGTGCCGCCCGACGAGAGCGTCCAGGCGGTCGAGGGCTGCGGCGCGAACCTCGAACGCCTCCCGGGCCAGCGAGGTTTTGGGGCATGCGCAGCGTCCCCCTGGCTCGATCCGGGCTCGATCCCTGCGGCCGTCGAGATCGTCGCCGGGCAGGAGGTCAGCCTCCGGCTCGACCCCGGTTGGCGCATCGGGAGCCTGCGGCTGCAGGCGGCGCCCGCGGACGCGGACTACGTGCTCGGCGTCCCGTCGGGTGCTCGACTGCTGCACGAGCAGTCGGCCGTGACCGACATCGCCGTCCTCCCGATCGACCTCGATGCGGGCGCGTACGTCCTGCGCATCGACCTGTGGGGCGAGTCCGGGACGGAGGCCTTCACGGCGGCGATGTACGTGCGCCTCGAGGTCGCCGAGTAGCCTTGAGGCGCGCGGCTTGGCCGACTCCGTAACGGCCATACCGTTATCTCCGGGGTTGTGTCGGCCGTTGGAGCTCCCGGGACGGGCCTCGGCGGCGGTTCGAGCCGCGAATCGTGCGTGCGAAGGCGTCCGGGAGCGGTGTCGAGCCTCGGACGAGCACCTCAACTCCCGCTAGCGGCCGGGCAAACCCCGGACATAGCGGTATCAGCGATATCAGGCGGGACAGGGACCGAGTTCGGGCCGATCGGACCCGCGGAGGCGGGCCGGGGTCGTGCTTCCGGGCTCGGGCCTGCCGGCCAAACCGCTCCCCGCCGAACCGGCGCCTCACGGGGCCCGACCACCTCTGCGTGCTACAATCCACGCTCCGTGGGGCTATAGCTCAGCTGGGAGAGCACCTGCATGGCATGCAGGGGGTCCGGGGTTCGAGTCCCCGTAGCTCCACCAGACAACAACCGCCGACCACTCACCCCTCGCCGGCGCGGCGGGGGGTGATGCGTATCCAGAGGGCATCGTGACCGACACCACGACCGACGCGGCCCGCGACACCACCGCCGCCGGTCGAACCGACCGCACCCGGGTCGAGCGCTACGAGCCGACCGTCGTCGAGCCGCACTGGCAGGCCCGCTGGGCGGAGCTCGGCCTGTACAAGACGGACCTCGAGGACGACACGCGCCCCAAGTACTACCTGCTGACGATGTACCCGTATCCGTCGGGCGACCTGCACATCGGGCACTGGTACATCAAGACCCCCACCGACGCGCTGGCGCGCTTCCGCCGGATGCACGGCGACAACGTGTTCTTCCCGATCGGATTCGACGCATTCGGGCTGCCCGCCGAGAACGCCGCGATCCGCAACAACATCCACCCGTTCGAGTGGACGATGAAGAACATCGAGAACATGCGGCGCCAGCTGCGCTCGATGGGCGCCACGTTCGACTGGGACGCCGAGGTCGTCACCGCCGATCCCGACTACTACCGCTGGAACCAGTGGCTGTTCCTGCGCTTCCTCGAGGCCGGGCTGGCCTATCGAAGGAAGTCGCCGGTCGACTGGTGCCCGAACGACGGCACGCTGGCGCGCGAGCAGGTCGAGGGCGTCGACCGCCGCTGCTGGCGCTGCGGCGCCCCGGTCGAGAAGCGCGACCTCGAGCAGTGGTTCCTGCGCATCACGAAGTACGCCGACGAGCTGCTCGACTTCAGCTCAATCGACTGGCCGGATCCGATCCGCACCCAGCAGACGAACTGGATCGGGCGGTCCGAGGGCGCCGAGATCGTCTTCGATGCCGCGCGTGACGGCGACGAGCCGGCCGACCAGCTGAAGGTCTTCACGACCCGCCCGGACACGCTGTTCGGCGCGACCTTCATGGTCCTGGCGCCCGAGCACGAGCTGGTCCCGAAGCTGACCCACCCCGACCGCCGGGCGGAGGTCGAGGCGTACGTCGAGCGCGCCCGGCGCGAGACCGAGATCGAGCGGCTGTCGGCCGACCGCGAGAAGACCGGCGTCCCGATCGGGGCGTACGCGGTCAACCCGGTCAACGGCGAGCACATCCCGATCTTCATCGCCGACTACGTGCTGTCCGGCTACGGCACGGGCGCGATCATGGCCGTGCCCGCCCACGACGAGCGCGACTTCGCGTTCGCGAAGGCGTTCGACCTCCCGATCCGGCGCGTCGTCGCCGGGCCCGGCACCGAGACCGACGAGCTGGCCGAGGCCTACGTTGCCCACTCGGCCGACGAGGTGCTGGTGAACTCGGGCGAGTTCAGCGGGCTGCCCGCCGACGAGGGCGGCCGGCGCATCGTCGCGAAGCTGGCCGACGAGGGTCGCGGGCGCGCGACCGTGACGTACCGCATCCGCGACTGGCTGATCAGCCGCCAGCGCTACTGGGGCACGCCGATCCCGATCATCTACTGCGACACCGACGGCATCGTCCCGGTCCCCGACGAGGACCTGCCGGTCCGCCTGCCCGAGACCGTCGACTACAAGGGGCGCGGCGACAATCCGCTCAACCACGACGAGACCTTCGTCAACGTGGCGTGCCCCCGCTGCGGCGGCCCGGCCCGGCGCGAGACCGACACGTTCGACACGTTCATCGACTCGTCCTGGTACTGGTACCGCTACCTGTCGCCGCGCAAGCAGGACGGCCCTGTCGACCGCGCGATGACCGATCGCTGGACGCCGGTCGACCAGTACACCGGCGGCGCCGAGCACGCGGTCATGCACCTGCTGTACTCGCGCTTCTTCACGAAGGCGATGCGCGACTGCGGGCTGATCGCGGACGACGAGCCGTTCAGGAAGCTGTTCAACCAGGGCCAGATCCTCGGCGCGGACGGCGAGCGCATGTCGAAGTCGCGCGGCAACGTCCAGGACCCCGACGAGCTGGTCCAGCGCTACGGCGCCGACACCGTCCGGCTGTTCCTGATGTTCATGGGGCCGTGGGACCAGGGCGGCCCGTGGAGCCCGACCGGGATCGGGGGCGTCCATCGCTTCCTGAACCGCGTCTGGACGATCGTGCTCGACCCGCACGGCGTCGAGCCCGGCGACCCGGAGTCGGGGGTCCTGCCGTCGGGCGAAACGGAAGCGGACGCGCGGGCCGCGCTGCGCAGCGCGGCGCATCGGACGCTGCGCGACGTCACGGCCGACTACGAGGGCTTCCGCTTCAACACCATGGTGGCGAAGCTCATGGAGCTGGCCAACCTGCTGATGCGCTACCGCGGCACCCCGGTCGCGGGCACGGACGAGTGGGACGAGGCGGTTCGGCTGCTGCTGCTGATGCTGTGCCCCGCGGCCCCGCACCTGACCGAGGAGCTGTGGAGCCGCCGGCTGGCGGCTGCGGGGGCCGCCTGGTCGTCGATCCACGTCGAGCGCTGGCCGGAGGTCGACTCGTCGGCGGTCACCGAGGCGACCCGGGAGGTCCCGATCCAGGTCAACGGCAAGCTCCGCGACCGGGTGATGGTGCCCGCCTCGATCGAGGGAGCGGAGCTCGAGCGGCTCGTGCTCGAGCGCGAGAAGGTCGTCGCGGCACTGGCCGGTCGGACACCCGAGCGGATCATCCACGCCGGCGGCGGCAAGCTCGTCAACATCGTCGTCCGCGGTGGCTGACCCGACCGACGAGGCCCACGGATCGCACGGGGGTCGCGATCGTCTGGCGGAGGGTGTCGCCGACTGGGCCGAGCGCCGCCGGGGCGCCGGCGAGGCGGTTCCCGTCACCGAGCCGCGGTCCGTGCGGGACGGCGCCGTCGTCGAGCTTCGCGAGGTGACCGCCGAGACCGTCCGGGCCGTCTGCCTGCTCCAGGTCGCACCCGAGCAGCGCGGGTTCGTCGCCCCGAACGCGGTCTCGTTCGCCGAGGCGATGTTCGAGCCGAAGGCGTGGTTCCGGGCGATCGTCGCCGACGGCGTCCCGGTCGGGTTCGTCATGCTCTCGATCGACACCGGCGCGCCCGAGTACTACCTGTGGCGGTTCATGATCGACGCCGGGTTCCAGGGGTACGGCTTCGGACGGGCCGCGCTCCAGCGTGTGGTCGACCACGTCCGCTCGCTGCCGAACGCGAGCGAGCTGCTCGTCTCGTGGGTGCCGGCGCCGGGCGGCCCCGGTCCGTTCTACGAGGCGCTCGGGTTCGAGCGCACCGGGGAGACCGACGGCGAGGAGGTCGTCGGGCGGCTTCGGCTGTGAGATCGCGCATCGTTGCCGCCGCAGCTGCGGCCGCCCTCGCCGCCGGGTGCGGCTTCGCGGCGCCGCCCGCAGACGGCCCGGGCCTCCACCTCGCGAACGCCACGAGCGTGCCGGTGGCCGTCCACGTCAACGGCGAGTGGGTCGGCACGTACCCGGCGTGGGCCGAGTCGGGCCCCGTGCCGCTGGTGGCCCAGGAGACACCGCTCCGCGTTCAACTGCTCCTGTCCGACGGCACGGCCGTCGGCGGTCTGCACCTCGACACCCCCGAAGGGCCGCCGGCCGGCTCGAGCTCGCGCTGGATCTCGAGCTGCGGCACCCTCGTCGCCTGGGTCGGGGACCGCCCCGCCGACGCCCCGGCGATCGACCCCGCGGCTGCCCGCCCGCCCGGTCCACCCTGTCGCTAGGGGTCGCGCGAGCGGCTCGGCGCCACGCACGCTAGCATCGGACCTCCCCCGCCCTGCCCCAGGAGGATCCCCGACTCGTGAGCGAAGTCAGGTTCGGAGCGCTTTGCTGGAACCAGTACACCGAGTGGCCGGCCCTGCTTGTCGCGGGCCAGCGAGCGGACCGGCTCGGCTACGACACGCTCTGGACCTGGGACCACCTCTACCCGATCGTCGGCAGCCACGAGGGGCCGATCTTCGAGGGCTGGCTCGTGATCACGGCCTGGGCGACCCAGACGTACACCGCGCGGCTCGGCCTGATGGTCGGCGCCAACACGTTCCGGGAGCCGGCCTTGACCGCCAAGATGGCGACGACGCTCGATCACATCTCGAACGGCCGGGCGATCCTCGGCATCGGCGGCGCCTGGTTCGAGACCGAGCACGAGGCCTACGGCATCCCCTTCGGCTCGGGCTTCCCCGAGCGGCTGCGCTGGCTCGGCGAGGCCCTGCCGATCATGCGCGGGATGCTCCACGGGGAGCACCCCACGGCGAGCGGGCCACGCTACAGCGCCCGTGGGGTGCGGAACGACCCGCCGCCGATCCAGGAGCGGCTCCCGATCCTCGTCGGCGGAGGCGGCGAGCAGGTGACGCTGAAGCTCGTCGCGCGGTACGGCGACGCGAACAACGTCGGCGGCGGCTTCGAGAACGTCCGCCGGAAGGAGGCGATCCTCCGGCAGCACTGCGAGACCGTCGGGCGCGACCCGTCGGAGATCGAGCGGACCGCGGGCCTCGGGACGGTCATCATCCGCGACTCGCGCGACGAGGCCCGCCGGGTCCAGCGTGAGATCTTCGAGCGCAACGGCCGCGCCGAGCTGTGGAAGGACCAGCCCGTCGGAACGCCCGAGGACCTCGTCGAGCGGCTCGCCCCGTTCGTCGAGCTCGGCTACCGGCACCTCATCGCCGGCTTCCCGTCGCCCTACGACGAGGAATCGATGACGCGGCTCGTCACCGAGGTGCGGCCGGCGCTCGAGCGAGGGTAGGCCCGCTCAGGCGGGGCCACCGCGGCCCGCGGCGCCGCCGCCGACTGCGGCGCGGTCGAACCAGATCCGCTCGCCGAGGAACAGGCGCGTCTCCGGGTCCCACGGGAAGAGGATCAGCACGTCGAGCGCGACCGGGAGGCCGGACGCGGGGGCGCCGGCCCACGGCCCGGTGTTCGTGCCGGTCAGCCGGGCGGCCTCGAAGACACCCTGCGGCCCGACGACGATGTCGGTGAGCGCGAAGCGGTTGTCGGGGAACGCGCCAAAGAGCTCGGTGTAGAAGGCCCGCGCGCCCGCGTGACCCTCCCAGCGCTGGCCGGTCGGGACGATCTCGTAGACGCAGGTCGGCGCGAGCGTGGCGACGAGGCCGTCGATGTCGCGCCGGTCCTCGGCGATCGAGTGGCGGACCCAGAGCCGCTTGATCGCCCGGAGCTCGGCTGGGGCGAACCCGCGCCCGAGTCGCGCGCGGACGTCGTCCGGGTCAGGCACGCGTGGGGGCCTCGGCCGCTCGCTGGCGGGCGCGGTGCCGGGCCGCCTTGGCGCGGTTGCCGCAGGTCGCCATGTCGCACCACCGGCGCCGGCCGGCCCGGGACTCGTCGTAGAAGACCCAGCCGCAGGTGTCGCTGGCGCAGATCCGGATGCGCTCGGGGTGGCCCGCCGACAGCTCGCCGACGAAGGGCTCGGCCAGCCGGGCCAGGGCATCGTCGATCGGATCGCCGACATGGCGGTGCCCGACCCCGATCCCGTCCGGCCCGAGGACGAGCTCGGTCGCGGCCCGTGCGCGCATCGCATCGTTGACCGTGTCCAGCGACTCGGGGGAGGGCGCCCGCCCTTCGACGATCGCGTCGGTGATCTCGCGAAGCGCGCCCCGCACCGCGCGCACCCTCGCCAGCGCCTCGTCGGACGCCGTCGCGCCGTCGGCGTGCATCAGCCCCCGATCCGCCAGCCAGCGGATCGCGACCTCCGGCGTCTCGAGCTTGTCGGTCCACGCATCGCCGTCCAGGTCGTACGTGTTCAGGAAGTCGAAGGTGTCGTCGAGCCGGGCGGCGTGGTCGTGCGCAGTCGGTCGGTGGGAGGTGCTTGTCATGACGCTAACCACTATAAACCGCTTGACAGGTTACCTACAAGCCGGTACGCTGCGGTAACCATTCAAGCCGTTGATACCGGTTACTTCCAGCGTTCCCCGGAGGCTCCCATGGACATCGTCATCGCCATCGCCATCGTGATCGCCGGCCTGATCGCGTTCGACGTCGCCGCGCTCACGTACGGAGCCGACTCCCGCGATCGCCTCGGCGACACCCATCGGCGCTGAACCGCGCCGCCGCTCCTGGAGGCATTCGTGCAGCACCTCTTCATGATCCTTGCCCTCGACCTGGCGAACGAGCGCGCTCGCGAGGCGTCGGCACACCGGCTGGGCGAACGCGCCCGAGAGGCACGCCCGGCGCGGCGCCGGCGCCTGCTCGAGCGGCTTGCCGGCAACGTGCGGGCGGCCTTCACGGGCCGGCCCGCGCCTGCGACCCGCACGATGTGACCGCGGCGCGAGACCCATCCCTGGCCCCGGCCCGACGGTCGGGGCCCTTCGATTCGGCGGCCCGTGCGATCATCGAGGCCTCCGCGGCCATCGACGATCGCCGCGATCGAACCAGGGAGGCGACGGTGACCGGTTCGGCCGAGGTCGACGAGTACCTGGCGGCGCTGCCCGACGAGCGGCGGCCGGCCATGGAAGCGCTTCGTGCCGCGGTGCGCGCAGGCGCTCCCGAGGCCGTCGAGACGATCGCCTACAAGATGCCCGCCTTCCGAAGTCACGGCGGCCAGTTCCTCGTCTCGTTCGACGCCTACGCCCGGCATTACAGCCTCTTCCCGGCCTCCGAGGCCGTCGTGGAGGAGCTCGGCGACGAGATCCGGCCGTACCTGGCGGGCAAGGGGACGATCCGCTTCCCCGCCGACCGGCCGCTTCCGACCGACCTCGTCCGCCGAGTCGCGGCAATCCGGTTCCGTGAGAACGCCGCACGGAAGGGCCTTCGGTGAGCGCGGAGCACCCTCGCGGCATCGCTGGGGCGCGGGAGCGGCTCCCGCGATAAGCCGCAGCTAAGCGGGCCTCGGTAGAGTCGCTCGCAGACGTCTCGCCCGTCGGTAGTGCCCCCAACGGGCGAGACGTCGCTTCGTGCCTGACCCGCCGCTGCCTCCCGCCGACGGAGGTGTGCGTGGACCCGAACGCCGCGCCCTGGCGCGCCCTCGAGTCGGCGAGTCCGGCGCAACCGGCCGCCGACGGGACCGGTGAACCCGAACGGGCGTTCCCGCTCGCGGCCATCGCCGCCGTGGCCGTCGCCGCCCTGCTCGCGATCGGCGCGTTCGTGCTCGCGACCGGCACGGGAAGCGGTCAGCTGATCGTTGCGGGCGCGGAGCCGGTGCTCGCCGGGAGCGATCGTCCGGTCGGCAGCGCCGCACCCCCCACGCGTGCCGAGGAGATCGTCGTCGACGTGACCGGGGCGGTGGTGCAGCCCGGGGTCTACCGGCTGCCGGCCGGTGCGCGGGTCGGTGACGCGATCGCGGTCGCCGGGGGCTACGGTCCCCGGCTCGATACCGACCGGTCGGCACGGGAGCTGAACCTCGCGGCGCCGCTCGCCGATGGGGACCAGGTGCGCGTGCCCGTGCGCGGCGAGTCCCCGGCGCCGGACTCCACGAGCGCGGGCTCCGGTGGGGGCAGTCCCACAGGCTCGGGCCTCGTCGATCTCAATGCCGCCTCTGCGTCCGAGCTCGAGTCGCTCCCCGGGATCGGCGAGGTGACCGCCGCGAAGATCATCGCGGCCCGCGAGGAGCAGCCGTTCGCCACCGTCGATGAGCTGCTCTCCCGGAAGGTGGTAGGGCCGGCCACACTCGAGAAGATTCGCGAGCTGGTCATGGTTCGCTGAGATGCCGCGCAGCGGGTGGCTTGCGGTCGGCGCGGTCGCCGGAGCGTTGACGGCGGAGCTCGCGGGGCTCCGGCTGCTGGCCGGCGGCTTGTCGCTCGCCGCTGCGGTCCTGCTGGGAGTCGGCGCGATCGTCGCGTCCCCGGTCAGACGCCGGATCGCGGTCCCCGCCGCGTGCGCGCTCGCGGGGGCGCTCGCCATCGCGCTGCGGCTCGCCGTCCTGCCGGCCCCCGCCGCACCGACCGCGGCCCTTCCCGACGGTAGCGGGCCCTGGGCGGCGAGCGTCGTGTCGGTGGGGTCGCCGCGGGAGGGACACCAGACCGGCACCCTCCGCATCAGCGGCCCCGAGGCGGGTGCGCTGCTCGTCGCGGCCACGCTGCCGCGCTACCCCGTCGTCACGCCGGGGAGTCGGGTCGAGGTCGAGGGGCGGCTGCTCCCGCCGCCGGACTCGCCATACGGCGCGTACCTGGAGCGGATCGGGGCGGTCGGCACGCTGCGAGCGTCCGTGCTCCGGCTCGTTCCCGGTCCCGTCGAACCCCCGCACGTGCTCGAGGACGTCAGGCGCGCAGCCGCGGCGGCGCTGGCGCGGGTCCTGCCCGAGCCAGAGGCCGGGCTCGCCGCAGGCATCCTGATCGGCCTGCGCGACCGGGTCGATCGGGAGCTCGCGGCCGACTTCACCACGGCGGGGGTAAGCCACGTCGTGGCGATCTCGGGCTGGAACATCGCGATCGTCGCGGCGGCGGTCGCGGCGGTCGCCGGGTCGCTCGATCGGCGGCGCCGGTCGGTCCTCACGATCGCAGCCATCGTCGTCTACGTCGCCTTCTCCGGGGCATCCCCGTCCGTGGTCCGTGCCGGGGCGATGGCGGGGGTCGTGCTGCTCGCCCGCGAGTCGGGACGTGCCGGGCGTGCCGCCGCCGCGCTCGGCTGGGCCGTCGTGCTGCTCCTGGCGGCGGATCCCGCACTGATCGCCGACGCCGGCTTCCAGCTGTCGTCGCTCGCGACCGCCGGCCTCATCGCCTGGGCGACCCCGCTCGGTACACGCATCGGTGCGCTCGGCGGTGGGCGGGTGCCGGGCTGGCTCGCCGAGAGCCTCGGCGTCTCGCTTGCCGCACAGGCGGCAACGCTGCCGGTCGTCCTCGCGACGTTCGGGCGGCTGGCGCTCATCTCGCCGGTCGCCAACCTGTTCATCGTCCCGGTCGTGCCGATCGCGATGGCGACCGGCGCGCTCGCGCTGGGTGCCGGGCTCCTGGTCGCGGCCGGGGCACCGATGGCTCTTGGCGCCGCGCTGGCGTTCCCCGGCTGGATCGCGCTCGCGCTCATGGTCGGGATCGGCTCGGCGTCGGCCGACGTGCCCTTTGCCAGCGCGGAGCTCGCGCCACCGGCCAATCTCGCGGCGGCGGCCGGTGCGACCTTCGCGATCGGGTGGCTCGAGTGGCGGCGGCGGCGCCCGAAGCGCGTCGCGCGAGGGGCGCCGGCTCCGGGCAAGCGCACCCTTCCTGCCATCCGGCTGCCCCGGCCCCGTCACCGGGCGACACGGACCGCGGTCCTGCTGCTCGCCGCGTCCCTCGTCGTGGCCGGCGCAGCCGCCACCCAGCGGCCTGCAGGCGTCGCGAGCGTGACCATCCTCGACGTCGGGCAGGGCGATGCGATCCTCGTCGAGGGCTCGCGCGGCGGCCGGCTGCTCGTCGACGGCGGCCCCGATCCCGACCGATTGCTCATCGAGCTCGATCGCCGGCTGCCGCCGTGGGACCGGCGCATCGACGCGGTCGTGCTCACCCACCCGCACGAGGACCACGTCGCCGGGCTCCCGTTGCTGCTCGAGCGGTTCGCGGTCGGGCGGACGTTCGAGCCGGGGATGCGCGGGCCGGGCCCGGGCTACGAGGCGTGGGACCGGACGCTCGGCTCCCGCGGCACGACGCACGCGTTGCTCGCCGCAGGCGACCGGCTCACGGTCGACGAGGTCGTGCTCGACGTCCTCTGGCCGCGGCCGGGCGAGGTCCCGCCGGAGCCGCCCGATACCGGCACGGGCATCAACAACGTCTCGATCGTGCTGCTCGGCTCGATCGAGGGCCGGCGCTTCCTGCTGACCGGCGACATCGAGGAGGAGGTCGACCCCGAGCTGCGCGAGCAGCTGGCTCGCGTGGACCTCCTGAAGGTCGCCCACCACGGCAGCCGGACCGCGTCCACCGACGCCTTCCTCGCCTCGGTGGACCCGACCGTCGCGGTCACCTCGGCAGGCGCGGGGAACCGGTACGGCCATCCGGCGCCGGAGACGATCGAACGGCTCGAGGCGACCGGGGCGCACGTCTTCCGGACGGACCGGGACGGCGCCGTCACCGTCGCGTTCGAGCGCGGCGGTCTCCGCGTCTCGACGACGGGCGGCCGCCCGAGACCCACCCCGCGACCCACGACGTCAGGCGCGCGTGACCCGGCGCCGTCCGCCTTCGCGTGCGCGATCCCGGCCGGCATCCGCGCGGCAGCGACCGGCGTGACCGGGGGCCCCGAGCCGGCCCGTCCGACGTCGCTCAGGCTCCGCGACGGGCTCCTGTACCATCGGGCCGATGACGGTTCCGGGGCGGGTCGAGGCCGCCCAGCTGCTGTGCTCGCTCGATCCTCCGGACTGGCTGCTGCGGCACTCGCGCGCCGTCGCGGAGGTCGCCGCCTGGCTCGCGGCGCGAACGCTGGCGGCGGGCGACAGCTCGATCGATCCCGGGGTCGTCGAGGGCGGGGCGCTGCTCCACGACGTCGACAAGGCGCTGCCGCCGGACGATCCCCTCCGAGCTCGGCGACACGGCGACGGTTCCGCCGCGTGGCTGGCCGAGCGCGGCCACCCGGAGCTCGCGGCGGTCGTCGCGGACCATCCCGTGACCCGCCTCGCGGACGGTGCCTGGTTCGACCGGTGGCTGGAGAGCGCCCCGCCCGAGGCGCTCCTCGTCGCCTACGCCGACAAGCGGGCCGGTCAGCGGCTCGCGTCGATGGACGCCCGCTTCGCGTCCTGGCGGCGGCGCTATCCCCGGGTTCGGCTCGGCATACGGACGGAGGGCTGGGACGACGACACGCTCCGGGCCGTGCGGGCCCGCGCTGCGCGGCTGGAGCGGCGGGTCTGCGAGCGCGCCGGTGTGGCACCGGTCGAGGTCCGCCGTCTGCGGTGGACGGCGGGAGCGATCCGCGCGGTCGGTGCGACGTCGACCGGACCGCACCCGTGACCGCGTCGCGCGCACGGGATGGGGCCGGCGCTCCGCCGGTCGTCGCGCTGTTCTGGGGCGACGACGACCTGTCGGCAGCCCGCGCGGTCGATCGGCTGGCCGGGGCGCACGCAGCGGCGACCGGGCTGGGGCTCGAGCGCTGGGACGTCCGCGGCGAGGTCGCTGGCGCGGCCGACATCGTGGCCCGGATCATCGAGCGCATCTCGACCCCGGTGCTGTTCGGCGGCGGGACGCTCGCGGTCGTCACGAACGCGGGTCCGCTGCTCCGCGCCGCCGAGCACCGTGATCCGCTGCTCGCCGCGGTGGCCGAACCGGCCCCCGGGAACGCGGTCATCTTCGTCGAGCAGACCGCGTCCGGGGCGAAGGCGCCGCCACAGAAGCGGCTCGCGGACGCGATCGCGGCCGCCGGCGGGGTCGTCCGCGAGTTCCGGTCCCCACGCGGCGGCAGTCTCGTGGGCTGGATCGAGTCCGAGGCACGCGATCGGGGCCTTCGACTGGAGGGCGGCGCTGCGAAGGAGCTGGCTGAGCGGATCGGCGGGCTCGTCCAGGAAGGCGACGTCGAGCGGCGGCATCAGACGCGGATCGCGGCGGCCGAGCTCGACAAGCTCGCGCTCTATCGACCGGGTCGACCGATCGGCGTCGAGGATGTTCGCGCCCTCGTGCCCGAGGCCGTCCCAGGCTCCATCTGGGCCTTCACCGACGCGGTCGGCGAGCGACGCTCCGAGCAGGCGGTGGCACTGCTCGAGCGGCTCATCGCGTCGACCCCGGAGCCCGTGCTCGTCACGGTCCTCCATCGCCGCATCCGGGAGCTCCTCGAGGTCGCGGATCGGGTTGCCGCGGGGGAGAAGCTGCCGGCCATCGGGCGCGCGATGAAGATCGCGAGCGAGTTCCGGATGCGGAACCTCGCGGCGCAGGCGCGGGCGTGGTCGGTGGCGGACCTGCGGGACGCGCTCGACGGGCTGGTCGAGCTCGACGCGATGGTCAAGGGCGCGCCCGGCGCGAACCTCGACGCGGCGCAACGACGGCTGGCGTTCGACCTCTGGATCCTCGACCGCGTCGCTCGGGGGTAGGGGCGCGAGGCGGGGGGTTTCGGCGCTCGCCGGCTCGGGCGCTGGCCCGTTCGGCCGCTCCCCTCGCGGCCCCTGGCAGACGGGCGTCAGGCGCTCAGGCGCCCGCGGACCAGGCCTGCTCCTGGACGACCAGGTCGCTCTCGATCGCGAAGACGCACCGACCCTCGCCGAGGTCCAGCAGCTCGATCAGATCGGGATCGATGTACAGCTGGTGGCAGTCCTCGCACAGCCCGCCCGGGATCCCGAAGCACAGCCGCTCGCTCCGGTCGGGAAGGCGGAACGTCGTGTCGAACCGGGTCGAGATGAGACGCCGGCTGCACGCGGGGCAGCGATCGCGAAGACGGGACATGGGCCTGATGATTCCTTCGTTCGGAACGGCGCCCGGCCGCTCGATGCCCGGAATCTAGGTTGGCTCCACTGCCCCCCGACATGACCCGACGGTACTCCGCCCGGACGTACTCCGCCCGTACCAAGGTGCGCCGTCCGCACTAGCCCCGCACGACCCGCACGGCTCCGCGGGGCCGGCCGGTCACTGGACGCGCAGGATCGTCCGCGCCTCCGCCCAGTGCTTCTCGAGGCCGTAGTAGTCGCGCTCGGGCGGCGTGAAGATGTGGACGATGACCGACCCGAAGTCGAGCAGCACCCAGTGCGACGCGGGCACGCCCTCGCGGCCGATGGGCTTGATCCGCTCGTCGCGCAGGGCCGAGACGATGCCGTCGGCGATGGCGTCGAGCTGGCGCTCCGACCCGCCGGAGCAGATGACGAAGTAGTCGGCGAGCGTGGTGAGCCCGGTCAGGTCGAGGAGCACGATGTCGGCCGCCTTCTTGTCCTCGGCCAGCTCGACGATGCGCCGGGCAAGCTCGAGCGGCGCGCGATCGGTGGCGCTGGCAGGCTCGTCGCGATGCGGCAGACCGTCGGCGCGCGGCGCGGCCGCAGCCTCGACGTCGGACGCGGGATCCGTCACGGTCAGTTCTTCCTCCACGCGGGGTCGCTGTACAGCGCATGGTCGCCGATATACGCCGCGACCGCATCCGGTACGAGATAGCGCAACGAGCGGCCGCGTGCCGCCCGGTCGCGCAGCTCCGACGCCGACAGCCGGAGCCGTGGGCCGTCGAGGAACACCGCCCGATCCTCCCGGCCCGGGAAATGCTCGGCGAGGAACGCGCGGTTCGCGTCGGGATAGCCGTCGCGCGGCGTCACGGCGAGCACCGCCAGGTCGAGGATCCGCTCGGGGCCGCGCCACGATCGCAGGTCCCGGAACTGCTCGACCGACATGACGAGCACGAGATCGCGCGGCTCCCCATCGGGGTCGGCGTCGGCCGCCAGCGCCTCGAGCGTGTCCACGGTGTACGACCGTCCCGTTCGGTCGATCTCGAGACGGCTCACCTCGAACGCCGGGTTGTCGGCGACCGCGAGCTCGACCATCGCAAGACGGTGCGCCGGCGGCGTGATCAGGCGATCGGTCTTGTGCGGCGGCAGCCCGGCGGGCACGAACAGCACCCGCTCGAGCCCGAGCGCGTCGCGCGCCTCCTCCGCCACGGCGAGATGTCCGATGTGGATCGGGTCGAACGTCCCACCGAGCACGCCGATCCGCCGCACGGCGGAGCGCTTGTCGGCGGCGGCCGCGTGGCCACGGCGCGGCGAGCTCATCGGTCCTCCCAGGGCTGGGCCTCCCATTCGAGCTCGGTGGCGCCGATCCGGACGAGATCGCCCGGTTGAATCCCCGCCCGGCGCAGCTCCGCCTCGATCCCCATCCGTGCGAGGTCGCGCTGGAACCGCTCCGCGGACTCCTCGACGTCGAAGTTCGTCTGGGCCGCGATCCGTTCGATCCGTGGACCGCGCACCCGGAAGACCCCGTCCTCGTCGACATCGATGGCGAACGCGTCGGGCGCCGCGTCGATGCGGTGCACGACGACCCCCGCCGGCTCGGGCGGCGCGGCGAGCTCCTCGGCGGGCGGCAGCAGCGCGGCGACGGCAGCACGGAAGTCGTCGAGGCCCTCCCCCGATGACGCGGAGATCGCGACGACCTCGAGCCCCTCGGTCTCGCGCGCGGCCCGGAAGACCGGCCACGCATCGCGCACACCGGGCAGGTCGACCTTGTTGAACGCGACGAGCTGCGGCTTCTCGAGCAGCGCCGGGTCGTGCGCCCGGAGCTCCTCGCGGATCACCTCGTGGTTCCACTCCGGATCGCGGTCGGAGCCGTCGACGACGTGGACGAGGACCCGGGTCCGTTCGACGTGCCGCAGGAACGCATGGCCCAGCCCGGCGCCCGTGCTGGCCCCCTCGATCAACCCCGGGACGTCGGCGATCGTCGGCCGCCGCTCGTCGTCCCCGCCAAGCTCCATCACGCCGAGGTTCGGCTCGAGCGTCGTGAACGGATAGTCGGCGATCTTCGGCGTCGCGGCGGTGACCGCGGCGAGCAGCGTCGACTTGCCGGCGTTCGGCAGCCCGACGAGCCCGATGTCCGCGATGAGCCGGAGCTCGAGCCGCAGCCACCGCTCGACCCCCGGCTCGCCCTTCTGTGCGTGCTTGGGTGCCTGATGGGTGGCGGTCTTGAAGTGCGTGTTGCCGAGGCCGCCCCGGCCGCCGCGCGCCACGAGCACGCGCTGACCGAGCGCCACGAGATCGGCGAGCAACTCGCCGGTGCCGTCGTCGTAGACCGCGGTCCCGGGCGGCACGCCGATGACCAGGTCCTCGCCGGCCTTCCCGTGGCGCCGGGCTCGCTCTCCCCGCCCGCCGGGCGTGGCCTTGAAGTGGTGCCGGTACTGGAAGTCGCGGAGCGTCGTGTGTCCGGGGTCGACCTCGAGGTAGATCGAGCCGCCCCGCCCACCGTCGCCGCCGTCGGGGCCGCCGCGCGGGACGTGGGCCTCACGCCGGAACGTCGCCGCGCCGTCACCGCCGTTCCCGGCGCGAACGTTGATCGTGACCCGGTCGAGGAACATCGGCCGCATTGTCCCATGCGCCCGCCGCGGCATCGCCGTCCCGGCGGCCGGTTCCGTCGGGCCTAGAGGTACCCCATCGGGTTCACGCGACGGCCGCCGTCCCAGATCCGGCCCTTCCAGACCTCGAAGTGGAGGTGCGGCCCGGTCGCATATCCGGTCGCCCCGACCCGACCCACCTGCTGGCCCTTCGAGACGTACTGCCCGGTCCCGACCGACACCGACGACATGTGGTTGTACGTCGTGTACAGCCCGGACCCGTGCGAGATGTGGACCTGGTAGCCGCCGCCGTTGCTCTTCCAGCCGGCGAAGATCACGCGCCCTCCGGCGGCGGCCTTGACGCGGGTGCCGTGGTCTGCCGCGATGTCGATGCCGTAGTGGCCGTAGTGGTAGCCCTGGCTGACGTACCCGCCGGCGACCGGCCAGGCCATGCTGCCGCCCGTGTAGCGGGTCGGGCCCTTGGGCGTGGACCGCGACCTCGGCGGGCTCGACTTCGACCCGCCGGACTTGACCGACGGCGCCTGCTTCGGCGGCTTCGGGGTGGGGATCGGCTCGCCCTTGGCGCCCGGTACGACGAGCACCTGGCCGATCACGAGATTCGAGTCGGACAGCTTGTTCGCGCGCAGGATGGCGTCCGCGGTGACCTTGTGCCTGCTGGCGAGCGCGTCGAGCGTGTCGGTTGCGCCCACCGTCACGACGAGACCGTTGACCGGGGGGATCGTCAGCTTCGTGCCGACCTTGAGGGCCTTCGTCTTGAGGTCGTTGGCCCACCAGATCGTGTGGATCGAGACCCCGAAGTGGCGGGCGATCCCGACGAGCGTGTCCCCGGACCTGACGCGGTACGTGCGGAGCATGTCGCTCGCGTCCTCGACGGTCGTCTCGACCGCGACGGGCTTGAGCAGCGTGCCGTCCTCCCGGAACGGCCCGCTGACCTCGGCGGTCGCGGCGCTCAACTCGGGGTCGGCCGCGATGGCGACCGGGCGGAACGCGGCGGACGGTCGAGCCGCCTCCTCCGCCGGCTCGTCGTACACCACGCCCGTCCGGTCGATGCCGAAGGCTCCTCCCACCACAAGCCGGGCTGCGTTGCCGGCGCCCTGCGTGCCGCCGACGCCGCCCGACGCGGAGGCCGTCGCCGGCGGAAGGTTGCTGATCGCGGTGGCGCCGACGAGGATCGCGACCACCGCAAGCCCGCACACGCGCTCGTGGCCGAGCCGGCCCAGGACGGAGCTCCCCGTGCCGCGCGGCGCAGCCCCCTCGGACGACAGCTCGGCGCCGAGGCGGTGGGCCATCGGCTCGCGGGTCGGCAGCAGGCGGGCGCTACCGGCGGCACCGCGCAACCGACGCCGAAGCCGGCCTGCGATGGACGTGGCGTGCGTCGGGATCGCGAGTTCGGTGCGGCGACTCGTGGTCCGGCGCACACGTCGAACGACGCGCTGCACGCCGAACGAGGCGTTCAGCAATACGGTCTCCTGTCGAGGACGGTCGCGCTGATGGGGTCTCGCGCTGGCGGAGGACCGTCCGGAGGTCGCGGTATCGAGCTGGGGGTCTCTACGCGGCCGAGCCCGGGATCGGGCTTACGACGACGCCGTAAACCCTACCACGCACATTGCAGCGCTCGCAAACATCCGGGTGGCACCCCGCATGCGGGCCGACCGGCCTGCGGAACCGGCTAGGTGTCGAGGCTCTTGGTCAGCGTCGCGAGGAACTGGGCGTTGCTGTCGGTCTTGGCGAGGCGGTTGAGCAGGATCTCGATGCCCTCGTTGGTCCCGACCGCCGACAGCATCCGGCGCATCGTCCAGACCATCTTGAGGGTGCCCTCCTCGAGCAGCAGCTCCTCGCGGCGGGTGCCGGAGCGCTGGACGTCGATCGACGGGAAGATCCGCTTCTCGGCGAGCTTCCGGTCGAGGATGAGCTCCGAGTTGCCGGTGCCCTTGAACTCCTCGTAGATGACGTCGTCCATCCGCGACCCGGTGTCGATCAGGCAGGTCGCGATGATCGTCAGCGAGCCGCCCTCCTCGATGTTCCGCGCGGCGCCGAAGAAGCGCTTCGGCGGATAGAGCGCGATCGGGTCGATGCCGCCCGACAGCGTCCGGCCGGACGGCGGCAGCGCGAGGTTGTACGCGCGCGCGAGGCGGGTGATCGAGTCGAGCAGGATGACCACGTCGCGGCCGGTCTCGACCTGGCGCTTGGCGATCTCGAGGGCCATCTCGGCGACGTGTGTGTGGTTCTCGGTCGGCTCGTCGAAGGTCGAGCTGATGACCTCGCCCTTGACGCTGCGGCGCATGTCGGTGACCTCCTCCGGGCGCTCGCCGATGAGCGCGACCATGAGGAGGATCTCCGGGTAGTTGGCGGTGACGCCGTTCGCGATCTGCTTGAGCAGCATCGTCTTGCCGGCCTTCGGCGGGCTGACGATCAGCGCGCGCTGGCCCTTGCCGATCGGATTGACGAGGTTGATCAGTCGCTGGCTGAGGTTCTTCGGGTCGGTCTCGAGGTTGATCAGCTCGTCCGGGTGGACCGGCGTCAGGTCGTTGAACTGCGGGCGGCGCCGGGCAGTGTCGGTGTCGACGCCGTTGACGGTGTCGACGCGGAGCATGCCCCAGTACTTCTCGCCCTCGCGCGGCGCGCGGACGGCGCCCGAGATCCGGTCGCCGATCCGCAGCCCGAAGCGGCGGACCTGGCTCGACGAGACGTAGACGTCGTCCGGGCTCGGCAGCAGGCCGTGGCGGCGCATGAACCCGAAGCCCTCGTCGACGATGTCGAGGATGCCGGTCGCGTAGGCGTGGCCCGCGCGTTCGGTCTGGACGCGCAGGATGCGGTCGACCAGCTCCTCCTTGCGGTCGCCGCTGCCCGCCTCGATCTCGAGGTCGCGCCCGACCCGGCGGAGCTCGGTGACGCTCATCTCGCGGAGGTCGCTGACGTCGAGGTCGTTGCGCTCGCGCGCGGCCTCGAGCTCCTGCTGCTCGTCGAACTCGGTGACGGGCAGGCGCCCGGATCCCTGGCCGCCGCCGCGGCGGCGCGGTCGTCGGTTGCGGGAACGCTGATCTGGGCCTGTACCGGGCATATGGATAGGGGTCACCTGCTGGTGAAGGGGGCCGGACAAGGGATGACGCGCGCGGAATCGCTCCGCTGCGCGGTGCCGGACGGGATACGCGGAGCATAGATGCCGCGCAGGACCCCGTCAACGGGTTGCGCGGTCAACACGCGGTGGCCGGCGCGCCGCGGGTCCGGACGGCACGCGTCGCCGGCCCGGTGCTGGCCGGCACCGGTTGTCCCGGGGCGAGGCTGGCACGAACCGCCGGCCTCCGGGTATGCTGGCGGTCCGGCACCGGCCGGGGGAATCATCGGGTCGAGGTGGACGCACCTCGACCCTTCTTCTTGCCCAGCGTCCGCGCCCGCGCCGCTGGCGGGCGCCGTGGATCAGGCCTTCGAGCCGGCGGTCTGGCGCGCCTTCTCCCAGTCGGCCTTGAACTGGACGATGCCCTTGTCGGTCAGCGGGTGGTGGACCATCTGCTGGAGGACCTTGAACGGCAGCGTCGCGATGTGCGCGCCGGCCAGCGCGGCCTGGGTCATGTGGAGCGGGTTGCGGATCGACGCCGCCAGGACCTCGGCCTCGATGTCGTGGAGCGCGAAGATCTCGGCGAGCTCGCGGATGATGATCATCCCGTCCTGGTTGATGTCGTCGAGCCGCCCGACGAACGGGCTGATCAGGCTCGCGCCGGCCTTGGCCGCCAGCAACCCCTGGTTGGTCGAGAAGATCAGCGTGCAGTTGGTCTTGATCCCCTCGTCCGCGAAGCGGCTGATCGCCTCCAGCCCGGCTTCGCTCATCGCGACCTTCACGACGATGTTCGGGGCGAGCTTGGCGAACGCGCGCCCTTCCTCGAGCATGCCCTCGACGTCGTCGGCGACGACCTCGGCGGACACCGGACCCGGCGTGATCGAGCAGACCTCCGTGAGGATCTCCTCGTAAGACCCGCCGACCTTCGCGTACAGGCTGGGGTTCGTCGTGACGCCGTCGAGCACGCCCCAGCGGGCGGCGGTGCGAATCTCTTCGATGTCGGCGGTGTCGAGGAAGATCTTCATCGGGCAGGACTCCTGGCTGGCGGGGCACTCGATTCTACCCCGCGCGACTCGGACATGGCCGCGATGCACCCGAGCCGCCACGTTGCGAGGACGCCGCCGACACAGAGCACGGCCAGCGCGAGGAAGCCGGGGGCGAGGCTGCCGGTGGCGTCCTTGACGGCGCCAGGGCCCAGCCAGCCCGCGGCGAACGGGCCGAGCTTGCGAGGAGGTTCGCCCGCGGGATCCGACGGATCGCTCAGAAGCGGTCGGCGATCGCGCGGATCATCGCGGTGACGGGTCCGATCGCGGCTGCACCGCCGAGGCCGAGCACGGCCGTCGCAACGACCCCGCGCAGACGCTCGCCGGGTCCGAGCAGCACGATCGGCAGGAGCGCGCCGAGGACGACCTCCAGCGCGAGCACCGCCCCGCCGATGTCGGCCCGAGCGAAGGCGCCGAACGCGAGGCCCTCGGCAACGAGGATCGCAGCGAGGATCGCGACGGCGAACGACCGCGGCGCGCCCCGGCGATGGCGCCACGTGCCCCCGGCCGCCCCGAACACCGGACCGGCGGCGAGCGCCACCGCGCCCCAGATCGTCGCCGCGTGCCCGGCGCCGATGGCACGGAAGCCGACGCCGAGCACGAAGTTGAGCACGTAGTACGCCGCAACGGCCGACAGCAGCCCGATCACGCCGCGGAGCGCACCGGTCGGCACGGTCCGGGCCGACGTCCCGAGCAGGAACGCGAGCCCGACCCACGCCCCGATCGCGTTCGCGGGGATCAGCGCATCCCACGGGTAGCCGAGCTCGTCCGCGACCCACGCAAGGACGCCGAGGACGATGCCCAGCCCGATGCCCGTCCCGAACCCGGACGCCGCTCGACGAACGAGCGGGGCACGACGCGGGCCGGCCGCCACGGCCGGGCCGGTCCGGGACGCCGGCGAGGTGTTCAGGTTCGCGGGGCGGTCTCCTCGACGGGAGCCGCCGGGTTCGCCGAAGCGACCCGCTCGAGACGCTCCCCGGCCCGAGGCCGGAGCACGGGCTCCGTCCCCTCGCGAACGGCGAGCGCCGCCGCGACGAAGCCGTCGAACAGCGGGTGCGGACGCTCGGGCCGGGACTTGAACTCGGGATGGAACTGGCTCGCCACGAACCATGGATGGTCGGTCAGCTCGACGATCTCGACGAGCCGCCCGTCCGGGGACTGGCCGGACAGCAGCATCCCCGCCCCCTCGAGCGTCTGCCGGTACCGGTTGTTGACCTCGAAGCGGTGGCGGTGGCGCTCGTAAACGACCTCCTGGCCGTAGACCTGGTGGGCCTTCGAGCCGGGGGTCAGCCGGGCCGGGTACAGCCCGAGCCGCATCGTGCCGCCCTTGTCCTCCATGTCGCGCTGGTCCGGCATGAAGTCGATGACCGGGTGCTCGGTGAACATGTCGAACTCGGTGGAGTTCGCGTCGTGCGATCCGACGACCTCGCGGGCGAACTCGATCACCGCGCACTGGAGCCCGAGGCACAGGCCGAGGTACGGCACCCGGTGGTCGCGGGCGTAGTGGGCGGCGAGCACCTTGCCCTCGATGCCGCGGTGGCCGAAGCCGCCCGGCACGAGGATGCCGGCCGCGCCGTCGAGGCGCTCGTGCAGGTTCTCCTTCGTCAGCGCCTCCGAGTCGACCCACCGAACCCGGGCATCGACGCCGTG
Source organism: Chloroflexota bacterium (assembly GCA_044506615.1). Classification (GTDB taxonomy): domain Bacteria; phylum Chloroflexota; class Limnocylindria; order Limnocylindrales; family CSP1-4; genus DASTYU01. The sequence goes on along the minus strand of JBIQKJ010000001.1, from coordinate 78,214 downwards.
CGCCCAGGCGGCGTGGCGCAGCGCCTCGGTCACCGACAGGTAGGCGTCGGGCAGCTCGATGTACTTGCCGACGAGCGCGATCTCGAGCACGGGCTTCGGGGCCTTGATCCGCTCGACGAGCGCCGCCCACGACGCGAGATCGGGCTCGGCCTCGGCGTCGCCGAGCGCGAGCTCCCGGACGATGAGCCGTCCGAGACCGCTCGCCTCGAACTGGAGCGGGACCTCGTAGATCGTCTCGGCCGTCTCCGCCGGGATGACGGCCTCGGTCGCGACGTCCGTGAACAGCGCGATCTTCTCGCGGATCTCGTCGCTGACCGGATGGTCGGAGCGAAGGACGATGACGTCGGGCTGGATGCCGATCCCGCGCAGCTCCTTGACCGAATGCTGGGTGGGCTTGGTCTTGAGCTCGCCGGTGGCGGCCAGCGCCGGCAGCAGCGTCACGTGGACGTACAGCACGTTCGCCCGGCCCACGTCCTTGCGCATCTGGCGGATCGCCTCGAGGAACGGCAGGCTCTCGATGTCGCCGACGGTCCCGCCGACCTCGACGATGACGACGTCGGGATCGCCGTCCCGCGCCACGCGCCCGATCCGCTCCTTGATCTCGTTGGTGATGTGCGGGATGACCTGGACGGTGCCGCCGAGGTAGTCGCCGCGCCGCTCCTTGGCGATGACCGCCTGGTAGATGCGGCCGGTCGTGACGTTCGAGAGCTGGGTCAGGTTCTCGTCGATGAACCGCTCGTAGTGACCGAGGTCGAGATCGGTCTCGGCGCCGTCGTCGGTGACGAACACCTCGCCGTGCTGGTACGGCGACATCGTGCCGGGATCGACGTTGATGTACGGATCGAGCTTGAGGATCGAGACCGTCAGCCCGCGCGCCTTCAGGATCCGTCCGATGCTCGCGGCGGTGATGCCTTTGCCGAGCGAGGAGGTCACGCCTCCGGTCACAAAGACATACTTCGCCATGGGTTCTGGTCCTCCGGGGGTTTTTCTGATGCTACCGAATACCCCCGCGACCGGCAACCGACATCGTGCGTCGGGGAGCCAACGTCGCCGACGACGCCGGGACAACCGGGGTTTGACCTGCGGCGAACGGACTTGAGCCGCTGAAACTCGAAACTTGACCCCTTGCGCGGGCCAGCCGTAGCATTCGGGCCGCCACGTGGCTGTCTAGACATTTGGGTGCTGTCCGGTTGGACCACGTCCGAAACGCCGCCGGCAGGCAGGCCGGCGAGCAGACTCCCGCCACCTTGCGCCCCGAAACCCGCCGTCCGCTCGACGTGTGGCGGCAAACGTTTACCATGCACGTCGCGGCGACCAGATCGCCGGGCTCCACCGTTCAGCGAGTGCACGAGATGGCCGTATCCCCAGCCTCCGTCACCGGTCACCAGCCGTCGCGCGCGTCACGTCGGGTCGTCGCCGCATGAGGGCGACGGCGGCATGACCGCGACCGCGACCGCGGCCACGACCTGGCTCGAGCACGCCACCGCCCTGCTGCGACGGGTCTCGGAGACGCAGGCCGGGGGCATCGAGACCGCCAGCCGCTGGTGCGCCGACGCGATCGCCGCGGACGGCCTCGTCCACCTGTTCGGGACGGGGCACTCGCGGATCCCGGTCGAGGAGATGTTCCCGCGCTACGGCTCGTACCCGGGCTTCAATCCGATGGTCGAGCTGTCGATGACGTTCCACACGCAGGTCGTCGGCGCGAACGGCCAGCGCCAGGCGATGTTCATCGAGCGCACGCCGGGCCTGGCCGAGGTGATCCTGTCGAACTTCACGTTCGGCCCGCGGGACGTGATGATCGTCTTCTCGGCGAGCGGCCTGACCGCGGTTCCCGTCGAGATGGCCCGGGGCGCGCGGCGGCGCGGCCTGCAGGTCATCGCGGTCACCTCGGTCGACCAGTCGATGTCGGGCGAGCCCGAGCCGGCCGCCGGCCGTCGCCTGCTCGACGAGGCCGACCTCGTCCTCGACGTATGCTCGCCCGCAGCCGACGCGATGGTGACAATCGGCGGTCTGGAAACCCCCGTTGGACCCGGGTCGACACTCGGGGCCGTCGCGATCGTCAACGCCATCAAGGCCCGGACCGCCGAGCTCCTCACGGAGCGAGGGGCGATGCCACCGGTGATCACGCGCTCGAGCGTCGTGGGCACCGAGCGGTCCCGGGCGTTGTTCGATGCAGCCTATCGAGAGCATGCGCGGCGTCTCGCCCGTGCGATCGACCAGCAAGGAGGTGACTGACGGACCCATCGAGCGAGACCCATCGCACGTGTGCATGGCGGACCGGCCCTCGGCAGGGCGGCCGCGCCACCAGGAGGAGTGTTCATGAAGCAACTGGGTAAGGCCCGTGGGCTGATTGCGATCGGTGCGATCGCGGCGGTCGTGGGCGCGTGCTCGGGCGGCGCCGCATCCGAGGCTCCCGCCACGCAGGCGCCGGCCTCGGAGGCACCGGCGACGCAGGCACCGGCGAGTGAGCCGGCCGAGAGCCAGGCCGCCGGCGGCAGCTACACGATCGGCTATTCCAACGGCGGCGGCGTCGGCAACGGCTTCCGCGAGGAGCAGGTCTGCACCGCGAAGGCCGAGGCGCTGTCCTCCGGCCAGGTGACCCAGCTCAACACGATCCACCGCAACACCGACGCGGCCGGGCAGCTCCAGGACATCCGTGACCTGATCGCCGCCGGCGTCGACGCGATCGTCTTCAACCCGAACGACCCCGAGGCGCTCAACCCGGCCCTCGAGGAGGCCGCCGCCGCCGGGATCATCACGGTCTCGGTCGACGCGTACGTGACCCACGAGGGCACCTACAACCTCTACAACAACCAGGTCGAGTACGCGAAGCTCGGCGCCCGCTGGCTCTTCGAGCAGATGGGTGGCGAGGGCACCGTGTACTACATGCGCGGCTTCGCCGGCCACCCGGCCGACACCGACCGCGACACCGGCTTCCAGGAAGTCCTCGCCGAGTACCCGAACATCACCGTCGTGCCGTCGAAGGAAGGCGTGCACACCGGTTGGGATCCGGCGACGACGACCGAGCTGATCAACAACTTCATCGCCTCCGGCGAGTACGACAACATCCAGGGCATCTGGACGTCGGGCATGGACTCGCAGGTCGTCGACGCGATCAAGGCCGCCGGCAAGGAATTCGTTCCGATCGTCGGCGCCGACCTCGGCGCGTTCGTCAACCAGCTCCTCACCGAGGAAGGCCTGACCGGCGCCGCGGTGACCAACACGGCCGCCGTCGGCGGCGCGGGCGTCGGCCTGGCGCTCAAGCTGCTCAACGGTGAGACCGTCGAGACGGCGCCGGACGCTGCCCAGCCGAACACCGTCCTGCTCGATCCGGTTCTCGCCGAGAACGTGACCGAGGAGGGCAAGGCGCTGCTCGAGTCGTGGCAGGTCGACGGGCTCGACCCGCTGTGGCCGCTCGGTCTGCAGATCGAGGGCTTCACGACCTACACCCCCGAGCAGGCCGTCGCCTGCAAGGGCCCGGGCGAGTAACCCTCCCCCAGCCCCGTTCGATTGCTGCGGGGACGCCGGCGCCGCCGGCGTCCCCGCCGACTACGCGAAGGAACCCGATGACCTTGACTGGCACGGACCTCCTGCTCGAAGCCACGGGCATCTCCAAGACGTACGGCGCGGTGGTCGCGTTGAAGTCGGCCTCGCTCGCCGTGCGTCCCGGCGAAGTCCATGCCTTGATGGGCGCCAACGGCGCCGGCAAGAGCACGCTCGTCAAGATCCTCACCGGGGCCATCCACCCTGACTCCGGCACGATCGCGGTCCGCGGCAAGCCGCGCGTCGTCCACTCCCCGGCCGAGGCGCGACGCGGCGGGCTCGTCTCGGTCTACCAGGAGCCGGCCCTCATCCCGGACCTGACGATCCGCGACAACCTCCGGCTGACCTCGACCCCGATCGAGCCGTTCCGTCACTGGCTCTCGGAGCTCGGGATCAGCTCGCTCGACCTGTCGCAGGAGGCGCGCCGCGTGCCGCTCGCGTCGTTGCGCATCATCGACCTGGCGCGCGCGCTCGCGATCGAGCCGGACGTCCTCATGCTCGACGAGATGACGGCCGCGCTGCCGGCGAACCTCACCGAGCGGGTGCTCGAGGTCGTCGGCCGGCTGCGCGGCGGCGACCGCTCGGTGATCTTCATCTCGCACCGGATGATCGAGATCGCCGCGGTCTGCGACCGGGCATCGGTGCTCCGCGAGGGCGAGACCGTCGGCGTCGTCGACGTCACGGAGGGCTCGGAGCACGAGATCGTCGAGCTTATGCTCGGCCAGTCCGCCGCGGAGCTGCCCGCGGTCGCCGAGCGGGGACGGACCGCGGCCAGCCGTGACGGGCAGGTCCCGCACCTCGAGGCGCGCAACCTGAGTGCGGGAGCGCGTCTCCAGGACGCCTCGTTCTCGCTCTACCCGGGCGAGGTGCTCGGGGTCGTCGCGCTCGAGGGCCAGGGGCAGGACGAGCTGTTCAACGTCCTGTGCGGGGCGATCCGACCGAAGGGCGGCGAGCTCCTCGTGGACGGCAAGCCGGTCTCGTTCCACCACCCCGCCGACGCGATCAAGGCCGGGCTCGTCTACGTCCCGGCCGACCGCGCCGAGGCGCTGCTCATGCAACGCTCGGTGCGCGAGAACATCGCGCTGCCGTTCCTGACCCGGCTCCGCTCGTGGGGCCCGATCAGCAAGGACGAGGGCAAGACCGTCCGCGGGGCGATCGACACGCTCCAGATCGACACGCGAGCGCAGGGTGAGGTCCGCCGCCTGTCCGGCGGCAACCAGCAGAAGGTCACGATCGCCCGCTGGGTGGCAGGCGGGGTCCGGACGATGCTCTGCTTCGACCCGACACGCGGGATCGACATCCGCACCAAGAACCAGATCTACGTCCTGCTGCGCGACCTCGCCGCGGCCGGGGCGGCGGTCCTCCTGTACACCTCGGAGCTCAAGGAGATCCAGCTGGCCTGCGATCGGGCGATCGTCATCTTCAACGGTCGGGTGGTGGCGAAGGTCGACGCGGCCGACGCGGACGAGCCCACGCTGCTCCGCGCGGCGTACAACCTGAAGAAGGACGCGGTCATCCCCGAGTTCGTCGCGGCCGAGGCGATCGCGACCGACGACGGGGCGCCGGATCCGAGCCGACCGGCCGAGCCGGTGGCCGCGGCCCCCGAGGCGGAGGCCGAGCGATGAGCGCGACGACCGCGCCGATCGCCGCTCGTCGTGATCTCCCGATCGCCGAGACGCTCCGGCGCAACGGCTGGACCATCGGGCTCGTCGGGTTCCTCGCGCTGCTCCTGATCTTCACGAAGCTGATCAACCCGCAGTACGGCGTCGCCGGCATCCAGGGCCTCGCGATCTCGGCACTGCCGCTCGCGCTGGCGGCCGTCGCCCAGGCGATCGTCGTGATCTCGGGCGGAATCGACCTGTCGATCGGCGCGGTGATGGCGCTCACGAGCTGCGTCGCGGCCGTGCTCATGGACGAGCAGTCGAACGAGTTCGGCCTGATCGTCGTGGTCGGCGTGCTGCTCCTCGGGCTGCTCCTCGGCGCGGTCAACGGCGCGGTCGTCGTGCTCACGAGGGTCCCGGACATCGTCGTCACGCTCGCGATGTCGTACGTCTGGGCCGGCGCGGCGCTGCTCGTCCTCCGGACGCCGGGCGGCGGCGCGGCCGACTGGCTGCGCCAGCTCGTGCTCGGGTCGCTCGGCAGCGAGTGGATCCCGAAGGCCGCCGTGCTGCTCGTCGCGGTCGTCGCGATCATCTGGCTCCCGCTGCGGCGATCGGGGCTCGGGCTGTCGCTCTACGCGATCGGCAGCAACCGGCTGGCGGCGTTCCGCAGCGGCGTCCCCGTCGGGCGGACCCGGTTCATGGCCTACGTCTTCGCCGGGCTGTTCGGCGCGCTGGGCGGGATCGCCCTCGTCGCGAGCACCGGCATCGCGACCCCGGTGCCCGGCCCGTACACGCTGATGAGCGTGGCCGCGGTGGTGCTCGGCGGGGTGGCCCTGGCCGGCGGCCGCGGCGGGGTGTTCGGCCCGTTGGTCGGCGTCGTCATCCTCCAGCTCATCCGGACCGACATGACCTTCCTCAACATCAACACGAACCTCGCGACGGTCGCGCAGGGCGCGATCCTCATCGGCGTCGTGATGATCGGCAGCCTGCTCCAGCTGCGGAGGGCTCGCGCATGAGCTCGGTCGCCGCCTCCCCCGCGCGCAGCCCGTGGTTGACGGCCGCCGGCTGGCGCCGCCTGTTCCGGGACCAGCCGCTGATCCCGCTCATCGGGCTCCTGCTGTTGCTGCTCGTGCTGATCTGGATCGTCCGCCCGAACCTCATCAACCCGAACTGGTTCGGCGTGATCCTCCGCCAGTCGATCCCGCTCGCGATCCTCGCGGCGTGCCAGACGATCACGTTCCTGACCGGCGGCATCGACCTGTCGGTCGGTGCGGTCGCGTCGATGACGGGGTTCGTGGTGGCCACGCTCGTCGGGCCGCTCGGGCTGCCGCTCGCGATCGTCGTGGCGCTGCTCGTCGCGGCCGTGGCCGGTCTCATCAACGGGCTCGGCGTCGGCGTCTTCCGCGTCCACCCGCTGATCATGACGCTCGGCATGAGCCTGGTCGTGCTCGGGTTCGCGAACGTCTGGCAGCTCGTCATGGTCCAGACGGGCTCCGGCGTGCCGGCCGAGTTCCGGACGCTCGGCGCCGGGACCGTCCTCGGCGTGATCCCGAACAGCCTGTTCCTGTTCGTGCCGCTCGCGCTCGCCGTGCTGCTGCTCACGAAGCGGACCGGCTACGGCCGGCTGCTGTACGCCATCGGCGACAACCCGGTCGCGGCGCGACTGTCGGGCGCCAAGGCCTGGCAGGTGCTGATCGTCCTGTACGTCATCTCCGCGCTGATCGCGGGCGTGGCCGGGTTCCTCTACTCGGGCATGAACAACACCGCGAGCGTGACGCTGGTCGACACGTCCGTGCTGCCGTCGGTCGCGGCCGCAGTGATCGGCGGGACGTCGATCATGGGTGGGCGCGGCGGCTACGGCGGGACGATCGTCGGTGCGCTGATCCTCACCGTGATGAGCTCGCTGCTCCAGGCGATGGGCTTCCCCGAGGCGATCCGGCAGATCCTGTTCGGGTCGATCATCGTCGTGGTCGCGGCGGCGTACACGCGGGTGACGGCCGAGTCGTAGGGCTGGCCGGGGCGCGGCCGGGGCCTGACGGCGGGCCGCGGCGCGTGCTCGGCCCGGCGCTCCGGCGCCTGGTTCATTCAACGTTCCAACCGGCGAACGAACCGGCCCTCGAACGTCGTCCTGGTGCGTTCAACGCACCGAACCGCGCCCTGCCGGTCGTATGGACCGCTCAACGCACGACGGAGCAGCTGGTCCGGGCACCGACCGCCCGTTGGAACGCGGGACGCACCACGTCGGGGCGGGGGCGAACCGGGGAGGGTCAGCGGGGCGGCATCGCCTCGAACGTCCGGTCGATGTCCTCGAGCATGCGGACCGTCGCGCCGACCACGACGTCCAGGTACTCCCGCCCGAACGCCGCGCTCGATTCCCGCGCGTCCCCCCACGTCCCGGACCGGGTCGCCCGATGGACCGAGCCCGGGTTCGAGAAGAAGAACGCGGTGTGGACCGCGGCCGGGGCCGTCACCTCGGGGAACGGCGGGAACTCGACGTTCGCCGCCTCGATGTCCACGAGCCCCTCGTCGATCGCCATGACCGCCGATGTCTCACCCTTGTTGGCGTGCAACCCGTTGGCGGGGTCGAAGAAGCGGGCCGCCTCCTCGGGCGTCATGCCGTCCCAGTAGTTGACCGGGAACGCGCGCACGCCGCCCGGCAGCCGGGGCGCCGCGGACGCGCAGGCGTACGCGATCGCGTACGTGTTGTCGTAGTGACCGTTGAGGAAGACGATCCGCTCGAAACCCATCGTGGCCAGACCCACGGCCACGTCCTCGATGAGCGCCATGAAGGTGGGGATGCGGATGTGGACGACGCCCGTGAACCCGGCGTGCGGGTACGAGAGCGAGTAGCCGATCGTGGGCGCCACCGCGGCCCCGACCTCGCCGGCGACCCGCCGAGCGACCTCGGTCGGGACGAGCGCGTCGGTGCCGAGCGGCGCGTGCGGCCCGTGCTGCTCGAGCGATCCGACCGGCACGAGCACGGTCCGGCTCGAAGCCAGGAACGCCTCGACCTCGGGGTCGGTCATCTCCGCCAGGAACACCGTCGGTCGTTTCATCGTCGCTCCTCCTCGCGCCTCAGCCGATCCTCGTGGTCAGCTCCCCGATCCCCTCGACCCACACCGTCACGGTATCGCCCGGCCGCAGCCGGCGTTCGGGCCCCGGCGGGGTCGCCAGGCGGACCGGCGTTCCCGTGGCGATCAGGTCGCCCGGTCGCAGCTCGAGATGGCGGCTCAGGTACGACACGATCTCACCGATCCCGAAGCGGATCTGCGATGTCCGGCCGTCCTGGATCGGCTCGCCGTCGATCGTGCACCCCAGCCGCACGTCGCGCGGGTCGAATGCGTCGGCGCTGACGATCCACGGACCGACCGGGCAGAACCCGGGCATCGACTTCCCGAGCAGCCACTGGTCGCCGTCGAGCGCCTCGTCGCGCGCCGAGACGTCGTTGATGCACGTGTAGCCGAAGACGTGGTCGAGCGCCTCCTCGGGCGACACACGGAACGCCGGCCGCCCGATCACCACCCCGAGCTCGATCTCGGCGTCGACGTCGTCGCTGACCGACCGGTCCCACGACAGCGTCGCCCCGTGCGCGCCGACCGAGGACGGCGCCTTGCCGAAGACCATCGGGCGGTCCGGCCGGGGCGAGGCGCCGGGGCCGTCGTAGTTGAGCCCGATCGTGTAGATCGCGCCGGGGTCCGGCACGGCGGGACCGAGCTCGACCTCCGACAGCGGGATCCCGTCGCCGGACGGCCCGGGCACGGCGGCGACCCCGGCCGCGACGGCCCGCATCGTCACCGACGGGTCGAGTGGATGGACCCGATCCCGCTCGTCGATCAGCGCGACCCGAGGGCGGCCGTCCGAGACGATCGTGGCGAGCCGCATCGTCAGGCGGTCGTCGTCGGATCGGCGAGCAGCGGCGCGACCGCGTCACGCATCACGCCATCCATGCCGGCGATGCCGGTCCACCGCTCGAACGCGATCGCGGCCTGGGCGATCAGCATCTCCGAGCCGTTGGCGGCCCGCAGCCCCCGAGCGCGCGCTGCTGCGAGCAGCGGGGTCTCCGCGGGGACGTACACGAGGTCGAAGACCGTCGCGTCGTCCCGCAGCGCCTCGACCCGGATCGTCGCGCCGGGGTCGACCATGCCGACCGTGGTCGCGTTGACGGCGACGTCGGCGGTGGCGAGGGCGCGGGTGAACGACGGCTCGTCGAGCCCGACCCCGCGCACGCTCCCCTCCCCGACGTCGCCGAAGCGGTCGGCGAGGGCCGCCGCGGACGCCGCCGTCCGGTTCCCGATCGTCACGCTCCGGGCGCCGGCCGCCAGGCACGCGTAGACCACCGCGTGCGCCGCGCCGCCGGCCCCTGCCACGACGACCGCGGTGCCCGCGAGCGGCCGGCCCATCGCGAGCTCCACGCCGGCCCGGAACCCGGGCGCGTCGCTGTTGAACCCGACGAGCCGGCCGGCAGGGTCCTTCGCGACGTTGTTCACCGCACCGATGCGCGTCGCCTCGGGCTCGACCTGGTCGACGAGCTCCGCGACGACCTTCTTGTACGGCGCCGTCACCCCGAGCCCGAGCCAGCCCGGGCCGCGAGCCGCGTCGACGGCCGCGGCCACTGCGTCCGGCTCGAGCTCGAGCAGCTCGTACGTCGCATCGATGCCGGCCGCGCGGAACGCGGCATCGTGCATGACCTTCGAATGCCGGCGCCGCAGCGGCTTGCCGAGCAGCCCGACCCGTCGGGTCATCGGCGCCAGGGGCTCGGCGGGCGGCGCACCGGCCCGGCCGACGCCGGGAACGTGACGTTCGGGATGATGTGGTCGACCCACAGCTGGAGCTGATCCGGGTCGGGGGTCATCGTGTGCAGGAAGAAGTACTCGACCCCCGCGTCGACCCGGGCCTGGAGCGAGGCGATGATCTCCTCGGGTGTCCCGAACAGGTAGACCGACTCGAGGTACTGCGGCCCGCGCTCGTTGCTCATGACCTTGAGGAACGCCTCGTGCTGCTGGCGGCGCGCCTCCTGCGGGTCGTCGGTCATGACGACATGCACGAAGTTCTCGTGGGCGACGAGCGTGTCGTTCGGGTCCTTGCCGGCCTCGCGCATCGCCGCCTGGAGCTCCTGCCAGTCGCGGGCGATGTCCTGCGGCGGGCAGGTCGGGCGGGGAATCCACCCGTCGGCCTTGACCGTCCGCCGCTTGACCGATTCGACGAACTTCGGGACGTCGGGCGACTTCGGGTCGGCCAGCTGCGAGCCGCCGCCGATCCACAGCAGCGGTCGCTGCGCGGTGCGCGGCTCGATGAACACGTCGTCGACCGAGTAGAACTGGCCGTGGTACGTGACCCGCTCGCCCTCGAGCAGCGGCATCATGATGTCGAGCATCTCGTCGGTGCGCTTGCCGCGCTCCGACTTCTTCACGCCGACCGCGTCGTACTCGGCGTCGTTCCAGCCGACGCCCGCGCCGAGGATCACCCGGTTGTCGGACAGGAACTGGAGCGTGGCCAGCTCCTTGGCCAGGATGACGGGGTTGCGCAGCGGCATGATCAGGATCGATGTCCCGAGCCGGACCCGCTCGGTCGCGCCGGCCGCCACCGCGAGCGTGATGAGCGGCTCGAGCCAGTTGACCGAGTAGAAGCGCTTCGCTGCGAGCAGGTGGTCGGTGATGAACAGGCTGTCGAAGCCGAGCTCCTCGACCCGCCGGGCGAACTCCTTGATGCCGCGCGCGCGCTCCGGTCCGTCGCCCTCCCAGATGTAGGAGGGCAGGAAGACCCCGAACCGGGAAGTGTCAGTCACGTCGTGTCGTCCTCTCCTGTGGGTCGGCCTCAGCGGCCGTGATATTCGGGTGCACGCTTCGCCAGGAACGACCTGGCGCCTTCGAGCATGTCGTCGGTCGCGAAGACGCGAACCGATGCCGCGACCTCCGCCGCGTGGCCGGCCGCGAGGTCGCGATCGAGCGCGCCGTCGACCAGGCTCTTGACCTCGCGCACGGCCAGCGGGCCGCGCTCCGCGATCTGCTCGCCGATCTCCCGGGCCCGGGCGACGGCCCGGCCGGCGGGCACGACCTCGTTGACGAGACCGATCCGCTCCGCCTCGGCGGCGCTCAGGATCCGGCCGGTCAGCAGCAGCTCCTTGGCCCGCCCGACGCCGACGATCCGCGGCAGCCGCTGCGTGCCGCCGGTGCTCGGCGTCACGGCCAGGCGGACCTCGGGCAGGCCGAGGTTCGCGCCCTCGGCGGCGATCCGCAGGTCGCAGCACAGCGCGATCTCGAGCCCGCCGCCGAGCGCGCTCGCCTCGATCGCCGCGATCGTCGGCATCGGCAGCCCGGCCAGCCGCTGGGCGACCCGGGCCTCGAGCTCGAAATGGGCACGCCCATCGGGACCGCGATGGCCCTCGAAGTCGCGCACGTTCGAGCCGACCGAGAACGCGCGCTCGCCGCGGCCGGTGACGACCACCGCCCGGACGTCGCCGGGCGCTGCGGCCTCGAGCGTGCCGAGCGCCTCGTCGAGCTGCGCGAGCAGCTCGCCGGTGACGATGTTGAGCGGCGGGTTGTCGAGCGCGAGGAGCGCAACCCGACCGAGCTCGAGCTCGACGAGGCGGCTCACGGGGCGGCCTCGCGGGCGGCGGTCACGGCGGCAAAGTCGGCGGCGAGGCCCATCGGACCGGTCGCGTAGACCCGCCGGTCCATCTCGCGGAGGTCGTCCGCGACCCGCGGGCGGAAGCCCATCTGGCCGAGGACGTCCCGTTCGAGGTCGATGCCGGGGGCGATCTCGGTCAGGACGATCCCGTCGTCGGCAAGCGCGAACACCGCCCGGTCGGTGATGAACCGGACCTCCTGGCCGCGCTCGCGGGCGAGCCGGCCGTTGAACGAGATCTCGCGGACCTGCGGGACGAACTTCCGGAGCGAGCCCTCGCGGACGACGCGGACGCCGTCGTCGATGTCGAGCTCGAGGCCCTGCGCGGTCATCGTCCCGACGAAGTTGATCTTCCCGGTCCGGGCGCTGATGTTCGGGAAGCCGCCGGGGCCCCGGACGCGTCCCTCGAAGGCGTGGACGTTGACGTTGCCGTCGGCGTCGACCTCGGCGAACGACAGGCTCGCAATGTCGAGCCCGCCGCCGTCGTAGAAGTCGAACATGTAGGGCTGGTCGATCATCGCCTGGTAGTTGAACCCGGCGCCGCCCTCGTTCCCGGCGACCGGGACGCCGCCGAAGATCCCCTGCTCGACGGTGAGCACGAGCTCGTCGGTGATGCCCTCCTCCCAGGCCACGCGCCCGATGAGCTGGCTGATCCCGAAGCCGAGGTTGCAGATCGCGCCCGGGGAGAACTCGAGCAGCGAGCGGCGGGCGATGATCTTGCGGACGTCGAGCGGCAGCGGCGGGTCGCCGGCCACCGGCTTGCGGAGGCGGCCGGCGTAGTACGGCGAGTCCTGGGTGATGTACGTCTGCCACTGGTCGGCGTCGACGTAGACGTGGTCGACGAGGGCTGCCGGCACCTTGACGTCACGGAGCGGCAGGCTGCCCCGCCGGGCGAGCTGGCGGACCTGGGCGATGACGGTCCCGCCGCTGTTGCGGGCGGCCATGGCCATCGCGAGCATCTCGCCCTGGACGGCCTCGCCCTCCATCGTGATGTTGCCGTCCTCGTCCGCGGTCGTGCCGCGGATGACCGCGACGTCGATCGGGAACGCGTGGAACAGCAGCCACTCGCGGCCGCGCAGCGTGACGAGCTCGACGAGGTCCTCGGTCGTGCGCGCGTTCTGCTTGCCGCCGGTCTGACGCGGGTCGACGTACGTGCCCAGCCCGACGTGCGTGACGAGTCCCGGGCGCCCCGCGGCGATCTCGCGCATGAGCTGCGAGAGCACGCCCTGCGGGAACGAGTACGCCTCGATCTCGTTCGCCTCGACCAGCGCCCCGAGGCGCGGCTCGTTGCCGATGTTCGAGCCGATCGTCCGCTTCTGGAGCCCGGGCAGCCCGAGCTGCGAGAAGCCGCGGTCGGCGAAGTCGCCGATGCCCACGACGCGGACCGTGGTCAGGTCGCGCGGCCGGCCTTCCTCGGCGTAGACCGCGGCGAGCTCGTCGATGAAGCGCTGCGGGAGCGCGTGGCCCGCGCCCGAGCCGCCGATCAGCAGCGTGTCGCCGTCCCTGACCAGCCCGACGGCCTCGCGGACGCCGATGACCTTCGATCGCGTGACGGTCACGGCATGTACCCCCCGCCGTTCGGATTGAGCGTCTGACCGAGGAACAGCGAGGCCCGGTCCGACAGCAGGAAGAGCACGGCCTCGGCGACCTCGTGGACCTGCCCGAAACGCCCGACCGGCATGTCGGCGAGCCGCCGCTTGCCCTCCTCGCTCGCGGCGAGGTCGGCGGTCATCTCGGTGATGACGAAGCCCGGCGCGACCGCGTTGATCCGCACGCCCTTCGGCCCGAACTCGCGGGCGAGCGAGCGGGTGAGCCCGATGACGCCGGCCTTGGCCGCACTGTACGCGGCGGTCTGCGGCACGCCGGTCTGCCCCAGGCGCGAGGCGATGTTGACGATCGACCCCGTGCCGCGCTCGACCATCGAGGGCAGCGCCGCGCGACAGGTGTGGTAGACCGCGGTGAGGTCGGTCGCCAGCACCGCGGCCCACTCGTCGGGGTCGATCTCGAGGAACGGGCCGACCTGGGTCATGCCGGCGTTGTTGACCAGCCCGTCGAGCCGCCCGAAGCGCGAGATGACCCGGCGGACGAGGTCCTCGGCCTCGGCGCCGTCGCGGAGGTCGGCGGCGAACGCCTCGGCCTCGCCGCCGGCGGAGCGGATCCGCTCGACGGTCGCGGCCGCCTTGTCCGCCGCCTCCCGGTAGTGGACGGCGACGCGGGCGCCGTCCGCGCCCGCCTTCGCCGCCACCTCGGCACCGATGCCCCGGCTGCTGCCGGTGACGAGGACGACGAGCCCGTCGAGGGCGTCGCCCATCAGGCCACCGCCGCGGTGAGCAGCCCCGCGGCCTCGAGCGCCTCACGGACCTCGCGGGTCACGTCCTCGCCGACCGGGAGCAGCGGCGGACGCATCACCGTGCTCTCGATGACGCCCAGCTCGCGCAGGGCGATCTTGGTCCGGGCGCGATAGTCGCGGACCGGCTGGCCGTAGACGACCTCCTCGAGCGGCAGGATCCGCTCCCAGATCGCGCGGGCCTCGTCCCAGCGCCCCTCGCGGGTGAGCCGGTACATCTCGACCTGGAGGTCGGTCGCGAGCGTCCCGAACCCGATCAGCGCGCCCTCCGCGCCGAGGACGAACGACTCGTAGATGAAGTTGTCGTCGCCGGTCAGGAGGTCGATCGGGCGGTCGAGCCGCTCGATCATGCGCCGCGTCGCCAGGTACAGCCGGGCGTCGAACGACGCCTCCTTCAGCGCGACGACGCTGTCGATGGCGGCGATCCGGCGGAGCGTCTCCTCGGAGAAGATCACCCCGCCGAGCGCCGGCTGGAGCTGGAACGCGACCATCGGCAGGCCGCACCCGCGGGCGATCGCCTCGTGGTAGGCGACCGGGATCGCGGGGTCGAGCGGCGTGCCCTGGTAGACCGGGATCGGGAAGACGAGCAGCCCGCGGGCGCCCGCTCCCTCGGCCCGCTTGGCCTCCTCGACCGCCTGCTCCGTGAACATCGCCGAGAGCCCGGCGATGACCGGGACGTCGCCGGCCTCCTCGACCGCGACCCGCAGGACGCGCTCGCGCTCGTCGGGCCACAGGTGCGGCCCCTCGCCGGTGTCGGCGTTGATGGCGAGCGCCACGGGCCCCTGCGGGAGCAGCCATTGGAGGTAGCGGCGGTAGGCCGCCTCGTCGAACTTCCCGGCTGCGTCGAAGGTGACGACGCAGGCCGGGATGATGCCGTGAAGGTTCAGGCTCATGCCGTTCCTCGCTGTTGGTCTACTGGTAGTCGTTCGTGAAGAACTCGGTCGCTTCGAGGGTCGACTCGATGATCCCGGCGTCCGCGAGGATCTGCTGCGTGGCGTCCCACTTCTCGGCGGTCTGGTCGAGGAAGCTGTCGCCGGTGTACTCGAAGACACCGTCGAGCAGGGCTTCCATGCCGGCCTCGTTCTCCTTGGTCTCGGGGTTCGCCTCGTAGAGCGCCGCGAGCGCGGCCGCCGGGTCGGCCTTGGCCGCCTCGAGCCCCTTCCGGACGCCGTCGACGAAGCACGACACCTTGTCGGGGTTCTCGCTGATGTACGCGTCGTTCGAGGCGATGGCGAGCCCGTAGATGTCCTGGCCGAAGTCCTTGAACGGCAGCACGTTGAGGTTGGCCTCGACGTCCGGGTCGATGTTCGCGGCCTCGTTGGCGAAGAACGTGATGAAGTCGACCTGGTCGGCCTTGAGCTGGGCGATGCCCGGCGCCGCGACGCTGACCTCGCGGTAGTCGCCCTCGGCGATCCCCTGCTCCTTGAACAGCGCCTTCAGGAGGAGGTACGGCGAGCCGCCCGGAACCGCGCCCCAGGTCTTGCCCTTCACGTCCTCGAGCGTGGTGATCCCGGTCGCCTTCTTCGAGACGATCGAGGCGGGGTTGCTCTGGTAGAGGACGCCGAGCGAGGTGACCTCGAGGCCCTTGGTCCGGCCGGCGGCGATCGAGACCGCGTCGGTCAGGCCGAAGTCCTGCGACCCGTTGGCAACCAGCTGCGCGGTGTCGCCCGAGCCCTTGCCGGCGGCCATCGTGACGTTGAGCCCGCAGTCGGTCCAGAAACCCTCCTGCTGGGCGAGGAAGAACGGCGCGTGGTTCCCGGCGATGACCCAGTTCAGGCGGAACGTGACGTCGGTGACCTCACCGGGCGCGCTGCTGCCGCCGCCGCCCGGCGCCTCCGAAGCAGCGCCGCCGCCCCCCGTGCACGCGCCGACGACGAGCGCCGCGGCCGCCAGCACCCCGACGAGCCCGGCGGGTCGATTCGTCTTCCGTTGCATCGGTACCTCCAATCGGCTTCCACCACGATCCGCAGACACGCCGCCCTCAGCCACCGAGTGCCACCGAGTCGTCCCGGTGCCACGGAAGCAGCAGTCGTTCGGCCGCGTCGACGATCACGAAGAGCACCACGCCCAGGACGATCAGCAGGAACAGCGCCGCGAAGAGCAGCGTCGAGTCCAGGAGCGTGTTGGCGTAGGTCAGCAGGTAGCCCAGCCCGGCGTCCGCACCGACCCACTCGCCCACGACCGCCCCGACGACCGCGAGCGTGATCCCGACCTTCAGGCCGGAGAAGATGTGCGGCAGGGCGTGCGGGAATCGGATCCGGAAGAAGATCTGGGCGGGCGTCGCGTTGACCGAGCGGAGCAGGTCGAGCAGGTTCCGGTCGACCGACGAGAACCCCTCCGCGGCGGTCACCGTGACCGGGAAGAAGACCATCAGCGCGGTCACCGCGATCTTCGGCCAGATGTCGAACCCGAGCCACAGCACGAGCAGCGGCGCGATCGCGATCTTCGGCACGGCCTGGGACGCGACGATGAGCGGGTAGAGCGTGTTGCGCACGATCCGCGAGTAGGCGATCGGGATGGCCAGGCCGATCCCGAGCGCGACGCCGATGACGAACCCGGCGAGGACCTCGCTGGTCGTGATCAGCGTCGCCTCCCAGAGCGTGTCCCACGAGCGCACGACGCGCTCGGCGATCGCCGTCGGCGCCGGGAGGATGTACTCGGGGATGTCGCCGATCGTGGCCGCGATCTCCCAGACCACGAGGAGCAGCAGCAGGAACACGGCCGGCAGGATCCGCTGCGCGGCCCGCGCCCGGAGGGACGGACCGCGGTCTGCGGCCGCCGTGCCGGCGCGCCTTCCGGTCCGCTCCGTTCGGGGGGCCGCGTCGAGCCGCTCAGTCATGGTGGCCCTCAGGCTCGTCCTCGATGTACCCGCGCAGCCGGTTCTCGTACTCGCTGAACTGGGGGCTGCGGCGGACGTCCGCGCTGCGCGGTCGCGGCAGGTCGATCGGGATGTCGGCGACGACGCGCCCGGGGCGGGCGGACATCACCACGACCCGGTCGGACAGCAGCACGGCCTCGGGGATCGAGTGCGTGACGAACACGACGGTCCGCCCGCCGTCGAGGATCTTCAGCAGCTCCTCGCCCATCCGGTCCCGGGTGATCGCGTCGAGCGCGGCGAAGGGCTCGTCCATCAGGAGGATCTCGGGGCCGAGAGCCAGCGCCCGTGCCAGGGCGACCCGCTGCTTCATCCCGCCCGACAGCTGGGCCGGGTAGAAGCCCTCGAAGCCGCCCAGGCCGACCGTCTGGAGGAGCGACCGCACACGATCGCCCGCACCGGAGCCCGCGCTGCCGGTGATGTCGAGCAGGAGGCTCGCGTTGTCGACGACGTTCTTCCAGGGCAGCAGCGTCGCGTCCTGGAAGACGAACCCGAACTTGCGCTGCTTGAGCGCCTGCTCGACCGGCTCACCGTCGACGAGCAGCTCGCCGGACGAGCACGGGATCAGCCCGCCGATGAGCTTGAGCAGCGTGGTCTTGCCGCAGCCCGACGGCCCGAGCAGCGACACGAACTGCCCGCGCGGGATCTCGAGGTCGACCGAGGCGAGCGCCTCCTGGGTGCCCTGGCTCGTCCGATACCGCTTGGCCGCGCCGCGCACCGCGATCTGCGTCGCGGGGGCGCCCTCGAGGCGGCCGGGCGCCGTCACGGCGGTCGTCATGCCGTCGTCGCCACCGTCGGGTCGGCCCCGCGTCCCGCGGCCCGCGCGACCGCCGGCGGCCGGGCCGTCGAGCCGCGCAGCACCACCTCGGTCGGCAGGACGACGGTCGCGGGCTGACGGTCGGCCAGGACCTCGAGGGCGAACTCGAACCCGCGCCGACCGAGCTCGTGGAGCGGGAGACGGACGGTCGAGAGGCGCGGGGCGCTCATCGACGCGATCCGGACGTCGTCGAAGCCGGCGACCGATACCTGCCCGGGCACGTCGACCCCGAGGCTGGCCAGGCGCTGGAGCGCGCCGAGCGCGAGGAGGTCGTTGGCGGCGCAGATCGCGGTGAACGGCAGATCGCCCGCCAGCAGCGTGTCGACGGCCAGGGCGCCGCCCTCGTGGTCGAACGTCGTGCGGACGACGAGCCGCTCGTCGTAGGCGATGCCCGCCTCCTCGAGCCCGTGGCGGTAGCCGGCCAGCCGCTCGCGCGCGACGTACAGCGAGGACGGTCCGGCGAGGAACGCGATGTCGCGATGCCCGAGCTCGACGAGCGCGGCGACCATCGAGGCGATCCCGCGCGCGTTGTCGACGCTGATCTCGGGTGGGCCGAACGCGTGGGGCGAGAGGTGCACGACCGCCGCCCCCGCCTCGCGCATGGCGCCGAGGTGCTTCGGCAGCTCCTCGTTGAGCGCCGGGTCGTCGAGGCCGCTGCCGGCGAAGATCACGGCCGCCGCGCGCATCGAGCGGAGCAGGCGGACGTACGACGACTCGCGCTCGGCGTCGCGCTCGGAGCTGCACGTGATGACGAGGTAGCCGGAGGCAGTCGCCGCGTCCTCGACACCGCGCACGACCTCCGCGAAGTAGGGGTCGGTGATGTCGTGGACGATCACGCCGACGACCGGGATGCGGCTCTTGAGCAGCCCCCGGGCGAGCGCGTTCGGGACGTAGTCGAGGGTGCGGGCGGCGTCGAGGACGCGGGCGCGCGTGGCGGCGCTGACCGGGTAGTCGGCCTCGGAGACGACCCGCGATGCGGTCGCGACCGAGACGCCGGCGAGGCGGGCGACTTCGGTGATCGACGCCACGTCGGCGGGCTCAGTACGGGAACGGGAACGAGCGCGGCTCGTCGCGGACCGTGACCCACTGCCACTGGGTGAACTCGTCCCAGTTGGCCGGCCCGCCGAACCGCCCGCCGTTGCCCGACGCGCCCATCCCGCCGAACGGGATGACCGCCTCGTCGTTGACCGGCTGGTCGTTGACGTGGACCATGCCGGCCCTGATCCGCTGGGCGAGCGCGAGGCCGCGCGAGATCGACCGGGAGTAGACGCCGCCGGCCAGGCCGTACTCGCTGTCGTTCGCGAGCGCGAGCGCCTCCTCGTCGGTGTCGAAGGTCACGACCGGCGCGACCGGGCCGAAGACCTCCTCGCGCCAGGCCGCATGGTCCTGGCGGACGTCGGCGAGGACCGTGGGGCGGTAGAACAGGCCCTCGTGGGTGCCGCCCTCGACGAGCCGGGCGCCGGCGTCGATCGAGCGCCGGACGATGTCGTCGACGCGGGCGAGCTGCTTCTCGTTGACGATCGGGCCGAGATCGACCTCCTCGCGGAACGGGTCGCCGAGCCGCAGCCGCTGCGCCTTCTCGACGAGCGCGTCGACGTAGTCCCCGGCGACGCTCCGGTGGACGATGTGGCGGCCGGCCGCGAAGCAGACCTGGCCCTGGAACTGGAACGACGAGTAGGCCCCGGCCGAGGCGGCCGCCTCGAGGTCGGCGTCGTCGAGGACGACGAACGCGTTGTTGCCGCCGAGCTCGAGCGAGACCTTCTTGAGCAGCCGGCCGGCGAGCTCGCCGACACGCCGCCCGGCGGCGGTCGAGCCGGTGAACGAGACGACGTTGACGTTCGGGTCGGTGACGAGCGCCTCGCCCGTCACCGCCCCGCCGACGACGACCTGGAGGAGGCCCTCCGGCAGACCCGCCTCCCGGAAGATGGCCTCGAACATGAGGCCGCCGCAGACCGGCGTCTGGGGGTCCGGCTTGAGCACGACCGCGTTTCCGAGCGCGAGGGCCGGCGCGATGACTCGCATGCCGAGCACGCTCGGCGAGTTCCACGGCGTGATCGCGCCGATGACCCCGACCGGGATGCGGCGGAGCATCGAGAGGCGCTGCGGCTGGATCGAGGGCACGAGCTCGCCGTAGGCCTGGTACGGCAGCGTCGCCGCGTTGTGGATCTCCTCGATCGTGAAGTTCTGCTCGTGATGCATCTTCCCGTGGACCGCGCCGGTCTCGCGCTGCGTCCACGAGCCGAACTCCTCCCGGTGCTCCTCGTAGATCTGCGCGGCGCGGCGGAGGATGCGCGCGCGTTCGGCGTAGCTCGTCTCGGCCCACGCCGGTTGTGCGGCCGCGGCGCGGGCGGCGGCGGCGGCCACGTCCTCGGGGGTTGCCTGCGGAAGCGTCAGCAGCGGCCGTCCGGTGGCGGGCTCGCGGGTCTCGTGCGGCTCGCCGCTCCCCGGACGCCAGTCGGCGAGGAATGCGTCGAGCCAGGTCTGCTGCACGGTGTCGACCATGGGGTTCTCCTTGCGCGGTTCGCGCGCGACCTCAGCGAGCCTCGGCGCGGCGGCCGGTGGCAGGGTCCTTCCAGACCGGGCCGCGGGCGATCACCGCGTCGATGAGGCCCTCCTCGACGTAGTCGGGGACCTTCCACGAGTAGAGCTGCTTGGCGAGCTGGCCCGGGTAGCCGATGCGCTCGCGCACGTCCTTGTCGGTGTAGTAGGCGCCGACCACGATCAGCAGGAGCGACTCGAGCACAATCGGCTCGTCGCGCTCGAGCGTCGTCAGCCGTGCCGCGGGGTCGTCGGGGAGGCCGGACCGGAGCGCGGCCACGAGCGGCTCGACGAGGTCCGGCCGGGCGGTCAGCACGAACCGGAGCCGGTCGTCGGTGATGACGTCCGCCGCCGAGGGCATGCCGTGGGCGGCGGGGATCAGGTGGCCGGCGATGGCCGAGAAGGTGGCGCGGCTCGCCCCGTCGAGCTCGGCGAGCGGGTCGGTTCCGGCGAAGTTCTGGACGGTCATCGATTCGCAGCCCTCCGATGGCCCAGGCGACGCTCCTGCGAGCCGGCCAGAGGATTCACAGCGGCACCTGCTGGTTGAAGCGGGTCTCGACCATGTGGTCGGCCGCGCGCAGCGCGAGCGCGACGATCGTCGACGTCGGGTTGACCCCGCCCGAGGTCACGAACGAGCTGCCGTCGACCACGTAGAGGTTCGGGACGTCGTGGGTCCGGTTCCAGCGATCGAGCACCGACGTCTTCGGGTCGTCGCCCATGCGGGCCGTGCCGAGCAGGTGCCAGCCCGAGTAGCGCATGAGCCGGTCGACCTCGATCGTGTGGGCGCCGGCCTCGCGCAGCGATTCGGACGCTTTCTCGATGTGGAAGTCGAGCAGCCGCCGGGAGTTCTCGGAGACCTTGTAGTGGATCTCGGGCGCCGGGATGCCCGACGAGTCGGTGAGCGTCTTCGACAGCGTCACGTGGTTGGCCTCGTCGGGCAGGTCCTCGCCGAACAGGCCCCAGTTCGCGCCGCGCCCGAGGTGCGAGCGGACGTGGAGATGGTGGTCCGGGCCCCAGACGCGGGTCCCGGCGCGGCTCGGGAGCGCGGCGTTGATCGGGCCGAAGGTCGGCGCCATGCCCCACTTCGCGCCGCGGACGAAGCCGCGCTTCTCGTCGGTCTCGTAGAACTCGAACGACTCGATCGAGCAGCCAAACTGGCCCTGCCAGCTCTCGAGGTCCTCGTCGAACAGCCCCGCGACGTTCGCGAACGGGTGCATCATCAGCCGCCTGCCCACGAGTCCCGACGAGTTGGCGAGCCCGTCCGGGTTCCGCGAGTCGGCGGACAGGAGCAGCAGGCGGGTGGTCCCGATCGCGTTGGCGGCAAGCACGGTCACGGCGGCCCGCTGAAGGTGCTCCGCGCCGTCGCGGTCGATCCAGGTCGCGCCGGTGACGAGGCCCTGGTCGTTGGTCTCGAGCCGCCGGACGCGGGCGCCGGTGACGAGCTTCGCGCCGAGTCCGATCGCCTTCGGCCAGTGGGTCAGGTCCGTCGAGGCCTTGGCGCCCTCGTTGCAGCCCTGCTGGCAGGTGCCGCGCTGGACGCATGGGCGGCGGCCGTCGTACGGGACCGACAGGATCGAGTTGGGCTCCGGCCACCAGTGCCAGCCGAGCCGGTGGTGGGCGCGGGCGACCTTCGAGCCGCCCGGACCGAGCGGCAGCGGCGGCAGGAACGAGTCGTCGCCGCCCGACGGGTAGGCGGGATCGCCGTGCATCCCCGACACGCCGAACTGGCGGTCGGTGCGCTCGTAGAACGGGCGCAGCTCCTCGTAGTCGAGTGGCCAGTCGTCGGCGATGCCGTCGAGCGAGCGGACGCGGAAGTCGGACGGGAGCATCCGAGGCCAGGCGCCGGCGAAGATGATCATCGAGCCGCCGACCGCCGAGAACATGAGCGGCGAGATCTCGGCATCGGTCTCGTCGATCGGGTAGTCCTCGCCGAGCCCGCGGATGTTGGGGCTCGTCGCCCACTGCTTCCGCATCGTCAGCTCCCAGTCGAGCTGGTTGCCCCGGTACTCGGACCGGTCGTGCCAGTCGCCCTGCTCGAGGCAGACGACCTTGAACCCGGCCTCGGCGAGTCGCAGGGCGACGACGCCACCGGTCGCACCGGCGCCGATGATCAGGACGTCTGCGGGTTCGGCGGCCAAGGGCTGACTCCTTTCGAAGACGGGCCAGTGGGACGTGGGCGACAGCCTACAGCAAACCTTTGCTGTCGTGCACCCCGGTCGCGCGCTGCGGCCAAGTCGCACCATCGCGACCGCCCGACGAATGAGGGCAGGAATGGATGCGCCCCCGTGGCGCGGGGGCCGACCCCGGCCCTCGCCTCAGCCCGCTGTCGCCGCGCTCGCCGCTCCCCCGCCCGTGTCCGACGCCCGCACCACCCGTCCGAGCCGTGACCCCCCGAACGAGCAGAAGACCTCGTTCGGGATCGTACCGAGCAGCCGGGCGAGGTCGCCGGCCCGGATCCGCTCGTCGCCGTCGGCACCGAGCAGCGTGAACGCGTCCCCGACCGAGACACCGTCGACGTCGGTGACGTCGACGCAGACCGAATCCATCGAGACGCGCCCCACCAGCGGCGCCCGACGGCCGCGGACGAGCGCCTCCGCGCCGGGCCACGAGCGGCGGCTCCAGCCGTCCGCGTAGCCGATCGGCAGCGTCGCGATCAGCGACGGGCGCTCCGCCCGCCACTCCTGTCCGTACCCTACCGGCGTCCCGGCCTCGACACGCTCCAGCCGGACCGGGCGGGCTCGGATCGCCATCGCGGGTCGGAGCTCGGCGGCCAGCGGCGCCATCCGCGGCGTCGGCTCATATCCGAGGCCGAGCTCGCCGTAGTACCCGAGCCCGATCCGGACCATGTCGTAGGTCGGCGCGGTCTCGGCGAACAGCGGCTCGGTGGCGATGAGGTGTCGCAGCGGCCTCGGCCGGCCGGCGGCGGCCATCGAGGTCAGCGCAGCCTCGTAGCGATCGACCTGGGGCGAGGTGACGGCCGGGTTCATGCCGTCGGCGAGATGCGACCAGACACCGACGAGGTGGGTCGCCGGCGACGCGTCGATCAGGTCGAGGACCGCCGGAAGGTCGGCCGGCGCGACGCCGCCGCGACCCATCCCCGTGTCGACCTCGACGTGGAGCTCGAGCACGGCGCGCGGGGCGAGCGGCTGCCGGACCGCCCATGCGTCGAGCAGGCGCCGTGTCGAGTCGATGCCGGCGACGCTGAGCTGCAGGTTGGCGTCGAGCGCGTCGCCGACGCCGTCGGGCGGGATCGGGTAGACGACGAGCGCCGGCGCGTCGATGCCAGCTGCTCGGAGCGCGAGCCCCTCGTCGAGCGTCGCGACCATGAGCAGGTCCGCCCCGCCCTCGACCGCGGCCCGGGCTGCCGGGACGAGCCCGTGGCCGTACCCGTCGGCCTTGACCATGAGACCGAGGCGAGCCGAGGACGGAGTTGCGCGGCGGAGCACGCGGGCGTTGTGGACGAGCGCGTCGGCGTCGATCTCGACCCAGGCCGGGGTCATCGCGGGTGGTTCCTCCAGGGTGGTCGGTGGCGCGTCGATCATCGCGGCTGCAGCAGGCGAGGCGCAAACCGCCTACGGCATGAACTCCACCCCGTCCGGCTCGAGCAACCCGGGCATGGTTTCGGTGCGGCCGAAGAAGACCACCACCGACGATCCCGTCCACACTGGCATGACCGACTCGCGAACGCGCGAGCCGTTCGCCCGCTCCGGCATCGGCCACAGCGGGGCCGCGCCCACCGCGTGGCCCCGACGACTTGCGCAGGAAGCACGTGTCGAGGGTCACGGCGGCCGATGTGGCCCGGAATCGCGCGAAACCTGACGTCAGAGGCAAGAGATCCGCGCGAACCGGGGCCCGGGGCCGTCTGCCTTGCTCCCGGGGCACGGTCTCGCGTGCTGCTGGGGCCGGATCGGGCAAACACGTGCCCTCCGCGCAAGTCGAGAGGCCGGACGTGCGTGGGACGTCGGCTTTCGCGCGGTTCTTGCGTCGGAGGCACGTCGGCACGGACGACGCCGCTCGGACGCGGCCCGCGCGCGGGCTATCCGGCGGCGCCGGCGGCTCCGATTCCGCCCTCCGGGGTGTAGTAGCGGCGGTACGCGCCCGGGAGCAGCCCGTAGTAGCGCTGGAAGACCGCGTAGAACTGGCGCAGGTTCGTGTACCCGACCGACTCGGCGACCTCGGCGACGCTCAGGTCCGTGGCCAGCAGCAGGTGCTTCGCCTCGGCGAGCCGAACGCGGGTGGCGTACTCCTTGAAGCCGACCCCGCTCACCTCGCGGAACAGGTGGCGCACCCGCGAAGGGCTGAGGTGGACGACCTCGGCGACGTCCTCGAGCGTGACCCGCTCCCGGCAGTGGCGCTCCAGGTACGACAGCACCGGCCGGATCTGCTCCCGGCGGGCCGCGTCGGCGACCGGCGCGGCCGGCTCGGACGCCGAGGGTCGCGACCGGATCAGCACGCCGAGCAGCCGGCGCAGGTCGGCGTCGAGCAGGTGCCGGTCATCCGGAGCGCACCGGGCGGCGACGTGGGCGAGCTCACCGAGGATCGGCGCGATCTCAGCCGCCAGCGGCGAGTCGGCGGGGATCCGCTCGCGGGCCTCCTCGTCGGCAGCGCGGAACGGCGCGAGATAGCCGGAATCGAAAGCACGACAGCCCGGCGCCGCGATCAGCTCTGGACGGAACAGCACGAGCCGGAGTCGCAGCGCTCGCCCGGCTTCCGCGTGCGCGACGTGCGGCTGCGAGTTGCCCACGAGGAAGACGTCGCCGGGCTCGACCGGCTCGGCCCGCCGACCGAACAGGAATTGCCCCCGGCCGTCGAGGCACTGGACGACCTCGAGGTGCTCGTGCCAGTGCATCCGATCCGAGGCACCCGCGGCCCGGTACTCGAGGACCGCGAGCGGGAAATCGGGGTCGAGCTCCTGCTCCCAGACGAACAGCGCCATGGCGGCGATCGTCCGGGGAGGGGTCTCGCGAGGGCAGGGCCGATCGGCCCGAAGGAGTCACAGCGGGCCGCCCGGCAGCCGCTTCTGCCAGTCAGTCGGCCCGGACTGGCATTGCCGGTTCGACCGAATGGGCGCACACCGTGGCCAACCGAGGACCACCCCGTCCGGCAGGAGACACCGACATGGCGCACTTCCCGCATCTCTTCAGCCCGATCCAGCTGGGGAGCATCGAACTGCCGAACCGGATCGTCCACGTCCCGACCGACATCAGCTCGTCGCACGCGGACGGCGAGGTCAGCGAGCGCGACATCCACCACCACGGCGCGATCGCCAAGGGCGGGACCGGGTTCGTCATCGTCGGCGCCACGACGCCCGACATGAAGACCGGCCGCCCGACCGTGACCTGTCTCGTCGCCGACGGCGACAACTACGTGCCCGGGCTCGCCCGCCTCGCCGAATCGATGCACCGCTACGGCGCGAAGTGCGCGGTCCAGCTCCAGCATCCCGGCCGCCAGTGCGCGATCCCGCGCTACAACACGCTCGGCGCGACCGACCGGGTCCTGAAGCTGCCGTGGTCGGCCGGCCACGAGATCGTCTACGAGAACGCGGAGGAGAAGGGCAAGCCGATCCGCGAGGCGTCGATCCCCGAGATCCTCGAGCTCGTCGACCTGTTCAGCGAGGCGGCCTGGCGGGTCAAGCAGGCGGGCTTCGATGCCGTCGAGCTGCACGCCGCACACGGCTACCTGCTGTCCGAGTTCATGAGCCCGTACCTCAACATGCGGACCGACCGGTTCGGCGGCTCGTTCGAGAACCGCATGCGCTTCCCGCTCGCGGTGATCGACTCGATCCAGAAGAAGTGCGGCAGGCGGTTCCCGATCCTCGTCCGCTACTCGTTCGAGGAGTGGCGCCCGGGCGGGCGGACCGTCGACGAGGCGCTGGAGACCGCCCGTGCATTCGAGCGGGCCGGCGTCGCGGCCCTGGACATCTCGCAGGGCATGCAGGAGAGCCCGGGCGCCGGGTTCGACCCGATGCACTACCCGCAGGGCTGGGCGACCTATGCGGCCGAGGCGACGAAGGCCGTCGTGAAGATCCCGGTCATCACCTCGCACTCGCTGCGCGACCCCGAGTACTGCGAGCAGATCCTGGCCGAGGGCAGGACCGATCTCGTCGGGCTCGCCCGCCAGCTCCTCGCCGATCCGTACTGGCCGGTCAAGGCCCAGTACGGCAAGGTCCGCTCGATCCGGCGCTGCATCTCGTGCCTCGGCGGCTGCTGGCAGGAGTCGCTCATGGCCAAGCACGAGATCGCCTGCTCGATCAACGCGGCCTGCGGCAACCCGGCGTTCAGCGAGATGCGCCCGACCGCGCGGCCGGTCCGGGTCGCGGTCGTCGGCGGCGGACCGGCCGGCATGGAGGCGGCGCGCGTCGCCACCGAGCGCGGCCACCACGTGACGCTCTACGAGCAGTCCGGGGAGCTCGGCGGCGCGCTCAAGTACGTCTGCCTCGTCCCGGGCAAGGAGAAGATGCGCTGGTACCTCGACTGGATCCGGGACCAGCTCCTCGACCTCCACGTCGACATCCGGCTCGACCACGCCCCGACCGTCGACGAGCTGCGGGGCTTCGACCTCGTCCTCAACGCGACCGGCGCGCGCTCGTACGTGCCCGACGTGGCCGGCGACACCTCGGGCATCGTGCCCTTCGAGGAGGCCATGGCCTGCCCGAAGATCTCGTGCGAGTGCCATCCGGGTGGACGCCGGACCCGCAAGGTCGGCGAGCGCGTGCTGCTGTGGGGCGACCACTACGCGGCCGTGGACACCGCCGCCTTCCTCGGGGCCCACGGCAAGCAGCTGACGATCGTGACCGAGAACCGCGACTTCGCGGCGGACGTCGAGGTCATCCACATGTACGTCCTGCGCAAGCGGATGGCGCAGGGCGATGCCGAGGCGCTCTCGTCCCGGCCCTGGAAGCACCCCGCGACCGTGCTGACCGGCACGACCGTCGTCGAGATCCGGCCCGGCTCGGTCGTCCTCCAGGATCGTGACTTCAACCGCACCGTCGTCGAGGTCGACGACGTCGTGAACTGCCACACCCGCGCCGACACGTCGCTCTTCGAGGAACTGCGCGCGGCCGGCGTGCGGGTGCTCAACGTCGGCGACTCGGTGCGGCCGCGGAACCTCTACCACGCGGTCAAGGAGGGCTCGCAGGTCGGGCTCGAGGTCGACGAGCACCTCCTCTTCAACCCGAACGGCGCGATCCTCAACGAGCTGCCGATCGACGTGCTCGGCCAGCTCACCCGCGACGAGGGTCCGGCGTACTCGGCCGAGCAGCTGGCCGCGCTGACCGAGCTGGCGGCCGCCAACGGGGCGACCGTCATGGCCGGCAGCGCCAACGGACACGAGTGAGACCGGTCCGATGACCGACATCGCGCGCAGGCCCCCGGTCGCGGCGACAGGGGCGTCCGAGACGCCGGACGCAACGGGCACCGGCGGAGGGCTCGTCCTCCGCCGGGCCCTCCCCGCGGACATCGAGCCGTGCGGCCGCATCCTGTACGAGGCGTTCGCGGTCCTCGCCGCGAAGCACGGCTTCCCGCCGGACTTCCCGTCGATCGCGATCGCCACCGCGTGCATGGGCGGCCTCGTGACGAACCCCGGGTTCCACGGGATCGTCGCCGAGCGCGACGGTCGGATCCTCGGGAGCACGTTCCTCGACGAGCGCTCGACGATCGTCGCGATCGGGCCGGTCAGCGTCGACCCGGCGGCGCAGGACGGCAAGGTCGGGCGCGCGCTGGTCGAAGCGATGCTTGTGCGTGCGCGAGCGCTTCGGGCGCCGGGTGTTCGGCTCGTCCAGATCTCGTACCACAACCGGTCGCTGTCGCTCTACGCCAAGCTCGGCTTCGACGTGCGAGAGACGTTCGCGGCGATGCACGGGGAGGTAGCTGGGGCGGGCGAGGTCACGCCGGGCTTCGTCGTGCGCCGCGCCGACCCGGCCGACGCCGACGCGCTCGATGCGCTGTGCGTGCGGATCCACGGCCACGATCGCGCCGGCGAGGTGCGGCCGGGGATCGCCAAGGGCAAGGTGTGGGTCGTCGAGCGGCAGGGTCGGATCACCGGCTACACCGGCGGCGTCTCGTATTTCGCGCACTCCGTGGCGGAGACGAACCCGGACCTCGAGGCGCTGATCCTCGCCGCGGGGCGCATCGATCCGCCGGGGATCCTCGTCCCGCTCGACAACCCGGACCTCTTCCGCTGGTGTCTCGAGCGGGGTCTGCGCGTCTTCTTCGTCACGAACCTCATGGCGGTCGGGATCTACCAGGAGCCGCGAGGCGCGTACCTCGCATCGGTGGGCTACTGACCCGCCGGGCGCCGCGGCGGTCCACCCCCCGCCGCCGCGGCCGCCCGGCACGGGCGTTCGTTCGGCTGCCCCCGTCGTCCGGCTCGACCGCGACGTGCGCCTGAAGCACCTGGTGGCGGGCCAGGCCGACGCTTCCGGGCCGGCTTGGCCCGATTCCTGACGCCTGACGCACGATTCGGCGCGACTCGGGGCTCGCGATCGTTGATCGTGCGCCCGACGCAAGGTTTCCGAGCTTGGGGACGCTGAGGAGGCCCGACACGTGCGCTCCACGCAAGCCGGACGGTGGATCGTGCGTGGGACGTCAGGTTCCGGGCAGTTCCTGCGCGGGGGGCAAGGGGGCGCAGACCGTACGGCGCGGGACGGCGACCGCCGACCGCCCTACCCGATGATCTCGGTCGGCTCCGTCGGCGGCGGCGGCCACGAGCCGGGCGGCGGGTCGACGAGCCCCTCGCCCCAGACCTCGGGACCGCAGAAGAACGGGCGGGCGACCGGCCCGCGCAGCACGCCCGCGTCCGGACGCAACGCCAGGGGGTCACCGCCGCGCCACGCCTCGAGCACGTCGGCGAGCCACCCGTCGATCTCCGCGAACTCCGTCCAGCGTCGGAACGGCCAGCCCGCCTCCGCGCAGATCGTGACGAGCGCGCGCTTGGCCCAGACGACGTCCGCGTACCCGGCGGCATACCGGTCGGAGGCCCCGTCGCCGACGAAGACGACCGCCCGACCCGCCGCCTGGTGCGCCCGCACGCGCTCGCGCTTGCACGTACCGCAGACGAGGCACGTCGGGTGGCCGTTGGGGAACTCGATCGCCGCCGAGCGGCCACGGAAGGTCGTGTTCGCGGTGACGACCGGCAGGTCCCCGACGCCGAGCGATGCGAGCGCCGGCCGGATGAAGAACCCGAAGCCGTCCGACACGACCTCGATCGGGATCCCCGACGCCCGGGCCCGCGACACCAGCCCGACGAAGCCCGGATCGTGCTGCTGACCGGCCGCCGTCGCGAAGAGGTCGGCCGGATCGGCGTCGATCAGGGCGATCTCCCACGCCATCAGGCGGCGCGAACCCATGCCGCCGGCGTCGTACCGCGCCGCCTCGGTCTCCCAGTCGACCGGCACGTGCTCGGCCATGACCTGGTCCGACACGTCGTTGAGCGCGATCGTCCCGTCGTAGTCGACGAGGATCGCCAGCGGCGGCTGCCCGGGCTCGAGCGGCGGCACGGCCGGCGCCGGTCCGATCGGCGCGAACGGCGAGATGGGATCGGTCATGACCCGGCCGAGGATAGCCGGGCGCGACCCGGCCGGCCCGGCCACGCCGTGAGCCGGGTGATGGCAACCCCGACGAGCACGATGATGCCGCCGACGACCTGCCCGACGCGGATGGGCTCGGACAGCACGATGAACGCCAGCACGACCGCCATCGCCGGCACGAGCGTCTGGAACGCTGTCACGCGGGTCGGCCCGAGCAGGTGCACCGCGTGGAACACGACGACGTTGCCGAGCCCCGCGGCGAGCGTCCCCGAGAAGACGATTCCCAGCACGATCTCCGGCCCGATCGCCATCGGCCCGGCGCCCGCGAGCTGGATCGCCGCGATCGGAGCGAGGAAGAGCGTCCCCGCAACGGTCGCGAGGGTCGTCGTCCGCAGCGGCGAGTGCCGCGCGAGGAACGGGGCGCCGAACGCCGTGTAGGCGGCCCAGCACAGCGCCGCGACGAGCGTCAGCAGGTAGCCGGCGAGCGTCCCGCCGGCGCCGAGCCCATGGCCTGCAGCGATGACGACGACCACGCCGAGGAACGAGAGGATCGTCCCGCCGAGCTTGGCCGGTGTCAGCGTGTCCGCGCCCGAGACGACCGCGAGCAGCGCCGTGAGGACCGGCGTCGCGGCGATCAGCACCGCCGAGTCGCCCGCGCTGATGGCGTCGAGCGCGGTCGCCCACAGCATCTGGTAGACGCCGAAGCCGATGACGCCGAGACCCGCGATCGCCAGCGCGTCGCGACGCGGCATCCGGAGCGATCCCTCGCGCCAGCGCAGCACGGCGAGCAGGACGGTCGAGGCGAGGGCGAAGCGGAGGAACGTGAACGCCACCGGCGGCACGACCGCGAGGCCGGCCTTGACCACGATGAAGTTGCCGGCCCAGAACGACATGATCAGCAGGACGCCGGCCTCGGCGAGCCGGCGCTGCCCGAGCGTCGAGGCCCGACGCATCGCCGCGGCCTGGGCCGTGGGCGCTCCGTCGGGCATCGGCGCCACGTCGGGCATGCCGACGCCCGCCGATTGCTCGGCGGGCGTTCGGGTCGCGCGTCCGGCGGGTCGGTTCCCGCCGGCGTCGGGCGAGTCGATCAGGCGCCTTCGCGATCGAGCTCGAGGATCTCCTCGTCAGCCTCCTCGGTCACCTTGAGCCAGATGAACAGGCCGGCGAGGATGATGAGCGGGATGACGATCATCGCCGCGAGCGTGATGCCGAGGGCGACCGCCACGGTCTTGAGTGCCTTCATGAGTGGACCTCCTGCGTTCCTGTCGGAGCCTGGCGGAGCGATGGACCGCGCGAGACGAGCTCGGCGATGTCCTCGCGGGTAAATTCGGCGAGCTCGTGTCTGCTGCCGGCCGGGCCGGACCTGAGCAGCCGGACGACGAACGCGCCGTCCTGCTCGAAGAAGAACACGTCCCGCGGCTGCTGCTCGTCCATGTACCGGCCGAGGACGCGGAACGCCGACTCGTAGTGGCCGGCAACGTGCGGTTGCGGCGGACCACCCTTGCCGCGCCGGGCAGCCGCCTCGTCCATGAACCGCGAGATGTCGTCGTCGAGGAACGTCAGCGTCTCCTTGACCTGCTGACCCATTCCCTCCGACCAGGCGCCCTCGCCGCCCGCGAGCACGAGGCCCTGGACGATGAACCCGTCGGGCGCCTCGACGAGAAGGACGTCCTTCATGCCGCGCTGATCGAGGAAGGCGCCGATCGACCGGAAGACCTCCTCGAAGTCCTGCCGGGGGCTGCCTTCGTAGATCCGCATGGGCCCTCCTTAGGAGCCGGTCGTCTGGTCCAGCAGCCCGCGGTCCTTCGCACGGCGCTCGCTCACCCGGAACACGGCGGTGGCAGCGAGTGTAACCACCGCCCCCGTGGCCAGCAAGGCAAGGAGGATCGTCGGTCGATCGGGCGCGGCGGCGCCGGTCCATGCCGTCCAGAGACTGCCCGGCCCACCGATCGCGCTGATCGCGTCGGGGAACAGCGCGTGGCGCACGCCCTCGATCCACCACGTGAGCGGCATCGCGAGCCCGACCGCCTGGAGCGGCGCCGGCAGGATCGTCAGCGGGAAGACCGCCCCGGTCACGAGGAACATCGCCCCCGCGAGGGCCTCCGGGTACGACCACGAGTCCTGCCGGGCCTGGAGGATCACTGCCGCAAGCGCGATCCCGACCGAGACGATCGCCGCCGCGCCGACGACGGAGGTCACGAGGAGCATCGGCCAGTCGACGCGCCCGGGGTCGAAGGCGACGCCGAGGAACACCACGCCGACCGCGATCGTGATCAGCGCGCCGATCGCTCCGACGACGAGCCGCGCCACCCCCCGCCCGAGGAGCAGGACGAGGAAGTCGCTGGGGCTCACGTAGACGTACTTGAGCATCCGATAGCGCTCGCGGTCGTCGAGCACCATCCACCCCAGCCCCTGGATCCCGGCGACGACGAACGCCCACAGCGCGGTGCCGACGACTACGAACGCCTTGAAGTCGGGCCGGGTGCCGCCGCTGATGATCTCGAGCATCACGACGAGGATCAGCGCCGAGCTGACCGGCTTGGCCACCGAGTAGATGAAGAACAGGAGCGGGTCGGTCCAGTTGGCCTCCATCGCCCAGCCGAGCCGCGCGGCGGTCACGAAGCTCCGCCAGACGTCGACGAGGCCGTTGCCGCGGGCGCGGCGCGGATCGAACCCGCCCCAGGCCGGCGAGTCGAGGCGGTCGAGCGCCATCGGGTTCTCGCCCCGCCCCGTCACTGCCATCGGATCGAGAGCCGTCCCTCGCGCCGCGCCATCCGCTCGAGGACCGCGAGCGCCCACCGCGCGATCCCGAGGAACACGACGGTCATCCCGACGAGGATCAGCACCTCGACCTCGGGCGGCGGCGTCCCGACCGGGAACTCGGCCTCCGCGAACGCCAGCTGGCGCATCGCATCGAGCCCGACCGCCAGCGGGATCGTCCCGATCGCCAGCGCCCCGACCATCCCGAGCCGGGCCACCGGGAAGTTCAGCCCCGACACGAAGTACACGGGCTCGGTGAACAGCTGGGTCAGGTGGAAGGCCTCGCGACCCCACACGAGGAACAGGCTCGCGAGCACCATCCCGAAGCCGTACAGCGCGGTCAGGGTCAGCACGAACACGAGCAGCAGCAGCCCCCACTCCTCGATGCTGAACGTGACGCCGAAGACGGCCGTGGCGACCACGAGCACGACGACGGCCCGCGTCGAGCTCATCGCGATGCCGCCGAGGGCCATCCCGAGCAGGACCATCGTGATGCTCATCGGCGCGGCGAAGTACAGCTCGAGGTTGCCCTGGCTCTTCTCCCAGTACAGCTGGCTGGCCATCATCCAGATGACGTTGAGCCAGAACGCGGTCATCGCTCCGCCGAGCACGACGAACCCGACGTATTCGGCCGGCGCGTCGAGCGCGCGATAGACGAACACGAACGACGCGGTGGCGAGGAACGGCAGGAGGATCTCGAAGAACAGCCACGACTTCTCGCGCAGCAGCCCGGTGACCCGTGGGAAGGCGCGGCCCCAGATCGTGCGCAGATCGGTCATGAGCACCTGGCGCGGGGACCACTCGGCGGCCTCCTGCGGGCTGCGCGTCGGGCGGTAGACGAAGGCCGTCATCGGGCGAACTCGGCTTGAGCCTCGTGCTCCGCGCGATCCTCGGCTACGGGACCGCGGTCCGCTCCGGGGTCGGGGGGCGACGGCCGACTGTCGTCGTTCGCGCCGTCGTCGTCGGTGTCGTCGAACCCGCGGCCGACGAGCTCGACGAAGACGTCCTCGAGCGACGGCTCGGACTTGCGCAGCGCGAGGATGTTCGAGCCGCGGGCGGAGAGCGCCGCGACCACGCTGCCGAGCACGCCGTCCGCCTCGAGCACGAGGTTGATCGCGATCGTCTGGCGATCGACCGGCCCACCCTCCGCGGCGGCGGGCGCGGCGGACACGACTCCCGGGATCCCGGCGAGCGCTGCGGTGCCGCCATCGAGGCGGTCGAGCTCGATCCGGAAGATGGACTCACGCTGGACGCGGCGCTTGAGCTCGTCCGGCGTGCCGATCGCGAGGATGCGGCCGTGGTCGACGATCGCGATCCGGTCGCACAGCTCGTCCGCCTCGGCCATGTAGTGGGTGGTGAGGGTCACGGTCCGCCCGGGCACGGCCGCCTTCCAGGCGACGACCAGCTCGCGGACCGCGCGGGCCGCGGCCACGTCGAGCCCGAGCGTCGGCTCGTCGAGGAAGAAGATCCACGGGTCGTTGAGCAGCCCGCGCGCGAAGTTCATCTTCTGGCGCTGCCCGGTCGACAGCGTGCTGACGCGCTGGAGCGCCTGCTCCTGGAGCCCGACGGCCTCGATCAGCTCGTCGACGCGGCGCCAGCCGTCGCGCGTCGGCAGCCCGTAGAACTGGCTGAACATCCAGAGCTGCTCTCGGACGGTCAGGATCCCGTACCCCGACTGCTCGCCGCCCGCGACCATGTTCATGATCCGGCGGATCTTCTTGACGTCCCGCTCGACGTCGAAGCCGAAGATGCGCGCGGTGCCGGCCGTCGGCAGGAGCAGCGTCGTCAGGATCTTGATCAGCGTCGTCTTGCCCGCGCCGTTGGGCCCGAGGATGCCGAAGAACTCGCCGGACTCGACGTCGAGGTCGACGCCCGCGAGTGCGGTCACGTTGGCCGGCTTGGCCTTGTAGATGCGCTCGAGACCGCGCGCCTCGATGGCGAGCGGGCTCGGGGAGTGGGACATGGGGAACCCCGGGAAGAGGGCGTCGGAAGGAACGGGAGGATACCACCGGGTCGTCGGTACGGGAAGAGGAGCGTCGAATGCGTGGAAGACAGTCGTCGAACACGGTCGCCGACTCGAGCGGCCCCGGAGCGGGCCGCGGTCAGGCCGTGCTCACGCCTCCGCGAGGTGGCGCGCCAGCCGGCCGGCCACCCGCGCGTCGTTGACGATCAGGGCCGTGTTGGCGCGGACCGACGCGCCCTCCGTGAGCGCCGCGATCCGCGCGAGCAGCCACGGCGTGAGCGCCG
This sequence comes from Chloroflexota bacterium, assembly GCA_044506615.1. Classification (GTDB taxonomy): domain Bacteria; phylum Chloroflexota; class Limnocylindria; order Limnocylindrales; family CSP1-4; genus DASTYU01. The sequence goes on along the minus strand of JBIQKJ010000001.1, from coordinate 43,336 downwards.
GCCCACGGATCGCGCTCGCCTCCGCCTCGTCGATCGCCCGTTCGACCGCGTCGCGGGCCACGTCCTCGGGGAGTGCCTCCTCCTCCGGCACCGGCGTGCAGACGAGGACGCCGCTCCCCAGCCCCAGCCCGAGATGCGCGGCGACGACCCGCGCCGCCGCGGCCACGTCATCGACCCTGAAGGGGGCAGGGATCCCGCTCGACCGCGCATAGAACCCCGGCAGGTCGGCCTGCCCGACCGACAGGACCGGCACGCCGCGGGTCTCGAGGTACTCGAGCGTCAGCGGCACGTCGAGGATCGCCTTCGGACCGGCGCACACGACCGCCATCGGGGTCCGCGCCAGCTCCTGGAGATCCGACGAGACGTCGAGCGTCGGCGGGTCGGTCGAACCCGGGACGCCGATGGCGCCGCGGTGGACGCCGCCGATCCCGCCGGTCGCGAAGACGCGGATCCCCGCCGCGTGCCCGGCGATCATCGTGGCCGAGACCGTCGTGGCCGCCCAGCCGCCCTCGGCCAGCGCGACCGCCAGGCTGGGCCGCGCCGCCTTGCGGACCGTGCCGGTCGGCGCCGTCGCGAGCGCCTCGAGGGCATCCTCCCCGAGGCCGACCAGCAGCCGCCCGTCGCGGACCGCCACCGTCGCCGGCGTCGCACCGGATTCGCGCACCGCTGCCTCGGACGCTGACGCGACCTCGAGGTTCTGCGGATACGGCAGGCCGTGGCTGATGAGCGTCGACTCGAGCGCGACGACCGGGCGGCCGTCGCGCAACGCGTCGGCGACCTCCGGGGCGATCGTGAGGCGCCCCTCGACCGAGCCGCGGGTGCTGACAGGCATCGGCGACAGCGTAGCGTCCAGGCTGCCCGACCGTGCCGCTGCACCCGGCGCGAGGCTCGAAACGACGCAACGAACGTCGACGCCGCCCGGCTACCCTTCCGCGCGATGCCCACCCGACCCATGAACCCCCCCGACCTCCGAGCCCAGGTCGTGCTCGAGGAGCACGACATCACCCCCGACGGACGCACCGCCGTCGTCTCGCGGCGGCGCATCTCGGGCAACCGGTACGTCGCCACCCTCGAGGTCGTGACGCTCTCCGAGCCCGGCACGCGCGCACCCCGGCCGCGATCGCTGACCGACGGGCTCGTCCGCGACGGCCGCCCGCGCATCTCACCCGACGGCCGCACCGTGGCGTTCGTCAGGTCGTGGCCGGCCGACGAGGACCGAGCGGCCCGCCTGTGCCTGGTGCCGCTCGCCGGGGGTCGGGTCCGCGAGGTGCGACGCGGCGACCACGGTGGAGTCGACGACCTCGCGTGGTCGCCGGACGGGCGTCGGATCGTCTTCACCGCCGAGGTGGATCCGCCGCGCTTCCTCGTCGGGGACGTACCGCCGATCGGGAGGAACGGGCCGCGTCGCCCGAACAAGACCGGCGATGATTCGCCGCTTGCCCGGCGCATCACCCGGTCCGACTGGCGCTGGGACGGGGTCGGCCACGTCGATCGCTGGTCGCACCTGTTCGTCGCGAACGTCGATCCCGCCGGGCGCCCGACCCCCGACGAGCCGCGGCAGGTGACGCGCGGGGATTGGGGCGTCACCAACCCGGCCTGGCACCCGGACGGCCGAACGATCGCCTTCGCTGCCGACCTGCGGCCCGACGCCGACCTGCGGCCGCGGACCGCGATCCACGCCGTCGACGTCGACGCGGAGGGCGTCGCCGAGCCCCGCACGGTCCTCGCGCTCGGTGGGCCGGCGAGCCGCCCCGCCTTCGACCCGACCGGGCGCTGGGTGGTCGCGATCGGCACGATCGAGGAGGACCCGCTCGACGACGTGAGCCCCGGACTCGCGGTGGGCCGCGCGGACGGGAGCGGATTGCCGATCGACCTCGCACCGTCGCTCGATCGGCCGATCGGGACGTGGACCGACACCGACCTGTCGGGCTGGCTCGTCGATCCGCGACCGGGGCCGGTCTGGCTCGGCGAGCGGACGATCGTGGCGATCGTCACCGACCGCGGTCGAGCCGTCCCGATGGCCTTCGCGTTCGACCCTGAGGCGGGCAGGGCGGGGGCCGCGCCGTCGGCGGGGGTCGGGCACGACGACGTGGTCGCAAGCTCGCTGGCGGTCGCGCCGGACGCCGGGGTCGTGTCGGTGCTGGGGACGCTCGGCGGCCGGGCGATGGAGCTCATGACGGCCGGCTGGGACGCGGACGGGGCGGCGCGCTTCACCACGCGCACCCGGCACGGGTCGGCCTGGCAGCGGCGCTTCGTGCAACCGGTCATGACCTGCGTGCGCGCGCCCGGCCCCGGCGGGCCGATCGAGACGTGGATCGCGTCCCCGCCCGATGCCGGCGAGCGGGCGCTGCCCACCGTGGTCGACGTCCACGGCGGCCCGCTCGGCGCGTGGACCCCGGCGCCGATGGTCGAGGTCATCCAGCTCGTCGGGCGCGGCTACCGGGTCGTGCTCCCGAACATCCGCGGCTCCGCGTCCTACGGGCGCGATTGGATCCGTCCGCAGCTCGGCGACTGGGGCGGCGCCGATGCGGACGACGTGCACGCGGCGCTCGACCACGTGATCGAGCTCGGCCTCGCGGACCGCGAGCGGCTCGGCGTGCTCGGGCTCTCGTACGGCGGGTTCATGGTCCACTGGCTGATCGGCACGAGCGACCGATTCCGCGCCGCGGTCTCGGAGAACGGCGTGACCAACCAGGTCTCGGCGTGGGCCAACTCGGACAGCGGCCCCGAGTACGACCGGACCTCGCTGCTCGGCGACCCGTTCTCGCCGGAGGGCGTCGAGAAGCTCTGGCGGCAGTCGCCGCTCCGCAACGTGACGGCGATCCGCACGCCGCTGCTGATGCTCCAGGCGGAGGCCGACCGCCGCTGCCCGCCGGCCGATAACGAGCAGCTGTTCATCGCGCTCCGGACGCTGCGGCGGACGGTCGAATACGTGCTGTACCCGGACGAATCGCACGTGTACGCGGTCACGGGCCGGCCCGACCGCCGGGTCGATCGGATGACGCGCGTGCTCGACTGGTTCGACCGGCACCTGAACGGCTGAACCGGCGCGGGACCGTCAGAGCAGCGGCAGCTCGGGCCGCGGCGTCGACAGCTGGCGTGCCGCGGCACGATGGCCGGCCAGCGCCGCGCGACGCATGGCGGCGGGCACCGCGTGGCCCGCCGCTCGTGCGGCGAACCAGCCCGTGAGGTAGCCCGCGTCGAACGCGTCGCCGGCCCCCGTCGTATCGGGCGCGGTGAGGTGCTCGGTCGCGACCTCGAACCGGAGGCGCGCGTCGGCGTCCCGAGCCATGACGGTCGCACCCTTCGAGCCGCGCTTCACGACGGCATGCGGGGCGAAGTCGAGCAGACCCTCGACGCTGTACCGGCCGAGGAGCGCCTCGGCCTCCGCGGCCGTTGCGAACAGCAGGTCCGGGGCGGCGTCGGCGACGAGCTGGCGGGCGACCCGTCTGCCCCGACCGAGCAGCGGTCCGATCGACGCGAGGTCGACGCTGACGATCCCGCCCGCCGTGCGCGCGAGCTCGATGGCCCGCCGCCCCGCGGATCCCAGCGGCTCACCGAGCAGCGAGTAGACCGGCAGGTGGAGCGCATCGAGGCCCTTGAACCAGGCCGGGTCGAGGTCCTCGGCCCGGAGCCGATCGGCCGCGGCGCGATCCGCCACGAACGAGCGCTCTCCCCCTGCTCCGATGACGACGCCGATCCGCCCGGTCCGCTCGCCGGCTACCCGGCTGACCCGGGCCGCGACCCCGTCCCGCCGCACCGCCTCGACGAGCGCGCGTCCCGCCGGATCGCGCCCGACGGCCGCGACGAGAGCAACCCGGGCCCCCAGCCGGCCGAGCCATCGCGCGGTGTTCGCGGCGGACCCGCCCTGCACGAGCGCCACCCGGCCCGGCACGTCGGTCCCGACCTCGAGCGCCCGGTCCGGGGCGAGCACGACGTCGAGCATGAGATCGCCGAGCACCACGATCCGCGGGGCGGGCACGCCGCGTGCCGGTCGACGCCGAGGGCTGATCGGGGGCATGCCGCGAGCATAGCCGCCCGGCGGCATCGCGGGCGGCGATGACGGCCTGGCATCGGGCGCCCGGAGGGCGCGGCGCGGATGGCCCGGCGGGCGGATCCGGCGTCTGCAGCCGTTTCGTCACGTTTGGCCCTGTCGGGGCAAGACATGGTGGCCGCCGACCCGGTTGTACGATGGACTGCCCAGAACCCACCGCACACCGGAGCCGCACATGACCGTCGCCACGGACCTCGACCGACTCGCCATCGATACGATCCGCACGCTGTCGATCGACGGGGTCCAGAAGGCGAACTCGGGTCACCCCGGCGCACCGATGGGCGCTGCACCGATGGCCTACGTCCTCTGGACGCGGTACCTGCGCCACGCGCCGACGCACCCGAACTGGCCGGACCGCGACCGGTTCGTGCTGTCGGCGGGGCACGCGAGCATGCTCCTCTACTCGCTGCTCCACCTGACCGGCTACGACCTCACGCTCGACGACCTCAAGGCGTTCCGCCAGTGGGGCAGCCGCACGCCCGGGCACCCCGAGTACGAGCTGACCCCCGGCGTCGAGGCCACCACGGGACCGCTCGGCCAGGGCTTCGCGAACGGCATCGGCATGGCGATCGCGGAGCGGCGCCTCGGGGTCGAGTTCAACCGGCCGGACCATCTCGTCGTCGACCACCGTGTGTACGGGATCGTGTCCGACGGCGACCTCCAGGAGGGGATCGCGTCGGAGGCGGCCAGCCTCGCCGGTCACCTGCGCCTCGGCAAGGTGATCTACCTCTACGACGACAACCACATCCAGCTCGACGGCCCGACGTCGATGGCCTGGTCCGAAGACGTCCTCAAGCGATTCGACGCGTACGGCTGGCACACGCAGCGGGTCGAGAACGGCAACGACATCGCGGCGATCAGCGAGGCGATCGAGGCCGCACAGGCCGACGACCGGCCGAGCCTGATCGCGGTCCGGACCCACATCGGCTACGGCAGCCCGAACCGCCAGGACACGCAGAAGGCACACGGCAGCCCGCTCGGCGAGGACGAGGTCCGGCTGACCAAGGAGGCGTACGGCTGGGACCCCGACCAGCACTTCCTCGTGCCGGACGAGGTCCGCGAGGTGTTCGAGCGGGTCGGCGCCCAGGGCACGACGCTCATCAACGACTACGAGCGCCGGATCGCTCGCTACCGGGACGAGTACGGCGAGCTGGCCGACGAGCTCGATCGCCGCATCGCCGGCGGGCTCGCCGAGGGCTGGGACGGCGGGCTGAAGACGTACGACGTCGGAACCGAGGTCGCGACCCGCAACGCGAGCCAGGAGGCGATCCAGGCCCTCGCCGAGCCGGTCCCCGAGCTGTTCGGCGGAGCCGCCGACCTCTCCGAGTCGAACCTCACCGACGTGAAGGGCGGCGGCGACTTCACCGCCGACGACCCCGGCCGGAACCTCCGCTTCGGTGTCCGGGAGCACGCGATGGGCGGCGTCCTCAACGGCATGGCCTACCACGGCGGGTTCATCCCGTACGGCGGCACGTTCCTCACGTTCAGCGACTACATGCGAGGCTCGGTTCGCCTGGCGGCGCTGTCGAACCTCCACGTCGTCTACGTCTGGACGCACGACTCGATCGGCCTGGGTGAGGACGGCCCCACCCACCAGGCGGTCGAGCACTACGCGGCGCTCCGCGCGATCCCGAACCTGTGGTTCGTCCGGCCCGGGGACGCCAACGAGACGTCGGCGGCGTGGCGGGTCGCGGTCGAGCGTCGGGGCGGGCCGGTCGCGCTCGCGCTGACCCGGCAGAAGCTGCCGGTGCTCGAGGGCACGGCCGAGCGGGCGCTGGACGGCGTGGCCCGCGGCGGCTACGTCCTGCGCGAGGCCGAGGGAGGCAGCCCGGACGTCATCCTGATCGGGACGGGCTCGGAGCTGCAGCTCGCGGTCGGCGCGGCCGAGGCTCTTGCGGGCGACGGCATCGCGGCCCGGGTCGTGTCGCTGCCGTGCTGGGAGCTGTTCGAGGCGCAGGACGCCGCCTATCGGGACTCGGTCCTGCCGGAGGCCGTGCGCAAGCGCGTCGCGGTCGAGGCCGGGGTCTCGCTCGGCTGGGAGCGCTGGGTCGGGGACGAGGGCGCGATCGTCGGGCTCGACCACTTCGGCGCGTCCGCGCCGGCCGGCACGATCTTCACCGAGTTCGGCTTCACCACCGACCGCGTCGCGGACGTCGCACGGAAGGTCGTCCGCAACGGGCTCCGCGGCAGGATCCCCACCCTCCACCCGGGGCACCTCGGGCTCGGCGGCCATCCGACGCTCGAGGAGGGGGAGGCGGGCGTCGGCCGCTCGGGCGGCGAGGACCCGGGCCACTCCTGAGCCCGCGGCGTACGATGACCCGGAGCATCGCAGGGAGTCCGCAATGACCGACCGTGCGGCGACCGCCGCTCCCCTTCCCCGCTTCGCGCTCGGTGGTAGCCGGGCGGCCTTCGAGGAGGCGCTCGGACGGGCGACGGGCGAGGACTGGGCCGTCCGCCTGTTCGCCCGCGACACCGCGCTGTGGACGACCGACGAACGCGTCGCGGCGGCGATCGCCGACCGGCTCGGGTGGCTCGACGCCCCCGAGCAGTTCGCGGAGCGCACGGGCTCGCTCGAGGCGTTCGGCGACGGGATCGTGGCGGCCGGGTTCACGACCGCGGTCGTCGCCGGGATGGGTGGCAGCAGCCTCGCCCCCGACGTCCTGCACCGGACGTTCGGCACGACCGAGGGCTACCTCGAGCTGCGCATCCTCGACTCGACCGATCCCGACTTCGTCGCCGCCCGCGTCGACGACCTCGATCCGCTCGCGACGCTGTTCATCGTCGCCTCGAAGTCCGGCACGACCACCGAGCCCAATGCCTTCCTCGCCGACGCGTGGGCCCGCGCGGACGCGGCGCTCGACCGGCGGCGGCACGAGGTCTGGCAGGGGCCGGGCGACGTGATCGCGGCGATCACCGATCCCGGCCGCTCGCTCGAGGCGATCCCGCACGCCGACGACTTCCGGGCGGTGTTCCTCAACCCGCCCGATATCGGCGGACGCTACTCGGCGCTGACCTACGTGGGGCTCGTGCCCGCGTCGCTGATCGGGCTCGATCTCGACGCGCTGCTCAGCTCGGCGAACGCCATGCTCGGCGCATGTCGCGAGCCCGTCGCCGCGGCCAACCCGGGCGTCTCGCTCGGGGTCGCGATCGGCGTGCTGGCCCGGGAGGGACGGGACAAGCTGACGTTCCTCGTCGACGACGAGATCGAGAGCTTCGGCGGCTGGGTCGAGCAGCTCATCGCGGAGAGCACCGGCAAGCACGGGGTCGGCATCGTGCCGATCGACCTCGAGCCGCTCGGCGAGCCTGCGGCCTACGGACCGGATCGGGCATTCGTGCGGATCGCGCTCGCCGGCGGCGCCGATGGCGGCCGCGACGCGCTGGCCGCCGCGCTCGAGGCGGCGGGGCACCCGGTCATCCGGATCGAGCTCGCCGACCCGATCGACCTCGGCGCCGAGTTCGTGCGCTGGGAGGTGGCCACGGCGATCGCGGGCGCGGTCCTCGGGATCGACCCGTTCGACCAGCCCAACGTCGAGGAGGCGAAGCAGCTCACGAAGCGGCTGCTCGAGACCGTCGACCCCGATCTCGACGAGCGGCTCGAGCACCCGACCGACTGGGCCGGCGCCCACGAGGTGGATGCGCCCGACCGCCCGCCGAGCATCCCGATCCTGGCCGAGGGGGATTCGCTGACGCTGATCGGCGATGCCCCGCTGCGGCTCACCGCGGGCGACGGCACGGTCGTCGGCGAGCTGGCGCGCCACCTCGCGCGGCGCCGGCCCGATTCCTATCTCGCGCTCCAGGCGTTCATCGCGCCGACCCCGGCGCGCGACGAGGCGCTGCGCCGGATCCGCCGCCTGCTGCGCGACCGGACAGGCCGGGCCACGACCGCCGGCTACGGCCCGCGCTTCCTCCACTCGACCGGTCAGCTCCACAAGGGCGGCGCCCCGATCGGCTGGTTCCTCCAGCTGACCGCGGACCACCCGAACGACCGGCCGATCCCCGGCTGGCCGTACACCTTCGGCCGGCTCATCGATGCCCAGGCCGCGGGCGACTTCGGCGCCATCGAGGCACATGACCTGCCGATCCTGCGCGTCCACCTCGGCGCCGATGTCGACGCCGCGCTGACCGAGCTCGAGGCGGCGCTCGCCGCCGCGCTCGACCAACCCGTCGACGCGTCGCCGACGCCGTCCCCCACCCCCGCCCAGGAGACCTGACGCATGCAACTCGGCTTCATCGGCCTCGGCCGGATGGGCGCCAACATGGTGCGCCGCCTGCTTCGCGACGGCCACGAGATCGTCGCCTACAACCGGACGCCCGAGAAGACGAAGGAGATCGCGGGCGAGGGCGCCGTCGCGGCATTCTCGATCGAGGAGCTCGTCGCGAAGCTCCAGAAGCCCCGGGCCGTGTGGGTCATGGTCCCGGCCGGCGATGCGACCGAGGCGCAGATCGCGGAGCTGCTCGAGCACCTCGAGCCCGGCGACACGATCATCGACGGGGGCAACACGAACTTCCACGACGACCAGCGCCGCCATCCCGAGCTCAAGGCGAAGGGGATCCACTACGTCGACGCCGGCACGTCGGGCGGGATCTGGGGGCTCCAGGTCGGCTACTGCCTGATGGTCGGCGGCGAGCCCGAGGCGGTCGACCCGCTCGTGCCGATCTTCACCTCGCTCGCGCCCGACGGCGGCTACCTCCACGTCGGCGGCCCGGGCGCCGGCCACTACGTGAAGATGGTCCACAACGGCATCGAGTACGGGCTCATGCAGGCCTACGCGGAGGGCTTCGAGATCCTCCATGCGAGCGACTACGAGCTCGACCTCGCGGCGATCTCGGACCTGTGGATGCAGGGCTCGGTCGTCCGGTCGTGGCTGCTCGAGCTCGCCGGCCGGGCGTTCAAGGCGAACGGCCAGGACCTCGTCCAGCTCAAGGGCTGGGTCGCCGACTCCGGCGAGGGCCGCTGGACCGTCCAGGAGGCGATCGACCGCGACGTCCCCGCGCCGATCATCACGCTGTCGCTCCAGATGCGCTTCCGCTCGCGCCAGGACGACTCGTACGGCGCGAAGGTCCTGGCAGCGCTACGCAACGAATTCGGTGGCCACGCGGTGAAGACGGAATGACGACGGCGGAGACGACCATGACCGATTGCCACGCGCGCACCGAGGGCGGAGGCGACGCTCCCGCGAGCCATCCGCCCGAGGTTCACGCGGTGAGAACGGAATGACCCCCGCGTCCGCCGTCCCCCGGACGAGGTAGCGACCCATGGCCGGCACGACCGTCCGGCGACGGCCGGAGCAGCTCCCCGACAAGCCGGCACAGCCGGCGCCGAGGCCGAAGGACGCGCCGCGCACGATGCGCGACCTGCGGCTGTCGCGCGAGGGCCGTCGTCGGGCCGCATCGCGCCCGGTCGAGAACGTGCTGCGCGAGGGCCTGCGGCTCGAGCGCGTCCCCGATCCGTCGATCCTCGTCCTGTTCGGCGCGACCGGCGACCTCGCCCACCGCAAGGTGCTGCCGGCCCTGTTTCAGCTGTGGCGCGCGAACCTCCTGCCGCACGAGTTCGTGGTCGTGGCGATCGGCCGCCGCCCGTACGACAGCGAGGGCTTCCGGGCCGAGGTGCGGACGTCCCTCGACGAGCATGCCCGGACGCTGCCGGTCGAGGAGCCGGCCTGGCGGTCGTTCGCGGAGCGCATCGAGTACCACCGGCTCGACTTCTCCGAGCCCGACGGCTTCGACCGGCTGGCGACCTCGCTCGACGAGATCGACGCGGCACGCGGCACGCGCGGCAACCGCCTCTTCTACCTGGCCACCCAGCCGTCCCAGTTCGCGGAGATCGTCGCGCAGCTGGGCCGCGTCGGGCTCGACCACGAGCGCCACGAGGGCGGCTGGCGGCGGGTCGTCATCGAGAAGCCGTTCGGGCGCGACCTGCCCTCGGCGCAGCGGCTCAACCGGGAGGTCGGTCGCGTCTTCCGCGAGTCGCAGGTCTATCGCATCGACCACTACCTCGGGAAGGAGACCGTCCGGAACCTGCTGGTCTTCCGGTTCGGCAACTCGCTCTTCGAGCCCGTCTGGAACCGGCGCTACGTCGACCACGTGCAGATCACCGTGGCCGAGTCGATCGGGATCGAGAACCGCGGCGCGTTCTACGAGGAGACCGGGGCGGTCCGCGACGTCGTCCAGAACCACCTGCTCCAGCTGGTCAGCCTCGTGGCGATGGAGCCGCCGGCGACGTTCCAGGCCGACGCGCTCCGCGACGAGAAGGTCAAGGTGCTGCGCGCGATCGCGACGGACGCACTGACCCGCACCGACGTCGTCCGCGGGCAGTACGGCGGCGGCTGGGTGCTCGGCGAGCAGGTCGACGGCTACCGCGAGGAGCCCGACGTCGACCCCCAATCGGAGACCGAGACGTTCGTGGCGGCGAAGCTGACGATCGACGACTGGCGCTGGTCGGGCGTGCCGTTCTACGTCCGGACCGGCAAGCGCATGCCGAAGCGCACGACCGAGATCGCCATCCAGTTCCGCCCGGTCCCGCATCGCCTGTTCCAGGAGGTGGCGACCGACCCGGATCCGAACCTCCTCGCAATCCGCATCCAGCCGGACGAGGGGATCATGCTGCGCTTCGGCGCGAAGGTTCCCGGTCTCGGCCTCGACGTGCGCTCGGTCACGATGGACTTCACGTACGGCTCGGCATTCTCGGTCGACTCGCCGGACGCCTACGAGACGCTGATCCTCGACGCGCTCCAGGGCGACGCGTCGCTGTTCACGCGTGCCGACGAGGTCGAGCATGCGTGGGCGATCGTCGACCCGATCGTGGCCGCGTGGGCCGACGCGCCGGCGCCGGCCTTCCCGAACTACGACGCCGGCACCTGGGGGCCGGAGGCGTCGGACGAGCTCATGGCCCGGGACGGCCGGCGATGGCGCCGCATCTGACCGCGAGCACCGCTGCGGACCGAACCGGCACGACGCGTCCGGTCGCGCGGCCATGACGCTCGTCGAGGGCGGTGGAGCGCCCGCGCAGCCGCTCCCGGCCGACCAGCTCGCGACGCCCGGCGAGCCCGTGCTCCGCTTCACCTCCCGCGCGAAGAGCATCCTCGAGATCGAGCGCGAGCTGAACCGAATCTGGTCGCAGGTCGACCTCACGGTCCGCGACGAGGACCGCGCCGGCGGCCGGCACGTGGCGGCTCGAACGAGCGTCATGAACCTGGTGGTGATCACGCGCCGGATGGAGGTGGCCTGGCGGGCCGCCGCCACGATCCAGGCCCTCACCGGGCGCCATCCGTCGCGCACGCTGCTCGTCGCCTCGGCCGATCCCGACGGCCCGGCCTGGCTCGATGCCGAGGTGCAGGCCCACTGCGTGCTGCCCCGCGAAGGCGCCCCCGAGATCTGCGCCGAGATGATCCTCCTCAAGGCCGGCGGCGAGGCCGGGCGACGGCTCACGTCGCTCGTCGCGCCGCTCGTCATCCACGACCTGCCGGTGACGGTCTGGTGGCCGAACGAGCCGCTGCTGCGCTCGCCCGAGGTGCACGAGCTGCTGGAGGGTGCCGATCGTCTCGTCGTCGACGGCTCGAGCTGGACCGGCGACGGCCTCGCGCGGCTCCGCGAGCTCGCCGAGCTGTCCGCGACGACGCGCCTCGCCATCTCGGACTTCGCGCTCGATCGCCAGTCGCGCTGGCGCGAGGCGATCGCGTCGATCTTCGACGACCCCGACTTCCTGCCGTACCTGCCCTCGATCCGGCGGATCGCCGTGACGTACGCGACCCACGACGAGACCGGCGAGCACGGCTCGACGAACGTCGTGAAGCCCGTCTACCACGTCGCCTGGCTCGCATCGCGGCTCGGGTTGACGGTGACGCGCCCGCTCGAGCCGGTCGGCGGACCCGGGACCCGCGGCGCGCGCAGTGCGTCCGCATCCCGAGCCCCCGCGGCTGGGCGCGGCCGCACCGGCGGTCGAGCGACCATGGGCCACGGGCTCGCGGCGACGCTGACCGACGGACGCGGCCACGTCCACGTGATCGTCCGCCCGATCGCCTCGCCGATGCCGTCCGGGACGACCCTCCGGGTCGAGCTGCTCGCGGAGCGGCGCGGCTCGGAGCTGCGCGCCGACGTCACCGCCGAGGCCGACCTCGTCCACGTGCGGGTCTGGCAGGATGGGGTCGAGGTGGTCGACCGGGCGTTCGGGGCGCCGCGGCGCACGGACGTCGATCTGCTCGCCCAGGCCATCGAGGCGACCGGGCGCGACCCGGTCGCCGAGGGCGCGCTGCGCGCCGCCGCCACGCTGATCGGCCCCGCACTGGAGGACAGCCCATGACCGAGGAGGACGGCACCGCCGGCCACCCACCCCCGACGCCGGCCGGCGAGCCGACGCTCGTCGTCGTCCCGGATCCCACCGCCGCCGCGCGCGCCGCGGCCGAGACCATCGCGCAGTCGCTCGCGGATGCCGTAGCCCGTCGGGGGCGCGCCGACTTCGCGACGACCGGGGGCTCGACGCCGGTCGGCATCTACCGGGCGCTGTCGGCCTCGCCGCTGCGCGAGCGGATGCCCTGGGCGGAGACGCACGTGTGGTGGGGCGACGACCGGTTCGTCCCGCGCGAGCACGAGCTGTCGAACGTCAAGCCGCTCGACGACACGCTCCTGCGCGACGGCGCGGCACCGCTGCCCGCCGCGAACCTGCACCCGTTCCCGGTCGCGCGGACGCTCGCGATCGGCGAGGACGAGGCGTGGTGTGCCGCCGAGCTCGCGGGCGAGCTCCGCTCTGCCGGGCTCGAGCGCCGCGAGGGATGGCCGGTGCTGGACCTCGTCCTGCTCGGGATGGGCCCGGACGGGCACATCCTGTCGGTGTTCCCCGGCTCCGCGGCGCTCGACGCGGAGGGCTGGGCCGTGGCGATCCCGGCCCCGACGCACATCGAGCCGCACGTGTCGCGCGTGACGCTCCATCCGATGGTCGTGACCGTCGCGCGCGAGGTGCTCGTCGTCGTCAACGGCGCCGGCAAGGCGGCGACGCTGCGAGAGGTGCTGCGCGGCCCGCTCGACCCGGCCCGGCTGCCCGCCACGCTCGCCCGGCGGAGCGGGGCGACCTGGATCGTCGACGAGGCCGCGGCCGCGGAGCTGGGCCGGTAGTACTGTGCTCAGCGGCCGGGAGCGCCGGCGGTGCCAAGGGCCGCCTCGAGCTCGGCCAGGGTGAACGGCTTCCGAAGGAAGCCCGCCGGCCGGCCACCCTGCAGCCGGGACGCGGCCTCATCGGCGCTCCACCCGCTCATGACGACGACCGGGACCGCGGGATCGATCGCGCGCAGGCGCGCCAGGGCATCGGCGCCGTCGAGGCCGGGCATGGTCAGGTCGAGCAGCACGGCTCCGATCGTGCCGGTGGCGTCCTCGAATGCCGCGACGGCCGCGGCGCCGTCGCTCGCCTCGATCACGGGGTGACCCAGCCGGCCCAGCATCGCGCCGGCAACGGCACGGACGCCCGGGTCGTCGTCCACGACGAGCACGCGCACGGCCTCCCGGGAGCCGCCCGCAGTGGCCGGCGGCGGGGTCGGGTCCCGGCCCCGCGCCGCGGACGCCGGGAGCAGCACCGTGAACCGCGAGCCGGTCCCGTGCTCGCTCTCGAGCCGAACCGCGCCGCCGTGACCGCGGACGATCCCGAGCACGGCCGCGAGCCCGAGGCCGCGCCCGGTGAACTTGGTCGAGAAGAACGGATCGAAGACGCGGGCCGCGGTCTCCGGCGTCATCCCGATGCCGGTGTCGGCGACGGCGAGCGCGGCATAGCGACCCGGCTCCAGCGGGCCCTCGGCCGATGCCAGCAGCGGGTCGCCGGCCTCGACGAGCCGCGTTGCGATCGTGACGACCCCGCCGTCCCCCTGCCGCTCGTGGATGGCCTCGCCCGCGTTGGTGCCGAGGTTGAGCAGGACCTGGCGAAGCTGGACGGCGTCGCCGTCGACCTCGGGGAGGTCCGGCGCGAGCTCGAGCCGGACGTCGACGTCCGGCGGCAGTGTCGCCCGGAGCAGCGGCTCCGCCTCGGCGACGAGCCCGTTGAGGTCGACCGGCCCGACGTCGAGCCGGCCCCGGCCCGAGTACGCGAGCATCTGGCGGGCAAGTTCGGCGGCGCGCCGCCCGGCCCCCTCGATCTCCTCGATGCTCGCACGCGCCGGCGCGTCGGGCGGCAGGTCGGCGAGCGCAAGCGCTGCGTTCCCGAGGATCGTGGCGAGCAGGTTGTTGAAGTCGTGGGCGACCCCACCCGCCAGCCGGGCGAGGCTCTCGACCTTGTCCGCCTCGCTGATCCGATGCTCGATCCGCCGGCGCTCCTCGTCGGCCTCGATCTCGCGGGTGACGTCGCGGAGGACGAGGACGGCGCCGATGGTCCGCCCGTCGGTCCCGTGGAGCGGGGCTGCGTGGCCCGCGATGCGTCGCTCGCCGCCGTCGCGGTCGACGAGGCGCGCGCCGGGAGCCGTGTCGGTCTCGCCCTCGCCCGACAGCGTGCGGCCGATCGCGTCGGCGGTGTCGCGCGGGGCGTCGGCCGACGCCGTCACGGCCACGACCTCGCCGACGTCGCGACCGATCGCCTCGTTCGCCCTCCAGCCGGTGAGCTCCTCGGCGACCGGGTTGAGGAAGACGACCGTGCCGGCCGCATCGGTCGCGACGACGCCGTCGTGGATGCTGCGCAGGATCGTCTCGAGCTGCTCCCACTCCTCCTCGAGCCGGCCCCGTGCCTCGCGGAGCGCCACGTTGGCGGCCTCGGAGCGCGCGAGCGCTCCGGTCAGCCGGTCGTTGTACTGACCGAGCAGGAGCAGCAGGATGCCGGTGCCTCCGACGATCGTGGCGAGCCGGTACGTCGCGAGGAACCAGGCTGGAAGCCCCTGCTCGGTGGGCAGCACCACCCCGAGCGCGCCGATCGTGCCGGCCGCGATCCACGCCACGAGCAGCAGCCGGACCAGTCGGCTGCCCCGCTCGTACGGGAGCGCGACCATCACCGCGACGATCGGCACGAGGAGCAGGCCGGCGTGGAGGATCGGCTGGATGACCGCGCTGGCCACACCCGCCACCATGAGCCCGAGCCAGACCGCGACTACGGCCGGCCGCACCGCACCCCGTCCGGCGGCACGCCATGCCCAGGTCACGAGGATGCCGTACCCGAAGGCGATGACCGCGGTCAGGCCGATGCGCGCGTCGCGCGACAGGGCGAACGCGACGGTCTCGACGATCGCGAAGCCGTAGACGACCGGGATCAGCCAGCGCAGGAAGTCGCGCAGGCGGCCCAGCGCTTCGTCGTCACGCATCGTCGGCAGCACCCCACGGCAGCCCGGTTCCCGCAGGGTACGCGGTGGACCGCGCGGCCGTCACCGTATCCTGCCCGCCATGGATGCCGACCCGCCAGCGACGCGCCACGTGCGATCGGCCGACGGCACGGCGATCGCGGTCTTCACCTCGGGGGAGGGGCCGCCGCTGATCCTGGTCCACGGCACGCTCGCCGACCACACCGCGTTCCGGACGGTCGGGCCGCTCCTCGAACCGCGGTTCACGCTCCACGCGGTCGACCGGCGCGGCCGCGGCGCCTCGGGCGACGGCGCGCCGGGGGCCTACGCCGTCGAGCGCGAGCTCGAGGACGTGGCGGCGGTCGCGGACGCGGTCGCCGCCGACACCGGGACACCCCCGGTGGTCGTGGGGCACTCGTTCGGCGGCCGGTGCGCGCTGGGTGCGGCCCTGCGCTCGTCGGCGATCGCGCGGGTCGTCGCGTACGAGGGAGCGCCGCCGGCGCCCGGGTCCGGCTATCTGCCCCCGGGCCTGCGCGATCGACTGACCGGGCTGGTGGACCGCGGCGACCTCGCGGACGCGATGTCGACGTTCCTGCGCGAGATCGTCGGGATGAGCGAGCCGGAGCTCGAGGCGTATCGCTCGAACCCCATCTGGCCGCGCCGGGTGGCGACCGCACCGACGATCCTGCGCGAGCTCGAGGCCGAGACCGCCCCCGAGGCGTCGCTCGATGCGCTCGCCGCCGTGCGCGTGCCCGTCCTCCAGATCCTCGGCGGCGCGAGCCTCCCGCAGTTCGGCGCGGCGGTTCGGGCGCTCGACGCGCGCCTCAGCGACGGTCGGATCGTGACGATCCCGGGCGCGAAGCACGCGGCCCACCACACTCATCCGGAGGCGTTCGTCGCGGCGATCGAGGCGTTCGTCCAGGCCTGAGGGGCTGGCAGGTCGCCGTCCGCGGGTGGCACACTCCGCGCCATGGACATGAACATCGTCGGCTGGATCGTCATCGGCCTGCTGGCCGGCTCGATCTCGGGCTGGTTCGTCGGCACTCGCAGCGTCCAGGGCTGCCTCCCGACGATGCTCATCGGCATCGTCGGCGGGATCATCGGCGGCTGGCTCAGCCGTGAGCTGGGGTTCGGCCAGGTCGAGGGGTTCATCGGCGCGCTCGTGTTCGCGACGCTCGGCTCGATCCTCGTCCGGCTGGTGCTGAAGGCGCTCGAGCGCTGACCGGGGCGCCCGACGCGCCACGACCCCCGGCAGAGAGCCGCGCGCGGGGCTACCATCGGGGCCATGGTCGACCTTGCGGATACCCGCCCCTACTCACCCGGTCTCGAAGGCGTCGTCGCCGCCGAGAGCACGATTGCCCTCGTCGACGGCGCGAACGGCCGCCTGCTCTATCGCGGCTACCCGATCGTCGAGCTCGTCGAGCACGGCACGTACGCGGCCGTCGCCGAGCTGCTCTGGACCGGGGACTGGAACCCGCGGGCGACCCTTCCGCCGGAGCCCGTGCCGGCGACCGTCCTGACCGCGCTCCGGCAGCTGCCGACGACCGCGTCGCCGATGGACGCGCTGCGCACGGCGGTCTCGGTCTGGGGCGCCAACCAGAACCCGGGCTGGCCGCCGACCCCCCAGCAGGCGCGCGCGCTGACCGCCTTCGCGCCGTCTGCGCTCGCGGCGTTCGGTCGGCTGCGTCTCGGGCTCGAGCCGGTCGAGCCGGATCGCTCGCTGGGTCTCGCGGCGTCGTTCCTGCAGCAGCTCAACGACGCGCCGCCGGACCCGGCCGCCGCCCGGGCGCTCGACGCGTACTTCATCGTCGGCGCCGAGCACGGGCTCAACGCGTCGACGTTCACGGCCCGCGTGATCACCTCGACGCGGTCGGACATCGCATCGGCCGTGTGCGGCGCGATCGGGGCGCTGAAGGGGCCGCTCCACGGGGGCGCTCCGGCCGAGGTCGTGAGCCAGCTCCACGAGATCGGCGATCCCGACAACGCCGAGACGTGGGTCCGCGAGGCCGTGGCGCGCGGCGACCGGATCATGGGCTTCGGTCATCGCGTCTATCGCGCCTACGATCCGCGCGCGGCGGCGCTCCGCTCGGTCGCCGAGGGCATGGGCTCGATGGCCGACTGGCTCGACACCGCGGTGAAGGTCGAGGACACCGTGTTGCGCGTGCTCGGGGAGCTGAAGCCGGGCCGCGTGATCAAGACCAACGTCGAGTACTACGCCGCGGCCGTGCTCCAGGGCGTGGGCCTCGCGCCGGAGCTGTTCCCGTCGACGTTCGCGCTGGCCCGGATGGCCGGCTGGACGGCGCACGCGATCGAGCAGGGCGGGGCCAACAAGCTGATCCGGCCCGACATGCGCTACACGGGTCCCGGCGACCGGTCGGTGCCCACGACGTAGCCCCCGAGGCTCTCGCGAGCCCGGCCCCGGTTGGCCACGAACGCGGCGCCAGGGCCCACAGGCAGTGGGCCGGACCGCGGGGACGGGCCCGGGCGTGGCGCCCGGGCGCTCCGGCCCGTCCGTGGCCCGCGCGCTCCGGCCCGGGCGCTCCGGCCCGCCGCACGTGGCCAGATATCAGCCCCCGTAGTCGTTGGCATCGATCCGGGCCGCGATGGGGTCGATTCCTTGGCCAACCACGAATCCGGATGCTGAATGGCCCGGAATCGGGGCTTTCGAGGGCCGATCCGTCGGCCACGTACTACCCGGATTGATCGTTGGCCACGAACGCGGCGCCCGGACCGCGGCCCACCGGCCCAGCCGCTCGGCACCGGGCCCTCCGGCCCGTCGCCAGTGGCCAGATATCAGCCCCCGTAGTCGTTGGCACCGATCGGGTCCGCGATGAGGCCGTTTTCATGGCCACCCACGAATCCGGATGCTGATTGGCCAAGAATCGCGGCCTTCGAGGGCCGATCCGTCGGCCTCCTACTACCTGGACTAATAGTTGGCCAAGAACGCGGCTCCTGGCCCGCGCCGAGGGGGCCGGACCCCGCGTGCCACGGCGGGCCGTGAGGCCCGGGCACTCCGGCCCGCCGTGGCGCGATATCAGCCCCGGGGCGCACTCCCACCGCCCAACGGTGAGCAGAGGGCGGATTGCTCGCGGTTCCGGGACATCCCTGATACGTCGCACCGGTGAGGCCCCGAGATACCGAAAGGCGGTCGGTCGGGCATGATTGGTGCCGCACTGCACCGTCCACCGTCCTCGACGCCGCCACTCGTGGAGCCATGACGAACGCGATCCGCAGCCTCGCCCGGCTGCGCGAACCGGCGCCGCCGCGCGCCCGCGACACTGCCCGACTGCTTCGGCTCGAGGTCCTCGGGATCCTCGTCGCGTTCGTCGCCTGGGCGGGGATCGTCGTGATGGCCGAGCCGTTCGGGCGGCTGTGGGGAACCGGCCAGGACGCGTACTGCTACTGGCAGCCCTCGCTCGCAAACCCGTACGCGCGCTCGAGCTGGACGGACCCCGTCGCGTACGTCTACTCGCCGGCCTTCCTCCAGCTGCTCGCGCCGTTGACGGCGCTGCCGTGGCAGGCGTTCATGGCGGTCTGGACGATGATCCTGCTCGGCGCGGTGCGGTTCCTGACCGGCCCGCGACTGTTCGCCGCCGGCGTCCTCGCGGCGTCGATGGAGCTCGCGGGCGGCAACATCTCGCTGCTCCTCGCGGTCGCGATGGTCCTCGGCTTCCGCTGGCCGGCCGCGTGGTCGTTCGTGCTCCTGACCAAGGTGACGCCCGGCATCGGGCTGCTCTGGTTCGCCGTTCGGCGGGAGTGGAACGCGCTGTTCGTCGCGATGGCGGCGACCGCGGCCGTCGTGCTCGTCTCCGCGTTCGTGATGCCGGCGGCGTGGGCGGACTGGATCGGCGTGCTCGAGTCGAACGCCGGTCGCACCGGCACGTGGGCGGCGCTGCCGGTTCCGCTGCTGGTCCGGCTGCCGCTGGCGGCCGCCGTGGTCGTGTGGGGAGCTCGCACGGACCGCCGCTGGACGGTCCCGGTCGCCGGCATGCTCGCGCTCCCGGCGCTCTGGTACGGTGGGCTGAGCATGCTCCTGGCGACGATCATCCTCACCCGGCCCGAGTGGCGCGGCGAGGACGGGAACGACCCGGACGATCGAACGCCGTCGCTGCCGCCGAAGGCCATCCGGAGCGCGGCCCCGGCCTGATCCGCGACGCCGGCGACGGGCGGCTCCGGGATCGCGTCGCGGGCGCGCGGCCCTGCCACGGAGCTTGCGGCGCACACGAAAGCGCCCGAAGGAACTGGTAAGGAAACCGGACCGGGTCAACGGCTCCGGCGGCTGCGATTGCTCGCAGTCCCCGGACGTCGGCGGGGTCCTGGACCAGCGGCCTCGCGGCCACCGTCCCTGGCCCCCGACCCCGCCTCGAGGATCACTCCCCGCTGCGGTTCCGGCGGTTCTCACCTGCCCCTTCGGGCAAGACGAAGACTACGGCCGGGCCCCTCCGCGTTACAACGGCCTTATCCACGAACTTCGACCGAACGCGTCCCGAGTTATCCCCGGAGTTGTGGACAGCGTGGATAGCCTGTGGAGAACCGCTGCGTGCCGGCGACCCGGCCGACCGCGCCGTCCCGATCGCGCTCTCGATCATCGGGTTCCTGGTCGTGACCGCCGGCGCGTACGTCGGCGGGGATGTCGTCTACCAGCTCGGGAACATGGTCAGCCGCCACGCGTTCCGCGGCCCTGGCACCAAATGGATCCGACTCCAGGTCGACGGCGTGGACGACCTTGCGACGCTTCCCGAAGGGACGCCGGTCAAGGCGCGCGCCGGGATCAACGACCTCGTGCTGGTCCGGCTGGGCAGCGCGGTCCACGCGCTGCACAACGTCTGTGCGCACGCCGGTGGACCGCTCGACGAGGGCCGGGTCGAGGACGGCTGCATCGTCTGCCCATGGCACGGCAGCAGGTTCACGCTGGGGGAGGGCCACGCTCGGCGCGGCCCGACCGTCTACGACCAGCCCGCCTACGAGGTCCGCACGGCCGAAGGCGGCGGCTACGAGGTCCGGCGCGTCTCCTGACGGACGGGCCCGACGCGCGCTTCCGACCCCGGGCTGCGCCATGATCGCGCCGTGACCACACTCTTCCTCCCGGAGCCCGCCCTGGTCGTGCTCATCGGGGCCGCCGGTGCCGGCAAGTCGACGTTCGCCGCGCGCCACTTCGCCGCCGACGAGATCCTCTCGTCCGATGCCTTGCGCGCCGCGATCGGCGGCGACGAGGCCAACCAGGCGGTCAGCGGCGCAGCCTTCGCGGCGCTCCACCGCTCGCTCGAGCGCCGGCTCGCCCAGGGCGCGACGACGGTGGTCGACGCAACGAACGCAACGGCCAGCGACCGACGGGAGCTCCTGCGTCGGGCGCGGCGGGTCGGTGTCCCCGCGGTCGCGCTCGCGCTCGACCTGCCGCGAGCCGTCGTCCTGGCACGGAACGCGGGCCGCCGACGGCAGGTGGACCCGGACGTCATCGACCGCCAGCTCGCCCGCGTCCGGGAAACGCTCGCGCGCGATCTCACCGGGGAGGGGTTCGCCTCGGTCTGGGTCGGGCGCTCGGTCGAGGAGGTCGAGGCGGTCGAGATCCGGCGCGTACCGGCGATGGCGGCGCCCCCCGCCCCGCCGAGGGCCTCGCGCTAGACGACCCGCCCGAACGGCCGGGCGCGCACCTCGACCCAGATCCCGTTCTGCATGTAGACGTCGTCGCGGGCGATCGCGAGCGCCGCCTCCTCGCTCTCGGCGCGCACGATGAGGATCGAGGCGCTGACGTCCGCGAAGGCACCGGCCTCGATGACGACGCCGGCCTCGCGCAGCTCGACGACGCGCTCGAGATGGGCCGCCCGGAACGGCCCGCGGGTCTCGGCGGCGTCGGGCGCGTAGGTCGCCTCGATGAGCCAGACGGACTCGACGGTCACGCCGGCGGGGAGATCGGTCATGCGCGCCAGTCTAAAGGCCGGGACCGACCGCTAAAGGGCCACGCGACCAGCGCGTCCCCGAATTGAAGGCGAGCGGGTCGCAACGGTAAGGAACCTCCCGATGTGTCGAGGCACCCCCGGCTCGTACGGTTGCCGCACTGGACGACGTGACCCGAGCGAGACCCGAAGGAGCCCTCCGATGCCGATGCTGCGAACCCGACCCGACCTGAGCCTCATCGTTGCCGACACCCATCGCCGGCGCCAGATCGAGGACGCCGCGCGCGAGCGCGAGCTGCGCCACGCGCGCCGTGGCGCCGACCGGCCGACGAGCCGCTGGTTCGGCACACTGCGACGGGCGTTCGGCCCGAGCACCGCGACCGCGTGACAGGCGCCGACGACCCGGCCGACACGACATTCGTCGATGGGAGGGCGGGCCGCCCGTGACTATGATCGCGGGCATGGCCCGCCGGCTGTCGAGCCCCGAGTTCATCGGCCGGGCGGCCGAGCTCGACCTGCTGCTCAGCTCCGCCGCCCAGGCGGAGACCGGCGTGCCCGGCGTCGCGCTCGTCGGCGGGGAAGCCGGCGTCGGCAAGAGCCGGCTCGTCGCCGAGGCCGGGGGGCGGCTGCGCGACCGGGGCTGGCTCGTCGTCGAGGGCGGCTCGGTGGCGCTCGGGGACGACGGGCTCCCGTTCGGCCCGATCGTCGAGGCGCTGCGCACGCTCGTCCGGCAGATCGGCCCGGACGCCGTGACCGAGGCGGCCGGTCCCAGCCTTGCCGAGCTCGCCCGCCTCGTCCCCGAGCTCCCCGCCCCGGCCGGCAGCGCGACCGCGCCGATCGATCGCGCGGAGTGGCTGCAGATCCGCATCTTCGAGGGCGTCCTCGGGCTGCTGGGTCGGCTCAGCGCGCAGCAGCCGCTCGCGCTCGTCGTGGAGGACCTCCACTGGGCCGACCGGTCCACGCGCGACCTCCTCGCGTTCCTCGCGCGCAACGCACGCGAGGAGCGGCTCCTGGTCGTCGCCACCTTCCGCATGGACGAGCTCCACCGGCGCCATCCGCTGCGGGCCTGGCTGGGTGAGGCGGAGCGGCTGCCCCGCGTCGAGCGGCTCGATCTGAAGCGGTTCGAGCCCGACGAGATCCGCGCCCTCCTGACCGCGATCCTCGGCGCCCCGCCGACGCCGACCCTGCTCGAGTCGGTCGTCCGGCGCTCCGAGGGCAACGCGTTCTTCGCCGAGGAGCTCGCCGCGGCGAGCGATCCGGACGGCGCCGCGCGTCTCCCCGACACGCTCCGCGAGGTGCTCCTCGCCCGGCACGCCGGCGCATCCGAGCAGGCGCTCCGCCTCGTCGAGGTGGCGGCGGTGGCAGGCCGCCAGGTCGATCATGCGATCCTCGCCCGCGTCTGCGGGCTCGACGAGCCCCAGCTCATGGATGCCGTGCGCGAAGCCGTGGCGTCGCAGCTGCTCGTGGCGACCGACGAGGGGCCGAACGAGCGCTACGCGTTCCGCCACGCGCTGCTCCAGGAGGCCGTCTACGAGACCCTGCTCCCCTCGGACCGGCGGCGCCTGCATGCCGCCTACGCGCGCGCCCTCGAGGCGCTCCCGACGCGCGACGGGTCCGCGTACGCGGATGCAAGCCGGCTCGTGGAGATCGCGCATCACTGGAACGCCGCCCACGAGCCTGCCAACGCCCTCGCTGCGGCGATCGTCGCCGGCGAGGCGGCACGGGCAGCCTTCGCATTCGCCGAAGCCGGGCATGAGTTCGAGCGCGCCATCGAGAAGTGGGAGGCCGTGCCGCCGGAGGCGCGGCCCGCCGGCTACGACCTCGGCGCGCTGTATCTCGCGGCGGCCGAGGCGACGATGCTGGCCGGCGACGCCGTCCGCGCGGTCACGCTCGCGCGCAAGGCGACCCTGCTGTTCGACGAACGCGACGCCGACCAGGATCCCTCGCACCGCGCGCGGGCGCGCGAGATCCTCGGCCGTGCCGCCTGGATGAGCGGCGACACCGACGCCTCGATCGACGTGTTGCGCGAAGCCGTCGGGCTGCTCGAGGGCCAGCCGGTGTCGACCGTCCATGGCCGCGTGCTCGCTGGTCTCGCCGCGAACCTGATGCTGGCCGGCCGGGAGCGCGAGGCCGCGGGCATCGCGCTTCGGGCGATCCAGCTCGCCGAGAAGCTCGGCGCCGACGACGTGCGCGCCCACGCGTCGGTGACGCTCGGGGTGTGCGAGGCGACGTTCGGCGACCTCGACACCGCGATCACCCGTCTGCGCGACGCGACCGCGCTTGCCGAGCGCATCCGCGAGCCGACGGCCGTCGGTCGGGGGTATGCCTGCCTCGGGACCGTCCTCGAGATGGCCGGCGAGCTCGACGCGTCGATCGAGATCTCGCTGGCGGGGGTCGAGGCGAACCGCCGGCTCGGGGCCGCGTCGACGTTCGGGGCGTTCATCGCGAACAACGCCGCGGCCACGCTCATCGAGCAGGGCCGGCTCGCCGAGGCGCGCGACGTCCTCAACGGGACCGCCGGGTTCCTGACCCCCGGCGTGTCCACGATCCACCACGACCTCACGCTCGCGCGCCTGGAGGCTGCGGCCGGGAACATGGCGGCGGCGCTGGCCATGATCGATGCGGTCGACCGCGGGCGCGTCGGGATGCGCGACGCGCAGTTCAGCGCGCCGATCCGCACGACCGAGGCGATCGTCGCCCTGTGGTCGGGCCGGCCCGCCGACGCCATCGATGCGGCGCGCGCGGGGTTCGACGTCGTGGACGGCACCGACGATCCGACCGAGGCGGGCGCGCTGGCAGCCGCCCTCGCTCGCGCCGGCGCCGATCTCGCGCAGGCCGGTCGTGCGGCCCGGGACGCCGCGGCCGAGGCGCACGGGCTCGCCGCCGCGGAGGACGCCCTCGCACGGCTCGAGGTCGCGGCGGCGCGCTACGACCGGGCTTCGGCGGCGATGCGCCGCGAGCTGGGCTGGCGGCGGCAGCATGTCGCGGCCGAGCTCGGCCGGGCGACCGGCGCCGACGATCCCGCCACGTGGGCCGCCGCCCGGGTCGCATCGGCGCATCGCCGCTCCGGGTTGCTCGAGGCCTACCTCCTCTGGCGCGAGGCAGAGGCGCATGCCGCCGGGGGCGACCTCGCCGCCGCCCGTGACGCCGTGGTCGAGGGGCATCGGATCGCGGCCGGGACGGGGGCACGCCCGCAGCTCGATGCACTGGCCGGGCTCGCGCGGCGACTGCGGGCGGACCTCGCGGACACGACACCAACGTCCCCTGCGGGGCCGCCGGCGGCCGACGGCTCGGTCCAGCCGGACGAGGCGAGTGCGGAGGGGGCCGCACACGCACGTGCAGAGCGCGATCCGTTCGGGCTCACCCCGCGCGAGCGCGAGGTCCTCGTGTTGCTCGCCGCCGGCTACACCAACCGACGCATCGCCGCGACCCTGTTCGTGAGCGAGAGCACCGCCGGCGTCCACGTCTCGAACATCCTCGGCAAGCTCGGGGTCGCGTCGCGGACCGAGGCGGCGACGGTCGCGGTCCGGCTCGGGCTCGATCGCGCCCCCGGGCTGGATCCGTCGAACGCGGCCGAGGAGGTCGCTGCGGTCAGCCCCCGCCCGCGATGAGCACGATCGCGGTCGCCGCCAGGATGACCCCCGCGAGATGCGGGAGGCCCATTCGCTCACGGAGCAGCAGCGCGGCCAGGATCACGGTCACGACCGGGTAGAGCGACGACAGCGTCGCGGCGATCGCCAGCTCGCCGGCCTGGGTCGCGGCAACGTAGAACCCGTTCCCGCCGAGGTCGAGCAGCCCGATCACCACGATGACCGGCACGAACGACGGCCGCAGCCGCCACGCCGGCCGCCGGACCGCGATGACCAGCGCGATGCAGGCCGCCTGGGTGAGCCGCATGAACGCGAGCGGACCCGCCACGAGACCGTCGTCGACCTGCGCGATCGTCACGTTGAAGGCCCCGATCGCGGTGCCCGCGACCAGCGCAAACAGCACGCCGCTGCTTCGTGCGGTCTCGTCCGGGGCGCGCGAGACGAGCACCACCGCGACCAGGGCGAGGACGATCCCGAGCAGGACCTCGCGGGTCGGGAGACCCTCCCAGGCGATCCCGACGACCACCGGGAGCGCAGCCGCGATGACGCCGGTGACGGGCGCGACGACGCTCATCCGGCCGCGCCCGAGGCCCGTGTAGAGCGCGGTGATGCCGACCACACCGAGCACGCCCGAGAGCACGGACCAGGCGATGTCGGCCGGGGCGGGCGCGGGCTCGTTCCGGAGCGCGGCGAGGACGAGCGCGCCGGCGACGCCGGTCAGCTGGGTGACGAGGACGATGCCGAGCAGCGGCGCCCGACGGCTCGCCAGCCCGCCGCCGAAGTCCCCGGCGCCCCACGACAGGGCCGACAGGAGCCCGAGGACGACGACCGGCGCCGCCGCGGCCGGCAGGAGCTCGTTCAGGCGCCGGAGCCGCCGCTGGCTGGGGCAGTGACGGCGCCGCTGGCCGTCGTGTCGTCGGGCACGGGCACGTCGTCGACCGCGGTCGGACCGGGCAGCTCGACGACCGCATCGGCGGCGGCGTCGTAGCGGCTCGAGGTCGTGAGGTAGATGACCTGGAAGTCGGCGGCGATCGAGCGGAGCAGCTCGACGGCCCGCTCGGCACGCGCGTCGTCGAGGGTCACGAACGGGTCGTCGAACACGAGCGGCGGGCGCCGGTCGCCGGTCACGAGGCGGACGAGCCCGAGTCGGGCGGCGAGGTACACGACGTCGAGCGTGCCCTGGCTGAGCGTCGACACCGGCACCCAGTCGTCCTTCTCCGGGGCGTGGACGTCGATGTCGAGCGACTTGTCGTCGACGCGGACCCGGCGGTAGCGCCCGTCGGTGATCGTGGCCAGGTCGCGGACCATGCGCTGCTCGAGGTAGCGGGTCGCGGTCTTCATCGTCGCCTGCTCGGCGCGCTCGATCGCGTTGAGGGTCGCCGCGTAGACGCGCTGGCGGCGCTCGAGCGCCGCGTACTGCTCTCGCCACAATGCGACGCGCTCCGCGTGCCCCGCGACCTGCTCGGCGTCGACGGTGTTCGACTCGACCCGCGCGCGGGCGTTCGCCTCGTCGTCGCGGGCACGCTCCAGGGCAGCCTCCTGGTCACGCACCTCGACCTCGAGCCGCTCGCGCGCTCGGGGCTCCTTGGCGATCGGGCCCAGCGCCTCGAGCGCGGCGGTCTTCTGCTCGATCTCGAGCGCGGCCGCGTCGCGCAGGCGCGGCAGCGTCTCGGCCGGCTCCGCGCCGACGAGGCCCTTCAGGCGCGCCTCGAGCTGCGTGATCTGACCGACGTGCGCCTCTTCGCGCGCGAGCAGGTCCTCGGCCGACTCGAGATCCTCGAGCCCGAGCAGCTCGAGCTGCTGGGCCGTGTCGGCCTCGGCCTCCCGGAGCTCCTGCTCCATCTCGGAGCGGCCGCGCAACCGGCGATCGATGTCGATGTCGCGGAGCTGCTGCTGGAGCCGGTCGCTGCGCCTGAGCCAGAAGGCGACGAGTGCCAGGATCAGCCCGATGCCGGCGGCGGCACCGCCCGCGTACTCGAGCTGCCCCGGGAGATCCATGTCGAGGAACGTCCGGGCGGCGAACGTCCCGCCCGCGAGCACGAGCCCGAGAAGGACGAGCACGATCGCCCAGCGCGACAGCGGCCGCCAGGTCGGCGCCGGCGGCAGCTCGAAGGTGACCTCGATCTCGCCGGCGAGCGCCGCGCGCAGCTCGCGGATCCGCGTGTCGAGCCCGCGGAGGCGGTCGACGACCTGGCGGAGGACCGGGAGCGGGTTGGCCGACGGGTGGCTGTCGGCGAGCTCGGCGAGCTGCGCGACGACCTCGGTCGCCTCGCGGTACCGCTCGAACTTCTCCCGGGCGGTGTCCCGCTCGGCGGTGAGGCGCTCGGCCTGACGCGCCTTCTCGAGCATCGACCGGCGCTCGCTGAGCGCCGTCTCGGCCTCGCCCCGGCGCTCGCGTGCCCCGGCCAGCGTGTCACGGTCCCGTTCGAGCTGCGCCAGCGCGAGCTCGCCCTGCTCGAGGGCGGTCGATGCCTGCTGGAGGGCCGAGGCGGCGACCTTCAGGCGGCCGGGGTTCTTCTCGCCCTGCGTGTTCAGCTCGTGGAGCGCCCGGTCGAGCTTTTTCCGGGCCCGGCTCGTGCCCCGATCGGCGCCGCTGATCGACGCCTGGAGGCGGTCGCGGAGGGCGGACTCGTCGCGGGCGAGGTCGGCCAGCTCATGGTGGCGAACCGATGCGGTCGACCGGAAGAACGCCTCGGTCGGGATGCCGGTCAGCTCGGCGATGACCTGGTCCGACAGCGTCGGGTCCGTGATGGCCTGGCCGTCGTAGCGCAGGTCGACCGTGCCGCGCTGACCGCCGAACACCTTCTCGAGCGTCCCGGTCTTGACCGTCTCGTCCTCTTCCTGCTCGAACTCGAGGCTGATCACGGTCCGGGCGTCGGGCGGGGCATCCCACGAGCGAAGCGCCCCGAGGTCCGCCGCGCCGCTCGTGACCCGGCGGGTGAGCGCGAGCTCGATCGCGCGCTGGATCGTGGACTTGCCGGCCTCGTTCGGGCCGCGAATGACGGTCAGCCCGGGCGCGAGGTCGATGTCGAGGTCGCGGTAGCGCCGGAAGTCCTTGATCTGGAGCCGCCGGATCCTCACAGCGACACCTCCTGGCCGGCGAGCAGGAGCCGACCGAGCCGCAGCACGTCCCGGGCCTCGGCCGCCTCGGCGGTCTTGCCGGCCGCCTCGAGCTCTGCGATGCGCGCCTCGACGTCCCGGATGAAGGCGCCGGCGATCGTGTCCGGCGACGGAAGCGTGCCCTCGGTCAACGCGGCGACCGATCCGTCCCGGACGCGGACCTTGAGGAAGGACGGTGCGAGCGCGGCTTCGACCTCATCGACCGCGAGGTCCAGCTCGTCCCGGCGGATGCCGTCGATCGTGATGTCGAGCACGAGATCCGGATCGGCCCGGCGGGCGACGCCCTCGATGAACGCGGGCTGGCTCGCGATGTCGGCCGCGTCGATGCGCAGCTTCTCGAAGCGGGTCCGCCCGACGACCCGCTCCTCGACCGTCACGGTCTTGTGGCCGTCGCGCACCTCGAGCTCGACGAGGAGCGCCTTGCCGGCCCGGTCCTGGTCGAGGGCGACCGGCTCGGGCGCGCCCGCGTAGGCGTACGTCACCCCGCCGGCCCGCGCCTGCTGCGCCGAATGCCAGTGCCCGAGCGCGAGGTAGTCGAGGCCGCTCTCGGCGATCTCCTCGGTCGTGATCACGACCTCGTCGTTGTCGGTCTTGCCCGGGATCGCGATCGCGCCGTGGACCATGCCGACCCGGTAGGTTGCCTCCGGCACGACGGAGGTCGCGTCGAAGCCGTGGAGCGGGCTGTGCGGCGCCCGTTTCGTCGCGAACACCGGACCGAAGACCACGACGTCGCAGGCGCGCAGGTGGACGTATCCCCGCTCGGGGGTGAGGACCGTCACGAGATCGTCGGCGGGGGTGCTGCCCGCCAGCGCCGGCAGGTCGTAGGCCCGGTAGACCGACGCGCGGTCGTAGACGTCGTGCGTGCCGGGGATGAGGACCGATCGGACCTTGGCCTCGGCGAGGCGGCGCAGCTCCGCCGCGACCCGCTCGACCGAGCGCTTCGGCTGGACGTTCGAGTCGAACAGGTCGCCGGCGATCAGGAACAGGTCGACCTTCTCGGCGAGCGCGAGGTCGACGGTGGCCTTGAACGCGGCGAACTGGCGCTCGCGCTGTGCCGCCGCCTGCTCACCGAGGTCGGCGTGACGGGCACCGAGGTGAACGTCAGCGGTATGGACGATCCGTAGCACCGGGTACGGTCTGCCTCCCCTGTGTCGAACCGGTGTGCGCGCTCGACCCGAGGCGACGCCGCCCCGCCGGCCGCTGGGACTCCCGGCGGGTCCTGGCGCGAGCGAGGCGCCCCCATGACTCCTCGCTCGCCACCCCGAATCTGCGCCCGCATTGTGACAGGTCGGGTGTCACGGGTGCCAGCCGCCGCGGGGGGCGGGTCGCGGGCGGGGCGCGGGGGGAGCGGCGCGGGGGAGCGGCGGGGCCGGGCCCGGGGCGGGTCGCGCGTCGGCCCCGCGTTTCGGTCGCACCGATCCCTGGCGAACATTTGAACGTGGGTGCGGACCGGTTCGACGGCTCTGCCGTCGAGCCCTGCACGAATGTTGACGGGGCTTCGGTGAGACCGAAGTGCGGGCGCCCGGCGCACCGGAACCCGGTCGGGTCCGTCAAACCGGACGCTCGGGCGATCCCGACTTGCGCCAGAGGCACGTGTCGAAGGTCTCGCACCAGGCGGAGGGCCGATTGGCCACGAGATCTGACGCCTGAGGCAAGTTCCTGACCGTGCAGGCCATGTGGTGCCGGCCGACTTGCTCCTGGAGCACATTCGAAGCCAGTCGTCGGGGCTCCAGCGCCCGACACGTGCTTCATACGCAAGCCCGACAGCCGATCTTGCGCCCGGCGCACGAAACGGGGAGATCTTGCGCGGCGGGCAAGCGCGAGGCCGCGCGGGCGTGCCGTGCAGCCGTGCGTGAGTGGCGGGCATCGCACCGACCGGCCCTGGAACGCCCCGTCGGTCCCTGCTTCCAGGCCCCCTTGAGACCGCCCGGGGACGCTGCAAGGTCTTCTCCGGGAAGTCGGTGTATGGTGATTCCAGACATACCGGTGCGCCCCGAGACAGGGACTCCACGAAACGGCACCTGGGTCGCGCGGCCCCGGCATTCCCCGCCAGACCTCGCACATCCCGTCCGCCGATATGGCCGTCCCCCGAACGGGCACACCCCAAGCACACAGCGCTCTGGGGAGGAGCCTTTTCGTGACCTACGTCGACCGACAGCTGAGTTGCGTCGACTGCGGCGTGGAGTTCATCCACTCTGCGGCGGATCAGGAGTTCTACGCGCAGCGGGGGTTCTCGTCGGAGCCCAAGCGATGCACGAGCTGCCGAGCGAGCCGGCGCGCGGCGCGGGAGGGCGGCTACGACGCCGCCGACATCGGTGGACCCCGCGGCTACGACCGCAGCGACCGACCCGCCCGCGAGTACTTCGCGGTGGTCTGCTCGTCCTGCGGGAACCAGGCCCAGGTCCCATTCAAGCCGCGCATGGACCGACCGGTCTACTGCTCGGATTGCTTCCGGAGTGTCAAGCCCGACTGATCGCGGCGGCTCCCGCGCAACAAACGGAACGCCCCCGACCCAGACGGGGGCGTTCGTCGTGTCCGGGGCCAGCGGGAACCCGGGCCGGGGCGGGCCGCGAGCGCGCGACCGCGAGACATCCGGCAGCACTTGGGCGACGGAGTCGAGATAACGCTCCCCGGGGAGCACGTGGCAGGATCGCGGCGCGACCGGTGCCCCGCCGCCCGAGGGAGGCCGGCCCCGCGCCGGAGGGCGGCCCCGTGGCCGGAGCCCGGCGCCGCCGCCCCCCTCAGAGGCGGAACGTCTCCCCGGCCCGATACCGCTCCCGGTGGCGCCCGCGCCACAGCGTCACCCGCGCCCGCCCGTGAACCTGCCACGCCCCGTCGCGGCCGACGATCGCCGTGTCCTCATCGATCCCCACGACCACGCAGCCGCGCGGCGACTGCATCGCCACGAGCGCACCGAGGGGCTCGGGCCACGCGTCGTAGTGCGGCACGACCGTCGCGCGCGGCACGAACCCGAGGCCGTGTCGCCAGCGGAGCAGCCACGGCAGCATCGGGACGCGGAAGTCGAAGGCGTGTCCCGCCAGCGCCATCGCCCCGGCCGAGCAGCCGGCCAGCACCGCGCCGCGCCGATGGGCGTCGCCGAGCGCACGCTCGACCGCAGTCCCCGCGAGCACGCCGACGAGGTACCCGGGCTTGCCGCCCGACAGGTACACGAGGTCGGCCTCGCCGATCGCCTGCGCGGCCGCCGGGTCGTTCGCGCCGACCCGGTCCCGAACGAGGACCGGCTCGACCTCAGCGCCCAACCCCGAGAAGTGCGCCACGCCCATCGCCGCCCATCGCCGGAACGTGTCCTCGCCGTCCGGGAACGAGGCGGTCGGCAGCACGACGACCCGCGGCCGATCGACGCCGGTGGCCTCGAGCAGGCTCACGTCGAAGGCGTTCATGGCAGGGAGGAACTCGCCGGCGCCGACGAGCGCAACGGGGCCTGACATCGGTGGGTCGAAGTCTACGCGTCCGCGGCCGCGGTGCTTGCCCGCGGGGGTCACGGCTGCGACACTGCGCGCCACGATGCCCGATCGCGCACCACGACCATGACCTCCCGCCAGCGCTGGACGCTGCTCGCCACGATCATCGGGTCCGGCATCGTCTTCCTCGACGGCACGATCGTGAACGTTGCGCTGCCGCGCATCGGGCGCGACCTGCCGGCCGACGCGATCGGGGTGCTCGAAGGCCAGAACTACATCGTCGGCGGGTACCTGGCGGTCCTCGCGGCACTGCTGATCCTCGCGGGGGCCCTGTCCGATCACTTCGGCCGCCGGCGCGTGTTCATGATCGGGCTGGCCGCCTTCGGCGCCGCGTCGGTGCTCTGCGGCCTCGCGCCCACGCTCGAGCTCATCGTCGTCTTCCGGCTGCTCCAGGGGGCCGCCGGCGCGCTGCTCGTCCCGGGCTCCCTGTCGATCATCACCCAGGCCTTCGAGGGCGAGGCCCGAGCGCGGGCCTTCGGGCTGTGGGCCGCTTCGACTTCCGCGCTCGTCCTCCTCGGCCCGATCACCGGCGGGCTCCTTGTCGACACCGTCGGCTGGCGCGCCGGCTTCCTCGTCAACGTGCCGCTGATCGCGATCGCGCTGTGGGCCGCCCGGGAGATCGAGGAGTCGCGCGATCCTGGTGCGGAGGGCCACTTCGACTGGCTCGGCTCGGTCGTGGCGACGCTCGCGGTCGGCGGCCTCGCCTTCGGGGCGATCCGCGGGCAGGAGCGCGCCTGGGCCGACCCCCTCGCGTGGGCCGCGCTGATCGTCGGGGCCATCGCGCTCGTCGCGTTCCCGATCCTCATGGCTCGGCGGCCGCACCCGCTCGTGCCGCTCGGCCTGTTCCGCTCGCGCGGCTTCGCCACGATCAACCTCGCCACGTTCTTCATCTACGGGGCGCTGTACATCACCCAGGCCAACCAGGGCCTGCTGTTCCAGAACGTGCTCGGGTACTCGGCGACCGCGGCCGGCGCCGCCGGGCTGCCCACCGGCATCCTCCTGACGGTCCTCTCGACGCGAGTCGGGTCGCTCGCGGGGCGGATCGGGTCGCGGCCGTTCCTCGTCGCGGGTCCGCTGCTCATGGCCGCGGGGCTGCTCTGGTTCGTCCGGTTGCCAGCCGACTCCCCGGCGTGGCCGCTGCGGCTCGAGGACCCGTCCACGCTCGTGCCGCCGCTCGGCGTCTTCGTCGACGTCCTGCCTGCGATGGTGCTGTTCGGCGTCGGGATCTCGCTCGTGGTGGCGCCGCTCACGAGCACGCTCATGAACTCGATCCCGGCGGCACGCGCCGGTCTCGGCTCGGCGATCAACAACGCGATCTCGCGGGTCGGGGCGCCGCTCGTCGGAGCGCTGATCTTCATTGCGATCAGCGCGACGTTCTACTCGGTACTCGGGTCGCTGCTCGGTCTCGATGCCGCCGCGCCCGAGGTCCGCGACACGTTCCAGCCGCTCAACGTCCCGCGGGACGACGTCTCCGCCGCCGAGCTGGACGCCGCCCGGCGGGCCTCGATCGACGCCTTCCGCCTGTCGATGGTCATCTCGGCCGCGCTGCTGGTTGCCGGCGCGGTCGTCTCGTGGTTCGGGCTGCGAGACACCGCAGCGGGGACCGCGCCCGCCGACCGACCGGATTCGCTTCCCGAGCTCGCCCCGTGACCGACGGCCCACCCGGGTCGACCGCCCCGCGCGACTGGGACGCCCGGACCTACGACCGCGTCGCCGACCCGATGACCCGCTGGGGCTCGGCGGTGCTCGACCGGCTCCCGCTCCGCGGCGACGAGCGGGTCCTCGACGCGGGATGCGGGAGCGGCCGGGTGACCGAGCAGCTTGCAGAGCGACTCCCGCACGGTCACGTCGTCGCGCTCGATGGCTCTCCGTCGATGGTCGCGGCCGCCCGTGAGCGGCTCGCCCGCTTCGGGGAGCGGATCGAGTACGTCGTCGCCGACCTCGGGCGCCCGCTTCCCATCGACCCCGTCGACGCCATCCTGTCGACCGCCACGTTCCACTGGGTCCCGGAGCACGACGCGCTCTTCCGCAACCTCGCCGCCGTGCTCCGACCGGGCGGACCGCTCGTCGCGCAGTGCGGCGGCGCGGGGAACATCGCATCGATCCAACGTGTCCTCGCGGGGATCGGCGATGGCTGGCTCGGGCCGGTTCACTTCGAGACCCCGGAGGCCACGCAGCGCCGGCTCGCGGCCGCGGGCTTCGTCGAGATCAGCTGTTGGCTCACCGACGAGCCGGCGCGGTTCGAGCCGGGCGAGCCGTTCGAGACGTATCTTCGGACGGTCGTCCTCGGCGCCCACCTCGAGCGGCTCCCGCCGACCGAGCACGACGCGTTCGTGCGCGCGGTCGCGTCGGCCCTTCCGGAGCCGGCGATCGACTACGTCCGGCTGAACATCGTGGCCCGACGCGCCGCCTGACCACGGCCATCGGTGCCGACGCACGGCGGCCCGCACCTGGCCGGCATCCGGCGCGTGCCCGTCCTCGACCTGGGTCCTTCCTTGGCCTGTGCGCGTCGCCCGGGCCCGTGTCCGTCCCCCGCGTCCCGTGCCCGTCCCCGGTCTGTGCGCAGACCTCGCTGCGGGGTCGAGCCCCCTCGGCGCGGGCCAGGAGCCGCGTTCATGGCCAACTATTAGTCCGGGTAGTAGGAGGCCGACGGATCGGCCCTCGAAAGCCCCGATTCCGGGCCATTCAGCATCCGGATTCGTGGTTGGCCAAGGAATCGACCCCATCGCGGCCCGGATCGATGCCAACGACTACGGGGGCTGATATCTGGCCACTCGCGACGGCCGGAGGGCCCGGGCCACGCGACGGGCCGGAGCGCGCGGGCCACGCGACGGGCCGGAGCGCCCGGACCCGAGCGCCCGGGCCGGAGCGCCCGGGCCGGAGCGCCCGGGCCGGTGGGCGGCCTGCAGCCGCCGGATCGGTCGGAGCGATGCGCCGAGGACGGGCGTGCGGGATCGGCACGTGACCACCGCCCGCCGTGGCGGGGCCCGTTCGGGCGGGTTCCCGCGGCCGCCGCCCGTGGCTATGCTCTCGGGGCGGGAGCACGTCGGGTGTCCGCCCGGCGCCCCGCGAGGGAGAGGGAGGTACGCATGACCGGACCCGGGACCACGGGATCCCCACAGGCGGACGAGCCCGCGCAGACCAGCGCGTCGATACCGCCCGAGGCGACGGCCGCACCGCCGCCACCGCCGCCCCCGTCGGCCTCACCGGCCACCTCGACCGCGCCGGCCGCGTTCGGTGCGAGCACGCTGGCGGCCGGACCGCTCGAGGGCACGACCGTCGCCGACTTCGTGACGCGACTGATCGCGTTCATCATCGACGGGTTCATCCTCGCGGTCGCCAACTACGTGATCTGGGCGATCCTGTCGTTCCTCCCGTTCGGCATCGACGTGCTCGTCGACGCGATCGCGGTCGCCGCGGTGAGCGCCGGCTACTTCGTCTACTTCTGGACCAACCGCCGGCAGACCCCGGGCATGACCGTGATGAAGCTGATGGTCGTGCAGGACGGGACCGGCGAGGCGCTCACGCAGGACCAGGCCATCCGGCGCTGGCTGTATCTCGGCCTACCCTATGCGCTCAGCACGCTCGTGTCGGTCGTGGGCGTGGGGTCGTTCGGGTTCGGCCTCGGCGGTCTCGTCATCCTCGCCACGCTCGCCTCGATCGCGGCGCTGCTGTCGATCCTGTGGCAGCTGTACCTCGCCTACACGACGTACCAGGATCCGCGCAAGCAGGGCATCCACGACAAGGCCGTGAACTCGGTCGTGGTCTCCTACGGGGCGAGTCCGCTCGGCGGCCCGCGCTGAGCGACGCTCCCACAGATCGCCACCGAAGGCCCCGCCCGCCGGCGGGGCCTTCGACGTGTCAGGCCTTCGACGTGTCAGGGCCGGACGCGGAACGCCGGTCCGTGCCCCGGGATGACGACGTCGGCGACCTCGAGGACGCGCCGCCGCTGCGCCTCGAGCACGGCCTGATCCGGCGCGTACGGGTCCTGCTCGGGCGTGCGGTCCTCGCGCCACCAGAGGTGCGTCATCGCGTAGACGGCGTCGTCGGCCTCGACGATGAGCGAGGCGTCCTCCTCGGTGTGGCCGGGCGTCAGCCACAGCTGCGCGTGTGGCGAGAGGCGGTACCCGTCGCCGTCGTGGTCGAGCCACTGGTCACCGACGTAGCGCGCCCAGAAGTCGACGACCTCGGCGTTCGGGAACAGCGCGACGTTGATCGTGTGGTCGGGGTGGTGATGGCTCAGGAAGACGTGGGTGACCGCCTCGGGGGCGACCCCGAGGGCGGCAAGCGGGTCGAGGATCACCGAGCGCGACCGGACCATCCCGGGGTCGACGACGATCAGCGCGTCGCCGTCGCGCACGAGGACGACCGAGCTGGCGACACGATCACCGGCGTAGCCGGCGTGGAGCAGGTGGACCGATGTCATCGCTGGATGCTAGGCGGGCCAGGCCGCGGCCGCGCGTCCGTCGCGCGGGCCGGGATGCCCGCCGCCGGCGCACGGGCCCGTGGCAGACTCCGCCGATGCCCACCCAGACACCTGCCTCGCTCGTCCTCCTCGGTGGCTCGATCGCGACGATGGACCCGGCCCGCAGCTGGGCATCCGCGCTCGCGGTTCGCGATGGGAGGATCGCCGCGATCGGCCCGGACGCGGTCGTGCGCGAGCACATCGGGCCGTCGACGCGCGTCGTCGAGCTTGGGGGACGGACCGTCCTCCCCGGCTTCCAGGACGCGCACGTCCACCCGACCCACGGCGGGCTCGCCCGCCTGCGCTGCGAGCTCCACGAGCAGCACGGGCTCGACACGTACCTCGGGATCGTCGGGGCGTACGCGGCGGCGCACCCCGATGTCGAGTGGATCACCGGCGGCGGCTGGTCGATGGACGACTTCCCCGGCGGCACGCCTCGCGCCGAGGACCTGGACCGGATCGTGCCCGACCGGCCGATCTTCCTCACGAACCGGGACGGGCACGGGGCCTGGGTGAACTCGCGCGCGCTCGAGATCGCCGGGGTGACCGCGACGACCGCCGATCCGGAGGACGGCCGGATCGAGCGGGATCCGGACGGGACGCCGTCGGGAACGCTCCACGAAGGCGCGATGGCGTTCGTCACGCGCCACGTCCCGCCCGACACCGTCGACGACCTCGTCGCGGCGCTCGAGCTCTCGCAGGCGTACCTGCA
Organism: Chloroflexota bacterium; assembly: GCA_044506615.1. GTDB lineage: Bacteria > Chloroflexota > Limnocylindria > Limnocylindrales > CSP1-4 > DASTYU01. The sequence goes on along the minus strand of JBIQKJ010000001.1, from coordinate 6,779 downwards.
CTCGCTCGGCATCACCGCCTGGCAGGACGCCTGGGTCACCGTCGCCGACCTGGACGCGTACCGGACGCTCGCCGAGCGGGGCGGGTTGACGGCCCGGGTCGTCGCCGCGCTGTGGTGGGATCGGAAGGCCGGCGGCGAGCAGATCGAGCGCTTCGTCGAGCAGCGCGAGCGCTCGAACGTCGGGCGGCTCCGCGCAACGAGCGTGAAGCTCATGCTCGACGGCGTCCTCGAGAACTACACCGGGGCGATGCTCGAGCCGTACCTCGACGGCGCCGGCGCGGTGACCGATCGGCGCGGCATCGACTTCATCGAGCCGTCCGCGCTCGCCGAGCACGTCACCCGGCTCGACGCGCTCGGGTTCCAGCCGCACTTCCACGCGATCGGCGACCGGGCCGTGCGCAACGGGCTCGACGCGGTGGCCGCTGCCCGCGCCGCCAACGGCCCCTCCGACACGCGCCCGCACATCGCCCACATCCAGGTCATCCATCCCGACGACGTCCCGCGCTTCCGGGCGCTCGGCGTGGCCGCCAACGCGCAGCCGTACTGGGCCTGCCACGAGCCGCAGATGGACGAGCTGACGATCCCGTTCCTCGGCCCCGAGCGGACCGGCTGGCAGTACCCGTTCCGCTCGCTTCGGCGGGCCGGCGCGGTGCTCGCGATGGGCTCGGACTGGAGCGTCTCGACCCCGAATCCGCTGCTCGAGATCGAGGTCGCGGTGCGGCGCGTCTCGGACCGCCATCGCGACGCCGAGCCGTTCCTGCCCGAGGAGGCGCTCGAGCCCATCGACGCGTTCGCGGCGTTCACGGCGGGGAGTGCCTGGGTCAACCACCTCGACACGGAGACCGGGTCGCTCGAGGCGGGCAAGCTCGCGGACCTCGTGGTCCTTGATCGGGACGTGTTCGCTCCCGACGCCGGCCCGATCGGCGACGCGCGGGTGCTCGCGACGTTCGTCGAGGGGGATCCGGTCTTCGACGAGCTCGACGCGTAGCCGCGGACCGATCGGCGGCGTCACGTCCCCGCAACACCCGACCCCTCGCCGTCCGGCCGTGCGTTACCGGCGCCGATCGACACTCTCCGTGCCGGGGCCGATCCCGGCACGCCGCAATCGGTGGGAGGTGCTCGCATGACCGCATTCGACGGGGACATCAACCGTACCGTGGCGGCGCCTCCGCTCGACGAGCTCGAGGCCGACCTCGGCGGGACGAGCGAGCCCGACATCGATCCCGAGCGGCTCTGGATGGACAGCCCGAGCGGGCGGGGCCGGCCGCTGATCGAAGCCGAGGCGACGGAGCCGCACGGCGCGATCCCGAGCGTGGCGGCCATCGCCGGGCATCCGCTCCATCCCAGCGTCGTCCCACTGCCGATCGGCGCCTTCGTCGGCGCGTTCGCGTCGGACCTCGCCTTTGCCGCGACCCGCGACCGGTTCTGGGCACGCGCGTCGCAGACGCTCCTGGGCGCCGGCATCGTCGCGGGTCTGCTTGCGGGGGCGCTCGGCGCGATGGACTTCCTCGGACGCGACCGGATCCGCCAGCACGGCATCGCGTGGGCACACGCCGGCGGCAACCTCGCCGCGGTCATGCTCGCCGCCTTGAGCCTGTCGGCGCGCCGGCGGGAGGGGCACGACGCGATCGTGCCGAGCGGGCTCGCGGCCACGACGGTGATCGCGCTGCTGCTCGGCGTCACGGGCTGGCTCGGCGGGGAGATGTCGTACCGCCACAGGATCGGCGTCACCGAGGACGCCTGACGCCCCGGCTCGGGGGCACGCTGCTCGTCGATCAGCGGCATGGACAACTGTCCATGCGGAATCCGCAGCGCATGTCGGTGTGATCCGAGGCCCCATTGGGTGATGCTTCTCCTGCGCCACCGAACAGATGACGAGGCGCAGAAAGGAGCGACCGAGGTGTTCCAGGACACGTTCTTCGTGGTCACCCACCAGCAGGAGTTCCTCCGCGCGCAGGCGGCGCTCCGGAGGCAGGTCCCGGCCCAGCCGAACCTGCCGACGCGGATCGCCTCGGTCGTTCGGAACGCCTGGACCACGATCACGACGCCGGTCGAGTCGGCGTCGACGCTCACCCCGACCCTCAGCGACTACCCGTACCGGAGCTGATCCTCCTCGGCTCCACCCTCCTCCCTTCCAAGCACGCAGACCTCCGCTCCTCCTCCAGCGGAGGTCTTCGTGTGTCCGGCGCACGACGGCTCGGCTCGGGTGCGCCGCCTCGGGTCCCCGATCAGAGCGGCGGCTCGAACCGCTCCAGGTCGCCCGGCTCGTCGACGTCGAGCAGCGTGACCGCACGCGGGTCGAGCGCCCGCCACTCGGTCTCCGGGACCACGCGGACCGCGAGGTGCTCCAGCAGCGCCCGCAACCGACGCTCCCGGTCAGCCAGGAGCCGACGAGCCGCGTCGGTGCCGGCCCCGGTCCGCAGGGCGAGCGGCAACGGGCGCATGGCGCCGAGGTGCTCGAGCGCGGCCGCATCGGCATGACTCGCGTCGAGCGCTCGCAGGAGCAGCGCGAGGACAGCGGGCTGGAGCGTCGGCATGTCGCCACCGACGACGAGCGCGTACGGCTCGCGCGCCGCGAGCAGGCCGGTGAGGCAGCCGGCGAGCGGGCCCTCGAAGGCCGTCTCGTCCGCGACGACCCGCACCTCCTGGGCGACGCTCGGCGCCCCGCCGGGCGCGGTGACCACGACGATGTCCGACGCGATCCTGGCGACGGCCTCGATCGCGCGCTCGAGGAGCGGTCGGCCCTCGACGGTCGCGCCCAGCTTGTCCCGTCCGAACCGGCTCGACCGGCCGCCCGCGAGGACGATGCCCGTGACCGCGGGGCGGGGCGTTGCCATCCGCGTCACGAGCGCCCGGCCACGGCGGGTGCGCGTGGTCCCGGGACGTGCCCGGCCGGCGTTCGGCGCAGGATGCCGCGACGGTCGAGGTCCTCGAGGATCGGCATGACGTACTTCCGGCTCGTGCCGGTCGCGTCGCGGAAGGCGGCCGGCGTGAGCGGCGAGCGGCCGGCGAGGTCGAGCGCCTTCGCGGCGAGGTCGCGATACGTCGACATCGCGTAGGCCAGATCCGGCTCGAGCACGACGATCCGGCCTTCCCGCTCGAGCTCGCGAACGGCCGCGGGCGGGCAGCCGGCCGATCGCGCCGCCTCGGGCAGCGGCCGCGGCGCCGTCACCGCGAGGAGCGCGACCAGTCCTTCCTTGGCTCGCTCGAGGGCGGGATCCGGGCCGGCCGGGCGGTGGCCGGGGGTGTGGAGCCGGTCGCCGTCGCGCACGAGGCGGCCGGCCTCGACGAGCTCGTCGACGACGACGCGCGCGGCTCGGGCGGCCGCGCCTCGGTCGGCCGCGCCTCGGTCGGTGGTGACACGGGCCCGGATGGCTGTCGCCGCCGCGTCGCGGATCGCGGTGACGGTGGACCCGCTGGTCGTGCTCGGTGCGGACTCTGCCCGGCGAACCGCCTCGACCGCGGCGGCGGCGGCGGCCTCCGCGACGTCCCGGGCCAGCGCCGGGGCGCCGTCGTCCGGAACCAGGCCGTGCAGGTCGAGTCGGGCGGCCGCGACTCGCACCTCGTCCGCCGCCCCGACCGCGGCGGCCAGCGCGGCCACGCGCTCCGGCGTCTGGCGTCGCCGCGAGATCCGGCGGGGCGGATGCGGGTCGAGCACCACACCGCCGACCGCGGCCGGTGCATCGACCCGTCGCAGCACGAACCGGTCGCCGGGCGCCGCCGCGACCGGCTGGTCGAGCCGGAGCGTGGCCGCGGCCCGGCCATCGGGCAGCTCGATCGCATCGCGCCCGCTCCGCCCGACGACGGCCTCGGCGGCGTCGGTGCCCACGTGGAGGCGACGCCGCGTCCGGTCCGGGAGCGACGTCGCGAGCGCCACGAGCACGCGGTCGGTCGAGACCACGGCCGGGTCGGCGGTCAGGATCGAGCCGCGCCGGATCGCCGCGTCGCCGATCACGAGGTTGAGCGCGGTCCGGCCGTCGGGGTCGGCGCGCTCGACCGGCGCACCGTGGACCTGGACCTCCCGGACGCGAACGCTGCCGCTGCCCGGCACGACCCGCAGGACCGCACCTGCCGCGAGCGGTTCGCCGCGCAGCGTGCCGGTCACGACGAGCCCGCGGCCCTTCACGGTGAAGACGCGATCGACCGCGAGGCGCGCCGGCGTCCGCGGCCGGACCGGGATTCGGCTGCGCATCGCGAGGATCTCGGCACGGAGCACGTCGAGCCCGTCGCCGGTGGGCGCGGACACCGCGACGATCGGCGACCCGGCGAGCCCCGTGCCGCCGAGCAGTGGCTCGATGGCGGTCTGCACCTCCGCCACTCGCTCGGGCTGCACGACGTCGGTCTTCGTGATCGCGACGACCCCGACCGCGATCCCGAGCGCGTCGAGGAGCGCGACGTGCTCCTCGGTCTGGGCGCGAGGCCCGTCGTCGGCGGCCACGACGAGCAGCGCCGCGTCGATCTCGCCCGCCCCGACGAGCATGTTGCCGACGAGCCGGTCGTGGCCCGGCACGTCGACGAAGTCGATCGCGCCGCCGTCGGTGGCGAGGTGCGCGTATCCGATGTCGATCGTCATCCCGCGCCGCTGCTCCTCGGGGAGGCGGTCGGCATCGATCCCGGTCAGCGCGCGGAGCAGCGTCGTCTTGCCGTGGTCGATATGGCCCGCGGTCCCGACGACGAGCCTCATCCCGTCCGACCCGCCCCGATGGCGGCCGTCACCGCGTCCGCGAGATCGCCGAGGCGGTCCTCGGCCAATGTTCGGAGGTCGAGCACGACGCGACCGCCGTCGACGCGCGCGACGACCGACGGCGTGCCGCGCCGGAGCGCGGCGACGAGGCCGGACGCCGATCGCCCCCCGACCGACACGCCCCACGACGGGAGCGCCTGACCGGGGAGGCTTCCGCCGCCGACCGTCGCCTCCAGCTCGACGGGGCGGGTGTCGGCCACGCCACGGTTCGCGAGCGACGCCGCCAGCGCCTCCGCGCGCTCGCGCAGCACCGAGGCAGGCGTCGCGACCATCCGCCACACCGGCACGTCGCGCTCCGCCCGGCCCGCCCGGTACAGCCCGAGCGTCGCGGCGACCGCGGCGAGCGTCACCTTGTCGGGGCGCATCGCCCGCGCGAGCGGGTCGCGCCTGATCCGCGCGACGAGGTCGGCCCGGCCCACGACGAACCCGGCCTGCGGCCCGCCGACGAGCTTGTCGCCGCTGAACGTCACGACGTCCGAGCCGGCCGCAAGCCGCTCGTGCGGCATCGGCTCGTGGGCGAGCCCGAAGCGGGCCGTGTCCAGCAGCGCGCCGCTGCCGAGGTCGTCGACGACGAGCGCGCCGTGCGTGTGGGCGATCGTCGCGACCTCGTGGGCGTCGGGCGCCTCGATGAAGCCGGTCTGGGCGAAGTTCGATGGGTGGACCCGGAGCACGATCCGGGCCCGACCCTCGCGCAGCGGCTCCTCGAAGTCGGTGGCACGGGTGCGGTTCGTCGTGCCGACCTCGATCAGCTTCGCGCCCGCCCGGCGGACGATCTCGGGAATCCGCACGCCGCCCCCGATCTCGACGAGCTCGCCGCGGCTCACCGCGACCCCGCCGCGCCCCGCGAGCCCGACCGCCAGCGCGACGGCCGCCGCGTTGTTGTTCGAGACGAGCGCGTCCTCGGCGCCGGTCAGCGCGATCAGTGCCTCCTCGGCCGCCCGGAAGCGTCGGCCGCGCCGGCCGGTGTCGCGGTCGAGCTCGAGGAGGAGGTACTCGCCGGCGACCGCGGCGGCGGCCCGGACGGCCGCGTCGGGCCACGGCGCCCGGCCGAGGTTCGTGTGCAGGATCACGCCGGTCGCGTTGATGACGGGCTCGAGGGCGGCCCGCCAGGCGGCGGCCCGCTCGTTCAGCGCCTCGACGAGCCGCTCGGCGAGCGCGTCGACCCCGGCCGGCGGTGCTCCTTCGGCCAGGCGCGTCCGCTCCCCGGCGACGACTTCGCGCGCAAGGTCGGTCAGGGTCTCCGGCGCAACCTCGTCCGCGAGCCGCGGCCGGGCCGCGGCGAGCACACGCTCGACACTCGGCGGTCGGGGGGATGCGGGCGTCCTCGTCGCCATCGGTCCTCCTGGCGGGAGCGCATGGGAGTCGAACCCACCGCGCGACGCCGAGCGCCGCGCCACCGGTTTTGAAGACCGGGGAAGCCACCGGGCCCCAACCGCCCCCGTAGCGATGGTAGCCCGACGCGCCGCACCGCGATCGCCCGCCTGCTCTTCAGATCGACACCTCCATGCTCCTTCCCGTCCCTGCCATCGGCCCCATGCGCACTGGCCCTCGTGGCCCTATCGGTACATCGTCGCCTGACGGAGACTCCCACCACCTTGCCCGGAGGGTGTTCGGGCGGCGCGAAGTGAAGGGGTGGCGTCGTGCGCTCTCGGGCAACCGTTTTCGCGCGACGCTCGACGCGTTCGACCGCCAGGTCTCACTCACCGACCCGATCCACGGCACGGCCTTCACGTGGACGTACCGGGCCGACGGCCAGCCGGCCACGATGAGCGCCCCCAACGGCAACACCACGACCTACGGCTACGACGACGCGGGGGCCGCGACGTCGAAGACGACGACCGGCACCGGCGGCACGGCGCGAGCCGCCTACAGCTGGACCCGCAACCAGGCAGGCCAGCTCCTGAGCGAGGCCTCGACGATCAGCGGTGATCCGGCCAACGGGACCGTCACCTACGCCTACGGATGAAAGAGTCAACTGGTTGGCGGCGCCCGAGCCCGGCGTAGACTCGTGGCGGGATGCGGTCGACCCCGTGGC
>JBIQKJ010000006.1:149756-182966 GCA_044506615.1 Chloroflexota bacterium | reverse complement strand
CCACCCCCAGGCCCACCCCGAAGCCGACCCCGACCCCGGCGCCCCGACCGAAGCCCACCCCGACCCCGGCACCGACGCCGAAGCCGGTCGCGACGCCCACCCCAGCCCCCGCGCGCGGTACCCCGGTCCCGACGGCCTCGTCGCCGCCGACCGCGACGCCACCCACGACCCCGAGCGCGACACCCTCGGACGCGGCCCCGTCCGCGAGCCCCTCGCCGTCGCCGACGCCGATCACCGCCGTCGTGCCCGGATCCGCGGGCGGAACCGGCGGCGAGGGCGGCGCCGGTGGAAACGGCGGTACGAGCGGGGGCCCGGATGTGCCGCGTGCCCCGTCCGACCCGCGCGCATTGCCGCTCGGCCCGGAGCGCTCCGTGCTCGCCGCGCTCGGGGTCGACTGGCGCGGCTTCCCGGCGATGGCCCTCCTGCCGACGTTGCTGACGACGACGACCGGGGTGGCAACCACCGCGATGGCCTTCGCGATCTTCGGCAAGCGCCGCCGGGGGGACGACGAACCGGACGACGACCTGGCCGAGCGCGCGGCGACCGGGGTCGGGGTCGGCGTCGCGATCCCGGCCGGAGCCGGCTCCGGGGCGCCGACGGACCTCGAGGCTGCGATGCCCCGCTGGCGCCGGCCGTCGCTCCTCCAGGCGCGAAAGGCGGATCCGATCCGCGACGCCGTCGAGGTGCCGCGGCTGCGGTTCGGGGACGGTCTCGTCGGCCCGATCGAGGGACGCGAGCGGCGCCTGATCCGCTACGACGTCGTGACGCTCCTCGACGCGCCCGACGAGCTGCGCGGGAACCGGATCGGCTACCTCGCCCAGGGTGACGAGGTCCAGCTGCTCGAGAAGCGCGGCGTCTACTGGCTCGTGCTGTGCCCCGACGGCAGCCAGGGCTGGGTCCACCGGATGACGCTCGGGGACGTGATCGGCGAGGCGCCTCGCCCGGACGGCGCGACGGCGACCATGACGACCGCCGCGGAGAGCTGGACGCTCGCCGACGACGACATCGATGCCGACGTGCTCAAGGCCTACCTGGAGTCGCGCCGCCGCGACTGACGCATCGGCTCCTTGCGCAGCACCAGGATGTGCTGGTGGGCGATGTTCGGCACGAAGACCTTCGGGTAGCCGTACGGCCGGAGCCGGGTCCCCGCCTGGTACCAGATGAGATCGCCCTTGGGCACGAACCCCGCGGCTGCCGCGCGCGCCGCGAGGTCGGAGGCGGTGAACAGGTAGCGGCCGTCCTGGTACGCGTCGCGCACGATGAGCGCGAGGTAGCGCCCGTCGCGGAGCACCCGGTGGAGCTCGCAGAACGCCTCGCCCATTCGATCGAGGAACGTCGCGTAGTCGGCGGCGTTCGCGAGGTCGGCCGGGTGATCGGTCACCATCGCGTAATCGGTCCGGCGGTTCGCATGGGTCTCGGCGAGCCTCCCGCCCGCCATCGTCAGCGGGAGCTGCACGTTGTACGGCGGATCGGTCGCGACGAAGTCCACCGATCCATCGGCCAGCGCCGGCAGGAGCGCCAGCGCATCGCCGACGCGCAGCTCGATGCCGGAGGGATCGAACGGGCGCGGCCCGCCCGGGTCGGCGGGACCGAGGTCCGCCAGCGCGGGTCCGGCGCCGTCCCGCTCGGCCCGGAGCTCGCGCACGACGGCGTCGTGGATCGCGGCCCAGCGCGGCTCGAGCTCGAACCCGAGCGCCCGCCGCGGTCCCCGCGCGATCGCCGCCCCGAGGAGCGTGCCCCCGACGCCCGCGAAGGGGTCGAGGACGAGCTCGCCGGTCCGCGAGAAGAACTCGATCAGCCGCGCCATCAACCGCGGCGGCTTGTTCGCGCCATGGGCCTTGCGCGCGTCGTGACCGAGCTCGGACGGGTAGGCGGTCGTCCAGACCGACTTCGTGAAGTACAGCCATTCCTCCCCGGGGAGCTCGTTGAGCGTGTTCCCGGGATGGGGCGCGCGCCTGCCGTCGGTCACGGTGCCAGCGTAGCGGACGGGAGCCGCGGCGGGCCGCCCGCGACCCGTGCCGCTGGGGCCGCCCCCACCCACGCTTCACCGGCTCCACCGCCGGGCGCAACCCGCCTCCGTCGCGGCAGCGGCCGGTCCCTAGAATGACGACCATGCCCGCCAGGTTCACGAGCGCGCGGTTCGTCGGGCGTGAAAGCGCGTTCGCGCGCCTCGCGCAGGTCCTCGACCGTGCCGCGGGCGGGGAGGCCGCCTCGATGCTGGTCGCGGGCTCGGCCGGGCTGGGATCGACGCGGTTCGTCGACGAGGCGATCCGCCGGATCGCGGACCTCCCGGAGCCGATGACGGTCCTGCGCGGGCGGGTGACGCGCGGGCCCGACGCCCCGTATGCGCCGCTCGTCCGTGCGCTGCGCCCGGTGCTGACGGCGCTCGACGACGCGACGCTGGGGGCCGTGGCCGGGCCCGCCGGCGAAGACCTGGTCCGCCTCCTTCCCGAGCTCGAGCCGCGGCTCGCCCCGCTCGGCCGGCTGCCCGCCCGCCCGACGACCACCGTGCCGGAGCGGCGCCAGGCTCGGGCGCTCGAGGGGGTGCTCGGCATCCTCGGCCGGCTGGGGGAGCGGCAGCCGGTCGTGCTCGTGCTCGAGGACGTCCATCGGGCGGATGCCGCGACACGGGCCGCGCTGACATTCCTCGTCCGGATCGCGCGCGCCCAGCGGCTCGCGATCGTCGCGACGTACCACGGCGACGAGATCCCGCGCGGCCACCCCTTCGCGGGGGACCTCCCGATGCTGACCGGCGCACCACGACCGCCGCTCAGCTTCGCGCTCGAGCCCCTGGGTCGCGACGAGCTCGCGCGCCTGATCGAGGACATCGAGGGCGAGCGGCCGTCGGCGAGCGTGCTCCTGCTGGTCGCGGAGCGCTCGGGCGGCCGGCCGCTGGCGGCCGAGGAGCTGCTCGCCGCGCGACGCGAGCTGTCGACGGTCTCGCCCGCGGACGCCGTCGAGGACCTCATCAACGCGCGCCTTGCGATCCGGGGCCCCGAGTGCCGGCGGGTCCTGCGCCTCCTCGCGCTGGCGGGCCGACGGCTGCGTTCGGCCGAGCTCGCCGCGGTCGCCGACGCCTTCGAGCGCGGCGCCCAGCGCCGGCCGCCGCGCTCCGGTTCGGCGCCCCGCCGCTCCGAGGGGATCCTCGACGCCGACCTCGCGGCCGGGCTCGACGAGGCCGTCGAGCACGGGTTCATCGTCCGGGACGAGGAGGCGATCGACTTCCGCCACGAGCTGATCGCGGCGGCCGTCGACGCCGACCTGCTGCCGTTCTCCCGGGTGCGCTACCACGCGGCGCTCGCGACCGCGTTGGAAGAGCGGCCCGAGATCGCCGCGCGGCACTGGCTCGCTGCCCACCGGATCGAGGAGGCCCGGGCGGCGTTCCTCACCGCGGCAGACCGCGCGTCGGCGGCCCAGGCGCCCGCCGACGAGCTCGCGGCGCTCGAGGCGGCGCTGGCACTCGGACCCGACCGACCCGACGTCACGGCGCTCAAGGAGCGCGCGGCCGAGGCCGCCTTCGCCGCGGGTCAGGCATCGCGCGCGATCGCGTTCGCCGAGGCGGCGATCGCGGCGCTCGACGGGCGTCGCGAGCGGGTTCGGCTCGGGCTCCTCCACGAGCGGCTCGGTCACTACCGGCGGGCGGCCGGGGACGGCGCCGGGGCCATGGCGGCACGGCGCCGCGCGGTCGAGCTCGTGCCCCGCGAGCCGTCGCCGGAACGGGCGACGGTCCTGGCCGCGCTCGCCCAGCTGACGATGCTCGAGGGCACCTTCTCCTCGGCGGAGCGGCTCGCGCGCGAGGCGATCCGCGTCGCGCGTGCCTGCGGGCCGGTCGCCGCCGCCCAGGAAGCGGCCGCGACGACGACCCTCGGCGTGACCCTCGGCTGGAGCCGCGATCCCGCGAGCGCCATCGAGCTCCTCCACGAGGCGGGGCGGATGGCGCTGGAGCTCGGCGACCTCGACGAGCGGTTCCGGGTGCTCGCCAACCTCACCACGGTGTACGACGTCGTCGGGCGCTGGGCCGACGCGGTGAACGTGGCCACCGACGGGATCGCCGAGGCGCGCGCGGTCGGGCTCGAGGCCGTGTACGGCAACTTCCTGCGCGGCAACGCCGCCGACTCGCTGTTCCTGCTCGGGCGCTGGGACGAGGCGCGCGCAGCGGGAGCGACCTCGCTCGAGTGGCTGCCGGTCGGGATCAACTTCCTCAACTCGATCGTCAACCTCGCCACGGTCGAGATCGAGCGCTCGGCCGGCGAGGAGGCGGGCCGGCTGCTCGGGCAGACGCTCCTCGAGCTCGAGGCCGTGCGCGACTCGCAGTTGGCGGTGCCGTTCTACCTCGCGTCGGCCTCGTTCGCGCTGTGGCGCGGCGACTCGGCCGATGCGCTCCGGGCCGCCGAGCGGGGTTGGGAGCTCGTCCGCGGCACCGAGGACTGGGTCCTCGCGACCCGGATGGCCGCCACTGCAACGGAGGTCGACTCGGTCCTCGCGGCCGAGGCCCACGGCGCCAACGACCTGCCCGCGCTGGCGGCCGCCCGCGCTCGCGCGCCGCGCGTCCTCGCCGAGGCCGAGGAGGCGGTCCGCCGCCACGGCGCCGCCCCGTCCACCGGCTCGCGTCAGCTCGCCGAGGCGTTCCTGGCAACCGCGCGCGCGTTCGTCGCGCGGACCGAGAACCGGGAGGAGCCGGCGGCCTGGGCCGAGGTTGCCGAGCGCTGGGGCCGCCTCGCGGCACCATACGAGATCGCCCGGGCGCGCTGGCGTCAGGCCGAGGCCGAGCTCGTCCAGGGCGGCCAGGAGGGTCGCGCCGTTGCCCGCCGCCCGCTGCTCGAGGCCACCGGGATCGCGCTCGAGCTCGGCGCCCGACCGCTCCTCCGCGAGATCCGGGAGCTGGCGACCCGTGCCCGGATCCGGCTGCCGGACAGCGTCGACACGCTGCTCGCGGCGGACGGCGCGGACGAGGGCGGGCCCGTGGCGGCCGGCGGGGGCGAGGCCGTCGACGGCGTGGTGCTCGCCCCGTCGTCGGTGGCGCGCGTCGTCGTCGGGGAGGTCGATGGGTCGCCGTCCCGCGGCGACACCTTCGGGTTGAGCAGCCGGGAGCGCGAGGTGCTCGTGCTGATCTCGCAGGGGCGGACCAATCGCGAGATCGGCGAGCGGCTGTTCATCACGCCGAAGACCGTCGGGGTCCACGTCGGGAACATCCTCGCCAAGCTCGGCGTGTCGGGCCGGGTGGAGGCGGCGGCGGTGGCGATCCGGCTCGGGTTGACCGAGCGCCGCTGATTCGGGCTCGGGCGCGGCGAGCGCCCGCCTCGCGGAACGCCACGAGACCCGGAGGGAGGTCTCCGGGTCTCGGTGGGGCCGCGTGATTCCCCGGCGGGATGGGCGCCTGCCGAGGAGCGAGCGTGGATGGGTGCGATGAGTGCGCCCCGAAGGGGGTCCCGGGCCGGTTGGATGACGGATGTCCGGCCGGGACACGCAGGCTAGTCCCGCGCGGGTCCGGTCGGCAACCCGGACGATGGTACCGGTGCAGGACGGCACCGCGGCCGTCACGGGCACCGTTTCTCCGGCGACGGTACGATCGACGCGGCGTCGCTCCACGACTGACGGAGCCGCCCACCGAGTCCCACGAGGTCCCGATCACCCATGCGCATCTCCCGTGCCCTGCCCGCGACCATCATCCTGTCGGCCCTGGCCGTCGCCGCGTGTGCGACGAGCGAGCCGGGCTGGACCTACGCCCCACCCCCGTCGACGACGCCGGCACCGAGCGTCCAGCCGAGCGGCGCCCCGCCGAGCGGCGCCCCCGCGAGCGAGGCGCCCGCCAGCGGGGCCCCGGCGAGCGAGGCGCCCGGGAGCGAGGCTCCGGCCAGCCAGGCGCCGGGCGGTGAGACCGTCCAGGTCAGCGCACAGAACATTGCCTTCGACCCGACCGAGCTGCAGGTTCCGGCCGACACCCCGTTCCAGATCGAGTTCGCCAACAACGACGCGGGCATCCCGCACAACGTCGAGATCAAGGATGCCGGCGGCACCAGCCTGTTCATGGGCGAGGTCTTCAACGGCGTCGAGACGCGAACCTACGCCGCCCCCGCATTGGCCGCCGGCTCGTACCAGTTCATCTGCACCGTCCACCCGAACATGGTCATCGACGCCACCGCGGGCTAGCAGCGCCGATGACGCCGACCGGCGAGCAGCTCTGCTACACCGACGCGTACCGCCGCTCGGTCGTCGCGCGCGTGCGCGGGGTCGAGACCGGCGACGGGGGACCGCTGATCGTGCTCGATCGGACGGTCTTCTACCCCGGCGGCGGGGGGCAGCCGTCGGACCGCGGCCTGCTGCTCCGCTCCTCGGACGGGCGGACCTGGACGGTCCGTGGCGCGCGCAAGGCCGGCGGCGAGATCGTGCACGAGCTCGAGCCGTCGGACGGGGAGCCGCCCGCCGAGGGGGACGAGCTCCAGGTCGACCTCGACTGGGCGCGCCGGCTGGCGCTCATGCGAACGCACACGGCGCTCCATGCCCTGTGCGGCGTCGTCTGGCGCGACTACGGGGCACTCGTCACGGGCGGGAACATGGAGCCGGGCAGCGGACGCATGGACTTCGAGTTCGAACGGATGGGCGGCGAGCTCGTCGACGCCATCGAGGCGAGCGTCAACGAGGAGCTCGAGCGCGGCCGGGAGGTTCGCGTCGCGGTGCTGCCGCGCGACGAGGCGTTCGCGATCCCGGACCTGATCCGGACGAAGGTGAACCTCCTCCCGCCGGGGATCGAGGAGATCCGGACGATCGAGATCGTCGGGCTCGACCTCCAGGCCGATGGCGGCACCCACGTCGCGAACACGACCGAGGTCGGCCGCATCCGCGTCACGGGGTATGAGTCGAAGGGCCGGATCAACAAGCGGATCCGGATCGAGCTGGTCGATCCGATCGCATGAGCACGTCCGGGCCCTCCACGCCGGCGATTGCCGCGATCGAAGCTGCCGGCGTCGCACACCGCGTCGTCCGGACGGAGCGCGCCCGCAGCGCGGAGGAGAGCGCGGGGTTCCAGGGCATCCCCGTGTCCGCGCTCCTGCGCACGATCGTCGTGCGCCGCGGCGACGACGATTACCTGTTCGTGCTCGTGCCGGCGGGGCGCCGCTTCGACTGGCCGAAGCTCCGCGCCCACCTCGGCGTGCGCCGGCTGACCCTGCCCGACGCCGACGAAGCCCGCGAGGCGACCGGCTACGAGCGCTACACGATCACCCCGTTCGGCTCGACGCGGGCGTGGCCGGTCATCCTCGATGCATCGGCGACGCGGGAGCCCGTCGTGTCGATCGGCGGCGGCGGGTTCGGCGTGAACCTCCACCTGGCGCCGGCCGACCTCGTGGCCGCGCTCGACGCGTCGGTCGTCGACGTCTCGGAGGCGGAGGCCGAGGACTCGGGCGAGGCGCCGTCCGCCTAGTTCGGCTCGGTCGGCTCGCCCGTCACGGCCGCGGGACCTGAGAACAGGATCCGGTCGACGGCTTGCGCGCGCGATCGGACTCCGAGCTTCCCGTACGCGCGCTCGAGGTCCTTGCCAACAGTTCGGGCCGGGCTCGCGATCCACGCCGCTTCGCGATCGCTGCGTCTCCGGCGACCCCGCCCGGTCGGTATCCTGACGCGGTCATGTCGACCGACCTCGAGTTCCAGCTCGACCTGCTCGTGCGGCTGCTGCTCGCGGCCGTCCTCGGGGCCGCGATCGGCCTCGAGCGCGAGCGGCGCGACCATCCGGCCGGCATGCGGACGCACCTGCTGGTGTCGGTCGGCTCGGCCACCTTCACGGTTCTGTCGATGCACGCCTTCGCGTCGGGGGCGGACTCGTCGCGAGTCGCCGCGCAGATCGTGTCGGGCATCGGGTTCCTCGGCGCGGGCGCGATCCTCAAGTACGGCGCCACGGTCCGGGGCCTCACGACGGCCGCCAGCCTGTGGGCGGTCGCCGCGGTGGGCATGGCTGCGGGGGCCGGCGCCTGGAGCATCGCGATCGCCGCGACCGTGATCGTCATCCTGTCGCTCTGGCCGCTCCATGCCGTCGAGGAGCGGTTCTTCGGCGACGACGACGCGCGACTGCACGTCGATCTCCACGTCGGCGGCACGGCGCAGCTCGCAACGCTCATGGAGGAGCTCGGCCGGCGGCACGCCCACGCCCGGCTGCTCGCCACCAACCGACGCCAGGGCGGGGTCCACGAGGTCGAGGTCGAGATCCGCGCGCGCGATGCAGCCGCGGTGGCGCGGATCCTCCAGGACCTCGACGAGATCGACGGCGTGTCGGTGGCATCCGCTGCGCCGGCCGGCGACTGATCCGAGGCGCGGCAGACTGGACGATCAGGGGGGTCGCACCATGACGCATCGGTGCTCGCTTCCGGCCGGCGGTATGGCAGGATCACCCGCATGTCGCGACTGAGGCTGCCGCTCTTCTCCGCGCCGCTGCTCCGCCGCGTCGCTTGGCATGTCCGGCGCGTGAGCGGCCAGATCGACCGCCGCTTCTTCCTGTCGCTGGCCCAGGGCATCCTCGGTGTCGTGCTGATCGCGGCGGTGCTGATCACGCTGCTCGAGAAGGAGTGGTCGGTCGCGTCGGTCGCCGACGCGTTCAACTGGGGGATCGCAACCGTGCTGGGCTCGGGCGATCCGAACTTCGTGACGTCACCCGGTGGGCGGATCGTCGCCTGGCTGTTGATCCTGTTCGGGGTGGCGCTGCTCGGGACGATCACCGGGGCGCTCGTCGCGATGGTCATCGATTTCCTGCTGAAGGAGGGTCAGGGCTTGGGCGCGTCCGGGTACCGGGATCACATCGTCGTGTGCGGCTGGAATACGACGGCGCGCGACCTGCTCAACGAGCTGCACGGCGACGACTACCGACTGAAGGTCGTGGTCGTCGCGGACCTCGACAAGAACCCCGCCGGGGGCGACGCCTACTTCGTGCGCGGGAGCTCGACCGACGCGGAAGCTCTCGACCGGGCCGGCATCAAGCAGGCCGCGGCGGCGCTCATCTTCCCCGCCGACGGCACCGACGAGGCCGACATGCACTCGATCCTCACGATCATGGCGATCGAGTCGATCGCTCCCGGTGTGCGGACCGTCGCCGAGGTCAACAACCCGCGCCACGAGGCGCACTTCCAGCGGGCGGGCGTCAACGAGCTCCTCGTGACGTCCAAGGTGGCGTCGCACCTGCTCGCCCGATCGGCGCTGTACCCGGGGCTGACGGGCATCGTGACCGACATCGTGTCGGGCGGGGAAGGCTCCGAGCTGTACCGGGTCACGTTGCCCGACGAGTACCTGGGCATGACGATCGACGAAGTCGCGCAGCGGCTGCGGGCCGACCACCGGGCGACGCTGCTGTCGGTCACGCGCGGGGGCCAGACGTTTGTCAATCCTTCGTCGTCGTTCCGCCTCGAGCCGGGTGACGACGCGATCGTCGTGGCCGAGTCGCTCGGGACGCTGGCGCCGCTCACGCTGAAGGACGCACGCTCGAAGGGCGTGGCCGAGCAGGCGCCGCAGGCGGCGCCGGCGACCTCGGGGTAGGGGCAGGGCGCGGCGGCGCGGGACCGGCGCTCGGCACCGGCGCTCGGCACTCCCCGCTGGCACTCCCCGCCGGCCCCGTCCACGCGACTTCGCTCGCACCGAAGTCCCCGCAACATTCGCGCGTGCGTCGGCTTCGGATTCGCTGAATCGGCCTGCGGCCACGCTCAACTGTTCGCTGCGCTTCGGTCCCACCGAAGTCGGGGAGCAGCAGCACTCCCCGGGGGCCCGGGACTTCGCTCGCACCGAAGTCCCCGCAACATTCGAGCGTGCGTCGGCTTCGGATCCGCTGAATCGGCCTGCGGCCACGCTCAAATGTTCGCTGCGCTTCGGTCCCACCGAAGTCGGGGAGCAGCAGCACTCCCCGGGGGCCCGGGACTTCGCTCGCACCGAAGTCCCCGCAACATTCGAGCGTGCGTCGGCTTCAGATCCGCCGAATCGGCCTGCGGCTACGCTCGGATGTTCGCTGCGCTTCGGTTCCACCGAAGTCGGGGAGCAGCAGCACTCCCCGGGGCCCGGGACTTCGCTCACACCCGCCCGGTTGAGCGCCACATGATCGGCGGTCGATCGCCAGCGAAGCGCTCGCCGTTACATATGCGGCATGCATGACCGTTCGACAGGACTCGAGCTGTTCGGTCGGGCCGCCGCGACCATCCGCAGGAAGCTGCGCGTGCGTCAGATCGACCTCGCCGCGGCGGTCGGCATCTCGACGGCTCACCTGTCAGCAATCGAGAACGGCCTCGTTCGGCACCTGGACATGGACCTGGCCGGACGCCTGTGCGCGGCCCTCGGTGGGACCCTCGTGTTCGGGATCGAGCTTCCGCCGGCGCTGGCCGGCAGTCGGCAGACCGACGCGGCCCATGCCCTTGCCGTGGCGCACGTTGCCCGCCGACTCGCTGCCGCGGGATGGCTCGTCGCACGAGAGGTACCGATCGGCGGCCTGACCCCGACTGGATGGATCGACATCCTCGCGTACCACCCCGAGCTGCGCGTCGTGCTCGTCATCGAGGTCAAGACGCGGCTGGCCGACCTCGGCGAGACCGAGCGGCAGATCCAGCGGTACGAGATGGCGGCGATGGCGGCCGCAGCCGAGCGCGGGTGGGCCGCGACGCGAACGATCGGCGCGCTGCTGGTGCTGGCAACCGAGGAGAACGACCGGTTCGTGAGCCGGAACCGCGCGGCGTTCGACTCGACGTTCCCGGTCCGGTCGGCCGGCCTCCAGGAGCTGGTCGCCGGCGAGGTACCCGAGCGGCGCAGCCGACGTGGCATTGCGATGATCGATCCGCGGTCGAAGCGGCGCGCGTGGCTCCGCCCGCTCGCCATCGACGGGCGGCGCGCGAAGCTTCCGTATCGGGATTACGCGGATTTCGTGAATGCCGGGAGCGGTCGCGACTGAGCGGAACGGCAGGATCGGCGCACGAGCGGGGGCGCGCCACCCGGTCGCTGAGATCGACGGCTCGAGGCTCCCTACCGACGCGTCGATGACGCCGAACTTTGGCCACACCGAAACGGGGGAAACATTTGAGCGCGCGCCCTGCCCGAATCTGTCGGAACTGCCGCCGTTCCCTGCACGGATGTTGGGTGCACTTCGGCCAGACCGAAGTATGACCCGGACTTCGGCGGGACTGGAATCCCGGTCACACGTCGAGGCCCGACCGGAACGCGCCCGGCCGGGCCTCGTACGAGTCTGCGACAACCGATCTGCGACGACCGATCGCCGACGACCGACCGGTCGCTACACCGCCTTGACCGCAGCCACCAGGTCCGCGAGGCCCTGCTTCGCGTCGGCGAACAGCATGCCGGTCTTCGGGTTCGTGTAGAGCTCGTTGTCGATGCCCGCGTAGCCGCGACCCATCGAGCGCTTGATCACGATGATCGACTTGGCGTGGTCGACGTCGAGGATCGGCATGCCGGAGACCGGCGTGCCGGGCCGGCGGGCGGCCGGGTTCGTGACGTCGTTCGCGCCGACGACCAGCGCGACGTCCGCGCGGTCGAACTCGGGGTTGATGTCCTCCATCTCGCGCAGCTGCGGGTAGGGCACGTTGGCCTCGGCGAGGAGCACGTTCATGTGCCCGGGCATCCGGCCGGCGACGGGGTGGATCGCGTAGTTCACGGTCACGCCCCGGTCCTCGAGGATCTCGGCCAGTTCGCGGACGGCGTGCTGCGCCTGCGCCACCGCGAGCCCGTAGCCCGGCACGACGATGACCGACGAGGCATACGCCAGCTGGATCGCCGCGTCGTCGACGCCGATCTCGCGGACCGAGCCGCCGCCCGCGGCGGGACCCCCGGCCACACCTTCGCCGCCGCCGAAGCCGCCGACCATGATGTTGATGACCGAGCGGTTCATCGCATCGGCCATGAGCTTGGTCAGGATCGCGCCCGACGCGCCGACGAGCGCGCCGGCGATGATCAGCACGACGTTGTCGATGACGAAGCCCGCCATCGCGACCGCCGTGCCCGTGAACGAGTTCAGGAGCGAGATCACGACCGGCATGTCGGCGCCGCCGATCGGGAGCGTCATCGTCACACCGAACACGAGCGACGCCAGCAGGATGATCCCGAGGACCGGCAGGCTCTCCGCCACGAAGAACAGGTAGCCGGCCGAGACCAGGACGATCGCGGCGAGCGCGAGCGTCACGAGCTGGCCGCCCGGGATCAGGACTGGACGCGACGGGGTGATCGACAGGCCCATCAGCTTGCCGGACGCGATCAGCGAGCCGCTGAACGTGACCGAGCCGATGACGATGTCGAGGACCACGAAGATCGTGGTGGTCAGCGGCGCCGCCTCGGGGGCGTTGACGAGACGGATGTACTCGTCGATGCCGATGAGCGCGGCCGCGCCGCCGCCGACGGCGTTGAACAGCGAGACGAGCTGCGGCATCGCGGTCATGGCCACGGTCCGGGCCGTGTACAGGCCGAGCCCGCCGCCGATCGCGATGCCGATCGCGATGATGATCCAGGCGGTGCCGCTGGCACCGTCCTTGACGAGCAGCACGCCCGTCGCGCCGATGGCCACCGCCATGCCGCCTGCCGACAGCAGGTTGCCGTTGCGGGCCGTGGCCGGCGAGTTCATCCGGATGAGGCCGATGACGAATGCAACCGCGCCCGCCAGCCAGGCGAGGCGGATCAGGACGTCGATGGGTTCCATGTTCCGTCAGCCCTCCACCTGGTCCGCGACCTGGTCGGGTCGTGGCGGCGCGGGCGCGCCCCGCTTTCGGAACATCTGGAGCATCCGGTCGGTGACGACGTAGCCGCCGACGACGTTCATCGCGGCGAAGGCCACGGCGACCAGCGACAGCAGCTGGCCCAGCAGGTCGTTGGCGTGCAGCGCGATGATCATCGCGCCGACCAGCACGATCCCGTGGATCGAGTTCGCGCCCGACATCAGCGGCGTGTGGAGCGTCGCGGGCACCTTCGAGATGACCGCGAACCCGCACAGGATCGCGAGCACGAAGATGATGAAGTTGGTGAGCAGCGGGTCGTTCACGCATTCCCTCCGGCGGGGGCCGGCTCGAGCAGCTTGGCGACGGGCTCGCTGACGACCTGCCCGTTGTGGGCGATGACGGTCGCCTTCGTCACCTCGTCCTCGAAGTCGAGGTTGAGGTTGCCGTCCTTGACCATCCCGAGCAGCAGCGCCGAGATGTTGCGGGCGTAGAAGGCCGAGGCGCCGGTCGGCATCGAGGCGGGCAGGTTCTCCGGCGCGATGATCGTCACGCCGTTGTCCGACACGACGGTCTCGCCGACCTTCGACAGCTCGCAGTTGCCGCCGAGCGCGGACGCCGCCATGTCGACGATGACCGAGCCCGACTTCATCCGGCCGACCGCGTCGGCCGTGACGAGGACCGGCGGCTTGCGGCCGGGCACCTGGGCGGTCGTGATCACGACGTCCATGCCGCCGATGACCTCGTTGAGCTCGGCCTGCTGGGCGGCCCGCTCCTCGGGCGTCAGCTCGCGGGCGTACCCGCCTGCGCCGGTGGCGTCGATCGCGGTCTTGAGCTTGACGAACTGCGCGCCGAGCGACTCGGCCTGCTCCCGGGTCTCGGGCCGAACGTCGTACGCCTTCACGACGGCGCCCAGCCGTCGCGCGGTCCCGATCGCCTGGAGGCCGGCCACGCCGATCCCGAGGATCAGGACGTTGGCGGGCTTCGCCGTCCCGGCAGCCGTCGTGAGCAGCGGGAAGTAGCGCCCGAAGGCGTTGGCCGCGATCAGCACGGCCTTGTACCCGCCGACGTTCGCCTGCGACGAGAGCGCGTCCATCGTCTGGGCGCGCGACAGCGTGCGCGGGATCGCGTCGAGGCTGATCGCGGTCACGCCCTGCTTCGCCAGCGCGGCGGCGAGCTGCGGATCGATCAGCGGCTGGAGGAACCCGACGACGGCCTGGCCGGCGCGCAGCTTCGCGACCTCGTCCGGCGTGGGCTTCGCGACCTTGAGGATCACGTCCGACTGCGCGTACAGCGCGTCGGTCGGGACGATGGTCGCGCCCGCTTCGGCGTACGCGGCATCCGGGATCGCGGCCCCCGCGCCCGCGCCGCTCTCGACGAGGATCTCGAGCCCGGCCGCGGTCAGCTTGCCGAGCGCTTCGGGTACCAGGGCGACGCGCCGTTCTCCGGGCGTCGTCTCCCTGGCGACACCCACCTTCATGGCACCACCTGTTGGAAGACATCGGAATCCACGGTCTGCGTGACCGCGGTGACTCCTTGGATCGGGCGAAGTCTACCGCGTGCGTCCGGGGCTCGACGCCCGGACGACGGTTGCGGTTCGGGATCGGTCGCGGGGATCGGCGCCATCGATGGCACACTGCGCGCATGAGCATCCCCGTCGCACGCCTGAACCACGCGGTCCTGTTCGTCCGTGACGCGCAACGGGCGGCCGACTTCTACGGCCGCGTGTTCGGGTTCGAGGTCGTCTCCACCGAGTTCGGCGGCAAGGCCGTCTTCATGCGCGCGGCCGGCGGTGACAACCACCACGACCTCGGCCTGTTCTCGGTCGGTGAGGAAGCCGCGCGGCCGCCGCGCGGCTCCACCGGCCTGTACCACCTCGCCTGGGAGGTGCCCACGATCGAGGACCTCGCAGCTGCCGCCCGCGTGCTCCGGGAGGAAGGCGCGCTCGGCGGGGCGAGCGACCACGGGGTCTCGAAGTCCCTCTACGGGCAGGACCCCGACGGCAACGAGTTCGAGATCATGTGGCGCGTCCCGCGCGAGCAGTGGGGTGAGTTCGAGCAGCGCGGCGTGATCATGCCGCTGGACATCGACGCGGAGCTGAAGCGGTTCGGCACGGCGGCGGGCTGACCCGCCGCCGACGGGACTCGGATCAGCCACCCGGCGCGGCGCCGGCGAGCGAGCGGGCACTCGCCACGATCGGCTCGAGCAGGTCGCGGATCGCCGGCCCGGTGCGCGGCTCGAGCTCGTAGCGGACCCGGGTGATCGGGGTGCGGATCGAGAGCACCCGGGTCAGGTCGATCGGGGTTGCGGACAGGATCACGTCGGCCCCGGCCGCGTCCAGGGTCTCGGCCAGGTCGGCGATCTGCGCCGCGCCGTAGCCCATCGCAGGAACGAGCGCCTCGAGCGCCGGGTAGCGCGCCAGCGTCTCGGCGATGGTCCGCACGGCGTACGGCCGCGGGTCGACGAGCGCGCCGGCACCGAATCGTCGCGCCGCGACGACCCCTGCACCGAAGCGCATGCCGCCATGGGTCAGGGTCGGGCCGTCCTCGACGACGAGGACCCGCCGGCCGGCGATCGACGGCCCGTCGAGGGTCAGGGCCGAGGCCGCCGTGATCAGCGCGGCCGTCGGGTTGAGGGCGTGGACCGACGCCTCGACCGCGGCGATCGACGCGGCATCGGCCGCATCGATCTTGTTGACGATCACCGCGTCGGCCATGCGGACGTTGGTCTCGCCCGGGTGGTAGGTCCGTTCGTCGCCGGGCCGGAGCGGATCGGCGACCACGAGGTAGAGGTCCGGGACGTAGAACGGGAAGTCGTTGTTGCCGCCGTCCCACAGGATCACGTCGGCCTCGGTCTCGGCCTCCCGGAGGATCGCCTCGTAGTCGACGCCCGCGTAGACGACCCGTCCCGCATCGATGTGCGGCTCGTACTCCTCGCGCTCCTCGATCGTCGTCTCGTGTCGGTCGAGGTCGTCGTACGTCGCGAAGCGCTGGACGCGCTGGCGCTCGAGGTCGCCGTACGGCATCGGGTGGCGGATGACCACCGGCGTCAGACCGCGCGCGGCGAGCGCCTCGGCGACGAACCTCGTGGTCTGGCTCTTGCCGCAGCCGGTTCGCGTCGCACCGATCGCGACCACCGGTCGGCGGCTGCGCAACATCGTCCGGCGCGGACCGAGGAGGCGGAAGTCCGCGCCCGCGGCCAGCGCCCGCGAGGCGGCGTGCATGACGGTCTCGTGCGGGACGTCGCTGTACGCGAAGACGACCGTGTCGACGGCCTCGTCCGCGACCAGGCGCTCGAGCTCGTCCTCCGGGACGATCGGGATTCCGTCCGGGTAGCCGGGGCCGGCGAGCGCGCTCGGGTACCGGCGGTCGGCGATGCCCGGGATCTGCGTGGCCGTGAACGCGACCACCCGCGTCCCGGGATCGTCGCGGTAGGCGACATTGAAGTTGTGGAAGTCGCGCCCCGCGGCGCCCATGATCACGACTCGTTCCGTCGGCATGCGTGTGCCTCCTTGGGCGACGAGCATCCCCGCGCCGGCGGTCCCGGAGACAGTGCCCATCGGCCCGGGACGGGGCGACGTCCGGCCCCGTCCGGTCGGACGGGGCCGGGATCGGCCGCGATCGGCGGGCGGGCGTCGGCGCGCGGACGTGCGAGCGGCATCGACGTCGCGACCCCGGGAGCGACGGCAGTGCAATCGTGCTGTGATGCCGGCTGTCCCACGCCGGACTTCCCCGGACCCGCCCGAAGTGGCAGTCTTCGTCCATGGAGGCCGTGGCTGTCGCGATCCGATCCGACGTCGCCGTCGCGCCCCGGCCCGTCTTCACGTCGCTCGTCGCGGCCGTTGCGCTCGCCGTCGCCCAGCTCGCCGACCTCATGACGTTCCTCGGCATGATCGCGGTCGGCGGGCTCGGGGCCGAGGCCAACCCGCTCGTCAGCCACGTCGGCGAGGTGCACGGCGTTGCCGTGCTGGTCGTGCTGAAGCTCACGATGACGGGGTTCACCGCGGTCACGTTCGCGCTGCTGTCCCGAATGAGCACGCCGCTCGCGGGCATCGTGCTCACGGTCGGGACGCTGAGCGGCATCATCGGCGCGGTCTCGAACGTGCTCGCGCTGAGCTGACGAGCCCGGGCGTCTTCCTCGGGTCAGGCCGCCGCCAGGGTTACCAACGTCAGGATGTACACGTGGGCGAGCGCGCCCCAGACGACCGACCCGGTGCGCCAGGCCAGCCAGCCGTAGGCGAGGCCGCCGCCGAGCGTCGAGAAGACCTCGAGCGACGGCTTGCCGAGGTGGGCGAAGACGAATGGGAGCGTCGCCACGAGGACCCCGGCCGGCCCGATCGCGCGGACGAGCGTCAGCATCAGGACGCCGCGATAGGCGAACTCCGACGCCGCGAGATCCAGCCCGTTCGTGACGAGCAGGTCGCCGAGCGGCGCCGCGCTCTCCGCGTAGTAGGCGCGGGCATCGGGCAGCCCTGCGAACGCGATCACCACCGGGGTCATGAGGACACAGCCCGCGACCGCCAGCCCGACACCCCAGCGCCACGCTCCGAACGTCAGGCCGTACCGGGACGGTCGGTCGCGGAAGCCGAGGACGACGAGCGCGAACGGCACGACCCCGAAGAGCAGGAACCGCTCGATCGCGATGAACCGCATCGTCTGCGGCGCGTGCCCGGGAAGGTCGGCCGGCACGAACGTGCGCGAGTGGTCGAGCAGGACCGCGAACGTCACGACGACGATCGCCGCCGTCGCCCGGAGCGGGAGCTCGAGTCCGGCCAGCGACACGGTTCGCCGGTCCGCTGCGGTGGCCGGGTAGGCGGGCGCTGCCGTGAGCCGGTCCCAGGCACGCGCGACGGGCGAATCGCCGATCGCGAGGTCCGTGTCGCGCGCGTCCATCGGCCGAGGCTACCACCCGGACCCGGCCCCGCCGCGGTCATCGCCGCGCACGGGGTGGTGCGCCCGCGCCACACCGGTCGGCCCCCGCCTTCGCCGACCGACGACGACGGCGTATGATCCGGTCATGACCGCACGGGGAGTGCCTCCAAGTGCCCAGCATCGCCCTGCGACCGCGCCTGCGGCCGCGGCGAGCCGGTGCGCCGCTCCCCGGGGAGCTGCCGCCGGCCGCTGAGGCGTTCGAGCCCGACGTCGTCACCGGCGCCGGGATCCGCTGGCTGCACATCGAGCGGCCTCGCGACCTCCACCGGGAGTGGCTCTCGCAGGAGTTCGACTTCCACGACCTGGCGATCGAGGACGTCGCGTCCCGCAACCAGCGCCCCAAGCTCGACGTCTACGACGACTACCTGTTCCTCGTCCTCCACTTCCCGGTCTTCGACAAGCCGACCAAGCGTCTGCTGCTCGCCGAGCTCGACCTGTTCGTCGGGCAGGACTACCTGATCACGCTGTCGGACCAGCCGATCCCCGCGATCGACAACCTGTTCGCGCGCTACGCCCGCAACGACGAGGTGCGCGAGACCGTGATGTCGAAGGGCGCGGGCTACCTGCTGTACCGGATCGTCGACACCGGCGTCGACGCGTCGTTCCCGATGCTGCGCCGGATGGGCGACAAGCTCGACGTGCTCGAGGACCAGATCTTCGAAGGCGGGCACTCGTCCGAGATCGTCCGCGACATCTCCGAGGCCAAGCAGGAGATCATCAACTTCCGGCGGATCATCCGGCCGATGCGCCCCGTGCTGCGCGACCTCGAGCGGACGAAGGGACGCTACCTCGCCCCGGACCTCGACATCTACTTCGACGACATCACCGACGCCGCCGAGCGCATCTGGGACGTCCTCGAGAACTACAAGGAGGTCGTCGAGGCGCTCGAGGACACGAACGAGTCGGTGCTGTCGCACCGGCTGAACTCGAGCCTGCGCGTCCTCACGGCGTTCAGCGTGGCGATGCTCCCGCTGACCCTGCTCGCGAGCATCTTCGGCATGAACGTCGTGCTGCCGGGCAGCACCGACAGCCCGCTCGAGTTCTGGGTGATCCTCGCGATCATGGCGGCGACGCTCGTCGCGGTGCTCGCGTTCTTCCGCCAGCGCGGGTTCCTGTAGGACCGGTCCTCGACCTCGGCCTGTGCGTCAGCTCCGGGGCGGCCCCGCCGGAGGCGTGTACCCGAACTCGGCGATCTGGGCCGCCCGCTCGCGATACGCCTCTGGGTCGGCTGGCGTCCGGGCGCGGAAGCCGTCGACGAGCCGGTTGTACATCGAGAAGCCCGCGGCGATCAGCACCGCCAGCTGCACGTCGGCGTCGGTCGCGCCGGCGGCCTTCGCGTCGTCCACGTCACCGACGGTCAGCTCGCGCGGCGCGGATCCGACCTGGCGCGCGATCCGGAGCAGGGCCCGCATCTTCGGACCGAGCCCGCCGTCGTCGCCCTGGATCAGCGCGTCGGGCGCCTGCGCGATCTCGGTGATGCCGAACCGCTCCATCACCGCCGCCGCATGCGCCGCGTGCGAATCCATGCAGAAGAAGCAGTCGTTCTGCGCCGACACGGCCACCGCGAGCATCTCTCGCTCGTGCCGGGCAATCGTCGCGCCCGGAAAGTCGTGCACGAGCAGCTCGTCCGCCAGGCCGCGCAGGTGCACGCCGAGCCTCGGGGTGAGGTGGATCGCCGCGAGGATCCCCGGCACGTCGGGCAGCCCGAGGACGATCGGCTCCTCCTGTGCCCGGGCGAGGCGCTCCTCGTCGCGCGCCACGCCTAGACGCCGAGCTCCTGCGACGCCAGCCCGGTTCCCTCGATCCGGGCCCGGATCTTGGCGAAGGCCGTGTCGCGTGAGGTCGAGGTGTCGTCCCCGAACGGCGAGAAGCCGCAGTCGTCGGTCGTGCCGAGGCGTGCGGGGTCGATGAAGCGGGCCGCCTCGAGCACCCGGTCGCGGACCTCCTCGGCGCTCTCGACCTTCGGGTCGATCGGATTGGTGACGCCGACGAAGATCCGGCGGTCGTCGGTGGCGAGCTCGCCGAGGATCGCGAGGACCCGAGGGCGGTCGGCTTCGCTCGCGAGCTGGACGTAGACGTTGCCGGTGTGAAGACGGAACAGCGCCGGCAGCAGGTCGGCGTACGGGACGTCCGCGCTGTGGGTCGAGTCGCGGTCTCCGCCCGGGCACGTGTGGACGCCGACGCGCGCGCGCTCCTCCGGGCTCAGGCGGGTGAGGGCGCGGTTGTTGAGGTCGATGAACTGGTCGAGCAGGCCGCCCGAGGGATCCAGCTTGAGCGACAGCCGAGCCTCGGTGAAGTCGATCTGCACGACCGTTGCGCCTCGCGCCAGGCAGCCGCGGATCTCGGCCGCGGCCTGGGTGACGAGGTCGTCCAGGAAGGCGTCGCGCTCGTAGCCCGGGATCCCCTCGGCGGGGTAGAGCAGGCTGAGCGCGGAGGCCGAGATCACGGCCTGCTTCAGCGGCAGGTCGGTCAGCGGTCGCGCCTGGTCGAGGTAGGTCCATGCCTCGGCGGCATACCGGAACGGCCCGGACGTGAGCACAGGGAGCTGCCGAGTGTGTCCGTCGGCGAACGGGATCGTCACGCCGCCCGGGGCGATGTTCGCGAGGCCTGCGATCGGATAGGTCGCGAAGCTCGGCTTGCGCTGCTCGCCGTCGGTGACGACGGTCGAGCCCGTCTCGGCGAACCGGCGAAGCGTGTCGCGAACCGCCTCGTCGAGCTGGCGATCCAGCTCCTCGTCCGTGACACGGCCATCCGCGGCGCCACGCATCGCGTCGATGAGGGACTGGGGCCGCGGGATGCTGCCGATGGGTTCGGACGGGAGAACCATGTGCGTATCCTAGGCAAACCGTCATGCCCCTCGAACGGCTTGTTGCATCCCACGCGCACCGCCCGGCGACCGACGGGGGCGCCGGTGTCGGGGGCTGCCCGGCGTGACCGCTCGGACCCTCACGATCGGCGCCGCCAGCTACCCGCTCGTGCTGCCGAACATCCGCGACCCGCGGCTCCACGTGGCGAGCGTGATCATCACGGTCCACGTGCTCGGGCAGGTCGGGCTCGGGTTCCGCGTATCGATCCCGCAGATCCTCGCGGCGATCCTGACCTGCTGGGTCCTCGAGGTCGCGATCACGTTCCGGACCGCACGGGCCTTCGTGTGGCCGGCCAGCGCGATGCTCACCGGGAGCGGCGTCGCGCTGATCCTGCGCGCGGTAGGCACCGAGTCCGGCGATCCGTGGTCGTTCGACGCGTGGTGGCTGTTCGCGGGGATCGCCGGCTTCTCGCTGCTCACGAAGTACGTCGTCCGGTACCGTGGAAGCCACGTCTTCAACCCGTCGAACGTCGGGCTGGTCGTCGCGTTCATCGTGCTCGGATCGGGCGTCGTCGAGCCGCTCGACTTCTGGTGGGCCCCGATCTGGAACCCATGGATGGTGCTCGCCTACGCCGTGATCACGATCGGCGGGCTGCTGATCACGCGACGGCTCCGGCTGCTCGGGCTGGCGGCGTCGTTCTGGCTGACGTTCGCGGTCGGGCTCGCGCTGCTCTCGGCGTCGGGCCACTGCATCACGGCCAACTGGGCGTTCGCGCCGGTGTGCGGCGTCGACTTCTGGCGGGTCGTCGCCTTCTCGCCCGAGGTGCTGATCTTCCTGTTCTTCATGATCACGGACCCGAAGACCGTCCCGACCGGTCAGGTCGGGCGGGTGGTGTTCGGCGTCGTGGTCGCCGCGACGTGCGTGCTCCTGATGGCGCCCCAGATCGACGAGTTCGGGGCGAAGGTCGCGCTGCTGTCGGGGCTGGTGCTGGTGTGCGCGGCGCGGCCGGTGCTCGAGCGGTTCGTGCCCGAGGCCGGGTCGGCCGGCGACGACATCCGGGGCTGGGCGCGGGGGCTGGGGCGGTCGGGCGCGCGGGTCGGCGCGGCGCTCGTCGCGGTGCTCGCGCTCGGCGTGGGGGTCGTGCTCGCCGGGACGCCGGCGCGCGGGATCGTGTCGGCTAACGCGGACGAGGCCCTCAACCGGCTGCCGGTCGCCATCGACCCGGCGACGTTGCCCCCGGTCCGCGTCACCGACGACGTCGTGTCGTTCGATCACCAGCTGGCCGGCGACGGCATCGCGCCGGTCGTGGTGACGCTGGCGCAGAACCTCGAGATCGAGAACGAGGCGCTCCGGCGACGCGACGCCTCGTTGCTCGAGGCCGTCACGCACGGGGACCGGCTGACCGAGATGCGCGCGCGGGTGGCGGCGGTCCGGGCGGGCGAGCCGGTCGTGCTCGAGCACTACCGCTTCGACGCGATCGAGGTGTCGCTGCTGGTGCCCTTCGGCGAGCAGACCGGGCTGAGCCTCGGGCTCCACGGGACGGGGACCGTCGTGCGCGAGACGCTCGACGCGGCCGGGAACGTGGTGGCGACGGCGTCGGCGCCGTTCGACCGGGTCTTCGCGGTGGCGCGCCGGACGGGGGCGCGGTGGCTCACGGTCGGGGTGCTGGCGCCGGACGAGGCGCCGTAGCTCCCGGTTCGGACGGGCCGCCCAGGAGTGGGCGGTTTCTCGTCCCACGAGAGCAGGCGACGTCCTGCGCTGTCCGGATGCCGCCGATTCTCGCCCCGCGAGAGGGTTCGACCCCTGGGTGTCGTGGTGTTGCGTCCCACGAGAAGGACCGGCGTCTCGGGAACGGAAAGCGTCGTCTGTTGTCGGACCACGAGAATCCCGGCGCAGCGTCGCCTTCCGGGCGCAGCGTCGCCTTCCCGGGGCAGCGGCGCCCTCGGGGCGCAAGGAAGCGGAGTGGCCCGCCCGGAGGGATTCGAACCCCCGACCTACTGATCCGAAGTCAGTCGCTCTGATCCACTGAGCTACGGGCGGTCGCCCGGGGATCATACTCGCATCCGCGCCTCTGATCGTCGTAGGGCGAGCCGGTACCAAGGTCCCCCGACCCCCGAACAACTCGGTCGGTCCGCACGCCCGGCCGCGGCTCGTACCGTACGAGCGTGGCCACCGCACGGGACCATCCAGCACCGCCCATCAGTCCCATCCAGTCCCTCTTCGACCGCCGCCGAGTGCGAGCGCGCCGGTGGGCGTGGCTCGTCGCGCTCGTCGTGGGACTCGTGCTCGCGGTCGCCGCCTTCACGGTCTCGGCCGCCGCGGGCGTCTGCATCGCAGCCTCCGGCGCCCTCCCCGTCGCGGCC
Source organism: Chloroflexota bacterium (assembly GCA_044506615.1). Taxonomy (GTDB): domain Bacteria; phylum Chloroflexota; class Limnocylindria; order Limnocylindrales; family CSP1-4; genus DASTYU01. Next base: position 160,191 of record JBIQKJ010000006.1, on the reverse strand, counting down.
GTCGTGGTCGGCCTGCGCTGGCATCGGCCCTCGCGGCCGCGGCCGTGGATCGTGCTCGCGGCGGGGCTCGCCCTGTACTGGCTCGGGGCCGCGCCAGGCATCGCCGACGTGTGGGAGCGGGACTCGCTCCTCGTCCAGCTCATCACGGTCGCCGGGTACGCCGGCCTCCTCGCGGGCGTGGTCGCCCTGCTGACCGACCGCGACGGGGACGTCGATCCCTCCGCGCTGCTCGAGGCGTTCGTCCTTGCCGCCGGCGCGTCGCTGATCCTGTGGTTCGTGGTGATCGCGCCGCTCCGCGCCGCGCCCGGCAGCACGATCGAGGCCGGCGAGGCGCTCGGCGCGCTCGCGTACCCGGCACTCGACCTCGCGATGTTCGCGCTCGCCGCGCACGCGCTCACGCGGTACCGTCGCGTCGCGGCGTCGCTCTGGCTGCTGCTCCCGGCGCTCGTTGCGTCCGCGGTGACCGACAACGGCACGCTCCTGCTCTTTGCCCGCGGCGAGACGGCCCCGCCGTGGCTCGCGCTCGGTGGCTCGCTCATCGCCAACGCGTTCATCGCCGCGTCCGCGCTCCATCCGTCGCTGCGCCAGCCGCTGCTGAGCCGGCCGCGCGAGATCCGCCGGTTCCTGCCCCTGCGGATCGCGCTCCTCGGCGGTGCGACGCTCCTTGCCCCCGTGATGATCCTGCTGCAGGAATCCGGAGCGTCGAGCGCCGGCGTCGACAGCGAATCGATCGAGCTCGCGGTCGGCGCGCTCGTCATCACCGGCCTGGTCGTCGTCGACCTGTGGATCCTCATCCTGCGCCTCGACCGCTCGCTTCGGACCCGGACCGAGCTCGAGCGGCGCCTGCATCGCCAGGCCACCTCCGACAGCCTCACCGATCTGCCGAATCGGTCGGCGTTCCTGGCACGGCTCGAGGCCACCTTCTCGGTGGACCGCTCGTCGATGGCGCTGCTCTTCTGCGACCTCGACGAGTTCAAGGCGGTCAACGACAGCCTCGGGCACGCGGCCGGGGACGCGCTGCTCGTGGAGGTCGGTCGGCGGTTGCGCGAGTCGGTGCGGCCGACGGACCTGGCATGCCGGCTCGGCGGGGACGAGTTCGCGGTGGTGCTCGCGGGGCTGGGGAGCCGCGACGACGCGGATGCGGTGGCCACCCGGATCCTCGACGCGTTCCGGCAGCCGTTCGTCGTCGCGGGCCAGCAGTTCCGGATCGGCCTGTCGATCGGGATCGCCTTCGCGACCGATGCCGAGGACGTGTCGGGGCTGATGCGCGCGGCGGACGTCGCGATGTACGCCGCCAAGGGCCGCGGCCGCGGTCGGTTCGAGCGGTACAAGCCGGGCAGCGCGTCGGACGCCCCGTCGCGGCTGCGCCTGCGCGCCGAGCTCGAGCGCGCGATCGACGAGAACGGGCTGTCGATCGCCTACCAGCCGATCCACGACCTGCGGCGTGGAACGGTCCTCGGGATCGAGGCGCTCGTCCGCTGGGACCACCCGGAGCTCGGCCCGATCGCTCCGGTCGACTTCATCCCGCTTGCCGAGGCGTCGCGGCTGATCTCGCCGCTGGGACGGTGGGTGCTGTCGGAGGCGGCCGCCGAGCTGCGTCGGGCGCTCGACTCGGGCGCGCCTGCCGATCTGCGGCTGTTCGTCAACGTGTCGCCGGTCCAGGTCGCCGATCCGGACTTCACCCGGGACGTGACGAGGATCCTCACCTGGACCGGGCTGCCGGCAGCGAACCTCGTCCTCGAGATCACCGAAGGCGCTCTGCTCGACTCCGACGAGGCCGTGGAGGCGTTCCGGACGATCCGGGCGCTCGGCGTCGGCATCGCGATCGACGACTTCGGCACGGGCTACTCGTCGATCGGCTACCTCGACCGGTTCCCGGTGACGGTGCTCAAGATCGACCGCCGGTTCATCCAGGGACTGTCGGGCCGCGACGCGGACGCGTCGCTGATCCGGATGATCCTCGCGATGGCATCGACGCTCGGGCTCGAGACGGTCGCCGAGGGCATCGAGACCGAAGCGCAGCGCCGCGAGCTCGAGGGCCTGGGCTGCCGCCTTGCGCAGGGCTTCCTGTTCAGCCGGCCGATGACCGCCGAGGACGTGCGCGCGCTCCTCGTCGCGCCCCGGCGCGGCGGGCGAGGATCCGGCCGCCGCAGCAGCCGGCTCGTGTCATCGCCGCGCAGCGGCGCGGCCTGAGGGCGCTTCGCCGCGGTCGCTCCGCAAACCGCGAGCCCGGTTCGCGGGATCGTCCGCGGCGCGCTATCGTCAGGGTCCGGACCCGCCCACGTCCCGACACCGTCCGTCACCGTCGCGTCCGTTCGCGCGACGCGACCCAGCAGGAGATTTCGTGGCACTCGCGATCCTGTCCGCTGCGCTCGTCATCATCCTCGTCGGAGCCGAGCTCTTCACGAACGGGATCGAGTGGGTCGGCCGCAAGCTCGACCTGGCCGAGGGAGCGGTCGGCTCGGTGCTCGCAGCGGTCGGGACCGCGCTGCCCGAGACGATGATCCCGATCATCGCGATCCTCTTCGCCACCGGCGAGGCGTCCCACGAGGTCGGCATCGGGGCGATCCTCGGGGCGCCGTTCATGCTCGCGACGCTGGCGATGTTCGTGACCGGCGTCGGCGTGCTCGCCTTCCGGCGGCGCCGGAGCTCGGGCGAATCGATGCGCATCGACGCGCCGACGCTGCTCCACGACATGCGCTACTTCGTGATCGCGTACGCGATCGCCATCGGCGCGGCGTTCCTGCCCGTCGAGCCGACGTGGCTGAAGTGGATCGTGGCGCTCGTGCTCCTTGGGATCTATGCGTGGTACGTGAAGGTCCACTTCGAGGCCGATCCCGAGATCGACGTCGAGGACCTCGCGCCGCTCCGCTTCCATCGGCTCGACCGCCGGGCCCGGCGAGAGAACCCGGAGATCCCGCGCCTGCGTGTCGTCGGCCTGCAGGTGGCGGTCGCCCTCGGCTGCATCGTGGTCGGGGCGCTGTTCTTCGTCGACGCGGTCGAGCAGGTCGCGGCGGTCATCGGCGTCGACGAGCTGCTGCTTGCGCTGGTCGTCGCCCCGATCGCGACCGAGCTCCCCGAGAAGTTCAACTCGATCATCTGGGTGCGCCAGGGCAAGGACACGCTGGCGCTCGGCAACATCACCGGGGCGATGGTCTTCCAGGCCACGATCCCGACGGTCGTCGCGCTCGTCTTCGCCTCTTCGGCCTGGCAGATCGCCGAGGGGTCGTACACGGCCTTCGCCTCGGCGGCCATCGCCTTCCTCGCCGCCGGGGCGGTGTTCATCCCGCTCGCCCGCCGCGGGACGCTGCGCGGACGTCACCTGCTCGTCGGCGGGGCGTTCTACCTCGTCTACCTGCTGCTCGTCATCTCGGTCGTCGTCGGCGGCTGACGCCGGTCCATGGAGCGGTTGCGCGGTGATGCGCCGAGGTGATACACAGCGGGGCGTGCCCCGTCACCCCTCGCCCCGTCACGCCCCGGCCCGTCGCGCCCGCTCACGGCGCACGCCCTGGATCCTCGCGGCCGCGCTGTTCGGCGCGGTGGTGCTCGGGTTCGGACCGGTCGCCTCGGTGCTGACCGGGTTGACCGGGACGCTGCCGGGAACCGATGGGGGCGTCGCCGGAGCCGCCGGCCCCGAGGCGATCCTCGAATCGCCGGAGCCCGCCGAGCCAGCGGATCCGCCGAGCGCGCGCTTCGACCCCGCGACCCTGCCGATCCCCCCGCGCCCACCCTTCGTCGACGTCCCGCCCGAGCCGATCCGCCCGCTCGCGCCGCACGCGCTGCGCGGGTATGTCTGGCCGCTCGAGAAGGGCCGGCTGACGCTCGGGTTCCGCCACACCCCGTGGGGCTCGTGGCTCGTCGACGGGGAGCGCTTCCACGACGGCATCGACCTCGCCACGTTCTGCGGCGACCGCATCGTCGCGGCCCACGACGGCGTCGTCGTCGCGGCCGGCCGGCGCTACGACCACGAGATCGGACGCATCGGGGACCTCGAGCCCTACTTCGCCCGCCTCGACCGGAAGCGCCTGTGGCAGACGCTGCCGATCGTCGTGATCGTGGACGACGGCAACGGCTACCGAAGCGTCTACGCGCACTTCTCGAAGATCAAGGTGCGGGTCGGCGACGAGGTCCGCGCGGGCCAGCTGCTCGGGTTCGAGGGCATGACCGGGCACGCCTCGGGCTGCCACCTGCACTACTCGATCTACAGCCCGCTCGAGACGGCCCGGTTTCGGCTGCGCCCGGACATCGTCAAGCGGATGAAGCTGCCCGGGCACGAGGTCGCGCGGATCGACCCGTTGCGCGTCCTGCCGCCGCGCGCGAAGGACCCGGAGCCGAACATCCTCGACCTCGAGACGCTCCGGCCGTAGCCGGGCGGCGCGTTCCTCCGCGCCGCCGGGCCGGGGACACCGCGCCCCGGCGGCCTCGCCAACGCACGGGCGAACCGTCAGCGGCGGTTCCGCCGATAGCGCCGGGCGATCAGCGCATACGCGGGCAGGCGGCGCAGCGCGCGGCTCAGCGGCACGCCGGGACCGCCGCCTCGGGCCTCGACCGCCAGGAGCGAATCGGTCGCGGTTGCCTCCGCCGGACGGGCGTCGACCTCGGCCAGGTCGATCTCGACGGCCCCGGGCTCCGGGGAGCCGAGCGCGGCGATCTCCTCGGTCGGGCGGCCGCCGGCCTCGTACTCAGCGCGGAGCTCGGCCTCTGCCCGCCACGTCGGCCGACGCAGCAGCACGGACCGCCACACGGCCGCGATCTCGTCCGTGACCCGCCCGTCGCCGGGCTCGGGGGCAGCGTCGCCAGGCCCTGCCACGGACTCGCCGCGCGCCCAGCGAGCGGCCTGGTGGAGCAGCGCGTACTCGTCGAGATCCGCGTAGTCGGCCAGGCGGTCGGCCGGCGAGCCCGCCCCGAACAGCGCCCGCACCGACGGCCCGAAGACCTCCCGCAGGTCCAGGTCGATCGCGCGGACCGTCCGGTGGAAGTAGACCTGCTGGTACATGAACAGCCGAGCGGTCAGGAACATCTCGAGCGCCCCCAGTCCCGACTCGTGGAGCGTCAGCCCGCGCTCGCCGATGAACGCGTACCGCCGCAGGCGTTCGACGTCGACGGGCCCCACCGCCACGCCGGTCAGGTACGCGTCGCGCCGCACGTAGTCGAGGTTGTCGACGGTGAAGACGCCCGACAGCAGCGGCTGGAGCCAGCCCACCCAGCGCGGCATCGAGGGGTCGCGCAGGGCCGGCTTCGAGATCAGGAACGAGACCCAGCGCGGGTCGATGGCCTCGCCGTCGGCGAACGCGTCACGCTCGGGCACCGACCCGGGCGCCCGGCGCAGGCCGCGGATCAGGCCGCCCAGCTCGTCCTCGATGATCCGCTCGGACAGGACCTCGTGGCTGAGCCCCTTGCCGGCGGGGCGGCGCGGGTCGGCCGGCGCCGCGAACGCCGCGAGCACGTGATCGTCGAAGAAGTGGGCGAACGGCCCGTGCCCGACGTCGTGCAGCAGCCCCGCGATCCGCAGCGTCTCGACCACCAGCCCCTCGGACGGCACCGGCGAACCGAGACCGCGCAGCGACGAGCGGAGGCTCGGGTAGAGCGCACGTGCCCAGAGCCCCGCCTCGTGCATGACGCCGAGGCCGTGGGTGAAGCGCGAGTGCTCCGCGGTCGGGAAGACCCAGCGCGCGCTCTGGAGCTGGCTGATCCGTCGGAGTCGCTGCAGCCACGCCGTGTCGAGGAGGTCGTCCTCCGCGACGTCCTCGTCGGGCAGTCCGGCCGCCGCCGACTCGTCGCGGCGGAGGCGCTTCGTCAGCTCGAGGTAGCCGTGGACCGGATCGCTGATGAGGTTGACGGCCGCGAACGTGTGCCCGCGCGCCGCGCCGGACGAACCGTCGGTCAGGGAACCCGAACCCGCGACTCGCTGCTCCACGGCCCAACGTTACCGGCCCGATCGCGGCCGCGCACCCGAAGCGCGTAGGAGTGCCCGGACCCGCGATCCATGAGGGTGATCGAGGTCGAGCTGCTCGTGCTCCGGATCGTGCGCCACGAGCCGTAATCGACCCGGTACTGGACGTCGAAGTTGGCGAACCCGGCCGTGTGCGTCTGGAGCAGCAGGTCCCAGCCCCGCCAGGTCCACGAGATGTCGTCGCCGCCCTTCAGGCTCGCCCCGGTGATCGCGCCGCGCGCCCCCGTGTGGTCGGGCGATTCGGTGAACACGAGCGACGCGTAGGTCTGGCCGCTGCTCTTCCGGTAGGCGAGGCCGATCCCGAGGTAGTTGAAGCGCTTGCTCGTGATCAACGCCCAGTGCGTCTTGCTGCCCTTCCACGCTCGGTACAGGCTCTTCGCGGCCTCGACGCCCTTCGGGTACGTCGTGACCGCGATGTCCTCGCCCCACAGCCAGGCCTTGACGTTCCGGTTCCGCAGCTGCTTGCCGAGGTCGCCGCCGACCGAGTGGCTGAGCCGCCCGGCCGACGCCAACCGGCCCGCCCGCAGGTCCGCGATCGAGTACAGCGCGCCCCACCCGCGCAGCGGCCGAAGACCGAGCTTCGCGCGGTCGTCGTTGATCCAGCCGATGATGCGGGCCTCATTGGTGGTGAGTGCCGCGGACACGGTCGGGGCGAGCGTCGCGAGCATGAGGGCCGCCATGATCGCGGCGGGGATCGCCGCGAGCGCGCGGCGCCGACGGGACGGAATCGACGTGGTCATTTCGAACCTCAACGTGTGGGGGGCACGCGAGTCGGAAACGGCTGGACGCCCGTTGCGGGGTCGCCGAGATCAGACGGTGGACGCGTCGGGGGAGCCGCGTCGGCGCCCAGCCTACCGCAGGACGCTCAGTCGCGGTAGCGTCGGAGCGCTCTCGCGAGCGTATCGGTCACATCGTCCCGCAGAGCGGGCGGCTCGAGCACCTCGACGTCGGCGCCCCACTGGAGGATCCACAGGCGGATCTCGATCGTGCCGGCGACGGTGGCTCGCCAGAGGAGCGATCCGTCGGGCTCGACCTCGACCCGCTGGGACGGGTGCCAGGTCGCCTCGCGGACGCGGGTCGCGACGTCCGGCGTGAAGCGCAGGGCGACCTCGACCGGCGGCTGGTCCGCGATGATGTCCCACGCGCGCTGGAGGGTCGTCTCGATCATCCCGGCCTCGGCCGAGCCCGGCTCCGGCGGGTCGAACGTGCGCGTGCTCAGCGAGACGTCGCGAATGCGCTCGACCTTGAACGTGCGCAGCCCGTTCCGTGTCTCGTCCCAGCCGATGAGGTACAGCGCGTGGGTCTGGAGCGACGGCTCGATGAGGTACGGGTGGACGATCGCGCGGCGGGGTGCGGCGTCCGGGGCGTAGTTCGCCGGGGCGTAGTCGATCGTCACGACCCGACGGTCCGCCCAGGCCCGCGCGAGCACGTGGACCCGATTGCTGAATGCCTCGTCGCGCGGTCGTTCGGCGAGGACCGTGAGCGTCCGGTTGACGTGCTCGGCGAGCGGCTTCGGCAGGACGTCCTGCAACTTCTCGAACGCCGCCGCGAGATCGGCGTCGTACTTGTCGGCGTAGCGGACCATCAGCCTCGCCGACAGCACGACGGCCAGCGCTTCGGTCAGCGTGAGCTTGAGCGCGGGCAGGAACTCGTCGCCGACGACGCCCCATCGCCCGCCCTCGGCCCAGACCGCCACGCCGACCTCCTCGTCGATCGCGCGGAGGTCGCGGTAGACCGTGCGCGGCGAAACGTCGATCCGACGCGCGATCTCGGCCGGGCGGATGCCGTCGGGGTGCGCCCGCAGGACCGACACGACCCGCAGCAGCCGCGCCAGGCGGTCCCGCTTGGCGGCGTAGCGGTCCTCGAGCTCGTCGACGCTCATCGCGGCGGAGGATAGATGACCGCATCGCGCCCGCGCTCGGTGGCGGTCAGCCGCAGCTCGACGGTCGCGAGCAGCGCCTCGGCCTCGATGTGCGCGGCCTCGCCGTTGGCCGAGCCCGCGACCTGGCCGAGTTGCCCGTCGAGGAAGATCCAGTAGTCGAGCTGGCCGCGCCACCGGCCGAGGTCCGCCTCGCCGACGAGCCAGCGGACCTGCGGGAAGGCGGCGGCGAACGTGTCGCCGTCGACCGCGATCCTGCAGCGGCGGGCGCGCGCGCCGCCAATCACCTCGATGCCGCGGTCCTCGGCCGTCGCCCGGAAGCCGGGAGTGAGTGCGGTCTCGAGGACCCGGAGGTCGAGGCTCCAGCCGGCCGCCTCCGCCTCGGCGGCGGGATCCTCGACGCGGTGCCAGCCGCGCCGCGGGGTGCGCTGCCAGACGTTGCCCCCGATGCTGGCACGGCCGTAGGCGCCGAACCCCCGCTCGGACGCGACGTAGCCGAGCCACCGGTAGTCGCGACCCACCCGGCGACCGTCGAGATCGAGCGAGCCGATCGGTCGGAGGTCGATGTCGCCGCGCATGCTCAGCGAAAGCACGGCGGTTCGCCCGATCGAGAGCGGACCGTCGCACGACTCGGGCTCGGCATCGGGATCGGTCGGGCCGAAGCGCGACGCGCTCGCGACCCGGTCGCGCAGCGCAAGGTCGTTGGCGATCGCGGTCGCGCCGAAGAGCGTGCCGGCCACGGCGGTCATCGCGGTCCCGAGCACGATCCCCCGCACGAGCCGGCGTCGGCGCATGGCCGTCTGGCCGAGCATGCGCCGGGCCATGCCGAACCCCGTGAAGAGGCTCGTTGCGGACAGGGCCAGCAGCCACGGGTAGGCAGCCTCGAGCGACGGAAGGAGCGTCTGCGAGCCGAGGGCCCGGATCTGCGTCATGAACCCGCCGATCGACGGAAGCAGGAACAGGAGCGCCGCGATCCCGAGCCAGACCATCGCCGGGAACGAGCGATGACCATGGGCGAGCGGCGGCCAGATCACGCCCGCGACGGCGATGGCCACCGGGACCCCGGCGCAGATTCCGACGACGATGTCGATCGGGCCGCCCGGACGGTAGGCGAGCAGCACGAGCCCGGCTGCCAGCGTCCAGCTGGCCACGAGGGCCACGCCGAGCAGTCGCAGCTCGAAGGTTCGGACGCGCACGCGGCGAGTCTAGCGAGAGGACCGCGCCGCAAGTACCGCCCGGACCGGGACCGTCGGGTCATCGCACCGGCACCGCACCTGCACGAACATGTCCTCACCGCACCGGACCACAGGCCCGATGCACCGACAGGCAAGGGAACGACGGCCGCGCCGCCCGACCCAAACCGTCATCCAACTGAATCACACCGACTCGGCGACGGGGCCCCTCCTCTCCGCCTTCCGGGTCACGCTTTGACGAAGCGGCGCCGTTCCTCCTCCCGGCGCCGCTTCGTCTTGTCCGGCGCCTGCCCGGGCGGCGGGGCGGGTCGGCACAGCCGCCGCGCGCCGGCGGCGCGGTTCCCGGCTACCATCCCCGGCCATGGATCGACCGGTCATCACCTTCCTCTCGGACTTCGGTGCGGACGGCGCTGCCGCCATCTGCCGGGGCGTCATGCTCGGGATCGCCCGAGACGCCCAGCTCATCGACATCAGCCATGCCGTTCGCAAGTTCGCCGTGCGCGACGGTGCGTACCTGCTGTGGACTGCGCTGCCCTGGATGCCGGTCGGCGTCCACGTCGCGGTCGTCGACCCCGGTGTCGGAACGGAGCGACTGCCGATCGCGATCCACGCCGCCCGTGGCGACGTCCTCATCGGACCGGACAACGGTCTCCTGGTCCCGGCCGCGGAGCGTCTGGGCGGCATCACCCAGGCCCGGGCGATCCGGAACCCCGACCTCCTGCTGCCGGGCGGCTCCGCGACGTTCCACGGTCGGGATGTGTTCGCGCCGGCTGCGGCCCACGTGGCGATCGGGGCTGGGTTCGACACGGTGGGACCGGTGCTCGACCCGGCCGAGCTCGTCCGCGTCCCCTTCCCCGAGGCGCGGGTCGAAGCCGGCCGACTGGAGACGGCCGTCCTCTACGTCGACAGCTTCGGCAACCTGCGCCTGGCGGGCACGCCCGACGACCTGGCCCGGGCGGTCGGCAGGCTCGCGGCCGGCGAACCGCTCCGTCTGACCTTCTCGGACGGGGGCACGAGCCGCGCCGAGACCGCGACCTGGGAGACGACCTTCGGCGGCGTCGCGCCCGGGACGGCGCTCGTCTATCGCGACTCGTCGGGCAACATCGCGTTCGCGGACAACCAGGGCAACGCGGCAGCCCGGCTCGGTGCCCGCAACGACACGCCGGTCACGATCGAGCGCGCCGTCCCGGCCGGGCGCCCGGGGGATCGGCCTTCGCTCGCACCGAGGTCCTCATGACACTCGTCCGGGGATTGATCGGGATTCGGCCGGCGTGACGCCGGGCCGCATCGGGATGTGCTCGGAACGTCGACCCGGGTGACGTCCGGGCGGGCGGCCACGGACCGCGCACCCACGCCGGCCCCGCCGACTTCGCGCGCACCGAAGTCCTCCGAACATTCGTGCAGGGACCG
>JBIQKJ010000006.1:0-149656 GCA_044506615.1 Chloroflexota bacterium | reverse complement strand
CGGGCCCGCCGACTTCGCGCGCACCGAAGTCCTCCGAACATTCGTGCAGGGACCGGCCGCGATTTCGCCGGAAACCGACCGCGACCACGTTCGAATGTGATCGCGACTTCAGTCGGCCCGAAGTCCGGGCGGGCGGCCACAAACCAACCGTCCCGGGACCGTCGCCCGGGCGCCGGCCACTCCCACCGCCCCCGCCCCGACCACGTCACGGACCGCCGCCCGGGACGGCCCCCACAACCCCGACCGACCCGCTGGGGCATCGCCCCCGTCCGGCCTGTACACTCTCGCGCGTTCGCGCACACGGAGGAGCAACACCGATGCACAGCACCAAGCGAGCCGCCGCACTGGCGCTCGTCGCCGCATTCGCCGCGGCCTGCACCGGCGGTGGAGCCGCCACCACGTCGCCGGCGGCACCCGCGAGCGAAGCCCCCGCCGCCAGCCCGACCGCCGCCGCGAGCGAGCCTGCCGCCGCCTCGCCCAGCGCTGCCGCCTGCTCGCCCGATTCGTACGAGCTCGTCGCGCCGGGCACGCTGACGATCGGCACCGACAACCCGGCCTACCCGCCGTACTTCGAGATCGTCGACGCCCCGACCGACCCGTGGGAGCTCGGCGATCCGACGACCGGCAACGGCTTCGAGAGCGCGTTCGCGTACGCGCTCGCCGAGGAGCTCGGCTTCGGCCGCGATCAGGTCGCATGGACGGTCGTGCCGTTCAACAACTCGTTCGCGCCGGGGCCGAAGGAGTTCGACCTCGACATCAACCAGATCTCCTTCACCGAGGAGCGGGCCCAGAACGTCGACATGTCCGACGGCTACTACTTCGTGAACCAGGCGGTCGTCGCGCGCGACGGCTCGCCGGTCACCGAGGCGGCATCGATCGCGGACCTGAAGGCGTTCCGCTTCGGCGCCCAGGTCGGCACGACGAGCTTCGAGACGATCGAGTCGACGATCGCGCCCGACACCGAGACCTCGGTCTACGACACCAACGACGCCGCGATCGAGGCGCTCAACGTGGGCCAGATCGACGCGATCGTCGTCGACCTGCCGACCGCGTTCTTCATCACCGCCGCGCAGATGGACGACGGCGTGATCGTCGGCCAGTTCGAGGCGCCCGACGACGCGAGCGCCGAGCATTTCAGCGTCGTCCTGCCGAAGGACAGCTCGCTGACCGACTGCGTCAACGAGGCGATCGCCGCGCTGTGGAGCGACGGCAGGCTTGACGAGATCACCGAGGAGTGGCTGTCGTCCAACGCCGACGCGCCGGTCTTCGGGCCGTAGCCTGACCGACCTCGCCACGTGGGACTCTCCGGAGGCTCGCGCGACCTCGGCGCCCTCGGGCCCGACGACCCGCGCGAGCCTCTGTTCATCCGCCGCCGGACCGATCGCGAGGAGCTCGCGCGGTCGATCACGATCGCGGTCGTCAGCTCGATCGTGGTCTTCGGCGGCCTCGCCTGGGTCGTCGCGAACTCCCCCGGTTGGCCGGCCGTCCAGCGCTCGTTCTTCGACGGCGAGATCTTCGTGGACGCGCTGCCCGACGTCATCGGCGCCTTCCGGATCAACGTCCAGCTGTTCCTGATCGCCGAAGTGCTGATCCTGGCGTTCGGGCTCGTGCTCGCGGTCCTGCGCAGCCTCCCCGGGCCTGCGCTGTTCCCGTTCCGGGCGATGGCCACGGTCTACGTCGACTTCTTCCGCGCGATCCCGGGCTTGCTGATCATCTACGTGCTCGGGTTCGGCGCGCCCGGGCTCGGGATCGAGGGCCTGCCGACCGAGCGGTTCTTCTGGGCGATCGTGACGCTGACGCTCGTGTACTCGGCGTACGTATCCGAGGTCTTCCGCGCGGGCATCGAGTCCGTCCACCCGAGTCAGGAGGCCGCTGCCCGATCACTGGGCCTCAGCCGGTTCCAGGCGCTCCGCCACGTCGTGGTGCCGCAGGCCGTGCGACGGGTGATCCCGCCGCTGCTCAACGACTTCATCGGGCTCCAGAAGGACACCGTGCTCGTGTCGTTCATCGGCGTGGTCGAGATCTTCCGGACGGCGACGATCAAGCAGGCCGCGAACTTCAACTTCACGCCGTTCATGGCGGTCGCGCTCGTGTTCCTCGTCGTCACCCTGCCGCTGTCGCGCTTCACCGACTGGCTCGTCGCCCGCGAGCGGTCGCGACGCTACGCGGGGGCGGTGCGGGCGGGCGGGCCGCGCGGCGGGCGGATGTTCGGACCGTCGCGCCGATGAGCGAGATCGCGGTCCGGATCGAGGGGCTGCACAAGTCGTTCGGACACAACGAGGTGCTGCGCGGGATCGACCTGTCGGTCGCCCGGCACGAGGTCGTCTGCCTGATCGGGGCGTCGGGGTCAGGCAAGTCGACGCTGCTGCGCTGCGTCAACCTGCTCGAGCCGATCGACGCCGGCCGGATCTTCATCGGCGAGGAGGAGATCACCGCGCCGAAGGTGAAGGTCGACCGGATCCGGCGTCGGATCGGCATCGTGTTCCAGGCGTTCAACCTGTTCCCGCACATGTCGGTGCTCGACAACGTCACGCTCGCGCCCCGGCGCGTCCTGGGCCGGCCGCGCGGCCAGACCGAGGCGGCAGCGACCGAGCTCCTCGAGCGGTTCGGGCTGGCCGAGAAGGCGCACGACTTCCCGGACCGGCTGTCGGGCGGTCAGCAGCAGCGCGTGGCAATCGTCCGGGCGCTTGCGATGGAGCCGGAGTTGCTGCTGCTCGACGAGGTCACGAGCGCGCTCGACCCCGAGCTCGTCGCCGAGGTGCTGAACGTCGTGAAGGAGCTCGCGGCGGCCGGGATGACGATGGTCATCGCCACCCACGAGATGGGCTTCGCCCGGGACATCGCGTCGCGGGTCGCGTTCCTCGACGACGGGCGGATTCTCGAGGAGGCGCCGCCCGCCGAGCTGTTCCGATCGCCGCGCGAGCCACGGACGCGCCAATTCCTCCAGCGCATCATCGAGGCGGGGCGGCTCTAGGCGGGACGCGGCGGGTCCGGGGGCTGTGGCGGCCGGTGCTTCGGACCGCGGGCCCGCGGCGCGGGATCGGGCCCGGCGGCGCTAGCTCGGCGCTTCGCTGGGGTCCGGGCTCGCAGCGTCGGTCGGATCCGGCGTCGCGCTCGGCCCCGGCGGCAGGTCCTCGGGGTCGACCTCCTTGCCCGGGACGAGCAGGAGCGTCCAGCCGACGCGGATGTCGTTCGGGTCGTAATCGGCCGACTCGGGGTCGAGCGACGGGTAGGTCGCCCGGTTCCAGTAGGCGAGGCTCTCGGTGCTCGTCCCGAACTGCCGGGCGATCGACGTCAGGGTGTCGCCGGTCCGGACCCGATAGGCGAGGAACGTCGGGCGGGGCGTGGGTGTCGGACGTCGGAAGGAGGGGCTCGGCGTCGGCCCCGCGGGGGTGGCCGGCGGGCGGGCGCTCGGGGTTGCGGCTCCGGCCGGGCCGGTCGGGCCGGCGGTCATGCGGCCCGCCGGTGCCGGGACGCAGGCGCCGGCGACGATCGCCGCGCCGACGACGGCAAGGGCGGCGAGACGAGGTACGGGGCTGCCGGTCACGCCCGGATCGACGCTCGAGCCGAGTCCCGGGTGACGCGCCGGTCGCGCAGGAGCGCCCGGACGGGTCCTCCGCCCGCGACCTCCGCCCCGACCTACGCCCTGGCCGCCGGGCTCGGCGGGTCGACGGGCGTCGGCTCGGACAGCGAGAACTCGCCGGCCAGCGCGAGCCCCTCCTCGGCGGTGGCGATCCGGTTGCGACCCTGGCGCTTGGCCACGAAGCACGCCCGGTCGGCCGCGAGCAGGACCGACGCGGCCGTGGCGCCGTCGACGGGGAACGTCGAGATGCCGATCGAGGCCGCAACGGTGGCGCCCTCGACCCGCCAGCGCGGCTCCGACGCGATTGCCGCGACCGCGCCCCGGATCCGCTCGGCGACCGTGGCCGCGCCGGCACCGTCGGTCTTGGGGAGGAGCAGGACGAACTCGTCGCCGCCGTACCGGAACACGAGGTCGAGCGTCCGACCCGCACCCACGAGCACCGAGCCGATCTGGCGCAGCAGCTCGTCGCCGGCCTGGTGGCCGAGCGTGTTGTTCACCGACCGGAAGTCGTCGAGGTCGACCATCACGAGGCTGAAGGGCTCGGCGTCCCGGACGTGGCGCGCCAGCCACTCCTTGAATGTTCCGTGGTTGTAGAGCCCGGTCATCTCGTCGGTCCGTGCCCGCACCTCGATCGCTCGGTAGACGTCGGCGTTCTGGAGCGCGATCGAGGCCTGTGCCGCGAACAGCTGGACCAGCTCGAACTCCTCCGCGTCGAACGAGGCGCCGACGCCGAGCCGCTCGAGCGTGAGCACGCCGACCGCTCCCTCGCGTCCGCGGAGCGGCACGACGATGAGGCAGCCGTCGAGCGTCACGTCCTCGCGGAACTGGTTGACGCGCTCGTCGCGGCGCTCGTCGGCCACGTACACCGGCTCGTTGTGCTCGACGACCCAGGTCGCGATCCCGGTCTCGCCTGGCTCCCACGGCTCGAGGTAGTACTCGGCGTGGATTCCGCGCGCGGTGACCGGGGTCAGGAGGCCTGTCGCCGGATCGAGGACCTCGATCGCCATGTTGTCGCACGCGATCAGCGTCCCGAGGCGCTCGATGATGCCCTCGAGGACCGCGGGCCGGTCGTACGTCGTGAGCATCGACTCGGTGATCTGCAGGAGCGCGCGCTGGCCGCGGACCTGGCGCTCGTACGCCTCGGACTGGGCGCGCAGCCGCTCGGTCGCATCGGCATTGGCCATCGCCTGCGCGGCGAAGCTCGCGTAGATCACGAGCAGCCGCAGGTGGTCCTCGGTGAACTGGTGCAGCCCGAGCTTCGACAGCACCAGGACGCCGAGCACCTCGTCCTCGAAGATCATCGGCGCGAGGAGCATCGACTCGTCGAGGTCGTCCTCCGTGCCGGGGATCGTGTTGGCGCGCGGGTCCTTGGCTGCATCGGCGAGGTTCTGGGCCACCCGATGCTCGGCCACCCAGCCGGTGATCCCCTGGCCGAGCTTGACCCGCAGCTGCTCGGGTGTCTCGTCGACGTACTCGCCGACCTGGCCCGACATCGCGACCGGGATCAGGTCGTCGCCGCGAAGGCGGTACACCCGCACGTTGTGGTAGTCGATGAGCTGGCGGAGCTCCTTGGCGATCGCGAGCCCGATCTCGCGGACGTCGGTGAGCCGGTTCAGGCGCGTCCCGAGCTTCTGGATCGACTGGAGCTGGGCGGTCCATGTCGCCATCTGCTCGTAGTCCTGCGCCGTCCGGATCGCGATCGCCGCCTGGTCGGCCAGCGCGCGGAGCGTGACGAGGTCGGTCTCGCTCCAGGCGCGCGGGGCGTCGTGGTAGACGTCGAGGACGCCGAGCAACCGGTCCCCGTCGAGCAACGGCGCGGAGCAGACGGTGTCGAAGCCCTCTTGCACGACCGCGGCGCGGACGTCGGCCAGGCGCGGGTCGTTCCGGGCCGCCTGTGCCGCGAGGGGGTGGCCGGAAGCGATCGCCGCTGCCTCGAGCGAGCGCGCGGGGAGCGAACGGATCGCTGCCAGGTACCGTGCCGAGAGGCGGTGGCTGGCGGCGGGGACGACGTCGCCGCTTCGCTCGCGTAGGAAGACCGCGATCCGGTCGGCCTCGAAGAGGACCGCGGCATGATCCGCGAGCCCGGTCAGGACGCGATCGAGCTCGAGGCGGCTGGCGATGTCGGCGACGACGCGCCGCAGGGCCTCCGCGCGGTGGAGGTGGTCCGAGGCCTCGTCGACCCGCTGACGGACCGCGACGAGGCAGCCGATCGCCTCGGCGGCCAGCGCGACGACGGCAAGATCGCCGGCGGTCGGCTCGGCCTCCGACGCGAGGTGGAGCACACCCCACGCGCCCCCGGCCGGTGAGGGGATCGCCACGGCCAGCTCGGCGCTCGCGCCTGTCACGATCCGGTCCCCCGCAGACGCCCCCCGGCCGTCGGCCGAGGAGACGCCGAGCGCGATCCGGGGAAGCGAGCCGGCCGCCCCGTCCCGCGCCGCGAGCGCCAGCGCGCGACCGAGGACCGTGGTGTCCGATGGAAGCGCCACGAGTCGCCCGCCGAGGCTGCCTGCGCTCGCCCGCGGTTCGAGCTCCGCGCCGGCGAGCTGCCAGGCGCAGACGAAGCGGTGGCCGCCCCAGTCACGGACGAGCCCGACCGCCTCGCGGAGCGCGCCGTCGAGCCCGACGCGGGACGCCGCGAGCCGGGTGAGCCGGCCGAGGAGGACAGCGTCGGCATCCTCGTCCCCGTGCACGGGGAGGCGCTCCGGCGGGACGAGTGCCGAGGCCCGGACGGACGGCGGAAGCGATCCCCGTCCCCGCCGGGGCGGTCGTCCGTCGCTGTTCGAGCGACCCATGCCGACACGTGCACGCCGGCCCGACAGCTCGATCGGCCCCTCGGCCGCGGCCGCCAGGAACCGCTGCAGGTCGCCGAGACGATACCGCCGGTCACCTCGTGGGTTGATCCGGTAGTAGCGCAGGCGACCGGCGTCGCTCCAGGCGCGAACGGTGTTCGGATGCACGCCGAGCAGCCGCGCCGCCTTCGTGACGGACAGCGTCGCGTCGCTCGGCCGATGCTGCAGTGCGCTCGGCATGACTCGTGAGGAAATGTGAACTCGGTCGAGCCGAGCCTAGTCACTCCACACTTCTTGCCAATGGGCCGATAGTCCCGCCCGGCTTACGACGATGGCGACCGAGGGTTGCGCTCAGTGCGGGTCGCGCGGTCGCTCGGTCAGGCGGACGTAGGCGAGCGTGAGCAGGAGCGCCGCGATTCCGACCGCGAGGACGAGGCCGATCGCGAAGACTGGGTCGCCCACGAGCCCGGGGCCCTGGCCCGGGCTGCGCGGGTCGCCGCCGGTCGCGGGCGAGCCGGCCGGTTCGGCCCCCAGGGCGACGGCCCACGGAAGGGCGACCAGCGTGATCGCAGCGCTGAAGATCGACACCGATCGGCGCAGGAGCGCGGCCCCGCCGGCGGACCGCGTCATCCGAGCGACTCGATCACGCCCCACACGAACCCGATCGCGGTGAGGATCAGACCGAGCGCCAGGGAGATCGCCGCGATGAGCGGCCGGCGCGTGCGACCCTCCGCCAGGACGCGCATGGCCTCCGGCGGTTCGAGCGTCGTGAGGACGAGCGGCCGGCCGAGGCCCGCCGTGAGCCACGGCCGGCCCTGCGGATCGCGCGCCGGCGTGCCCAGCACGATCGCGTGCTCGACCGAGGAGATCTGCTCGATGCGGATGCGGACCGGGGTGCTCGGCGGGACGTCGGCAGGCAGGCGGTCCGGGACGTCGGCCGCGGTGCCGACGGACTCGCGGTTCACGACGACGAGCCCGACGTCGAGGGCCCCAGCATCGACGCCGATCGCGTCGAGGCCCTCCCGGACCTCGAACTCGACCGACCGGCGGTCGTCCTCGAAGGCCGTCCAGCGGCTCCCCTCGCGCCGCTCGAGGCGGGTCCGGCGGAAGACGAGCGGCCGATGGGCGTCGTCCTCGAACTCGTCCTCGGCGTCGACGCGGCCACGGACGGCGACGTACCGGATCGGGCCGTCGGCAAGGGCGATCGCCTCGGCCACCGAGACGCGGGGCGTGCTGCTGAGCAGCCGCCCCACCCGGTAGCGCGGGCCGAACGAGCGCAGCACGAGTACCCCCGCCGACAGGGCGACGAGGCCCAGGACGAGGAAGAGCAGGGGGATCACGCCGGCGATGATAGCGCCGGACACGAAAGGGCCCGAAGAAACCTACCCAACACGTGGACCTTGAGGCGATCTCGGTCGTTAGTGTCGCTCGGCCCCTCCGGGCTGACAGCAACGCTACGCGCCGCGACCGGGCGGGGTCAACGGGCGTCGTCCACCAGATTCGGCGCGGTGCGCGGAGTTATCCACCGCGTGTCCACACTCGGCGCCCTCTAGGCCGGCCGGCCCGAGGCAGCATCCAGCGACGTCATCCGATCATCGAAGCTCGTCAGCACGAGTCGCCCCCCGACCAGCTCGGCGCCGGTCACGACGTCCGAGTGCGCGACGCGCCACGCGACGGTGCCGTCCGGTTCGATCGCGAACGTCTCGATCTCGCTCTGGGCGAGAACGTGGGCGAGCCGGGGCGAGCCGAACAGCGCCAGGAGCGGTGTTGCCGATCGGTGCTCCCAGCGCAGCTCGCCGGACGCGGCATCGAGCGCGAACGTGTGGAAGCCGTACTTCACGACCAGCAGACCGGCGGTGTCCCAGTAGAGCGCGGCGGGCTCGTCGTAGATCGCCGACGCGAACCGGGCGGTCCAGGCGCCGCGCGGGCCCTCGAGGCGCAGCTCCGCCCGGCACAGGGCGTCGGGGTCGGCCGCGACGCGGCTGCCGAGATCAAGGAGCTCGCCCCCGGCCTCGGACAGCGCGAAGACGTCACGCGCCTGCCCGCTGCCGGCCCACCGCCAGCGCGCGCGGAGCCCGCCAGGGTAGGTAACGGTCGCGTTGCGCGGCTCGGCCGTCATCGACGGCCCGGTCAGACGCCCGCGTTCGAGGGCGTGCCGCCGCTCGCGGTCCGGGACGGAAGCTCCGACCCAAGGTCAGCGGCCGCGCCGGTCGACCGAGCCTCGGCCTCGACGTCGGCCTGGCGCCGCTCCTCGCAGATCGGCGCGACGGTCGCGTTGGCGAGCATGCGCAAGGTTGCGGGCGGCACCGGGAAGACCGCGGTCGGCAGCCCGGCCGACGCCCACACCGTGGTGTACCGGCCCAGATCGGGGTCCATCAGCACCCGCAGCGGCCGGGCGTGACCGATCGGCGGGATGCCACCGATCGTGAAGCCGGTCAGCTCGTTGGCCTCGTGGGCGCTCGCGCGGCGGATGTCGGGCTCGGCGGTGATGGCCGCGAGTCGCGCCACGTCGACCCTGTTCGGTCCGGACACGAGACAGACGATCGGTTCGAGGCCGGTGCCGTCCGCATCCTCGACCGGCGCGACGAAGACGAGCGACTTCACGATCTGGCCGAGCTCGGCGCCGACCGCCGCTGCCGCCTGCTCGGCCGTGTGGGTCGACTCGTCGAAGACGTGGATCTCGAGCGCCACCCCCTTGCGGGCGGCGGCATCGAGCACGCGTTGGACGGCCGGGTGGGCAGGCTGTTCGACCACCGGCGGAGTCTAGCAAAGCCGACGCCACGGCTGCGGCGGCCCGACCGGCGCCGGGTACGATCGCGGACGTGCACTCGATCGTCCTCGCCGACGGCGACGCCCCCGACCGCGCGCGGCTCGACGCCGCCTGGCCCGGTTGGGCGGACGACGCCGGGCTGGTCGTGGCGGCCGACGGCGGCGCCCGCCACGCGCCGGGCCTCGGGCTGACGGTCGACGTCTGGGTCGGGGACGGCGACTCGATCGGCGACGACGGCCTCGCAGCGCTCGCCGAGGCGGGGGTCGAGATCCATCGCGTCGCGGTCGCCAAGGACGAGTCCGACACCGAGCTCGCGGTGCTCACCGCGCTCGAGCGCGGCGCCTCGACCGTGACGATCGTCGGCGGGTTCGGCGGGCCGCGCTTCGATCACGCGCTGGCGAACGTCGGGCTGCTGGCGCTCCCGGGTGTCGAGGACGGCCGCCTCGAGCTGCTCGACGCGGCGACGCGACTCACGCTCATCCGCGCCCCCGACGGGACCGGCCGCCCCGTCCGGCGGTCGCTGCGTGGCCGCATCGGCGACCTCGTCTCGCTGCTGCCCTGGGGGTCCGGGGTGGCGGGCGTGACGACCCACGGCCTCGCGTATCCGCTCCGGGACGAGCCGCTCCCCGCCGGACCCGCTCGGGGCCTGTCGAACGTGCGGGTGGAGCCCGACGCTGCGGTGACTGTCCGAGCGGGTCTCCTCCTCGTCGTCGAGACCCCTGCTACGCTGGCCGAATGAGCATGCCGAACGTCGGCGACCCCGCCCCGGAGGTCGCCCTGCCGGATGAGACCGGCACGATCCACCGCCTCTCCGATCAGCGCGGACGCTGGACGATCCTCTACTTCTATCCGAAGGACGACACGCCCGGCTGCACCGTCGAGGCCTGCGAGTTCCGCGACGCGAACGACACGATCCGCGAGCGGGGTGCAGACGTCTGGGGGATCAGTCCCCAGGGCGCCGCGAGCAAGCGCTCGTTCCGCGAGAAGTTCGGCCTGCCGTTCACGCTGCTCGCGGACGAGAGCCACGAGGCGGCCGAGGCCTACGGCTCGTGGGTCGAGAAGCAGAACTACGGGAAGACGTACTGGGGCAACGCCCGGACGACGTTCCTCGTGGATCCCGAGGGGCGGATCGCTCGCGTCTGGCCGAAGGTGAAGCCCGAGGGCCACGCAGCCGACGTGCTCGCGGCACTCGACGAGCTGCAGGGCCCGGTGCACGCGTGAGGCTTCGCTCGTGGGGGGAGACGAGCGAAGCCTCGGACCGTAGCGTACGCCCCGGCTCCACCGAACCGCAACCGTCCGACGGTCCCACCCAGAGACGATGACCGACGGCCCCGATCCCGGAACGCGCTCGCACGACTGGCGGCCGGCCCGCTTCCTGGTCATCGCCGCGCACCCCGACGACGCCGATTTCGGGCCGGCGGCCACCGCGGCGCGTTGGATCGACGAGGGCGCCGAAGGCTGGCTCGTGTGCTGCACGAGCGGCGACCAGGGCGGCGAGGACCCCGACGTCGACCCGCTCGAGCTCGCCGCGGTTCGCGAGCGCGAGCAGCGCGCCGCGGCGGCGGTCATCGGCTACCGCGGCGTCACGTTCCTCCACATGCCGGACGGCGCGCTCGTCAACGACCTCGCCCTCCGCGAGCAGCTCGTGCGCGAGATCCGCACGTTCCGGCCCGACGCCGTTCTCGCCACCGACCCGGAGACCCTGTTCTACGGCGACGGCGGCGTCAACCATGCCGACCACCGCGCGGCGGGGGCGGCCGCGGTCGATGCCTCCTACCCGGCCGCGCGCAACCCGATGGCCTTTCCGTGGCTGGCCCGATCGGGCCTCGAGAAGCACCGCGTACGCCGGCTCTACCTCTTCTGGTCGAACCATTCGAACGTGTGGGTGGACGTGACCGGGACGCTCGAGCGGAAGCTGGCCGCGCTGCGCGAGCACGCCAGCCAGATCCAGGACGTCGAGGCGCTCTCGGGCCGGATCCGGGAGTGGGCCGCAGCGGAGGGGGCCCGGATCGGCGCCGGCGCCGGGGAGGCGCTGCGGCTCGTGGTCATCGACGACGACGAGGACGAGGGTCCAAGCGTCGACGCCGAGGCGGCGGCCGAGGCCGCGATCGAGGGGGGCGAGGGCTCCCTCCGCGACTGACGATCGCCGGTCCGTGCGGCGGCCGAGCCGCGCGGTCAGCGCTCCTCGAGCAGGAGCGGGCGAACCCGGCCCCAGGCGTTCCACACGTCGGTCAGACCCTCCGCCCGCCGGCCGAGCATCGCGACGAGCTCGCCGAGCGTGAGGTCCCCGGCTGCGCCGGCCAGGTATTCGGGGGCCGCGACGCGGACCTGGCCGAAGAGCTCGAACATCTCCTGCTCGGTGGGCCACTGGCGGATGCGCATCGGGTCGAGCCCGGCGTAGCCGAGCGCGAGCGACAGGTCCCGCTGCGACGGCACCCGACCGTCCAGCCAGCCGCCGAGACCGTCGAAGCGGTAGCCGAGCGACGCGAGCGCGCCGACGATGTCGCGCGCCTGGGCCGCGCTGAACGGCCCCCAGAACGGATGGTCCTGGGGGAACTCGAGCGCGGCGTTGTCGATCGCCGTCGCCAGGACCGCGTCGACGAGATCGCTCATCAGCAGCTGCCAGTGCCGGCGCGCCTCGGGATCATCGCCGGCGAGCCGGGCGACGACGTCGAGCAGCGCATCGTGATCGCCCTCGAGCAGGCGGAAGATCGTGGGCGCGGTTCCGTCCCCGAGCGCGGTGCCGGCCGCGGTCGACGCCGCGAGCGAGTCGTCGTACCAGGGCCCCGGCGCCCGTTCCTCGGGCTCAGCCGGTGTCTCGGGTGAGCGCGCGGACGCCTCCTCGCAATCGGCCAGCGCCTGGCGGGCGGCCATGCACGCCTCCTCGGCCACCTCGGCCGCGATCCGCGCGGCATCGGCCTCGGCCGACAGCCGCTCGAGCGAGCCCGCGAGCGCCCGGGCTGCTTCCTGGGCGCGGGTCACGGTGGCGGCCGCTGCCCGGGTCTCGCGATTGATCCGGTTGATCTCCTGGAGCCAGTCGCGGGCAGCGGCGTCCACCGCGTCGGAGGTCGTGGCGGCCGCCCGGGCGAGTCGGAAGGCCGCCTGTGCCTCGTCCTTGCGCGCCCGGACCGAGCGTGGGTCAGTCGCTCGCGCGGCCTCGTCGGCGCGGGCGAGCTCGTCGTCGTAGGAGCGCTGCGCCGCGCGGAGCGTGTCGTGGGCGCGCTCCGCCTCGCCCCGGGCACGGGACGCCACCTCGCACCGCTCGGCCGCGGTTCGGCGCGCGTCGGCACACGGGCTGTTCGGGTCGACGAGGATCTGTGCCCCGCCGGGGGTGCCCGCCGCGCGCTCCGTGGCGGTTCCTGCATCGGACCCGGATGGGCCGGCCGCCGCCGGATGGGGGCTCGACGCGGCCTCCGCCTCGGCCTGCGCCGTCGGCCGCGGGGCGCCCGCGTCGGGCTGCGCGGCGGCCCTCGCGGCGACGGCTCCACCGGCCGCCACCGCGGCGGCCACCGGCCGATGCTCGCGGCGGAGCTCCTCGATCAGGGGGTCGACGCCGGTCTCGACCCGCACCGGCGTCAGGCGGCTCGGCACGACACGGCCCGAGTCGTTCGGCGGGATCCGCTCCGGTGCCGCCGCGGCCGGCCGTTCGGAGGTCACGATCCGCGGCGGCATCGCCACCCGCGGGAGCGTCGGTGCGGGAGCCGGTGTCAGCGTGAACGGGCCCGGTCCGGTTGGAACGGCCGTTCGATCGCCGGTGGCGGCGCCGCGGGCCGCGGCCGGCGCGGGTGCGGCACCGTGGTCGTCGGCCGGACCGCCGCGCCCGGTTCCCTCGCCGGTCCCGAACGGATCGCCCGACAGGGTCGCCGCCCGGCGGCGCGGCACGGCGTCGGGCATCATCGTGACGCGGACCTCGCTCGAGCCGCGCGAGCGGTCGCCGAGCGCGCCGACCAGCACCGCCCCGAGCGCAATGCCCACGAGCAGGCCGAGTGCCACGAGGGCGATCTCGTACGCGGTCAACCCCTCGGACCCCCCTCGGACTGCTGCATCGTCGGGCGCGCCTCCCGGGTGAGCGTAGCTGCGAGCGGCTGGAGCGTCAACTGAACGGGAGGCGCGCTCGGCACGGCCGACGATGGGACCGCCGACGCCACCCACGAGGCGACCGGACCGCGGCGTTCGGGGCGACCGCCCCGGCGAACAGGGCCGATCCGCCCGCGTTTTGCAGGCCATCCGAGCCGGATGGTAGATTCGCTCCCGTCGTCCCCCACGTTCCGCCGCCTCCCCATCCCGCGCCCGCCAACAGGGAAAGGCAACGACTTCCGCTTGGTCATCGACTCGTCCCAGGAGTTCCTGGTCCAGCCCGTTGACGCGTCCTGGCTCCAGTGCAACATCGAGTGCCAGGAGGCGTGTCCCGTCGGGACGAACTGCCGCGGCTACCTGAACCTTGCCGCGGAAGGTCGCTTCGAGGAGGGATACATCCTCAGCCGCGAACCGAATCCGGTCGCGGCGATGTGCTCGTACGTCTGCTCCGCCCCGTGCGAGCGGGCCTGCCGCCGGGGCGACATCGACCGGCCCCTCGCCATTCGCGCGATGAAGCGCTTCCTGGTCGAGTGGCACGAGGCGTCCGGCATCCCCGACGTCATGCCGCACATCACGCCGCGCGACGAGCGGGTCGCGATCGTCGGCGCGGGTCCGGCCGGCCTGTCCGTCGCCCGCGAGCTGGCGATGAAGGGCTACGGCGTCACGGTCTTCGACAGCCTCCCGTACGCGGGCGGCACGATGCTCATCGGCGTGCCGGCCTTCCGCCTCCCGCGCGAGGCGATCGAGATGGACGTCCGGCTCGTCGAGCGGCTCGGGGTTACCTTCGTGTTCGACACCGAGATCGGCACCGACATCACCTTCGAGCAGCTCCAGCGCGACTTCGACGCGGTGGCGATCACCGCGGGCGCGATGGATGCGGTGGCGCTCGACATCCCCGGCGCGGAACTCGACGGCGTCGACTACGGCGTCGACTTCATGAAGAAGGCCAATCTCGGGCAGGAGGTCGAGGTCGGCACGGACGTCGTCGTGATCGGCGGCGGCTACACCGCGATGGACTGCTCGCGCACCAGCCTCCGCCACGGCGCCGAGCGCGTCTCGATCGTCTACCGCCGGACCCGCTCCGAGCTCGTCGTCGACGAGGAGGAGCTGGGCGAGACCGAGCGCGAGGGCGTCCGGATGGAGTTCCTCGCGAGCCCCGTCGAGATCCTCGGCGAGGACGGCAAGGTCACCGGCGTGAAGTTCATCCGGAACCGCCTCGGTGAGCCCGATGCGTCCGGCCGCCGCTCGCCGATCCCGATCGAGGGGTCCGAGTTCGTGATCCCGGCCCAGACGGTTATCCCGGCCGTGTCGCAGGCCGCCGACCTCACGTTCCTCCCGGTCGAGTCGTCGTTCGAGATCAACCGCGGCCGGGTCAAGGTCGACCCCGCCACGTACGCGACGAACGTGCGCGGCGTCTTCGCCTGCGGCGACTTCGTGACCGGCCCGACCACGCTGATCGAGGCAGCGGGCCACGGCAAGAAGTGCGCCTACGCGATCGACCGCTACCTGGCCGGCCGGACCGACGTCAGCGTGGCCGCCAACGTCAAGGTCACGAGTTCGTGGCGCCACGACATGCCCGAGTTCTACGACGTGCTGCCCCGTCAGCACATCCCGATGGTCCAGCTCACCGCGCGGATGCCGTCGACCGACCCCGTCGTGAACTTCAACACGCCGGTCGAGCTCGGCTACGACGCGACCCAGGCGGTGGCCGAGTCCACCCGCTGCCTGATGTGCAACTACAACATCTGGTTCGACCCGTTCCGCTGCGTCCTGTGCGGCGCCTGCGCGGATGTCTGCCCGGAGGGCGTCATCCACATGATCGACGTCAACCAGATGAAGTCGGAGGGCCTGCTGCCCGAGCTGGAGGAGGCCTACGGCTGGGAGCAGGGTGCGGCGATGATCCTCGACGAGGAGCGCTGCATCCGGTGCGCCCTGTGTGTCAAACGATGCCCGTTCGACGCCATTACGATGGAGCGGTTCGAACTGCAGGAGATCTCGAGCGACGGACGGCTCTACAAGGAGTCGTACCGTGACGCGCAGCTGGCCGGCACCGCCGGCGTGGCAGGAGGAGCCGGGTGAGTTTCCTCGAGCGGGTGGACCAGAGCATCCGCCGAAGCGCCGTCTGGCGTTCGCTGTTCCGCAACCCGTACCCGCGCGACGAGCGGTCGCGGGCGTATGCGGTCATGAACAACGTCTTCCTGCACATCCACCCGGTCCGGGTGCGGCAGCACGCCGTGAAGTTCGCCTACACGTTCTGTCTGGGCGGGCTGAGCTTCTTCCTGTTCCTCGTGCTGACCGTGACGGGCGTCTACCTGATGTTCTTCTACGTCCCGTCGGCGACGCTCGCGTACACGAACATCCTCGAGATCCAGTCCGAGGTGACGTTCGGGCTCCTGACCCGGAACATCCACAGATGGGCCGCCCACCTGATGGTGTTCTTCGTGTTCCTCCACATGATGCGGGTCTTCTACCACGGCGCCTACAAGCCGCCGCGCGAGTTCAACTGGGTCGTCGGGGTCGTGCTGCTGTTCCTGACGATCATGCTCAGCTTCACGGGCTACCTGCTGCCGTGGGACCAGATCGCCTACTGGGCGATCACGATCGGCACGAACATGGGCGGCTACGCCCCACTGTTCAACACCCCGGTCAACCTGATCCTCCTGGGCGGCCTGGAGGTCGGGCAGAACACCCTGCTGCGCTTCTACGTGCTGCACATCATGGTGTTCCCGCTGCTGGCCGCGATCTTCCTCGCGGTGCACTTCTGGCGCATCCGCAAGGACGGCGGGATCAGTGGGCCGCTATGAGCGACCGATGCGTGCGTTGCCGTCTCCGCGCCGTCGCTCACGCACCTGTGGGTGCGCTCGTTCCGGTGCTCGACGGCGCCTTCGCCTCGGCCGCCCCTAGCGGCCCGCAGGAGCAGGACCAACCGGCATGACTGATCAGAAGACCGACACCGAGAAGCGCGTCGTGCTGCCGGTCGATCCGGCCCGGCGCACGGAGATCGACAAGCAGCGTGTGCCGATGTCGGCACGGCCGTACCGGCTGCTGGCGCTCGTCAAGCAGGACGCGGTCGTCCGGGTCCAGAAGGAGCCCGACGACACGGTCATGACCTGGCCGCACCTGCTGTCGATCGAGTTCCTCGCGGCCGGGATGATGAGCATCTTCCTGCTGTTGATGGGGCTGTTCGTCAACGCGCCCCTCGAGGAGCTCGCGAACGGGAACGTCACGCCGGCGGTCGCCAAGGCGCCGTGGTACTTCCTCGGGCTCCAGGAGCTGCTCGCCTACTTCCACCCGACGGTTGCAGGCGTCCTCGTCCCGACGTTCGTGCTCGTCGGCGCCGCGTTCATCCCGTACATCGACCGGGGGAACGTGCTCGCGGTCCGGCCGTCGGAGCGCAAGACCGCGGTCATGCTGTTCACGTTCTTCTGCATCCTCGGCCTCGTCCTGACGTTCGTCGGGATCTTCTTCCGGGGCCCCGGCTACTCGTTCGTCATCCCGTACCTGCCCTTCTTCGAGAACAGCTCGAGCGGGCTCCACTTCGCGCTCTAGAGAGCAGGAGCAGTTCCCACGCGATGAGCAACTACCACGTCGAACCCGCCTCGAAGCCCGGCGCGCTGACCAAGGAAGCGATCAAGTCGCTCCGGAAGTCGCAGGTCGAGGGCGTCTCGCGCCGGCAGCTCCTGCGCGGTGCGCTCGGCGCCGGGGTCGGGCTGTGGCTGCTCGAGGTCACCGCCGGCACGCTCGGCTTCCTCTGGCCGAACCTGCGCGGCGGCTTCGGCGCACCGATCGAGATCGGGACCTTCGACGACGTCAAGCTCCTGAACTCGGCGCTGCCGATCGAGGAGGGCTTCCCGGCCTACTTCCCGGACGCGCGCGCGTTCGTCGCGCTCATCGATCCGGGCCAGCAGCGCTTCCTGCCCGGCACCGACGAGACCGGTGACGGCTCCGCGCTCAACGTCCGGGCGATGTACCAGCGCTGCCCGCACCTCGGCTGCAAGCCGAACGCGTGCGAGCGGAACTTCTGGCTCGAGTGCCCGTGCCACGGGTCGCGCTACGACCGCCTCGGCATCAAGGCCGACGGCGCGCAGTTCGGCCCGGCCCCCCGCGGCATGGACCGGTTTGCCGTCAGCGTCAGCGGTGACGGCGTCCTGACGATCGACACGGGCAAGATCACGCTCGGCCCGCTGCCCGTCGCGCTGGGTCAGCCGGGGATCATCCCGCCCCGCGGCCCGAACTGCATCTGAGCCCGCTGTGACGTCCGACCACCGTCGAGGAGACCGATGACCGACCAGCCCGGGCGAGAGCCCGAGCAGCGCCTGCCCGCGCCCCGACCGGAGGCGGCGCCGCCGTCCACGGAGCGCTTCACGTCGCCGCCCTCCGCTCGAAAGTTCGAGCTGACGCCCGAACGGTCCGCGCAGATCGTCCGGCAGTCGTCGAACGCGCGCTGGATCGGTTTCCTGGCCGTGATCGTCGTCGTGCTGTTCGTCGCGATCTACTGGTTCTACGAGCTCGGCGCACCGCTGGGGCTCGGTCCGCAGGCGCGGCTGGCGGCCGAGGAGGCGGCGCAGCAGAAGCTCGCCGTCGAGCGCGGCTACAACATCTACCAGAACAACTGCGCCCGCTGCCACGGGGTCGACGGGGAGGGCGGCATCGGGCCGGCCCTGAACCGCCAGGACAAGCTCTTCGCGCACCTCAACGAGGGCTATCTCGAGAACATCCTCGAGGTCGGCGGGCGGCTCGCCTGCGGCAACCCGGACTCGCAGATGCCGATCTGGTCGGATACCGGCAACCCGCCCGGTCCGCTCAACTACATCCAGATCGAGGAGCTGATCGCGTTCATCCGCGCGACCAACGACCAGACCTACATCGTGCGCAACCCGGAGCTCATGGAGCCCGAGGTGGACCCGGTGACCGGCGAGGTCGAGACGTTCACCGGCTGGCGCGATCCGAACTACGCGCCGGAGCCCAACTCGACGCCGTTCCCGGCCTGCTGGGCCGACGAGTTCACCGGCGGCGGTGGCGGTGGTGGCGGTTCGCCCGCGCCGAGCGGACCGGCCCCGGGCGCCTCGGCACCGACCACGACGCAGGCGCCGGGCGCCGCGGTGCTCGACATCGCCGCGTCGGGCGTGCAGTTCGACACAGCGTCGCTCGAGGCGCCGGCCGGCTCCACGTTCCAGATCAACTTCGACAACCAGGACAACGGGATCCCGCACGACGTCGACATCCTCGACGCCGCCGGGACCAAGGTGTTCGACGGCGAGATCATCACGGGTCCGGCCCAGGTCACCTACCAGGTGCCGGCGCTCGAGCCCGGCGAGTACCAGTTCATCTGTTCGGTGCACCCGAACATGACGGGTACGCTCACAGTCGGCGATTGACAGGTCGCCGGCCGCAGGCCGGCGTCGACGAGGACGGAGGACGATGGCTCAGCACGCCCTGGGATCAGGCACCGCGATACCCCGCAGGCGGGTCCTGTTCGGGCTGCTCGACGCCGACGGCTGGGCCTGGGCCGGCGTCAAGGCGTTCATCTGGCTGATCCTGATCATCTTCATCCTGGGCTACCTGCCCGACCGCGCCTACTACTTCACGGTCAACCGGACGATCGACCTCGGGATCCTCGCCTGGTCGCCGATCAACCTCTGCCCGGCGGACCCGAACGAGGACCTGCCGTGCCCGGCCCCCGTCGGCGCGGTCGCGCCGTGGCACACGAACCCGACGGAGCCCGTCAATCTCGCGCTGCCCGAGGCGCGGACCGACGGCGCCGCCATCCAGGTCGGCACGAACATCCTCTACATCGGCGGCAGCGACGGGCAGACGGCACAGGCCGACGTCTTCGTCGCGCCGGCGATCGAGGTCGGCAACCTCGGTGCGTGGACGACCGGTCCCGCGCTCCCGGAGCCGCGCTCGAACGCGAGCGTGATCTTCGAGGCGGGCAGCGTCTACGTGTTCGGCGGACTCGATGCGGACGGGAACCCAACCGACACCGCGTTCGTGCTGGGCACGGTCGGTGAGTCCGGCCAGCTCGGCGAATGGCAGGCAGCCGACGAGGCGCTGACGCTCCCCGAGCCGCGTGCCAGCGCCGGCATTGCCACCGCCAACGGTAGCCTCGTGATGGCGGGCGGCATCGGTCCCGACGGTACCCCGGTCACCACGACGTGGATGGCCCCGCTCAACGAGACGTCCGGAGAGCTCGAGGCGTGGGAGGAGCAGGCGCCGCTCGTCGCCGCCGTGACCGACACCACGCTCGCGTCGGTCAACGACTACCTGTGGCTGTTCGGCGGCAGCGATGCCAACGGCCAGCCGGTCGGCGGCGTCCAGCGCGGCGAGTTCGGCCAGCCTGCCGCCCCGGGCCAGGAGCCGAACCCCGACGAGGGAAAGGTGGCCCGCTGGGGCGTCCAGAACGAATCGAACCTCCCGGTCGCGCGGGCCAACGCCGCGGGCTGGGCCGCGAACGGGTCGCTGTACCTGGTCGGCGGCCGGGACGCGGAAGGCCTGCGGCGCGAGCTGTACTGGGCCACGCCCGACGGCGCCGGGAACCTCCCCGAGTGGAAGCACCTCGACGTGAGCGATCTCGGCGAGGGCATCGAGGGCGCGGCGCCGCTCATCACCGGCCCGAACGCGGTGCTCATCGGCGGCACCACCGAGGGTGGCCCGCAGGCCGGCAGCGTGCGCGCGAACATCGCGCCCCAGGCACCGTTCTTCCAGCTCGGTCTCGTCGGGGCGACGGTCCCCGCGCTGAAGATCGAGGGGGAGATCGGGCAGCAGCTCGGCTACCTGAACGCGGCCGGCGTCGGTACCGTGAACTTCATCATCCTGCTGCTGATCGGCTGGGCGTTCGCGCACAAGGAGCAGACCCGGGCGTTCTTCGGTCGGGTGATCCGGCGGGGCCGCCGAGGCGGGTAGCCGGGCCACGGGGGCAGGCCATCCGAAATCGGACCCCAGGTGACGGCCCAGGCGCCGGCCCCTAGGACACAGCCTCCGGCCCGCGACGAACCGGCAGTCCGGCCTTCTGCCAGGCCGTGATGCCGCCCTCGATGTTCGAGACGTCGTTCCAGCCGCTGCGCAGGAGGTAGCCCGTCACCGCGGCCGACCGGCTTCCCGACGCGCAGAGCACGACGATCGGCCGGTCCCGGGGAAGCTCGTCGACGCGCTGGACGAATCCCGACATCGGGATGTGCACGCCGCGATCCGTGCGGACGGCCTGGAACTCGTCCGCCTCGCGCACGTCCACGAGCAGCGCGTCGCCGTCGCCGTCGGCGCCGGATCGGCGGGCCGCCTCCTGAACGTCGATCGTCGGGATGCCGGGTTCGGTCATGGCGTGCTCCTCACGAGGATGGGTGGGTCGAGGACGATCGGTGGATCGGCGGCCAGCGCGGCGAGCCGCTCGTCGATGGCGTCGAGGAGCGCAGCGACGTCGAGCCCGGCGGTGAACCGGCCGTCGGCATGCGCCTCGCCGAGACGCAGTCGCGCGCCCTCGAGGTTGCGCCGGATGCCGGGGGGATTGCCGCGCACGCCGTGCACGTACGCGGCCGCGACCTTGATCAGCCCCTGGAGCAGGGCCCGCTCCGCGACGTCCTCCGAGCCCATCCAGGCCGGCTCGAGCAGCTCGTGCGCCTCGAAGAAGTCCCCGCGCTCGTAGGCCGCAAGCCCGGCCCGCAGCGCCGCCTCGCGTTCGTCGGCGGGGAGCGGCCGGTATGCCTTCGCCCGCCCGTCCGACCCGACGATCGTGCGAGCCTCGGTCATGCCAGCTCGGTCAGCGGCCTGCGTCCGCCGAACCCCGCCTCGAGCTCGTGCCACCACTCGACGGTCGGCTCGCCGCGCCGCCAGCACAGCCACACCTGCCGCCCGGCGACGAGCGCCGGGAAGTCGACGAGCCCGCTCTCGATGTCGCGCAGGGTCAGCCCGAGCTGGTCGATGCGGGCCACGCCGGCCGCCATCTGGTCGACGAGCCCCTGCATCCGCAGTCGCAGCAGCTTCAGCTCCTCCTCGGTCATCGGCTCCGCGTCGGGTCCTCCGGCGGCCGCACCGGCGCTGCGGGCGAGCGCGTGGTCGCGCAGGCGCACGAGCTCGGCGCGCTGCTCGGCAAGGATCGTGACGATCGCGTCGAGCTCGAGGACCGTGCTGTTGGCTTCGTCGAGGTCGTAGAACCGGGTCACCGACGGATTCTAGCGGAGGGTCCTCGACGAGTCCTTCACGGCGCCAGCCCGGGACCTGTCGGTCGCGTACCATCGAGGCCTGCCCACCCACGCCGCACGGAGCCGACATGGATCTCGGATTGACGGGTGCCCGCGCGCTGGCCGCCGGCGCCTCGAGCGGCCTCGGCGCGGCCATCGCGGAAACGCTGGCCGCCGAAGGCGCGCGGGTCGCGCTGGTCTCCCGCAGCGCCGAGCGCGTCGGAGCCCGCGCCGCGGCGATCGGGGAGGGGGCGGTCGCCGTTGCCGCCGACCTTGCCACCCGCGACGGACCCGCGACCGCGGTCGACGCGGCGACGAGCCGGCTCGGGGGCCTCGACCTGCTGCTCGTGAACAGCGGCGGCCCGCCGGTCGGCCGGTTCCACGAGCTCGATGAGGACGCGTGGCAGCGGGCCATCGACGGGACGCTGTGGAGCGCCCTTCGCCTGATCCGCGCGGCGGCGCCGCACCTCCGCGCGAGCGAGCGTCCGGCGATCCTCGTGATCCTGTCGTCGTCGGCGCGGGAGCCGATCCCCGGGTTGACCACCTCGAACCTCCTCCGCCCGGGCCTTGCCGGCCTCGTGAAGTCGCTGTCCGCCGAGCTGGCGCCGGTCCGCATCAACGGGATCGCGCCCGGCCGCATCTCGACCGATCGGATCGCCCAGCTCGACGCGGGGATCGCCGAGCGCGAGGGCACCGACGCCGACGCGGTTCGCGCACGCATGACCGAGCGGATCCCGCTCGGCCGGTACGGCGACCCCGCCGAGGTCGGGCGGCTCGGCGCCTTCCTGCTGTCCCCCGCCGCCAGCTATGTCACCGGCGCGATCGTCCCGGTCGACGGCGGCATGATCCGAGCACTGCCATGACGGAGACCCAGCGATGACCCAGATCCGGCTTGCCTCCAGGATGACCTCGATCGGCACCGAGACCGCGTTCGAGGCGGCCGCCCGCGCTCGCGCGCTCGAGGCGACCGGCCGGAGCGTCATCCATCTCGAGATCGGCGAGCCCGATTTCGACACGCCGGCCAACGTCCGCGAGGCCGCCAAGCGCGGTCTCGACGAGGGCTACACGCACTACGGACCGGTCCTCGGGCTGCCGGCGCTGCGCGAGGCGATCGCCGCCGACGCGACGGCGCGCAAGCGCTTCGACGTCTCGCCGGACCGCGTCGTCGTCGTGCCCGGCGCTAAGCCGGTCATGTTCTTCACGATGGAGCTGCTCGTGGAGGCCGGCGACGAGGTCATCTTCCCGGACCCCGGCTTCCCGATCTACGAGTCGATGACCCGCTTCTGCGGAGCGACGCCGGTCCGCCTGCCGATCCGCCAGGCGAACGACTTCCGGGCCGACCTCGACGAGCTCGAGGCGCTGATCACGCCGCGGACGAAGCTGCTCGTCGTGAACTCCCCGGCCAACCCCACCGGCGGCGTGTTCACCCGCTCCGACGTCGAGCGGATCGCCGAGCTGGCGCTGCGCCACGACCTCGTCGTGCTCGCCGACGAGATCTACGGGCGCATCGTGTACGAGGGCGAGCACGTCTCGATCGCCTCGCTCCCGGGCATGGCCGAGCGGACGATCGTGCTCGACGGATTCTCGAAGACCTACGCGATGACCGGCTGGCGGCTCGGCTACGCGATCGTGCCCGAGGAGCTGCTGGTGGGGTTCTCGCGGCTCATCGTCAACTCGGTCAGCTGTACGTCGATGTTCAGCCAGGTCGCGGCGGTCGAGGCGCTGACCGGTCCGCAGGACGCGGTCGACGCCATGGTCGAGGAGTTCCGGGCACGCCGATCGCTGGTCGTCGACGGGCTCAACGCGATCCCGGGCTTCGACTGCCGGCTGCCGGCCGGCGCGTTCTACGCCTTCCCCGACGTCTCCGGCACGGGGCTCACCGGCGCCGAGCTGGCCGACCGGCTGCTCACCGAGGCCGGCGTGTGCGTCCTGGCCGGGACCGCGTTCGGCGAGGTCGGCGTCGATCACGTCCGGATCAGCTACGCGAACTCGCGGGAGAACCTGACCGAGGCACTCGGGCGGATCCGTTCGGTGGTCGAGCCGCTGGCAGCGGCGCGGACCGGCGCATGACCGCCGAGCACGGCGGCGGCCGGCCGCGCGTCTTCGTGACCCGCCGCATCCCCGACGAGGGTCTCCGGCAGGTGCTCAAGGCCACCGACGCCGACATCTGGGACGGCGAGCTGCCCCCGCCACGCGACGAGCTGCTGCGCCGAGTCGCCGGTGTCGACGGCCTGCTCGCGCTGCTGACCGACCGCGTCGACGACGAGCTGCTCGACGCCGCCGGCCCGAACCTGCGGGTGGTCTCGAACTACGCCGTGGGCTTCGACAACGTCGACGTGCCGGCGTGCACGCGCCGGGGCATCCCGGTCGGCAACACGCCGGGCGTCCTGACCGAGACCACCGCGGACTTTGCCTGGACGCTGCTGATGGCCGGCGCGCGGCGGGTCGTCGAGGGCGATCGGTATGTGCGCGACGGGCGCTGGAAGACCTGGGGGCCGATGCTGCTCCTCGGCTCGGACGTCCACGGCGCGACGCTCGGGATCGTCGGGTTCGGACGGATCGGGCAGGCCATGGCGCGCCGGGCGCAGGGCTTCGGGATGACCGTCCTCTACTGGGATCGCACGCCGGTCGACCCGGACCTCGAGCGCGAGCTCGGCGCCACCTTCGTCGGGTTCGAGGAGCTGCTCGAGCGGTCCGACTTCGTCACGCTCCACGTCTCGCTCAACCCCGAGACCCGCCACCTCATCGACGCCGCGGCGCTCGCTCGGATGAAGCCCACGGCCGTGCTCGTCAACACCGCGCGCGGGCCGGTCGTCGATCCGGGCGCCCTGGCCGAGGCGCTGCGCGGCGGCACGATCGCCGCGGCCGCGCTCGACGTCACCGATCCGGAGCCGATCCCGATGGACGACCCGCTCGTCGGGCTCGACAACTGCCTGATCGTGCCGCACATCGCGTCGGCGTCGCGGGCGACCCGCGGGAAGATGGCCGAGATGGCCGCCGCGAACCTGCTCGCGGGGCTGCGCCGCGAGCGCCTCCCGACCCCGGTCAATCCCGACGTCTACGACCAGCCGGCCCGCTGAACGCTGCCGCCAAGGAGATCGTCCCCGTGCCCCAGAAGGTGATCCTCGACTGCGACCCCGGTCACGACGACGCGCTCGCGATCCTGCTCGCCGGCGCGGCCCCCGAGCTCGAGCTGCTCGCGATCACGACCGTCGCCGGGAACCAGACGCTGCCGAAGACCACGCTCAACGCGCGTCGGGTGGCGAGCGCGGCCGGGCTGCGCGGCGTCCCGATCGCGGCCGGCGCGGACCGCCCGCTCGTGCGCCCGCAGCGGATCGCCGACAACATCCACGGCGGCTCGGGCCTCGACGGGCCGACGTTCGCGGGCGAGCCGGAGATCCCGCTCGACCCGCGCCACGCGGCCGACCTGATCATCGAGCTCGTGCTCGCCCACGACGACGTGGTGCTGATCCCGGTCGGGCCGCTGACGAACGTCGCGATGGCCATCCGGCGCGAGCCGCGCATCGTCGAGCGGTTGCGCGAGATCTCGATCATGGGCGGCGCGTGGGGCATCGGGAACCAGACGCCGTCGGCCGAGTTCAACATCCTCGTCGACCCCGAGGCGGCCCGGATCGTGTTCGAGAGCGGCGCCAGGATCGGGTTCTGCCCGCTCGAGCTGACGCACCAGGCGAAGGCGACGCCCGACGTGATCGCCCGGTTCGACGCCATCGGCACGCCGCTCGGGGACCTGGCGGCGGAGCTGCTCCGCTTCTTCGCGAGCACCTACAAGGCACGGCACGGGTTCGACGGGCCGCCGCTCCACGACCCGACGGCCGTCGCGCGGGTGATCGATCCGTCGATGTTCGAGATGCAGCCGGTCCACGTGGACATCGAGACCCATGCCGAGTTCTCGTACGGGCGGACCGCGATCGACTTGTACGGGATCACCGGCCAGCCGCCGAACGCCGAGGTCGCGGTGCGCATCGACGTCGGGCGCTACTGGGACCTGGTGGTCGGCGCGGTGGCCAGCTATGGAGCGGGCGGCGCGCGGACGGAGGCGGGGGGCGCCGGGTAGTCGGAGGCGCCCCGGATCAGGCTCGCTCGGAGCGCTCGAGTCGTTCGACCGGCGGGACCCACTCGGTCGCCGCGGTCCCGAGGCCCGCGAAGATCGCGACGATCAGTCGGGTGACCGTCGCAAGGATGCCGAACGTAGGCATGGCCGAGATCTCCGTCACGACGCCGATCCGGTGGCGCCGCGGCGATCGTCCCGCGCGCGGCGCCCGCGCACCAGTGTCGAGCGTGGCCACCGACATCGTCATTCGTCCATGCGGCGCGGGTCGCGGGCATGCCGTGCTACCGTCGGCCCCGGGCCGGTAGCTCAGTGGTAGAGCAGGGGACTTTTAATCCCTTGGTCGTGGGTTCGAATCCCACCCGGCTCGCCGACCGGGCGCGGCTGCAACGGATTCTGGTGCACCGTCGGGTCCAACCATGACTCCCGCCGACGGCGCCGACGCTCCGATCCGACGCTCGCTCCAGCGCGAGCGCTTCGCGCTGCTCGAACAGGTCCGCACGACGCTCGAGGGCCCGATGGTGGTGCTCGCGGCGATCTGGCTGGTGCTGATCGTCGTCGAGTTCGCGGCGGGGGGCCTGCCGCCCACGCTCGAGGTTGCGGTCTGGGCGATCTGGATCGTGTTCATCGTCGACTTCGTGGTCGAGCTCGTGATCGCCCCCGACAAGCTCGGCTACCTGCGGGCCAACTGGTTGACGCTGCTGTCGCTCGTGCTTCCGGCGTTCCGCGTCCTCCGCGTCTTCGGAACGCTCCGAGCCCTCCGCGCCGTGCGCGTCGTCCGATCGGTCGGGCTGCTGCGCCTGGCGACGTCGCTGAACCGCGGCCTGGCCGCGCTTCGACACACCGCGCGCCGCCGCGGGGTCGGCTACGTGGTCGCGGCAACGGGGCTCGTCATCGTCGTCGGCGCCGCCGGGATGGCGTTCTTCGAATCGCCGGCCTCGCTCGTCGGCGAGGGGCACCCGGCCGACGCAGCCCTCCAGGACTACGGCGACGCCCTCTGGTGGACGGCCTACGCGATGACCACGGGAGCCACCAGCCAGCCGGTCACGCCCGAGGGGCGCCTCCTGGGATGGCTGCTGTCGGTGTACGGGCTCGCGGTCTTCGGGTACCTCACCGCGATCCTCGCCAGCCACTTCGTCGAGTCTGACCGCGGCACGCGAGCGGTCAGCTCGGGTGCGCCGGGTCCGGCGTCAGGGTCGCGGTGACGGCTCGAGCACCGGTACGTCGGAGCGCGCTCGCAGATGCAGCATCACGCCGTAGACCTCGCCGGTCTCGGGATCGAGGCGAGGCGCCGCCGTGAGTCGCCAGTCCCCGTCGCTGACCGGCAGCCAGACCGCCATCGGTCGTGCCTCGGCGTAGACCGCGTCGAGCAGCTCGAACGCCATCGGCGGGAGGTCGAGGACGCTCTCGCGCAGCGGCCGGCCGATCGCCTCGGCACCGAACGACTCCACGAACCCGGCATTCCCGTGCACGACGACGTGGCCGCGCCCGACGCACATCGCCGCAGGCCGCCGGGTCATGCCCGCGCCTCGAGGACCGGCAGACGGCGCCCGACGCCGGCCGGCACGCGCTCGCCGCTCCCGAGCGGGATCGACCCGCTCCCGGGGCCCAGCTGACCGGCGAGCTCGGCGAAGCGCGCGACGGCCTCGGGCCGGAGCCGGTAGAACACCCACGTCCCGCGACGCTCGCTCTCGACCCAGCCGGCCTCCCGCAGCACCTTGAGGTGGTGCGACACGGTCGGCTGGCTCACGTCGCAGCAGGCCGTGAAGTCGCAGGCACAGACCGAATCCGCCCCACTGAGCTCGCGCAGGATCGCGAGGCGGGTCGGGTCCGCCGCTGCCTGGAGGAGAAGGACGTCCGGGTCGGTCTGGCGCTTCATCGGCCGCCATCGTATTGACAGGCATCTATATCGTCAAGTATCAATACAGCGTTCGCTAAGGAACGGCGCCACAGCCACGAGCGTCCGATGAACACCACGCCGGCCCGATCGCGTCCCGACCGAGGAGCTTCGATGACCGACTCGATCCACGCGCAGGTGCGCGACCACTACGCCGCCTCGGCGATCCGGGTGCTCGACGGAACGGGCACAGCCTGTTGCGGCCCGTCGAGCGAGGGGATGGGCGCCGGGCTGTACTCGGCGCTCGAGCGCGACGAGCTGCCCGACACGGCCGTCCTCGCGTCGCTGGGCTGCGGCAACCCGACCGCTGTCGCCGAGCTCCGCGAAGGCGAGCGCGTCCTCGACCTCGGCTCGGGTGGCGGCATCGACGTGCTGCTCTCCGCGAAGCGCGTCGGTCCGACGGGACGGGCGATCGGGCTCGACATGACCGACGAGATGCTCGCGCTCGCCCAGCGCAACGCGGCCGAGGCCGGCGTCTCGAACGTCGAGTTCCTCAAGGGCACGATCGAGGCGGTTCCGCTGCCGGCCGCATCGATCGACGTCGTGATCAGCAACTGCGTCGTCAACCTGGCCGTCGACAAGGGCGCGGTCTTCCGCGAGATCGCGCGCGTGCTGCGACCCGGCGGACGGGTCGGCGTGTCCGACATCGTGGCCGAGGACCACCTCACGCCCGAGGAGCGTGCCGAGCGCGGCTCATACGCCGGGTGCATCGCCGGAGCCCTGTCGATCACCGAGTTCCGCGAGGGCCTCGAGGCGGCCGGGCTCGCCGACGTGACGATCACGCCGACCCACGCGGTCGCCGACGGCATGGTCAGCGCGATCATCCAGGCCGTGAAGCCGATCGATGCTCCCGACCCGCGGTTCGCCTCGCCGGCGGCCGACGCCCGGTCCGGCGCCGGCCTCCAGGTGCTTCCCGTCGCCGATGCGGGCGCCTGCTGCGGCGGGACGGGGTGCTGCTGAGGCGACGATGAAGCCGTTCGCCCGCCGTCAGCCCGGGAAGCCCGCCTGCGGCGCCCACCGCGCGACGAGCACCGCCCACAGCAGCACGAGGTCGATCGCGATCCCGAGCACGAGCCACGAGTGGAAGAACAGCACGAGCAGCGCGAGCGACGCCACGGAGCCGATCACCACGCCACCCGCGAAGAGCCCCTGACCAAGGACGCCGATGGTCGAGAGCGCCGCGACGGCATAGCCCGCGACGATCACGAGGATGAGCGCCGCGCCGATCAGCCGGGCCGCGTCCGCGCCCACGCCGAGCGGCGACAGCAGCCACGAATGGGCGAGCTCGAACGGCCAGGCCGGACCGCCGGCCGTCTGGGCCGGTCGCGGGGACACGTACGAAGCGTGGATCAGCCCGTGGGCTGCCAGGAACAGCGCGAACAGCCAGGTCATCGGTTGGGCCCTCGAGTTCGGACACGTCGTCGAGGACATCACACGAGCCGGCGCGGCGATGCGCTACGTCCGATCGGCGCCGAGTCGGGGGGCCGAACGACACGACCCGGCGGGTTCAGGCAGGGGAAAGGCCGGAGCGGTGACCCGCTCCGGCCCGACCGGCGCTAGTGGTGGAACGACGCAACCCCCGACATCGCGATCGTCGCGATCAGCGCAAGGCGGATCGCGACGCCGACGACGAACGGGTATCGCGCAGCGAGCGACACTCGCACGGCAGCACTCCCCGGTTTCGGCAACCCGGCTGACTCGGCGAACCGAGCCCCGTGGCTTTGCGTCCCCAGGTCGCCCTGGGTTTGCCTTTGTCGACCAGCTGGGCTGGCGGCGCACCTCGTGCGCAGCGCCACTCTACGTCGGGCGCCGGACGGCGCAGCCATGACGATGGTCCCGGCCCAATCAGTCACTCGTTCGGATCGCGCGGCGCGCGCCACCGACTCGCAACCCCGCGCCGCCCGACCGGGAATCCGGCAACCCAAACGCATCCTTTTCGTTGCCGCGGTGCCGACGCTGGATATCCGGGGCGCTTTGCAGACTCCCGGCACGGTCCGGGCGCGTCCCGGGCGATCGACGTTCCCTCGGTCGTGCGCGTGGAGGAGGAATCGGATGATCGACAGCGGAGACACCGCCTGGATCCTGGTGGCGGCCGCGCTGGTCATGGTCATGCTGCCCGGCCTGGCGCTGTTCTACGGCGGGCTCGTCCGGCGCAAGAACGTCCTGTCGACGATCATGCACAGCTTCTTCGGGCTCGCCCTCGTCAGCGTCGTCTGGGTGCTCGTCGGGTTCTCGCTCGCGTTCGGCACCGACGTCGGCGGACTGGGGCTGATCGGAGGCCTCGATTTCGTCGGGTTCATGAACGTCGGCCTCGAGCCGAGCGACACCTACGGCACGACGATCCCGTTCGTCCTCTTCGCCGCGTTCCAGCTCATGTTCGCGGCGATCACGCCGGCGCTCATCACCGGCGCGTACGCCGAGCGCAAGCGGTTCGGCGCGTTCGTCCTGTTCACGGTCCTCTGGTCGATCGTCGTCTACTCGCCGGTCGCCCACTGGGTGTGGTCGGCCGACGGCTGGCTCTTCAAGCTGGGCGCGCTCGACTTCGCGGGCGGCACCGTCGTCCACGCGACCTCGGGAATCTCCGCGCTGGTGGTCGCGCTGCTCATCGGGCGCCGCGTCGCGAACGGCGACAAGATGGAGCCGCACGATCTCCCGATGACGGTTCTCGGCGCGGGGCTGCTCTGGTTCGGGTGGTTCGGCTTCAACGCCGGCTCCGCGCTCGGCGCGAACGGGCTCGCGGCCAACGCGCTCCTCGTGACCAACACCGCCGCCGGCGCCGCCACGATCACCTGGGTCCTCGTCAGCTACCTCCACAAGCGCAAGGTCAGCGTCCTCGGCGCGGCCTGCGGCGCCGTCGCCGGGCTCGTCGCGATCACCCCGGCCGCCGGATTCGTGACCGCCGGCGGGGCGCTGCTCATCGGGCTCGCGGTCGGCGGGATCTGCTACAGCGCGACGCTCCTCCGCGAGCGCCTGAAGATCGACGACGCGCTCGACGTGTTCGCCGTGCACGGCGTTGGCGGGACGTTCGGCGCGATCGCGACGGGCGTGTTCGCCACGACGGCGATCAACGCCTATCCGGGCCTCATCGACGGGAACCCCGGGCAGGTCGTCACGCAGGTCGTCGCGATCGCGGCGTCGATCGCCTACGCGGTGATCGCCACGTTCGTGATCGTCAAGGTCGTCGACGTCGTCCTCGGCCTTCGCGTCAAGAGCGACGAGGAGGAGGTCGGGCTCGATCTCGCGGTCCACGGCGAGGTCGCCTACAGCTGATCCTCGGCCGGCGAGGCGACGCCGGCCCGGTCCCCGCACCGTACGGCGGCCGCCGCCCGAGGAGGGCCGCGGCCGCTCCGTCACCTCCGGAGAAGAACGCATGGCAGCACGTCACCGCCGCTCCGCCGACCCGCCGCTCTACGACGAGCGCTTCGAGCACGACGCGTGCGGCGTCGGCTTCGTCGCCGATGCGCACGGCCGTTCGCGCGACCGCGTGCTGCCGCTGGCCCTCGCCGGGCTTGCGGCGCTCGGTCACCGCGGGGCGTTCGCGGCCGACGGCGCGTCGAGCGACGGGGCGGGCGTCCAGCTGCCGCTCGATCGGCCGGTGCTCGAGCTCCTCGCGGGGGCCGAGGCCGCCGGGCGCCCCGGGATCCTGTTCCTGTTCCTGCCGCGCGGCGGCCGGGGGCGCCGCGCGGCGCTGACGCTCGTCGAGGAGACGCTCGCCGAGTGCGCGCTCGAGCTCGCCGGCTGGCGCACCGTGCCCACCGACCCCGCCGCGCTCGGCGCCGGGGCGGCTGCGAGCCGGCCGGCGTTCGTCCAGGCGATCATCCGCCGCCCCGGTGGGTCGAGCGGCGCGCCGCTGGCCGATGCCGCCTTCGAGCGCCGGCTCGTCATCGCCCGGCGCCGCATCGAGACCGCGGCGCGCGCCGCCGGCGGTGCGCTGGCCGAGCTGGCGATCCCGTCCGCGTCGTGTCGGACGGTCGTGTACAAGGGTCTCGTCGCGGGCGACCGCCTCGCCGCGTTCTATCCCGATCTACGCCGGCCGCTCGCCGTCCGCTACACGGTCTTCCACCAGCGCTACGCCACCAACACGCGCCCGGTCTGGGCGCTCGCGCAGCCGTTCCGATCGATCGCGCACAACGGCGAGATCAACACGGTCCGCGGGAACCGCGAGCAGGTCCGGGGTCGGGCCCGCGATCGCGGGTCGCGAGCCATCGCCGCCGAGCTCGTCGCCGCCGGTCCGCTGCTGACCGGCGGTTCGGATTCGCTCTCGCTCGACGAGGGGCTCGAGCTGCTCACCACGACCGGCTGGGACCTGCCCGCGGCGCTCCTCGCGGCGATCCCGGAGGCGCTCGGGCTGCGTCGGGCGCCGCATCCCCATGTCGCGACGTTCCGGCGGCGGACGGCCGGCTTCCTCGCCCCGTGGGACGGGCCCGCCGCGCTCGTCTTCGCCGACGGCCGGCGCGTCGGCGCGATCCTCGATCGGAACGGGCTGCGGCCGGTCTCGTTCGCGGTGACCGAGAACGGGCTGGTCGGCGTCGCCTCGGAAGCCGGCGCCATCCCGCTGCCCGCGGCCGAGACGGTCCGCCGCGGACGGCTGGGACCCGGCGAGATGCTGCTCGTCGACCCGGCCCGCCGGTCGATCCTCGAGGACACCGAGGCGAAGGCGTGGATCCTGCGCGATCTGCCGATCCACGACGAGCCGCGCCCGACCCACGAGGACAGGCCCGCATCGGCTCACCACGACCCGGCGCTCGAGGAGCCTCGGCTGCGCTACCTCGCCGGCCTCGATGCCGAGCGCGCCAGGCTCGACATCAGGACGATGGCCCTCGAGGCCCACGAGCCGCTCTGGAGCATGGGCGACGACACGCCGACGCCGGGGCGAGCCCGCCTCGACCGGCCGGTGGCCGACCACCTGCGCCAGGCATTCGCCCAGGTCACGAACCCCGCGATCGACCCGGAGCGCGAGCGGATCGTCATGGACCTTCGCGTCGAGCTGGGCAGACGGCCGGCGCTGCTCGGCGGGATGCCGCGGTCCGCGACGACCCGTCGGCTCGCCCGGCCGGTCGTCGTCGATCTCGACGGCCTGCTGACCACGCTCGTCGAGGACGGCCGTCGGGTCCGCCGGCTCGACGCGCGCTGGAACGCAGCCGCCGGACCCGATGGACTGGAGGCCGCGCTGGACCGCCTCGCGGCGGAAGCCCTTCGCGAAGCGGAGCGCGGCACCGAGGTCGTCGTCCTGACCGACCGCGGGTTCGATGCGGAGCAGCTGCCGGTGCCGTCGATCCTTGCGGCCGGCGCCGTCCACACGGCCCTCACCGGAGCCGGGCTGCGGGGCCGCACCGACGTCCTCGTCGATGCGGCCGACCTCCTCGACGTCCATTCGGTGGCGATGGCCCTCGCGGTCGGCGCGGGCGCCGTCCACCTCAGGCTCGCGATCGCGGCCGCGGCCGAGCTGGCCGGCACGCGCGGCGCCGAGGAGCTCACGACCGCCGACACGATCGGCAACCTCCTGGCGGCCTTCGAGGCGGGGTTGCGCAAGACGCTTGCGCGGATGGGGATCAGCGCGGTCGAGTCCTACATCGGCGGCGCGCTCATCGACACGGTCGACCTCGCGCCGTCGGTGGTCGCCCGCTGCTTCCCGACCGCCGCGGCCTGGCCGGGCAGGACGACGCTCCGCGACCTCGCGGCCCGTCAGCTCCGGCGGCGTGCGGCCGCGCTCACGATCCAGCCGCCCGCGGCCGGACGCGAGCCGCGGCTCCCGGACCCGGGCTTCGCCCGGTTCCGCGCCGACGGCGAGGCGCACCTGTTCGCGCCGCGGATCGTCGGGGAGATCCAGGCCATCGCCGACGGCGACGGTGCCGACGACATCGATGCCCAGCTCACCCGCTACCGCGAGGCGCTCGCTCGCGATGCCGCGGATCATGCGGTGCCCCGCGACGAGCTCCGCGTGCGTCCGGCCGCGACGCCGGTCCCGCTCGACGAGGTCGAGCCCGCGTCGGCGATCGTCCGCCGGTTCCTGGTGTCGGCCATGAGCGTGGGCGCGCTCAGCCCCGAGGCGCACCAGGCGCTGACGATCGGGATCCAGCGCGCGGGCGGGGCCGCGAACACCGGGGAGGGCGGGGAGGACCCGGCCTGGTACGAGCCGGACGCCGACGGCCGCCGACGCGACGCTCGCATCAAGCAGGTCGCGTCAGCGCGGTTCGGGGTGACCGCCACGTACCTCGCCCGCGCCGATCAGCTCGAGATCAAGATCGCCCAGGGCTCGAAGCCCGGCGAGGGAGGCCAGCTTCCGGGTCGCAAGGCGACGGCCTACATCGCGGCGCTTCGCCGCGGCCAGCCCGGCCAGTCGTACATCAGCCCGCCGCCGCACCACGACATCTACTCGATCGAGGACCTGGCCCAGCTGATCGCGGACCTCCGGGCGATCAACCCGGCCGCGCGGATCGGCGTCAAGCTCGTCGCGGGCCGCGGCGTCGGCACGATCGCGGCCGGCGTCGCGAAGGCCGGTGCGACCTACATCCACCTGTCCGGGCACGCCGGCGGGACCGGCGCGTCACCGCTGTCGTCGATCAAGCACGTCGGCGCGCCGTGGGAGCTCGGCCTCGCCGAGGTCCACCAGGTGCTGCTCCGGAACGGGCTGCGCGACCGCGTGGCGCTGCGTGCGGACGGCGGGCTCCAGACCGGTCGCGACCTGCTCGTCGCGGCCCTCCTCGGGGCCGAGGAGTTCGCGTTCGGTACCGCGGCGCTCGTGGCGATCGGCTGCGACATGGCGCGCCAGTGCCACCTCGACACCTGCCCGACCGGCATCGCCACCCAGCGGGAGGACCTGCG
Source organism: Chloroflexota bacterium (assembly GCA_044506615.1). Taxonomy (GTDB): domain Bacteria; phylum Chloroflexota; class Limnocylindria; order Limnocylindrales; family CSP1-4; genus DASTYU01. The sequence goes on along the minus strand of JBIQKJ010000006.1, from coordinate 115,472 downwards.
GGCGAAGTTCACCGGCACGCCCGAGCAGGTCGAGCGCTTCGCGCTGGCGCTGGCCGAGGACGTCCGCCGCGAGCTCGCCCCGATCGGCGCCCGCTCGATCGGCGAGGTGGTCGGCGATTCGCGACGGCGCCTCCGACCGATCCGCCACGCGCACGCCGATCTCCGGCCGATCCTCGACGCGCCCGCCTGGACCGCCGGCGCCGCCCGGCGAGCCGACCCGGCGATGCCGGCGCGGACGGTCCGGCACGGGCCGGCTTCACCGCTCGAGGCAACGGTCGCCGCGGCGTTCCGCGGCCAGGGCTCGGTCGCGGTGAGCGGGCTCCGGGTGAGCACCGCGGACCGCTCGCTCGGTGCGGCGCTGACCGGCGCGATCGAGCGGGGTGAGCTCCACGGTCCCGTTCGGCTCGACCTTCGCGGTGCCGCGGGCCAGTCGTTCGGAGCCTTCGCCGGGCCTGCGGTCGAGCTGCGCCTGACCGGCCAGGCCAACGACTACGTCGGCAAGGGGCTGTCCGGCGGCCGCCTGACGATCCTGCCGGAGCCGGACCTGGCGGTCGATCCGGCCGGTCAGGCGATCGCCGGCAACACCGTCCTCTACGGCGCCACGGGCGGCCGGCTGCACCTCGTCGGCCGGGCCGGGATGCGCTTCGCGGTCCGCAACAGCGGGGCGGAGGCCGTGGTCGAAGGCATCGGGCCGCACGGCTGCGAGTACATGACCGGGGGCACGGTCGTCGTGCTGGGTCCGGTCGGTGCGAGCTTCGGCGCCGGCATGACCGGCGGCCGGGCCTACCTGTACGACCCGAGCGGCCGCCACCTCGCCGCGCTCGACGCCTCCAGCGTTCGGGCCGTGCGTCTGTCGGTCGCCGTCGCGGACCGACCCGACGGACAGGCCCGTCTCGCGGAGCTCGTCCGGCTGGTCGAGGCGCACCGGGATGCGGGTTCGACCCGCGCGGCCCGGCTGCTCGGCGAGGGGCTGCCGGAGCGGGACGTCCCCGCGGCCGCCGGGGCGCTGGCCGCGGACACCTGGCTCGTCGAGCCGATCCCCGTCGCGGCCACCACGGCCGCCGCCGCAGGGCCGGGGTCGTCGGCACGGCCGCAACCGGACCGCAACCGAGCCGCTCCCCGCGCGCTGCCGACGCCCGCGATGAGCGGCCCTACGCTCGCCACATGATGGGGAAGCGTCACCCTCGGGCGGCCGTCACCTCGTCACTCGCAGACGACCCGCGTCCACACCGGATGAGGCTTGACATGATCCACCCGTCCGACTCCGAGCTGACCCGACCCATCGCGGTCCGCGACGGCCACCTGGCGCCCGTGACGTGCGCGTCATGCGGCTGCCGGCTGGCTCCCGCCGAGGGCGGGTGGTACCACTACGCGCCGATCGGCGGCCGCGATGCCCGCGGGTGCCGGATCACCTGCGCCGACGCGGCCCACGACACTACCGGCCACCCCATCAGCCACGGCTGACGGTCCGGGCGAGCCCGTCCATGCCGGCGCCGGGCGCCGGCAGCCCGTCAGGCCGGCGCGTCCTCGGTCACGATTCGATAGCCCACCCCGCGCACGGCGGCGATCCCGGGCCCGTTCGCGGCCTCGACCTTCGAGCGCAGCCGGGCGAGGTGCGGCTTGAGCCACAGCACGTCCGGGTCGGTCTCGGCCGGCCAGCCCGCGCGCGCCAGCTGGTGGTGGGGGACGATGTCGCCGCCTGCGCGGACGAGTGCCTCGAGCAGACGGAACTCCGTCGGCGTGAGGCTCAGCGTCGTGTCGCCGACGCGCGCCTCGTGGCGCCCGGGCTCGAGCTGGAGCTCCCCTGCCTCGAGCGGACCGGCGGCGCGGCTCGTGCCGCTGCGATCGACCCGGCGCATGATCGCGCTGATCCGGGCCAGCAGCTCGGCCTTGCCGAACGGCTTGGTCAGATAGTCGTCCGCGCCGATCCCCAGCGCCCGGACCTTGGCCGCCTCGCCGCTCTCCCCCGACACGACCAGGATCGGCGCCTCGCCGGCGGCGCGGATCTGGCCGGCGACCGTGAACCCGTCCGGGCCGGGCATGGCCAGGTCGAGCAGGACGAGGTCGGGGCGCTCCTCCCGGAAGCGCTTCACTGCGGTCAGGCCGTCGTAGGCGGTGATGACCTGGTGCCCCTCGGTGCCGACCAGCGCGGTGATGGCGCCGACCATCGCCGGGTCGTCGTCGACGACGAGGATGCGGAGGGGGCGGGTGCTCATCGGCGTGCGGTACCTCGATGCGGGCGGCTAGACGGCGACAGCGGCCGGGAGGGCGACGACGAAGCGCGCTCCGGTCGGTCGCGCGGGCTCGCACCAGAGGCGCGCTCCCATCGACTCGCCGAGTCGCTTCGCCGCGTAGAGCCCGATCCCGGAGCCGCGGGCGGTGTGGGTGTCACGACGGGCGTAGGGTTCGAAGATGCGCTCGCGCCACTCCTCGGGGATGCCCGGTCCCTCGTCGCTCACGCCGAGCCGGACGACGCCCTCGACCATCGACCAGTCGATCGTGATCGTGGTGTCCGGCGGCGCGTACTTGACGGCGTTCTCGACGAGGTGCTCGAGGATCTGGCGGAGCCGGGGCGGGTCGGCCAGCGCGTACAGCCGGAGCGACGGGACGACCTCGACCCGGTGGCGTCCGAGCAGCGGCCGGAGCGACGAGACGACCTCGTCGACGGCCGCCGCGAGGTCGACCGGGCTGACCGACGCGGGCTGGTCCGGGACGACACGGACCGAGGCCAGGATCGAATCGACGAGCCGATCCAGCCGCTCGATCTGCTCGAGCGCGGCCGAGTGCCACGCCGCGCGGGTCCTGCGGCGCTCGATGTCGCGCGACTGGCGCCCGACGAGCGGCGGCTCCTCGGCGAGGAGGTCGGCATAGGCGCGCACGACGGCGAGCGGCGTGCGCAGCTCGTGGGTCACGAGCGCGATCAGCTCGCTGCGCGCCTCGTCGATCGCCTTGAGCGCCTCGACCCGCGCCTCGGCCTCGGACTGCTGGCGGCCCTTCTCGACGATCCCGGCGAGCAGGTCGGCGATCGCGCGGGCCTGGGCGACATCGTCGTCGGTGAAGGCGCGCCGCGTCTCGGTCTGCAGATTGAGGACGCCCACGATCTGGTCGTGCCAGGTCAGCGGCACGCTGAGCATCGACGCCACGAACCGGCGCTGGTCGATACCGCGCACCCACAGGAAGCGCGGGTCGCCCTTCACGTCGGGGATGACGAGCGGCTCGCGCTGGGCCGCCACCCGTCCCGTCACGCCCTCGCCGAACGGCACGCGCGCCCGGCCGATCTGGTACCGGTCGAGTCCGTTCGTCGCGGCAAGGGTCAGGTACGCTCCGTCGCGGTCGAGCAGGTACAGCGACGTGACGTCCGCGCGCAGCGCGTCGCGCGTCCCGTCCACGACGGTGTCGAGCAGCTCGTCCCAGGTCCGCGCGGTCGTCGCGAGACGGGCCACCTCGTGGAGGAACCGCAGCTGATCGAGCTTGTTCACCGGCGTCTCGGCGGGCGGCGCGGCGGCTTCGGCCGTGCCGGCGACCGGCTGCCGGGTGCGAGGGGCATCGGGCATCACCTCGGGCATCGCCATCACGATACAAGCCTAGGCCGCGTCGGTCGCAGCGACGGTTGCGAAGCGGTGCCGATCGCAATGCACATCGGTCGATCGGGGCGGGCGGCGTGAGCGGGAGCGCCCGGCGCGCGCTGCCCGGCACTCGGGGTGCCGGGCCTTCGGGGGCGATCGAGGCCGTCCGACGGGCGGAGCCGGCCGGGATCGGGTCGGCGGGCGCACGCGATCCGCTGGCGGTCGAGGTCCGGCTGCTCGGCGCGCTGCTCGGCCAGGTGATCGCGGAGCAGGCAGGGGTCGATCTGCTCGACCTCGTGGAGCGTGTCCGCCGCCGCCTGATCGCGCTGCGCCGGCACGACGATCCGGCCGAGCGCGAGCGGCTCGCGGACGAGCTGGGCGCGATGGACCTGGCGCGGGCGGAGGCCGTCATCACGGCGTTCACGCTGTACTTCCAGCTCGTCAACCTCGCGGAGGAGCGCCAGCGCGTCCGGTCGCTCCGCCGCCGTGCCCGGGCCGCGCGCGGCGGCGTCCTCGAGCGGTCGGTCGCGGACGCGGTCGCGCGGCTGCGGCGGCTGGGCCGCACGGACGCGGATCTCGACGCGCTCCTCGCGGCGATGCGCATCTCCCCGGTGCTGACCGCCCATCCGACGGAGGCCCGCCGGCGGACGACGCTCGTCGCGCTGCGGCGGGTCGCGGCGCTCCTCGCACAGCTCGACGATCCGCGCCTGACGCCCGCTGAGGACCGCGACATCCGGCGGCGGCTGCGCGAGGAGATCACGGTCCTGTGGCGCACGGCGAACCTGCGCGCCGTCGTGCCGACGCCGATCGACGAGGTCCGGACCGCGATGGCGTTCTTCGACTCGACGCTGTTCACGCTCGTGCCGCGCCTGTACCGGACGATCGACGCCGCGCTCGATGCGCGCCCGGACCGCGGGGTGGCGCTCGACGCCGGTCGGACCGGGACGCGGCCGCCGCGGGTCGGCGCGATCCTGCGCTGGGGGTCGTGGATCGGCGGCGACCGCGACGGCAACCCCTTCGTGACCGCCGAGGTCACGGAGCGGACGCTGCGCATCCACGCCGACCACGTCCTCCACGGCTACGAGGCGGTCGCCACGCGTCTGATGCAGACCATCTCGTCGGTCTGCAGCGAGGACGACGTTCCGCGCGCGCTCGCCTCGCGGCTCGCGCGTGACGCCGAGACCCTCCCCGAGACCGACCGACAGCTCCGGCGCCGGTTCCCCGACGAGCCGTTCCGCCAGCGGTTCGGGTTCATCGCGGAGCGCCTGCGGCGGACGCGGGCAGGGCTGACCGGCGAGGCGGCGCCGCTGACCGGCCGCTACGGCTCGCCGGACGAGCTCGACGCTGAGCTGGCCGAGATCCAGGACGCGCTCGTCGCACTCGGGCTCGACCGGGTGGCGTGGGGCGAGGCGCAGGACCTGCGCTGGCAGCTCGCCACGTTCGGCTTCCACCTCGCGTCGCTCGAGGTCCGGCAGCACGCGACGGTCCACCGGGCGGCGCGGGCGGCGCTCGACCGCGGCGCGCCGCCGGACACCGAGCTCGCCCCCGGCGTCACGCTCGGGGAGGTGCTGGCCACGTTCCGGGCGGTCGAGGCCGTCCAGGTACGGTTCGGCCCGGCTGCCTGCCACCGGGTCGTCGTCTCGTTCACCGCGACGCCCGACGACGTCACCGACGTTCTCGCGTTGCACCGGGCGGCGACGGGACGGTCGGGGGGCGCCGGCACGCCGATCGACGTGGTGCCGTTGTTCGAGTCGGCCGACGCGCTCACGGCCGCCGGCCCGATCCTCGACGCGCTGCTCGGGGACCCGGTGTACCGGGCGCACCTCGCAAGCCGGGGCGATGCGCAGGAGGTCATGCTCGGCTACTCCGATTCGAACAAGGAGTCGGGGTTCCTGGCCGCGGCGTGGATGCTCCATGGCGCACAGGCCGCCCTCGCCGACGTCGCGCGCACCCACGGCGTCGAGCTGACGCTGTTCCATGGCCGCGGCGGCGCCATCGGTCGCGGCGGCGGCCCGACGAACCGCGCGATCCTCGGCCAGGCTCCGGGCTCGATCGCCGGCCGGCTCAAGCTGACCGAGCAGGGCGAGGTCATCGCCGCGCACTATGCGAACCCCGCGATCGGGGAGCGCCACCTCGAGCAGACCGTCGGCGCACTGCTGCTGGCCTCGACCGAGGAGCACGAGGCGAGCCTGCGGGCCGCGATCGGGGACGGCGCGGCGATCATGGACGAGCTTGCGGCAACCTCGCGCGCGGCCTACCGCGCGCTCGTCCACGACGACCCGGGGTTCGCCTCGTTCTTCCGCGACGTCACGCCGATCGCCGAGCTGTCGCACCTGCGGCTCGGGTCGCGCCCCGCGGCACGCGGCCGCCACCGACGGGAGGCCGCACCCTCGATCGACGACCTGCGCGCGATCCCGTGGACCTTCGCCTGGTCGCAGTCGCGGATCAACCTGCCGGGCTGGTACGGGCTGGGCACCGCGCTGGCGGCGTTCCGGGAGGCACACGGCGACGCGGGGCTCGCCGCACTGCGGCGGCTCTACCGGAGCTGGCCGTTCCTCGGCAGCGTGCTCGACAACGCCGAGGTGATCCTGGCCAAGGCGGACATGGGCGTGGCGCGACTCTACGCGCGCCTCGCGACCGGGCCCGGCGACGACCGCCGCTGGGCGACAATCGAGACCGAGTACGAGCGGGCGGTCTCGCTCCTGCTGGAGGTCACGGGTCGCGAGCGGTTGCTCGACGAGTCGCCGGTCCTGCAACGGTCCATCGCCCTGCGCAACCCGTACGTGGACTCGCTGTCGGAGCTCCAGGTTCGGCTGCTGGCCCGGCTGCGCACGCTCGATCCCGCGGAACCCGAGCACGCGCAGGTCCTTCGGCTCGTCCAGCTGACGGTCAACGGGGTCGCGGCGGGGCTCCAGGGGACGGGGTAGCGATGGACCATCGAGACCACGTCGCGCTCGTCCGGCCCGGCTTCGACGGCGTGGCCGCGGGTGAGACCTGGCTCGACGCGGGCGCGGGCCGCGGCGCCTTCACGCTCGCGGCGGCCGACCTCCTGGGGCCCGGGGCGACGCTCATCGCGCTCGACCGCGACGCGAGCGCCCTGGAGGCCAACGCACGGTCGATCGCGGCGGCCTTCCCGGGTACCGATCACCGCGTGGTGGTCGGCGACCTTCGGGACCGGATCGAGGTGCCAGACGGATCGCTCGACGGCATCGTCGCTGCCAACGTCCTCCACTTCCTCGAGCCGGACCGTCGGCCACCGGTCGTCGCCGCGCTCGTCCGGCTGCTGCGAGCCGGCGGGCGCTTCGTGCTCGTCGAGTACGAGACGGAGCGCCCGACCCCGTGGCTGCCGTATCCGCTCCCGTTGGACGACTGGGAGGACGACGCGCCGGGCGCCGGGTTGACGCGTCCGCGCCGGATCGGGACGCATCGAGGCGCGTCCGGGGGCGGGATGTACGCCGCCCTTGCGGTCCGGGTCGGTCCTTCCGGAGCGGATCCGGGAGCTGCGTAGGCCGGGTCGGCGCGCCTGAGGCCCCGGCGGTCGCTTCAGGCCGGGAGATCGAGCGTGTCGCCGTCCCGGTGGAGCGTCGGCTGGGTGGCCCCCGGGGGCAGCCAGCGGACCTCGCGCTCGCCGACCACGCTCCACGTGACGCGACCGCCGTCGACCCGCCGCGAGATCACGCCGGTCCGCTCGCCGAGGCCCAGGATCCCGACGCCCGGGCCGCTCGCCAGCGGGAAGAGCGCCGCGTGCCGCTGCCATGCGCCGGAGTCGGCGTGCGGGAAGACCACGAGGCCGTGCACGACCGAGAGGCCGGTCAGGATCCCGGCCGGCGTCCACGTGTACGGACCGAGCGCCATCGCGCCGGCCGATGCCCCCGCGAGCACGGCGCCACGCGCGCGAGCCGCCTGCATCGATCGCCAGGCCGCGGTGCCGGGCAGGACGGTCGGGATCACCGAGGGGTCGCCGCCGGGGAGGTAGATGAGATCCGCGCCCGCGATGCGCGCGGCGGTTGCCGGATCGTCGGCGGTGGCCGCGTCGACGACCCGTGCGACCTCGATCTCGAGCGGCCGCCCGAGGTCGGCTGCATTCCGCCGGAACGACGAGCTCCCAAGACGGGCCGCGGCGTCGGGGTCGTGGCGGGCCGTCGCGAGGGGGACGAGCACGAGTCGGACGGGCTCATCGGGCCCGGCGCGCCCGCAGGTCCGGGCGCGCTCCTCCGCCGCGGGCAGCGCTGCCTCGAGGAGGGCTCGCAGGAACGGCTCGTCGCCGGGCAGGAACTCCCCGCCGCCGTGGAGCGCGACGGGTCCGTTCACCGGCCGCCCCGGATCCGGAGGATCCGCCCGAGCCGCTCGGGCGCGACGACGAACGGTGCGAGCCAGGAGATCAGGAGGATCGGGAAGAGCCAGCGCCCGATCCCGGGCGCGAGGCCCGAGGCGGTGCCGCCGAGCCACAGCGCCAGCGTGTACCAGCCGATCGATCGCGGCGAGAACCCGGCGAGCTGGAGGCGCCGCGCGGGGAGGAGGACGAGCAGGCCGATCAGCAGGGCCAGCCCGATCGCGAGGGGCGGGATCACCCGCTGATCATACGGCGGCGTCGTTCGCGGCCCGGAATGCCGTCGGTCGCGGGGGGCGGCACCGGGCGCCTCGGGGCCCGCGCCGACCGCTACGATGGCGCGGCCCCATGACCCTTCGACCGTCGGTCTCGCGCGTCCCGCTCCGCTCCCGCGCCGGCACCTGGCTGGCGACGTGGGGCGGCATCGTGCCGTTGCTCGCCGCCGAGTTCATCGTGTGGCTCGGGTTCGGGGCCCTCCTGCCGGTCCTTCCGATCTACTTCACCGAGCAGGGGATCGACCTCCGCACGCTCGGGATCGTGATCGCCGCGTGGCCGATCGCGCGCCTCGTCGGCGAACCGGTCTTCGGCTGGCTCGCCGACCGGACCGCCCGCGTTCCGCTCATGATCATCGGGCTCGTCGCGACCGGGCTGTTCACGGCGCTCCCCCTCGCGCTCACCGGTCCGCTTGCGTTCACGCTGCTGCGCGGCGCGGCGGGGCTGGCCACCGCGGTGTACGACCCGGCGGCTCGCGGGTACCTCACCGACGCGGTCGCGCCGGAGCGCCGGGGCGAGGCCTTCGGGTTGTACGGCGCGGCGCAGATGGGCGGCCTGCTGCTCGGCCCCGCGATCGGCGCCTTCGGGGCCGGCGTGTTCGGGGGCATCGGCTTCGTGTTCATCTTCTGTGCCGTCGCGAGCGTCGCGGCCGCGGTCGCGATCGGCGCCCGCCTGCTCGAGTCCCCGGTCGCCGCGCGCACCCACCCCGCGCCGGCCCATGCGCCGACGGAGTTCCCGCCGGACGACCCGTCGGTCGCCGGACGGGCCGCGGCGGACGCGACCGCCGACCGGACGGCCGGCGCCACGGCGGCGCCGGCGACGGCGCCTGCGACCATGCCGGCAGCCATCCAGCCGACGACCCTCTGGAACCGGGGGCTGATCGCGGCGATCGTGCTCAACGCCAGCGGCTACTTCGCGAGCGGCACCTACGAGGTCGTGTGGAGCCTCTTCCTGCGCGGCCTCGGCGCCGGGCTCGACCTGATCGGCCTGACGTTCGCGATGTTCGGGCTGCCGATCCTGCTCCTCTCCCCGTACGCCGGCCGCCTCGTCGACCGCGGCGGCGTGCTCGCGTTCATCGTGCTCGGGTCGATCGCGCCGGCGGTCTCCGGCATCCTCTACACGGTCATCGCCGACCCGCTGCTGGCCGTGCCGCTGATCCTCCTCGAGGCGACGGGGTTCGCGTTCCTCAACCCGGCGCTCTACGCGGTCGTGGCCGCGAGCAGCCCCCGCGGCCGCTCCTCGACCGCGCAGGGCATCTACGGCGCCGCGGGGACGGTCGGGTTCATCCTCGCGTCGCTCGGGGCCGGGTTCCTCGCCGAGATCGACATCCGCGTGCCCTTCTACGTCTTCACGGCGGTCATGGTCGCCGGGCTCGCGATCGCGCTGCCGATCGGCTGGCCGGCGTTCCGGCGTGGGACCGAGCGCCTGGGACCGGCGCGACCGGATGCGGCGCCGGCCCCCTAGGCCTGCGTGCCGGTCGCGGGGGTCGGGGTGGTCCGATCCGCGGCTCCCGGACGCGACATCCATCCCAGCGCGATCCACATGACGCCGGCCATCAGGACCTCGATCCCGAGGAACAACCCGATCGCCAGCCCCGACACCGGGATCCCGGTCCAGAGCCACAGGCCGAGCACGATGTTCGCGGCGGCCACCACGACGAGCATGCCCCAGTGCGGCGGTCGGTAGGCGAACGCCTCCACGAGCCGGATCACGCCTTCCGCGACCAGGAGCGCCGCGATCACGACCGTCAACGTGATCGCGCCGCGGAGCGGGTCGGCGACGATGTTGAGACCGACCACGATGTACAGGATCCCGAGGAGCCCGTGCAGCAGCCGCGACGACACGGTCCGGCCGGAGCCGAAGGCCGCGACGATGTCGGCGACGCCGGCAGCCACGAGCAGGAAGCCGACGAAGATCGTCGTCACGAGCGTCGCGCTCACGAGGTTCCCGAGGATGAGCAGCCCGCAGATCGCCATCACCGCGCCGACCGCAACGAACCACTTCCAGCGGCTTCGCAGGGAATCGGCCTCGGTGCCCCAGGCTGTCGTCGTCATCGCGCACACCTCCCCGAGGGCCGCGCCGTCGGGCGGGCCGCGGGACGGCGGAACCGGCGGCAGTATGGTCCGGTCCCAGGGCCGGGTCAATGAGGAGGTGACCCGATGGGGTCCGGGACCGGGGCGAGCGCGCGGGGCCGCGCCACGAGCGTGGCACGAGCGTGGCGGCAGGCGGCCGCCACTTCGGTCTCGGCGATGTCCTGGAAACATTCGAGCGTGCGTCACCACCGATCGTGGCGGCTTCGGGTCCCAACCCTGCACGAATGTTCTCGGGAGTTCGCCCCCACCGAAGTGCGAGCCCGCCGGGCCTCCGGGGGCCGCGGGCCGGTCGAAGCCGCGTACGGCGGCCGGCCACTTCGGTCTCGGCGATGTCCTGGAAACATTCGAGCGTGCGTCACCACCGATCGTGGCGGCTTCGGGTCCCAACCCTGCACGAATGTTCTCGGGAGTTCGCCCCCACCGAATGTCGAGCGCGCCGGGCCCCCGCGAGAACCGGGCGGCTGAGCCCCCGCCGGCCGTGGGGCCGTCGCGGCGTTTGACCGATCGGAGGCAGGTGGCTACCATAGGCAGTCGCGGGGTGGAGCAGCGGCAGCTCGTCGGGCTCATAACCCGAAGGTCAGGGGTTCGAATCCCCTCCCCGCAACCAACGACTCCACGCACGAAGCCGGCCGATCGGGCCGGCTTTGTCATACCGGACCCGCGCGGGCGCGCAGAGCCGCGGCCGTTCGGGTAGGATGTCGGCCGGTGCACGACGGCACCGCCCACGCGCATCTCCCCACGAACCCTGGGTCCCGACCACCCAGGGTTCGTCCTCTTCCGGGAGCCGGGTGCCTACTCCCAGCGGAAGCCTCGTACCGTCAGGCCGACCGCGGCCACTGCCCAGACGGCGAGGATCGCCAGCGGCGTTGCCGCCTCGCCACCCTCGAGTCCCGCCCGCAGCGCGTCGGCGAGCGCCCCCGACGGGAGCACCGGCGCGAGCAACGCCAGCGGCCCCGGAAGCGCCGCCGCCGGCACGAGGATCCCGCCGACGAGCAGGAACCCGAGGAAGAGCGCGTTGGCAAGCGCGAGCACGGCCTCGGCGCGGAGGCTACCCGCGAGGAGCAGGCCGAGTCCCGCGAACGCCGCCGTGCCGACCACGAGCGCGGCGGCCACCACGGGGAGTGCGATCGACGGTCCCGGCCGCCACCCGAGCAGCAGCGCGATCGCGACGAGCAGCGCGACCTGGGCCATCTCGACGACGGCCACGGCCCCGAGCTTCGCCGCCACGAGCCCCGATCGCCCCAGCGGCGACCCGCCGAGCCGCTTGAGCACCCCGTAGTGCCGTTCGTAGGCCGTCGCGATGCCGAGGCTGACGAGGCCTGTGGCGATCACCGCGAGGGCGATCGCGCCCGGCAGCAGCGTCGCAACGGGGTCCCCGGTGAGGTCGAGCACCGGCACCGACGCGAAGAACAGCAGGACGACCGCAGGGATGACGGCGGTCACCAGCACGTTCTCGCCGCGGCGGGCGGTCAGCCGGAGCTCCGTCGCGAGCTGGGCGAGCATGGCCCGCACCGGCGATGCCGCCCGAGGCGGCGTGGCCGCGGTTGCGTCGGTCACGACGCGGACCCCTGGCGGGACGCCCGGTGGGCCTCGAGCGCCGCGAAGTAGGCGTCCTCGAGCGAGTCCGACGTGGTGCGCAGCTCGACGATGAGCGCGCTCGCGTCCGCGCAGCCCGCCGCGACCGCGGCGACCACCGCCGGCTCCACCGGGCCGCCCCGGACGAGGAGATCGGTGGCGCGCGCCTCGACGATCGGATCGGGCTGCCCCAGCGCCGTGAGCCGCGCCGCCACCGCGCGGATCACCGGATCGCCCGCGGGCCGCGCCAGTCGGACCCGGACCGACGGCGACACCGCCGCCATCAGCTCGCGCGGCGAACCCGCGGCGACGATCCGCCCCTCGTCGAGGACGACGATGCGGTCGGCCAGCCGCTCGACCTCGGTCAGGTCGTGACTCGTCAGCAGGATCGCGGCGCCGCGATCACGCTCCGAAGCGACGAGCTCGCGCGTGACCACGCGCGCCTCCGGATCCATCCCGGCCGACGGCTCGTCGAGGACGAGCACGTCCGGTCGCCCGACGAGGGCGACCGCCAGCGAGAGCCGCTGACGCTCTCCGCCCGACAGCCGCCGGTACGGCGTCCCCGCGACCAGGTCGAGGCCGAGCAGCCCGACGAGCTCGCCGGTCGGCCGTGGCGACGCGTGGAACCGGCCGAACTGCTCGATCGTCTCCCGTGGCCGCGCCCGCGGGTCGAAGCCGCCCGCCTGGAGCATCAGTCCCACCCGCGCCCGGTGCTCGCGGCCCGACCCGGACGGATCCGCGCCGAGGACCCGAACCGTGCCCGCGTCGGCGCGGCGATAGCCCTCCACGATCTCGACCGTGGTGGTCTTGCCCGCGCCGTTCGGCCCGAGCAGCGCCACGAGCTCGCCCGGCGCCACGGCCAGCGAGACACCGTCGACGACCGGGCGGCCGCCGTACCGCTTGACGAGCCGCTCGACGACGATCGCGGGCTCGGGCGCTTCGATGAGCCCGCCTCGTGAGGCCGCGACGGCCCCCTCGGTCACGGCGCGATCAGCGCGTACTGGCGATCGAAGTCGGCCTCGCGAACCTCGCCGATCTGGATCGAGCGCAGGACGCCCGCGGCGTCGATGAAGTAGGTCGTGGGGCGGGCCGCGACGACGTAGGCATCCCGGATCGCGCTGTCGGGGTCGACGACCGTCGGCCATGTCGCCCCGTAGTCCGCCACGAACGCACGGGCGGGCTCGGGCGGGTCGTCCATGAGGACCCCGACGATCGCGAAGTCGTCGGCGGCGTGCTGCTCGAGCTTCGACTTCAGGAGCGGGAACTCGTCCCGGCAGGGGACGCACGAGGGGCCCCAGAAGTTGACGATGACCGGCCGTCCGCGGAGCGCGGAGAGGCTGAACGGCTCGCCGTCGAGGGTCGTGCCGGTGATCTCGGGGACGGGCCGGTCGCGGGCGATGCCCGAGGTCTCTCCGCCGGGACGGGTCAGCGAGACGAACGCGAGGATCGAAGCGGTCGCGAGGACGGCGATGGCGACGGCGAGGACGATCGTTCGGCGGAACGTGGCAGGAGGCGTGGCGTGACCTCGCTCACTCGATGGTCGCGGTGCCGGTCATGTTCGGATGCACCGTGCAGATGAAGCCGTAGGTGCCGGCGGGCAGCGGGTCGACCTCGTAGAGACGCGAGTCCGGCCCGGGGAAGATCTCGCCCTGCCAGACCTCGGGCCCGGTCGGCGAACCCTCGTGGAGCGCGACGTTGTGCGGCACCGGATCATTGTTGACGAACGCGATCGTGAACGCCGTGTCGGCGGGAGCCGTGAACTCGGACTCGAGGAATGCCACGCCCTGGGCGGTGATCGTCACGTCACCGGCGGGTGCGGACGGCCCCGGTCCACCGTCCCCGCCACCGTCCCCGCCGTCACCGGGAGCCTCGCTGCCGGCGGGCGGAGGAGCGCTCGCCCCTGGCGCCGGGGAGCCCTCGTCGCCGCTCGCCTGGCCCGGCGGCAGGACGCCGGTCTGGAGCAGCACGGCGCCGACGACGAGCACCGCGAACACCGCAAGAAGCGCCGATGGCATGCGCGGATCCGGGAGGTTCTCGAGGTGGCCGGTCTTGTCCGCCTCCTCGACCTTCACGTACTCCCGGCGCGCGTCGTTCAGCCAGCCGAGGAGGGTGACGATGAGCGCGATGACGCCGACGGCCAGCAGCCAGCCACCGAAGACGAGACCGAGGAACAGCAGGAACGAGCCGAGTGCGGCCAGCAGCGGGCGGAACGACGGGCCCGGCATGTGCACGCCCTCGGGCGGGCCCTCGTGGATGACGGCGGGGAGCTGCGGCGTCGTCGGCTCCGCGTCGCGCTCGTAGAGCACGATCGACTCGCGCAGCCAGTAGAGCAGGCCGATCACGAGCCCGATCGAGCCGAGCAACAGCGCCGGGCCGCCGAAGACGAGCCCGAGGAAGAGCAGGAATGAGCCGGCCGCCGCGAACACGGGCGCCCACGACGGGCCCGGCATGTGGATCCCGGCCGGTGTTCGCGGCTCGACCCGGGACTTGCCGCGCCGCGCCTGTGGCGCGCGGACCAGGCTGCGGAACTGCAGCAGGATGACGAGCAGCGCGAGCGCGAAGATGCCCACGGGCAGCAGCGCGATGAGCCCGCCCCAATCGGGCATGACGAACTGGGACGTCAGTTCGAGGATGCCGTTCCAGATCTCTTCGAGCATCGGGGTCCCTCAGCCGCCCCGACCGGCCGGCATGGCGGTCACTCTCGGGGCGACCCCGCGACGAGGACGTACGCCATGAGCGCCATCGCGACGCCCAGGGCGACGAGCATGGTCAGCCCGGCATAGTCGAGGTGCCAGCCGCCGAAGTAGGGGATGGCCCAGTAGATCACCCCGACGATGACGAACAGGATGCCGACGAGCGCGGCGTTCCGAGGGTGACGAAGCGGATGCATCAGTGCGGTGTCCCCTGGCCCGGAAGCAGGTACAGCAGCGAGAACAGCAGGATCCAGACCACGTCTACGAAGTGCCAGTAGAGCGACGCCGCCTCGACCGCGTCGTGGTGGCGAGCCGAGAACTGGCCGGCGAGGCCACGGTACAGCACGACGGCGAGCATGATCACCCCGCCGAACACGTGGGCGCCGTGGAACCCCGTGAGCGTGAAGTAGGTCGTGCCGAACGTGCCCGCGCTGAGCGTGATGCCCTCGGCACCGAGCATCGCGTAGTCGATCGCCTGCATGATCAGGAAGATCACGCCGAGCGCGACCGTCACCGACATGTTCCGGATGAACGCGGTCCGGTCGTTGCGCCGGATCGCCCAGACCGCGAACTGCGCGGTGAACGAGCTGATGATCAGGAGCACGGTCGCGGGGCCGACGAGCGGCAGGATCGCGACGTGGAACTGCTCGTTGGTCTCGGGGTTGATCGGCGGCCAGAACGGCGCGCTCGCCCGGGCATTGAAGTAGGCCGCGAACAGCCCGGCGAAGAACATCACCTCGGAGGTGATGAACAGGAGCATCCCGAGGACCGGGTTGCCGATGCCGCCTCGCGCGTCGTGCGGGAGGCCGGCGACCGGGCTGTGCTCGGTGGTGGCGAGGGCGTGCGGATCGGCGGTCATCGTCGTTCCTCCCTCAGTGCCCGACGCGCCCGTGGCGCAGGTCGAACACCGGCCGCTCCGAGCGGATCTCGGGCAGGTGGTCGAAGTTGTAGGGCGGCGGCGGCGACGAGGTCGCCCACTCGAGCGTGTTGCCCTCCCACGGGTCGTCGCCCGCGGGCTCGCCGCTGCGCAGCGAGATGAACAGGTTCCACAGGAACGGGATCATGCTCGCCGCGATGAGGAACCCGCCGACCGTGGCCCACAGGTTCAGGTCGTTCCAGCCGGCGGCCGAGGAGTAGTCCGCGATCCGCCGCGGCATGCCGGCGAGCCCGAGCTGGTGCATCGGGAAGAACGTCAGGTTGAACCCGAGGAACATAATCAGGAACTGGAGCTTGCCGAGCCCTTCGTGGAGCCGGCGGCCGGTCATCTTCGGGAACCAGTAGTAGATCCCGGCCATGATCCCGAACACCGACCCGCCGAACAGCACGTAGTGGATGTGGGCGACGACCCAGTACGTGTCGTGGATCGCGAAGTCGACCGGCACCGACGCGCTGAACGCGCCGTTGATGCCGCCGATCAGGAACATCGACAGGAAGCCCAGCGCGAACAGGAGCGGCGTCGAGAACGTCAGCTGACCGCGCCACATCGTGAAGATCCAGTTGAACATCTTCACGCCGGTCGGAACGCCGATGATCGCGGTCATCAGACTGAAGAACGGCAGGTAGACCGCACCCGTGGCGAACATGTGATGGGCCCAGACGGTGAAGCCGACGGCCCCGATGCCCACCGTCGCGAAGACGAACGCCTTGTACCCGAAGAGCGGCTTGCGGCTGAAGACCGGCAGGACCTCGGAGATGATCCCCATCGCCGGCAGGATCATCACGTAGACCGCCGGGTGCGAGTAGAACCAGAACACGTTCTGGTAGAGGATCGGGTCGCCGCCGCGCGCGGGATCGAAGAAGCCGCCGCCCAGGTTCCGGTCGATGAACAGCATCACGAGCGCGCTGGTGATGACCGGGGTCGCCATCAGCACGAGGACGCTCGTCACGACCACCGTCCACACGAGCACCGGCATCCGGAAGAGCGTCATGCCCGGTGCTCGCATCTTGAAGACCGTGACGAGGAAGTTGATCGCGCCGAGGATCGAGCTCGTCCCGATGAGCACGAGGGCCACGATCCACAGGTCCTGGCCATATCCCTCGGCACCGAGCGGCCGGTCCTGCGCGAGGGGGCTGTACGCGGTCCAGCCCGCGGCGGCCGCGCCACCGGTGACGAACCCGAGGAAGAGCAGGATGCCGCCAAGCGGCAGCATCCAGAACGACAGCGCGTTGATCCGCGGGAACGCCATGTCCGGCGCACCGATCTGGAGCGGGAGGATGTAGTTCCCGAACCCGGCCAGGACGGGGATGACGAACAGGAAGATCATCGCCGTGGCGTGCATCGTGAACAGCTCGTTGTAGGTCTGGTCGTTCACGAACTGCAGGCCGGGCTGGGCCAGCTCGACGCGCACGCCGAGCGCGAGCAACCCGCCCAGGAAGAAGAACAGGAACGAGTTGATCAGGTACATGACCCCGATCTTCTTGTGATCGGTCGTCGTCAGCCACTCGTACAGGCCGGCTCGGTAGCCGGGAGCGGCGGGTGAGAGCGCGTGGGTCGCCATCCGGAGCTCCTTACTCAGCCGTCAGCGTGCCGGTCATGTTCGGATGGACCGTGCAGATGAAGCCGTACGTGCCCGCGGCGAGCGCCGGGACCTCGTAGGTTCGCTGGTCGGGTCCGCTGAAGATCTCGCCCTGCCAGATCTCCGGACCCGTCGGCGATCCTTCGTGCACGGCGACGTTGTGCGGGACGTTGGCGTCGCGGTTATCGAACTCGATCCGGAAGCCCTCGTTGGCCGGGACCGTGACCTCGGAGACGTCGAAGGCGATGCCTTCGGCGCCGATCTGGACCACGGTGTCGCCGACCGGCTCGCCGGGCGCTGCCGATCCGGGCACGGCGGACGCACCGGGCTCCGGGGACCCTGCGGGCGGCGGGGTCGCGCTGCCGCCCTCGATCTTGCCCTGGAGCCACGTCTGGAACTCGGCGGGGGCGAGGGCATGCACGTCGAACAGCATCACCCGGTGACCGGCGCCGCACAGCTCGGCGCACTGACCGTGGAACGTCTGTCCGGCGTCGTCGGCGTTGACCTTGAAGTCGAAGACGTTGACGCGTCCCGGGACGACGTCGCGCTTGAACAGGAACTCCGGCACGTAGAAGGCGTGGATGACGTCGGGGCTCTCGAGGTAGAGCTGGACCGTCTGCCCCGCCGGGACCGCCATGCCGCCGGCGTCGCCGGTCGGGACGAACTCGGTGTAGAGCGGCTCGGCGTCCTGCTGCTCGGGCGTCCAGTCCTCGGGCATGTAGTCGAACGTCCACTGGAACTGGCCGGCCACCGCGCGGATCTTCACATCGGGCTGCGCCGCGAGCGTCTCGACGGTGTTGAGGGTCTGCCACGACACGACGAACAGGAACGCGACGATGATCGTCGGGACGATCGTCCAGATCGCCTCGGCGAGGAAGTTCCCGTGGGTCTGCGGCGGAAGCGCGTCGTCACCGGGCTTGCGCCGGTAGCGCAGGACCGTCCAGAGGATGAGGCCCTCGACGAGGAAGAAGATGACCGCCGCGATGACGAAGACGATCGTGTAGAGGTCGCCGATCGCGGCGCCCTGCTCGGTCACCGCGACCGGCGGGAAGAAGCTCTCCGCGATCCGGCGGACGGCGCCGGCGGGATCCGTTCCGAAGCCGATCGCAATGAGGAAGGCGGCGATCAGGATCGCGATCACGAGCAGCGCGAATACCACGCGACCGAGCGAGCGCGACCTGGGGGAACTCGACATCAAGCGTCCTCGACGGTGAGTGAACGGGCACCGGGACGTGTGCACCGACGGTGGGCAGGCCGGATGGCAGGCCGGAGAAGGGCCGAACCGCCCGAATGATACAAGTCCCGCGCTCGTCTCGCGCGGGCCGCCGCAGGGGGTCGGGCATCGTGGGACCATGGCGTCGATGCCCGCCCTGCTCCTGGTCCTCGTGTGGCTCGCCGCCGCGGCGCCGGTGGCCGCCCACGGCCCTGCGCCGGACGTTCCGCCGACCCCGGCGAACCTGCTGCTCGGCTGGACCTTCCCACCGCTCCCGACGCTCGGGATCGTGGCCGCCCTCGCGTGGTGGCGGTGGGCGACCGGCCGGGTCCGGGCGGTCCACCCGACGAACCCCGTGCCCCGGCGGCGGACGGCGTCGTTCGTGGCGGGCATGGCCGCGCTCGCCGTTGCGCTGCTGTCGGGGATCGAGCGCTACGACACGACGCTCTTCTCGGTCCACATGGTGCAGCACATCCTGCTCACGCTCGTGGCAGCGCCGCTCATCGCCTACGCCGCGCCGATCACGCTCCTGCTGCGGGTCGCCGCTCCCGAGACCCGACGCCGCGTCATCCTGCCGATCCTCCACTCGCGGGTCATGCGCTTCGTGTCGTTCCCGGTCGTGGCCTGGCTGCTGTTCGCCGGCGTCATGTGGGCGAGCCACTTCTCGCCGCTGTTCGACGCCGCGCTCGAGGACGAGGTCATCCACAACCTGGAGCACGCGCTGTTCCTCGGGAGCGCGCTGCTGTTCTGGTGGCCCGCCGTCGGCGCCGACCCGAGCCCGTGGCGCATGCCGCACCCGGTCCGTGCGCTCTACACGTTCCTGCAGATGCCGCAGAACACGTTCCTCGCGGTCGTGATCCTCAACGCGAGAGCCCCGCTCTACGACCACTACGCGACGCTCGACGTCCCGTGGCTGCCGACCGCGCTCGACGATCAACGGCTCGCCGCGGGGATCATGTGGCTGGGCGGCGACATCCTGTTCATCGCGGCGGTCGGGGCGATCGTCGTCGGCTGGATGCGCGCGGAGGAGGCCGGCCAGGCGCGATCGGACCGGCGGGCGGATGCGGAGCTTGCCGCGATCCGCGCGCGCGAGGCGGCGCTCGCCGAGCGGCGGCGATCGGGATAGGTCGTGTCGGCCGTCGGGCCGAGGCTGCGGGGCTCGGGGCCGCGCCGCTCGGTGGACCCGCCTCAGCGCTCGCGGTCGACGATGCGCTGGCAGTCGATGCAGTGGGCGGCCCACGGGAGCGCCTCGAGCCGGGCGGGGGCGATCGGGTTGCCGCAGCGGAGGCACGCGCCGAACGTCCCGTCCTCGATCCTCCCGAGCGCGGCGTCGACGAGCGCGAGGTGCTGCTCGGCCCGCTCGCGGAGCGCGAGGTCGCGCTGCTGGTCGAACACCTGGCTGGCGGCGGCGGCCTGGGAGCCGTACGTCATCTGGCCGGGTGCCGTGATCGTCTCGGCCACCTCCGCGAGCAGGCGAGCACGCTCCTCGGTCAGCGCCGCACGGGCTGCCTCGAGGTCGAGCTGCGGTGGTCCGTCGCTCCGGTGTGGCTCCATGGGGCCATCCTAGCCTCGGCGCGTTCGGGGAGGAGCGCGTGGGGACCTTCTGACGCGGGGTATCAGCGATACCGATGTAGCTCGGGTTACGGGGGGCTGAGGCACGCGCCGTGGCGTTTGCGGAGCGCCCCTATCCAGCCCCTGCGCGGTCCATATCGATGGGGTCGATATCGGAGCGGTTTGGGCGCCGCCGCGAGGCCGTTGAGGCCGGCCAAGCCCCGGATACATCAGTACGGCTGAATGCAGGTCGGGAAGAGGCCGGCCGGGGCCGCGGATCAGCGATCGGGCCGGCTCGGTATACTCCCTGGGAGTACTGATCAAACCCGGCGGCCCGCCGCCCGAGCACCTGGAGGCTCCCATGGCCATCGAGACCGATCCCGTCTGCGGCATGCAGGTCGACACCGAGACGTCCGAGCTCAACCTCGAGCACGACGGCACGACCTACTGGTTCTGCGGCCGCGGCTGCCTGCTCGAGTTCCGCGACGACCCCGGGAAGTACCTCGACCCGAATTACGTCCCGTCCATGTAGGCGAACGGCCGGCGGCCGCCCTGGCGCCGTCGCCGCCCGCCGTTCCCGGCACGCCTGAACGTTTCCGGCCGGCAGCCCGCGCAGTCGCTTCGAGATGCGGGCCCCACACGGTCCCGGGCGCGTCCACCTGCTACTGGCGACCAGCGTGGTTGTCTCGCTCGCCGGGTGCGGGGTGACGCCCGCGACGAGGCGCCGTACGACGGAACTTCGTCACTGCCTCACGATGCCATTCGTCTGCCTCACGTGGACGACGATCCCCAGATGACGCAGCCCGACCTGAAACGGATGGTCGCTTCGCGCCGTAGCGCTCACGACGGGATCACCAGGATCGCGCTTGTCGTTGCTGCGGTCGTAATGCTGGCGGGCGGTGTGGTCGTCGCATTCATAGCCATGGGGCACGCGGTCCTGCCGTGGACCAGGGTGGAGGCACACATCACGCCAGTCGTGGACCTCGAAGGCACAACGGCCCATGTCCGTGCCACCACGGACTTACCCGACGGCGCTGTAGTCAGCTACTACTTCTGGCACGAGCGCGACTCGGAGAACGTCGGTGACTTCCACAGCGGATCCGTCACCGCGCAAAGAGGGCGGTTCGCGTTCACGGCGGACCTGTCCGACTTCTCTCCGGGGACCCTAACGCTTCACGCCGAGTTCGGGGTGACATGGGACGTGGAGCAGCCTCCGAACGTGCTTGAGCTTTTTGGATCAGAGGGTGAACGGCTCGCCGGGCCGCAGGTCTATGTCGAGTCGCCGGGAGAACCCAGAGTGCTGATCGCGACGGTTCCCTTCGAACTGTCGCCGAAGCCTACCGCTGCTCCCTGACCAACTGATGCGATCCGATCGGACGCGCAGGTAAGTCGCAGCTAAGCGCCGCCTGCGATCATCGCGCGGTCGCGGGTTCGACCGGGCACTCCTCGGAGGGGTCGGCCGCGGGCAGGTGCCGGCCGCTTCGACGGCCAGGAGGTTCCCTCGATGTCTCGCCGATGGGCCGCACGCCTTCGCACGTTCTTCGGCGTCGCGGTCGTCCTGGCGGCCGCGCTCGCAATGGAGGCAGGCCAGCGCTGGCGCTGATCGCGATCAGACCCGGCCGGCGGCCTCGCCCTGCGAGAGGCGGCTCGCGATGTAGACCGGGATCACCGACAGCAGGATCGCGACCGAGCCCGCGACGCTCACGATCGGCACCTGGTTGTTGAGCCGGAAGCTCTGGAAGATCCAGATCGGGAGCGTCTTCACGCCGCCCGCGGTGAAGATCGTGACGATGATCTCGTCGAACGACAGTGCGAACGCGAGCAGCCCGCCCGCGAGGAGCGCGGTGCGCAGCTGCGGGAACGTCACGTGCCGGAAGGTCGTCCACGTGTCGCCGCCGAGGTCGGCGGACGCCTCCTCGAACGAGCGCGACGTCCGACGCAGGCGGGCGATCGCGTTGTTGTAGACGAGGACGATGCAGAACGTCGCGTGGCTGACGACGATCGACAGCCATCCCAGGGTGAACCCGGTCTCGGCGAACGTCCGGCTCAGTGCCATGCCGGTGACGATGCCGGGGAGCGCGATCGGAAAGACCACGATGAACGAGACCGCCTCGCGGCCGAAGAACCGATAGCGCGACACGGCGAACGCCGCGAGCGTCCCGAGGACGAGCGCGACCAGCGTCGCCCCGAGGGCGACCGTCAGCGACGTCAGGAACGCCTGCTGGAGGCCGGTGTTCCGGGCCGCCTCCTCCCACCAGTGGAGCGTGAAGCCCGCGGGCGGCCAGGACGCGTTCGAGCGCGGGTTGAACGAGTACACGATAATCAGCGCGATCGGGAAGTAGACGAAGAACAGGATCAGCGCGGTCACGATTCGTAAGGCGATCCGTCCCAGCCTGCCGGCGGTCATGCCCGCGCCCTCACAGCGCCTCGAACGCGCCGAGCCGGCGCGCGATCAGCAGGTAGACGAGCACGATCACGAGCGGGACCAGCGTGAGCGCCGCAGCCAGCGGGAAGTTGCCCGCCCCGAAGTTCTGGTAGATCGCGTTGCCGAGGAAGAACGTCGTCGACACGGCCGCGGGCGCGATGTAGTCCCCGAGCGTCAGCGAGAACGTGAAGATCGAGCCGGCGACGATCGACGGCAGCACGAGCGGCAGCACGATCCGCCGGAACGTCATCCAGCCGTGGGCGCCGAGGTCCGACGACGCCTCGAGGACCGAGCTGGGGATCCGCTCGAGGCCGGCATGCAGGGGCAGCACCATGTACGGCAGCCACAGGTACGTGAACAGCAGCCACACGGCGATCTCGCCGAAGCCCGGGCCGCGGAGCCCGAAGGGCTCGAGCACGCCGTTCAGGATGCCCTGCTCCGCGAGGATCAGTCGCCAGGCGTAGACCTTGACGAGGTAGCTCGCCCAGAGCGGCATGAGCATCGCGACCACGAGGAAGCCGCGCACCCGGCGGGAGGCCACGCGCGCCATGTAGTACGCGACCGGGAACGCCAGCACGACGCACGAGAGGGTCACGAGCGTCGCCATGACCACGGTCCGCAGCGTGATGCCGGGGTACGGGTCGCCGGCGATCTCGGCGAAGTTGTCGAGGGTGGGGACGTAGATCGTCTGGCCGCTGAACGCGTCCCGGCTCCAGAACGCGTTGAGCAGCAGGATCAGCAGCGACCCGACGTAGACGACGCCGAGCCAGCCGATCGGGCCGGTCAGCAGCGCCCCGAGCCGGGCGCGAGGATGCGCGTGGAGCCACGCCGCGAGCCGCCGAAGCGGGGATCGGGCGGGGGCGGCGATGGTCGAAGCGGTGGTCGCCATGTCGGTCAGTGGACGCGGCCGGGCCCGCGTGGGCGCCCGGCCGCGTCGTGCTGCGGGTCGGTCAGTTGCTGCGGATCTGGGTCCAGGCCTCGACCCAGTCGGCGAAGTCCTTGCAGGTCACGTCGGTCCGGCCGTCGAGGCACTTCGCGGTCGGGGTCGACCAGTACCAGACGTCGGTCCAGTAGTCGGTCTCCTCGGCATGGAAGATGTCGCAGTGATCCGGGTTCGCCGCGAGCTCGCACGACTTGCTGTTGCCGGGCGCCTCGCCGAAGTACTCCGCGATCTGGATGTTCACCGGCGCCGACGTGATGTGGTTCACGAAGCGGTAGGCGCAGTTCGGCACCTTCGTCTTCGAGTTGATCATCCACGTGTCGGACCAGCCGGTCGCACCCTCGACGGGCTTCACGACCTCGACGGGTACGTCGGAGCCCTGGAGCACGTTGGCGATGACCTGCCAGCTCGTGCCGATCACGGTGTTGCCGTTCGTGTACGAGTCGATCTGCTTGGTGTAGTCGCCCCAGTACTCGCCGACGGCGGGCTTCTGGGCCTCGAGCAGCTCGATCGCGGCAGCGAACTGCGTGTCGTCGAGCGCGTACGGGTTCTTGATGTTCAGCTCGGGGCGCGTCGCCATCAGCACGACCGCGGCATCGGCGATGTAGATCGGCGCGTCATAGACCGAGAACTTGCCGGCGTACGGCGAGCTCGGGTCGAACAGCGCCGTCCAGCTGTCGGGCGCCTCGGTCACCTCGTCGGTGCGCCACATGAGGACGTTCGCGCCGCGGCCGTGCGGCACACCGTAGTGAACGCCGTCGACCGTGTTGTAGGTCTTGTCCTTGAGGTCCTCGAAGATCTCGGCGTAGCTCGGGATGAGCTCGGTGTTCACCGGCTGGACGAAGCCGCCGGCGACGAGCCGCAGCGTCGCATCGCCCGATGCCGAGATGACGTCGTACTCCTCCGGGTTGGTCTGGAACAGCGTGAACGCCTCGTCCGAGGTGCCGAAGGTCTGGACCGTCACCTGACAGCCGGTCTCCTCCTCGAACGCCGAGACCCAGTCGACGTCGGGGCTGGTCGTGCCGTCCTCGACGTAGCCCGGCCAGGCCAGGACCTTGACCGATCCCTCGTTGTCCCCCAGCTCGGTGACCATCGACGGGGCGGGCGTGCCGCCGCCCCCGCCGCCCGGCGCACCGGAACAGGCCGCCAGCAGCAGCGCAGTCGCCGCCGCGGCGCCCAGAACGCGTCGCGATCTCATGACGGGTTCTCCTCCTCGCTCCGAGCCCGGCCATCGGCGATGGCCAGGCAGTGGTGCCGTTGCCAGATGAGCCGGACAGCCCGGCCCCGCGCGGCGAGCGCCTCGGTCGAGGACGTCGCCAGGTTCTGCTGGGTCACGACGAGCTCCGCGCCCGCGTCGAGCGCGACGATGTAGCGCGTGTCGGGCCCGACGTAGACGACCTCGCGGATGTGGCCGGGAGCGGCCGTCTCGGCCGGGCCGGGCTCCTCGGCCGGGTCGGCCAGGCGGATCTTCTCGGGCCGGATCGTGAACGTGCCCTCGGCGCCGAGCACCTCGCGCGCCACGTCGCCCGTCAGCAGGTTCGACGTCCCGACGAAGCCCGCCACGAAGCGCGTCGCGGGGTGCTCGTACACGTCGGCCGGAGCGCCGACCTGCTCGATGCGTCCGTTGTTGAACACCGCCAGGCGGTCGCTCATCGTGAGCGCCTCCTCCTGGTCGTGGGTGACGTAGATGAACGTGATCCCGACCTGCTGCTGGATCGCCTTGAGCTCGATCTGCATCTCCTCGCGGAGCTTGAGATCGAGCGCGCCGAGCGGCTCGTCGAGGAGCAGGACGCGCGGCCGGTTGACGAGCGCCCGGGCGAGCGCGATCCGCTGGCGCTGACCGCCCGACAACTGGCCCGGCCGCCGCGCCTCGTACCCCTCGAGGCGAACCATCCGCAGCGCGTCGGCGACGCGCGCCCGTCGGGTTGCCTTGTCGACCTTCCGCACCATGAGGCCGTAGCCCACGTTGTCCCCGACCGACATGTGCGGGAACAGCGCGTAGTCCTGGAAGACGGTGTTGACGTCGCGGTCGAAGGGCGGGACGTTGGTGACGTCCGCGCCGTGGAGCAGGATCCGGCCCACGGTCGGCGTCTCGAAGCCGGCGATCATCCGCAGCGTCGTCGTCTTGCCCGAGCCCGACGGGCCGAGCATCGAGAAGAACTCGCCGTCGCGCACCTCGAGGTCGATCCCGTCGACGGCCAGGACGTCGCCGTAGCGCTTCTCGACCCCCTCGAGCCGAACGGCGACCGCGGCATCGACGCCGGGACGGCTGGCTGCCGGCTCGGCGGCACGGTGCGCCCCGGGAACCTGGGTGGAGAGTGCCACGATCGGACCTCGCGAACGGGACAGCGCCGATGACGGTGGGTCGAGTGACCTGACGACGACCCGGCGACCGGGCCGTGATGACGACGAAACCCCTCCACGTGCCGGAGATCCGGGGCGCGGAATGGCGCGCACTATCGAGTCCCGCCCGCGCCGGTGTCAAGCACCGGTTCGGCCCCGCACGGGGCCGTCTCGTCAGGAGCGCCATACACTGGCGTGGTGCGCCGCTCGATCCCCCTGCTCCTCGTCTGTTTCGCGCTGCTCGGCGCGTGCGAGCCGGGCGCCGTCGCACCGACCCCGCCGATCACCCCGGGCAGCTCGGGAGCGCCGCGCGAGGTCAATCTCATCGCGCGCGACTACGCGTTCGAGCCGCCCACGCTCGATCTCGTGCCCGGCGAGACCGTGCTCCTGCACGTCATCAATGCCGGGCTCGTGACGCACGAGGCGATCCTCGGCGACGACCGCGTCCAGGACGCCTGGCATGCCGCCGAGGCAGCAGTCGCGGATCCGCCGCCGGGCCCGACCCCCGTCGTCAGCGTCCCGCCCGAGGTATCGGGCATCCGGATCGTCGTCCGCTCGGGCGAGCGGGTCGACCTCGAGTGGACGGTCCCGGGCGGGGCGGGCGGCGAGACCTGGATCGTCGGGTGCCACATCGCCGGTCACTGGGAGAAGGGGATGCAGGTTCCCGTCCGGTGGGTCGACCGCGCGGGCCCGCCGAGCCCCTGATCGGGCGCGGGTGGTACGCTCACGTTCCCGTCAGCAGCAAGAACGCCAAGCGGACCCTCGAGGAGGAGCCGGATGACCTATGTGATCGCCGAGCCGTGCATCGACGTCGTTGACCTCTCGTGCGTCTCGGTCTGTCCCGTGGACTGCATCCACTACGACGAGGGCGTCGACCGCAAGCTCTACATCGACCCCAACGAGTGCATCGACTGCGGCGCGTGCGAGCCGGAGTGTCCCGTGAACGCGATCTTCCCCGAGGAGTCGCTGCCGACGGAATGGGCGAACTACACCCAGATCGACGCGACCTGGTACACCGACAAGGCCGCGGCCCGGGCCGCCGTCGACGAGCTCAAGCCACCTGCCTGAATCCTCAGGCTGATGGCTAGCACCGCGTCGAATCCTCAGGCTGATGGCTAGCACCGCGTCGCCTCAGCCTTCGGAGCGCTCCGTGTCTCGTCACTGGTGAGCCGTCACCGGTAGGCTGCCGCCATGCGGATCGTCTCCCTCCTGCCGTCGGCCACCGAGATCGTCTATGCGCTCGGGCTCGGTGACGAGCTGGTCGGCGTGACCCACGAGTGCGACTGGCCGCCCGAGGTCGTCGGCAAGCCGGTCGTCACCCGCGACACGCAGGGCACCGCCGGTCGAAGCAGCGCCGAGATCCACGATCTCGTCACGGCCGCCATGCACGGCGGGTCGTCGCTCTACGCGCTGGACGAGGAGCGGCTGGCCGCCGCCGAGCCCGACCTCATCCTCACCCAGGAGCTGTGCCGGGTCTGCGCGGTCGGCTACCAGGAGGTCAACGCCGCGGTCCGGCGGATCGACGCGGACATCACGGTCGTCTCGCTCGAGCCGACGTCGATCGAGGGCATCCTCAACACGATCACGACGGTCGGCGCGATGGCCGAGGTCGAGGACAACGCGCTCGACCTCGTCGAGGAGCTGCGTGGCCGGCTCGGGGCGATCGAGGAGGTCGTCGAGGCACGCCGAGACGCCGGCCACGCACCGGTGCGAGTCGTCGCGCTCGAATGGCTCGATCCGCCGTTCGCTGTCGGGCACTGGGTCCCCGAGCAGATCCGGCGGGCGGGCGGCTGGGACCTGCTCGGCGCCGACGGCGAGAAGGCGTACGCAACGAGCTGGGACGCGGTGCGCGACGTCGACCCCGAGATGCTCGTGCTGATGCCCTGTGGCTACCACCTCACGGAGACCGTCGCCGAGTGGGAGCGGACGCCGCGGCCCGAAGGCTGGAGCGAGCTGCGCGCCGTTCGGCGCGGGCAGGTGTTCGCGGTCGATGGGTCGGCGTACTTCTCGCGACCGGGGCCGCGGGTCATCGACGGGATCGAGCTCCTCGCGGAGATCTTCGATCCCGACGCGTTCGTCGAGGTCGCCCCGCCCGCGAGCTGGACGCCGCTCACGGTCTGATCGGGTGCCCTTCCGCGAGACCTTCGACTGCCTGTGGTGCGGCACGCCGCACACGACCCGCGCGCCCGACGACATCGAGGGCTGGGCCCAGCTGTGTCCGACGTGCGTCGGCAAGGCCGGCGAGAACGGGTTCCTGCGGTTCCGGCTCCGGCAGGCGATCACCGAGCGTGGGCGGGCCAAGGGGGCCGGCGGGTCGCCGCCGACCGGATCCGCCGCACCCGAGAGGCCGGGCGACCAGCCCGACCCGGCCGACCCGGCCGACCTCGACGACTGGTACCAGCGCCGCGGCCGCCACGCGCGCGGCCCGATCCACGACACCGCCTGGCACGCCGAGCTCGACGCGGCCGGGCGGTGGCTTGACGCGCTGCCGATGCGCGGCCGCATCGTGGAGCTGGCGGCGGGGATCGGCTGGTGGTCGCCGCTGCTGGCCGGCAAGGGCGAGCTGACCCTGTACGACGCGAATGGCGCCCTGCTCGACCGGGCGCGCGACCGCCTCGTCGCCCACGGTCTGCGCGCGCACATCCACGAGCGGGATCCGTGGCGGTCGCCCGACCCGGACGACGGCGCGGACGCGCTCGTGCTCGCCTTCCACCTCGGCTCGGTCGAGTCCGGGCGGCACCGGCAGGCGCTCGACCTCGCGCGGCGATGGGTCGCGGCAGGCGGCATGCTCGCGATCATCGACGTGCGCCACGGGGCCGATCCAGCGCGCCCCGGCATCGACCCGGAGGCCCTCCGGTCGGCACTCGCTCGTGCCGGCTTCGTCGACGTCGAGGTGACGACCACGGGGCGGTTCCTGGTCCTCGCGTCGGCGCGCGGCTGACCCACCCCGCTCGTCCCACCTCCGCTCGCGCCCGCGCAGCTGTGCAGGGGCGTGACCGCCGCAACGACTCCAGCGGACCCCGGCACGCGTGCGATACTCCGCCCGATGTCCCCCCTGAACCAGCGAACGATCGCCACCGTCGGCTCGGGCGTCATGGCCGAGGCCATGATCGCCGGCATCCTGCGCGGCCAGCTCGTCGAGCCGCAACAGGTCGTCGCGAGCCACCCGCGCCCCGAGCGCCGCGACCACCTCATCCGCGAGTACGGCATCCGCGTGGTGCCGTCCAACATCGAGGCGGTCGAGGGCGCCGACGTGATCCTGCTCGGGATCAAGCCCCAGATGCTGGCCCGCGTCGGGCGCGAGATCGGCCCGCACCTGCGGCGCGGCCAGCTCGTGCTGTCGGTGCTGGCGGGTGCGACGACCGCGGCACTGACCGGGATCCTCGGGCACGACCAGGTCGTCCGCTCGATGCCGAACACCCCGGCCCGCCTGGGGAGGGGCATGACCGTCTGGTACGCAACGCCCGAGACGAGCGGGGAGCAGCGCGCCCAGGCGGCCGCCCTGCTCGGCAGCCTCGGCGCGCAGCTCGAGGTCGACGACGAGAAGTTCGTGGCGATGGCCACCGCGGTCTCCGGGACTGGTCCGACCTACGTGTTCCTCGTGATGGAGGCGCTGATCGACGCGGCGGTCCACCTCGGATTCCCGCGGCACGTGGCGCACGACCTGGTGATCGAGACGCTCGAGGGATCGACGCTCTTCGCCAAGCAGTCGGGGATGCACCCGGCCGAGCTGCGCAACATGGTCACCTCGCCCGGCGGCACGTCGGCGGCCGCGCTCCACGAGCTCGAGTCCGGCCGGCTCCGGACGGTCCTGTCCGAGGCGGTCTGGGCCGCCTACCGCCGCACCGACGA
Organism: Chloroflexota bacterium; assembly: GCA_044506615.1. GTDB lineage: Bacteria > Chloroflexota > Limnocylindria > Limnocylindrales > CSP1-4 > DASTYU01. The sequence continues at coordinate 86,102 of JBIQKJ010000006.1, read as the reverse complement.
GCTCGGCGCGCAGCTCGAGGCGGCCGTCGGCGCGCCACCCACGACCGGCCGGCCGACGGGGCGATGACCTCGGCGCCGACGACCAGCGGCAGGGACCTGCGGCGGGCGCCGCTCGCCAACCTCCGATCGATCGACCTTCGCGCGGGGGACCGCGACTTCTTCGCGGACGAGCAGGCCGTCGCCGACCGGTTCGAGGCGGCGATCGCCGGGCTGGACGACGCCGCGTGGCGGCTGCCCGGCGCCGCTCCTTCCGACGCCGGCGGTCCCGACTGGTCGCTCGCCGAGCACGTGGGTCACGTCGCCGACTGGCAGGAGCTCGCGATCGAGTACGTCGGCACCGCCCTCGAGGCAGGCCGCTGGCCGAGCGACCAGGAGTACGACGGCGGGGACTTCGACACGTTCAACGAGCGACGGCGCGAGCCGTGGGCGTCGATGCCCGCCGCGGCGATCCGGGCGCGGCTGCGCGAGAGCCGCTCACGCCTGTTGCCGCTCGTCGGCCGCCTGGGCGCCGATGCCATCCGGTCCGACGACGCGTGGGGCTGGATCTACCTCGTGCTCCACGGGCACCGTCTCGACCACCTCGCGGTCGTCGAACCGTGGGCGGCGCGGCTCCGCTTCCGGCAGGCCGACGGCGATCCGTTCGTCGACGATCCGCGGCCCGCCGACCATGGGGCGTTCTTCGCGGCGGATGCGGTGATCGCCGCCCAGTTCGACGAGCTGGTCCGTCCGGTGCCGGCCCGGGCGTGGACGACGGAGCACCTGACGCCGGGGTGGACGCTGCGCGACCACGTCGCGCACCTCGCCGACTGGGCCGAGGAAGGCCAGCGGGCGATCGACGCGTACCGCCGGACCGGCGTGTGGCCGTCGGACCCGCCCGAGGGCATCGATGCCTGGAACGAGCGGCAGGTCGCCCGCTGGCGGGACGCGACGCCCGGAACGGTGCTCGAACGCCACGATCGGGAGATGGCGCGCCTGCGCGACGCGGTCGCGAGCCTCGCGCTCGACGAGTTGCGCGCGCCGGACGGGTTCTCGTGGGCCTACGATTGCCTCTACGGCCACGTCCGCAAGCACCTGGCGCTCGTGGGTCCGTGGTGCGCGGCGTCGCGCTGGCCCGGCGAGGGCGAGGACGTCCGCAAGGGGACCGGGGAGACACGAGGGGAACGCTGACGATGGCCGACCGCGACCGCGCTTCGGGTGGCTTGACGATCGAGGCGATCGTCGCGATCGACCCGCCCCGCGAGTTCCGCGTGCACCCGCGCGACCGCGTGGTCGCGTTCACCGCCGACGCGGCCGGTGCGCGCCAGCTGTTCACGATGTCGCTCCGTGGCGGCTACCCGACCCAGCTGACCGCATCGGAGAAGGACGTCAGCGACCCGCAGTGGTCGCCCGACGGCCGGCGACTCGCGTTCGTGCGCGACAACGAGATCTGGGTCATCGAGGCGGACGGCAGCCGGCAGTCGAAGGTCACCGGGCATCCCGCCGGGACGAAGAGCCCGCGCTGGTCGCCCGACGGCAAGCGCCTGGCCTTCATCTCGCGCCGGCGCGGGTGGTCGCAGGTCTGGCTCATCGACGCTCCGGTCCCGCGCCGCGGCCGGCCGGCCAACGAGCCGAAGGCGCCGGAGGCGCATCCGCTCACGGAGCCCGGCATCGACGTCGACGGGTTCGAGTGGTCGCCCGACGGGGCACGCCTCGCGGTCATGGCCCAGCGCAACCAGGCGGACCTCGAGACCTCGCAGATCGCGCTCGTCGACGTTGCCGACGGCCGAACGGAGGTCGTCGCGGGCGAGGGCTCGTTCGATACCGGAGCCCGCTGGCTCCCCGACGGATCCTTGCTCTACGTATCGGATGCGGACGGCTGGTTCCAGGTCGTCCGGCGGACCGCCGAGGGCCGTGATCGGATCGTGCTCACCGCGGGCGACCGGGAGCACGGCGAGCCGAGCGGCGGCTTCGGCTACGGCCCCGACCCGTCCCCGGACGGGACGCGCTTCGTCCACATCGAGGTGCGCGACGGCCTGATCGACCTCATCGGGTGCTCGCTCGACGGCGGGCCGCCACCGAAGCGCGGTCGCGGCCGCCCGCCGAAGACGCCCCGCACGGTCAGCGCCGTCACCGCGGGCCAGCGCCTCAACCCGTGGGACGGCGTGTGGCGGTCCGTCGGCTGGCTGGCCGACGGTGCGTGGATCGCAGCGGTCGGGGAGAGCGAGACGCGACCGCAGGACCTGTGGCTGCTCCCGGTGCCCGGCGTCGCGCCGGACGACGCGCGCCCCCGCCAGGTGACGACGTCGCTGCCGGCGGTCGTCGCGAGCGCGCTGGCCCCGGGTCGTGTGCCCGCCGGCGAGCGCGTCGCGATCGCCGCCCGCGACGGGCTCGGCGTCGAGGGCACGCTCTGGCGACCGCTGCGGGCGACCGGCAAGCGCGGCGGCGAGCGGGTCCCGACGATCATCTATCCGCACGGCGGCCCGACCTGGCAGGCATACCGCTCGTTCCTGCCCTTCAAGCTGCTGCTCGCGCGCGAGGGCTTCGCGGTCCTCGACGTCGACTTCCGCGGGTCCACCGGCTACGGCCGCGCGTTCCGGCACGCCAACCACGACGAGTGGGGGCACGGCGATGTGCACGACCTCATCGACGCCGCGCGCTGGGCACAGGAGCAGCCCTGGTCGGATGGCCGGCTCGCGATCTACGGCGGCTCGTACGGCGGCTACATGGTCCTGTGCGCGCTCGTCGAGGAACCCGGCATGTGGCGGGCGGGCGTCGACCTGTACGGGGATTCGGAGATCGCCGAGAGCTTCCGGCACGGTGACCGGCCGGGGCGGCTGGACCTCCAGCGCATGATGGGCACCCCCGACGACCCTGCCGCCGCCGATCGCTTCCGCCGCGGCTCGCCGGTCTACCGGGCCGAGCGGATCGAGGCGCCGGTCCTCATCCTCCACGGGCGCAAGGACAAGCGGGTCGTGCCGTTGATGAGCGAGCGGATGGTCGAGGCGCTCGAGATCGAGGGCAAGCACCACGAGGTCCACTGGTACGACGACGAGGGCCACGGGTGGGAGAAGCGCGAGAACCGGCGGGACGCGTTCAACCGGATCCTGACGTTCCTCAAGACCCACGTCCTCGACGAGCCGCCCTCGGCGTGACCGGCGGCGCGCCGCTGCGGACGCTCCCCGAGCGGGTTCTCCGCACCGGGCTGCTGACGCTCTCCCGCCGACGCGGCCTGGGAAGCCTGGCGACGCGGTTGCCGATCGCGCGCGAGATGGTCGGGCGGTTCGTCGCCGGGGAGACGCTCGAGGATGCGCTGGGGGTCCTCGAGTTGCTTCGGGCGCGCGGGTTCGCAACGACCGTCGACATCCTCGGCGAGTCGGTCACCTCGATCGACCACGCGGACGAGGCCGTCGCCGCATACCTGGCCACGCTCGACGCGCTCGCGGCCAACGGTCTCGACCGCAACGTCAGCCTGAAGCTCACCCAGATGGGTCTCGCGGTCGATCGGGAGCGCTGCCGTGCGAACGTCGCCCGGATCGTCGAGCGGGCGGTTGCGCTCGACGCCTTCGTCCGCATCGACATGGAGTCCCATGCCACGGTCGATGCCACGCTGGACCTGTGGCGCGCGGTCCGTCCCGAGCCGGCGGCGCGCGGCTCCGGGCCGTTCGCGGGCTGCGATGTCGGGGTGGTCATCCAGGCCGCGCTGCGCCGCAGCCCGGCGGACGTCGAGCGGCTCATCGGCGAGGGCGCCCGAATCCGGCTGTGCAAGGGCGCGTACCAGGAGCCGGCGTCGGTTGCGCACCAGGATCGGGCGGACGTGGACGCGGCCTACGCGGCCCTCATGGAGGAGCTCCTCCGACGCGGCGCGTCCCCGGCGCTCGCGACCCATGATTCCGCGCTCATCCGACGCGCTGTCGAGATCGCGACCACCCACGGGATCGAGCGTGACCGCTTCGAGTTCCAGATGCTCTACGGCATCCGGCGCGACCTGCAGGACCGGCTGCTCGACGCGGGCTACCGGGTGCGGGTGTACGTGCCGTTCGGGCGCGAGTGGTACCCGTACTTCATGCGCCGGCTCGCGGAGCGGCCGCAGAACGTCATGTTCCTGCTGCGCACGGTCCTGCGCGAGGGTCGCCGCGGGAGCTGACCGTACGGACCTCGCGACGCGAATCGAAACGGCCGTCCCGGAGGACGGCCGCTCGGCTTCCGTTGCCGGGTGGGCCCCCGGCAGGTGTCGTGTCTACTGCGCCCAGCGCTGACCGGCGACGAGCACGAGGCTCGAGCTCGCAAGTGCGCCGAGGAACAGGACGACGCGGAACGTCTGCGACTTCAGCGTGGCCTTCATCGTGGCTTCCCTTCTCCGACTGACCCCGGTACGGGATCCGATAACCCCACGCCGGAAGACTGGAAGCGGTGCAAGGAAGATGAAATGGCTCATTCGTACTGGGCCCATGGCCCGATGGTCAGGTCCCGCCTGCACGCGGACGGCCCCGGGTGCTCAGCCGGTGCGCCGCGCGAGGATCGTCTCGAGCTGGGCGACGTGCTCCTCCAGGTGCCCGGCCAGCATCCGCTCGACGACGCGGGCGACCGACATCTCGCCGAGCGTCGGGTGCGTGCCGAGCTTCGCTGCCTCGGCATCGGAGAGCGAGCGGAGCCACGGCAGCCCGTCCCCGAGGTTGGCGGCGATGCGGTCGAACAGCTCGCCGGTCGGCAGCTCGCGGTCGCGCGCGATCGCCGCGATGCGCTCCTCGTCGCTCTGCACGCGCCCGAACGAGACCGGCTCGGGGTAGCCGTTCAGGATCCGCTCGATCTGCCCGCGCCAGAACGGCAGCATCTCGGCGACGTGGGCGAGCAGCTCGGGCGGCATCCACGACGCCTCCGGCTCGACCCCGAAGTGCTCGCTGCGCGGCCACGGCGCGCCGTCCTCGACCGGCGCCCGGAGCGAGGCCAGGCGGTCGTGGGCGGTGACGAGTCGGTCGATCAGCGGCTCGAGGGTCATGCGTCCTCCGGTGCGCGGTCGCGATGCGGTGCGATGGTGCGGTCGTCGCCATCTTCACACGCCGGGCGTAGCATGGGCGGCCACGAGACCGCCTCGGGCCGTACCGCCCGCGTGCGCCGGTCCGGAGCGGCAGCCCCGCATCCGGAGGCCGAGCGATGACCGAGACCGTCGCCCAGCGCGCCGCCAACCAGGCCGGCGCCCGGGTCAACCCTGCCGCCTACGACGAGGCGGCCGACTTCCTGCCGCTGCGAGGCATCGACCATGTCGAGTTCTGGGTCGGCAACGCGCGGCAGGCGAGCGCCTACTACCGCGCGCTGTGGGGGTTCGCCCCGGTCGCCTTCGCGGGACTCGAGACCAGGGTTCGGGATCGGGCGAGCTACGTCATGGTCCAGAACGACATCCGCTTCGTGTTCACGGCGCCGCTCACGCCCGACGGCGAGATCGCGGAGCACGTCCGCGAGCACGGCGACGGCGTCCACGACATCGCGTTCCTCGTCGACGACGTCGATGCCGCATGGCGGGAGACGACCGCACGCGGCGCGACCGGCGTGCTGCCTCCCACCGAGATCGACGGAGGCGAAGACGGGGTGCTCCGGAAGGCATCGATCCGGACCTACGGCGAGACGCTCCACTCGTTCGTCGATCGTGGCGCGTACCACGGAGTCTTCGCGCCGGGCTACCGCCGGGTGCGCACGGCGGCCCCCGCAGCCGGCGGGCTGAGCCTGCTCGAGGTCGACCACTGCGTCGGGAACCTCGGGCTCGGCGACATGGACCGGTTTGTCGCGTTCTACCGCGACGTGCTCGGGTTCAGCCAGCTGATCCACTACGACGACAAGGTCATCCACACCGAGTACAGCGCCCTGATGTCGAAGGTCATGACCAACGGCAACGGCAGGATCAAGTTCCCGATCAACGAGCCGGCGACCGGCAAGAAGAAGAGCCAGATCCAGGAGTACCTCGACTGGTACCGCGGACCGGGCTGCCAGCACATCGCGCTGCGGACCGAAGACATCGTCGGGACCGTCCGCCGGCTGCGGGAGAACGGCGTCGAGTTCCTCGGCCTGCCGCACGAGTACTACGCGACGCTTGGCGACCGCGTCGGCGACGTCGGCGTGCCGCTCGAGACGCTCGAGGAGCTGGGCATCGAGGCCGACCGCGACGAGGAGGGCTACCTGCTCCAGATCTTCACGCGGCCGGTCCAGGATCGCCCGACGTTCTTCTTCGAGATCATCGAGCGCCACGGGTCGCGCGGCTTCGGGGTCGGCAACTTCAAGGCGCTGTTCGAGGCGATCGAGCGCGAGCAGGCGAAGCGGGGGAACCTGTAGGCGCAGCCACCTGCGACAGCAGCGCGAGCGTGTTGCCGTCCGGGTCCGCGAAGAACGCCATCCACTCCTCGGTGCCGTCGTCGTGGACGTGGACCCGGTGCGGCCCGCCGCTGAACGCGACGCCCCGTGCAACCAGCGCGTCGTGCGCGGCGGCGACGTCGCCGACCGTGAGGTACAGGATCGATCCCGGCTGCCAGTCGGGCTCGTCCCTTCGATGGAGGTACAGGCGCGTCCCGCCGAGATCGAAGAAGACGAGATCGCCGAACGTGTACAGGTGCTCGAGCCCGAGCACGTCCCGGTAGAACGCCTCGGCCCGCGCGACATCGCGGATCGACAACGACACCTGGCCGAGACCGGTCACGTGGCCCGACGACCGTTGCATCGCCGCACGATAGCGCCGGGCGCACCGAATGTCCCTCCCGGCTGGACGCCGATCGCCCTGACCGGCATCCTGCACGCGTCCGGTTCGCTGCCCAGGAGCGTTGACGATGACCGATCCCTACCCGTGGTGGGTCTTCCTGCACGTCTTCGGCGCCTTCGCGTTCGCGTTCGGCCACGGCGCATCGGCGCTGGCGGCGCTCCGCATCCGCGGCTCGCGAGACCGTGAACGGATCCGGACGCTGCTCGATCTCTCCCAGATTGCCGTCGGCGTCATGTACATCGGCCTCCTGCTGCTGTTGATCGGGGGGATCGCGGCCGGGCTCGTCGGCGGGCACTTCGGCCGCGGGTGGATCTGGCTGTCGATCGTGCTGCTCGTGCTCACGATGGTCGCGATGTACGCGATGGCCACGCCGTTCTACGGCCGCTTCCGGGCGGCCCTCGGCGCAGGGCCGGCCGGCACCGCGGGCCCGCCCCCCGAGCCCGCGACCGACGCCGATCTGGAGGCGCTCGTCTCGAGCAGCCGGCCCATCGCCCTGTTCGGCCTGGGGGCCGTCGGGTTCGTCGCGATCCTCTGGCTGATGTTCTTCAAGCCGTTCTGAGCGAGCGCGCGATTGCCCGCCACGTGCGTGCCGCGTAGGATCGCCGCCATGCCCGTCCGACCGGTTCGCCCGCCGGTACCGCTGCTCGTCCTCGCCGCCGTGGTCGTGGCGGTGCTGGCGGCCTGCGACGCGGCCGGGGCGACGCCGGGGGACACGCCCGAGCCGACGCCGGCGCCGGGCCTCGAGGGCTCGTCCTGGACGGTCGTCTCGATCGGCGACGCCCCGACCGTCGACGGCGGCCGCCCGACGATCGCGTTCGAGCCCGGGCGCGTGTCGGGCTCGACCGGCTGCAACCAGTTCAACGGCTCGTACACGATCGACGGGGCGTCGCTCGTCTTCGAGCCGCTCGCGACGACCAGGCGGGCGTGCGAAGCGCCGCTGATGGAGCAGGAGTCTGCGCTGGTGGCCGCGCTCGGCTCGGTCACCGGGTGGTCGATCGCCGACGACGGCCGGCTGCACCTCACCGGCGAGGACGAGCTCGTTCTCGAGCCCGCTGCTCCGTGAGGCTCGCGCACGTGCGCGAGCGGCACGCGCCGGCCGGGGCAGCGTGGCGGCTCGCGGCGGCGCTCGGTGCCGACCCGAGCGGCCCCCGGGCCTGGCTCGACCTCGAGATCGCGCGGCGCCGCGCGGTCGCGACCCGACCCGCGCGGGCCCACAACGACCCGCTCATGCGCCGGCCGATCACGACCCTCGACGACCACCTGGCCGGCGGGATGCGCGTCGAGACGCTCCGAGAGCTCGCGGATGGGTTCGAGCCGCGCGACGAGGACGACGAGGCCGTGCTGGACGCGACGGGCGTGGACCTCGGGCCACCCGTCCTGCGACCGCCGGCCGTCCGCGACTTCTACGCCTTCGAGGGCCACGTGCGGACGATGTGGGAGCGGCGCGGCGAGGAGGTCCCGGAAGCCTGGTACCGCATCCCGGTCTTCTACTTCAGCAACACGTCCGAGGTGCGCGGCCCCGACGACCCGGTCTGGGCGCCGCGCGGCAGCGCCGAGCTCGACTACGAGCTGGAGGTCGCGGCGCTCGTCGACACGCCGGTCCGGGACCTCGATCCCGAGCGGGCGGAGGAAGCGATCGGCGGCTTCACGATCTTCAACGACTGGTCGGCCCGCGACCTCCAGCGCGAGGAGACGACGGTCCGGCTCGGGCCGGCGAAGGGCAAGGACTTCGCGAGCTCGTTCGGGCCGTGGCTCGTCACTCCCGACGAGCTGGCCGACGTGCGCAACGCGACCGGCTACGAGCTGACGATGACCGCGACCGTGAACGGCGTCGAGACGAGCCGGGGCGTCTGGTCGTCGGCCCAGTTCTCGTTCGGCCAGATGCTCGCCCGCGCCTCCGCCGACGTTCGGCTCCGGCCGGGCGAGCTCGTGGGCAGCGGCACGGTGGGTGGCGGCTCGCTGCTCGAGGTTCGCGAGACCACCCTCGGGCGGTATCTCGAGCCGGGTGACGTGGTGGCGCTCACGGTCGAGCGGCTGGGCACGCTGCGCAGCCCGGTCGTTGCGCGCCCCGGGACCGGGGATCGGTGACCGCGCGGGTCCGCGTCGAGCCGATGCTCGCGCCGGACTGGCCCGCGGTCCGGCGCATCTACGCGGAGGGGATCGCGACCGGCGACGCGACCCTCGAGCGGGAGGTCCCGGGCTGGCGCGACTTCGATCATTCGCACCGGCTGGAGTGCCGGCTCGTCGCCCGGTCCGTGACGACCGGAGAGGTGGCCGGCTGGTGTGCGCTCACCTCGGTGTCGGCCCGTCGGGTGTACGCGGGGGTCGCCTGGGAGAGCGTCTACGTCGGTGCCGGGTGGCGTGGCCGCGGCGTCGGTCGTGCGCTGCTCGAGACGCTCATCGCCGCGTCGGAGGCGGCGGGGTACTGGACGCTGCAGGCAGGCGTTCTCGCCGAGAACGAGGCGAGCCTCGCGCTCCACGAGCGGGTGGGGTTCCGGCGCGTCGGCGTGCAGGAGCGGCTGGGGCGGGACCCGCGCGGCCGCTGGCGGGACCGGGTCCTGCTCGAGCGACGCAGCCAGCGGATCGGCCGCGCCGCCGGCTGACACACGGCGCAGCGGCGCGTTGGCCCTTGACAACGAGCACCGCTATCTCCATTGTTCCGACTGTCCCCACCGATTTAGTAGGAAAAGGTGGAACAGCAGGCCGACCGGTGGGCGGGTGGTCGGCAATCCGGAGGTACAGCCACATGCTCATGCTCCTGGCCATCGCGGTCGCCGGCTTCATCGCACAGCTCGTCGACGGCTCCCTCGGCATGGGCTACGGCGTCACGTCGACCAGCGTGCTGCTCACGTTCGGGCTCGCGCCCGCGCTCGTGTCGGCCAGCGTCCACCTCGCGGAGATCGGCACGTCGGCCGTTTCCGGGTTCTCGCACTGGAAGCTCGGCAACGTCGACTGGAAGCTGCTGCTCCGGCTCGGGATCCCCGGCGGGATCGGGGCGTTCCTCGGCGCGGTGGTGCTCTCGAACCTGTCGCTCGAGGCTGCCCGGCCATGGGTCTCGGTCGTGCTGCTCGTCCTCGGCGGTGCGATCCTCCTGCGGTTCCTGGCGGGACGCCGCTCGACCCGGCCCGTCGACGCGGCGATCATTCCCGCGGACGCCACCGGCGATGCCCCGGCGCCGACCGCGACGCCCGCGACGCCCGCGACGCCCGCGACGCCCGCGACGCCCACCCGACGCAGCCGGTCGTGGATGCTGATCCCGCTCGGGCTCGTCGGCGGCTTCATGGACGCGAGCGGTGGCGGCGGCTGGGGTCCGGTGACCACGTCGTCGCTGATGGCCGCGGGCCGGCGTCAGCCGCGCAAGATCATCGGGACCGTCAGCGGCTCCGAGTTCATCGTGTCGATCTGCGCCAGCGCCGGCTTCCTGCTCGCGCTCGGATCGGCGGGGATCCGCTGGGACATCGTGCTGATGATGCTGATCGGCGGCGGCATCGCGGCGCCGATCGCCGCGTACGTCGTCCGGCACTTCGACGATCGATCGCTCGGCACGGCGGTCGGCGGGCTGATCATCGTGCTCAACGTCGACCGCGTCCTCGGTCTGCTCTCGATCGACCCGCTCGTCGTCGGCGGCGTGCGGGTGCTCGCGCTCGCGGTCTCGGCAGTCATCGTCGGCGCCCTGTTCCTGCGCGGACGTCGGGGTCAGCTCGCGATCGGGGGCTCGGGCGCCGCCTGACGGAGCACGCGGCCTCGTACACTCGGGGTCGTGAGAGTCTCCGCCCGCGCCGACTACGCCCTGCGTGCGCTCGTCGAGCTTGCCGCGAGCGAGGGGAACGAGCCGTTGCGCGGTGAGGCGATCGCCCGGGCGCAGGCGATCCCGGCCAAGTACCTCGAGAACATCCTCGGGGAGCTGCGACGGGCACGGCTCGTTGCCAGCCGGCGCGGCCAGGAGGGCGGCTACCGGCTGACCCGTCCGGCCGCCGACATCACCTTGGCCGACGTGATCCGCGCCATCGACGGGCCGCTTGCGGGCGTGCGCGAGGCGCCCCCGGAGGACGTCGAGTACCCGGGTGCCGCGGCCAGCCTCCGGGACGTGTGGATCGCGCTCCGCGTGAGCATGCGGAGCGTCCTCGAGACCGTCACGCTCGCGGACGTGGCAACGGGCCGGCTACCGGACGGGGTGCGCGCGCTGCTCGCCGAGCCCGACGCCTGGCGACGCCGCTGACGGCACCGACCGCGCGGCCCGACGACGCGGCCATAGACTGGCCGCCTGACGGACAGGAGGCCAGTCGCTTGTTCTATGTCTCGCGCGGCAACGTCCCCCACACCCGGCACACCCAGCACCGATCCCCCGACGGCAGGCTCTACGCCGAGGAGCTGTTCGGGGTCGAGGGCTTCACCGGCCGGAGCTCGCTGCTGTACCACCTCGTGCCGCCGACACGCACCCACCGCATCGAGCCGGTCGGGCGGTTCGAGCTCGAGGAGGCCGACGACGGGTCGCATCACCACCGCCTGATCGACTCGGCGCCGCTCGAGCCGCGCGGCGACATCGTGACGGGCCGCGTGCCGCTGTTCTTCAACAACGACGTCGTGATGGGCGTCGTCCGGCCGGCCGACGGGATGGGCGAGCACGTCTTCTATCGCAACGGCGCTGCCGACGAGCTGCTCTATGTCCACGAGGGATCGGGCCTGCTCGAGACGAACTTCGGGCAGCTCCGCTACCACGACGGCGACTACCTCGTGCTCCCGATCGGCACGACCTGGCGCCTGACGCCCGACGACGACGTCCCCCAGCGGATGCTCTGGCTCGAGTGCCCGTCGGAGATCGAGCCGCCGAAGCGCTATCGCAACGAGTGGGGCCAGCTGCTCGAGCACGCGCCGTACTCACAGCGCGACATCCGCGTGCCGGAGTTCGTCGAACCGCGGGCGGACGAGGGCGAGTTCCGCGTCCACGTCAAGATGCGCGACCGGATCACCGCGTACCACTACCGGCACCATCCGTTCGGCGTGGTCGGCTGGGACGGCTACCTGTGGCCGTTCGCGTTCGACATCGCCGACTTCCAGCCGATCACCGGGCGTGTCCACCAGCCGCCGCCGGTCCACCAGACGTTCGCGGCACGCAACTTCGTCGTGTGCTCGTTCGTGCCGCGCAAGTTCGACTACCACCCGCTCGCGATCCCGGCGCCGTACAACCACTCGAACATCAACAGCGACGAGGTCATCTACTACGTCGCCGGCAACTTCATGAGCCGGCGCGGGGTCGGGATCTCGTCGTTCACGCTCCACCCGGCGGGGATCCCGCACGGGCCGCATCCGGGCACGGCCGAGGCATCGATCGGCAAGGAGGCGACCGAGGAGCTGGCGGTCATGGTCGACACGTTCAACCCGCTGCGGATCACGCGCCAGGCGGCCGAGCTCGAGGACGATCGGTACCCCTACAGCTGGCTCCCGCCGGAGGACGCCTCCGGCGAGGCGCGCGAGCTGGCGGACCGGGGCCCGGAGGCCTTCCCCGACTGACGGGGACGGGTCGACGCCCGGCGACCCGGGCAGCGGAGCTGCTGCGTTCGGGCACGCCGGGCGTCGGAGGGTCGTGGGCGGCGGTGCGAGCCGTCGCCGGTCAGCGCACCTCGAGCTCGAGGCTGTCGAGCACGACCTGGGCGTCGTCGAGGCGCGCCTCGAAGGTGCCGCGCATCCCGTTCACGACGAGGACGACGCGCCGTCCGTCGACGTCGAGCGCGATCACGCGGTACTCCATCGCGCGCCGGATCAGGTACGGCCCTTCGCGGTGCGACCCGAGGGGCAGGCCGCTCGGCCAGACGGGCACGTCCTCGCAGCCGGGCGGATGCCCCGAGTCGACCTCGATCTCGACCCCCTCGTGACCCGCCACCGAGAGGGGACGCGGCTCGCCGACCATCAGGCCCGGTCGCGCGCGGATCCAGGCGATCAGGTCGTCGACGCCCGGCCCGAGCCGCGGCTCGGAGAGCGCGCGGCCCTCGCACGTGTCGGCGTAGACGTCGTCGACGAGGAGCACGTCGACGCCGATCAGCGGCCACAGGCTGTCGGGCCCCTCGGGCTCGAAGGCGCTGACGTTCGCGTCCTCGAAGCTGTACCAGCCCGCGGGGAGGTCGAAGCGGACGCCGATGTCGCCCGCGTCGGATTCGAGGGTGAACCGGACCGGGGTTGGGCCGGTCGCCGGACCGACCGTCGGGCTCGGGGTGCCGACGACGTTCGGTGCGGGTCTGGTGAGGAACGTGCTGCCGACGAGGGCGAACGCGATGACCGCGACCCCCGCGATGGCGAGCTTCTGGAACGTGGGCATGAACAGGAACCTCCACGGCCGGCGCCAGCCGAGCCGTTGTGTGGTGTGGTCGATGTCGGCGAGGGCAGCCTCGAGGACGCGATCGGGAAGGACCTGGGGCCCCTCCTCGAAGTAGCGCTCGAGCGCGGGCTCGATGTCGCGATGGGTCGTCATCGCCTCTGCCCTCCAGCGGCTGCCGGGCGGCGCGCGTCGGCTTCGAGCGCCGCGCGCATCGCCCGGTGGGCGTAATGCAGTCGGGATCGGGCGGTGCCGGCCGGGATGCCGAGCGTGTCGGCGATCTCGGTCAGGCCGAGCCCGAGGTAGTGGTGCAGGACGAGGATCGCCCGCTGCTCAGGCGGAAGCCGCTTGAAGCCACGGTCGATCTCGTCGCGGTCGGCGAAGCCGCGCAGGTCGTCGGGAGCGGTCGGGCCGTCCTCGGGCAGGGCCCGGATGTTGGCGGTCCACTCCCGGCGCTTGCGCGCCTCGCTGTAGCAGCAGCGAACGAGGATGCGGTTGAGCCACGGCTCGAACCGGTCCGGATCGCGAAGGCGAGGCAGCTCGCGCCAGGCGATCACCAGCGCCTGCTGCACCGCGTCCTCGGACCGGTCGACCTCCCGGAGGATCCGGTAGGCGATCGCGTAGAGCCGGTCGCCGTGCACGCGGGCCAGGACGCCGAAGGCCTCCCGGTCGCCGCGCATCGCCAGCTCGACGAGATCCCGATCCATCATTCGTTCTCCAGCGGCACCCGTCGGGGGTGCCTTCCGGAGACTACAGAGGGCGGCGTCCGCCGGGGCGTTCAAACTTCGGGGCTGACCCGGTGCGCCTCGGTCGGACGGCACCGTGGCGTGCGACGCCGACCATCCGCACGTCCGGGCTGCCGAGACACGGCCGGGCGCGTCATGATCACGCGATGACCGATCTTCGTGCCCGGATCCTCGCCGGGGAGACCCTCATCGGCGCGTTCTGCGACCTCGGGTCGCCGCTGTCGGCCGAGCTCATGGGCCGGGCCGGCTTCGACTGGCTCGTCCTCGATCTCGAGCACGGCGCCGCGACCGAGGCCGACCTGCTCGCGCTTCTCCACGCCGTCGAGACGACGCCCGCGGCGGCCCTCGTGCGGCCGCAGTCCGGCGAGCGGCTGCGGATCGGACGGGCGCTGGACCTCGGCGCGGCCGGGATCATGGTGCCGCAGCTCCAGTCGGCCGAAGCCGTCCGCGAGGCCGTCACGTACCTGCGGTACCCGCCGGAGGGCGTGCGCGGGGTTGCGCTCCGGACGCGTGGCGGCCGGCTCGGCGGTGTTGCGCACGGCGATCTCGCCCGGACCGTCAACCCGACGATCGCCGGCGTCGTGCAGATCGAGTCGGCCGCGCTGGTCGAGGCGGCCGACGAGATCGCGGCCGTCGACGGCGTCGACGTGCTGTTCGTCGGCCCGGCCGACCTGTCCCACGCGCTCCGCGTCCCGGGCCGCTTCGACGATCGCACCTACCTCGAGGCGCTGCGGACGGTCGTCGGCGCTGCCGATCGGCACGGGAAGGCCGCCGGCATCCTCCTGTACGACGCTGCCGGCCTCGCGCCGCACCTCGAGCTCGGCTTCCGGTTCATCGGGCTCGGCTCGGAGGGGTCGTTCGTCAGTGCGGGGGCGTCGGCGATGGTGCGGGCAGCGGGTCGCTGAGGGGATCGGCCTCCGCGTCGAGCGGCGGCGACGGGCGCCCGGCTTCGCGGCCGCCGGTCTGGGCGACGACGACCGCGACGAGGATCAGGCCCGCGCCGAGCAGCTGGACCGGCTCGAGCCGCTCGCCGAGCGTGATCGCGGCGAGGGCGACGATGTAGACCGGCTCCACCGTACTGACGAGCGCGGCCTGCGCGGCGCCGATCCGCCGCGCGCCGGCGTAGAACGTCTGGATCGCGAGGAACGACGAGACGAACGCCAGCGCGACGAGCGGCAGCCAGGCGTCGGCGGGGATCGTGTCGGGCGTCGGCGCGGGCGGACTGCCGCGAACCACGCTGGCGGTGGCGAACACAACGGCGGTCGCGGTCATCATCACCGCGGTCGTCACCGCCGCATCGCCGGCGACCGACTCCTCCTCGGCCGCATCGTGGCCCAGCCGGTCGCGCCGCTCGCCGCTCAGCCGTGCCGAGAGGATGATCCAGACCGAGTAGATCAGCGGCGAGACCATGACCAGCACGAGGCCGTGGATCGGCGGCAGCGCGTCGGTCGGGATGCCGCCCAGGGCCAGCACGATCCCCGCGATCGCGAGCACGAGCGCGAACCACGGCCGGCGCCCGGGCAGCCGCGACGCGAACCACAGCGACAGCACGGCCACCGTGACGGGATACGTGTAGACGAGGACGCCCGCGAGGGCTGCCGGCACGGTCTCGAGCCCCGCGTAGTACGTGCCGGCGTTCCCGGTGTAGAGCGCCCCGAGCCCGAGGGCGATCGCAGCCTGACGGGGAGACAGCCGGCGAAGCGCGCCGCGCCGGGCCGCGGACAGCGCAACCCACGCCCAGCCGAGCGCGGCGCCGATCCCGAAGCGCCAGACGAGCAGCCCGAGCCAGTCGACGCCGGTCTCGTAGATCGGCTTGGACAGCACGGTCCCCGACCCGAAGCCCGCCGCCGACACGACGACGAGCGCGATCCCGAGCAGCCGGCGGCGGTCCATCGCGGGGGAGGCTAGCAGCGCGGACCGACGGCCGTGGTGTCGGTCCGGCGTGCCGGGATCAACCGGCCCGCGGCCCTGCCCGCGTCCCTGTCCGCGTCCGCCGCCGGCCCCGCCTCGCCCGCCCACGCCGACTTGCTCCAGGAGCACGTGTCGGCGCGGCGCCGCTTCGGATTGGCGTCCCGTACGCGGATTTCTTGCTCCGGAAGCATGAAATTGCCGGATATCGGCCGTGTGCCGCGGCTTCTTGCGCCTGACGCAAGACCTCGAGGCCTTACCGAGCTCCCGAGCCACAACACGTGCTCCTGAGGCAAGCGCGCCACCCCAACCTGCCTGGGACGCAAGGAATCGAGACGACCTTGCTCAGGAGGCAACCCGGGAGTCCGGTGGGAGGAGCCGGCGGAGGGAACCGCGGGAGGCAGGCGGGCCGGGCATGCCGGTGCGGGTCGGCTGCGCCCTGGAGTTCGCGGACCGGTCAGAGCCGCCGGCGGGCGGGGGCCGCGCTTGGTCCGCTCCTGCACGCCGAGCCGCCTTGGTCCCGAGAGCCGCCGCGCATCGCTCCCACTCGTGCGCGGGCCACAACGTGCGTGCGCGAACGCCCGTACGCCTGTGCCGATCGCACCCATTCGTCCCCGCTGCTCGGCCTCGTCCAGGAAGGCGATGGCGACGGCCGGCTTGTGCGATGGGCACGCAGGCGGCACGAACGGGTGCCGATCCCATCCGCCGCAAGGACAGGCCCGAGCCCGCCCAACGCCCCCGGCAACGTATGGCGGCGATCACGGGCGGCAGGATCGCGAGTCCCGCCCGGACCGACCATTCCGGACCGACCGCCCCGCCCGAGCCGCCCGCCCCGACCGCCCGCACGCGCCGGACCACCCCACAGGACGGTGCCGGGCGGCTGACCGGGGCCCGTTCCTGCGCGGGACGCAAGGGATCGGGCCGACTGTGCGCCGGAGGCAAGGGGGAGGAGGGGCCGCGCGGCGCCGTCCTCCCGCACGAGGGTCCCGCACGCTCGGGGGCCCGAGAGCGCGCAACGGGCTACACTCTGAGCGTGGCCGAACTCACCGAACATGCCGTCGTCGGGCGCGTCCCGTCCCTGATCGACGAGTCGCTCACCGTCCTCGCCCGGCGCGAACCCGTCACCGTTCCGCCCGGAACGAGGCTCGCCGACTGTCTCGAGGCGATCCAGCGCACGGGGACCGGTGACTCGGTGTTCGTGTGCACGCCGGACGGCCGGCTCCTCGGCGTCCTGACCGAGCGCGACATCTTCGGCCGCCTCGTGCCGGGCGACGTGGACCTGTCGCTCCCGGTCGAGTCGCTCATGACGACGGAGCCCCGGACGCTCCGGCTGGAGCAGACCGTCGGCGACGCGATCGACCTGATGCAGACGGGCCGGTACCGGAACGTCCCGCTCGTCGATGACGATCGTCGGATGGTCGGCGTGGTCCGCCAGATCGACATCATCAAGTTCCTCGCCGAGTCGTTCCCCGAGGAGCTGCTCAACCTCCCCCCGCGACCGCATCAAGCCATGAAGGAGCCTGAAGGGGCGTGACCACCACCCGCACACCGAGCGCGGAGCTGCCGATCCAGGAGCTCGAGCGCGTCACGATCCGCTTCGCCGGCGACAGCGGCGACGGCATGCAGCTCACCGGCACCCAGTTCACGCGCACGGCCGCGGTCTTCGGCAACGACATCAGCACGCTGCCCGACTTCCCCGCGGAGATCCGCGCGCCGGCCGGATCGCTGCCCGGGGTGTCGGGCTTCCAGATCAGCTTCTCCTCGAGCGACATCCACACCCCGGGCGACGAGCCCGACGTGCTCGTCGCGATGAACCCTGCGGCGCTGAAGACGAACGTCGGCGACCTGCCGCCGGGCGGCGCGCTCATCGTCAACACCGACGCCTTCACGCAGACGAACCTGAACAAGGCCGCCTACGCGTCGAACCCCCTCACCGACGGCTCGCTCAAGCAGTACTCGGTCTTCGAGATCCCGATCAGCACGCTCAACGAGCGCGCGCTCGAGGGCCTCGACATGACGACCAAGCAGAAGGACCTGACGAAGAACTTCTTCGCGCTCGGGATCATGTTCTGGCTGTACGAGCGCTCGATGGAGCCGACGATCCAGTGGATCGACCAGAAGTTCTCGGCCCGTCCGGTCATCGCCGAGGCGAACCGGCGGGCGCTCAAGGCCGGCTACGCCTTCGGCGAGACGACCGAGATCTTCCACACCCACTACCGGGTCCGGCCCGCCCACCTCCCGCCGGGCACGTACCGGAACATCACGGGCAACGAGGCGACGGCGCTCGGGTTCCTCGCCGCGTCCAAGCTCGCCGATCGGCCGCTGTTCTACGGCAGCTACCCGATCACGCCGGCGTCGGACATCCTCCACCAGCTCTCGAGCTACAAGACCTACGGCGTCAAGACGTTCCAGGCCGAGGACGAGATCGCGGCGATCGGTGCCGCGATCGGCGCGGCCTACGGAGGAGCGCTGGGGCTCACAGCGTCGTCCGGCCCGGGCATCGCGCTCAAGAGCGAGGCGATGGGGCTCGCGGTCATGACCGAGCTGCCGCTCGTGGTCGTCGACGTGCAGCGTGCCGGCCCGTCGACCGGCATGCCGACGAAGACCGAGCAGGCGGACCTGCTCCAGGTCATGTTCGGTCGCAACTCGGATTCGCCGGTTCCGGTCGTGGCGCCGTCGACGCCCGCCGACTGCTTCGACATGGCGATCGAGGCGTGGCGCATCGCGCTCAAGTACGTGACGCCGGTCGTATACCTCTCGGATGCGTTCCTCGCGACAGGCGCCGAGCCGTGGCGGATCCCCAACGTCGACGAGCTGCCCGACATCCGCGTCGCGAACGCGACCGATCCGGCCACGTTCCGGCCCTACGCGCGCGACGCCCACACGCTCGCCCGCCAGTGGGCGATCCCGGGGACGCCGGGACTCGAGCACCGGATCGGCGGGCTCGAGAAGGCCGACGTGATCGGCAACGTCAGCTACGACCCGGACAACCATCACCGGATGCAGATGCTCCGGGCGGCCAAGGTGGCCGGGATCGCCGACGACATCCCGCTGCTCCAGGTCTTCGGGCCGGAGCGCGGCGACCTGCTGATCCTCGGCTGGGGCTCGACCTACGGGGCGATCCGCTCGGCGGTCGAGCGGCTGCACACCGACGGCCGATCGGTCGCGCATGCCCACCTGCGCCATCTCAACCCCTTCCCCAGGAACACCGAGACCGTCCTGCGCAGCTATCGGCGGGTGCTGATCCCCGAGGTCAACCTCGGGCAGTTGCTGATGCTCGTTCGGTCGAAGTTCCTCGTCGACGCCGTCGGCTACGACCGTGTCCGCGGGAAGCCGTTCCGCATCGCCGAGATCGAGGAGGCCGCCGTGCGGCTCCTCGAGGAGTGACCGACATGACCGACACGACCGACATGCCGGGCACGCCCAATACGGGCGCCGCCCGCCAGACCGCGGACCCGATTCCGCTCTCGCCCGAGAACGCCGAGATCATCAAGCTGACCCGGAAGGACTTCGTGTCCGACCAGGAGGTCCGCTGGTGCCCCGGCTGCGGCGACTACTCGATCCTCGCGCAGACCCAGAAGGTCATGCCGGACTTCGGCTACCCGCGCGAGAACATCGTCTTCATCTCGGGGATCGGCTGCTCGGGCCGGTTGCCGTACTACATGAACACGTACGGCTTCCACTCGATCCACGGGCGCGCGCCGACGCTCGCGACCGGGCTCAAGGCCGCGCGGCCGGACCTGATGGTCTGGGTCATCACCGGCGACGGCGACGCGCTGTCGATCGGCGGCAACCACCTGCTCCACTCGATGCGCCGGAACGTCGACCTCACGATGGTCATGTTCAACAACCGCATCTACGGGCTGACCAAGGGCCAGGCGTCGCCGACGTCCGAGTTCGGCAAGCGCACGAAGTCGACGCCGCTCGGCTCGGTCGACACGCCGATCATGCCGCTGACGATCGCGCTCGCCGCCGAGGCGAGCTTCGTGGCGCGCTCGGTGGACACCCACACCGAGCACCTGCAGGGGACGCTCACGCGGGCCGGGTTCCACCGGGGCTCGACGTTCGTCGAGGTCCTCCAGAACTGCAACATCTTCAACGACGGCGCCTGGCGGGAGTTCACCGAGCGCGACGTTCGCGACGACCGGATGCTCGTGCTCGAGCACGGCAAGCCGATGATCTTCGGCAAGGACCGCGACAAGGGGATCCGGCTCAACGGCCTGCGGCCCGAGGTCGTGACCCTGGGCGAGAACGGGATCACCGAGGCCGACCTCCTCGTCCACGACGAGGCGGCCGAGGACCCGTACCTCGCGCTGATGTTGTCGCGCATGTTCTGGCCCGAGTTCCCGGTCCCGGTCGGCGTGCTCCGCGCGGTCTCGCGGCCGACCCACGACGAGCTCGTCGCGAGTCAGATCGACGCGGCGATCGCGAAGTCGGGCGCCGGCGACCTCGGGCGGGCGCTCGCCAGCGGGGAGACCTGGACCGTCGAGTAGCCCGGGCCGGCAGCTCGCCGACCCGCCCTGCAGGAGACAACGACCGATGCGCTGTCCGTCGTGCGGCTTCGACAACCTGATCGGGGCCGAGATCTGCGACAACTGCGGGGCCGACCTGTGGGGCCACGACGTCCCCCAGCAGGCGCCTGCGTTCCATGGCCGGCTCCTCGGGGAGCACCTCGACGAGATCGACTCGCCGCCGCCGCTCACGACGGCGCCCGACACGCCGCTCGCCGAGGCGATCGGCGTCATGCACGAGTCCGGCGTGGACTGCCTGCTCGTCATGCGCGACGACCAGCTCGTCGGGATCTTCACCGACCGGGACGCCGTGGCCAAGGTTGCCGGCAAGCGCCTCGACGGTCTCCACGTCCGTGACTTCATGACGCCCGACCCGGTCGTGCTCCGCCACGACGACTCGCTCGGCGTCGCGATCCACAAGATGGCGATCGGCGAGTTCCGCCACATCCCGATCGTGAAGGACGGTCGTCCGACCGGGGTCATCACCGCCCGCGACGTGTTCCACCACCTCGCCCAGCAGCTCGGTTGAGCGTGCGGGTCGCGATCCTCGCCGACGACCTGATCTGGTCGACCCGGCTGACCGATGCGATCCGGGCCGCGGGTGGTGAGCCCGTTCCGGCCCGCTCGCTCGACGCGCTGTCGACGGCGCTGCCTTCGGTCGATCGGGTCGTCGTCGACCTGACGGCGCGCGCTTACGACGGGGTCGCGGCGCTCGAGGCCGTTCGTGCGGCCGGGCGCCCCGCGCTCGCCGTCGGCCAGCACGACGACCACGACCTGCGCCGGCGTGCGCTGGCTGCCGGCGCCGACCGTGTCTACGCATACCGCAAGCTGTTCGAGGACGGTCCGGCGACGCTTGCCCGGTGGCTCGCCTCGTGATCCCGGCCGCGCGCTACGCCGAACGCCTGGACCGGCTGGCCGCGCTCCTGTCCGAGCGCGGGTTCGCCGCGGCGCTCGTCGGGGTGGGGCCGGACCTCGAGTACCTGACGGGGTACGGGGCGATGCCGCTCGAGCGGCTGACGATGCTCGTCGTGCCGCCGGCCGGGGGCGCGGCCACGCTCGTGGTGCCGCGACTCGAGCGGTCCGCGGCGGAGGCCGGCAGCCGCGCCGACGTGCCCATCCGCACGTGGGAGGAGACCGACGACCCGTACGAGGTCGTGCTCGAGGCGGCCGGAAGCGGGGCGGGTCCGCTGGCCGTGTCCGATCGGCTGTGGGCGAGCCACCTCCTGGCCCTGCAGCACGCGCGGGGCGCGGCACGGTTCGTCCCGGTCTCGACCGTGCTGCGCGACCTGCGCATGGTCAAGGACGACGACGAGGTCGGGCTCCTCCGGCAGGCGGCGCTCGCCGCGGACCGAGTCGTGGACGCGATCGCCGCCGGCCCGCTCGTCGGTCGCACCGAGGCCGACGTCGCGCGGGAGGTCCGCGAGCGGCTCATCGCCGAGGGGCACGAGACCGCCGAATTCGCGATCGTGGCATCGGGGCCGAACTCGGCCTCGCCGCACCACGAGGCATCGGACCGGGTGATCGCGGCCGGCGAGCCGATCGTGCTCGACATCGGCGGCCGGCTCGGCGGGTACGGATCGGACATCACGCGCACGATCTGGGTGACCGGCGGCGATCCCGCGCGCGGCCCGGACGACGCCTTCCGTCACCTCTACGCCGTGCTCCACGGCGCACAGCGCGCCGCGACGGATGCGGTTCGCCCCGGCGTCGCGTGCGAGGCGATCGACGCGACCGCCCGTGCCCGCATCGACGCCGAGGGCTACGGGGAGCAGTTCATCCACCGGACCGGTCACGGGATCGGGCTCGAGGAGCACGAGGACCCGTACCTCATCGCGGGCAACGCCGAGCCGCTGGGCCCCGGGATGGCCTTCAGCGTCGAGCCGGGCATCTACCTCGACGGTCGCTACGGTGCCCGGATCGAGGACATCGTGGTGTGCGGACCGGACGGACCCGTCGTGCTCAACGAGGCGTCGCGCGAGCTGCGGGTCGTCGACGGGATCGGCCGTCCGACGTAGCCCGGGCCGTCGCCCGTCGATGGCCTCGCAGACAGCCGGCGGTAGACTGTCCACATGCGCACGATCATCGGACGGCGCCTCGTCGAGGTGGACGTCGGCTAACTGACCGACCTGGCGGCTCGCCACGAGCGGGTCGTCATCGACCTGGGGACCGGCGACGGCCGGGCGGCCCTTGCCGCGGCAATCGCTGCCCCCCACGATCTCGTCATCGGCATCGATGCGAACGCGGCCGCGATGGCCGACGTCTCACGACGTGCCGCGACGGGCCGTTCCGCCCGGACGAACCTGCTCTTCGCGGTCGCGGCGGCCGAGTCGCCGCCGCCGGAGCTCGTCGGCCGCGCCGATGTGGTTCGGCTGCTCTTCCCGTGGGGCTCGCTGCTGCGTGGCGCGCTTGGTCTCGAGGGCGCCGCGGCTGCCGCGGACGGCGTCGCCGCCCTCGTCCGGCGGGGTGGCCGGCTCGAGGCGATCCTCTCGGTCACCGAGCGCGACCGGCTCGACGGGCTCGCCGGCCTCGACGACGCGGCGATCGAGCGGATCGCTGCCGCCCACCGGCGACGCGGACTCGAGCTGCTGTCGGCTCGGCCGATGGGCAGGGAGGAGGTCCGCGCGACCGGCTCGTCGTGGGGCCGGCGGCTCCTGAGCGCCCAGGACCGACCGGTCCACCGCCTCGAGTTCGTGCGGGCTGGGGCGGCGATTGGCGAGGGCTCGGGCGCCGCCGACGGGCCCGAGCGCCGGGACGCCGGGCACCGGCCGGACCGGGCGGCTGGGGTATGATCGGGCCCACGGCGCGTCGCACAACGCGTCCTCGCCCGAAAGAACGCATGCTGAATTCGCCATCGCGCCGAACTGGCGCCCGTCACGCCGGGGAAGCTCCACCCGGCACGAGCCGATGAGCCGCCGGCACCGCGGCCGCGTCCGCAACGCCCAGGGACGGCCCGACGATGCCGCCCGGGCACAGGCGGCGCTCGGCCGCCGCGACGAGGATGGGCCCCGGCCGCCCGTCCCGGAGCGCCGGGCGGAGCAGGTGAGCGAGCAGCCCGGCGGCGCGACCGCCGGTGCCCCGCCCCCGGACCCGGCTCCGGCCGATCCGCGAACCGCACCCGGTCCTGGGCCTGCCCAGCCGGCTTCTGCCGAGCAAGCCGCGCCGGCCGTGCCCGCCGCGCCCGCGGTGCCCGCGTCGCACCCGGCGCCCTCGGCAGGCCCCGTCCCCACGGCCGCCGGTGACCCCTCGGCCCGGAACGGGTGCACGGCCCCCCAGCTCCGCCGGTTCATCAAGAGCCGGCCGTACGTGCCGATGCACGAGCTGCGCCGTCGGTTCGGGATCAACGGCACCGAGGACGACGTCCATCCGCTCGACGTCGACGGCGGCCCGGTCTTCGTCGGACTGCCGGCGCGGGAGTGCGCGCTCCTCGGCGAGCTCGTGCGCGGCGGCGAGGTCGGGTTCGAGCTCTCGCTCGATCCCCGGTCGCCGATCGTCGTCGGGGTCTACCCGATGCGGCCCGTCCCGCGCGCCTGAGGGCCGCTCCACCGGCTCGCCACCGGCTACGATGCTGGCCATGGTCGGCACCGCCTCGGATCCAGCCTTTGCTCGTGCCGCGCTGACCTCGTGCGCGCTGTTCGAGGGGCTCGACGACGCGACGCTCGAGCTCGTTGCCGGCGCCCTCCGCGAGCGTCGCTTCCGCCGGGGCGAGGTCATCTTCCACGTCGAGGACCCGGGCGACGCGCTCTACGTCGTCGCGTCGGGCGAGGTCAAGATCGTGCTGCCGTCGGACGAGGGCGCAGAGCCGGCCATCCTCACGACGATCGGACGGGGCGGCTTCTTCGGTGAGCTCGCGCTGCTCGACGGCCGGCCGCGTTCTGCCAGTGCGATCGCGGTCCGAGCGGTCGAGGCCCTCGTGCTGCGACGGGACGCGTTCGACCGGCTCGTCGACGCGGAGCCGGCGCTGCGCCGGGCGATGTTCGCGGCGCTGGCGGGCGAGATCCGACGGCTCACCGGCCGGGTGGAGGACCTCCACTTCCTCGACCTGCCGGGTCGGCTCGCACGGCACCTGCTCCGCCACGCGGCCGGCGCGGACGACGCCGTCGAGCCGGGCCGCCTTCCCCCGGGTCCGGTACGGCTGGCGTGGCCGTACACGCAGTCGGAGCTGGCGGGGATGATCGGTGGGTCCCGCCAGTCGGTGAACCGGCTCCTGGCCGACTTCGTCGCGCAGGGCCTGCTCCGGTTCGACGGGGAGGACCTGCTCATCCCGGATCCCGCGCAACTCGCGCGGGCGATCACCCGATGAGCGACGACGCACACGCGGCCGGCGTCTCGTCCGGGGCGGTCCTCGCGCTGCTCGCGTCGGTCGCCCGCCGCGCGGCCGTTGCCGGCCGGCTCGAGCCGCCGGGCGGAGCAGCCGTGCTGCGCTCGGTGGTCGAGGCGACGGTCGCCCTGTTCGATGCCGAGGCGGCCTCGATCGCGCTCCACGACGCCGTCACCGATCGGCTCGTCTACGTCGTCGCCGCCGGGGAGCACGGTCAGGGCGTCGTCGGGCTGTCGGTGGCGCCGCACGAGGGCGTCGCCGGCTACGTCTTCTCGACCGGCCAGCCGATCGCGATGTCGGACGTCGCCTCGGACCCGCGCTTTGCGGCGTCGACCGCCGAGCGGACCGGCTACGTCCCGCGCTCGCTGCTCGCGACCCCGCTCGTCGACGATGATGCGAGCCTCGGCGTCCTGACGATCCTCGACAAGCGGAGCGGCGACGGCTTCGGGCTGCGCGACGTCGAGCTGGCCGGCGTGTTCGCGCGCCAGGCAACGACCGCGATCCGGGCGACGCGGCTCGAGCGCGACACCGCGTCGATCCTCGCGGAGGCGCTGCGGGCGCTCGCGGGCCACGACGCCGATCGAGACGCGCTCGACGAGCTGGTCGGTCGCATCGCGGGCGGGATTGCCGCCGACGACGACCCGCTCTGGACGCTCGCCGATCGCGTCGCCCGGCTGCGCGACGCCGATCCGAGCGAGGTGGGCCTGCTCACCGAGCTCCTCGACCTCCTGGTCCGCAGGACCGCGGCGCAGGGCGCCGCCGGGCGCGGCGGCCCGCGGCTCGGCCCGCGCCGGACGTGAGCGCAGCGGGCGAACCGCTTCCCGCGTGGAGCGATCCGTTCTCGAGCGCCGGCCGAGTGGACCTCCGTCGGGCGCTCCCGCTCGGGCGGCTCGGGCGGGCCTCCGTGTTCGGGAACAGCGACGGCGCGGGCGTACGGGTCGCCGTCATCGATTCCGGCATCGAGCGGGGCCACCCGGCCGTCGGCGGACGGGTGGGCGAGAGCGTCGCGGTCGAGCTGGCGGGCGACGACGCGGTCGTCGTCGCCGACCCGGACGGCGTCGACGTCGTCGGCCACGGCACGGCCTGCGCGGGGATCATCCACGCGATCGCTCCGGCCGCCGAGCTCGTGTCCGTCCGCGTGCTCGGGCCGAACAACCGTGCGAAGGGGATCGCGTTCGCGAGCGCGCTCGACTGGGTGATCGAGCAGCGAATCGGGATCGTCAACCTGAGCCTGTCGTCGCGGAGCGACGCGCTGTACGGGGTCTTCCACGAGCTCGCCGATCGCGCCTACTTCGCGAACTGCCTCCTCGTCTGCGCCGCGAACAACGTCCCGGGGCCGTCGTACCCGTCGCTGTTCGCCTCGGTCGTTTCGGTGGCGGCACACGACGTGCCCGATGCGTCCGTGTGGTTCTACAACCCGGCGCCGCCGGTCGAGTTCGGGGCGTACGGGGTGGACGTCGACGTGGCGTGGAAGGACGGCGGGCGGATCCGGGCCACCGGCAACTCGTTCGCGGCCCCGCACCTGGCCGGATACGCGGCGCTGATCCGGGCGCGCCACCCGACCGCGACGCCGTTCGAGGTCAAGGCGATGCTGGCAGCGACCGCGACGCCGCCGGAGGGGTAACGGGGGGCCGAGCCGGGTCCGGCAACCCGGGGGCCCCGCCCGGGCGAGGCCCGGCCCGGGCCCGAAATCGTCGGATGTTCCGTCCCAGAGCATTCGGCAGGGGCTGCGCAGCTCGGGGCCGGGGGGTCGCGCACGGGAGGGGCCCCCGACTCTCGTCCCAGGTCGCGCCGGCGGCACATCTGCCGGGGATCCGCTGCCGAAGGCTCGTATTCGAAACACGAGACGAAAGCGGCGCCCGGCAGCGGCCGAGGACGGGCGGGTCGCGGGTCGCGCCCGAACGACGAACCGCCGGCGACCAGGAAGGTCGCCGGCGGTGTCGGGGTCTGCGAAGCCCCGGGGGCTGGGCTCCGCCCCGAGACCGGGAAGAGGCGAGGGAGGCTAGCGGGAGATCTTGTGACCCTCGACGTCCTCGCCGTCGTCGGTCAGCTCACCGCCGTGGCCGGGGGAGCGTCGGAGGCCGATGCTCGGGGGGGCCGGCAGGACCGTCATGTCGTCGGGGCTGCCCGGGCGACCGATGTGGCCCTCGGTGTCGTCCTCGCTCTCCGGGGCGTCGGTCGGCTGGTTGCGGGCGATGATCTGGCGGTGGCCCTCGGTGTCGTCGCCGCCGTCGACCCGTGCGCGGAAGTCGTCCTGGGCACCCTGCTCGGGCCCCGGCTGGTCGTCGGTCACCCGGGAGCGGTGACCCTCGACGTCCTGCTCGTCGATGAAGCCGTCCTTCGGGAGTCGGAACTTGCGGTCCATGGGAACCCTCCTGTCTCGCTGGCCTCGGTCCGGTCGGTCGGTGGAGACCCGCGTCTCCGGTGGAGCTGATCGAACCCTACGGTGCCCGACGTCCGCTGCCGATGCCCGGCGCGACGCGCGAGGTGTCACCTGCGGCACACCCCGTCAGGTCGTGCCCTCGCCCTCGGCGTACGTCCTCGCGAGCGGCACCGCCTCGGCGCGTGGCCGGCGCAGGTCGCGCAACGCGGCCTGGTCGACGCCCGCCAGGCGCGGCAGGTCGGCGGTCGTCGTCCGGGCGAGCCGCTCGGTGAGCTTGGGGAGCACGAGCTCGCTGATGGCCGGCACGTGCATGAGCGTGCGGAGCGTTGCGCCGGGGATCTCGACGAGCTCGGCGTCCGCGTCGGCCACGACGTTGGCCGTCCGGGGGCTGCCGGTCAGCGCGCCGATCTCGCCGAAGACGTCGCCCTCGAGCATTGTCGACAGCGCCCGGTACTCGCCGCCCTCGACCGGCGTGCCGGCCACCGCGCGCCCCGAGACGAGCGCGAACGCGGCGTCGCCCTGCTCCCCGGCGGAGACGACCGTCGTGCCGGCCGGCACCTCGCGCAGCCGCGCGCTCGACAGCAGCAGGCGACGCTCCGCTTCCGGGAGCCGCCCGAAGGCGGGGATGACCGCCACCAGCCGGTCGAGGTCGTCGAGTCCGAGCGGGCGGCTCGGGGCGAGCGCGGCAGACGCGGTCCGCAGTCGCTGCACCGCCTGCCGCCACTCGGCCGCCGGCTCGCCGAGCCCCGGCAGGAACTGCGTCCACACGCCGTTCGCGATGAGGATCACGCCCGATGCGATGACGAGCAGCCGGATGTCGATGTAGTCGGCCAGGCCCGCCGCGAGCATCCCGACGAGGAACACGACGTCGCGCAGCACGCCGAACGTCGAGAAGACGCGCCCGCGCAGCTCGCGCGGGGTGTTGCGCTGCATGATCAGGCGGCGCGCGAGGCTGGCCGGCGCGTTGAACAGACCCGACAGCGTCACGAGGACGATCGCCACCGCGATCGAGGACACGAGCCCGTACGCGACGCCGAGCACGCCCATCCCGAGCAACCCGATGACGACCCACTGGCCCTCGCGGAGCCGGTCGGTGATCTTGGCCATCAGCAGGCTGCCGACGACGAAACCGACCGACGTCAGTCCCTCCTGGATGCCGTACTCGAACTCGCTCGCCTGGAGCTCGTTGATCGCGAACGGCAGCAGCAGCACGTTCCACAGGCCGAACGAGAAGTAGGCGGGCACGCCGCTCACGAACGTGTTGCGCAGGATCGGGCTGCGGGTCATGAACCGGAAGCCGTCGCGCAGGCCGTCGACGACGACCTTGATGCTCGTCTCCTCCTCGACGATCGTCGGGCCGACCCGGACACCGACGACCAGCAGCGCCGCGACCAGGAACGTGACCGCGTTCGCATAGAACGCGATGTCGGTGGATCCGAGCGACGCCAGCAGACCGGCCGCAGCGAACCCGATCGCGGTCGAGCCGAAGCTGCTGATCGAGAGGAACGAGTTGGCCGCCGCGAGCTCCTCGTCGTCGGCGAGATCGGGGATCACGCTCTCCTGCGCCGGGTCGTAGAACTGAGCCACCGCCGCGTTGATGAACACGATCACGTAGAGCAGGAAGACGTCGATCGAGACCGCGAACGGGATCACCGCGACGAGCAGCATCCGGATCAGGCAGCAGACGATCATGATCGTCTTGCGGTCGTAGCGGTCGACGAAGACGCCGGCCACGAGCCCGAAGACGAGCGCGGGCAGCGCGGTCGCCATGAGCATGAGCCCGACGCTCAGCGCCGAGCCGGTCTCGCGGAAGATCAGGATGCCCGCGGCGAGGTCGGTCAGCGACGAGCCGATGCTCGAGATGAGCGACGAGAACCAGAGCAGCGTGAAGTCACGCTTCCGGAACACCGCGAACATCGACGGTGCGGCTGCCGGCACGCTGGACACGACCCCTCCCTGCGGCGGCTCGCGCCCGATCCCTCCACGCGTCGGGTCGTCGAGCCCGGAACGTCGCCCTCCCTCGACGCTTTCGCGCGAGCGGTGCTCCGGTGGTCGCGAGTCTAGTCCGTCGGCGCGGCCACCGTCACGCCTTCGACCGCGAGCATCGCCCGCTTCAGCGAGAGGCCGGCGAGCCGGCCACCCCAGGCGTCGAGCCCGTAGCCGCCCAGCGTCCCGTCGGCTGCGATGACCCGGTGGCATGGCACGACGAGCCCGATCGGCGAGCGCCCGACCGCGCCGCCGACCGCGCGCGCGGCCCCCCGCCGCCCAATTGCGGTCGCGACCGCGCCGTAGCTCGTGACGGTGCCCCATGGCGTGCGGCGGACCGCCTCGAGAACCTGCCGGTCCCAGTCGGGTCGGCCGGTGTAGTCCACGGGGACGTCGTCGAAGCCCTCGGGCGCGCCGGCCAGCCAGCGCCCGAGGCCGGCGCGGACACGATCGATCAGGCGGTGCCGCTCGTCGTCGGCCGGCACCGAGGCAGCGGGCGCGACCGCGCCGTGGAGGCGCCGCTCGATGTCGGCGGTGACCGCCTCGACCGGGGCGACGAACGCGAGCGCCGCGAGCCCGCGGTCGGACGTGACCGCGTGGACCGGTCCCCACGGCGAGGCGAGCGTTGCCACGAGCGCGACCGGGCGTTCGTCGCCGGGATGTCGCTGTGTCACCATCGGCACTCCATGGACGAGACGATCGACCTCCCGAGCCGGGATCGTGGCACGAGATCGCGTATCGCGACACCCGACGACCCGCGCGACCTGCCGGGCGACTTCGCCCACCGGCGCGAGATCCCGGTCCGCTTCGCCGACACCGACGCGATGGGCCACGTCAACAACGCGGTCTACCTGACCTATTGCGAGATCGCCCGGATCGCCTACTGGACCGACGTGACCGGCGAGCCGATCCGCCTCGGCACGCAGGGCGCCGAGAGCCTCATCCTCGCCGAGGCGCGCATCTCGTACCGCGCGCCGGCGTTCCACGGCGAGACCGTCACGGTCGAAACCCGTGCGACGCGGATCGGCCGCTCGTCGTTCAACCTCGAGCACCGGTTGACCGCGTGCGAGGCGGGCAAGCCGTCACGCCTTGTGGCCACAAGCGAATCGGTGCTCGTCCGCTACGACTACACGCTCGAGCGCCCGGTCCCGCTGTCGGCGGGGCACGTGGCGGCAATCGAGTCGTTCGAGGGTCGACGCCTCCGGGTGTGACGACGTCGGCCGTGATCCCGCTGCCGACGCTCGGTGCATGGTCATGGGAAGCACGGGTTCGCCGCACATCGGCTCCGCGCCGGCCGGATACGCGGCGTGGTGACCATGGACGGGGAAACGCGTGCGACAACCCTCCCCCGGCATCGAGCTGCGCGACGATGTCCGCCGGCCGCATGCGCGGAACGTCCATGCACGAAGCGCGACGGATCGGATCCCCGGGACGGCCGTCAGTCGGCGTAGCGCCGGAAGATCGTGACCGCGTTCTGGCCGCCGAAGCCGAAGCCGTTCACCGCGACCGTGTCGATCTTCGCCGGCCGCTCGGTCAACGGGACGTAGTCGAGGTCGCACTCCGGGTCGGGGGTGCGCAGGTTCGCCGTCGGCGGGATGACCTGGTCGCGGATCGCCCCGAGCGCGGCCAGCGCCGACGCGATCCCGGCCGCGCCGACCAGATGGCCGATCATCGACTTCGGCGAGCTGATCGCGACCTTGTACGCGTGGTCGCCGTAGGCCGCCTTGATCGCGCGCGTCTCGGTCACGTCGTTGAGCGGCGTCGCCGTGCCGTGGGCGACGATGTAGTCGATCTCGTCGGGGGCCACGCCGGCGTTGCGCAGCGCCTGGCTCATCGCCCGGGCCTGACCCTTGCCCGATGGCTCGGGCGCGCTGATGTGGAAGGCGTCGGCCGTCAGCCCGCCGCCGAGCACCTCGGCGATCGGCGTCGCACCGCGGGCGAGCGCGTGCTCGAGCGACTCGAGGACGACGACGCCACCACCCTCGCCCAACACGAACCCGTCGCGGGTCGCGTCGAACGGCCGCGACGCGGTCTCGGGTGAGTCGTTGCGCTTCGACAGCGCGGTCATGTTGCCGAGCGCTGCGACGCCCATCGGGACGATCGGCGCCTCGGAACCGCCGGTCAGCACGACGTCGGCCTCTCCGGAGCGGATCAGCCGCAGCCCGTCCTGGAACGCGATGACCGAGGTGGCGCACGCCGCCACCTGGGTGATCACCGGGCCGGTCAGCCCGTACTCCATCGACAGCATGCACGCGCCCATCGAGCCGGACAGGGCCGGCACGGCGAACGGGCTGACGAACCGCGGGCCGCGTTCGTCGTGGACGTGGGTGCCGTCGACGATCTCCTCGATCCCGCCGCCGCCGGTGTTGACGACGACCGCGCAGCGCTCGCGCTGCTCTTCGGTCATCGCGGCGAAGTCGATGCCGCTGTCGGAGACCGCCTCCTTGCCCGCGGCCATCGCGAAGTGGATGAACCGGCTCATTCGGCGGGCCATCTTCGGGTCCATGGCGGTCTTCGGGTCGAAGTCCACCACCTCGGCAGCGATCTGAACCTCGTGGTTCGAGGCGTCGAAGCTCTGGATCCGCCGCGTCCCGGTCACCCCCGCGCGCAGGTTGCGCCAGTAGGTCGGGAAGTCGTTGCCGATCGGCATGACCGCGCCGAGGCCGGTCACGACCGCGCGGCGGGCAGGGTCCTGTTCGGGCACGTGGTTACCTCACCGGGTTCGCTGGGCGTCGGCGGGATTGTAGTCGGCGTCCGCGACGCTGCGCCGAAAGGGGGTCGACGGCTGCGCCGCGTGCCGAGCCACGGGCCCGGGAGCCGTCCGAAATCGGACGATCCCGGACGTCGTTCCCGCCTCGGAGCCATCGTCCGAAATCGGAGGACGAAATCGGACGATCCAGGCGGCAGGACGGCCGTCTCCCCGAGTGTCCGAAATCGGACGTGCCGCTCTGGCGGCGGGGCGGCCGGTGCCCGCCCAGGCGACCGTCAATCGCCCGTGTATCGCTTGAAGATCACCGCGCCGTTGTGCCCGCCGAGGCCGATGTTGTTCGAGAGCCCGTAGCGGATCTCCATCGGCGTCGGCTCGGTCACGACCCACAGGTCGCACTCCGGGTCGAAGTCGCGGTAGTTGATCGTCGGCGGGATGCACTGCTCGGCGATCGACTTCACGGTCGCGAACGCCTCGAACGCGCCCGCCGCGCCCATCATGTGGCCCGTCATCGACTTCGTGCCGCTGATCGCCAGCGATCGGCGATCACGGGCCGAGCGCTCCCCGAACACCGTCCAGATCGCCTCGGTCTCGCGCTTGTCGCCGAGCGGCGTCGAGGTGCCGTGCGGGTTGATGAGGTCGACCTCGTCGGCCGGCACGCCCCGCCGCTCGAGGGCCATCTTCATCGCTCGCGCGGATCCGGCACCGTGCTCGATCGGCTGGATCATGTCCCAGCCGTCCGCGGCCGAGCCGTAGCCGACCACCTCGGCGTAGATCGTCGCGCCGCGTGCCTTCGCCAGCTCGAGGTCCTCGAGGAACAGGGCCCCGGCGCCCTCGCCGAGGACGAACCCGTTGCGGGTCGCGTCGAACGGCCGGGAGACGGTCTCATGGCTCTCGCCCGGCCGGGGGAGGCCCATCCCGCGCATGTTCGAGAAGCCGGCGTGGCCGACCTCGAGCAACGGCGCCTCCGTCGATCCCGAGATCACCGCAATGCAATCGCCGCGGCGGATCGCCTCGGCCGCCTCGCCCACGTTGTGCGTGCCGGTTGCGCAGGCCGACACCATCGCGATGTTGTGGCCGATGGCCCCGGTCTCGATCGCGATCATCCCCGACGGGCTGTCCACGAGCGCGTTCGAGATGAACGTCGGGGCGACGCGGTTCGGGCCCTTTTCCTTGAGCACGAAGTAGTTGTCGATCATCAGCTGCTGACCGCCTGCGCCCGAGCCGAAGACGACGCCGACCTCGGTCCGGTTCTCGTCGGTCAGCTCGAAACCCGAGTCGGCGAGGGCCTGCTTCGCGGCGGCGACCCCGAAGTGCAGGCTCGACTCGGACCGGCGGACCGCCTTCGGGTCCATCCAGTCGGCCGCGTTGAAGTCGCGGACCTGGCCCGCCCACTTCGCCTCGTAGGGGGTCGTGTCGAAGTAGGTGATCTCGCCGAGACCGGAGACGCCGCGCATCAGGTTGTTCCAGGCGGTCTCGACGTCGTTGCCGACGGGGCTGATGACGCCGAGGCCGGTGACGGCGACGCGCCGGTTGTAGTCGGGTGTGCGCACTCGGTGGGGTTCCTTTCGGTGGGGGGACGCGCTCAGGCGGTCGGGCTGGAGGCGAGGGAGCGGAGGCGCTCGGCGGAGGCCGCGTCGTCGGCGGCGACGGTCTCGGCGTCGGGCGCGATGCGCTTGATCAGGTTCGTCAGGACCTTGGCCGGGCCGATCTCGACGAAGGTCGTCACGCCGGCGGCGGTCATCCGGCCGACCGCGCCGACCCAGTCGACGCCCGCGGTCAGATGGTCGATGAGCTCGGCGCGGGCGCCCGCCGCGCTGTCGATGACATGCGCGTCGGCGTTGGCGATGAGCGGGATGCGCGGGTCGGCGAAGTCGACGCCGTCGATGACCGAGCGCATGGCGTCGGCAGCGTCGGCCATGAGCGGGGAGTGGGCCGCGACCGAGACCGGCAGGACGATCGCGCGCTTCGCGCCGAGCGTCTTCGCCAGCTCCGCGCCGGCCTCGATCGCAGCGCGCTCGCCCGACACGACGACCTGGCCCGGCGCATTGCGGTTCGCGACGACGAACGTGCCGTGAGCCGCGGCCCCTTCGACCAGCTCGGGGAGGCGCGCGTCGTCGAGCCCGATGATCGCGGCCATCGCACCGTCGCGTCCCTGGCCCGACGCCTGCATGGCGGTGCCCCGCGCCCGGACGAGGCGGATGCCGTCCTCGAGCGAGACGACGCCGGCCGCGACGAGCGCGGAGTACTGGCCCATCGAGTGGCCCGCGGCGAACGCCGGCCGGGGCGGCTCGACGCCGGCGGCCGACCACGACTCGCGCAGCGCCTCGAGGATCGCGATCGAAGCGGCAAGGAGGGCCGGCTGGGCGTTCTCCGTGCGATCGAGCTGCTCGGCAGGGCCCTCCCAGGCGAGTCGGCTGATCGGCTCGCCGAGGGCGGCGTCGGCGGACTCGAAGACGGCCGCGGCGGCGGGGGAGCGCTCGGCGAGGTCGCGACCCATCCCGACCGACTGCGAGCCCTGACCGGGGAACACGAAGGCAAGTGCTGACATCGTGACCGAGCGTAGGGGCTCCCGTCCCCTCCACGCGGGATTCGTATGCACGGTTGCATGAATAACGGCCCGCGGCTACAGTCCGGCGGTGACCGAGACGCTCTCCCCCCGACGCCGCGCTGCGCCAGTCCGGGCCATCGCGCGCCGGTTCGAGGAGGACCTGTCGGCGCCGGTCCTGGCGGCCGGCAACCGGCTCCCGAACGTCCGCCAGATCAGCGAGCGCGTGGCCATGGGCCGGGCGCTCTGGCGCGAGCTGGTCATCGGCTTTGCCGGCCAGCTCGGGGAGCTGCGGCTCGGGTTCACCCAGCTCGCGGCGCTGTACGTGCTCGCCGATGCCGGCACGATGACCGTCGGGGACGTGGCCGAGGCGATCGGTCGCTCGCCGTCGGCGACGAGCCGACTCGTCGACGGTCTGGTCCGGCGGCGGCTCGTCGAGCGCCGGACCGAGCCCGACGACAAGCGCCAGCGGACGCTCGTGCTCACCCAGCGCGGCCAGGCGGTCCTGCGCACGGTCGACCGGGCGCGCGCCGATCAGTTCCTGACCGCCGTGCGGGTCTTGCCGGGGCCCGAGCGGGCGATCGTCGCGATGGGCGTCGCGGCGCTCGCGACCCACGCGATCAGCCGGCGCGGCCGGCTCATCAGGGCGCCTCGCGACTAGCGGCGCCGAACCGGGAGGACCACGCGATGATGGACCCGCGCCTCGCGAACCTGACGGTCAACCTCCAGCACCGTCACAACGACGGGTCGTGGAGCCCGCTCCGGCGCAAGGGCGGGCACGATCCGGCGGCCGCGGATCCGGAGCGCGAGTGGGCCGCCGGACACGTGTTCGAGTGCGCCTCGTGTGGCGAGGAGGTCCGGGTGGAGGTCGGCCCGGGCCCGGGCGGCGCTGAGACGCCCCGCGGGAGCGACGCTCCGGTCTGACCGGCGCTAGCCGCAGAACCGGCGCACGACGTCGTACAGGACCGGGAGCCCCCAGCGGAGCGCGTCGAGGCCGACCCGCTCGTCGACGCCGTGGAACCGCTCGAGGAAGCGTTCGTCGGGCTCCAACCGCAGCGGCGAGAAGCCGTAGGTCGGGACGTCGAGGCGCGCGGTGTGCTTCGCGTCAGTTGCGAACGGCACCATGACCGGCAGCGGGACGCCGTCGGCGTCATGGTCGCGGACGGTCGCCTCGAGCGTGTCGTAGAGCTCGCCCGACGCGGGCGACTCGGCCGGCGCGCCGAAGATCACGTGCTCGATGTCGCAGACGGCCGCGAGGTCCGGCCCGAGCCGTCGCACGACCTCCTCGCGCATCGCCTCCTCGGTCGTCCCGGGCAGCACCCGGCAGTCGATCTCGAGCACGGCCTCGCCGGGGATCACGTTGTACTTCACGCCGGCGTTGAGGACGTCGGGGCTGATCGTGTCGCGCAGGAGCGCGCCGAGCGCCCGCGCGTACATCGGGTCGCACGTCGCGCCGAGCGCGGCCTCCCCACGTCCGGGGTCCGGTCCGGCCAGCCCGCCGAGCGACCGACCCGCCGGACCGGGCACGGCATCGGCGGCCGCCTCGAGGAATCGGCGCATGACGGGCGTCAGCCGGAGCGCCCCGGGCTCCGCGAGTCGCGCCACGACCGCCGCAGCGCGAACGAGCGCGTTGTCGTCCCGGGGCATCGACCCGTGTCCCCACGTGCCGCGCACGGTGATCCGGTAGATCGAGAACCCCTTCTCCGCGACCTGGATCGGGTAGAGCCGACGCCCAGCGACCGTGACCGACACCCCGCCGCACTCGTTCAGGGCGCCCGCCGCGCGCAGCCACTCCGGCCGGTGCTCGGCGACCCAGCCTGCGCCCTGGAGGCCGCCGGCCTCCTCGTCGGCGGTCACGGTGAACAGGACATCGCGACGGAGGCCCGGGACGGGGTCGCTGGCAGGATCGCGGCCGGCGGCGCGCGCCGCGGCGGCCAGGAGCCGCATGACGGTCAGCTCGAGCGCGACCATGCCCTTCATGTCGACCGCGCCGCGGCCGTAGACGTAGCCGTCGGCGACGTCGGCCGCGAACGGGTCGTGCGTCCACGGGTCCGCCGGAGCCGGCACCACGTCGAGATGCGAGAGCAGCAGCAGCGGCTCGCCGCCGGTGTCGTCCCCGCGCAGCCGGGCGTGGATCGAGCCGCGCCCCGGGAACGGCTCGACGACCTCCGCACCGATGCCCGCGTCCTCGAGCGCCGCCTCGAGCCAGCGGGCCGCGCGCAGCTCCCCGTCGGCGCCCGGCTCGGGCAGTGGGTTGACCGACGGGATCCGGATCAGCGCACGAAGCGACTCGACGAGCTCGGCGTGGGCGCGATCCCAGGCGGTCTGATCGAGCGCCGCGGAGGGGGCCGCCGCCTGCGCGGCCACGCTAGGAGCCGCCCGTGATCAGGTTGCCGAGGATGCCGAGCACGAAGCCGCCGAACACGATCAGCGCGGCCATCACGAGGAGGAGGCGCAGGTAGAAGCGCTCCTCGCGGCGGGCGGCTTCGGGGGCCGGGTCCTCGCCGCCCGGGATGTACGGCGCATCGAGCCCCTTGGACCGGGCCAGCTCGGCCCGGGCCGAGTCGTACTTCTCGGGATCGGGCGGGAGGCGGCGCGGCGGATCGGGGCGCTCCTCGGTCACGACGACATCATGCCCCGGGGCAGCGGACCGCGCAGCGCGAGCCAGTCCGGGCGCGGACGGTAGCCCTCCCGGGCATTGATCGCGCGCATCGGCGCGTTGTCCTCGTCGTTGCCGGTCTCGAGCGCGCGCAACCCGGCCCCGATCGCCCAGGCGATCGTCGCGCGTTTGAGGGCGGAGGCGACGCCCCGACCGCGCCACGCTGGGTGGGTTGCGGTCATGTCGTGCCACGCCACGTCCTGCCGACCGGGAACGAGCTGGAGGCTGGCGTAGCCGACGACCGCGCCGCTCGCCTCGTCGACCGCCACGTGGAACGCCTCGAGGGGCACGCCCGGACGTTCGACGTCGCGGGCGACGAACTCGTCGAAGGGACCCGCCTGGATCGGCTCGCCGGCACCCGGGATGTCGGGGAAGGCGAGCGTCGCGACCTCGTGGACGCCGCGCAGGAGCGAGGGATCTGCGGCGAGCGTCACGATGCGGATGCCGGACGGCGGGCGCGTCTCGGGGGCGGCGAGCCCCGCCAGCTCGAGCCGCACCGACTTGGACCGCTCGAACACCTCGAAGCCCCGATGAAGCAGGAACTCGATCCCGTCGGCGTGGTTCTCGGCCACCTCGGTCTGCAGGCCCGTCTTCCCGGCCGACGCCGTGTGCGCGCCCACCTCGCGGAGGAGCGCGGACCCGATCCCCTGGCGCCGCGCATCCTCCGCGACCACGATCTCGAACCACAGCCGAGGGAACGCCGGCGGGTACATGTAGATCCGGCCGACGTTCGCGTACCCGAGCAGTCGCCCGTCGCGCTCAGCGACGAAATGCCGCCCACCCGGGTACGTGGCATCGTTCCAGCGCATCTCCTCGACCGACGTCGGCCGCTCGGGCGTGATCGCTCGGACGAGCTCCGCGATCGCCCCGAGGTCCTCGTCGTCGTCGCGCGCGGACCGGACCGACCACCTCATGGCGGGGTCAGCCGATCGCCTCGCGGAGCGGCTCGGCCACCTCGCGGGCGATGGCCCGGACGCCGTCGGCGCCGAGCGCGGGGACCATCCCGAGCACGACGTGGGTGGCCCCGCGCCGGACCGCATCCTTGGCCTGCTCGAGCGCCTCGGCCCGGGCCTCGCGGGTCGTGCCCGCGGGAAGCTGCGCAGCAAAGGCGAACCCGGCCGGGTCGCGCCCGATGCGCTCCATCTCGGCGAGGAGCGCGTCGCGCTTCTCGGTGAAGTAGTCGAGGTCCGACGCGCGCGCTCCCTGGTCGGGGATCACCGCCGGCAGGTACCAGCCGTCGCCGATCGCCGCGGCGAGCGCGATGCCTCGCCGCTTCTGCCCGCCGAGCCAGATCGGCGGGCCGCCCGGGGTGAACGGCGCCGGCAGGTTCGTGGCGCCGTCGAGCGGGTAGAAGCGATCGGGTCGCGTCACGCCGTCGTCGGTCGTCGCGGCGTCCGAGAACAGCGCGCGGAGGACGTGCACCGCGGACTCGAACCGGTCGAACCGCTCGGGCATGTCCGGCAGCGGGATCCCGAACGGGAGGTGCTCGCCGGGGTGCCAGCCGGCCCCGAGGCCGAGCACGAACCGCCCGCCGGTCGCGTGGTCGAGGACCGTCGCCTGCTTCGCCAGCACCGCCGGGTGGCGGAACGTGTTCGACAGCACCGCGTGCCCGAGCAGCTTGCCGGGCACGTGGTGGGCGAGCGCGGCCAGCGCCGTGATGGCCTCGAGGCTGGCGCCGCCCCGGTCCCGAGCGATGTCGGTGATGTGGTCGTTCATCCAGACCGAGTCGAAGACCTCGTGGGCGCCCATCTCGGCCCAGGCGCCCTCGAGCGTCGCCCAGTCGACGGCCTGCGGCGAGGTCTTGATCCCGATCGAGACCCGGCCCGAAGCCGTGCTCATCGAGCGCCGAGCATCGTGCGCATGCGCGCCCCGGTCGTGACCGCTCCCCCCGACGCCGAGCCGACGAGCGCCGCGTACTTGGCCATCACCCCCGACGCGTAGCGGGGCGCCGGCGGCGACCAGGCCGTGCGCCGGCGGTCGAGGACGTCGGGCGCCACGTCGAGGTCGAGCGCGCGGCGGTCCACGTCGATGACGATCTCGTCCCCTTCCTCGACGAGCGCGATCGGGCCGCCGAGGGCCGCCTCGGGCGCGATGTGGCCGATCATCAGCCCGTGGGTGCCGCCCGAGAAGCGGCCATCGGTGATGAGCGCCACCGAATCCCCGAGCCCCTCGCCGACGAGCGCGGCGGTCACGCTGAGCATCTCCTGCATGCCGGGCCCGCCGACGGGCCCTTCGTAGCGGATCACGACCACGTCGCCCGGCTTGATCGCCTGGGCCTTGACCGCCTCGAAGCAGGCAGCTTCCGAGTCGAAGACGCGCGCGGGGCCGCGGTGGAGCCGCCGCTCGTGGCCGGCCAGCTTGACCACGCAGCCGTCCGGGGCCAGCGAGCCGCGGAGGATCGCGAGACCGCCGGTGGGCTTGACGGGCCTCTCGATCGGGTGGACCACGGGCTGGCCCTCGGTCTCGACGACCGCCGCGGCGATCTCGGCGATCGTCCGCCCGTCGACGTTGACGGTGTCGGGGTCGAGGAGGCCCGGCCGCTTGAGCAGCTCGCGCATGACGAGCCCGATGCCGCCCGCGTCGTACATGTCGGCCGCCGTGTAGCGGCCGCCCGGGCGCATGTCGGCGACGATCGGGGTGCGTTCGGCGACCTCGGCGAAGGCGTCGATGTCCAGCTCGATCCCGAAGTCGTGCGCGATCGCCAGCAGGTGCAGCACGCCGTTCGTCGAGCCGCCGGTCGCGGCGACCGACGCGATGCCGTTCTCCAGCGACGCGCGAGTGACGAACCGGCTCGGACGCGCGTCGCGTCGAACGAGGTCCATGACGAGCTCGCCCGAGCGGCGCGCGGCCTCGTCCTTCTTCGGATCCTCGGCCGGGATCCCGTTGAGGCCGGCCGGCGAGAGCCCGATGAACTCCATGACGGTGCTCATCGTGTTGGCCGTGTACTGGCCGCCGCAGGCGCCCGGTCCCGGGCACGCGACGTTCTCGACCTCGTACAGCTCGTCGAGCGTGATCTTGCCCGCGCGGTAGGCGCCGATCGCCTCGAAGACCGTCACGACGGTCGCGTTGCGGACGCCCTTGTACGTGCCGGGGTAGATGGTCCCGTTGTAGAGGACGAGGCCGGGGACGTCGAGGCGGCCGAGCGCCATCGCGGCGCCCGGGATCGTCTTGTCGCAGCCGACGAGGCACACGACGCCGTCGAGCAGGTGGCCGCGGACGACGAGCTCGATCGAGTCCGCGACGACCTCGCGGCTGATCAGCGACGCCTTCATGCCCTCGGTGCCCATCGAGACGCCGTCGCTCACCGCGATCGTGTTGAACTCCATCGGCGTCCCGCCCGCGGCCCGGATGCCCTCCTTGACGGACTCGGCGAGCCGGCGCTGGTTGTAGTTGCACGGCATCGTCTCGATCCAGGTCGTTGCGACCCCGATGAGCGGCTTCGCCAGGTCTTCGTCGGTGAAGCCGATCGCCTTGAGCATCGCCCGGGCTGCGGCGCGGTCCGGCCCGTCGGTGAGGGCGGCGGAGTGACGCTTGGCGGGATCGCTCGGCCGGTCGTAGGGGTGCGCGGTGCTGGGCATGGGATCCTCGGAGCGTGACGTGACGAGACGTCCAAGTGTAGGACGCGCGCCGGGCGGTCAGCTCCCGGGGGCCGGTTGGGTCGCGAGCCGGTCGGCGACGATCGTGTCGGCCGCCTGGCGGCTGGCCGGGTGTCCGGCGAGCGCGTCGAGGAACTCGATCCTGCCGAGGGCGAGGCATTCGAGCTCGGTGACGGCGTGGACGGTCGCCGTCCGGGGCACGTCGCGGAGGAGCGCGATCTCGCCGACGCCCGAGCCCGGGCCAACCTCGCGCAGCGCGGCACCGTCCTGGGTGACCGCCGCGCGCCCTGCCACGATCAGGTAGTAGGAGTCCCCCCGCTCGCCCTCCGCGATGACCGACGCCCCCGCATCGAAGCGGACCGGTCGCAGTTGGGCGGCGAGCTCCTCGACGACCGCCATCGACAGCGGCGCGAAGAGCGGATCGGCGCGGATCCGGGCGAGCGCGGCGGCGTCGATGACGACGTCGTCGTCGACGCGTCGAAGCCCGGGCCAGGTCAACAGCGCGACGAGCGGCAGCGCGAGGCCGATCGCGACCAGCGCGCCCTGGATCCCGAGCGTCGCGAGGAGCAGCGGGGCGACCGCGCCGCCGACCGCCTTGCCGCCGTTGGCGAGGCTGTCGAACGTGCCGAGGACCGCGACGCGGGCCGCATTCGGGACCGTGCGCTGGAGGATCGTGAACCCGGCGACGTCGAGCACCGCGTTCGCCGCGCCGACCGCGACCATCATCGCCAGCGCGAGGGCGGGGTCGGCACCGAGGCCGAGGAC
The DNA here is from genome assembly GCA_044506615.1 of Chloroflexota bacterium. Lineage (GTDB taxonomy): Bacteria > Chloroflexota > Limnocylindria > Limnocylindrales > CSP1-4 > DASTYU01. The sequence continues at coordinate 44,944 of JBIQKJ010000006.1, read as the reverse complement.
CGCGATCGGGGCACCCCATGCCGCCAGCGCCAGCGCGAACCAGGGTGCGAGCGCCGGGCGGCCGGCGAGGGCCAGCGCCGCGACGGCGCCCGCGATCCCGCCGAGCCCGAAGGCGCCGTTGAGGAGCCCGACGCCCGGGCTGCCCATGCCGAGCAGCTCGATCGCCGCGACGACCGTCAGCACGAAGAGCGCCCCGCGCACGGTCGCCTGCGCGATGAACCCGATCGTCACGAGGCGCGGTCCGCGTAGCCCGGCGATCGCCCTGGCGCCGGCCGCGAGGCGGCCCAGGATGCCCGTCGCCACGGCGGCCCGTCGCGGGGAGCGGGGAACGTGGAGCCCGGCGATGGCCAGCACGGCGAAGGCATACGCGGCGAGCACCGCGAGATTGGCCCCGGCCAGCCCGACGACCGCGACGAGCAGGCCGCCGAGCGCCGGGCCCGCGAAGCTGCCGATGCCCTCACCGACGCTCGAGGCGACGTTCGCGGCGACCAGCTCGGCGGGGGAGCGGGCCAGCGCCGGCAGCAGCGCCAGCAGGAGCGGTCGCGTGAACGCCCCCGCCCCGGCCTCGATCGCCACGACGGCGAGCAGCAGCGCGAGGGGGCCGTCGAACGCGACGACGGCGACGGCCGCGGCAACCGCCAGCGCGCGGATCACCGTCACCGCGGTCAGGACCCGCTCCGGGTGCCAGCGCGCGGTCGGGATGCCCGAGAACGGGGCGACGAGCGTCGGCGCGAGGAACGCGGCCAGGCCGAACAGGCCCGCGCCGCCCGGCCCGCCCGCGTCGTACGCATAGACGACGTTCGTCACGAGGAACGCAAACTCGCCTGCGTTGATCGCGGCCCACGCGATCTGGAGCCGGCGCTGGTGCGGGTCGCGCAGCGCCGCCCGGACCGTCTGCCGCAGGTGCCCGCCGCCGTCTGATCGAGCCTCGGACATGGTGGCTCCGAGGATAGCCGGGCACGTTCCTACCGCGTACACTGCCGCGACCACGTTCGGTGCGACACGAAGGAGGGGCCCTAGCCGGATGGACGCGAAGATCGCGCTGCTCCAGAACGTCCCGCTGTTCGCGGGTCTCAATCGCAGGGAGCTCGAGACGATCGGCGGACTGTGCAGCGAGGTCGACATGCCGGCCGGCAGGACGCTCATGCGCCAGGGCGACGCGGGCAACGAGTTCTTCGTGATCGTCGACGGACGCGTTCGCGTGGAGCGTGACGGGCAGACCCTCGCGACGCTCGGCGCCGGCGACTTCCTCGGTGAGATCGCGCTCATCGATCACGAGCCGCGCACGGCGACCGCCGTCTGCGAGAGCGACGCCCGGCTGCTCGTCCTCGATCACCGCGAGTTCCACTCGCTGATGGCGACGAACCAGGGCCTCCAGGTCACGATCCTGCAGGCGCTCGCCCGACGCCTGCGCCGGTACGAGGCGGACCGGCCGCACTGAGCCGCCCGCCGCTGCGGATCACGCGGTCGCTCAGCCCGGCGTCGCTCAGCCCGGCGTCGCGCCGCCGCCGCCGTCGCCGCGCCGGCCCTCGATCCACGCGCGGACGAGCCCCCGCACCGCCGTCAGCCCGAGCGCCCCTTCACCGAGCACTGCGTCGTGCCAGGCCCGGATGTCGAACCGTGCACCCAGCGCGGCTGCGGCCTCGGACCGGAGCCGGAGCAGCTCGAGCTGGCCGGTCTTGTACGCGAGCGCCTGCCCGGGCCACGTGATGTAGCGGTCGACCTCGTTGGCGATGTTGTTCTCGCCGAGCGCGGTGTGCTCGGTCATGTAGGCGATCGCCCGTTCGCGGGTCCAGCCGAGCGCGTGCATGCCGGTGTCCACCACCAGCCGGCACGCCCGCCACGCGTCGAACGACAGCACGCCGATCCGGTCGAGGTCCGACGCGTAGAGCCCCATCTCGTCCGACAGCCGCTCGGTGTACAGGCCCCAGCCCTCGACGAACACGGTGGGGCCGAGGTGCCGCCGGAACGGCGGCAGGTGGTCGAGCTCCTGGGCGATCGCGAGCTGGAGGTGATGTCCGGGTACCGCCTCGTGATAGGCGAGCACCGCAGCCTCGTAGCGCGGTCTGGTGCCCGGCTCGGAGGTGTTGATGAAGTACTGCCCCGGACGCGATCCGTCGGTGGCGGGCTGGCGGTAATAGGCGATCGTCGAGTGCGCCTCCTCGTGGGCCTCCATCCGGACGACCTCGCACGGGGTCCGCGGCAACCGGCCGAACCAGTCCGGCACCGCCGCGTTCGCGGCCGCGAGACCCGCCTGTGCCGCGGCCTCGACCTCGTCCCGGGTCGCGAAGTGGAGCGCCGGATCGCCGCGCAGCCGCCCGAGCAGCTCGGGCAGCGACGCGGTCCCGAACAGGCGGCCCCCGAGTGTGCGCAGCTCCTCGTCGATGCGCCCGATCTCGTCGAGGCCCGTCCGATGGAGGTCGTCCGGCTCGAGCGGCAGCGACGTGTGGTGTGCGACGAGTGCCCGATAGGCATCGGCTCCGCCGGGAACGTGGACGAGCCCGGGGCGGTCGTCGGGACGGGCGACCGGGAGCACCTCGTCCTCGAGCGCGCGGAGGTAGCGGACGAGCGCGGGCCGGAACGAGGTCGCGACGGCCTCCAGCAGCGCCCCACGGAACCCCGAGCCCGGCTCGTTCTCGGCCGGCGCGAGGAGCGCCAGCGCATCGTCGGGCGTGGCGAGGGTCGCGCGGACCTGCTCGATCACCCGCCGGACCGGCGACCGAGGCGAGACCAGACCCGCCGCCACGCCCGCGCGCAGGTTCTCGGTGTGCCCGTCGAGCCACGGCCCGAGCCCCTGCCAGCGCGCCGCCATCGCCTCGCGCGCGGCGGGCGTGTCCGCTGGCTGGAGCGCGGGCAGGTTGAGGGCCGTGACGTGCGGGCCCTCGAGCGGGTCGACCGCCCAGCGGTGGACCCCCGCGTCCAGCGCCGCGAGCTCCCCCGCGAGCTGCGCCGCGAGCGCATCCCGGGTGACGCGCTCCGCTGCCTCGAGAGCCCCAGGCTCCACCCGGTCGAGATCTGCCTGCAGCGTGCGCAGCTCGGACCGCCGCTCGGCGGCGGCGGCCGGCGATGGATCGGCCAGGCGGTCGTCGTGGCCGCGGATGCCGAGCGACGTCGAGCCGATCGGGTGCGCCCGGAGCCAGCCGGACCAGGCGTCGTCCGCCAGCTCGGCGAGCCTCCGGGACGGGGCGGTCTGGTCGTTCATCGCCGGATGCACTCCCCGGTCGCTGCCTCCTCGACCGATCCGAGCGCCGGCTCGATCCGCTCGGCGACGTCGCCCGGTGAGAGGGCGTAGCCGACCTCCGGGTCCGTCCGGGCCTCGGCGAAGACGACGCCGCCGACGGTCCCGTCGGCGAGGACGAGCGGGCCGCCGCTGTTGCCCTGGTCGATCTCGGCTCGGATCTCGAGGATCGACCGCTCGACCCGCCGCTCGCCGTAGATGTCGAGCCCGACCGCGGTGTAGGAGCCCGCGACGGCCGCCGATCCGACCTGCAGCGAACCACCGCCCGGGAACCCGAGCACGGCCGCCACCGCGCCGCGCTCGGGGTCCTCGCTCGCGAGCCGGAGCGCCGGCGCGTCGAGGCTCGGGACGTGGAGCAGCGCGACGTCGTGCGCGGGGTCGAACAGCACGGGGACCGCGTCGTGGGCGCGGCCGGCGACCGCGACCTGGACCGCGCTCCCGCCGGCGACGACGTGGGCGTTGGTCACGACGTACCCGGGGGCGACGACGAAGCCGGACCCGGACGAGCGCATGCCGCACGTCGCGGCCGCCACCCGGGCCGTGCTGCCCTCGGCGACGCGGGCGATGGCCCGGGCGGCCGGATCGGTCGGCCGGTCGACCGGCGGAGCCGGCAGGGGCTCGAACCCGACGAACACGTCGGGGAGCCCGGACGCATCGAGGAGCTTCCCGAGCTCGAGCGCGATCTCGGTCGGTGGCGGCAGCGCCGCGTTGAGCGTCCGGACCACCGTCGACGTCTGGGCCCACTCGGCGACGCGGGGCATCGGCCCGACGGCGAGCAGGCCGCCGGCGAGCCAGATGACGAGCAGGCCCTGCGCGCCCCCGAACAACCCGCCGGCGAATCGGTCGAGCGGGCTGAAGACGCTGCGCCGGATGCCGGCCCCGAGCCAGTGTCCGAGGGCGGAGCCGAGCGATTCCCCGGCGATGACCGCCCCGAGCAACCCGATCAGCACGAGGAACGGCCGGATTCCCGGATCGACGGCGGCGAGCGGCTCCTCGAGAAGCGGGACGACGAGGATCGCGAGCGCCCCGCCGGCAATGGCGCCGGCGAACCCGCCGACCTGCGGCAGCGCCCCCGACCGCAGCCCGAGGAGGACGGCGACGACCACGAGGACGACGGCGAAGGCGTCGATCAGGTTCACCCCGCGATCGTCGCACAGGCCCGTCCCTGGCCGCGTCGGCCGGTGGCCGGCAGGGCCCGACCCCGGCGGCAGCGGCCCCGGCTCGGGCGCCGCTCCCGCGTCGGAGGACCCGCGGCCGAGTGATTACCCGACCACGACCTCGACCGGGGCGGCGACGCCCTGCGTGTCCCGGATGACCCACGTGCCCGGGTCGAGCTCGAGCGAGACGACCGTGTGCTTCGGTTGGAGCATCAGGACGCACATCGCGTCGGGATCGGACGTGCCCTCGCGGATCGTCACCGCGACCTCGCCGTCGCCCGTGTCGAGCAGCACCGAGTCGAGGACCGAGCACGGCTCGACGCCGCTCGACCAGGACAGCGTCAGCGTGACCGTGCGGCCCTCGGCGGTCGCCTCGATGCGCTCGAGCGGGATCGACGTGACGTTCTGCCGCCCCGGAAGCGGGTCGACGCGCAGGCTGTCCCCGGGGACCGGGCCGTCGGGCGGCAGGGCGTCCGACGGGTCGCCCCCCGGCGGCTCCGCGCTCGGTTCCGTGCTGGCGGGCGGCGCCGAGGCGCTCGGTGGCGCCGAGGCCGATCCCGCGCCGGAGCACGCTGCGAGGACGGCGACCAGGGTGCCGGTGAGGAGGAGGCGGGTCATCGATCTCATGCTCGCCTGACGGCGGGTGCACGGCGGCGGTTCCCCGCGCCGGATGGCCGCGTTCACGACGGGCCCGGCACTTCGCTCGCACCGAACTCCTGATGACAGTCGCGCAGGGCCCGGCCGCGTTTCAGGCGGATTCGGCCCGCAGCCACGCTGAAGTGTTCCTCCAGCTTCGGCCACGGCGAAGTGGCGGGCGGGACGACGCGGCTCGGGTCGGCGGCTTCGTCCGCCGCGACCTCAGGCCGTCGGCGTCAGCGTGTCGACACGCGGCGGGTGGGCCGACTCCCAGGTCGCCAGCTCGGGCTCCTTCGTCAGCAGGTAGCCGAGCTCGTCGGTGCCGGCGAGCAGCATCCGCTTGGCGAATGGGTCGATCTCGAAGGCAATCGTGGAACCGTCAGGGAGCAGGATGCCCTGCTCGGCCAGGTCGACCGTCAGCTGCGCGTCGGGATCCGACGCGACGAGCTCGAACAGCCGCTGATGCGTATCCGCGTCCACGACGACCGGCAGCACGCCGTTCTTGAGGCTGTTGTTCCGGAAGATGTCCGCGAACGACGTCGAGAGGATCGTCCGGATGCCCCACGAGCGCAGCGCCCACGGCGCGTGCTCGCGCGACGAGCCCGCCCCGAAGTTGTCGCCGACGAGCAGGATCTGGCGTCCGGCCATCTCGGGCCGGTCGAGGACGAAGCGGGGCTCCTTCAGCGAGCCGTCCTCCTCGAACCGCCAGTCGCGGAAGAGCGCCTCGGCGAGGCCGGCCTTGTCGGTCACCTTGAGGTAGCGCGCCGGCACGATCTGGTCGGTGTCGACGTTCTCGGCCGGCAGCGGGATGAGCTTGCTCGTGAATTGGGTGAACGGCTCGGCCATGCTCAGCGCCCTCCGACCGCAGCGAGGGTCTCGATCCCGGGAAGCGTCCGCGGATCGGTGATGACGCCGGTGACGGCGGTCGCGGCCGCGGTGAGCGGGGAGGCGAGGAACGTCCGGCCGCCCTTGCCCTGGCGGCCCTCGAAGTTGCGGTTGCTCGTGCTGATCGCGTACTGGCCCGGCTGCAGCTGGTCGCCGTTCATCGCGATGCACATCGAGCAGCCCGACTCGCGCCAGTCGGCGCCGGCCGCCTTGAACACGTCGGCGATGCCCTCGCGCTCGGCCTCGCGCTTCACCTCATCGGAGCCGGGGGTCACCATGAGCTTGACGTCGTCCGCGATGCGCCGGCCCTTGAGCGCCTCGGCCGCGAGCCGCAGGTCGCTGATCCGGCCGTTGGTGCACGAGCCGATGAACACGACGTCGACCTTCTGGCCGAGGATCGCCTGACCGGGCTGCAAGTCCATGTACTCGAGCGCGCGCTCGAGCGCGCGCTTCTGCCCGGGGTCGTCCTGCTCGTCGGGGGAGGGGACCCGGCCCGTGATCGGGATGCCCATCCCCGGGTTCGTCCCGTACGTCACCATCGGCTCGAGCTGGTCCGCGTCGATCGTGATCGACTTGTCGAACGTCGCGCCGTCGTCGGTCGGCAGCCCGCGCCAGCGCTCGACCGCGGCATCCCATTCGGCCCCCTTCGGCGCGTGCGGCCGGCCGTGGATGTACTCGAACGTCGTGTCGTCCGGGGCGATCAGCCCGGCCCGCGCGCCGCCCTCGATGCTCATGTTGCAGATCGTCATGCGCTGCTCCATGGTCAGCGCCCGGATCGCCTCGCCGCGGTACTCGAAGACGTGACCGGTCCCGCCGCCGACGCCGATCCGCGCGATCAGCGCGAGGATGATGTCCTTCGACGAGACGCCAGGGGCCAGGCGGCCGTCGACGCGGACCTCGTAGGTCTTCGGGTCGCGCTGGAGCAGGGTCTGGGTTGCCAGCACCATCTCGACCTCGCTCGTCCCGATCCCGAACGCAAGGGCGCCGAACGCGCCGTGGGTCGAGGTGTGCGAGTCGCCGCAGACGATCGTCATGCCCGGCTGGGTCAGCCCGAGCTGCGGGCCGATGACGTGGACGATGCCCTGGTGCGGCGAGCCGATCCCGTGGAGCGGGATCCCGAAGTCGCGGCAGTTCTGCTCGAGCTGGCTGATCTGCGCTGCGGCCATCGCGTCGAGGATCGGCAGCGACCGCGGCGTCGTCGGGATCGAGTGGTCCGCGGTTGCGACGGTCTGGCCCGGCCGGCGGACCGTCAGGCCGCGGGCGCGGAGACCCGAGAACGCCTGCGGGCTCGTCACCTCGTGGACGAGGTGGAGGTCGACGGCGAGCACGGCGGGTGCGCCGGGGTCCTGGGCGACGACGTGGTCGTCCCAGATCTTCTGGACGATCGTGCGGGGTGCGGTCATGGGGGTTCGGCGGCTCTCGCTGGTGGGTTTGCGACGGACGAAAAGCGTAGCAGCGATTCCGGGCAGGCGGCCGTGACCCGATCGCATGCTCCGGACCACCCGACGGTACGTTCGGGTCTGTGGCGGGCTTGCGGGCATCGCGTATAACGGCACGTGCGAACGTCGCGACACGCCCAGGTCGCGGTCGCATCGCCCGTGGGAGGACGCCGCGGCTCGTGTTCATCCTCTATGCAGTCGTGATCGGTCTCGTGCTCGGCCTGCTCCTCGGCGGGCGGCCGAGCGGTCTCGCCACGATCCGCTTCCACTGGCCGTGGCTCGCGATCCTCGGGTTCGCGGTGCAGCTGGTGCTGTTCTCGGGGCCGGTCGGCGCGTGGCTGGGCCCTGCCGCACCGGTCGTCTACGTCGTCTCGACGTTCCTCGTCCTCATCGCGGTCGTGCGCAACGTCGCCGTGCCGGGGCTCGCGCTCGTCGCGGTGGGCGCCGCGCTCAACCTCGCGGCGATCGTCGCCAACGGCGGCTACATGCCGGCCGACCCGGGCGCCCTGGCCTTCTCGGGCACCGCGGTGCACGAGGGGTACACGAACAGCGCGCTGGTCCCGTCACCGGCGCTCCAGCCGCTCACCGACGTCTACGCCCTGCCGGCATGGGTGCCGCTCGCGAACGTGTTCAGCATCGGCGACGTGCTGATCGGGCTGGGCGTCGTGATCGTGCTCGTGGTCGGCATGCGCCGGTGGCGCACGCCGACCACGCTGCTGGCCGCGGGCCGATCCCGGCCCTGACGGGCAGGGTCCGGTCGGTCCGGGTCCCGGTTCGGGTCAGGCGACCTTCAGGCCGGTCCCCCGGTACAGCCAGTCGGTGAACCCGATCATCCGGCCGTAGCGCGCGCCCTTGGTCGGCAGTCGCAGCCCGTACCGGGCGTTGAGGATCCACGGGACGTGGTAGCTGGCCGTGCTCGGGTTCCAGCCCCGGTAGCTCGACACGAAGGTGGCGATCCGCTTGAGCGCCTTGTTGCTCCAGGTGTACGGCTTGTAGCCGGCGCGCTGGAGCAGCTCGGCCTGCATGAGCAGTCCTTGCAGGGATTCCTGCATGTACGTGATGCCCGACCCCCGCGGCGGCCACGAGAACGACCCGCCGCGGCTGACGTCCTCGGGGATCGCGCCGCTGAGGCTGCGCCCGCCCTTCGAGCAGCTGTCGTTGACGGGCCGCCAGGTCGACGCCGACGAGCACGACCAGCTGAGCGTCGTGCTGTCGGGCCGGCGGAAGTTGGCGTAGGCGCTGCGGTCCCCGAGGAACCCGCGCAGCACTCTGGCGGCACTGGCCACATCCGCGGAGTCACCGATGTAGCGGCTCGCCGCGATCCGGCTCGCGCCCGCGAAGGCGCCCCAGTTGTTGGCCGAGCTCTTGTGCGTGTTGATCAGCGTGTTCCACTTGCTGTGCGAGCCGATCCGCTTCGTGCGGATGGCCTTCAGCCACGACCGGAACTTGGTGTTGTCGGCCGAGTAGGCGCTGAGATTGATGAAGTCGGCAGCGAGGACGATCGTGCCGAGGTTCCGAGCGACGCCGAGCATCGCGCTTCCGCCCGAGCTGTTCTCGGTGCCGATGCTGGCCATGATCGCCTTGCGTGCCTTGGCCCGATACGTCGTGTTGCCGGTCCGTGCGTAGACGATGGCGGCCGCGAGCGCCTTGATCGACTCGTCGTCGTTGATGTCGGCCAGCTGCGGCCGTCCGATCGACTGGCCCGCGACCGACTTCAGGTACGACCAGGCGGTGCCGCTGGCGGCGCGGGCACGGATCTGGGAGCGGGTGAACAGCAACCCGACGGCAGCGTCGGCGTCGCTCGGGGCGTTCGGCGCGCCGTCCGGGACGAGCGGTCCGGTTCCGGTCGCGACGGCGACCAGGAGCAGCGCAACGAGCAGGGGGCGCCGGAGCGGGGGACGGCGCGAGCCGGCCGGGTCGGATCCGGGCGGTGCCTGGCGAAGCTGCTCGGGGGCACCCGATCGACGGTGACGGATCGGCGCTCCGAGCCGCGCGAGGCGTGACGACATGACGTTCCTCCCTGCGCCAACCGAATCCCGCCGCAGTGGGGCGAGACGCCAGGCGGGCGCCGTGGTCGAAGCGGTGTGCTGACGGTGCCGCGTGCGGGCTGGGGCCGATACGGCGGACGGACGGCGGTGTGGGGGTCACCGCTCCGGTTGCCGGGTGAGCGGGCGCTCTGTCGACAGCGCCCCCGGCATCGCTTGGTCTGGTGCCGACCGTCACCGGGAAGTATCCACCCCGCCGCAACCCCGTGCCGCGGGCCGATCGTCCCGGTGTGCGGGGACACGTCCGTGCCACCCGGCCGTTGTCCCGCATCGCGCAACCGACCCGAGTGGCCCGTTGAAACGGTGCCGAGAGGCCCTCGTGCTGTTCAGTGCGGTTGACGCATCGACGATCCCTGCTAGACTGCCCGAACACCGCGGGCGGTCCGGCCCGCCGGTGAATCGCAAGCGGAGAACGAGTTGTTCGATCCGGATGGTCGGGACCGCCGAGCCGTAGCCGTCGTCGTGACGGCCGACGGTCGCCGTGTCCAGATGCCGGTCGAGAACGATCTCGACGTCGCGCTCCGCTCCCTTCTCGAGTCCCTTCGGCTTGGCCTTGCGGGCCTTCTTGGCCTTATTACCGGCTCCCGGCGGGACCGTGGGACGAGGGACGAGCGCCGCTAGCGCGACGACCACCGAAACCCAGGACCCTCGCCGGGGCGGCGAGGGTCTTTTGTTGTCCGGCGCGGCCGGACCCAGCAACGACACGAGCGGAGGGCCCGAGGGATGACGATCGCGAAGGGGGATCCGGCGACCGCGCCGAGTACCGGCACGGCACGGCGCAGCCACGTCCCCAACGAGGGGAGCGCGGCTGCGGCGGCCGTCGAGGCTGCACGCAAGGGCATGCTCCACGAGGCGCGCGACCTGCGTCGCACGCGCATCGGGGCGGACGTCCTGTGCGAGGCGCTCATCCGGCAGGGTGTCGACGTCTTCTTCAGCTACCCGGGCGGGGTGATCCTGCCGCTGTACGACGTGCTCGGCGACTACCCGGAGCTGCGCCACATCCTCGTCCGCCACGAGCAGGGCGGAGCCCACGCCGCCGACGGCTACGCCCGCGTCACCGGGAAGGTCGGCGTCTGCATGGGCACCTCCGGGCCCGGCGCGACCAACCTCGTCACCGGGATCGGGACGGCCCTCCTCGACTCGGTGCCGATGGTCGCGATCACCGGGAACGTGCCCGCCGCGCTCCTCGGGAAGGACGCCTTCCAGGAGATCGACATCAACGGCATCACGCTGCCGATGACCAAGCACAACTACCTCGTGCGCGACGCCGACGACATCCCGCGGGTCGTTGCCGAGGCGTTCCACATCGCGCGGACCGGCCGGCCGGGCCCGGTCCACATCGACCTGACGAAGGACGCGCTCCAGCAGGAGACCCGCGCGGAGCACCCGAGCGAGGCGGAGATCGTCGCCGGGCTCCCCGGCTTCCGCCCCAACACCGAGCCCCACGGCCGGCAGCTCAAGGTCGCCGCGACCGAGATCGCCGCCGCGAAGCGGCCGGTCATCCTCGCCGGCCACGGCGTGCTCCATGCGGGGGCGTGGGACGAGCTGCGCGCCTTCGCCGAGAAGACGCAGATCCCCGTGGCCTGGACGCTGCTCGGGATCGGCGCGATGCCCGAGGACCATCCGCTCGCCTACGGGTACATGGGCATGCACGGCTGGAAGCACGTGAACCGGGCGATCCAGACCGCGGACCTGCTGTTCGCGATCGGGATGCGCTTCGACGACCGGGTCACCGGCAACGTCCGCACCTACGCGCCGTACGCGCGGATCATCCACGTGGACATCGATCCGGCCGAGATCGGCAAGAACGTGGCGGTCGAGGTGCCGATCGTCGCGGACGCGAAGAAGGTGCTCCAGGCGCTGACCCGGATGGTCCCCGCGGTCCAGCCCGAGGCCCGTCGCGACTACCTCGATCAGCTCGCCGGCTGGCGGCGCGAGTCCGAGTCGTCGAGCTGGCACGGCTCCGGGGCGTGGCGCGACGGGCTCCTGTCCGCCGACTACGTCGTCGCCCGGATCGGCGAGCTCACGAACCACGAGGCGACCTACGTCGCCGACGTCGGCCAGAACCAGATGTGGCTCGCCCGCTACACCGGGTTCCGTCAGCCGAACAGCCACGTCAGCTCGGGCGGTCTCGGGACGATGGGCTTCAGCGTCCCGGCCGCGATGGGCGCGGCGCTCGGCCGCCCCGATCGCGAGACCTGGGCGATCACCGGCGACGGCGGCTTCCAGATGACCTTCCAGGAGCTGATGACGCTCGTCCAGGACCGCATCCCGGTGAAGATCGCGCTGTTCGACAACAAGAAGCTCGGGATGATCCGGCAGTGGCAGGAGATCATCTACGCGGGGAACTACCACTCGTCGCACCTGCCCGGACCCGACTTCCTCAAGCTGGCCGACGCGTTCGGCATCCCGGCTCGGAAGGCGACGACGCCCGACGAGGTCGACGAGGCGATCCGCTTCGCGCAGTCGGTCGACGGGCCGGCGCTCGTGTGGTTCGAGATCGCCGAGGAGCAGAACGTGTTCCCGATGATGCCCGCCGGCAAGGGCCTGTCCGACCTGATCGAGAAGTGGGACGGGGCGGACGAATGAGCGGCGCCGCCTCCAATGGCCGCGTCCCCGCCCAGGCCGGCGGGGCCCTCGACGAGACCGCCGACCTCAGCGGGGCGACCCCGCCGCCGCGGGCGCTGCCCGGGTCGGGCGAGGAGCACCGGCACGTGCTCGTCGCGCTCGTGCTCGACAAGCCCGGGGTCCTCAACCGGGTCGCGAGCCTCATGCGCGCCCGCAACTTCAACATCGACTCGCTCGCGGTCAGCCGAACCGACCAGCCGGACGTCAGCCGCATGACGATCACGCTCCACGGTGACAGCGTCGCAGTCGAGCAGGCGACCAAGCAGCTCTACCGGCTGATCGACGTGCTCAAGGTCCAGGACGTGACGGCCGAGCCGACGATCCAGCACGAGCTGGCGCTCGTGAAGGTCCGCGCCACCGACTCGACCCGCGCGGAGATCCTGAAGGTCGTCGAGCTCTCGAAGGGCCGGGTCGTCGACCTGTCTCCCGAGGCCGTCGTCGTCGAGGTGAGCGGGAGCGAGTCGGACGTCGACGCATTCCTCTCGCTCGTGCGCACCTATGGCATCAAGGAACTGGTTCGGACCGGGGCTGTCGTCATGTCCCGCGGCTCCGGCTCGATCGAGGAGGCAACCCTCGGGCGGATGGCATCGCGGAGCTCTGCCTCCGACCTCGGGGCGAGCGAGTCAGTTGAACGTTGAGGGTGGCAATTCACTGTCAGGAGGCAGGGGTTCAGTGACCGCAACCATGTACTACGACAACGACGCCGATCCTGCGGCCCTTGCCGCGCAGACCGTCGCGATCATCGGCTACGGAAGTCAGGGCCACGCGCACGCGCTCAACCTCCACGAGTCGGGGATCGACGTCGTCGTCGGGCTCGCCCCCGGGTCGAAGAGCCGCGCGCTCGCCGAGGAGGCCGGCCTGAAGGTCGCCGACGTGGCCGACGCCGTGCAGGCGGCCGACGTCGTGATGATCCTCGTCCCCGACACGGCCCAGAAGGCCGTCTACGACGCCGACATCGCGCCGAACCTCCGTGAGGGGCAGCTGCTGATGTTCGCGCACGGCTTCAACATCCACTTCGGCCGCATCGATCCGCCGGGCATCGTCGACGTCGGGATGGTCGCACCGAAGGGCCCGGGCCACCTCCTCCGCAGCGTGTACCAGGCCGGCGGCGGCGTGCCGGCGCTGTTCGCCGTCCACCGCGACGCGACCGGCACCGCCCGCGACCGGGTCCTCGCGTATGCCCGCGCGATCGGCTCGACCCGGGCCGGCGTGCTCGAGACGACCTTCGCCGAGGAGACCGAGACCGACCTGTTCGGCGAGCAGTCGGTCCTGTGCGGCGGCACGGCCGCGCTGGTCAAGATGGCGTTCGAGACGCTCGTCGACGCGGGCTACCAGCCCGAGCTCGCCTACTTCGAGACCATGCACGAGCTCAAGCTGATCGTCGACCTCATGTACCGCGGCGGGCTCAACTTCATGCGCTTCAGCGTGAGCGACACCGCCGAGTACGGCGACTACGTGTCGGGTCCGCGAATCATCGACGAGCGCGTCCGCGAGACCATGCAGGCGGTCCTCCGCGACATCCAGGACGGCTCGTTTGCGAACCGTTGGATCGAGGAGAACGAGACCGGCCGGAAGGAGTTCGAGCGGCTGCGCGAGGCCGACCGCGAGCACACGATCGAGCAGGTCGGCGCCCGGCTCCGCGCGCAGATGCCGTTCCTCAACCCGGTCGAGGTCCGCGCGGGCCAGGCCCAGGCCGCGGCGACGACCCCCGGGGCGGCACGATGACGGGCGCCGTACCGCGGCCGGCGGGACCGTTCGTGCCCGCCGGCGAGGTCCGCATCTTCGACACGACGCTGCGCGACGGAGAGCAGGCGCCCGGCGCCGGCCTGACCGCCGCGGAGAAGCTCGAGGTCGCGCGCCAGCTGTCCCGGCTGCGCGTCGACGTCATCGAGGCCGGCTTCCCGGCCGCGTCGCCGGGCGATTTCGAGGCTGTCCGCCGGATCGCCCAGGAGACGAAGGGCGGCATCGCGGTCGCGGCGCTCGCGCGCTGCAAGGACGGCGACCCGCAGCGGGCGATCGAGGCGATCGGCGTCGCGGAGCGCCCGCACCTCCACGTGTTCATCGCGACGAGCGACATCCACCTCAAGCACAAGCTCCGCATCGATCGCGACCAGGCCTTGGCCGAGGCGGTCCGCTGGGTTCGCTACGGGCGGGAGCAGCTCGGGCGCGATGCCGAGATCGAGTTCTCGGCCGAGGATGCCTCGCGGACCGACACCGACTTCCTGCTGAAGGTCTACGAGGCGGTCGTCGACGCCGGCGCGTCGACGGTCAACATCCCGGACACCGTCGGGTACGCGATCCCCTCGGAGTTCGGGGCGCTGGTCGGGCGCGTGGTCGACCTCGTCGGGCGCGACGCGACCGTGAGCGTCCACTGCCACAACGATCTGGGGCTGGCCACCGCCAACACCCTCGCCGCGGTCCAGGCCGGCGCCCGGCAGGTCGAGGTCACCGTCAACGGGCTCGGCGAGCGCGCCGGCAACGCGTCGCTCGAGGAGGTCGTGATGGCCCTCCGCACGCGCCCGACCCAGTTCGGGGAGGCCGGCCTGCGCGTCCAGACCGAGCAGATCACGCCGGCCAGCCGCCTCGTCAGCTACCTGACCGGCTTCACGGTCCAGCCGAACAAGGCGATCGTCGGCGGCAACGCCTTCGCCCACGAGTCGGGGATCCACCAGGACGGCGTGATCAAGAACCCGCTGACCTACGAGATCATGACGCCTCAGTCGGTCGGGCTCACCGGGAGCCAGCTGACGATCGGCAAGCTGTCGGGCCGGCGTGGGCTCCAGCAGAAGCTGCGCGAGCTCGGGCACGACGTCGAGGGCGAGGCGCTCGACGAGATCTACCGCCAGGCGATCGCGCTGGCCGACTCGAAGAAGGAGGTGACCGATGCCGACCTCCGCGCGCTGATCGAGCAGCGTGCGGCCGAGGTCCCGGCGTCGATCTCCCTCGTCGGCTGGAGCGTGACGTCGTCGCACGGCGGCAACGCGACCGGCACGGTGACGCTCGTCGTCGACGGCGCCGAGCGCTCGACCGAGGCGACGGGCAACGGCCCGGTGAACGCGCTGTTCCAGGCGGTCGACGACGCGCTCCAGCCCGCGCTCGGCTGGCACCCGATCCTGACCGCGTACGAGATCAAGGCGGTGTCCGGGGGCGAGGACGCCCAGGGGCAGGTCCTCGTGCGCTGCCGGCGCTCGTCGGACGAGGGTCCGGGGGCGCTCGAGGTCTCGGGCCACGGCCTGTCGACGAACATCATCGAGGCGTCGCTCGACGCCTACCTCGTGGCGACGAACAAGCTCCACGGCGCCGAGATCAACGGCGTCTCGGTCGCGTTCGTGTCGCCGCGGGTCGAGGAGGGGCTTCGATGAGCGACGACCGCGCGGTGACCGCCTATCGCGTGGCGACGATCCCGGGCGACGGGGTCGGACCGGAGGTCGTCGACGCGACCCGGCGTGTGCTCGACGCGGCGGCCGACCGCTTCGGGTTCTCGATCACGTGGACCGAGCATCTCGTCGGCGGCGCCGCGATCGACCGGTACGGCGTCGCGATCCGCGACGAGGACGTCGCGGCCTGCGGCGAGGCGGACGCGATCCTCCTCGGCGCCGTGGGCGGGCCCAAGTGGGACGACCCCAACGCCCCGGTCCGCCCCGAGCAGGCGCTGTTCAGGCTGCGCGGCGGGCTCGGGCTGTACGCGAACCTGCGGCCGGTCCGGATCCACCCGGCGCTCGTGCCGGCGTCGCCGCTCCGCCCGGAGCTGCTCGAGGGCGTGGACCTGCTGATCGTGCGCGAGCTGACCGGCGGCATCTACTTCGGCGACCGCGAGGAAACGTCCGGGGCGCCCGGAGAGCGGGCCGCGCGCGACACGTTGCCGTACGCCGAGTCCGAGGTGCGGCGGGTCGTCCGGCTCGCGTTCGAGCTCGCCCGCGACCGCCGCTCGACGGTCACCTCGGTCGACAAGGCGAACGTCCTCGCGACCTCGCGTCTGTGGCGCCTCGTCGCGAACGAGGTCGCGGCCGAGTTCCCGGATGTCACGATCGGCCACCAGCTGGTCGACTCGTGCGCGATGCTGCTCGTCAAGGACCCGGCCCGGTTCGACGTGATCGTCACCGAGAACCTGTTCGGCGACATCCTGTCGGACGAGGCGGCGGTCCTCTCGGGCAGCCTCGGCATGCTGCCCTCGGCGTCGCTCGGCGAGCGACGGACGGACCACGGCACGTTCGGGCTCTACGAGCCGATCCACGGCTCGGCGCCCGACATCGCCGGGCAGGACAAGGCGAACCCGATCGGCACGATCCTGTCGGGGGCGATGCTGCTGCGCTGGTCGCTCGGTCGAGCGGACGCCGCCGACGCGGTCGAGGCCGCGGTGGCGCGCGCGCTCGACGACGGCTGGCGAACCGGTGATCTCGCCGATCCCGCCAACCCGGACGACGGCCTCGTCGTGGTCGGGACGACCGGCTTCGCCACCGCCGTCATCGATCGCCTGGCGGTCGGCTCGGAGGTGCCGGCGTGACCGCCGCCGAGCGCGTGATCCTGTACGACACGACGCTCCGGGACGGCACCCAGGGCGAGAACATCACGCTCTCGCTCGCGGACAAGCTGCGCGTCGCGCGGATGCTCGACGAGTTCGGGATGCCGTTCATCGAGGGCGGCTGGCCGGGCTCGAACCCGAAGGACATCGACTTCTTCAAGGCGGCCCGCAACGTCCGCTGGGAGCGGGCGAAGCTGGCGGCGTTCGGGTCGACCCGGCACCGCTCGAACGCGTCCGCCGACGATCCGAACCTGCGCGAGCTCGTCGCCGCCGAGACCCCGGTCGTGACGATCTTCGGCAAGAGCTGGCTGCTCCACGTGACCGAGGTGCTCGGCGCGACCCCCACCGAGAACCTCGACATGATCGCGGACTCGGTCGGCTGGATCGTGGACCACGGCCGCGAGTGCGTCTACGACGCCGAGCACTTCTTCGACGGCTACCGGGCCGACCGCGACTACGCGCTCGCGACGCTGCGTGCCGCCCGGCAGGCCGGGGCCAGGACGCTCGTCCTGTGCGACACGAACGGTGGGACCCTGACCGAGGAGCTCATGACGATCGTGCGCGACGTCCGCGGCGCCCTCGAGGGGGACCCCGATGCGCCGGCCGTGACGTGGGGGATCCACACGCACAACGACGCGGAGCTCGCCGTCGCCAACTCGATGGCCGCGGTCGCGGCCGGGATCCGCCACGTCCAGGCCACGATCAACGGCTACGGCGAGCGGGCCGGCAACGCGAACATGGTCTCGATCCTTGCGAACCTCGCGCTCAAGACCAGGTTCGACGTCGGCGCGCCGGGTGACGCGCTCGGCGGGCTGACCGACCTCTCGCGCTCGGTTGCCGAGATTGCGAACGTCGCCCCGGACGACTACCAGCCGTACGTCGGCCGGTCCGCGTTTGCGCACA
This sequence comes from Chloroflexota bacterium, assembly GCA_044506615.1. Taxonomy (GTDB): domain Bacteria; phylum Chloroflexota; class Limnocylindria; order Limnocylindrales; family CSP1-4; genus DASTYU01. The sequence continues at coordinate 27,491 of JBIQKJ010000006.1, read as the reverse complement.
AGGGCGGGGTCCACGGCGCGGCGGTGGCCAAGGTCGAACGGAGCTACCAGCACGTCGACCCGGGCACGGTCGGGAACGTCGGGCGGCTCGTCGTGTCCGAGCTCGGCGGCAAGGCCAACACGCAGATCCGGGCGCGGCAGCTCGGTCACGAGCTCGAGGGCGTCATCGACCCGCGGGAGCTCAGCCGGCTCATCAAGCAGCTCGAGCACGAAGGGCTCGCGTTCGAGGGCGCCGAGGCGTCGTTCGAGCTGCTCATCCGGCGGCATGCCGCGGACTACGTTGCGCCGTTCCGGATCGTCGATTACACGGTGCTGGTCGAGCAGCGTTCGGCCCGCGAGCTGCTCGCGGAGGCAACCGTGAAGGTCGAGGTGGCGGGCGAGATCCTGCACACCGCAGCCGACGGCAACGGCCCGGTCAACGCGCTCGACGGTGCGCTCCGCAAGGCGCTCCGCGCGTTCTACCCGGTGCTCGACGCGGTCCACCTCGTCGACTACAAGGTGCGCATCCTCGACGGCCATTCGGCGACCGCAGCCCGGACGCGGGTCATCATCGACTCGCAGGACGGCGCGAGCACGTGGTCGACGATGGGCAGCGATACGAACATCATCGCGGCCTCGGCGGCGGCGCTGGCCGACTCGCTCGAGTACGCGATCTGGAAGTCGGGCGGCGAGCTGGTGCGGCGCGACGAACGCCATTTCACGACGTCGCGGCCGGCGGCGGTGCCGGCCGGGGCCGCCGCGGGCGCTGTCGACGCGCCCGGCGGCGCCGAGCACCAGAGCGAGCCGGGAGCGGGGAGCTGACGATGGCTGGAACACCGGACGACCGCACGCTCCACCTCGCGCGGTGGACGGTCACTGCCGGGAGCAACGTGCGAAGCCGCGGCGCGGTCGTGATCGCCTCGGGCGAGCACCAGTGGCAGGCCTCGGCCGAGGGGAACGGCGCGATCGACGCGCTGTACAAGGCCGTCGACGCGGCGCTCCACGACGTGCTCGACGGCAACCCGCGCCTGCTCGCGTTCGACATCCACGCGCTCGGCGAGGGAAGCGACACGATCGGCGAGGTCCGCGTGCGGATCGCGCCGCCCGAGCAGGAAGGCGAGCGTGGTCGCGGCCAGTACGAGGGCGAGTCACGGGGCGAGAGCGTCGTCGCGGCATCGATCGAGGCCTACATCGAGGCGCTGAACCGGCTCCTCGCCGAGGAGGCGTGGACCGGCGCGACCGAGGAGGCGGGCAACCGCCGCCGCTCGACGGACGCGGCCGGCGCCGCACGCGAGCGCCGCGCGGAGCTCGACCCCGACGAGGCGCACCACGACACGGTGGCCTGGTTCGAGCGGTAGCTGCCGGGTCCGCGCAGGCGCGGCGGGCGCCGCCGGCGAGCACGGCGGGCCGGCGCCGGCGAGCGCGCGCTCCTGGGTCCCCGTGGGCGTGGAGCAGCTCGTGCCACTCGTATAGGCACATTCAGGGCTGGATCGGCGATTGCGCGGCTGTCACCGCCCGTGTCGGTTCGGATGCCTTCCCGAGTGGCAGGAGGGACGGTTTGCAGCGATAGCGAGCCTGAGAAGGGGTGGGCTCGCCGCGTAATCGGCTGTGAAGGGCCGAATGTGACACTCACGCAGGCACGAGCACGAGGAAGACCAGCGCGAACCGCCGATCCGGGAGGGAAGCATGCCGCGACGACGCCGGACCAGCCTGCAAGCCGAAGGCGACCGGGAGGCGGCGCGGATCGCGGCGACGCTCGGGCGAGAAGTGCGCGCCACGCGACGACAGCGCCGGCTGACACAGGCCCAGCTCGGCGAGCGTGTCGGGCTGAGCCGGTCGCGGATGGGGTACATCGAACGCGGCGCCGGTCTTGGGGCGCCGCTCCTGACCTGGGTTCGCCTCGGGATCGCGCTGCGGCGGCCATTCGGGGCCAGTCTGTCCCGCGACCTCGAGCCCCAAGCCCCGGCCGACGCCGGGCACCTCGAGGCACAGGAGCTCCTGCTCGAGCTGACCAGGAAGACCGGCAGGGGCGGCTCGTTCGAGATGCCCACCCGACCCGACAACCCGCTCCACTCGGTCGACGTCCCCGTCCGCGACGACCGGGAGCGCGTCCTCGTCCTCAACGAGATCTGGAACCGCTTCGAGGATGTCGGCAAGGCGGCGCGCTCCACGGACCGCAAGCTCGCGGAGGCGGCCCGGATCGCCGTCGCGCTCGGCGGCGCAGACCCATACCGCGTCGCGCATTGCTGGCTGCTCGTCGACACCGCGGCCAACCGCGCCCTGGTGGCGCGCTTCCCCGAGATCCTGGCCGCGCGCTTTCCCGGGTCGTCGGTCGCCTGGGTCCGCGCCCTGACCCACGGCGATCCGATCCCGCACGAGCCGGGCATCGCGTGGATCGACCTCCGGACCCGACGCCTCGTGCCGATGCGCCTGCGGCGGAGCCGCCATCGCCCCGCCCGCTAGACTCCGGACGGCATGGACCGCCCGAACCCCCACATCCTCTATGCCGGCGAGCCCGGCGCGTTCGCCGAGGACGCCGTGCTCGCGGCATTCGGCGACGTCCGCCGGACGCCGCTCGGGAGCTTTCGGGCGGTGTTCGAGGGCGTCACCCGCGACGACGACGCGACCGCCGGCGTCATTCCGATCGAGAACGTCGTCAACGGGACGGTCCGCGAGAACTACGACCTGCTGCTCGAGCACGACCTCGAGATCGTCGGCGAGGTCGTGGTGCCGGTCCGGTTGTGCCTGGCCGCGCTCCCCGGTCAGTCGATCGACGCGATCGAGCGCGTCTACTCGCACATCCAGGCCCTCGGCCAGGCCGAGGCGTTCCTTCGGACCCGGCCGTGGACGCTGCTGACCACCTACAACACGGCCGGCGCCGGCAAGTCCATCGCCGACAACGAAGAGCGCGGCGCGGCAGCCGTGCTCTCGCCGAGGGCGGCCGGGCTCTTCGGGCTCGAAATCCTCGCCGACGCCATCCAGGACGTTCCCGACAATCGCACCCGCTTTCTCGTGGTCGCCCAGCCGGCCCGGGAGGCGCCGACGAGACTCGGCGCCGGCGATGGCCGGCGAGTGACTCTCGCCCTCGCCGTCCGCAACGAGCCCGGAGCCCTCCTGCGCGTCCTCGACGTCTTCGCCCGCCACGGCCTCAACATGAGCAAGCTCGAGTCGCGTCCGAGCCGCGAACGCGCCTGGGAGTACGTCTTCTGGGTCGATCTCGACGCCGACGCCGAGGCGCCCGACACCCGGGCCGCCCTCGACGAGCTCGGCGGCGTCACGACGATGTGCCGGGTTCTCGGCACGTACGCGCGCGCAGCGGCCGACTGACGCGGGACGACCCGGCGCCGGCTTGGATCCGCGATCCCCGGTAGGATCGGCTCGTGCTTCCCCGATCCCGCCGCCCCTCCTTCCGCGCGCCCGTCACCGTCGCTCTCGGCCTCGTCCTCGCCGCCTGCGGGTCCGCTCAGCTGCCTCCGACTGGCACGCCCGCCACCGACTCCCCGGCGTCCGAGCCGCCGACGATGCCGACGGCCTCCGGAGCCGACCCGGCGCCGGCAGCGTCGCTGCGCCCCGTCGTGGTCGATTCCGACCTCGACGTCAGCGACCTGCTCGCGCTCCCGATCCTCGTCCGCGACCCCGCGCTCGACGTCCGCGCGGTCACCGTGAGCGGTACCGGCCTGGTCCATTGCGGACCAGGTGTCGGGGTCGCCCGCGGGCTGCTCGCCGAGCTCGGGCGCGAGGACATCCCGGTCGCCTGCGGGCGCGACGACGGCGGCCCGGATGCGCGGCCCTTCCCCGAGGAGTGGCGCACGGGCGCGGACGGTGCCTACGGCCTGACGCTCGCCGAGCCGTCGAGCGACGCCGGCACCGACCAGACCGACGCCGCACGCCTGATCGTCGATACGGTCGTGGGTGCCGCCGGCCCGGTCACGATCGTCGCGCTCGGCCCGCTGACCAACATCGAGGACGCCCTCGTCCTCGACCCGGGCCTGGCGGCCGGGCTCGCCGGTGTCCACGCGATGGCAGGCTCGATCGACGCGCTCGGCAACGTGAGCGTCGACGGCCTCGGGCCCGCCGACCGGGTCGAGTGGAACGCCGCCGCCGACCCCGGCGCCCTCCAGGCCACGTTCGACAGCGGAGTACCGGTCACGCTGGTCCCGCTCGACGCGACCGACGACGTCCCGGTGCCCGCCGATCTGGCCGCGTGGCTCGAGGAGGACCACGCCGCGGCCGGCGCCGACCTCGCCTACGAGCTGCTCGTTCGCTACCCGCAGCGCATCACGGATCCCGGCGGTCAGCTGTGGGACGAGCTCGCCGCGCTCGCCCTGACGGCACCCGAGCTCGTCGCGTGGGAGGACGCGACCCTCGCGGTGACCGTCGACGGTCCGACCCGCGGCGCGCTCGCCAGGGACCCTGCGGGAACGCCGGTCCGCGTCGCGACCCGGGCGGCCCGCCCGGCCGTCGAGGCCGCGCTGCTCGAGGCGCTCCGCCGCGGCCCGCCGCGGCCGAACCCCTTCGCGATGCAGGGCGGCATCCGGGTGACGTGGGACGGCCGCACCTGTGCGATGGTCGGCGCCCCGAGCCGGGCGGGCACGTACGAGCTGACGTTCGAGGTCGCGCCGGACGCGGCCGGGGCCGGGCTCGGGTTCGTCGCGCTCGGCCCGGACCGCACGTGGGACCAGCTGCGCGAGCTGTTCCGCGACTTCGAGGTCGCCGAGGGCGTCGAGCCGCCGCCCTGGGTCAGCGTCGTCGGGGAGCTCGACGGCGTCCCGGGCAGCAGCTCCTCGACGGTCACGACGATCCCGGCCGGGACCGCGGGCCCCGTCTGCCTCCACGGGGAGTGGCCCGAGCTCGAGTTCGCGATCGGGGAGGGCGTCGAGGTGACGGCCGACTAGCGGCCGCCACGCTCGACGAGCCCGGATTACCGAACGTCGGCCGCGCGGGATCCCCGCTGCGCGCGAAGCTCGTCGCGGATCTCCGTCAGGAGCGCTTCCTCGGCGGTCGGACCGGCGGCCGCCTCCTCGCGGACGAACGCCTTGCTCAGGCGCCACACGACGAAGGCGATCACGACGAACGCGATGACCGCGTTCAGGAACTCGCCCCAGCGGATCGCGACCTCGGTCGCCGGGTCGCCGCTCGCCTCGCGCAGCACGAGCTTCAGCTCGGAGAAGTCCACGCCGCCGAGCAGGAGCCCGACCGGCGGCATGATGATGTCCTCGACGAGCGAGGTCACCACCGAGCCGAGTGCGGCGCCGATGATGACGCCGATCGCCAGGGCGAGCGCGTTGGTCTTGAGGAGGAACTCTCGGAAGTCCTGGAGCACGGGACGCCTCCGCGGTCAGTGCTCGACGGCCCGCGGGAGCGCCTTGGCCTGCTCGATCCAGCCGGCGATCGTGGCCTCGGACGGAACGCGCCGCACGACGTTCGGGCGTGCCGCGTCGAGCTCCTGGAACGTCCCGTGGAGGTTCGCCGCGTTCCGTCGAGCCAGCTCGGCCGGCGAGTCGACCCCGGCCGCCTCGAGCAGGTCGGACAGCTCCGAGCCGATGCCGTTGATCCGGTAGAGATCGGCGTGGTTCGTCCACTCGAGCAGGAGGCCGGCGTTGATGCCCGTGGCCGCCGCGAGCGCCTCCCGACCAGCGCGGGGGCCTGCCCGCTCCAGGAGGTCGTCGGTCGTGCGGACCCCGGCCTCCACGAGCTTCGCGGCGTTGGCGGGGCCGATCCCCTCGATGTCCTCGATGCGCATGACGTGCAGATCCTCCAACGGGTACGACAGGGCGCCGAGACGGTGCCGCGCAAGCGCGGGGCGGCCCCGATGATACGCTGTGCCCCCGCCGATTCCGACCCCCGATCACGGAGATCTCGCCCCATGGACAAGGCCTTCGTCGAGGCCATCACGAGCGGCTACGCACTCGAGGAGCCCGCGATCGTCCTCGGCAGCGCGATGCACGAAGGCGACGTCTTCAACGACACCCGGGTCCAGGTCGCGCTCTCGATGATGAACCGACACGGGCTGATCGCAGGCGCGACCGGCACCGGCAAGACGAAGACCCTGCAGGTGCTCGCGGGCCAACTCTCCAGGGCGGGGGTCCCGGTCTTCGTCGCCGACATCAAGGGCGACCTCACGGGGATCGCGGCGCCGGGCGACGGATCCCACCCGAAGATGATCGAGCGGCTCGAGTCACTCGCCTGGGACTTCGAGCCGTCGGGTCACCCCGTCGAGTTCCTGTCGCTGACGGGCGAGCTCGGCGCTCCGGTTCGGGCGACCGTCAGCTCGTTCGGGCCGCTGCTCCTCGGCAAGGTGCTCGACCTCAACGAGACCCAGACGTCGGTCCTCGCGCTCGTCTTCAAGTACTGCGACGACAACGACCTGCCGCTGCTCGATCTCAAGGACCTGGCCACGACGCTCAAGTTCCTCGCCTCGGACGAGGGCAAGCCGATCCTCGCGGAGTACGGCGGGATGTCGTCGGCGACGGTCGGCGTCCTGCTCCGATCGATCGTCGTCCTCGAGCAGGAGGGCGCCGACGCATTCTTCGGTGAGCTCGAGTTCGACGTCGCGGACCTCATCCGGACCGCGCCCGACGGCCGCGGCATCGTCACGATCCTCGAGCTGCGCGACGTCATGGACAAGCCGCGGCTGTTCTCGACGTTCATGCTCTGGATGCTCGCCCAGCTCTACGAGCACCTCCCCGAGGCAGGCGACCTCCCGAAGCCGAAGCTGTGCTTCTTCTTCGACGAGGCACACCTGCTGTTCGACGACGCGTCCGACGCGCTCATGGACCAGATCGAGCGAACGGCGCGGCTCATCCGGTCGAAGGGCGTCGGCGTCTACTTCGTGACCCAGGCGCCGACCGACGTGCCGTCGTCGGTCCTGGCCCAGCTCGGCAACCGCGTGCAGCACGCCCTGCGCGCTTTCACGCCCGACGACGCCGACGCCCTGCGGAAGACCGCGCGCACGTTCCCGATGACCGACTTCTACGACGTCGAGCGGACGATCACCTCGCTCGGCACCGGCGAGGCGCTCGTGACGGTCCTCTCGCCCGACGGCGTCCCAACCCCGCTCGCCGCGACCCGGCTGATCCCGCCCGACTCGCTGATGGCCCCGATCTCCGAGGACGCGTTCCGCGCCCGGATCGCCGAGAGCCCGCTCGCCGCCACCTACGGCACGCCGGTCGACCCCGAGAGCGCGCACGAGATGATTACCGCGCGACTGCAGGCTGCTCGGGCGGCGGTGGCGGAGGCCGCGATGCGGGACGGCGTGTCGCCGACGACCGACACCGGCCTCAACACGATGACGCCGGCCCAGCAGCGCCGCGCGATCGAGCGCCAGCAGCGCGAGATCGAGAAGGCCCAACGGGCCGCGGAGCGCGCCGCCGAGCGACAGCGCCGCGAGGCGGCCAAGGAGCAGGCACGGATCCAGCGCGAGCGCGAGGAGACGATGCAGACGGCGATCCGGACCGGCGGGCGGATCCTCACATCGCGGACGGGCCAGTCGATCCTGCGCGGGGTCTTCGGGACGATCTTCGGCGGCGGCAAGCGCCGCTGAGACGCGGCGCCGGCCGCGCCGCTACTCGATCACGAGGTCCTTCGGCAGGTCGGGCTCGGGCGGGTAGCGCGGGTCGAGCTCCTCGAGCGTCTCGGCGAGGATTGATGCGACTGCCAGGTCGCGGAACCACTTCCGGTTGGCCGGGATGACGTACCACGGCGCCCGCTCGGTCGACGTCTTCGACAGCGCGTCCTCGTACGCAGCGATGTAGTCGTCCCAGTGGCGCCGCTCATCGAGATCGCCCATCGAGAACTTCCAGCGCTTCGTCGGGTCGTCGTAGCGGGCCTGGAACCGCTCCCGCTGCTCGTCGCGGTCGATGTAGAGGAAGAACTTCAGGATCGTCGTGCCGGTGGCCGCCAGGTGGTCCTCGAACGCGACGATCTGGTCGTAGCGCTGCGACCACACATCACGCGGGACGAGCTCGTGGACGCGGACGACGAGCACGTCCTCGTAGTGCGAGCGGTTGAAGACGCCGATCTCGCCCTTGGCCGGCACGCGCTTGTGGACCCGCCACAGGTAGTCGTGGGCGAGCTCCTCCGCGCTCGGCACCTTGAAGCTCGAGACCGGGCAGCCCTGGGGGTTGAATGCCGTCATGACCTTGCGGATCGTGCCGTCCTTGCCCGCGGCATCGATGCCCTGGAGCACGACCAGCACGCTTCGGGTCGCCTCGGCCCAGAGTCGGTCCTGGAGGTCGGTCAGCCGGTCGAGCAGCTCGTCGGTCTCGTCCTTGGCGGCGTCCTTCGCGTGACCGAAGGTCTCGCCCGGGTCGCGATCGGCGAGGCGGACGCGTGTGCCGGGCTCGACGCGGAGTCGGTCGCGGAGGCTCGGTTCCTTGGGCATCGGGCTCCCTCTGATGGAACGGGGTGTCGCTGTAGGATGGGACGGTACCGCACGCCCCACCGACCAGCGGAGAACCCACGCCATGACCGCCGTGACCGGCACCAAGCCACATCCCATCTTCCTCGCCGGGCGCTGGGTCGAATCGTCGGACCCGCTGGTGATCACAAACCCCGCCCGCCCCGACGAGCCGGCCGGGTCCACGTTCACCGCGACCGCCGAGCAGTACGAGGAGGCGGTCGAGGCCGCGGTCGCCGCGTTCCCCGTCACCCGCGAGCTGCCGGCGTACGAGCGGGGCCGGATCCTGCGCGAGATCAGCGCCGGGATCCGCGACCGGCGCGAGGAGCTCGGCCGGCTGATCGCGCTCGAGGCGGGCAAGCCGATCCGCGACGCGCTCGTCGAAGTCGATCGGGCCGTGCTGACCTTCCGCCTGGGCGCGGAGGAGGCGGAGCGGATCACCGGCGAGACGATCCCGCTGGACCTGATGGCCTCGTCGAAGGGCCGGGTCGGCATCACCCGCCGCTTCCCGATCGGCCCGGTCGCCGGGATCAGCCCGTTCAACTTCCCGTTGAACCTCGCCGCGCACAAGGTCGCCCCGGCCATCGCATCGGGCAACCCGATCGTGCTGAAGCCGCCGTCCAAGGACCCGCTCACGATGCTGACCGTGGCCGAGATCATCGAGGCCGCCGGCGTCCCCGCCGGCATGGTCAGCATCCTGCCGATGACCCGCGAGCTCGGCGACCGGTTGGTCGAGGACGACCGCTTCAAGCTGCTCAGCTTCACCGGCTCCCCGTCGGTCGGCTGGCGCATGAAGGAGCGCGCCGGCAAGAAGAAGGTGGTGCTCGAGCTCGGTGGGAACGCGGGCGCGATCGTGGACGCCTCGGCCGACCTCGACTGGGCCGCGAAGCGGATCGTGGTCGGCGCGTACGCCTATGCCGGCCAGGTGTGCATCAGCGTCCAGCGCCTGTACGTCCACGAGGCGGTCTGGGAGCCGTTCATGGAGCGCTTCCGGGTGGCCGCCGCGGGTCTCACCGTCGGCGACCCGCTCGATCCCGCGACCGACGTCGGCCCGATGGTCGACGAGAACGCCGTGTCGCGAACGAAGCGCTGGGTCGACGAGGCGGTCGCGATGGGCGGCACCCTCGTCGCCGGCGGGGAGCCCGACGGGCTGTTCTTCCCGCCGACGATCCTGACCGACGTCCCGGTGTCCGCCCAGGTCTGCTCGAACGAGGCGTTCGCGCCGCTTGTCGTCGCGGCGAAGTTCTCCGACTTCGGTGAGGCGGTCGGCGCAGTCAACGACTCGATGTTCGGGCTGCAGACCGGGGTCTTCACCAACGATCTCGGGAACGCCTGGCGGGCCTTCCACCAGCTCGAGGTCGGCGGGGTGATCGTCAACGACATCCCGACGTACCGGATCGACCACATGCCCTATGGCGGCGTCAAGGATTCCGGGCTCGGGCGCGAGGGCTTGCGCTGGGCGATCGAGGACATGACCGAGCTGCGGATCATGGTGCTGGCGCAGCCGGGCTGAGCGCCGTACCCGCGAGGGGCGGGCCCGTTTTCGCCCGGACAAGGCTTGGGCGACAATGGCGGCCCCGCCTACATTAGTGGCGCGCTCGGCATCGTGAGTGCAGTCGACGGAACTAGGACGGTCTACGGGCCGATTAGCCTTGCGATGGATGCCCTGAACATCAGGCTCTGCCTCCACTCGGCGTGCTCCTGATTGGCTGAAGCACCGGTGTGCAGAGGATGCGGACTAAGTCGGTCATTCTTGCGATCTTCGTGAGCGTCGCGTGGGCGTGCGGCTCCGCGATCCAGCTTCCAACCGTCCCGCGCCACGATCCTCCCATCCTCTGCACGCCGGCGCGCTTGTCCTCGTTCCGATTGATGATCAATCCCTCCGAAACACCCTCCGTCTGGGGGGAGTGGTCAACAGGAGGCCGGTTTGACATCCTCTGGCCGCCAGGCTTTCACCTTCGATTGGGCGACGGTATACCGGCCGTAGTGGACTCAGAGGCCCGTGTGATTGCCGAGCAGGGCGAGTCAATCGACGACGCCGGCGGAGGTGGGGGCGATCCGATCACGATTTGCTCGATTGACGGGCGTACCTATCCCCTAGGCTGACTGTTGCGATTGTGAGCTTCGCCTGGCTGCCTGTGCTCCCACCGACGTGGTCAGAACGCATCGACATCGACTCCCCGCGCCCGGAGGTACTGGGTTGTGGTATCGGGCGCCAGCGTCTGATCGAGATCGAAGACGAGCCCGGCGGTCCGCTGTCGGTGACAGGAGGGGATCTTGCGATCGCGGGCTCTTGACGTGAGCACGGACGCCACTTAGTCTCAGCCCGGGATGCTAAGCGTCAAGGTCAGCACCAAGCACCAGATCGCCGTGCCAAGCGAGGCGAGGCGTCGGCTCGGGATCGAAGCGGGTGACCGCCTCGACGTCCGGGTGGTCGACGATGCGATCGTCCTTCGAAAGCGTCCGGCCCGGGCATCCGACCGCCTTCGGGGGCTCGGCCGGGGGCTCTACGGTCCCGATCCTGTTGCATTCGTGCGGCAGCTCCGCGACGAGACGGAGGAGCGCATCCGTGAGCGAGAGGCGATGGTCGGTCGAGACGTTGGCGGGAGCCCATCCGCGCGTCGCGCTCGACAGCAACGTGCTGATCTACGTCCTGGACGGCAGCGGCCCACTCGCTGAAACCGCGCAGGCGGTGCTCGACGCCGCCGCGGAGGGTCGGTTCGTGGGCGCCATGTCGGTCGTTGCAGTCACCGAGGCGCTCGTCGGCTTCGCCCGGACCGGGGACGCCAGGCGGTTCGAGCACGCGGCCGAGGAGCTGCGCGAGTCGGGCATCACGGTTATTCCCGTCGACCTCGGCATCGCCGAAGACGCGGCCTGGCTCCGCGGCGCCGGCGACCTGTCGCCCGCCGACGCACTGCACCTGGCCAGCGCCCGAGCCTTCGGCGCCTCGGCGTTCATCACCAACGACCGACGCATTCGCTCGATCCCGAAGCTCGACGTCCTGTACCTCGACGATCCGGCGTAGGCGTCGTCCCGGAAGACGGGACGGCCGTGCCCCGGTCCCGTGCCGCGGGCCATCCTCCCGGCGTGGACCTCACGCTCTCCCCCGAGCAGCTCGAGCTGCAGGCGCGCGCCCGTCGCTTCGTCGAGGAGGTGCTCCAACCGCGCGAGGTCGAGTTCGAGCGCGCCAACGGCCGCGTCCCGCGCGACTGGGGCACCGACATCCGCCGCGCCGCGATCGAGGCGGACCTCCACGGCGGCTCGTTCCCCAAGGAGCTCGGGGGGCAGGGCTGGACGGTCCTCGAGCAGGTTCTCGTCCATGAGCAGTTCGGCCAGGCGACCGGCGGGCTCTGGTCGTACGTGCCCGGCGGCTACAACGCGCTCATCCACTGCACGCCCGAGCAGCGCCGGCGCTACCTCGACCCCAGCCTCCGCGGCGAGCGGTCGGGCAGCTACGCGATCACCGAGGCAGGCGCGGGCTCCGACGCCCGGAACCTCAGCGCGACCGCGATCCGTGACGGCGCCACCGGGGAGTGGGTCCTCAACGGCGAGAAGTGGTTCGTCACGGGGCCCGACGACACCGACTTCATGATCTTCCACTGCGTGGTCGTCGACGGCGACCGTCGCCTGCCGACGCTGTTCCTCGTCGACTACGACACTCCGGGGCTGCGCATGCAGCACGACCCCGACTACACCCACACCTTCGCCGACCGCCACCCGCAGTTCGTGCTGGAAGACGTCCGGGTACCCGACTCGCAGCGCCTCGGCGACGTAGGGGCGGCAGACGAGCTGACCAACGAGTGGTTCGTCGAGGAGCGGATTCACATCGGCGCCCGGTGCAGCGGCGCGATGGAGCGGCTGCTCCGGCTCGCGGTCGAATGGGCGACCGAGCGCGTCCAGTTCGGCGAGCGGATCTACGACTTCCAGGGCGTGTCATTTCCGCTGGCCGATTCGGCCGCCGACGCGGCCGCGGCGCGGCTGCTTACCCGCGAGTGCGCCTGGCTGGCGGACTGCGGGGCCGACCGCAAGGTCGTCCACGCAAAGGCGTCGATCGCGAAGCTGTTTGCCTCGGAGGCCGCCTACCGGTGCGCGGACCGCGTCGTGCAGGTCTTCGGTGGGCGGGGGTACATGCGCGAGTTCGCGCCCGAGCGCTTCCTGCGCGAGCTGCGTGTCGATCGGATCTGGGAGGGCACCTCGGAGATCCAGCGGCTCATCATCGCCCGCGCGCTCGAGAAGCGCGGCGTCGGCCGCGTCGTGGGGTGAGCGGCGGGTGACGTCCCCGAGCGTCCCGTCGACGACGATCGACCTCCGTCCGCTGTTCGCCCCGCGCTCGGTGGCGGTGGTCGGAGCGTCGCCACGGAGCTGGATCGCGGAGACGGTGCGTGACAACCTGCGGGTGATGGGCAGCGACACGCGCTGCCACTTCGTGAACCCGAACTACCAGGAGCTGCATGGGCAGCCGTGCTACCCGTCGCTCGAGGACCTTCCCGAGCGACCGGACGTCGCGGTCGTGGCGCTCAACCCGCTCCGCGCCGCGGTCGTGACCGAGGCCGCGGCGAAGGCCGGCGTCCCGGCCGTGATCATCCCGGGCGGGGGCGTCGTCGAGGGCGGCGAGGCCGCGGCCGCGATGCAGGTCGAGGTGGCCCGGGTCGCCCGCGAGCACGGGATCGCGCTCGTCGGTCCGAACTGCATGGGCGTCGTCGATCTGACCTCCAACTCCGCCAGCTACATCGGGGACGTCTCGCCCTACCTGCCGCGGGGCGGCGTCGCGGGCATCGCGCAGTCGGGCTCCGTCACCGACGCGTACATCCACTCGGGCTCGCGGATCGGGTTCAGCCGGATCATCAGCTGCGGGTCGGAGGTCGTCCTCGACGTCTGCGACTACCTCGCGTACTGCCTCGACGATCCCGAGACGACCTCGGTGATCCTGTTCGTCGAGGGCTTCAAGCGGCCCGAGCGATTCCTCGCGCTCGCGGATCGCGCCCTCGCGCTCGGCAAGCCGGTGATGGTCCTGAAGGTGGGCCGCTCGGACCAGGCGCAGGCGGCCGCCGTCGCTCATTCGGGCTCGCTCGCCGGCGAGGCGCGCGTCACCGATGCCGCGCTCGACGCGGCCGGCGTGATCCGCTGCTCCGACCTCGACGAGCTGCTCGAGACGGCCGAGCTCGTCGAGGGGCTGCGGCGGACGGGGCGGGGGATCGGGCGGGGGCGGACCGGCGTCGTGACGGTGTCGACCGGCGAGGCGTCGCTCATCGCCGACCTCGCGCCGCGGACGGGGATCGACCTGCCGCCGATCCCGACATCCGCGCGCGACGCCATCCTCGAGGCGCTGCCGACCATGGGCTACGTCGGGAACCCCCTGGATCCGTGGGGGGCGGCCGATCCGACGACGGGCTATGGGGCCTGTTTCGAGGCGCTCGCGGCGTCGGGCGCGTACGACGTGCTCGCGATCGTCCACGACTTCCCGTATGCCTCGCTCCCGTCCGAGGTCAACACCGCGAACGAGGTCACCCGCCAGCTGCTCGCCGCGACGGCGTCCCGCCCTGAGCTGCTCCCCGTGTACGTGTCGCTGACCTCGGGCGAGCCGCCACCCGAGACGAAGCGAGTCCTCGACGAGGAGGGCGGGGGAGCGCCGCTGCTGCGCGGCGCGGTCGAGGCGTTCTCGGCGATCGCGCGGGTTGCGGCGTGGGAGCGCCGGCGGGCGCGGCGGGTCGATGCCGGTCCGTGGCGGGCGGGCTGGCCCGCGTTGGCCGCGGATCGCACGAGCTACGGGCTCGACACCGAAGCGCAGCGTGGCGGGGAGGGCCCCGGCGTCGTTCGCACCCTCCCCGAGCTCGAGAGCCTCGAGCTGCTCCGCGCCGCTGGTCTTCCGGTCCCAGCTGTCGAGCGTGCGCGGGACGCCGACGAGGCGGTCGCCGCAGCCGGTCGCATCGGGTACCCGGTCGTGCTCAAGCTCGATGCGACGGGACTCGCGCACAAGTCGGACGTCGGCGGTGTGCGCGTCGGGCTGTCCGATGCGGACGCCGTCCGGGCCGCCGCCGCGGAGCTGCTGGGCATCGCGCCGCCCGCGGGCGCCACGGTGCGGGGGCTGCTTGTCGCGGCGATGGCCGAGCCGGGGATCGAGCTGATCGTCGGCGTCCGGCGCGACCCGCAGTTCGGGCCGGCGGTGCTGGTCGGGCTCGGGGGCGTGCTCGCGGAGGCGCTCGACGACGTCGCGATCCGGATCGCGCCGGTGCCGCGCGAGGAGGCGCTGGCGATGCTCGACGGGCTGCGCGGCGCGCGCCTTCTCGACGGGTTCCGCGGCGGGCCAGGGGTCGATCGGGGAGCGGTGGCCGACCTCGTCGTCGCCGTGGGCGCGCTGGCCGCCGCCCGACCGGACATCCGCGAGCTCGACCTCAACCCGGTCATCGCCGGCCCATCGGGCGCCACGATCGTCGACGCGCTGGTGGTCCTCGATGGTTGAGCCCGTGCTCCTGACCGAGGCCACCCCCTGGGGCGTCCGGCTCACGCTCAACCGGCCCGACAAGCTCAACGCCCTGTCTGCGGAGCTCGTGTCGGCGCTGTCCGCCGCGATCGACGCGGCCGCCGCCGACCCCGAGGTCCGGGTGATCGCGCTCGCCGGCGCCGGCCGGGCGTTCTGCGCCGGCTACGACCTGACCGAGGAGGCCGGTGGGGAGATCCACGGACCGGTCGCGTGGCGCGACCTGCTCGCGGCCGACGTCCGCGTGACGATGCAGCTCCTCGACTGCCCGAAGCCGGTCATCGCCCAGGTCCACGGCTACGCGCTTGCGGGCGGGCTCGAGCTCGCGATGGCCTGCGACCTCGTCGTCGCCGCGGAGGGCACGAAGCTCGGCGAGCCCGAGATCCGATACGGCTCGGCGCCGGTCGCGCTGCTGATGCCGTACCTCGTCGGGCAGAAGAAGACCCGCGAGCTGCTGCTCACCGGGGACCTCGTCGACGCCGTCGAGGCCGAGCGGATCGGGTTGGTCAATCGGGTCGTGCCGGCTGAGCGGCTCGCCGCCGAGGTCGACGCCCTGGCCGACCGGCTCGCCCGGACCCCGCCCGAGGTCATGGCGCCGACCAAGCGCATGCTCAACCGCGCGATGGACGCGATGGGACTGCGCGAGGCGCTCGAGATGGGCATCGACCTCGGGGCGATCATCAACGCCGCCGACACGCCCGAGCAGCGCGAGTGGGACGAGATCGTCCGCCGCGACGGCTTGAAGGCGGCGCTCGCCTGGCGCGACCGGCGTTACGACGAGCGACTGGCGGAGAGCGGCCGCGCTGAGCGGGGGTCATCCTCGGACAAGGCGTAAGGGGTCGCCCAAGGCCTCCCGCGGGACCTCGGCGCCGGCCCTTGCGTGCCACGCAAGAACTGCGCCATCTCTTGCCCCCCACGCACGTTCGGCCGGGCGGCTTGCGTCAGAAGCACGTGTCGGGGCCCTCGGCACCCCGATGGGCCCTTTCGCTTGCGTCCCACGTCAGAGTCGGTGACCTGACAGGCAGGATCGCCCGATTCCCTGCCCGTGGAGCAAGGATTCGGCCCAAATCGCGTCGAGGACTGGCCCGCGACCGCCCACACGTGCTCCATGCGCAAGCTGGGGCCCGGCGAGGTGATGCCAGGGCCCGGGCCAGGTGCCGTGATGCCAGGGCCCCAACCGGGTGCTTGGCGCGGTGCCGGTACGGGATTCCCGGAGCCGGAGGCCCTCCCCCCGCGCCCCGCGGCTACACTCGGCCCATGACCTCCTCCGCCCGACCCGACGCCACCGCCGCCGATCTCCTCGTCGACTGCCTCGCAGCGGAGGGCTGCGAATGGGTGTTCTCGGTTCCGGGCGAGGAGACGATGGACATCCTCGACGCGCTTGCGCGCGCCGAAACCGTCCGGCACGTCACGACCCGACACGAGCAGGGCGCCGCGTTCATGGCCGACGTCCACGGCCGCCTCACCGGACGCGCCGCGGTCGCGATGGGCACGCTCGGTCCGGGCGCCACGAACCTCGTCACGGGCGTCGCCGACGCATTCCTCGATCGCGCGCCGATGGTCGCGATCACCGGCCAGGCGTCCTCGGACAAGCTCCACAAGGAGGCCCACCAGGTCGTCGACATCGTCCGGATGCTCGCGCCGGTCACGAAGTGGAACACGCGCGTCGAGCGCCTCGAGGCGATCCCCGAGATCGTCCGCAAGGCCTTCCGCCAGGCAACCCTCGAGAAGCCGGGCCCGACCCACATCGAGCTCCCCGAGAACCTTGCCGCGACGCCGATCGACCGAACGGCGCTCCGCCCGCTCGAGCCGAACCGCGCCTACTTCCCGGAGCCGACCGACGAGGCCATCGCCCACGCCGCCCGGCTCCTCGCCGCGTCCGAGCGCCCGATCGTCCTCGCCGGCAACGGCGTTCTCCGCCGGGGCGCCGCCACCGAGCTGCGCGCGTTCGCCCGCGGCCTCCACGTCCCGGTCGCGGCGACGTTCATGGGCAAGGGCGCGATCGACGATCGGTCGCACCTCTCGCTCATGGCGGTCGGGCTCCAGACCCGCGACCACGTCCTGTCGGGCTTCGACCGCGCCGACCTCGTTCTGTCGGTCGGGTACGACCTCGTCGAGTACGCGCCGTCGTGGTGGAACCCGGACCGGACGAAGCGGATCATCCACATCGACACGCAGCCGGCCGAGACCGACGCCGCGTACCGGCCGGAGGTCGAGCTCGTCGGCGACATCGATGGGACACTCCGCCGGCTGCTCGCGGCCGTCCAGCCGCACGGCATCGGCGGGCGTGACGCCGGGGAGCGCCACGAGGCGCGCGAGATCCTCGTCCACGCCGACCTGCGCACGGCCCTGCTCGAGGAGCTCGACGCGTTCGCGTCCGATCCGGGCTTCCCGATCAAGCCGCAACGGGCGATCGCCGATCTGCGCCGGGCGCTCGGTCCATCGGACATCGTCGTGTCGGACGTCGGCGCACACAAGGTGTGGGTGGCTCGGCTGTACCAGGCGTACGAGCCGAACACCGTGATCATCTCGAACGGGTTCGCGGCGATGGGCATCTCCCTCCCCGGGGCGATCGCGGCCAAGCTCGTCCACCCGGACCGCAAGGTCGTGGCGCTGTGCGGTGACGGCGGGTTCCTGATGAACAGCCAGGAGCTCGAGACCGCGAAGCGGGTCGGCGCCGACATCACGGTCGTGATCTGGCGTGACGACGGCTACGGCCTCATCGACTGGAAGCAACGCAACGAGTTCGGCACGCCGTTCGGCGTCGAGTTCGGCAACCCGGACTTCGTCGCCTACGCCCAGTCGTTCGGCATCGCCGGCTTCCGAGCGGCCTCGGCCGACGACCTCTACCCGACGCTCATGCGGGCGCTCGAGACGCCCGGCCCCACGCTCGTCGAGGTCCCGATCGACTACCGGGAGAACCTGCGCCTGACCCAGCGCCTCGGCGCGCTGATGACCGCCGACGGCTAGCGTGCCGGACGCCTCGGCGCACGCCGCAGTTCCGCCGGCCGCGGTCCGTCACTCGATGAGCTTGAGCCCGATGACGCAGCCGACGATGCCGGCGAGGAGCAGCACCTTCACGACCGACACCGGCTCCGCGCCGGTGGCCATCGCATAGCCGGCGGTCAGGACCGCGCCGATCCCGACCCACACCGCATACGCGGTCCCGAGCGGGATCGATCGCATCGCGAAGGCCAACCCGGCCATGCTGAGCGCGAGGGCGACCGCGAAGACCGCCGTCGGCAGCGGCCTGCTGAACGCCTCGCTTTCGTCGAGGGCGGCAGCCCAGACCGCTTCGAGCACTCCAGAGAGGACCAGGACGACCCATGCCATGGCGGAACCTCGGGCAGCGTCTTGTCCGTGCCGGGTACGCCGCACTCGTCCGGTTGCCGAACGGCACGCGGCCAGCATAGCCGACCTCCGGTCGAGACCCGCCTCGCACGGTCGCTCCGCCCGAACCCGGCGCTCAGGGCGAACCGGAGGCGGCGCCCGCCGCTTCGGCGACGTCGTCACGGTCGATCGGCGGCAACCCCGGATAGTCGGTCGAGAAGGCCGCCGCAGCGCCCGGACCGAGCGGCCCGAGCGCGACGTCGTAGGCGCCACCGAGCATGTTGCCCTCGGCATCGCGCAGCACGACGCCCACGGATGCCTCGTGCACCGGCATCCCCGACGTGTTCACGACCCGTCCGGTCACCTCGATGCCGCCGGTCGGGGAGGGCTCCCACGCCAATCTGTCGACGGCCAGCGGCACCGTCCCCGCTCCGGGTGCGTCCGTGTCGACCGCCGCGGCGCCGAGCTCGACGTCGAGCACCGCGAGCTCGTCGAGGCCCGCGAAGGTCGCGCTGAGACCGTCGATCAGGAAGGCCTCGGCGCCCGGCGGCAGGACCGACGGGAATGCGTGGGGGAACCGGCCGCTCGCAACGACCTGGCCCGTCTCGTCGAGCACCCGCCAGCTCGCGCCGGACGGATCGATCACGATCGGTGCAGCGCCGCGATTCCGGGCCGTCACGACCACCTGCGCATGGACCTCCCCGAACGCGTCCTTCCAGGCGCGCAGCTCCTGGTCGACGGCCTCCAGCGGTGGCGCGTCCGGACCCCGCGAGGGCGGTGCGGTCTCCAGGTGCGGCGCCGATGCGTGCGGCGCCGCCGAAGCGTGCGGGGGCGAAGAGGGCTCGGACGGCGGCGCGAGGCTTGCGGCAGCGCTGCGTTCGGCCACCGCTCCCGCCACGCCGCCGGTCGGAACCGGAGGGACGGACGGCGTTCGGCCCGGCGGCACGAGGACGAGAACGGCCGCGGTTCCTGCGATCAGCAGCGCGACCACGGCCAGCGGCAGCATGGGTCCGACAAGCCGCGAATCGTCCGGGCGGCGGAACCGGCCGGGTACGGCTTCGTCGGCACGACGATCGATCGGCTCGTGCGCAGATCGGCGCGCTGGCGGATCGACCTCCGCGGCGGGGTTCGGCGGAGCGGACGAAGCGCCCTCGCCCGGCTCGGTCGGATCGACGGCGTCGGCGGCCCGGTCCCGCGGGTCCCGATCGACGTGGGCCATCGGGGTCGGCGGGGGCACCGAGCCGAGGGCGACCGGTGACGACATGGCGTCACTGCGCGATCGCGCTCGGCGACCCCGAGCCGACCTCGCCGTCCCGCGGCAGTCGGTGCACCGCTTCGCGCGTCCGGGCCAGCAGGTCCGGCACGTGAGCCGGCCGCAGCCCGGGCACATCCGCAGGGCCGGCGCGGGCCGACCGGCATTCCGGGACGTCGGCTCCATCTCGAATCGCGCGCCGCACTGCTCGCAGAAGAGGAACGGGAACGGCACCGGCTGGTTCCGACGTGTCATCGACATGCGTCGACTCGCCGTTTACGTCGCGGCTGCTCGACCACGCGCCGCCCACGCGGCGACGATCGCCACTGCGCACCCAAACACGCGCGCGCGCGCCGTCGTGCCCGGGTGGGTCGGAACCCGGGCGGCCGATGGGTCGGTGTCGGTTGCCGGGAGCCGCGCGAGGTCGCGGAACCGGTCCGGGAACTGGCGCGCGATGGCGTCGGCCAACGCAGCGCCGACCGCGAACGTCCCGACGTAGCCCTCCCGCGTGGCGGCGATCGCGCGAGCAGGATCGCCGGCCGCGGTGGCCTCTGCCTGCGTGATCAGCGCCTGGACGTGACGCCGGATGAGATCGGCCACCGCCTCGCGATCCAGCAGCGGATTGACCGACACGAACAGGTCGGCGATCTCGTCGTGGTAGGCGTGCAGCGCGTCGAGGCTCGCGGCCCGCTGCTCCTCGTCGCCCGACCCGAGCGCCTCGACGAACGCCAGGTAGGCATCGGTGTGGCGTGTCCAGACCTCCTCGAACGCCCCGCCGGCATCCCCTCCGTACACACGCCCGACCGCATCGGCGAGATCCCCGCTGTTCGCGTCGAGGGAGGCCTTCGCCGCGGCGAAGTCGGGTCCCTGCGTCACTCCGGCGCGCATCGCCTGAGCCGCGAGGACCATGTGCTCCCCGAGCAGCCGGTCGAGGGCCAGGCGAAGGTCCGAGCGCGGACTGAAGGCGACGGCCCCGTCCGGGAACCGCTTCGGGAACTGCCTGGCGATCCCGAGGGCCAGGTGGTCGCCGAGCTCGAACATGTGCTCGAACGCGTCCCGGTGGGCTGCGTAGGCATCGGCATACTGGCCGTCGGCGAACGCGACGATCTGCTCGATGTGCGCGTCGAGTGCCTGCGCCTCCTCGCGCGCGTCGAGGCGCGGATTCAGATCGGCGAGCACGGAGCTCAAGCGCCGAGCGTAGTCCTCGAGGTCCCGCTGCGCTCGCTCCTGGGACGCCGCGTCTCCGGCCCGGATCGCGTCACCGTAGGCGAGGAGGAGCCCGATGTGCTCGTCCCAGATCGTCGCGAACCGGTTGCCCGCGCCGGAGCCGTAGACGCTCGCGATCGCGGCGACGAGGTTCGCCGAGTTGTCGTCGAGGGCGGCGTCGAAGGCCGCCCGATCGACGCTCCCGGGCTCGACGCGCATCGCCTCCATGAGCAGGAACGCGTGCTCGCCGAGGAGCTGACCGAGGCCCGCGCGAAGCTCGACGGCGGGCGCTGGCTCATCGTCCGCGGCAACCGCAGGCGCGGCAATGGTGGCGACGAGGAGCAGCGCGACGGCGAACGCACCGAGGAAGCGTTCCCACAAGCTCATTCCGACCTCCCTCCCATGATCGGCTCGTGCCTGAGAGACGCTGCGCGATGGACCTCGAACGGACCCCGGGAGTCGAAGCCGCAGCGTTGCGGCGCCATATCAATCGCTCTTGCGTTCGTCAAATATTTGTAACGGCGTTCGCTCCGGTGTCGCGGGGTGTCAAGTCGTTGACAAGCCGTTCCTTACGACGATTCCATCCTTGACACCGGTACTTTCGTACTGGTAGTACTACGCCCTTCGCGAGCCGCAGCGCCGGGGGGCGCGCCTCGCGCGAAAGCGTCCAGGACCCCATTTCAGGGATGTCGTCCCGGTCGCCCGAGCATGTCGTTCCGGGGGGGAGGGCATGACCACGCACGGGTCGATTCGCCGGGCGGACCTTCCGCAGGTTCTGCATGCCGCTCCTCTTCGTCGATGGCCGGTCCACCGACCGGGCCCGAGCCCCTCGTGCCCTGAACACGAGGGGCTCGGCGTGCATCCGGTCGAGCGTCAACAGCCGCAGCAGGGAGGGAGAGGCGATCGCGGACAACTCGGACAGGAGCGCGCAGCCGGGGGAGCCACCGCGGCAGCGAGCGGGTCGGCCAGGGGGAGGCCCGCTGGCGCCGGACACCCACGGAGTGGTCAGTCCGATGAAGGGTGACATGGTCACCGGAGGGAGCTGTCGATGATTGCCAGACATGTCAGGCCGCGATCCAGGTTCGCGGCGCTCCTCGCGTCTCTGATGCTGGTCGCCTCGCTCGGCGTCGTCACGGTCCAGGCGGTCCACGACGACGACCGCTTCGAGCTCGACAAGAACGTCTCGAACAACACGAACATCACGAAGCTCGGCGACCTGGCGGCCAACATCACCGCCGGCGCCGGCAGCCTGAACATCTGTCAGACGGGCACCGCTCCCGCGACACCGTTCATCATCCAGCTCGAGGCCGAGCGGATGACGGTCACCGCCAACGCGGCGGGCTCGTTCGGCGGCAACTGCGTCGGCAACAAGCGGACGTACTCGGTCACCCGTGCCGCCGACGGCACGACCGCCACTGCGCACGCGAAGGGCGGGGTCGACGGGATCGTCAGCCTGTACGTCTCGGGCGTCTCGAAGCCCGGCACCGACTGGAACCAGGTCTACGCGTCGATCACCGCCGACGCCAACGACACCGGCGACGACGACAAGTGCACGGCCCTCGGGCTCGTCGAGTGCTCGTTCGTGGCCGACGGGATCGGCCCGACGACGTTCATCGGCGGCGGGTCGAAGGACCACCTGCCGATCTCCGGCTGGCAGGAATCGAGCGGCGCCTCGCCCGACAAGGCCGAGATCCTCAACGCGTACGCCGCGAAGGCGCTCGATACCGACAGCGACGACGAGCTGCTCTACTTCGGGATGGACCGGTACGCGGTCGACGGCTCGACCGACATCGGGTTCTGGTTCTTCAAGGGCCCCGTCGCGACCGACGGGGAGGGCGGCTTCACCGGCGAGCACCAGGTCGGCGACGTCCTGGCGCTCGGCACGTTCACCCAGGGCGGTGCCACCTCGAACATTCGCGTCTTCAAGTGGGTCGGCACCGGCGGCAACGAGAGCGGGACCATCCAGGGTCCGGACGGCACGTTCGGCGACTGTGTCCCGGGCGAGGCCGATGACGACGGGTGCGCGACGGTCAACGACACGACCGTCCCCGTCCCGTGGACGTACACCTTCAAGGGCTCCGCGAAGAGCGGGTGGGTCCCCGCCGGCGGCGGCTTCGAGGGTGGCATCAACCTGAGTGAGCTCGGCCTCGAGGGGTGCTTCTCGAGCTTCCTCGCGGAGACGCGCTCGTCGCCCGAGATCACCGCGATCCTCAAGGACTTCGCGCTCGGCACGTTCGAAGCCTGTGACACGGAGCTGACGACGACGCCGAAGAACGGAACCGGCGGCGGTCTGACCGCCGACAGCGACAACGACAACCTGTCCGAGATCTCGATCGGCACCGGATCCGTGGGCGTGACCGACTCTGCCGTGCTCGACGTGAAGGGCACGACGAACTTCACGGGCACGCTCAACTTCTACCTCTGCGGGCCGATCACCAGCGGTGCGTGCTCCGACAGCGGTGTCGAGATCGGCGCCGCCGCAGGGGTCAATCCGGTGACGGCGGACGGGACGTACAGCTCGGCGGTCGCGACGGTCACGTCGGCCGGCCGCTATTGCTGGTACGCCGCCTTCGACTCGGGTACGGAAGGCGTCCCGGACGCCTCGGATGGGACCACGGAATCGGCAGGGCCACCGAAGAGCACCGGCGAGTGCTTCGAGGTGCTGCCGGTCACGCCGGGCCTCGACACGCAGGCTGTTGCCTCGCCGGTCAACTTCGGTCAGGCCGTCCAGGACAACGCGACGTTGAGCGGCACGGCCACCCGGCCGGGGACGAACGGCCCGAACGCGACCTACCCGTCGATCAACGCCACGAACGGTGCGGCGGCCGGCGGCAAGATCACCTTCACGCTGTTGAAGAACGACTGCTCGACGCTCGCCACGGGGACGGGCACCAACCCGCAGGACTTCACGCCGATCAGCGGCAACGCGACCTACGGGCCGGTCAGCTTCACCCCGGACGCCCCCGGCACCTACCACTGGAAGGCCGCGTACGTCCCGGCGACCGGCGACGTGAACAACATCGGCAGCACCCACAACGCGGCATGCACCGACTCGGACGAGACGGTCGTCGTGAACCAGGTGCCGACGTCGATCACGACCCGCCAGTTCGTCTACCCACAGGACAAGGCGACGATCACCGCGACCGGCGGCGGCAACCTCGCCGGAAGCGTGACGTTCAAGCTCTATGACAGCCTCGCGAACTGCACCGCGAACGGGTCGACGGGTCTCCTGCTGACCGACGGCCCGCACGCGATCAGCGGCGCGTCGCCGCGGTCTGCCACGACGAACAACACGACGGTCGCCGTGACCGCGGATGCGCTCGTCTACTGGCGGGTCACGTACACGTCGACCAACCAGGCCCAGCTCGGCAGCAGCAGCGCGTGCGTCGAGTCGACCGATGTCGACTTCACCGGTGACGACTCGGGCATCAGCGTGCCCTGATCGTCCGGCCCGCAACGCAACGAAGCCCGGCTCGACGAGCCGGGCTTCGTCTGTCCTGGGTGCCCGTCACGGCGCCGCGATGAACTCGACCGTCGCGAGCACCTTCTGGTTGCCGCGCTTGTCGTATCTGAACAGCCGCGCGGTGCAGTCGGCTGCAACTCCCGCTGCCCAGTACGGCGAGCCCAGGGTCACCCAGGGGTCGAACATGTACGTGGGGAAGTAGCCGGTGTACCCGTCCAGCACGAACGCGGAGCCCTGGTAGCAGCGCACCCCGACGAACGGGCGATCCGTCGCGCCCGTGGACACGTCGAACGCGACCCGCTCGCCGTGGTTCGGGGTCGCGTCGGCCCCGTCGAGGACGACGAGGTTGATGGTTCCTCCCGTCGGTTTTCCGCCGCCCTTGGCGGCAACGGCCGTGCCGGCGACGAGCGCGACGATGACGAGGGCGACGAGGAGGCCCTCGGTCAGCGCGAGGAGAACGTGCTGCGCGGACCGGCGGGCGATGGCGAGTGACATGCTTCGAGACCTCCTGGCCTCGGCGGCCGGTCGTCCCACGAGGGTCGATGCCGCGTCGGCGTGCGCGTTCCGTTCCCCCGCCCGGATCGCCACTGGTTGACGCGGAACGAGCCCTGACTCGCACCGGTCCGACACGCTAGCCGCGCATGGTTGTGCGCGCCAATGGCGCAATCGTCCCGACCGGCGATCCCGCTCGGGTGTCCGGGACTGCACCCGAGCTGGCCCAACCCGCCCGGTCCCCACCGCTCCGTGGTGCATGGCGGCAACACCGGCCGCGCGCTGCCCGCGATGATCCGCGTCCCTCGTTCGCACGGCCGGCGTCAACAGCGGCGGCGACCCGGTTCCTCCGCCTTGGCGCGATCCGCCAGACCCGGCACGCGTCGTAGACTCTTCCGACGATGCGGGACGACAGGGGCTCCGGGGAAGCGCCCCCGGCCGAGGGGGATGTCGAGTCGGCGTCGAGCTCCTCGGTCGGGCCGGTGGACGCGGGGTCCGAACGGGCCTCGAGCCCATCCGACGAAACCCCGTCCGAGCCGAACTCGCCGGCGCCCCGGCCCTCGCTCCTCCGCCTTCTCGTGGCCCCACTCATCATCGTCGCGTTCCTGCTGTTCAGCTCCGGTGGTCCCCTCGGCAGCGGCACGCATCCGGGCTCGCCCACTCCAGGTCCGTTCGCCTCGCCCGACCGCTCCGGCGGGCCCGCGCCGTCGGGCGACGGCGGCCCGCCGGGCAGCGTCGGTCCGACGCCCGCCCCTGCCCCGTCCGCGACGCCGACCGCTCCGCCGACGGCTCCGCCGCCCGTCGGCGACTACCTGCTGATGGATCGGGCGACGCTCGAGTCCCTGCCGACCTTCGGGCCCGCATGGGACGCGCTCAAGGCGACCGCCGACGAACCGCTCGGGAGCGCGAGGCTCCGCGATCAGGACGCTCGCCACGGTGTTCGCACGCTGGCCGTTGCGCTCGTCTACGCGAGGACCGGCGACCCGGTGTACCGGGAGAAGGCGCGCGAGGCCGTGATGGACGCCATCGGCAGCGAGCGCGAGCGAGCCGGGAACTCGATCCTCGCGCTCGGTCGTCAGCTCGGGTCCTACGTCCTCGCGGCGGACCTGATCGGGCTGGACGGCGAGGACGACCGGGAGTTCCGGGAGTGGCTCGACGACATCCGGACCCGCGAGCTCGGCGGCCACGGCCGCTGGCGGACCCTGACCGGCACCCACGAGGATTCGGCCAACAACTGGGGCGCCTTCGCCGGCGCCTCGCGGATCGCGGCCAGCCTGTACCTCGGCGACACCGACGACGTCTGGGCCGCCGCGGCCGTCCTGCGCGGCTTTCTCGGCGACGCGGACGCGTACGCCGGGTTCCAGCCGGTCGATGACAGCGCGGACTGGGCATGCGACCCGCCTCACTATGTGCCGGTCAACCCGCCCTGCGAGCGTGACGGGATCAACCTGGACGGCGCGATCGTGCGCGACATCAGCCGCGGCGGCGGCCTCGAGTGGCCGCCCGGCGACGACGGGGTGCGCTACACGCTCGAGTCGCTCCAGGGGCTCGTCGTCCAGGCGGAGCTGCTGCGTCGCAACGGCTACGGCGACCCGTGGACGTGGTCGGACGAGGCGCTCCGCCGCGCGGCCGGGATCGTCACGCGGTCCAGCGCGTCCGGTGGCGACGGCTGGAACCGCTCCGAGGTGACCGTCCACCTGTCGTGGCTGTTCAACGCTCGCTACGACCTCGGCATCCCGACCGAGCCGGCCGGGTTCGGTCGCGTGTTCGGCTACACCGACTGGCTGTACGGGTCCACGTAGCCCAGCGGTAGCGGGCGTCGGGCCGGCGGCGGCAGTACAGACGTCGCAGCGGTGGCGACCGGTCCGGTGCGGATCGGGCGAGTGCCGGGTGGCGACAGGCGGCGGGGCGCGCCGGGCCCATCCGTCGCGGGACAGGACCATCGAACGATTGCCCGGGCTCGAGTCCTGGCCCATCGTGCACCGGCACCGTCCGGCGGTCGCGGATCGGGCGTCGCCGGCGAGGAGAAGTCTCGCCGGCCGAACCCCACGGGCGCCAGAGCCGGCGCCACCGGACGGTCGATCACGAAACGAAGAGGCACACCCGTCGCGAGACGGGGCCGCAAAGCCACGGGCCTGCCTGCAGGTAGCCGGGTTGCCGACGTCGTGCCGCCGGGTCGTCCCCCATCGACCGGCGGAGCGTTCGTCCTGCCGGCCGCCGGCGTCCGGGTCGATCGGGAGGACGAGCCGCCGTGAGAACGATCGCGATTGCGGACCGCAAGGACTGGGTCTTCAGCCATCCGACGCCCGAGCCTCCACGGCCGCGACCGTCGCGCCTCAAGGACTGGCTTGCCACGCTGCCGATCCTGCTGCTCATCCCGGCTCTCCTCGTGCCGTACGCGATCTCGGCCGCAGCCGAGCCGAAGCTGTCGTTCGCGCCCGCCGAGGCCGTTCCGGGAGAGCGCGTGTTCATCGAGGGCGCGACCTTCGGGCGCAACGAGCGCGGCGAGTTGCGCTGGGAAGGCGAGGAGGAGGCAATCGGCACGTACCGGGCGAACGGCACGGGCCGGTTCCGGATCAAGGCCCGGGTCGGGAAGACCAGGGAGCCCGGCGAGTACATCCTCCAGGCCGTCGATGCCGAGGGGACGGTGCGGGCGAACGCGACGCTGCGCGTGCTCGACCCGGCAACGGTGAAGCCGGACCCGACTCCGACGCCGACCCCGAAACCGGACCCGACCCCCACGCCGACCCCGACGCCGGACCCGACTCCGACGCCGACCCCGAAGCCGGACCCGACCCCCACGCCCACCCCAGAGCCCGATCCGACGCCGACTCCGACGCCGGACCCGACCCCCACGCCGACCCCGACGCCGGACCCGACTCCGACGCCGACCC
>JBIQKJ010000017.1:0-60634 GCA_044506615.1 Chloroflexota bacterium | reverse complement strand
GCCGCCCGCGGGCCCCGCCGCCGCCCGCGGGCCCGCCGCCCCGCCGTCCCACCGCCGTTCGCGGCCTCGCCGCCATGCGCGGCTACCATGAGCCGGATGCGCACGTGGTCCACGCACCCCCTGGCCGGTTTCGTGATCGTCGTCGGGGCAGCCGCGCTGTTCGGGACGCTCGGGCCGCTGTCGCGGTTTGCCTACGAGGCCGGCATGGAGCCGCTCCCGTTCGTCGCCTGGCGGGCGGTGGTCGGCGTGCTCGGCACGGCCGCCTTCGTCGCGTGGCGGGTTCGCCGGGGAGGGGCCCGTCTCGCCGACCTCCGGCGGCTGGCCCCGAAGGCGCGCCTGGCACTCGCCGTCGCCGGGGTCACCGGCTTCACGCTCAATCTCGCGATGTTCATCGCGTTCGACCGGATCACGATCGCGCTGGCGCTGCTCGGCTTCTACACCTACCCCGCGATGGTCGCGGTCGTCGCGGTCCTGCTCGGACGCGAGCGCCTCGACCGGCCCAAGCTCGCGGCCCTGACCCTCGCCACGATCGGGATGATCGCGGTCGTCGCCTCGCAGCTCGACCCGGCCGCCGGCATCCGGTTCGACGCGATCGGCTTCGGTCTCGCGCTCAGCGCGGCCGTCAGCCAGGCCGTCTTCGTCACGATCAGCCGCGACGGGTACCGTGACGTTCCGACCGACCAGGCGATGACCTTCGTGCTCGCCGTGACCGTCGTGGCCTGCACCGCTGTCGCGCTGCTCAGCGGCGGCGGGCCGGCGCTCGCGTACCCACTCGTGCATCCGGAGGTGGTGCCGCTGCTCCTGGTCACGGGCCTGTTCGCCGCGGCGATCCCGTCGATCGCGTTCCTGGCCGGGATCCGGCTCATCGGCGGCATGCGAGCCGGGATCCTGATGCTGTTCGAGCCGGTGGTCGGCGTCGCGCTCGCCGCGTGGCTGCTCGGCGAGGGCGTCGCGCCGGTCCAGGTGGTCGGCGGGGCCGCGATCCTCGTGGCGGCGGTCATCCTGCAACGCGCCTCGTCAGTCGAGGCCGGCGTGGACGCGCACGGCGTCGCCGCCGCTGCACCGCTCGAGCGCCCGGTCCCCATCGAGGAGGAGACGCTCACGATCCGGGTTCCCGGGGGCCCCTGACCGTGACCGAGCGCATCCGCGTCCTGCTCGTCGACGACCACGCGATGGTCCGCCGCGGCCTGCGCGACTTCCTCGGGCTCTTCGACGACCTCGAGGTGATCGGCGAGGCGGCCGACGGTCACGCGGCGGTCGCGGAGACGAGCCGCCTGCGACCGGACGTCGTGCTCATGGACCTGCGGCTGCCGGGCCAGGACGGCATCGCGGCCACGACCCGGCTCAAGGCCAACGAGCCGGACGTCGAGGTCGTCGCGCTGACCGGTTTCGACGACGAGGACCGCGTGATGGCCGCGATCGAGTCGGGTGCGTCCGGGTTCCTCCTCAAGGACGCGGAGGCCGACGACATCGCCGCAGCGATCCGCTCCGCGCACCGCGGCGAGCTCTACCTGGACCCGGCGGTGGCCGGGGTCGTCGCACGACGGCTCCGCCGGCCCGAGCCGCCGTCCGACGGCGACGGCGAGGCGCTCGGGCTCACCCCGCGCGAGGTCGACGTCCTGCGGCTCGTCGCGCGAGGCATGCCGAACCGCGCCATCGGCGACGCGCTCGGGATCACCGAGCGGACCGCACGCACCCACGTGTCGAACATCCTCGCGAAGCTCGGTCTCACGAGCCGCACCCAGGCGGCCCTCTTCGCGGTCGAGCACGGCGTCGCGGCCGAGGCGGACGCATCGCCGGGCCGCCCCCGAGGCCGCGGCTCACGGAGCCGGTAACGTCGGCCGAGGCGCGCCCACGCGCTTGCGACGAGCGCGCCGGCGGCCGCCGCGCAACGTCCCTGCGACGTCGGTCGTCCCATCACCGGGACGGTCCGGCGGGACCCCCGGGGTATACTGGCCCCCTCCTCCTCACCAGCCCCTGAGGTTCGATGCGCGTTCGCAAAGCTGTCTTCCCGGCCGCCGGCTGGGGCACCAGGTTCCTGCCCGCCACCAAGGCGCAGCCCAAGGAGATGCTGCCGCTGGTGGACAAGCCGATCATCCAGTACGCGGTCGAGGAAGCGGTCGCAGCGGGCGTCGAGCAGGTCATCATCGTCACCTCGAGCCAGAAGCGGGCGATCGAGGACCACTTCGACCTCTCCTACGAGCTTGAGGCGCTGCTCGAGGAGAAGGGTGACATCGACATGCTCCGGCAGGTTCGCCACATCAGCGACCTTGCCCAGGTCGCCTACGTGCGGCAGAAGGAGCAGCTCGGGCTGGGGCACGCCGTGCTCATGGCGAAGGACCTGATCGGGCATGAGCCGTTCGCGGTGATCCTGCCCGACGACGTCGTCATCGCCGACCGCCCCTGCATCGGCCAGCTCATCCACGCTTATCACCAGACCCACGGGTCGGTCGTGGCGGTCATGGAGGTCCCCCGCGAGGAGACGTCGCGCTACGGCGTCATCGAGGCCGAGCCGACCGACGACCCGATCGAGCGCCAGCGCCTGCACAAGATCACGCGGCTCGTCGAGAAGCCCGCGCCCGAGGACGCCCCGTCGAACCTCGCGATCATCGGGCGGTACGTGCTCACGCCGAAGATCTTCGACAAGCTCGAGCAGACCCAGCGCGGCGCCGGCGGCGAGATCCAGCTCACCGACGCGATCGGCGCGCTGATGGACGAGCAGTCGGTCTACGGCTACGAGTTCGACGGCATCCGCTACGACGCCGGCACGACCATGGGCTGGCTCAAGGCGTCGGTCGAGCTCGCGCTGCAGCGCCCCGACCTCGCGAGCGAGTTCCGGTCGTACCTGCAGAACCTCCAGCTCTGACCGACCGAGACCCAGGGCGGCGTGGGGTACGATGCCGCCCGACCGCGCCGGACCCAGACCGGCGCCCATGAGGGATCGCACACCGTGGCCGAGATCGGAACGACGCTGAGCGGCCGCTACCGGCTGGTCGAGCTGGTCGGGCAGGGCGGCATGGCGACGATCTTCCGCGCGACCGACACCGAGCTCGGCCGCGACGTCGCCGTCAAGCTGCTTCGCTCGGAGTACCTGCGCGACCCGGACTTCTCGTCGCGCTTCCGGAGCGAGGCCCGCTCGGCCGCCTCGCTGTCGCACCCGAACATCGTCACCGTCTACGACTACGGCGAGGACCCCAGCGGTCCGTTCATCGTGATGGAGCTGATCGACGGCGAAGACCTCGCGTCGATCCTGCGTCAGAACGGCCCGCTGCCGCCCCGGCAGACCGCCCGGATCGGGTCGGCGGTCGCGCGGGCGCTCGCAGCGGCCCATGCGAAGGGGATCGTCCACCGCGACGTGAAGCCCGGCAACGTGCTGATCGGTCGCGACGGGCAGGTCAAGGTCGCCGACTTCGGGATCGCGCGGGCCGTGGCCGAGGCGCAGATGACGCTGCCCGGCACGGCCCTTGGATCGGTCCACTACTTCAGCCCCGAGCAGGCTCGGGGCGAGCAGGCGACCGCGCTCGGCGACGTCTACTCGCTCGGGATCGTGTTGTACGAGGCGCTCACTGGTCGCCGACCCTGGGAGGGTGACAGCGCTGCCTCGGTCGCGCTGGCCCGGCTCTCCGGTCCGGTCCCGGATCCCCTCGACGTGCGGCCCGGGCTCCCGCCCGAGCTCGGCGCGATCGTCAGGCGTGCGCTGGCCCTCGACCCGCGCGACCGGTTCGCGTCGGCGGCGGTCCTCGGCGACGCGCTCGACGGGTGGCTGACCGGGGGTGCGGAGGGGGTCGCGGGGGTGGCGGCGCTCGACGCGGCCACCCGCGTGTCCGGTACGGCTCGTCCAAATCCGGCCCCGATCCCGTACGCGCCCGATGCCTACGCCGACGGCCCGCCCCCGACCGCCGCGGCCCGCCGCCGCGCCGCCATGGCGGCGCCGGTCTACGACGAGGAGCCCAAGCCCGAGCCGGAGCGCGGCACGAGCCCGGCGGTCTGGATCGCCGGCATCCTCGCGCTCGCGCTGCTCGCGGTGATCGGCTTCCTCGTCTTCCAGATGCTGTCCGGCCCCGGCACGCCGACCGAGCCCGACACCGTCGAGCTGCCCGACTTCACCGCGATGACGCTCGACGAGGCGATCGCGACGGCGGCCGAGCTCGAGGTCACGCTCGTCCAGAACCCGGTCGAGTCCACGACCGAGGAGGAGGGCACGATCGTCGGCCAGGATCCGGCCGCCGGGACCGAGGTCGAGCTCGGCAGCGAGGTCCGGATCGACGTCGTGGCGGGACCCGGCGAGACGCCGACCCCGAATCTGCGCACCCTGACCGAGCAGGAGGCGATCGCGCTGATCCTCGAGGCCGAGCTGGCCGTCGGGACGCGGACCGAGGCCTACGACCCGGTCGTCCCCGAGGGATCGATCGTGACCCAGTCGCCGTCGCCCGGCGTGATCGTCGCGAAGGGCTCGCCGGTCGACTACGTCGTGTCGCTCGGCCCCGAGCCGTCTCCGTCGCCGTCGCCCGAACCCAGTCCGACGCCGACCCCGACGCCCACCCCGACCCCGGAGCCGACGCCCACCCCGACGCCGACCCCCACGCCCACCCCGACGCCGGAGCCGACGCCGACCCCGACGCCGCCGGCCGAGGAGTCACCGACGCCCGAGGGCGGCTGAGCAAGAACGGGGAGCACACCGCCGCGGGCGCGGATCGCTGCGGCGCAGACGTCCGCGGGGCGCAGGCCCGGGAAGGTCAGGCTTCGAGCTCGCCCCAGAGGCTCCAGCGGCCCTCAGGGTCGGCGAGGGCCGGGATCGGCACGTCTCGCGCGGGGTCGCCGGGTGTCCCGGACGCGGGATCGGCCGCCGGGGCCATCGGGGCCGCCGCGGCCGGTGGGGCGGTGGCGGTCCGTGCGGTGGGTGCGGCCAGCTCGGTAGGTTCGGCCAGCTCGTTCGGTGCGGCCAGCTCGGTCGGTGCGGTGGCGACGGCCTGCGCCGGGACGACCGGGACGAAGTCGCGGCCGCGAACGGGCGTTCGACCGATGTGGGCGCCCTGCTCCGCAGACGTTGCGGGCACGGCGGGTGACGCAGCCACGTGCGAGACGGCCTCGACCGCGGGTGCCGCCTCCCAGCACGCCCGGATCTCCGTGCCGGCCAGCGGGGTGCGGGTGCGATCGAGCCCGCAGTAGCCGAGCTGAGCGGCGATCGATCGACGGAAATGCCGGCAGCTCGCGCAGGCCGTGCTCGATGCGTGACAGACCCAGCAGCGCGCCGCCTCCGGCTGGGGGGTGCGACAGTGTGGGCATCGCCACATCGGCATGCGCGGATCGTAGCTGCGACTGGGCGGCGCGTCCACCCTGGCGCCCGGTGCCCGCACGAGCCATGCATGGGCGCGCTGTCGGGGCCCGGACCCCCGAGGTCGGGCACACGCTGCCCGAACGGATGCACGGGTGCGATCAAGGCGTCGGGCGGTCGGCACGGGCGCGGCCACCCGCGCCGCCCCGGACCCCGACCCATCAGCGAACGGTGATCACCGTCCGGTCGTCCACGGACCCGAACTCCGACGTCGTGACGAGCACCGCTGCCAGCCCCTGCCCCTTGACCGCCGCCGACGGGATCGTCGTCTCGAACGTGAACTTGCCGCTGGCGTTGGTCGTGCCCTCCCGGGCGATCGCCGCGATCCCCGGCAGGCTCAGGGTGATCGTCACCGATGCGCCGCCGAGCGCCCGGCCGTCGGGATCGGTGACGGTTGCGGTGAGCCGGATGGGCTCCGGGAGATCGGCGCGGCGGACGCGGTACACGCTCGACACGAGCGCGACGGTCAGCTTGCCGGAGCCCCGGCGCACGACGAGCTCCTTCTCGGAGACGTTGCCGGCCGGATCGGTGGCGGTCACGAGGATCGTGTTCTGCCCGCCCGCGAGGGCGAGGCTCAGCTCGAACGTGCCGTCCCCCGCCGCCGAGCCGGACACCGACGCGTCGTTCGCGGCGTTGCGGGCGATGATCGTCGAGCGACCCTGGGTCTTGCCCTTGATCGTGACCGCCTGCCGGTTCACCTTCGCGTTGGCCTTCGGGGAGGTGATCGTGATCTTCGGCTTGGATTCGTCGAAGACGTAGCGCACGGTCGGCGAAGTCTCCGATTCGCCGCCCGGCCCGACGATCGTCACCGAGAAGTCGTTGACGCCCTTCTCGAGATCGACCGGGATCACGATCCGCTGCGTCTCGCCGATCGGCCACTCGCCGATCGCGGCCGGCGTCTGGTCCTCGAGCGCCAGGTACAGCCGGACGCGGTGCTCGGTGTCGGCGACGAGCGCGTCTGGGACCGTGACGACGAGGTCCACCGAGGGCTCGTTCGTGTAGGGCTCCTCCGGTGCCTCGACGAGCGGCGAGTCGGCGACGGGCGGCGCCGTGACGCGCGGCGTGGGCGTGGCGACGAGGTCGTCGACCAAGCCCGACAGCCCCGAGCCCATCGCCCCGGCTACCGCGCTCAACCCGCCCGCCCCCACGTACAGCACGCCGGCACCGAGCGCGACGACCGCGACCACGAGCACGAGCCGCGCCAGCAGCGGGAGACGCCCGCCACG
The DNA here is from genome assembly GCA_044506615.1 of Chloroflexota bacterium. Lineage (GTDB taxonomy): Bacteria > Chloroflexota > Limnocylindria > Limnocylindrales > CSP1-4 > DASTYU01. The sequence continues at coordinate 54,073 of JBIQKJ010000017.1, read as the reverse complement.
CTCGATGGGGCGGTGGGCGGTCAACCGGCCCGGCGCGGGAGCGCGGGTCCGGACCGGGGCCGCGACGGGCCGTCCCGAGGACGGCGGTCGCGGTCGGACGTGAGTAGCTCGACCGCCGCGCCGTGTCGTCATCGGCGAGATTGTCGCACGCGCCCCGGCGCGCCGACGGACCGCCCGCGCGGCGAGCATGTCGGAGCGTTGCGGTGCGTTGTACTCTGGGCCCGCTTGGTGCGCGTGCCGGGTCCGGCCGCGTCTTCCGTGGAGCGAGGGTGGGAGTGCAGGCACGCGATCCGAAGTCGGGGCGCCCGGGGACGCCACCCAGCGGTGCCCCGGCGGGCCGGCCCTCGTTCGGGTACGGCCCGATCGCGCGGGTGATGCCATCCCCCCTGGCGCGGAGCCCCCAGACCGAGCCGATGCCGGCCGGCCCTCGCCCCGGATTCGGGCTCCCGCATCTCCGGCGCAACGTCTGCCCGCACTTCTACATGACCGGTGCGCGCGGCGCGATCCCGATCCAGGCACCGCACCTGCTGAAGGCGCTCATCCGGCAGGACACCAACGTCTCGCGCTGCCAGCTCCGGGGCGGCGTCCACCTCGAGCAGGGCTACGTCAACGACGTGTGTCTCACGCCGCGCTTCAACCAGTGCGTCTTCTACGAGGACGAGCTGACGCGCGATTGAGCGCGACGTGACGGCCGGCGGTTCCACGCTCACGTACGCCGAGGCGCTCGCGGCGCTGGCCGACCGCGGCCGGTTCGGCGTTCGGCTCGGGCTCGGCAGGACGCGCGCGCTGCTGCGCGTGCTCGGCGATCCGCAGCGGGAGGTGCGCGGCGCGCTCGTCGGGGGCACGAACGGCAAGGGCTCGGTGCTCGCGCTGGCGGGGGCTGCGCTGCGTGCCGCGGGATACCGGGTGGGGGAGACGCCCAAGCCGCACCTCGTCACGTATCGGGAACGCCTCCAGATCGACGGCCGGCCCGTCGACGCCGTGACGTTTGCGCGCCTCGTCGGGGAGGTGCTGCCCGCCGCCGAGCAGGTGGCTCGCCGGCTCGGCCCGCCGACGGAGTTCGAGCTGCTGACCGCGATCGTCTTCCGCTGGTTCGCCGAGGTCCGGCCCGACGTGGCGTTGATCGAGGTCGGGCTCGGCGGGCGGCTCGATGCGACCAACACGTGGGACGGCCGCGTCGCGGTCATCACGAACGTCGACCTCGACCACACCGACCGCCTCGGCTCGACGATCCCGCTGATCGCGCGCGAGAAGGCCGCGATCATCAAGCGCGGCGACGTGGCCGTGACGGGCGCGACCGGGGATGCGCTCGCGGTGATCCGGCGGCGTGCCCGGCATGTCGGTGCGCCGCTGACCGTCGTCCCGCCCGCGCCGGTCCTGGACGTCGACCGCGACGGCCTGCTGGTCGAGCTGCCGCGGCTCGGTCCGACCCGGGTGGGGCTGCGTGGACGCCACCAGGCGGCCAACGTCGCGGTCGCGGACGCGCTGCTCGACGCGCTCGCGGCCGCGGGGATCGCCGAGGTCGAGGACCACGCACGGCGCACCGGCTATGGCTCGGCGGTCTGGCCGGGACGGCTCGAGCTCGTCCGCTACGCGGGTCGCGACGTGCTGCTCGACGGCGCGCACAACCCGGCCGGCGCGACGGCGCTCGCGACGGCGTTCGAGGACCTCGGCCCGTGGCTCGCTTCGGGCCGCGCCGTCCTCGTCCTCGCGACGATGGCCGACAAGGACGTCGACGGGGTGATCGCCGCGCTGGTGTCGTCGCCGCGGCTTCGCGGGGCGCGCGTCGTGGCCACGGCCGTGGACGCCCCGCGGGCACTCCCCCCGGCCGAGCTCGCCGCTCGATGGACCGCCGCCGTGCCCGGCTCCGACCCAAGGACGGCGCCGGACCCCAACGCCGCCCTCCACCTGGCACTCGCGATGACCGACGCCGAGCCGGGACCCGTCGTCGTGGCGGGCTCGCTCTACCTCGTCGGGCACGTGCGCGGCCGGATCGTCGACGACCCGGGGCTGGTCGACCCGGGCCCGAGCGATCCCTCGGCAGGCCGGGCATGATGACGTCGATGTCGACCAGCCACGCACCCGCCGCCCTCGGCTCGACCACGATCGGCCCGGCCCGCTTCGCGTGGGGCACGCGCACCTACGTCATGGGGATCCTCAACGTGACCCCCGACTCGTTCTCGGGCGACGGCCTGCTCGTCGGCGACGAGGACGCGGTCGTCGCCGCGGCGGTGGACCAGGCTCGGGCGATGGTCGCGGACGGGGCGGACATGCTCGACGTGGGCGGCGAATCGACCCGGCCCGGGCACGCGCCGATCGACGCCGCGGAGGAGGCCCGGCGGGTCGTCCCGGTCGTGCGGGCGCTGTGCGCGGCGCTGCCCGCCACGCCGATCAGCGTCGACACGACGAAGGCGTCGGTCGCGGCATCGGCGATCGCTGCGGGCGCTCACCTCGTCAACGACGTGTGGGGCGTCGGGGCCGACGACGCCCTCGTGCGGGTCGCCGCCGCCCATGGCGTGCCGCTCGTCGTGATGCACAACCGGAGCGAGCCGCGCTACGACGACCTCGTCCCGGAGGTCGTCGACGACCTGCGGCGGGCGCTCGACCGGGCGCTCGCCCTCGGGGTCGCCTGGGAGGCGCTGATCGTCGATCCCGGGTTCGGGTTCGGGAAGACGCCCGAGGGGAATCTGCGGCTCGTCCGGGAGCTCGGGGCCCTGCGGGCGCTCGGTCGGCCGGTGCTCCTGGGCACGTCGCGCAAGTCGACGCTGGGGAGGGTCCTCGACCTGCCGGTCGAGGAGCGGCTCGAGGCTACGCTCGCGACGACCGCCCTCGGGATCGCGGCCGGCGCCGACATCGTCCGCGTCCACGACGTTCGGGCCAACGTTCGGGCGGCCCGCGTCAGCGATGCCGTCGTGCGCGGCACATGGCGCGACCCCGCTGCCCCGCCTTCCGAGGAGCCGCGATGACCGACCGGATCATCCTTCGCAACATCCGGCTCGACGGCCGGCACGGCGTCTACGACCACGAGCTCGAGCACCCGCAGCCGTTCGAGCTGGACATCGAGCTCCGGCTCAACCTGCAGCCGGCCGGCGTCGACGACGACCTGGACAAGACGATCGACTACGCGCTCGTCTACCAGGCGGTCAAGCAGATCGTCGAGTCGACCTCGTTCCGCCTGCTCGAGGCGCTGGCCGAGGCGATCGCCCAGGAGCTGCTGACCCAGTTCCGGATCACCGAGGTCGGCGTGCGGATCCGCAAGCCGGCGGTCCAGCTCGGCGGGCCGCTCGACTGGGCGGGCGTCGAGATCTGGCGTCGCCGTTCACGCGCGTCCCGCTGACCGGCGCGACGCGCCGCTCTCCCGGGGCCGAGGCCCGGGGCCGAGGCCGAGGCGGGGGTCGGGGCCGCCGCGCCCGACCGCCTACAGGTCGGCCGGGCGCGTCCCGAGGGTCACATCGAGCTCGAGCCGCTCGCCGTCGCGCAGCACCTCGAGCGTCACGGTATCGCCGGGTGCGTGCTGGCTGAGCGTCGCGTCGAGCGGGTGCTCTCCGTCGATCGTCTCGCCGTCGATCGCGACGATGATGTCGCCCTCGCGCACGCCCGCGTCGTCGGCCGGGCCGTCCGGCTCGACCGCCGGCAACCGGCCGCCGTCCGCGGCCTGACCCGGGATCACGAGTGCGCCGGCGGTAACGTCGACGTCGTACGACTCGGCGTTCTGGGCGTCGAGCGAGTCGTACCGGACGCCCAGGTACGGCCGGGCGAGCTTCTCGCCGGCGAGCGCCTGCTCGGCGATCGGACGGGCGATGTCGATCGGGATCGCGAAGCCGATCCCCGAGCTGTCCCGCGCGATCGCGGTGTTGATGCCGACGACGTTGCCGGCCGAGTCGAGCAGCGGGCCGCCGGAGTTGCCGGGGTTGATCGCCGCATCGGTCTGGATCAGGTTCGTGAGCCGCTGGCCGTCCTCGGTCGTGATCTCGCGACCCTTGGCCGACACGATCCCGCTCGTCACGGAGTTCGAGTAGGTGCCGAGCGGCGACCCGATCGCGACGACGAGCTGGCCGACCTTCAGCGCGTCGGAATCGCCGAGCGACGCGGTGGGCAGACCCGATGCCTCGATCTTCACGATCGCGAGGTCGGTCAGCGTGTCGATGCCGTAGATCTCGCCCTCGAACTGGCGGCCGTCCTTGAGCTCGACGGTGATCGCGCCGCTGCCCTCGACGACGTGCCGGTTGGTCAGGATCCAGCCGTTCGGGTCGTAGATCACGCCCGAGCCGACGCCGGACTCGGGGATGATCCCGCCGCCGACACTGGTCGACCCGATGACGATCCGGACCACGGCCGGGCTGGCGATCTCGGCGACGTTGACGGTCGCGGACGACTCGTCGACGGTGACAGGCTGCCGGACCGACACGTTCGTCCCGGTCGGTTGGCTGGTCCCGGCGGGGGCGGCACGATCGAGGGCGCCGGTCGCGCCGAGGGTCAGCACCGTGCCGCCCGAGGCGAGCACCGCGGCGAGCAGCGCGCTCGCGAGGACGGTGCCAGTGCCGTGGCCGGTGCGGGCCGGCCGGGCGGGCTCGATCGGGACCGGGGCCGGCGGGGTCGCCGGCTCGTACCAGCGCTCTGGCGTCCCCTGGGACGTCGGGGTCCACCCCGCCTCGCGGGTCCAGTCGGTCCGCGGCTCGGGCGGCGGAGAGTAGCGCTGTGCGGCGGAGGACGGGTCGGGAATGTCGTGCCGCTGCGTCAGATCGGTCGGGTCGGCCGGGTCGGTCGGGTGGGTCGGGTCGTACGGGGACGGGTCTCGCGGTTCGGTCATCTGGTGCGTGTTCCTCCGGCGCTGGCGGCCCCGCGGAGTGGGACGTCGATGGACAGGTCGCTAGCCTGTCGCGCGCGAATTCACCTGTGATGCGTCGGTCGGTGAAGTTTCCGCCATCTTCTCCTCGGTCGTCAGGCGGGCAGCCGCAATGTCGGCGACGCCGACCTCGGGCTCCACGCTGCCACCGACGCGCGCGCCCTCGTGGGTCGCGCGGCCCGCCGCCTCGGATGCGCTGGCAACGTCCGCCCGTGCCGCCGCAGGCGTCCCGGCGACGAGCCGCGGGTCGGCCGGCAGCGTGACCGTGAACCGGCTCCCGGCGCCGATGCGACTCTCGACGGCGATGGCGCCCCCATGCATGTCGACGATCGATCGGGCGATCGCGAGCCCGAGGCCGCTGCCGCTCCCGCGGGCCTCGTTGGCCTGGGCGCCGCGGTAGAAGCGCTCGAAGATGTGCGGCATCTCGGACGCGTCGATGCCCACCCCGGTGTCGGCGACGTCGATCCGCGCGCCGTCGCCCGCGGGCGAGACCGCGACCGTGATGAAGCCGCCGCGCGGCGTGAACTTGATGGCGTTCGCCACGAGGTTCGAGACGACCTGGCCGATACGTTGCGGGTCGTGACGGATCCGGATCGGCCGGTCGGGCAGCGTCACGGTCAGCGCCACGCCCCGCTTGGCCGCGGCGCTCTCGGCCTGCTCGACCGCCGATTCCACGGCGGCCCGCAGGTCGTCCGGGCGCAGGTCGAGCAGCACGAGCCCCGAATCGAGCTTCGAGAGCTCGAGCAGGTTCGTCGCCAGCCAGTCGAGCCGCTCGATCTGTTGCCAGCTCGACTCGAGGAACTCGTTCCGGGTGCTCGGATCCTCGCCGGCGTGGCCCTTGAGCAGCTCGTTGAACATGCGCAGCGCGGCAATCGGCGTGCGCAGCTCGTGCGACACGTCGGCGAGGAAGTCGCGGCTCCGGTCCCGGTCGCGCCGGATCATCTCGACGCTCTCCTCGACCCGGTCGGCCATCGTGTTGAACTGGAGCGACAGCTCGGCGAGCTCCGACGAGCCCGAGCCGACCTCCTCGAGCGGCACCCGCCGGGTCAGGTCGCCCTCGGCCAGGCCGCGCGACGCGTCGGTGAGACGGCGCAGCGGCGTCGTGAAGCGGCGGGTCAGCGCGGACGCGATGACGACGCTCAGTCCGAGCGCGAACAGCGCGATCGCCGCGAGCAGCCCGCTCAGGTTGGCGAGCGCGGTCGCCCGGAACGTGTACGGGTTCGACAGCGTCACCTCGACCGCGTACTGGCCGAAGAGCCCGCCACCCGCCGACAGCGTCGGGCCGACCGTCGTCCGCTCGCGGCTCTGGCCTTCCTTCGCGGCGGCCCGCAGCGGGATCGCGAACTCCCCGTTCGGGGCGGGGGCGAAGTGCTGCATGTCGCCGATCGTCTCGAGTCGCCCGAAGCGGATGCGGACGTCGGCCTGGGCGGCCACGTCGGCGAGGAAGCGCTGGACGTTCTCGGCCCCGACGACCTCGACGACATCCGGGTTCAGCAGCCCCTGGCGGTTGACGATGACCGCGCCTTCGGAGACGGCTCCGGCCGCGAACGCCTTGACCGATTCGGCGACGGTCTCCGAGCGCGCCTCGAGGTCCGAGCCCTGCTGGCGGGTGAAGAAGTCGTCGAGGCGGTTGACGACGAGCAGCGAGACGAGCGTCAGCGTGACCGCGATCAGCAGCACGAGCGCGACCGTCAGGCGCGCCTGGAAGGTGCGCGGCGCGAACACGCTCATCCGGCTCGCCCGGCCAGGGGCGCCAGGCGGGTCAGCGCTCGGCGAACGCGTAACCGACTCCCCGGACGGTCAGGACGAACGCCGGCGACGCGGGATCGTCCTCGATCTTGTCGCGCAGGTGGCTGACGTGCACGTTGATCGTCTTCTCGTCCTGGTCGAGCGCCTCGTAGTCGCGCAGCAGCTCGAGCAGCTCGCCCCGCGTGTAGACCCGGCCGGGCCGCGACGCGAGGTGGCGGAGGATCTCGAACTCGGTCGGGGTGAGCGAGACCCGGCGGTTGCCGCGCTGCACCCGGCGCCGCTCGAGATCGATCACGAGGTCGCCGTGGCGGATCACCCGGCCGCCGGCCGCATCGGCAAGATCGCCGTAGGCGCGGCGGAGGAGCGCCTTGATCCGGCTCATGAGCTCGCGCAGCCCGAACGGCTTGGTCAGGTAGTCGTCGGCGCCGAGCTCGAGCCCGATCACCTTGTCGACCTCGTCGTCGCGGGCGGTCAACACGAGCACCGGCGCCTTCGAGCCGGTCGCCCGCATCCGACGCAGCACCTCGAACCCGTCCATGCCCGGCAGCCGGACGTCGAGGACGACGAGATCCGGTGCCTGGTTCGTCGCGAACTCGAGCCCCTCCTCGCCGGAGCGCGCGACCGCGACCTGGTAGCCCTCCTGCTGGAGCGCGTACTGGATGCCGCGGGCCACGGCGTGCTCGTCTTCGACGATGAGGATCGTGGCGGCCATGGGCGCGATGCTACACCGGGTGGCCCGAACGGCCCCGAACGGAACGCTCGTGGTAAGGTACGGGCCGATTCCGGGCGCCGCCGGCGCCGTTCCGCGCCGGTCCGACGCAGCCCGCCCATTGAGCCACGTACCACCCGAGGTCCCGAGAGCCCATGGCAACCGCCCGTCCGACGCTCGCCGCCGCCCACCGCGAGGTGACCGGCAAGGCCGTCAACCGCCTGCGCAAGGAGGGCCGGCTCCCGGCCGTCGTGTTCGGCCATGGCGTGGAATCGGCGAACGTGTCGGTCGACACGCACGAGTTCGAGCAGCTCCGCAAGCACACCGGCGCGAACGCGCTCGTCGACCTGTCGGTCGACGGCAAGAAGGCGAAGCCGGTCCTCGTCCAGCACGTCCAGGTCCACCCGGTCAACCGCCGGCCGCTCCACGTCGACCTGTTCGCCGTCCGCATGACCGAGGAGCTGACGGTCGACGTCCCGCTCGTCGCGACCGGTGATGCCGAGGCCGTCTCGGTCCACGGCGGAACGCTCCTGCACCCGACCGAGACGGTCCGCGTCAAGGCACTGCCCGATCACCTGCCGCAGTCGATCGAGTACTCGATCGAGTCGCTGGTCGACTTCGACCGCAGCATCAAGGTCGCGGACCTCGAGATCCCGGGCGACGTCACGTTGCTGACCGACCCCGAGGAGATCGTCGCGACCGTCCAGCGGCCGCGGATCGAGGTGGAGGAGGCGCCGGTCGCTGCCGAGGGCGAGGAGGCTGCCGCGGCAGAGGCCGAGGGCGAGGCCCCTGCCGAGGGTGGCGCCGCACCGGCGGAAGGCGGCGAGGAGGGGACCGAGGGCTAGTCCCCTCGCGTCCCGCGATCGCGGCCCGGCAGGACCGCGTCGATGCTCGCAAGCAGCTCGTAGAACGCCGCAACCGGTCCGCTCGGCGGACCAAGGTCCGCGCGCCGCACCGCGACGACGCGACGTCGGATCGGCTCCGTTCCTGTCAGCTGGACCGCGTGAAGCCGTCCTTCGCCCAGCTCGCCCGCCACTGCGGTGTACGGCAGCAGCGCGACGCCGAGGCCCTCGCTGACCATCTGCTTCGCGGCATCGATGTTGTCGAGCTCGATCACGCTGCGAGGCACGAGACCCGCCTCGCGGAAGAGGGCGTTCGTGAGGTCGTAGTAGCTCGAGGTCCGGTCGAACAGCACGAGCCGGGCCTCGGTCAGCCGCGTCAGGTCGAGCATGCGCTGCGCCGCGAACGGGTGGCCGGGTTCGGCCACGAGCACGAGCTCGTCCTCGTACAGGTCGCGCTCCTCGAGTCCTGGCTGGCCGATCGCCCGGATCAACCCGACGCCGATCTCGGTGCGCAGCGCGAGCTCGACGATCTCCTCGGAGTGGCCCGTGCGCACGCTGAGCCGCACGCGCGGGTGGGACTCGGTGAAGCGGGCGAGCAACCGGGGCAGGACGTAGGTCGAGATTGCCGGCGCCGCCCCGATCACGAGCTCACCGGCCGTGCCGCGCGCCAGGTCGCCAACGAGCGAGCGACCCTCGGCGAGCGCGAGCAGCGCGCGCTCCGCGTACGGGAGGAACGCGCGTCCGGCGTCGGTCATCTCCATGCCCCTCCGCGTCCGGCGGAAGAGGGGCGCGCCGAGCTCCGCCTCGAGCGCCTGCAGGCGGGCGGTCAGCGCCGGTTGCGTGACGAACAGCGCGGTGGCCGCGCCGGTCACGGTCCTGCGCCGGGCGACCTCGAGGAATGCCTCGATCTGCGCGAGTTGCATCGGCGCTCGCTCCGCTGCTATCGATCGCGCTGATGATAACGGCGTCATGATTCGATTGGACTGATCCGAGGGCCGCTCGTAGCATCCCGGTTCTCGCCGCCCCACAGGAGAACGCCGATGCTCGCGAGCAGCGTCCCCGGCCGGATCACCATCGACTTCCGTGACTCCGTCCATCCCGCGAAGGCCTGGATCATCGGCATCGGCGACGGCCCCGACCGGGTCGAGCTGCTTGCCTTCGACGGCGAGCCGGAGCTCGAGCGCGAGGCGCCGCGTCCGGTCGTCCGCCGCCGGGTCGCCCCGGAGGCTCGGCTGCGCCGGAGCGTCCTCGGGGCCACGGCCACGGCGCTCGCCGCGGGCTGTACGTGCCCGGAGTTCTGCGAGCGCGATCACGCGAACGAGTAGCCCGATGGCCGTCAGCGTCCCCGCGACCACGGCCACGGACCTCCGTCCCACGCCGCTCCTCCCCGCCGGCTTCCGTGTCCCCGCCTCGCGCTGGATCCATCCCTCGACGCGGATGCGCGAGCTGCTGCGCACGGAGCCGTACCTGTTCGGGCCGGGCGTGTACGACCCGATGGGCGCCCAGCTCGTCATGTGGCACGGCTTCAAGGCCGTCTACTTCAGCGGCTACTCGTTCGCCATCGGCCACGTCGGGACGACCGACATGGACCTGTACGCGAGCGTCGAGATCGCGGACGCCGCGCGGAGAACGGTCGCCGCGCTGCGCAAGTTCCAGCTCACCGCGGCCGTCGGCGACCCCGAGAAGGGCGTGCCGCCGCGCCACCTCGAGATCCCGCCGGTCATCGTCGACATGGACGCCGGCTACGGGAACATCTTCAACGTTCAGCGAACGACCGAGCTGTACGTGACGGCCGGGGTCGCCGCAGCCCATCTCGAGGACCAGGTGCTCCCGAAGCGCTGCGGCCACATCGGCGGCAAGGCGCTCGTGCCGGCGAGCGAGATGCTCGGCAAGCTGCGGATGATGCGCGCGGTCGCCGACGACCTCGGCAACCCGGACTTCGTGATCATCGCCAGGACCGACGGCCTGTCGGCGATCGACGCGCCCGAGTCCGCACGGGGGCTCGAGCTGGCGATCGAGCGCGGGCTGCGCTACCTCGATTCGGGCATCTCGGACCTGCTCTGGTGCGAGTTCCCGACCGCCGACCGCGGCCCGGTCGAGACCTTCTCGACCGAGATCCGGCGGCGCTTCCCCGAGGCCCGCTTCGCATTCAACTACTCGAGCTCGTTCAAGTGGTTCAACGAGCCCGACCCGTTCACCTTTGCGGAGCTCGGCGAGCTCGGCGTCGGGTTCATCTTCATCACGCTCGGCGGGCAGCACGCGACGGGTCACGGGCTGTCGACGCTGCTCGCCGCCATGGCCGAGCGAGAGGAGGTCGGGTACCACGAGCTGCAGCGAGAGGAATGGTCGGCGGGCCGCGACATCCCGACCCGCTCGCACCACCAGTTCAGCGGCGTGCCCTACCACCATCTGTTGGGCGAGGCGTACGACGCTGCGCGCCTGGGCGCCGCGTTCGTCGAGGACCTGCCGGGCGACAAGGTGGTCTGAGGTCGCGTCCGCTCGCGCCGGGACACCTCACGAGGCGGCCGAACGCCTCGCGACGCGGCCGGATTCCCCGCGACCGCGACGGTATTCCCCGCGACCGCGACGGTATTCCCCACTACGAATAGAAATCGGCATCAGCGCGCTCATCCCTCCCGGAGAAGTGGGGAAGGCCGCCGAGGGTCACGCTCCCTGAGCGCCGAATCGATGAACCGTCTGGAATAGCGGCCCCGGCGGGCTCAGCCCGGCTTGTGGCCGACCGCGTAGGCGATCGGGGTCCGCAGGACGAGGTCCCCGGGATCGAGCCGGCCGAGCCGACGGATCAGCGCATCGAGGAAGCGCTTCCGCAGGTTCGGGTCGAGCGACGAGACGAGCGATTCCTCGTCGAACTCGGCGACGAACCCGGCGTACGACGTCGGGTCGAACCGGTGCTCGAGCCGCGAGCGTCGGACCGTCACCCGCCGGAAGCCGGCACGACGCAGGCCGGTTCCTGCGGCCTCGGCCGACGGCAGGTCGCCCGCGCACGCTGAATTCGGCTCGTCCTCGTCGTCGTCTTCGCCGTCCTGGCCGCCGTCGATCCCGAGCTCGTCGAGGACGTCGTCGAGGACCTCGTCGGGTCGCCAGCGCGACGAGTCGGTGACCCACGTGACGTAGGCGAGCGTCCCGCCGGGCCGCAGCACGCGCCGGATCTCGCGGAGCGCACGGTGCCGGTTCGGGACGAGCTGCAGGACGAACGACGAGATCGCGGCGTCGAAGGTGTCGTCGGGGAACGGCAGGGCGTCCGCGAAGGCCGTCGTCACGGTCGCGCGGCCCTCGACGCCCGGGAGGTCGCGGACGGCGTCGCGGGCCCACGCCGCCATCTCGGTCGAGGCGTCGATGGCCTCCAGCCGGGCATCGGGCCATCGCTCGAGCGCGGCCCGCAGGAGCGTGCCGGTGCCCGTGCCGACGTCGAGGATCCGTCGGGGCGGGGTGCCGTCGAGCGCGGCGTCGAGATCGTCGAGGAGCGCCCGGGCGCTGGGCGCGAGCACGGGCGCCCACCAGCGCGCATACCCCTCGGCGATTCGGTCGTAGCGGGCAGCCTGGTCGGTCATCGTCCCGATGGTGCCACGCCGGGAAGCGTTGGGGCCCGCCGCGAGCGCCGCGGGCCCCACGGTCGACGGCCTACTCGGTCGGGAGGGCCGGAGGAACCGTCCGCATCGGGCGGTCGAAGACGCCCAGTCGGCGCAGGAACCGGACGAACACGGCCGCGAGCACGCCCACGACCACGAGGATCGGCAGCCAGACGATCGCGAGCCAGATGCCGGCACCGGCCAGCGTCTGGAGGATGCCGACGAGGCTCGCGGTCGCCTCGTCGAAGATGCGCGCCGGGTCCCATGCCTCGGCCTGGATCTCGATCGCGGCCACCGTCGGCAGACGGAAGGTGACGGCCAGCGTGGCGTACGACGTTCGGTCGGCGAGGTCGGCCTGCTGCGCCTCGAGCTGCTCGATCTGGCCGCGGACCTCGGTGATCCGCGCCTGGACCTCGAGCACGTCGCTGATGCGGGTCGCCTGCTCCGCGATCGCGACGAGCGCCGTCTCGCTTGCCCGGAGGTTTCGAATGCGCGCATCGAGATCGGCCACCTGACCGGTGACGTCCACCGCCTCGGTCTGCTCGGCAATGACCTTCGTCGAGACGCCGGTCAGCGATCGGAGCGCGTCGAGCGCGTCCTCCCAGCGACTCACGGGGATGCGGTAGGTGATCTCGGCGAACGGCTCGTCGCCCTGGTTGTACGTGCGGGATGCGCCGATGTAGCCGCCCATCCCCAGGATCGCGCCGCGCGCGGCGCGGACGGCCGCCGGCACGTCGCTCACCTCGAGCTCCATCGTTCCGGTGCGGATGATCTTCGCGTCGTCGCGGGCGCCGACGCCGTCGCCCGGCTGTTCGCCCCCGCCGTCGGTGGCGGCCGGGAGCGGCGCGGCCGGCTGTCCGGCCGGAACCTCGCCTTCGCCGCGACCGTACGATTCGCCGCCCGTGTCGCCCACGGCCTCACCGACCGGGGCGAGCTGCGCGCTCGAGCCGGCGCATGCAGCGAGGGCGAGCGCAACGAGCAGGAAGATGACGACGACCCCGGGCCGTCGGGTCGTGGGACGGATGAGCCTCATGTCTGGTCCTCCGTGGCTCGCGCAGCGGCCTGGCCGCCGCGGCACCGACCTGACGCCTCGGGGCACTGCGCGGTTCCCCGCCTGTTCGCGCGCGCAACACGCCGCGGGCGCCGGTCGTCCACATGACCGTCGCCGGCCCGCCGATCAGCCCGGTCCCGGCCGCCCCGGAGGTCGTCGTGGACCGACCGACTGCCCGCCGCCTGCTCGCCGCCGGACTCGCCCTCGGCGTCATGGCCGAGCTCCTCTTCCGTGGACCCGCGCTCGGGATCAACGTGCCGGTGAGCGTCGCGGCGCTGCTCGGCGCCGGGTGGCTGCTGCGACGGCCCGGGACCGCTCCCGATCCGATCGACGCGTGGCTGCCCATCGCGGCGTTGGCCTCCGGTGCCGCGGTCGCGCTGACGGGCGACCGATTCCTCGCACTCGTCGACACGGTCGTCGCGCTCGGGTTCACGGGGGCCGCGATCGTGGCGTTCGCGGGTGTCCCGGTCACGCGCCGGTCGGCCGAGATCGTTGCGATGCTCGCGGCGTGGGCGCTTGCGGCGGTGTTCGGCGGCGCGGCCGCGGTCCTCCGGGCCTCGCGCCCCGCTGACGCCGTCCCGCGGCGGCGGCCGGCGGGCAGCGGGCCCCTGCTTCGCGGTCTCGCGCTCGGGATGCCGGTCGCGCTCGTCTTCGCGGTGCTGTTCGCGTCGGCGGACCCCATCTTCGGCAACGCCATCGACGGGTTGCTCGGATTCAGCATCGACCTCGGCGACCTGCCCGGTCGGGCGCTGTTCGCGCTGGCCTGCGCCTGGCTGGCGGTTGGGCTCCTGTCGGTCGCCGCGAGCGGCATCCCTGCGATGGCCGCTGCCTCGCTCGGCGCCGCGGCGGGCTGGCAGACGGCGGAACGGCGGCCGATCGTCCGGATCGGCGCGGCCGAAGCCGTGGTGGTGCTCGTGCTCGTCGACGCGGTGTCGGCCGCGTTCGTGGCACTCCAACTCGCGTACCTGTTCGGCGGACTCGATACGCTCGCCGCGGCCGGCATGACCTACAGCGACTACGCACGGCGCGGGTTCTTCGAGCTGGTCGCCGCAGCCTGCCTCGCGGGCGGGCTGATCGTCGCGCTCGAGATCGCCACCGACCGGCGGACACCGGCCTACGTCGTCGCCGGGGCGATCCTGTTCGGGCTCACGTTCGTGGTGCTCGCGTCGGCATGGCTCCGGCTCGACCTCTATCAGCAGGCCTACGGCTGGACCGAGCTGCGCTTCTACGTCGCGGCCGCGATCGTCACGCTCGCGGTGGCGGTGGCGCTGGGGGCGGCGCTGCTGGTCGCGGGCCGCATGCGCTGGCTCGGGCACGGACTGGCGGTCATCGGGCTCGGTTCGCTGCTCGTCGTGAATGCGCTTGCGCCCGCGGCGGTGGTCGCGGAGCGGAACGTCGCGCGGGCGATCGACCCCTCGCTCGTCGCGGGGGGCGGCTTCACGGGGTTCGACATCCCGTACCTCGGCGCGCTCGGGGACGACGCGGTGCCGGTCCTCGTCGAGGCGCTGCCGCGGCTGCCGGCGGCGTACCGATCGGACGTGCTGCATCTGCTCCAGTGGCGTCGCGACGAGCTGTCGAAGGACCCGCAGTGGACCGCCCCGGCGGCTTGGAACCTGTCGCGCGAGCGGGCGCGCTCGGCGCTGGCGACGCTGCCCTGAGGGGCGCCCGGCTCGGCGCGGCGCCGCCCTGAGGCGGGGCCCGCTGGGCGCGACGGGGCCCGTGCCGGTCGTCGCCACCGGCCGCTGGTATCGTTCGGCGCGATGGCACTCCCGTTCCAGCCGCCGGTCCCGCCGATGCTCGCCAAGGCGGTCGACGGACTCCCGACCGACGACGGTTGGCTGTTCGAGCCGAAGTGGGACGGCTTCCGGGCGATCGTCTTCCGCGACGGCGACTCGATCTTCACGCAGTCACGCGACCTCAAGCCGCTCGACCGCTACTTCCCGGAGCTCGCCGAGCCGTTCCGGGCGTCCTTGCCCGAACGATGCGTGATCGACGGCGAGGTCGTGATCTCGAGCGTCGGCGCGCTCGACTTCGAGGCGCTGCTGCTGCGCATCCACCCGGCCGAGTCGCGCGTCCGCATGCTCGCCGAGGCGTCGCCGGCGTCGTTCGTCGCGTGGGACCTGCTCGCGCTCGATGACGAGGACCTCCGCAAGGTGCCCCAGGGGGAGCGGCGTTCCCGTTTGGAGGCGGCGCTCGGCGGCGTCGAGCCGCCGGTCCACCTGACGCCCGCGACGACCGATCGGGCGCTCGCCGCCGACTGGTTCGATCGCTTCGAAGGCGCCGGGCTCGACGGCGTGATCGCGAAGCGGCTCGAGGCGCCGTACCAGCCGGGCAAGCGGGCGATGCTCAAGATCAAGCACCAGCGCACGGCCGACTGCGTCGTGGCCGGGTTCCGCTGGCACAAGAACGGCCCGGGCACCCACGTCGGGTCCCTGCTGCTCGGGCTGTACGACGCCGACGGCCGGCTGCACCACGTCGGGATCACCTCGTCGTTCACGTGGGACCGGCGCGCGTCGCTGCTCGGGGAGCTGGAGCCGCTGCGCGAGAACGCGGTCGAGAACCACCCGTGGGGCGAGTGGGCCGAATGGGCGGCGGCCGGTTCGGCCGACGCGTCAGGGCAGCGGCTGCCGGGCGCCACGTCCCGGTGGAACCGCGGCAAGGACCTGTCGTGGGAGCCGCTGCGCGCCGAGCGCGTGGTCGAGGTCGCCTACGACCACCTCCAGGGCGACCGGTTCCGCCACGCGACGACGTTCAAGCGCTGGCGCCCCGACCGGGATCCGGCGTCGTGCACCTACGACCAGCTCGAGGTCACGCCGCCCTACCTGATCGAGCAGATCTTCGGGAGCTGAGGCGCAGGCCCGTCAGGCGTCTGCGACCGTGTCTGCCGCTGGCCTGCCGAACAACCCGAGCTGGATCAGCATCCCGAGCTGATCCGGTACGCCCCAGTGCTCGACGATCCGGCCATCGACCAGCCGCAGCGCGTCGAATACGGTGATCTCGAACGACCTTCCGGTCGGAGGCCGGCCCAGAACCGAGCCCGTGTTCACACCGCTCCCGCGGGCCCTGATCCAGACCATGTCGTCGGTTGCCACAAGGTCCTCGATCTCGAGGCGGAAGTCCGTGAACCACGTGTGGAGCGTTCGGATCGTCTCTTTGGCCCCTTCGCGGCCGGACTGCAAGCCCCGCTGATGCTCGATGAGGTCCTCCGCAACGACGTCGTCGCAGACCGCGAGATCCCCAGCGGTGAATCCCTCCTCGATCAGGCGGCGAACTGCAGCAACGTTGATGTCCTTCGACACGGCCCTGGCTCCCGGTAATGTCAATGGAGTGTGACTCTAACGATAGAGTTGTACTCTAACTGGGTGCGAGAGGTCAAGAGCCCACCCGGCAGCCTTCGGGCGGAGCGTGCGGCGGTCACACGGCGCCGAATTGAGGAGGCTGCGCGTCGCCTGTTCTCGATCGACGGCTACGGCGCGACGACCCTGCGGGGTATCGCGGACGCGGCGGGCGTGGCCGTTCAGACGGTGTACGCGGTGTACGGCTCGAAGCCCAACGTGCTGCGCGCCTTGCGCGAATCGGTCCGAGACGACCCGGCAGCGGGAGCTGCGTACGCTCGGGCGCTCGACGAAGCAGACCCGGCTCGTGCGCTCGAGGCATTCGCTGCGTCGATTCGCCTCCGGTGGGAGCGTGGTTCCGACATCGTGACCACACACATCGAGGCGGCGTCGGTCGAACCCGACATCCGATCCGAGCTCGCCGCGATCCTGGAGACGCGCCGGCGGGGCATCGGACGGCTGGCGGCCACGCTCGCGACGCGCGTGCCGGGACTGGATCCGCACCGCGCGGCGGCGATCATCGACGCCCTGTCTCTGCCGGAACTCTACGCGGAGCTCAGCTCCGTGCACGGCTGGTCGCCCGACGACTACGAGTCCTGGCTCGCCGAAACGATGCGCCGCGCGATCCTGCCCGGGGGATCGAGCGACGCCTAGGTCGGGGCCCTCGCGGGCGTCATCTCAGGATGTGGACGGACCCTTGCGTGGGGCCCGCTCGAGCTGCCCCGACTGGTCGGGCCACTCGTACCCCTCCCACGGGTTGTAGTCCGGGTCGAGCGGCTCCTGCGGCGGTCGCAGCTCCTCGGGCACGTGGATGAGGTTCACGCGGAGGCGGTACCAGACGTACGCGCGCCCGCGCATCCCGTCGGTGAGGATGTCCGCGGGCTCGAGGTACGCGGCCGCCTCGGGGTGGCGCGCCTTCCAGCGCTCCAGCCCCTCGTTCACCTCGGCCTTGGTTGCCGCCCGGGCGATCTCGATCACCGGGATCGAGGAGCGCCGCCGCCCGGTCGGCGTCGGGCGCGTGCCGGTCCACTCGGTGGGCAGTCCAGCGTTGCGGTCGCCGGCAGCCACCGCCTCCGCCCGCGCCGCGGCGACCTCCGGCGGTGGACCGCCTTCACGGCCGCGCCCTTCGTACTCGGAATCGGCCCGTCGCTTGCGTGACGGCTGGACGCGCGGGGGCTCGCCCTCCTGCTTTGCGTAGTTCGGCGGCCACGGTGCGTCCCCCTCGCCCTCGGCCTCGTGGCGCGCGCTCAGGTCGAGCAGCGCGTCGAGCGACCCGACCGCCGCGTCGATCCCCGCGCCGACATCCCCGCGCTCGGCGTAAAGCGCGGGAACCGTCGCGAGCGTGAAGTCCTCCGCGACGACGTCGGCCACCTCGTCCCAGCGGAGCGGGAACGAGACCCGCGCGTCGGGCGTCGGCCGGACGGAGTAGACGGACGCCACCGTCCGGTCCTTCGCGTTCTGGTTGTAGTCGAGGAAGACACCGTGGCGCTCCTCCTTCCACCACTTCGAGGTCGCGATCGAGGGCGCCCGCCGCTCGACGTCCCGGGCCAGCGCGAGCGCGGCCCGACGGACCTGCGTGTAGGCCCAGCGGCGCTCGATCCGGACGTTGATGTGGATCCCGCGCGAGCCCGACGTCTTCGGCCACCCGACGAGCCCGACGTCCTCGAGCGCCGCGCGCGCGACCAGCGCGACCTCCCGGACCTGCGACCAGGGCACGCCCGGGACCGGGTCGAGGTCGACCCGCAGCTCGTCCGGATGGTCGAGGTCGTCGGCGCGAACCGGGTGCGGGTTGAGGTCGATGCACCCGAGGTTGGCGACCCACACGAGCCCGGCGGCATCGTCGACGACGACCTCGTCGGCGGTCCGACCGGACGGGAACGTCAGCGTCGCGATGCGCATCCAGTCGGGCAGGTTGGACGGGGCCCGCTTCTGGAAGAACGGCTCCTTCTCGATGCCGTCGACGAAGCGCTTCAGCGCCATCGGCCGGCCGCGGATCCCCACGAGCGCCCCGTCGGCGACCGCGATGAAGTAGCGAATGAGGTCGCCCTTCGTGTAGCCGGCCTTCGGGAAGTAGACCTTGTCGGGGTTGCTGACCGTCACCTCGCGGCCCGCGACCTCGAGGACTTCCTTCTTCGACGCCATTGGGCGATGCTAGCCGTCCGCGCAAGCACAGGAGGCGCGCGGCAATGGGGGAGCACGTGACGTTCCGCGGTCGGATCCACTGCGCGGAAGCGCTCGGCGTCGGCCCGGCGCCGGTATTCCGCACGTCGAATGGCTGCGGCGTTCAGCACGCTCGACCCCCCGCGGAAAGCACCGAATTCGGGCTAGGGTCACGCTCGCTGATGGCGGATTTGATGAAGCGTGGGGAATACGCCGGTCCGGAGTGTCGATTCGGGCAATGGCCGTTCGTCGTCGGGGTGTGGGACGGCACGGAGCCGTTCCGACGATCGTGAGGAGGACCCGATGCGCTACGTCATCCTGATCTACGACGAGGAGACCGCCAATCCGTCGCCCGAGCAACCGCCCCAGGAGGTGCTCGACCAGGTGATGGCCGACTACTTCGGCTACTCGCAGATGCTCCGCGACCGCGGCGTGTTCGTCGCCGGCGAGGCGCTGCTGCCGAACCCGACAGCCACCACGATCCGGGCGCGCGACGGCGAGCTCACGATCACCGACGGACCGTTCGCCGAGACCAAGGAAGGCCTGGGCGGGTTCTACCTGGTGGAGGCCAAGGACCTCGACGAGGCGCTCGAGTACGGCAAGGCCTGCCCGGCCGTGAAGTACGGCGGCACGGTCGAGGTGCGGCCGGTGATCGTGTTCGAGGCCGACCACGCCGACCGCGAGGTCGAGCGCGGCGCCGGCGTAGCCCAGGGCTAGGTGCCGGCCGACCCGATCACGAGCGACGTCGTCGACCGCCTGTTCCGCGCGGAATCCGGGCGGGCGGTCGCGACGCTCATTCGCGTCACGGGCGACTTCGACCTCGCGGAGGAGGTCGTCCAGGAGGCCTTCCTCCGCGCGCTCGAGACGTGGCCCGCGCGTGGCGTGCCGAGCAACCCCGGTGCGTGGATCACGACCGCCGCGCGGAACGCGGCCATCGATCGGCTCCGGCGGCGCCGCCGGCTGGCCGACAGGACCGACGCGCTCCGCCGCGAGGCCGAGGCCGTCGGCGACGTGACCGACGACGGGATCGAGGCCGCGATCGACGAGGCCGACGGCATGCCGCTCGCCGACGACCGGCTCCGGCTCATCTTCACGTGCTGCCATCCGGCGCTCGCACCGGACGCGCGGGTGGCGCTGACGCTTCGGACGCTCGGCGGGCTGACGACCCCCGAGATCGCGCGGGCCTTCCTCGTGCCCGAGCCGACGCTCGCGCAGCGGCTCGTCCGCGCGAAGCGCAAGATCCGCGACGCCGGAATCCCGTATCGCGTCCCGCCGCCCGAGCTCCTGCCCGAGCGCCTCGATGGCGTCCTGCGCGTCCTCTACCTGGTCTTCAACGAGGGCTATGTCGCGACGACCGGCGACGCCGTCGTGCGCGAGGACCTCTCCGCAGAGGCGATCCGGCTCGCGCGGCTGCTCGCCGGGCTCATGCCCGACGAGCCCGAGGTTCTCGGGCTGCTCGCGCTCATGCTCCTCCACGACGCCCGCCGCGCCGCTCGGACCGGCCCGGACGGCGACGTCGTGCTGCTCGAGGACCAGGACCGGTCCGTGTGGGACCGGGCGCGGATCGACGAAGGCCGGGCGGTCCTCGAGCGGGCGATGGCGACCCGGCGACCCGGCCCGTACCAGCTCCAGGCGGCGATCGCCGCGCTCCACGACGAGGCGCCCACCGCCGCCGAGACCGACTGGCCGCAGATCGTCGCGCTCTACCGGGCGCTCCTCGCCCGCCAGCCGTCTGCGGTCGTCGAGCTGAACCTGGCCGTGGCCGTGGCGATGGTCGACGGACCGGCCATCGGGCTGGCGATGATCGACGGGCTCGCCGCCGACGGCCGTCTCGAGGGCTACCACTACCTCCATGCCGCCCGCGCGGACCTGCTCCGGCGGTTGGGACGGCGGACGCAGGCGGCGCAGACGTACCGGCGGGCGCTCGAGCTGGCAACGAACGCATCGGAGCGGCGGTTCCTCGAGCGGCGACTCGGCGAGGTGACCGGCTCGGGTGCGGCGGTCCGCCCGGGGATCGGGGAGGAGCCTCGCCGGCTGGACTGACGGCGCCCCGTGAACCCTTTGGGAGCCTGCGGCGTAATCCCCACGTAAACTCGGCTCTGAGTTCACGCAGGGAGGTGCTGTGCTCGGAATCGCCGGCCTGTGGCGGGCGGTGCTCCAGCGTGCCCGGGTCGACTGGCCGGTGTTGTTCGCGGCATGGCTGCTGTTGCTGTGCGCGACGACCCTGCTGTCGGCTGCCGCCCTGTACGGCGACACCGTCGCGCTCGGCGGGATCCGTCGCAGCATCGAGACGGCCGCGGCACCGGATCGCACGCTGGCAGTCCGCATCTCGGCGGATCCGACGCTCGCCGCACAGCTCGATGGCCCCGTGCGGGACGAGCTCGGCCGCTCGATCCAGGAGACCGGCGGCGAGGTCGCGCTGGTCGCACGCTCGGGCGCGCTCGACTTCCGCGACCGGGCCGCCGCCGACGTCCAGGAGGGCGCGCTGCTGGCGAGCCACGAGAACATCGCGGCGCACGCCGACCTCGTCGCGGGCGCGTGGCCGGCCGCGGGCGGCAGCCCGGTCGAGACCGCGATCGCCGATGGCGCCGCGGCGGCCCTCGGCGTGGCCGTCGGGGACGAGCTCGCCCTCGAAGGCTCGCTCGACGAGACGCTCGGGGCAGAGCTGCGCGTCGTCGGGATCTGGCGGGCGCACCCGGACGACCCCTACTGGTTGGGCGACCCGCTCGAGCTGGGCGGCGTCGAGCTGCGCGGGGCGTTCCGGCTCCACGGCCCGTTCGTCGTCGAGCGCGCCGACCTCGAGGCCGTCGTCGGGTCGCGGCGGCTCGATCTCCAGTGGCGCGCGATCCCCGCCGTCGGCAACCTCGACGCGGACGGGGTCGACGTGCTCCGCGACGACGTCGCGTCGCTCCGGCAGCGGCTCGGCGCGGCGCTGCCGCCCCGCACCGACTTCACGATCCAGACCGATCTGCGGGCGATCCTCGAGGACGTCGGGCGATCCACGCTCGTCAGCCGCAGCGGCGTGCTCGTCCTCACGATCCAGTTCGCGGTCCTGGCCGGCTACGCGATCCTGCTCGTCGCAGGCATGCTCCTCGACCGGCGTCGCCCCGAGACCGCGCTGCTCCGATCGCGCGGCGCGACGACCGGCCATCTCATCCTGATGGCGCTCGCCGAGGCGGTGCTCCTCGCGCTCCCCGCGGCCCTGCTCGCGCCGTTCCTCGCGGTCGGGATCGTCCTGCTGCTCGGCACGCTCGGCCCGTTGCGGGACGGTGCGGTCGTCGCCGGCGCCGGCATCACGAACGACACGCTCGTCGTCACCGCCGCGACCGCGCTCGCCTGCGTCGTCGCCCTGACGCTCCCGACCGTGCTCTCGGGCATGAGCCCGGGCCGGGTTCGGGCCGCCATCGGCCGCGGTCTCGACCGGACCCTCGGTCAGCGGCTCGGGCTGGACCTCGCGCTGCTCGTCCTCGCCGGCGTCGCGCTCTGGCAGCTCCAGCTGTACGGCGCCCCGCTGACCCGCAACGCGCGAGGCGTGCTCGGCGCCGATCCGCTGCTCGTGGCCGCGCCCGCGATCGGGCTGCTCGCGGGAGCGCTCGTCGCGACCCGCATCATCCCGCGCTCGGCGGAGCTGGCCGAGAAGGTGTTCGAGCGGCGGCGCGGGTTCGTCGGGCCGCTCGGGGCCCGGCAGCTCGCGCGCCGGCCGCTGCGCTACACGCGTTCGGCGCTGCTGCTGATGCTGGCCGCCGCGCTCGGCACGTTCGCAGCCGCGTACGGCGCCACGTGGACCCGCTCGCAGGTCGATCGAGCGGCGTACGAGACCGTCACCGACATCCGCGTGCTGACCGGCGCCTACGGCCGGCTGCCCGCATTCGCCGTCGGTGAGGCGTACCGCGCGACCCCGGGCGTCGAGACCGCGACGCCGGTCGTCCGGCGCAGCGTCAGCGTCGGTCGGGCGATCCGCGACGCCACCCTTCTCGCGTTCGACGCACGGGCAGTGCCGGAACGCGCGACGCTGCTCGGCGAGACCGACGACGCCACGCTCCGACCGCTCCTCGCGGGGCTCGTCGAGCAGCGACCGAGCGCCGGGCAGCCGCTGCCCCCGGGAACGTCCTCGGTGGCGCTCACGATCGACGCCGCCTTCGAGGCTGCGGACCTCGGCGATCCGTTCCCGGAGGCCGAGATGCCGCCCGGCTGGGAGGGCATCGTGCCGGCCGTGACCGTGATCGACGGCGACGGTCGGATCCATCGCTTCGCGGGGACCGTCCGGGGCACGTTCGACGGGGCGGGGCAGCGGCTCGAGATCCCGCTCGGGGCGACGATTGAAGGTATCCCGCGCCCGGCAACCGAGCCGCTGACGCTGCTCGCGGTCGAGTTCGAGCTGAGCCCGCCGCCGAACACCCCCGTGATCGGGGCGATCGATCTCCGCTCGGTCGAGGCTGGAGGGGCGGCTGCGTGGACGCCGGTTCCGTGGACAGAGCGCGACCTCGAGCTCGAGCAGATCCGCGCGGACATTGGCACGTTCAGCGGCGTCCGGGAGGTCTCGCCCGGCTCGAGCCGGCTGGAGATCGACCCGCGGCACGCCACAGTCTCCTTCACCGGCGGCGGGCCGTCGGTGATCCTCCAGCTCCGGGCGACGACGCAGGAGCGCGGGATCGGCGCGATCGTCAGCGAGTCGTTCGCCGAGGCGAGCGGCGTCGTCGCCGGCGACGACCTGCGCATCACGGTCCTCGGCAGGCCGGTCGTCGTGCACGTCGACGGCATCGTGCCGAGCGTGGCCCCACTCGATCCGGCCGAGCCGTTCGTCGTCGTCGACGCGCCCACCTATCAGCTCGTGTCGTTCCTCGAGACCGGCGAGGAGGAGGCGGCCGCCGAGTGGTGGCTCACCGCCGCCGACGCCGCGGTCCCCGGCGTGCTCGCCGCCTTGCGCCAGCCGCCCAACGAGCCCGACGACGTCATCGGCCGCGCCGAGCTCGCGGACCAGCTGGCCGGTGACCCGGTCGCGCTCGGGGTCATCGGGGCGTTCGGGCTCGGGTCGCTGGCGGCACTCGCGTTCGCGGCGATCGGCTTCGTCGTGAGCGCGACCGCGTCGGTCACCGAGCGGCTCGGCGAGTTCGCGCTGCTCCAGGCGGTCGGGCTGTCGGCCAGGCAGCTCTCGACGTGGGTCTCGCTCGAGAACGCCTTCCTGCTGCTGTTCGGGCTGATCACGGGGTCCGCGCTCGGCCTCCTGCTGTCGTGGCTCGTCCTGCCGTTCGCGACCCTGACCGAGAGCGGCGCCACGCCGGTGCCGACCCCGGTCGTCGAGATCCCGTGGCTCGCGCTGATCCCGCTGTACGCGCTCGCCGGGATCGTGCTGTTCGTCACGCTCGTCGTCATCACGAGCCGCGTGCCGCGGACACACCTCAGCTCGGTCCTCCGGGCCCGGGACGAGTAGCGATGGCCTGGCTGGTCAGCGCGCTCCGGCGACTCCGGATCGAAGGGCTTCAGACGCTCGGGATCGCGGCGCTCGTGCTGTTCACCGCGTTCGCGGCGGCGATGACCCCGCGCGTCCTCGACCGGCTCGGCGACGACACGCTGCGCAGCGAGATTCGAGCGGCGCCCGCGGCAATCCGGCACATCCAGCTCATCGAGGAGCGGCGGATCGCGTGGACGTCCGATCCGTACGCGCGGATCGTGAGCCGCGGCGAAACGCTCGAGCGGGGCATGCCCGACGGCGTGCGGGCGCTGTTCGCGGACCGCGGCTTCCTCGTCGAGACACCGCGCTGGCTCGTCACGACGCCGGGCAAGCCGAAGAGCACGATGCGCTTCCGGTTCCAGCCGGGCGCCGCGGAGCGCGTCACGATCGTCGAGGGCCGGCTGCCCGAGGGAACGACCGGGCAGGTCGAGATCGACGGGCGTGTCCCGGGCGAGCGGATTCCGGTCACCGCCTACGAGGTCGCGATGTCGACGCTCGCCGCGGACCGGCTGAACGTCACCGTCGGTGAGACCGTCGCGCTGTTCGCCGACGTCGACGACCGGATGGCCTCGGGCCATTTCGACGATGCGGCGGCGGTCGTGATCGTCGGCACGTTCGAGGTGACGGATCCCGACGACGAGTTCTGGCTCGAAGACCCGGCGCTCGGGACGCCAGCCGTGCGCGAGCTCTCGAGCGAGAACGCGTTCTACGACGCGACGGCCCTGCTCGCCGATGCGGGCTACGACCCGCTGATGCGCGCGACCGCGGAGAGCGAGCTGCCGATGCGCTACACGTGGCGTTACTTCGTCGACGCCGAGCGGTTCGAGGGCGAGACCGCCGACGCGCTGCTCGTCGACCTGCGGCGGCTCGAGGCGCGGCACCCGGCGACGATCGGCCCCGAGACCTACATCGACCGCCCGACCACGATGCGGACCGGGCTCCGCGGGCTCGTCGAGGAGCAGCGGGCCGGGTGGCGCTCCGCCGAGTCCGCGCTGACCGTGGCGGGGATCGGCCCGATCGTCGTGGCGGCCGCAGCCGTGGCGCTGGTCGTCCTGCTCGCCTCGCAGCGCCGCCGGGCGGCGCTCGCGCTGGCCCGCGGGCGCGGCGCGTCGGTCGCCCAGGTGCTGGCGGCAACCGTGCTCGAGGGCCTCCTCATCGCGGTCCCGACGGCCACCCTGGCCGTCGTCGCGGCCGTCGCGCTGATCCCGAACGGCCCGCTGCTGCCGACGCTCGTCGCGGCTGCGATCGTCGTCGTCGCGACCCTCGTCCTGCTCTGCTACGTCTCGTTCCCGTCGGTGTCCGGTCTCGCCCACGACACCTCGCGCCAGCAGGTCGCGGTGCGCTCGACCCGGCCGCGCCGGCTGGCCGCCGAGCTCCTCGTGATCGCGCTCGCGGTCGGCGGGATGGTGCTGCTCCGCGAGCGCGGTCTGCGCGGCGCGTCGAGCAGCGGCGAGCTCGAGACGACCGATCCGTTCATCGCGGCCGTGCCCGCGCTCGCCGCGGTCGCGGCCGGTCTCATCGCGATCCGGCTCTTCCCGCTCCCGATGCGGCTGCTGGCCTGGCTCGCCGCGATCCGGCGCGACCTCGTGCCGGTCCTCGCGATGCGTCGGGCGACGCGCGGCTCCGCCGCGATCCCGGTGCTGCTCGTGCTGCTCGGGACCGCGACGGTCGCGGCGTTCTCGTCGGCGACGCTGGCACACCTCGATCGCGCCGCCGAGCTCGTTGCATGGCAGGAGGTCGGGGCGCCGTACCAGGTCCGGACGACCGCGATGCGCCTGCCCGAGGACTTCGACCCGGCGGCACTCCCCGGGGTGGCCGCCGCGTCGCCGGCCTACCGGGCACAGGTCCCGGTCGGGAACCGCGGGGCGCCGGTCCAGCTGCTCGCCGTCGAGCCGGTGACCTATGCCGCCGTCGTCCGGGGAACGCCCGCGGAGACGGCGATCCCCGCCGAGTTCGCCGGTACCGGTTCGGGCCCGGTGCCCGCGATCGTCTCGCCGAACGTCGGCGGCAGGAGCGAGCGGGTCGAGGTGGGCGACGTGTTCGAGCTGAGCGTCGAGGGCCGTCGCGTCCAGTTCCGCGCGGTCGCCCTCGCCGAGACGTTCCCCGGGATGCCGGCACAGAGCCCGTTCACGGTCGTTCCGCAGGCGCCGCTCGCCGCCGCACTGCCCGTCGGCCGGCTCCCGTCGACGATCGCGTTCCTGCGCGCCGGGGACGACGCCGGACCGCGCGTGCGCGAGACACTGGCGGAATCCGGGCCGAGCTTCGTCCTCGAGGGCCGCGCGGAGCAGACGGGCGCGCTGCGCGACTCGCCGATCTCGCGGGCGGTCACGGCCGGCGTCGCGCTGGCCAGCGTCGTCTCGGCGCTGTACGCGGCGCTCGCCGTCGCGGCGGCGCTCGCGCTGGCCGGCTCGGCGCGCGCGCTGGAGATGGCGCATCTCCGGACACTCGGGCTGACCCGGGGCGAGGCGCTCCGACTCGGGCTGTCCGAGCACGGTCCGACGGTTCTCGTCGCGTTCGCCGCGGGGGTCGCCCTCGGCTTGTTCCTGTTCGTGTTCCTGAAGTCCGGGCTCGGGCTGGCGGCCATCGTCGGCTCGACGCTCGACATCCCGCTCCAGGTCGAGCTCGGCCAGCTCGCGCTCGTGCTTGCCGGGATCGTCATGATCATGGTCGCCGGGATCGGCCTGTCGCTCGCGCTCGGCGCGCGGACGACGGCCGCGGCGGCAGTTCGAAGAGGTATCGAATGACGTTCGATGCAGGCCGCTCTCCGGGCAGCTCCGGGGTGACCGACCTCGCCGCCCCCGAGCTCGTCGACCTCCCGACGCCGAGCCGTCCGGGCGCGCCCGCGGCGCTCGAGGCACCCGCGAAGCCGACCCGCGCCCGGTTCGGCGAGGGGCACCAGATCGTCTGCGACAACCTGGTGCGCATCTACAAGGTCGCCGACCTCGAGGTCGTCGCGCTTCAGGGCCTCGACCTGCTCGTCGAGCAGGGCGAGATGATCGCGATCGTCGGCGCATCCGGCAGCGGCAAGTCGACGCTCCTCGGGATCATCGGCGGGCTCGACGTCCCATCGGCCGGCCGCGCGATCGTCGCCGGCCACGACCTCGGCCAGATGGGCCGCCGCGAGCGGACCTTCTACCGGCGCCGCGTCGTCGGCATGATCTGGCAGCAGACCTCGCGGAACCTGCTCCCGTACCTCACCGCGGTCGAGAACGTCGAGCTGCCGATGGTGCTCGACCGCCGGGCCGACCGCCGCACGCGGGCGCTCGAGCTGCTCGAGCTCGTCGGGCTCGGCGACCGCGCCGGGCACCGCCCCGACCGGCTGTCGGGCGGCGAGCAGCAGCGGGTCGCGATCGCGGTCGCGCTGGCCAACCAGCCGGCGGTCGTCCTCGCCGACGAGCCGACCGGCGAGCTCGACAGCACGACGTCGTCGGAGATCTTCGCGCTGCTGCGGAAGGTCAACGCCGAGCTCGGCACGACGATCGTCATCGTGACCCACGACCCGCTCGTGTCGGAGCAGGTGCAGCGCACGGTCGCGATCCGCGACGGCCGGACGTCGACCGAGACGCTCCGTCGGACCGAGTTCAAGGACGACGGCAACCACCACGTGATCGCCGAGGAGTTCGCGGTGCTCGACCGGGCCGGGCGGCTGCAGCTGCCACGCGCGCACGTCGAGGCGCTCCACCTCGAGCGGCGCGTGCGGCTGCGGCTGGAGGAGGACCACGTCGGGGTGTGGCCGGACCGGCCGGCCGAGCCCGGGCCCGCGCGCGACACCCGGCCGGAGGGCGAACGATGAGCATCCTGCAGCGGGTCGTGCCGGGCCGCGGCCCGGGCCGCGACGAGACCACGGCCTCCACGCCGGCCTCCGGTCCCATGGTCGAGGCCGTCGGGCTCACGCGCGACTACCCGTCGGGCGGGTCGGTGGTCCACGCCCTGCGCGGGATCGACCTCGTCGTCGGGCGCGGCGAGCTCGTCGCGGTCCGCGGCCGGTCGGGGAGCGGCAAGACGACGTTGCTCAACCTCCTCGGCGGGCTCGACCAGCCCACCTCGGGCCGCGTGGTCGTCGACGGGCGCGAGATCTCGTCGATGCGCGAGCCCGACCTCGTCGAGCTGCGGCGGCACACGGTCGCGTTCATCTTCCAGGCGTTCGGTCTGGTGCCGATCCTGTCGGCGGCCGAGAACGTCGAGGTCCCGCTGCGCCTCGTGCGCACGCCGCCGGCCGAGCGGGATCGCCGGGTCGCCGAGCTGCTCGAGCTCGTCGGGCTCGGCGAGCGGATGCGCCACCGGCCGCACGAGCTGTCGGGCGGCGAGCAGCAGCGGGTGGCGATCGCCCGGGCGCTGGCCAACCGGCCGAAGCTCCTCCTCGCCGACGAGCCGACCGGCCAGCTCGACTCGGAGACCGGGCACCGGATCATGCTGCTGCTGCGCTCGATCGTCCGGTCCGAGGGGGTCACCGCGGTCGTCGCGACCCACGACCCGATGATGCTCGACGTCGCCGATCGGGTGATCGAGCTGCGCGACGGCCACGTCGTCGTGCACGGGGACCCCGCCGTCGGGACGGACTGAACCTCGGCGCGTCGCGGGCGGTAGATAGGGGTAGCAACTCGGTCCGTTCGAGGACCGCGGCGTCCCAGCGATGCCGGCCCAGCGCCATCGGCCGAGATGGCAGGAGCGCCGGGCGATCCCCCCGTGGAGGAAACCCTATGCGACGACGTCTCTTCGGGCTGCTCACGATCGCCTCGATCGTGGCGGCGGCCTGCGGCGGCACCACGACGACGCCCGCGCCGTCGGCCGCCGGCAGCGCGCCACCTCCGGCCGGCTCGGAGGCCCCCTCGGCGCCCCCGCAGACCGGCGAGGACATCCTCTTCGCCTACACGTACGAGCCCACCGAGGGCCAGCCGGGCGGCACCGCGGTCGTCGGGGAGTGGCAGGCGGTCTCGAACCTCAACAGCTACTACGACAACAGCTTCAGCACGAGCCAGGTGCTCGCCGCCACGATGCGCGGCCTGTGGACCGTCACGAGCGACGGCCACTGGAAGCCCGACCTCGCGGCGAAGATGCCGAAGTTCAGCGACGACTCGATCCGCCAGGCCGAGGACGGCAGCTTCGAGGTCGACATCGAGCTCCGCGAGGGCCTCAAGTGGTCCGACGGCACCGACCTGACGCTCAACGACCTCCGGTTCACCTGGGAGTGGATGATGGATCCCGACCAGACCGGGCTCGTGTCCGGGGTCACCGGCTGGGAGGACATCACCGACATCGAGGTCGCCGCGGACGGGCTGACCGCCACGGTCAAGTTCGACAAGCCGTACGCGGGCTTCTACGGGCTGCTCGGCGGCGTCCTGCTGCCCGAGCACTACTTCAGCACGATCCCGGTCGCCGACGCGCCGACCACGTCGATGCCGGTCAGCCCGGCCATCGCCAACGTCCCCACCTCGGGTCCGTTCAAGTTCGCGAGCGCATCGCCCAACGGCGTCGAGCTCGTGAAGAACGAGCACTGGATCGGCGGCGCGTTCGACCAGGGCGCGTACCTCGATGCGGTGACGTTCCAGTTCTACGCCGACAAGGACGGCATGATCGCCGCGTTCCTCGCCGGCGAGCTGGACGTCGCGCTCAACATGACGGCCGCGGACTATGCGGCGATCCAGGGGGTCGACCCGAGCATCGGCGTCTCGATCATCGAGCCGGCATGGGAGTACGAGCACCTGGACATGAACCAGGGCGAGAACGGCCACCCGATGCTTCGCGACGTCGACGTGCGGCGCGCGATCTTCGCCGCGATCGACCAGGCCGACCTCTACTCGAAGCTGTTCCCCGGCTACCCGGTGCCCGAGGACGGTGCCTGCACCCCGGCGCCCCCCGGCACCTACTGGCGGCTGAACGGTCTGGAGTGCCCGGCCTACGACCCGGCCGCTGCGCAGGCCGCGCTCGCCGAGGCCGGCTGGACCGACACGAACGGCGACGGCACGATCGACAAGGACGGCGAGGAAGCGGTCCTCCAGGCCTGCACGAGCTCCGGCAACCCGACGCGCCAGCTGACCCTCGAGACGATCGCCGGCTACCTCCGCGAGGTCGGCATCCAGCTCGACATCACGCTCGCGGACGCGACCTCGGTCTTCTTCGCGGGCTGGAACGACACGACGCCCGAGACGCAGTGCTCGATCTACCGCGGAACGTACGACCTGGCGCTGTTCGCCTGGATCCTCACCTTCGACCTGTTCGGGAACTACTACTACAACTACCACACGGAGCAGTGGCCGGACGAGGAGCCGCACGACGGCGGCAACACGTCGCGCTTCTCGAACCCGCAGATGGACGAGGCGCTCGACACGCTGCGCAGTGCCATCAGCACCGAGGAGCAGATCGAGGCGGTGAACACCGTCCAGGAGATCTACGTCAACGAGGTCGCCGAGATCCCGCTGTACTACCGCGAGTCGACGCGCGGCCACTCGACGCGGCTGCAGAACTTCTTCAAGAACCCGGGCACCGCGTCGGACATCTGGAACGTCGAGGACTGGTGGATCCAGGAGTAGCCCATCGAATCTCCCAGCCGTAGGCTCGAGGCGTCCTGGCCGGCGTCACGAGTCCGCAATCACCGCCGCGGGACGGACCTCCCTTCGTCCCGCGGCGGTTCCGTGTTCGGGCGGGGGCGTGGCGCCGGCCGGAGTCGTGCGGCGGGCCGGGGTCGTGCCCGCCGGCCCGGGCCGTGCCGCCGCTCGGGTCGTGCCGCCGCTCGGGCCGTGCCGCTGCGCGGTAGTGCCGCCGGCCCGGCTCGTGCCGCCGGCGGTGGCCAATCATTAGCCCCCGTAGTGAGTGGCACGACTCGAGCCGCGATCGAGCCCCATGTGGTGGCCATCCATCAGTCCGGGTGCTAGCTGGCCACAAACGGGCCGTCAGACCGTCACATCCCGTGGCCTCTCACTACCCCGGTTCGTAACTGGCCACTACCCGGGCCGCCACGCGAGGCCGGGTCCCCGCCGCGGCCTCCTCGCCCCAGACGTTCGCCTGCACCGAGCCCCTCAACGCCGGGCACGCGGGCACCGTGACGCCCCGCGCCTCGATCACCGCCCTCGGGCGCTCCCCGCCGGCCACGACCACGGCCCGTCGCCGGGTTGGTACCATGCCCGTCCTGTCACCAACTCCCGGCGTCGCGTCGGGCGTGCGTCCCGTCGGTGACGCCGCCGTCACGTGCCGGCCTTTTCGGGGAGTCGATCGCATGGACGCGATCACGGCCGAGGGCCTCGTCAAGATCTACCGCGGTCGTCGGACGGAGGTCCGGGCGCTCGACGGCATCGACCTCGCCGTGGCCGAGGGCAGCGTGCTCGGCCTGCTCGGCCCGAACGGCGCCGGCAAGACCACGACGGTCCGGATCATTGCGACCCTGCTCCGGCCCGATGCCGGCCGTGCGGTCGTCGCCGGCTTCGACGTCGCCCGCGACCCGGACGCCGTGCGCTCGCTGATCGGCCTCTCCGGACAGTACGCCGCGGTCGACGAGAACCTCACGGGACGCGAGAACCTGTGGCTCTTCGGGCGGCTGTACCAGCTCCCTTCTTCCGAAGCGCGGCGGCGCGGCGACGAGCTGCTCGAGCAGTTCGACCTGGTCGACGCCGCCGACCGCGTCGTGAAGACCTATTCCGGCGGCATGCGTCGCCGGCTCGACCTCGCGAGCGCGCTCATCGGCCGGCCCCGACTGCTGATCCTCGACGAGCCGACGACGGGGCTCGATCCCCGCAGCCGGCTCGGCATGTGGGACGTGATCCGTCGCCTCGTCCGCGAGGGCGTGACGCTGCTGCTCACGACGCAGTACCTCGAGGAGGCCGACGAGCTCGCCGACACGATCGCCGTCGTCGACCATGGCCGGATCATCGCCCGCGGCACCGCCGACGAGCTCAAGGCCGACGTCGGCGGCGAGCGGATCGAGGTCGTCGTTCGGGAGCGGTCGGCAATCGAGGCGGCCCGCGCGATCCTGCGCCGGGAGTCCGGCGACGACACGACGCTCGACGAGCACACCCGGAAGCTGACCGTCCCCGCCAACGGTGGCGCGCAGCGGCTCGTCCAGGTCGTCCGCGACTTCGACGAGGCCGGCATCGCGATCGACGACATCGCGCTGCGCCGACCGACGCTCGACGACGTCTTCCTGTCGCTGACCGGGCACGTCGCCGAGGAGAAGCCCGATCCCGAGACCGTACCGACCGGGAGGTCCGCATGACTGCCGTGGCCGCACCGCGCGCGACATCGCGCGGCGGGATCCGTCAATCCATCCGCGACGGGTTGCTCGTCGGCTGGCGGAACCTCAAGCGCGTGCCGCGCATCCCGGAGCTCGCGATCTTCGCGATCCTCCAGTCGATCATGTTCGTGCTGCTGTTCGCGTTCGTGTTCGGGGGCGCGATCCCCCTCCCGGGCGGCGGGTCGTATCGCGAGTACCTGATGCCCGGCATCTTCGCCCAGACGATCGTGTTCGCCGCCGCGACCACGGCGATCGGTATGGCCGACGACGTCCACAAGGGCATCATCGACCGCTTCCGGTCACTGCCCATGGCGCGCTCGGCGGTGCTGACCGGACGGACGTTCTCGGACGTCGTCTACAACGCGGGGATCCTCGTGGTGCTCATGGTCTCGGGCCTGGCGGTCGGGTGGCGGGTGAACACCGGGGTCGTCGAGCTCCTGCTCGGCTTCGGACTGCTGCTGCTGTTCGCGTTCGCGATGGCCTGGCTCGGCGTCTGGCTCGGGCTCATGGTGCCGTCGGTCGAGGTCGGCAACCAGGTCGTGTTCACGACGCTGTTCCCGCTGACGTTCATCTCGAACGTCTTCGTGCCGCCCGACACACTGCCCGACTTCCTCAAGCCGGTCGCCGAGTGGAACCCGACCTCGACGTTGACCGCCGCGCTGCGCGACCTGTGGGGCAACCCGAACCCGTTCCTGCGGGGCGACAGCCTCGCCGTGACCAACCCGGCGCTGGTCACGATCATCTGGGTCGTGGTGATCGTCGGGATCTTCGGCCCGCTGGGGGTTCGGCGGTATCGGTCGATGAGCCGCTGAGGCTGACCACGATCGTGCCGCGGGCCCGGGCCCTGCCGCGGGCCCGGGCCGTGCCGCGGGCCACGGTCGTGCCGCCGGGACGGGCCGGGCCGCCGGTCCTGGCCAAATATCAGCCCCCGTAGTGAGCGGCACGACTCGAGCCGCGATCGACCCCCATGTGGTGGCCATCCATCAGTCCGGGTGCTAGCTGGCGACGAAACGGCCGTCAGACCGTCCCATCCCGCGGCCTCTCGCTACCCCGGTTCGTATCTGGCCACTACCGGGGGCTCCTCGCCCGCCAGCCCCACGCCGGTGTTCGCCGGCAGCAGCGAACGGCGCCCCTCCCCGCTCGCCACGAACCTCCGCGTTGCACCGAACACCGCAGCGCCGGGGCGAACGGCACGCGGGAACGGCCGCGCTACGGCAGCCCCGACGACCGGCTATCCGCCGTTCGCCGCCCCCATCACCGCGATCAACAGCAGCATCAAGAGGACGCCGCCGCCGAGGATCGCGATGAGGTACGCCCAGTGGGGACCCGGGCGCACCGAGGCCAGGTGCTCCTTTCGGACGTCGTCCTCGGTGATCGTCTTCTCGTTCTTGCTCACGCCTTCGCCCGTCCCTTCTCGAGCTCGTCGATCTTGGCCTCGATCCGCCGGAGTGCCGCCTCGGTGTCGTAGTCGGTGTCGGGCGACTCATGGCTCTTCTTGTGGACGAGGAACGTCGTCAGCACGATGAACACGAACACCTGCAGGAACTCGGACTGCCAGTTCTCGAACACGGCCTGACCCCACGCCCAGACGTACCCGCCCGGGCCGAACGCTTCGGCGGTCTCGCCGTGTGCCTGCTGGTCCGCGACGAACTCGGCCCAGCCCATCCACGTCTGCAGGGCCAGGCTCCCGACGAACATCGCGGCGAGCGTGATGCTGAGCCCGTAGTCGTTCCAGAGCCTGCGCACGATCGATGCCTCCGTTGCACCCGACCTGATCCGCGCGAGGGCCGCGGAGAGGCCGACCGCCGCACGGTACCGAGCCCCACCTTGCAGAAGCGCTGGCGTCGAACCGGCGCGACCTCCGGCTCGGTTGCGGTCGGGGGCCGCGAAACTCGACCCGTCCGGCCCCGGCCGCGAGACTCGGTCCGTCAGGCCCCGGGCGCGCTCCGCGGCCACGGCTCGAAGCCCGCGTCCGCGTACAGCGACGCAAGCGTCGCGACGTTGCCGCGCGTCTCGGAGAGCGGCAGCTCCTGGGGCGCCCCGTCGAGCACGGCCGCGGCCAGGTTCTCGATCTCGGCCAGGTACGGATCGGCGTGCGGGATCTCGATGGCCTCGACGCCGTCGGGACGACGCAGCGTGATCACGGACGAGCGGCCGTCGAGTCCCGGCACGAACGCCGGATCGACGACGAGCTCGCCCGCGGAGCCGATGACGTGCAGGTGCTCGGTGTCCGGCGCGCCGAAGCTCGTGACGAGCTGGGCGACGACGCCCGACTCGTAGCGCAGCTGTGCGGCGGCGGTGAGGTCGACCCCCGTGGGCCCCCGCCGCGTGCTGGCATGGACCTCGACGGGGTCGGACCCGGCGAGGCGCCGGGCGTAGCTGACCGGATAGCCGCCGAGGTCCCACAGCGATCCGCCGCCCATCGCGACGTCGGCGCGCGGGTCGTTCGGGTAGGTGAGCACGAACGAGAATCGCGCCTGGACCGCGAGCAGCTCGCCGATCGCCCCGGAGCGCACGAGCTCGAGGACCCGACGCGTCTGCGGATGGTGGAGGTACATGAACGCCTCCATCGCCACCCGATCCGTCGTGGCCGAGGCCGCCGCGACCGCATCGACGTCCTCGGGCGTCAACGCCAGCGGCTTCTCGCACAGCACGTGCTTGCCGGCCTCGAGGGCGCGGATGGTCCACGGGACGTGGAGGTGGTTCGGCAGCGCGATGTACACCGCGTCGACGGCCGTGTCCTCGAGGAGCGCCTCGTACGCGCCGTGGGCAACCGCGATCCCGTGCTCGGCGGCGTAGGCAGCAGCACGACTCGCGTCGCGACTCGCCACGGCCACGACCGTGTTCCGGGGAGATCCCGGTCCGTGCATCAGCGGCCCGACGACCCGGTTCGTGATCCGACCCGTTCCGAGGATGCCCCAGCGCAGGCCGCCGGCGCCGCTCACGGCAGCGCCTGCCGCAGCGCGAAGAGGACGTTCGCGGGGCGCTCCGCGAGCCGTCGCATGTACCACGGGTACCAGGCGGGCCCGTAGGCGATCAGCGTGCGCACGACGAAGCCGGCCCCGGCGAGACGACGCTGCTCGGCGGCCCGGATCCCGTAGAGCATCTGGACCTCGTAGGCGGACCGCGGCACGCCCAACGCGTCGGCGTGGGCCGCGATCTGCTCGACGAGCCGCACATCGTGGGTTCCCAGCCCCAGCCGCACCGACGACCCGCCCGCAATCGCGCCGAGCAGCTCGACCGCGAGCGCCAGGAAGTTCCCGTCGACCTCGGGTCGTCGCCGGTACGCGATCGTTGCCGGCTCGTCGTAGGCACCCTTGACGAGGCGGATCCGCGGGTCGAGCGGCAGCAGGCGCTGGATGTCCGCCGCGGTCCGCCGCAGGTACGCCTGCAGGCAGAGCCCGGTGTTCGGATGAACGGCCTTGAGGCGCTCGTAGAACGCGACCGTCGCCTCGACGTAGGCCGATCCCTCCATGTCGATCCACACGTCGCGCCCATGCGTGGCGGCACGGTCCGCGAGCCGCGAGACGTGGGCGAACGTGCGCTCGACATCGAAGTCGAACCCGAGCTGGGTCAGCTTGACCGAGACCTCACCGAGGCTTCCGTCGGCGGCCATCCGGTCGATCATCGCGACGTACTCCGCGGCCGTCGCATCGGCGTCCTCGATCGCAGACAGGTTCTCACCGAGCCGGGTGTACAGCGGGACGATCCCGTCGCGCTCGAACGTCGCGCCGGCCGCAAGCGCGGTGTCGGCGTCCTCGCCGGGCATGAACCGTCGCACCGCGCGGCGCGCGAACCAGAGGCGGGGCAGCGTCCGCCGCAGCCAGGCATTCCGCGCCATCCACAGCAACAGCCGCCGCATCGGGCGGAATGTAGAGGGCGGCGGGATTGCGCGTCAAAGTCGTCGCCCTGGCGCGACCCGTTCGCGCTCCACGCGAGGGGCGGTCGCAAGGCCCGCGATGCAAGGATGACGGCATGACGACCGAGGCAGCGCACCGGGAACCGGGATCCATCGAACGCACGACGCGCGAGGTCTTCGAGGACCATCTGCGCCGCGCCGTCGAGGGCGACCTCGACGGGGACATCGCAACGAACTTCGCCGCGGACGTCGTGCTCCTCACCGGCATCGGGGTGCTGCACGGCCACGAGGGCGTACGCCGCAGCCGCTCGGTGCTCCACGACGACCTACCGGGCGGCAGGTACGAGTACCTGTCCCGGTTCGTCGAGCGCGACTACGCGTTGCTGGAGTGGCGCGGCGAGTCGGACGGCGTCCGGATCGAGGACGGCGCCGACGGCTTCCTGATCGTCGACGGCCTCATCCGGGCGCAGTGGATCCACTACACCGTCATGCACAAGGCCGGCTACCAACGACCGATCGAGCACGATCGGGACGAACGGGGCGCGGCGGGTTGAGGGCGTACACTGCCGAGGACGTCGCTTCGCGGGTCACGTACGGTCGCACGATCTCGAGCGCTCGGCCTTGCGTCTTCTCCACGTCGAGAGACTGAGGTACGACATGGCAGTCGGCACCATTCGCCGGATCGTCGCAGACCGAGGCTTCGGATTCATCGCCGGCGAGGACGGCAAGGACTACTTCTTCCACAGGGATGCGCTCGCCGCGACCCTGGACTTCGACCGGCTGTCGGACGGCCAGCGGGTCGAGTACGACGTGGAGATCAGCCCGAAGGGCCCGCGCGCCAAGGCCGTCCGGCCGGCCGAATGAGGTTCAACAATCGCGCGGCCCGCCCCGCGCCCGAGACCGTGCCGTTCAAGCACGTCATCGAGGAGTACCGGCATCGCGCACAGCTGGTGACGTGTGTCTGCGGCTGGCAGGGAAGCACCGCCAGCCCGCTCGGCGAGCGCTCGGACTGGGCCACGCATGTCCGGGAGTCGAAGCTCGCCCCGAGCGAGCTCGACCGATGACCGGGCCTTCGCGCGAGGACGAACCGGACCCTGAGCGGGGATCCCGCCGGCCGCCATCCGATCTCAGCGGCGGGAGCGAGGCCGCTCGGCGGTTCCGCAACGATGCCGCGCCGACCCAGCGAGGCGCCATCGACGCCGCGCACAGCGTGGGAGCCAGCTCTCCGGACCCGTCCGACCCGGCGCCACGGACGAACGAGCCGCCCGGCACCTGACCGGGCGGCTCCGCGAGGTCAGCCGCCGGGTGGGCTCGCCATGGGTTCGCGCGACGCTCGACGATCTCCGAGGACGACACCCGGTCGCCACGGCGTGCCGAGACGCGGCAGCAGGTAGCGGTCGACGCCGTAGTACCCGGCGACCTTCCAGGCGAGGATGAGCCCGACCGCCAGCGTGAACATGATCGGGTTGGTCGAGGCGGAGCCCGCGAGCAGGAACGACATGTTCATGAACGCGCCGAAGAACGCCGCGATGCCGGTGAGCGCGCCGAGGATCAGGCCGATCCCGACCGCCAGCTCCCCGAAGACGATCACGTACGAGAACCACGACTCGGCCCCGTTGTCGAGCAGGGTCTGGATGAAGTCCCGATACCACTCGTAGGTGATCGGCGGGCGGCCCTCGTCGGGGATCGCCGCCGCGCGCTCCCAGTAGCCGCGGAGCGCCATGCCGCCGCCGAGCCAGGCGTTGTCGGGATCGGTGAGCTTGCCCCACCCCGACTCGAGCCACGAGAAGCCGACGAACAGCCGGATCGGCAGCCAGAACAGCCCGGCGCGCGAGTTGTTGAACAGGAACCGCGCGAACGCGGGCCCCTCGATCTCGATCTCGTCCGCGTCCGGGTTCCGTCGCTCCTGGTACAGCGCGACGAGGAGCAGGATGAACGAGACCCAGAACGCGACGGTGACCACCTGCCTGATCGGCCCGTCGTCGAGCACGACCCACGGGTTGACGAGCAGGAGCAGGAGCACGGCGGCGACCACGCCGATCGGGATCGCCAGGCCTCGCAGCATCGCCATCAAGCGCACCTCCCTCGGGGCTGTCGATGTGCCTCCGTGCGTCTCCCGGGACACGGAGGAGACGCCTGACCGCGAAACCCTACCGCACCGGCGGTGACCGCGCGAGGACATTTCGGGGGCCATCTCGGGTGCGCGAACCGCACAAACGGCACTGGAACGACACGCCGGGCGCGCGCAGGATCGATGACGCGGCGTCCCGAGGTGGTGCGTCCCGCTGCGAGTCGGCGCGGACCGACCGGCGCGTGGTCGCCTCGTCTCGAGCGCGGTCCATGGAGAACCGATGACGCATCGAACCGTGGCGGGACGTCACGAGCTCCTCGTCACGGCGCTCGCCGTCCTGGTCGTTCTCGTCGCGATGCTCGCGGCGACGGCGCTGCTCGGCTGGCACGTGTCGGGCATCCCCGGCGGGTACGACCTCGTCGCCGACCCGGCCGGGACCCTCCCGTTCTGACGGGCCGCTGACCGGTCAGTGACGCATCGCGGACAGCGCGTCCCGCCGCGCGTCCGGCGGTCGACAGCGCCCCGCCGCTGCGGCACCCTGTGACGATGCCCGCCGAGATCGCCCGCCGCCATCCCGATCCACACGCGCTCCATCCGATCCCGGGCATCGACCGGGTGGCGTTCGTGCGCAATCTCCGCAACCTGCCGCCGACGATCGAGGTCGGCGAGTACACCTACTACGACGATCCCGAGGGCCCCGACGCGTTCCTGCGCAACGTCCTCTACCACTTCGAGTTCATCGGCGACCGCCTGATCATCGGTCGGTACTGCGCGCTGGCGGCCGGGACGCGGTTCATCATGAACGGCGGGAACCATCGGACCGTCGGCATCTCGACGTTCCCGTTCACGATCTTCCCCGAGTGGCGCGGCCTGTGGGAGGGCGAGCTCGACTTCCCCTCGCGCGGCGACACGGTCGTCGGCAACGACGTGTGGATCGGCTACGACACGCTGCTCATGCCCGGCGTCCGGATCGGGGACGGCGCGGTGGTCGCCTCCCGGTCGGTCGTGACGGCCGACGTGCCGCCGTACGCGATCGTCGGCGGCAATCCCGCCCGGCTGATCCGGAAGCGCTGGGACGACGCGACGATCGAGCGGCTGCTCGCGATCCGCTGGTGGGACTGGCCGGTCGAGCAGGTCACCGAGGCGATCCCGCTTATCAGTCAGGCCGACGTCGACGCGCTCGAGCGCTTCGCGGCCGGCCACCCGGGAGGGGCAGGCTGATGGCCTACGACGAGTACAGCGCCTCCGCCGGCACGGGCTGCGACGCTCTCCCGGACTCGGCCGGCCCGACCTCCGACCCGGCCGATCCGGCCTCGTCGTCGTCGGGCGCCTCGGCGTAGCGACGCGACAGCCGGCGGTACGCGCCGGACTGTAGCGCCAGCACCGTCACGGCGAGCCCAATGACGCCTGCGACGATGAAGATCAGCGCCATCCCGCGCTCCGGTCCCGTCCCGAACCACGGGCCGATGGCGTCGGCCAGTGCGCCGTCGCTCATCGACGGGATCACCCAGAACTGGGCGATCGGTCCGATGAGGAACGCCGTGACCGGCGAGGCGGCGGTCTCGAGGCTCTGCGAGAAGCCGAAGACCCGCCCCTGCTCGGTGAACGGCACGACCTTCTGGATGATCGTCTGCTCGGACGCCTCGGCGACGGGCACCAGGACGAGGTACAGGAAGAACCCGAGCGCGAGCGGCAGGATCTCGGAGCGGATCGGGAAGCCGATCGTGATCAGCCACATGGCGAGCACGGCGAGCAGCAGCGTCCGGACCGGGTTCGCGCCGAGCCCGCGGCGCGCCACGAGGATCCCGCCGACGATGAAGCCGAGGCTCGTGAAGGCGACCAGGAAGCCCCAGATTTGGACCGACATGAGCGTGAGCCCGTACGGATCCATGAGCGCCATGAACGCGCCGCCGAGGAAGTTGTTGAACGTCGAGAACAGCAGCAGCGCGAGCAGCCCCGGGACGATCCGAACCGCGCGGAGCGCGCCGTGGACGTCGATGAAGCGCGGGCTGTCGGCGGCGGGCTCGGGCGCCGGCTCGTCGACGCGGATCGTCAGCAGGTGTGCGACCACCAGGCCGGTGATGACGATGCCGACCGCTAGACTCCAGCCCATCCCGATGAACCCGATCGCGAGGCCGGAGAAGACCGACGTGATCGCGAACGCGACGCCGTTGGCCGTTCCGACGAGGCCGTTGGCCCGGGCGTGCTCGTGCTCGGGGACGAGCAGCGTCACGGTCGTCGAGAGCGCCACCGCGCGGAGGTTCCCCGCGATCGCGCCGACCAGGATGAGCGCGATGAACGCCCACAGGGCCGGGTTGGCCAGGTCGCGGAGCGCCTCCGCCGGCGCGGCGACGTAAACGAGCCCCGCGAGCCCGAACATCGCGAACGACAGGACGCTCGACAGGAGCATCGAGGTCAGCCGGCGGTGCCGGTCCACGAACGTCCCGAAGAACATCCCGGAGATGGACATCAGCAGCATGTAGCCGCCGCCGACGATCGCGGTCGCGAGGACCGAGCGGGTCTCGAGGTACACCCAGAACGTCAGCGCGAACCACAGGAAGTTGTTCGTGACGTTGGCCACGAGCGTGTTCGCGACCAGCAGATGGAACGTGCGCATGTCGTCTCCAGGGGGACGGTCCGGCTGCCTGGGACGCTGACCGTTCGACCGATCCCGACCATGAGACCGGGGCGGCGCCCGAAACTCATCGGCCTTTCAGCGAGGGGCAGCGCCGCGCCAGCCGTTGCCAGCGGTCCTGGCCGCGTCAGCGACGGGCGCCCTCGCCCGGCCAGCACTCCGCGCAGAGCCCGGAGAGCGTGAGGTGGCCGACGTCCGCGTGGAAGCCGAGGCGCTGCTCGAGCGGCCGGGTGAGCTCGGCCGCGTCGGCGGCCGCGATCTCCCAGGTCGTTCCGCAGCCGCGGCACTCGAGGTGGGCGTGCTCGACCTCGGGCAGGACGTGGAACTCCTCCCGCCCGGCGGCCGAGTGGCTGTGCCGGAGATAACCGAGCTCCTCGAGCACGTCCAGCGTCCGGTACACGGTCGACGGGGTCGCGTCGGGATCGCGCTCGCGACAGCGCTCGACGAGCTCGCTCCCGGTGACGTGCCCGTCGGTCGCCTCGAGGACCTCGAGGATGAGCCGGCGCTGCGGCGTCCAGCGCAGGCCCCTGGCCCGGATCGCGTCGCGGATCTCGGTCCACAGGGCGCCCGTGGGCCCGGCGCCGTCCGGACGCCGTGTCACCTGGCCGTCCCCACCGAGGCGGGTCGTCGTGGACATGCGGGCAGTATACGGGGACGGGCCGCTGTTGACGCTCGTTGCAATAGAGACAGGGCTCGACTACTATCTCGGGACGCCGAGATCATCCAGGAGGACTCATGCTCGCCGCCATCGTCGTCCCCGGAGGGGACGCGCCCCCGACACCACCCCAGCTGCACGCCCCGGACGGCTTCCTCACGCCCGAGGTCGCCGGCGTCATGTGGGTGCTCACGGTCGCCGTTCTCGCCTATGCCGTGCACCGCACGAATCGCACCCTCGACGAGCGGGCCGTGCCGCTCCTCGGCGTGATGGCCGCGTTCATCTTCGCCGCGCAGATGTTCAACTTCCAGGTCGTCGGCGGGACGTCCGGCCACCTGCTCGGCGGCGTCCTCGCGGCGGTCCTCCTCGGTCCCTGGGCCGGCACGCTCGTCATGGCCTGCGTCGTCGGTGTCCAGGCGCTGGTCTTCCAGGACGGTGGGCTCGTGGTGCTCGGCGCGAACATCTTCAACATGGGCGTGGTCGGGACGCTCGGCGGGTTCTACCTGTATCTCGCGCTGGCGCGGCTGCTGGGCGGCGAGGACCGGGCGCGCATCCCGGCTGCCGCCATTGCGGCGTGGGTCGCAGTCGTGGCCGGCGCCGCGCTGATGGCCGTGCAGCTCGCGGTCAGCGGCACGACCGCGATCGAGGTTGCGCTCCCGGCGATGCTCGGCGTCCACGCGCTGATCGGGATCGGCGAGGCCGTCATCACCGCCGCGGCCCTGGGCTTCATCGCCGCGACGCGCGCGGATCTGCTCGTTGCGGCGCGGACGGCGCCGTCGGGCGCGTGAGGGAGGACGACATGACGTCACAACCGACACAGGGCGCCAAGCGCCGCTTCGGCGGGGCCTGGTGGCTCGTCGGGCTCGCGATCGCGGCTCTCGTCGTCATCGTCCTCGCGCCGCTCGCGTCGCCGGACCCCGACGGCCTCGAGCGCGTCGCGGAGGATCATGGCTTCATCGACACCGCGCGCGACGCCCTCTACTCGATCATCCCCGACTACACGGTCCCCGGCATCGACGGCAATCTCTCGACGATCCTCGCAGGGCTCGTCGGGATCGCGATCGTGTTCGTCGTGATGCTCGGCCTCGGCCGGCTGCTGGCGCGACGGCGCGGCTAGGGAGGCAGCCTGGACCTCGAGCGCTACATCGCGCGGGAGAGCGTCCTCCACCGCGCCGATGCGCGGGTGAAGTTCGTCGCGACGATCGCATTCATCGTGGCGGTCAGCCTGCAGCCCGTCGGTGCCTACGCCGCGATCGGCATCGGTTGGCTCGCCGTGGTCGTGCTCGCCGGCATCGCCCGGGTCGGCCCGTTCCGGCCCGCGCGGCGCGCGTTCCTCGCGGCACCGTTCCTGCTCGCGGCCCTCCCCCTGGTGGTCACGCGCTCGGGGGATCCGCTCGGGACGCTCGAGCTCGGGCCGCTGACGCTGACGATCAGCGGCGAGGGCCTCCGGATGTTCACGACGATTGCGCTCAAGAGCTGGGTCAGCGTGCAGGCAGCGCTGCTGCTGGCGTTCACGACGCCGTTCCACGAGCTCGTGGACGGGCTGCGCCAGCTTCGGCTGCCGCGGATCATGGTGGCGATCATCAGCTTCATGTATCGCTACCTCGCGGTGCTCGCGGACGAGGCCACCCGGATGAACCGGGCGCGCCTGTCGCGCTCCGCCGTGATCGACGGGCGGGGCGGCGGCTCGATCGGCTGGCGAGCGCGGGTGACCGGCGCGATGGTCGGCTCGCTCTTCCTCCGGTCGTACGAGCGGAGCGAGCGGATCTACGCCGCGATGCAGTCGCGCGGGTTCGAGGGGGAGTTCCGGCACCTCCACAGCCGGTCGCTCCGGCCCGGGGAGATCGTGGCGGTCGGCGTGCTGCTCGCGGCCTGCGCCAGCTTCGCGCTCGCGGGCCATGTCTGGCTGCCTCGATGAGCGACCGGTCGACGACCGTCGGGCCCGCGCCTGGGGCGCCCGACGACCACCCGCACGTGCACGCGCACACCCACGGCCCCGGCGCCGACCACCATCACGGTCCCGGTCACGCGCACGCCGCGGAGGTCGGACTCGAGCCGGCCGAATCCGTGCCGGCCGCGGCCGTCCGCATCGAGCATCTCCACTTCCGCTACCCCGACGGGTTCGAGGCGCTCAAGGGGCTCGACCTGACGATCGCCCCGGGCGAGAAGGTCGCCCTCGTCGGCCCCAACGGCGCCGGCAAG
The DNA here is from genome assembly GCA_044506615.1 of Chloroflexota bacterium. Taxonomy (GTDB): domain Bacteria; phylum Chloroflexota; class Limnocylindria; order Limnocylindrales; family CSP1-4; genus DASTYU01. The sequence continues at coordinate 10,693 of JBIQKJ010000017.1, read as the reverse complement.
AGCACGCTGATGCTCCACCTCAACGGCATCCACGAGCCGAGCCACGGGACCGTCCACATCGGCGACCAGGTCGTCGACCGCTCGACCGTGAAGCGGATCCGGGCGCGCGTCGGGCTCGTCTTCCAGGACCCGGACGACCAGCTGTTCAGCCCGACCGTCTTCGAGGACGTGGCGTTCGGTCCGCTCCACATGGGCGTCGAAGGGACCGAGATCCACGATCGGGTGGAGCGCGCGTTGGCCGCCGTCGGGATGACCGGGTTCGAGCGTCGGATGCCACACCGGATGAGCTTGGGCCAGCGGAAGCGGGTTGCGCTCGCGACGGTCCTGTCGATGGATCCCGAGGTGCTCGTGTTCGACGAGCCGTCGGCAGGCCTCGATCCGCGCGGCCGCCGCGAGCTGATCGGGGTGCTCCGGAGCTTGCCGCAGACCATGCTCGTCTCGACCCACGACATGCGGCTCGTGGCCGAGGTCTTCCCGCGGGTCGTCGTGATGGACGACGGCCGCATCGTCGCCGACGGCCCCACCGCGGCCATCCTCACCGACGACCGCCTGCTCGAGGCCCACGGGCTCGAGCGGCCGTGAGGCCCGCCGTCGGCGCGTCACGCGGCCGGTGCACGAGCCAGGCGAGCGCAGCCCTCGGGCGTCCGGCGTAGGCTGACCGGATCGTTCGGGAGGTTGCGCGATGCACGTGAGCGGCAAGGTCATCGTGGTCACCGGTGCGGGCAACGGCGTCGGTCGGGCGGTCGCGCTCGAGGCGCTGCGCCGAGGCGCTCGGGTCGCGGCCGTCGACATCAGCCGGACCGGGCTCGACGAGACGGCTGCCATGGCAGCGGCCGGCGAGCGGCTCGCGACGTTCCAGGTGGACATCACCGATCGCGACGTCGTCGCCGGGCTGCCTGCCGACGTGGCCGCCCGCTTCGGCACGGTCGACGGGCTGGTCCACCTCGCGGCAATCATCCAGCCGTTCGAGCGCGTCAAGGACCTCGACGACGCCACGATCGCACGGGTCGTCGACGTCAACTGGTGGGGGACGCTGCATCTCAATCGGGCGTTCCTGCCCGTGCTGCTCGCGCGGCCCGAAGCGCACATCGTCAACACGTCGAGCATGGGCGGCTTCATCCCGGTTCCCGGGCAGACGATCTACGGCGCCACGAAGGCCGCCGTGAAGCTGCTGACCGAGGGGCTCCACGCGGAGTGCCGGGGGACGTCGGTCCGCGTCACGGTCGCGATCCCCGGCGGCATGGCCACGAACATGGCTGCGAACTCGGGCGTCGAGGTCGCGGTCGATCCCGCCCGGGCCGCCGAGATGTCGAAGCAGCTCGTCACCCCCGAGGCGGCAGCCGCGGCGATCCTCGATGCGATGGAGCGGAACGCGTACCGGGTGCTGATCGGGCGCGACGCGAAGCTCATGGACCTGCTGTACCGCGTCAATCCGAGCGGGGCCGCGGCGTTCATCGCCCGCCAGATGCGGGGGCTGCTGCGCAGCTAGCCCCTCGGTGCCGGCGGCTGCTGGCGTAGGCTCGCTCGCATCTGGCGTAGGCTCGCTCGCATCTCGTGAACCGGAGGTGACCATGGCCCAGGCTCCGTCGCTCGCATCGCCGCTCGCGGACGTGCTGGCCGAGCTGGCCGCCCTGGAGGACCCGAAGGTGCGCGAGGTGAACGAGCGGCACGGCGACGACCACGGCGTCAACCTCAGCCGCCTCCGCGACCTCGCGAAGCGCCTGAAGACGCAGCACCAGCTGGCCCGCGAGCTCTGGGCGACGGGGGACAGTGCGGCCCGCCTGCTCGCGCTGCTGATCTGTCGCCCCAGGGCGTTCGAGCGCGACGAGCTCGACGCGATGCTTCGCGAAGCGCGGACGCCGAAGGTCCACGACTGGCTCGTGAGCTACGTCGTGAAGCCGGGACCGCATGCCGAGGCGCTTCGTGTCGCCTGGTTCGACGATCCGGACCCCGTCGTGGCGAGCGCCGGGTGGGCCCTGACCACCGTTCGCGTCGAGAAGAACCCCGACGGTCTCGACCTGTCCGGGCTGCTCGACGTCATCGAGGCGGAGATGCAGGCCGCCCCCGAGCGTCTCCAGTGGGCAATGAACCATTGCCTGGCCCAGATCGGTATCTCCCATCCCGGGCTGCGCGCCCGTGCGATCGACATCGGGGAGCGGCTCGAGGTCCTCAAGGACTACCCGACGCCGCCGAACTGCACCTCGCCATTCGCGCCGATCTGGATCACGGAGATCGTGCGCCGCCAGGGCGGCGCATAGCGCGCCCGCCACGACAACGCGCAAGGAGGACACCATGGCGAACCTCGTCGTGCATTTCGAGATCCACGCGTCCGAGCCCGAGACGCTGATTGCGTTCTACTCGGAGCTGCTCGGCTGGACGTTCCAGTCGTACGGCGGCGGTGATCAGCCGTACTGGGTGATCGACACGGGCGAGGGCAGCATCGGAAATGCGAACGCCGAGAAGGGACTGGGCATCAACGGCGGGCTGACCCAGCGGGAGGGACCGGCGCCCGAGATCGGGGCGCCGATCAACGGGTGCAACTTCGTCGTCGGTGTCGAGGACGTCGACGGCCTCATGCGGCGCGGGGTCGAGCTGGGCGGCACCGAGGCGCTGCCCGCGGCGGACTGGCCGGGCATCGGCCGGGGCGGCTACCTCATCGACCCGGACGGGAACGTCTTCGGCCTCATCTCACCGGTGCTGTCCGACGGCACGGTGGCGATGGGGAGCGGCGCCGAGGCCTGAGCAGCGGCGCAGGAGGAGGGTGGGCATGGCAAGCGGCAGCGGCACGAAGGACGACCCGTGGGTCCTGCAGACGCCACCCGGGTCATCCGAGTACACGATGTACCGTGACGGCGACGAGCTCGTGTGCATGGTCGGATCGACGAAGCTGACCTACCGGGCCCGCGCGATCGAGGACCTGCACGCTTGGCTCAAGGAGCAGGGCGACTGGGTCCCGCTCGGGGCGGCCGACGAGCAGAAGCCGGCCGCCGACGGCACTGTCGAGGCGTGGGGCCGCTCGGCGGACAACCCCGTCGGCGGGTGGTATGGGACCCGCAAGGGGTACCGGGGCCGTTTCGGGATGTACCTGCCGCCGCTGCTCGAGGCGCTCGGCCTGGTCGAGCTGACGCACGACCCGCGCAACAACAGGGTTCGGGCGCTGTAGGGCCGGACCGGGGCCGAGGCCGTTGCCCCGAGGCCGATGCCCCGGGGCCGATGCCCCCGCCCCGGACTTCGCTCTGACCGAACTTTCCAGAACATTTGAGCGTCACCCGATGCCCATTCCGACGATCCGGACGGCGACGCACGCTCGAATGTTCGTGGGAGATCGGCGAGACCGAAATGTGCCGCGGACATCGGTGCGACCGAAGCCGGGCGAACAGGCCGAGGCCGTTGCGGGCCCCGGGGCCGAGGCCCGTGCGGAGGCCGGGGCCCAGGCCGTTGCCCCAGGCCGTTGCCCCCGCGGCCGGTTTCGCTCTGACCGAACTTTCCAGAACATTTGAGCGTCACCCGATGCCGATTCCGACGATCCGGACGGCGACGCACGCTCAGATGTTCGTGGGAGATCGGCGAGACCGAAATGTGCCGCGGACATCGGTGCGACCGAAGCCGGGTGAACAGGCCGAGGCCGTTGCGGAACCCGGGCCTCGCCCCGCGCCACGCCCGACCCAGTCGGAGGCGCCCGCCGGAGGCCCGGCGGGCGCCGACTGCATCAGGCCGCGAGGACCTCGCGGAGCTTGGCCGCGAACTCGGCCGGCTTGCCGGGCTCCTGCCCGTACTCGCCGCCCATGAAGCCGCCGTGGCCACCGGGGAAGACCTCGACGGTCGTGCCGAGGCGCTCCGCTGCCGCGTAGGCGCCGCGGTTCGCCAGGGTACCGGCCTCCTCGCCGGCGGCGAGCACGATCCGCGTCGGCGCCCGCTCGAGCGCGTCGAAGTCGGGCTCGAACGTCGTGAGCCAGCGCATGTTGTGCTCGAGCATCAGGTCGGTCCGATTCCCGTCGTCGTCGGCCGGCATGCCGAACATCGCGGGGTCGGGCGGCGCCGCCGTGGCGTCTTCCGCCGTGAACGGCCCGACGTGGCTCACGACCTGGATGAAGTGGGCCATCGCGGCCCCCCATCCGCTTCGGTGGTAGGTCTCGTTGATCGCCCGAACAACCGCGAGGGCGTGCTCTCGGTCCGGCACGATCGCCGCCAGCGGAGGCTCGTGCGCGACCGCCGTGCGGACGTCGTTCGGGTGCGTCGCGATGAGTGCGAGTGCCACCGTGGCCCCACCGCTGCTGGCGAAGAGGTCCACGGGCCCGCCGCCGACCGCCTCGATCACGCGGTGGAGGTCGTCCACGTGGACCTCGGGCGTGATCGGCGTGGTCGGGTCGTCGACGAAGCTGCGCTCGCCGTTGTTCCGCGGGTCGTAGGAGACGATCGTCCGATCGGGGAAATGGGCGGCGAGCGACGCGAAGCCGCCGGCGCCCATCGGTGAGCCGATGAGGACGAGCGGCGGCTCGGTGGTCGTGTCGCTTCGCCGGATGTCGTAGACCAGGGTCGCTCCGGGGACCTCGAGCGTCCTGGCTTCGGCGCCGGGGATCGGCGAGGTCGGGGTGGTGGTCGTCATCGGTCGGCGCTCCTTGGGTCTGCTGGTGGATCAGCGAGTGGGTGCGGGGTCTTCGGCGAGGATCGCGTCGATCTGGCCGACGGCCTGCTTCATGCCCTCTTCCTGGCCCATCGCCAGGAGCTGCTCCATTGCGGCCGCGCTCGGGAACAGGCTGAGGATCGACATCCTCGTCCGCTGTCCGGCGGGCTCGATCGTCACGCGGACCTCGCCCTCGGGCATGTCGGTGTTGTCCGAACCGTCGTCGTTCGCGAAGCCGTCGCGGAAGACCAGCGATCGCGGCGGATCGACGTCGACGATGACCCAGTAGCCGCGCGGCTGATCGCCCTCGGGGCCGGTCATGTGGTACTCGACCCGGCTCCCGGGTGTCAGATCGTGCCGGGTGAAGGTCGCCGGGTAGGTCGGCGGGCCCCACCAGCGCTCGAGCTGGCGCGGGTCTGCCCAGAGCTGCCAGACCCGCTCGGGCGTGGCATCGAACTCGGCATCGAGCGTCATCGTCAGGGCGTGCGGGTCCTTGTGGACGGCAGTCACGGTCATCGGTCGGGCTCCTTCGTTGCGTCGTTGACGAGGGCGGTCATCCGTCCGATCCGCCCGCGCCACAGCTCCTCGTATTGATCGAGCAGGCGCCGCGCCATGCGGAGCCCCTCGAGGTTCGTCCGGACGACCTTGCGACGCCCGACCCGCTCCTTCGTGACCAGACCTGCTCGTTCGAGGATCGCGATGTGCTTCTGCACCGCCGCGAAGCTCATGGAGTAGTGGCCGGCCAGCTCGGCGACGCCCTCCTCGCTGTCGATCGCGCGACGGACGATGTCGCGCCGGGTGGCGTCGGCGAGAGCGCCGAACATCCTGTCGAAGTCGGGGGGAGCGACGTGCATGGTACAACCATATGGTTGTATATCGGCACTGTCAAGTCGCTTGTGTGACTCCGTCGCGGATCCCTTCGGGAGTCCTGCGCTAGGCTGGTCTCATGAACGCCAAGGACGCATCGCCGGACCGTCAATCTGCAGATCGTGGTCGAACGCCGCCCCGCGAGCGGTTCGTCGGCAGCCAGCATGTGTTCGACTTGGCCGCCGAGAGCGAGCGGCTGCGCAACGAGCCGGATGGTGGGCGCGACGGCCATCGCCAGATCACCCTGTTCCGCGGGGGCGATGTGTCGATTGTGCTCTTCGACTTCGAGGCTGGGGGATGGCTGAAGGAGCATGCCGCGGACGGGTATGTCGCCGTCCACGTGCTCAGCGGTGACATCGAGATGACGACCGGCGAACAGGACTACCGGATGCCGGCAGGCTCGCTGCTTGTCCTGCAGCCAGGGATCGAGCATGACGTCCGCGCGGTCACGCCGAGCCGCATGTTGCTCAGCGTGTCGCTCGTTCCTCCACAGAACGATCGACCCTAGCCGACGCGTTCGGCAGCCGGGCTCTCAACGCGCGCCGCGATCGTCGCGCGCGCGGAAGCCCGGTTCTGACTTCAGAGGGATTGGAGCCGACACTCGGATTCGAACCGAGGACCTGCTGTTTACGAAACAGCTGCTCTACCGCTGAGCTATGTCGGCGCCCCACGATAATAGATGCTGCTTACGCATCAGGCTATTCGCTCACGCGCACGATCAGCTCGGACCACGCTCAGACCGGCAGCACAACGCTCGAATAGCTGATAACCGTCGCGTGTGCGACCCGATGACTGGCGCGAACAGACTCTGAGGCAGAACGGCTGTTCGATCTGCCTGGCAGGCATCGGGTGCGCAAGATCGCCTAGAACCGTGTGCCGTGGCTGGCGCGGATGAGGAGGTCTTCATTGGCGAGGTTGCGCTTTGCCGTTGTGGTTGATGCAGGCAAGGCTCGCCCGAGCCAACTCAGAAGCACGGCGGCTAGCGGGAGGCGGCAGCTACGCGCCGACTTGTCTTTTCACGGAACCGTGAGGATCTTGGCGCCCAGAGCACCTTCCGTGAACCCAACGGTCGTGTAGATCGCATCGAAGCCTTGCTGGCACGAGGTGTTCCCCAATGCAGTGCTGCCGGTATACCACGGACCGCCGCTGTCGCCACTCTCGGCGAGATCGAACCCCCCACCGTCGGGGTCGCTATCGACCTTGACGTACAGGGACCCGGCCACGGGGGCGCACCCCGCAGCATTCTTCGAGACGATGAACCCACAACCTGCCTTCGTCACCTTGCCGTACTTGCAAACGAAGTCGCCGACGTTCTGATTGACCCACAATCGTTTGGCGACGATGGCCCTGATGCCGCCGGCTGCGTCGTCTCGGATCCAGTTCTTGTAGACAGCGCCGGCCTTCTTGTGAGACTGGGCGTCGCGATCACCGGCCCACACCCCGTCGTTCTGGTATGTAAGCGCAACACCGTTGAACGACTGGGCGTTCGGGCAGTGACCTGCCGTTGTGATTCCCCTGTTGGCTTGATTGGCACCGTAGTAGATGGTGAAGCCAGAGGTGCAGGTGGTCAGGTGAAGGCCACCATAAAGGTCCAGTGCCGGTGTTCGTGGCTCAACATTCGTGATGAAGCGTGCGGTTGGCGGGAGGGCCTCGTCAGCGGCGCGGATTGCCCCGATGTCTCGTCCTCTCTCGACCTGCACGTCCAAGCGGTTCGCCTTGATGTTCAAGTCGATCCAGACGCCTGGTTGGCTCAGCTTCTCGTCGAGGGCCTCCTGATCACGCAGGAGTTCCGTGAGGCTGTACTCCGCAGACCTGACCTCCACAATTCCCTCCAGCGGAGTTCCAGCCACATATCGCGACACGACATCGCCGTCGAGGGACGTGAGCAGCACGACCACCCGATAGTCGGGCTCGTGTTCGATGAACAGCCCCCCGAACCGCCCCTGCTGCTGTGCCTCGAGCGATGCCGAGAGTTCCCCGATGACCGATTGGAGCTGCAGCCGGCGGAGCGCTTCAGCCTCGCTGACACCAACCATCCTTGAGTACTCGACAGCATCACGAGCCAGCGCGTCATCCATGGGCTGGGCTGCGTTCGCGAGTCGCGGTAATGAATTGAGCGCCAGTACGCCGCCGATCGCGAGGGCCACGAAGACCCGAAGTCGTCTCATTGTCCCGTCCTCCCTCGACGATCGTGCCAACCGCGGATCGGGCGCATCCGGTCAAGCGGTAGGCGATGGTTCCACCGATCGAATTGCGTCGGGCGGGCAGGCGAGCCACACGCCGTCGTCCGTTTCCCCTCCTCCGATTTCGACAGCATCGGAGACCTGAGCTACTACCACGCCGTCTCCATCGATCAACGAGTCACCATCCTGCCGAATGCCGGCTGGCCACTGAACCTGACGGACGTTGCCGTCGGGCTCTTCCAGCGCAATGCCCCAATCAGGATGGCGTACGAGCGTTCCCTGGATCAGCGCTGCTCCGCACGCTTCGGGAGTCTCAACTACTCCCGCGGATGATGGTGAGGGCGCAGACTGGGACGGATTCGTTGCCTGGGATGCCGTGCACGCCGCCGACGTCGCAACAATGAGCACCACGAGGCCGAAGGCCAAACGATGGCGGCTGTACCACGAGCGTCTCACCAGGGGCCCCCTCCGAAGCGACTGATCCAGAGCATACAGCTCAGCATCGGCCGGGCTATCCAGGTCGATCGCGGCATCTGTCCGGCGGCGGTCTTCCGGACTCCCTCAGCCTGTCGCCTCAGCCGTCTTCTCCGCCCCTTCGATCGGGAGTCGGACTCCTACGGCATCCCCGCGCTGAACTTCTGTCGGGCATGCCAGCGCGGAGGGGCTGCACGCTTGGCCCACCGCCGCGGTTGATGAGCTCGACCATGTAGAAGACATGCGATTTCCCGACCGGACTCGGCGTGGGCCATGGGCCGAGACACTCCTCCACGTAGCTCTGGAACGGACACGGCCGCACTCATCAGCTCTATTGAGCGTGCGACCAGCGAAATCAGCAGCTGTAGGGCTGGCTTGGGCCCTCTGGAAGCGATGTCCGCCGGCCCAGATCCGCGTGTGTCACGGTGACCCCACCGTCTCTCATCGTGGCACTCAGAAATCCATACCTACGAGGCCTCGACCAATGTGACCGGTATGGACCTCGCGACCGACTTGTGCGACGATTTCAGGTGTTCTGGATCGGCTCGAGCGCGGAACGGGCCGTAGCGGCGATCCTGGGCGGGCATCCCCTCGAAACGAACAGCTGATAACTATGCCCGTTTGTATCGGGCTCCCACGCTTGTAGCACTGCGCAGGGGGCGGAAGACTTACGAAACAGCTGCTCTACCGCTGAGCTATGTCGGCCCGGACGGGCAGTATAGAAGATGAGTTCAGACTGCTGCTGTAGGTGGGCCGTCGGGCCCGTTCGAATCGGTCCTCGTTTCCCTGCGCAAGCTGTTACAGCAGATAACTGCGCGCCACAGCCATCTGTGTCGTCGTGCTTCAGGAAGCACCTCGACGAGCCGCGGTGCGGGTCAGGGGATCAGGAGCGGGGCGGATCGAGTCCCCAACCTCGCCCACCGCCAACGGGCCGCCATCGCCACTCCGCCATCTCCAGCGGCCTGTTCGCCCGCGATCTTGGGTTTCGGACTTGCAAACGCCAAGCTCGCCGAGTATCCTTGGATTCCAAACTCCGGCCGGTATCCTTGGGGACCGGGCATGACAACCCAAAGATATGCCTCGAACTGTGAGCCTCCGTTGGGAGGGCAACCCAAATGCATACGGAGGGCGACGGAGCCGGACGAGCTTCGTCTACGAGGCTTTTGTCCCCGACCCGATTCGCCGCCTGAAGGTCAGCCTACCCGGCGAGACGGCGCTGCACGTGAGTGCCGCTGAATCGGAGATCCGCGCGCTCAACAGCGGAGCGACAACAGGTGGCCTTGAAGCGGTCGGCCCGCTCCTCCTTCGCACCGAGAGCGTGGCGTCCTCGCGAATCGAAGGACTCGAGCTATCGCAACGGAACCTCGCCCGCGCGCTGTTCGATCCTGCTGCCGCGCGCGACACCGCGCGCGCTGTCTCCGCCAACGTTCGGGCGATGGAGGTGGCGATTCAAGTTGGCTCTGAGGATCGGGCATTCCGAGTCTCCGACCTCATTGCCATTCACCGAGCCCTCCTGGCCGGCGTCGACGATGACATAGCAGGTCGCGTCCGGGACGAACAGAACTGGATCGGCGGTCGGCTGAACAGTCCATTGGATGCGGAGTTCGTGCCGCCGCCGCCGGAGGAGGTCATGAACCTGCTCCGCGACTTGGTCGCTTTCGTCAACCGCGAGGACTTGCCGGCTGTCGTCCAGGCGGCGATCGCGCATGCGCAGTTCGAGACGATCCACCCGTTCACGGACGGCAACGGTCGGGTCGGCCGATGCCTGATCCACGTTGTCCTCCGGCGGCGCGAACTCGCGCCACGCTTCGTCCCTCCGGTATCGGTCGTGTTGGCGACCAACGCGAAGGCGTACGTGCGGGGCCTAACAGACTTCCGGCGAGGTGACCTGGCGGCGTGGTGCGGCTCGTTCGCGATCTCGTGCCGATCGGCGGCGACCGAATCGGAACGGCTGGCTGAGCGCATCGGAGAGCTCCAAGCTGAGTGGCGGCGGCAAGCGCGGGCGCGCCGCGACTCCGCCGCGGCCCGACTGATCGACCTACTGCCGAGCCAGCCTATCGTGAGCGTGGCTACCGCCCACGAGGCAATCGGCGGTTCGACCGAGGCGGTCCGTTTGGCGCTGAACTCACTCGAGGAGCGCGGCGTCCTCCGCCAGATCACCCACGGCCGGTACGCGCGCGCTTGGGCCGCCGACGGGCTCTTCGAGATCCTCAACGAGTACGAGCACCGCCTCGCCACTCCGACGCGGACGACCCAGGCCAGGCGGCCCGCGCCACGGCGTCGGCGCCCTACCGTGGGCTGCCCTCGATGAACGCCACTGCGCCGCGATCGGCGAACTCTGCCGTCGGCGTCGTCGAGCTGTTCGCCGGCCTCGGCTCTGTGGCGCGATCCGTTCAAGCGGTCAGCCGGGATCGACCCGATCCTGCTGACTGACGTTGACAGCGTCGCGCGCGACACCTGTCGCGCCAACTGGCCCACCGTTCCCTACATGCTAAGCCCGGATCCACCGGTGAGCCGCGGCTGAGGGAGCGCTGAAACGACGAAT
>JBIQKJ010000032.1:0-11359 GCA_044506615.1 Chloroflexota bacterium | reverse complement strand
GCCGCCGCCGGGGCCGCGCCGCCGCCGGGGCCGAGCCGCCGGGGCCGAGCCGCCGGGGCCGAGCCGCCCGCCAAGGCCGAGCCGCCGCCAACACCCCTCCGCCACGGCCGCGGCAGCAGCACCGCCCCGGCCCCCCCGCCCCCGACATGCCGGTCTGCCGCGGATCAGCTCTCCGCCTGTGCCGGGCTCGCCGGCTCCTTGACCTCGTGCGGCTTGATCGGCTTCGTGCCCTTTGCGGTTGCCTCGGCCTTCGTGCGCCGCTCGCGAACGTACGCCTCGATGATCGTGCAGACCTCGTCGGTGTCGTCGGTGATGCGCAGCAGGTCGACGTCCTCGGCGCTGATCGCCGCCTCCTCGAGCAGCGTCCCGCGAATCCAGTCGACGAGAGCACCCCAATAGTCGTGGCCGAACAGGATGACCGGGAAGTCCTGGACCTTCTTCGTCTGGATGAGCGTCAGCGCCTCGAACAGCTCGTCGAGCGTCCCGAATCCGCCGGGAAAGATCACGAACGCATCCGCGTACTTCACGAACATGACCTTGCGCGCGAAGAAGTAGCGGAACTCGACGCCGAGGTCGACGTACTGATTGAGCCCCTGCTCCATCGGCAGCTCGATGTTGCACCCGACCGACAGCCCGCCCGCCTCGTGGCAGCCCCGGTTGGCCGCCTCCATGATCCCGGGCCCGCCGCCCGTGATCACCGCGTAACCCAGGTCGGCGAGCTTGCGCCCGAGCTCGCGGGCGGCGGCGTACGTCGGGTGGTCCTCGTGCATCCGGGCCGAGCCGAAGACGCTGACGGCCGGGCCGACGGCGGCGAGGGCGTCGAACCCCTCGACGAACTCCGAGAGGATCCGCAGCGAGCGCCACGGGTCGGTGTCGAGGAACTCGGGACGGGTCGAACGCTCGAGGAGCGCCTCGTCCTCGGTGCGGCCGTGACGGGCGGTCGCGCGGTGCCCTGCATCGGGGCGTACGACGACCCGGCCACTGCGACGGCGGCGTCCGCGCTCCGGCGTACCGGTGCGGTTGTGCTTCGCCCGCTTCTCGTCGCGCTTGGCCATCCCGCCTAGGATGGCACGCGGGAGGTATCGCCCGTGCACCGTTCGGTCTGGATCCTCGTGACGATCCTCGTGCTGGTCGGCCTCGTGTGGGTCGGCCAGGGACTCGGCGTGCTCGAGGGATCGAGCTTCATGGTGGGCGATCCCTTGTGGGCCGTGGCAGGAACCGTGCTGATCGCGGTCGGGGTGGGGATCGGCGTGATCGCGATCAGCCGCCGGCGCGAGTGACCCAGGCCTTCCAGGCCGCCTCGTCCCGCCCGGCCGCCACGTCCCTGTCGAACCGGACGAGCGGCAGCCGGAGCAGCGCCGGTTCCGCCAGCAGTCGCGCGACGATCTCCGCGTCGTCCATGCGGAGGTAGGCGAGACCCCCGTCGCGGTACGCCTTCGAGGTCTCGTCGATGAGGGCGCGGGCGCCGAGCCGCTCGGCGAACCGGCGCAGCTCGGCGGATGCGAGCCGCCGCCGCCGGAGGTCGACGAACGAGAACGGCACGCGCCGCTCCTTGAAGAAGCGCTGCGCCGCGCGGGTGGCCGAGTCGTTCTCGAGCCCGAACACCTGGACGAGGTGGTTCGTCGTCACGAGACCGAGTCTGGCACACCGCGCGCGGCGCGGATGGGGGTCCGGCGGGGGTCAGCCGATGCAGCCGGGCCCGTTGGAGCGATCGACGACGATCTCGTAGTCGACCATCTTGAAGACCGTCGTGCTGGTGCAGACCTGATCGCCGAACGAGGCCTTCGTGCGGACGATGGACTTCGTCGAGTACTGGCCGCCGTCGACGTAGACGGTCTGGTCGATCGAGCGAACGTCCGACGTGCCGACGACGACGCCGTTCTCGTAGACCGTCGTGCGATTGCGGAAGTTCATGTGGACGAGCTCGCGGCCGTTCGGGGTCGCGGTGTAGCGGAACGTGCCGTCGACCTCGAAGCAGTACTGGAGCACGACGTCGTCGAAGCACCAGGCTTCGTGGGTCTCGGAGCGGCCGGTCTCGGCGCCGTTGGACGCGAGCGCGGCCGAGGAGCCCGCGGTCATCACGAGCAGGGCGAAGGCGAGCGCGGTGATCGAGCGGATGAAGGGACGCATCGGTGGTATGTGACTCCGTGAGCTGGGGCTGGGGTTGGGGTTGGATCGCGGGGTCGTGGGCCACCGGGGTGACCGCCACGGATCGTCGTCGCGCGGCGCGGGTGCTCCCATCGTCCCGCGCCCCGTCCTGCACTCAACGCGCGACGGCACGCCGACTGACATTCGTCCAACCGCACCCGTGGCGCGGTACCATCGCCGGACAGAGGAGGTCGGAGTGACGGTCTGGTTCACGGTGCAGCTCGAGGATCGCCCGGGATCGCTGGCGCGGGTGGCTGCGGCACTCGGGGATCGCGGTGTCAACATCACCGGCATCGTCGGCGTGGCCGAGGACACGGACGGCGCGCTGATGCTCACGACGTCCGACCCTGTCGCGACGCGCGAGGCGTTTGCCGGGCTGGGGCTCCCGTTCGAGGAGCACGATGCGACCGCCGGGGATCCCGATTCGTTCTCGGTCAGCGATCTCCGCCCGGGCGCGACCGGGCGCGGCACACTCCCCTAGCCCGGCCCATGCCTCGTCGCAGGACCGTCTCGACCGCCGCGCTGCGCCTCGAGCACGTCGATCGACCCGGCACGATCCCCGACATCGCGTTGCGCATCGCCGATGCGGGGGGCCGCATCCGGACGCTGTCGGTCGTCCGGCGCCAGGAAGGCGAGCCGCCGATGGCGGTCATCGAGCTCGAGGTCGAGGGGCTGACCGACGAGGCGGCGGAGGCCGCGCTCGCCGGGCTCGAGGACGTCCGCGAGGTCCGCCGGACCCGGGCGCTCGGACTCGTCTTCGGGAAGCGGATCATCGTCGTCGGCGGGGGCGCACAGGTCGCCCAGGTCGCGCTCGGCGCGGTCAGCGAGGCCGACCGGCACAACCTCCGAGGCGAGCGGATCTCGGTCGACACGATCGCGCTCGTCGGTGAGGAGAACATCGCCGCGGCGGTCCGCGCCGTGGCCGACCTGCCGCGGGCGCGGCTGCTCGTGCTGGCCGGGTCGATCATGGGCGGCGACATCAGCGCCGCTGCCGACGAGCTGCGTGCAGTCGGCATCCCGATCATCGCGCTCAACATGGTCGGCTCGATCACCGAGCACGTCGATCTCGTGGTCTCGGACCCGGTCCAGGCCGGCACGATGGCGGTGATGGCCGTCGCGGAGACCGCAACCTTCGATCTCGAGCGACAACGGGGGCGCCGGTACTGATGCGCATCGCGACCTGGAACGTCAACTCGCTCAAGGCCAGGATGGAGAAGGTCGAGTGGTGGCTCGAGCGCGCCCGGCCCGACATCCTCCTCCTCCAGGAGACGAAGCTGGCCGACCACGACGCTCCGGTGATGGCCTTCTCGATGGCGGGCTACGACTTCGCGCACCACGGCGAGGGCCGCTGGAACGGCGTTGCGATCGCGGCGCGACGCGGGATCGGGATCGACGGGGTCGTCACGAACTTCGGGCTCGGCGGCGTGCGCGACTCGAGCGCCGGGGCCGCCACGGCGGTCGGCGAGGAGGACTTCGACCCGCTCGACGAGGCGCGGATGATCAGCGCGATCTGCGGCGGGGTCCGGGTCGTCAGCATCTACGCCCCGAACGGTCGGATCGTCGGGTCGCCGTTCTACGCGGGCAAGCTCAGCTGGTACGGCCGGCTGGCGCAGTGGCTCGGCGAGGCGTGCGACCCCAGGGAGGATTTGGTCATCGGCGGTGACTTCAACCTCGCGCCGACGGACGACGACGTGTGGGACGCGCGGGCCGTCCATGGCGGCACGCACGTGTCGCCGGCCGAGCGGGCGGCGTTCCGGAAGCTCCTCGACTGGGGTCTCGTCGACGGCTATCGGTCGGTGCGCGCGGAACGCGGGCGGTTCACGTGGTGGGACTACCGCGCGGGCAACTTCCACAAGAACTTCGGGATGCGGATCGACCACCTGCTGGCGACGGCGCCGCTCGCCGAACGGATCGTCGGCGCGGAGATCGACCGGGAGGCGCGCAAGGGCAAGCCGGTCCCGTCCGACCACGCGCCGCTGTTCATCGACATCGACGAGGAGGGAGTGGCGCTCGACGCGGGCTGGGAGGCGGCCGGGTCGCGGATCGCCGCTCGCGGCGGGATCGATCCGGGCTGAGGCCGTCGTCGTGGCGTCCGACGACCAGCCATCGATGCGCGAGCGGATGCTCGCGGGCGACCTCTACATTGCCGACGACCCGGAGCTCGAGCGCGACGCCGTCCGGTGCGCCGTTCTCACGGGACGCATCAACAGGCTCGACCCGGCCGACATGGCCGGCCGTCGGGCGCTGTTCGAGGAGCTGCTGGGCGGTGTCGGCGAGGGCACGATCATCCGGCCGCCCGTGGCGTTCGATTACGGCTCCCAGACGACGATCGGCGCACGCTGCTTCGTCAATGTCGGACTGGTCTGCCTGGACGTCGCGCGGGTCACGATCGGCGACGACGTCCAGATCGGGCCGAACGTCCAGCTGCTGACGCCCACCCACCCCGTCGAGCCCGGGCCGCGCCGCGACAAGTGGGAGGCCGCGAAGCCGATCACGATCGGCGACAACGTGTGGCTCGGTGGCGGGGTGATCGTTGGGCCGGGCGTGACGATCGGGGAGAACACGGTCGTCGGGGCGGGGGCGGTCGTGATCCGTGATCTGCCGGCGAACGTGGTGGCGGTCGGGAACCCAGCGCGCATCGTGCGATCGATCTAGGGTCGCGGGCCGTGGCGGGCCGCGACGGCGGCGTTGCGCGCCGGACTGCGGGCCGGGCGACGGACCGGGGCGGCCCTCGCGCGGCCCGCGCGGCCCGACTTCGGCCAGACCGAAGCGGCAGCAACATTTGAGCGAGCGTCGCCGCCGGTTTCGTCCGAAGGGGGCCCCGGTCCTGCACGAATGTTCGCAGGACTTCTGTGGGACCGAAGTGGCCGTGCGGCGCGGGCAGGGCGACGGGCCGGGGCGGGCCGGGGCGGCCCCTCGCGCGGCCCTCGCGGGGCCCTCGCGCGGCCCAACTTCGGCCAGACCGAAGCGGCAGCAGCATTTGAGCGTGCGTCGCCGCCGGTTTCATCCGAAGGGGGCCCCGGTCCTGCACGAATGTTCGCAGGACTTCGGTGGGACCGAAGTGGCCGTGCGGCGCGGGCCGGGCGACGTGCCGGGGCGGGCCCGGCGCGGACCCGGCGGGCCGGGCGCGGACCCCCGACCCGATCCCGGCGGCGACCCCTGACACATCGGCGCTCGCCACCGGGCCCTCGACGCGCTACGCTGCCCGCCCCACCCGCCAGGGAGACGTACCCGATGTCGATCGCGACGACCTCACGCGTCGAACGCCTCGCCGGCGCCATGGCGCCCGTGCTTCGGATGGTCGAGTCCCCTGCGTTCGCCCGCCGCGGCACGCTTGGGGTGGCGGACTTCATGCTCGGCAACCCGCACGAGATGCCGCTGCCCGGCCTCGTCGACGTCCTCCGCCGCAACGTAGAGCCGGCCGACGCCAACTGGTTCGCGTACAAGCTCAACGAGCCCGAATCGCGCGAGCCGATCGCCCGCTCGCTGACCCGCCTGACCGGCCTCGATTGGGACCCGGCCGACGTCTTCCTCACGAACGCGGGCTTCGGCGCGCTCGCGGTCACGCTGCGGGCCATCACCGAGCCCGGGGACGAGATCATCTTCCTATCGCCGCCCTGGTTCTTCTATGAGCTGCTGACCGTCGCAGCCGATGCGACGCCGGTCCGCGTGCGACTCGAGCCGCCGAGCTTCGACCTCGACGCCGATGCCATCGCCGCGGCGATCACCCCGCGCACCCGCGGCGTCATCGTCAACAGCCCGCACAATCCGACCGGACGCGTCTACCCGCTCGAGGCGCTCGACCGGCTCGCGCTCGTGCTCGACGAGGCATCGAGGCGCAACGGCCGGACGATCCACCTCATCGCCGACGAGCCCTACCGACGCATCGTCTTCGACGGCCTCCGCTACCACAGCGCCGCGGAGGTCTATCCCGGAACGATCATCACGTACTCGTACGGCAAGGTCCTGCTCGCGCCGGGCCAGCGACTCGGCTACGTCGCGGTCCCGCCGACCTCGCCCGACCGGCACGACCTGCGCGCCGCGATCGAACTCAGCCAATGGGCCACCGGCTACGCATTCGCCGACGCGCTCATGCAGCACAGCGTCGGCGAGCTCGAAGGCGTGTCGCTCGACATCCCGCGCCTGCAGGCCCGGCGCGACCGGGTCGTGGACGCGCTCCGCACGATGGGCTACGAGACGACGTCCCCCGAGGGCACGTTCTACCTCATGGTCCGCTCGCCGATCGACGACGACGTGGCGTTCGCGGAACGGCTGGCGGACGAGAACGTCCTCGTCCTGCCGGGCAGCGTCGTCGAGCTCCCCGGCTGGTTCCGCGTGTCGCTCACCGCGAATGACGACATGGTCGATCGCGGGCTGCCGGGGTTCGAGCGCGCGCTCGCGGCCGCCCGCTGACCGAGGCGGGAGCCGGCGTCCGGCGCCGCCATCCTGCCCGCCCGGCCGGCGTCAGATCCGGACGATCCGCGACAGGTCCGCGATGAGGATCGTCGCGCCGCCGTAGACCACGGTGCGCGCCTGCCAATCGCGCAGACGATCGAGCATGACGAGCGGCACGTCGATCTCGCGGCGCTGACACACGCGCTCGAACAGCCCCACGACCGGCGCCTCCTCCTCGTCCTCGATCCCGAGCACGAGCGTTGCGTTGTCCGAGCCGAGGAACCCGCCGACCGACGGCAGGTGCGTGAACCGGTGCCCGGCCGCTCGCAGGCCCTCGGCCAGCGCAGCGACGTCGTCCGGATGGACGAATGCGACCAGCAGCTTGCTCATCGATCCTCCTCGCCCGGACAGTGTGGCAGACGCGGCGCCGATGCCGCACGTTCCGGAGAATGGGACGGGGCCGTCCGCGTCCCGCTCCCCGCGCATAGCCTCCGGCGCAATGCACCGGACGGACGCGCCCCCCGAGATCCGCCTGGTCGACCTCGAGAAGCGCTTCAAGGACGTGCTCGCGGTCGACCGCATCTCTCTCGACATCGGCTCGGGTGAGTTCTTCTCGCTCCTCGGGCCGTCGGGTTGCGGCAAGACGACGACCCTGCGGATGATCGGCGGCTTCGAGGCGCCCAGCGGCGGGCGCATCGAGCTGCGCGGCAGCGACGTGACGCGGGAGCCGCCCGACAAGCGCCCCGTCAACATGGTCTTCCAGAACTACGCGCTGTTCCCCCACCTGGACGTCGCCGAGAACGTCGCATTCGGTCTGCGGCGCCGAAAGGTGGGCCGGGACGAAATTCGCCGTCGCGTCGCCGAGTCGCTCTCGCTCGTGGCACTCGACGGCTACGAGCACCGCCGGCCGAACCAGCTGTCGGGCGGCCAGCAGCAGCGCGTCGCGCTGGCGCGTGCGCTCGTCAATCGGCCCAACGTGCTGCTGCTCGACGAGCCCCTCGGCGCGCTCGACCTCAAGCTCCGCCGGCAGCTCCAGGTCGAGCTGAAGCGCATCCAGGCCGAGGTCGGGATCACGTTCGTGTACGTGACCCACGACCAGGAGGAGGCGCTCACGATGAGCGACCGGATCGCGATCATGCACGCGGGGCGCGTCGAGCAGCTCGGGACGCCCGAGGAGCTCTACGAGCAGCCGGCGACGCGCTTCGTCGCGGACTTCATCGGGACGACGAACCTGCTCGACGGCGTCGTCGATCGGCGCGACGCGGGCATCACGCTCGTCCGGCTGACCGGCGGCGACCTCGTGGGGACCTCGATGAACGGCCTGGCGCCCGGGGCGCCGGTCGAGCTGTGTGTCCGACCGGAGGCGATCACGCTCGTGGAGCCCGGAGCCGCGGGATCGATCGCGGGGCGCGTCGAACAGGCCGCGTTCCTCGGCACGACCATCCAGTACCAGGTCCGAACGGGCGGCGGGCAGGCGTTGACCGTGCTCGCCCCGAAGACCGGCAGCCGGCTCCCGGTCGGCACCGACGTGGCGCTCAGCTGGTCGCCGTCCGAGGCACGCGTCCTCGGCGGGGGCGCGTCCGGCTCGCAGGAGGAGGATCCCGATGAGCGATCGGTTTGACGGCTCGAGCCTCGACCTCGAGCGGGCGCTCGTGCGCTACATGGTCGAGCGGCGGGTCACCCGGCGCCAGCTGCTCGAGCGGATCGGCACGCTCGGGGCGGCTGCGGCCCTCGCCCCGGTCATCGCCGCGTGCACGGGCTCGGCCGCGACCCAGGCCCCCACCGCGGCCGCCTCCCGCGCGCCCGCGACGAGCGCCCCGGCCGGCTCCCCGGCGGCCAGCGCCTCCGCCGCCCCCACGCCCGTCCCCGAGCCCGAGGGCGAGCTGTTCGTCTACAACTGGACCGACTACATCGGCGAGGACGTCATCCCGTCCTTCGAAGAGAAGTACGGGGTCAAGGTCACGTACGACTTCTTCTCGAACACCGACGAGGCGTACGCGAAGCTCGGCGACGACGGCGGCGGCTACGACGTCAGCTTCCCGATCTCGGTCGACGTCCCGGCCTTCCGCGAGCGCGGGGCGCTGCTCCAGCTCGACAAGTCGCTCATCCCGAACATCGTCAATCTCGGCGCGGAGTGGGCCGACCCGGGGTACGACCCGGGCAACGCGTACTCGGTGCCGTACATGTGGTGGACGACCGGCGTCGGCTACGACACGAGCCGCATCACCGAGACGCTGACGAGCTCGAAGGCGCTCTGGGACGAGCGCTGGTCCCAGCACATCTCGATGCTCGACGACTTCCAGGAGGTCTTCGCGCTCGCGCTGATCCAGCTCGGCTACTCGGCGAACACGACCAACACGTCGGAGATGGACGAGGCGCTCGCGCTGCTCCAGCAGCAGAAGCCGCTCGTGCGGGTCTACTCGACCGATACCGTCGGCACGATGAGCAGCGGCGACGTGTGGATCGGTCACATGTGGGGCGCCGACCTGTACCAGATCAGCCAGGAGAACGAGAACGTCGTCTACTACGTCCCCGAGGAGGGCGGCGTCCGGGGCTCCGACGTCCTCGCCATCTTCTCGGGGGCCCAGCACCCGATCGCCGCACACCTGTTCATCAACCACCTGCTCGACGCCGAGGTGAGCGCGGCGAACACCAACTACATCGGCTACATGGGCCCGAACGCCGCGGCCAAGGAGTTCATCGATCCCGCGATCCTCGAGGACCCGGCGGTGAACCCCGACCAGGCCATCGTCGACAAGCTCCAGGAGCTGCTCGACCTCGGCCAAGCCGTCCGCGACGAATACCTCACGCGATGGCAGACGCTGCGCGGCGGCTGATCGGGCGGGGACGGTGATCGAGGCGTCGCCGCGATGACCGCGCCGTCGGCCGCCGTCGGCCGGCTCGGGCGGCGGCTTCGGGTCGCGCGACCGACCGGGCTCCGGGAGTGGGCGCTGCTCGCGCCGGGGATCGGCTGGCTCGTCGTCTTCTTCGTCCTGCCGCTCGCGATCATCTTCGTCGTGAGCCTCGGGCAGCGCGACGCGCTCGACCGGGTCGTGCTGACCAACCCGAGCCTCGACAACTACGCCCGCGCCTTCGACCCGCGCTTCCTGCCGACGCTCCTCAACTCGCTGCGCTACGCAGCGCTCACGACCCTGCTGTGCATGGCGATCGGCTACCCGATCGCCTACTGGATCAGCCGCTACGGCGGCCGGCAAAAAGAGCTCCTGCTCGTCCTCGTGATGGTGCCGTTCTGGACGAGCTACCTGATCCGGACCTACGCCTGGATGATCATGCTCCGCGACAACGGCATCGTGAACACGATCCTCCAGGCGATCGGGCTCACCCAGCAGCCGATCATCCTGCTCAACACCGACTTCTCGGTCGTGCTCGGGATGACCTATGGGTTCCTCCCCTTCGCGATCCTGCCGCTGTTCGTGTCGATCGACCGGCTCGACCCGAACCTCGTCGGTGCGGCTCGGGACCTCTACGCGAACGGCCGGAGCGCGTTCCTTCACGTCACGCTGCCGCTCACGATGCCCGGGATCGTGGCTGCCTCGCTGCTCACGTTCATCCCCGCGATCGGGGACTTCGTGACGCCCGACCTCCTCGGCGGCGCGGGCACGACGACGATCGCGAAGGTCGTCCAGGAGCTCTTCCTCGAGGGCCGTGACTGGCCGTACGGCGCGGCGCTCGGATTCCTGCTCATGGTGTTCACGCTGCTCGGAACGCTGCTCACGCTGCGGACGCTGCGCCGGGAGGTGGTCGGCGCATGAGCGGGCGCGCGGGCGGACCAGGCCTGCCATGAACCGCGAGCGAAATCCGCTGCTGTCGGCCTACGCGCTGCTCGTCTACGCGTTCCTGTTCGCGCCGATCGTGGTCCTGATCGTCTTCTCGTTCAACGACTCACGGCGCAACTTCCAGTGGCGCGGCTTCACGCTCGACTGGTACCCGGCGCTGCTCTCGAACGACGAGGTCCTCGAGGCACTCTGGGTGACGCTCCAGGTCGCGGCGGTCGCGGTGGTCGTGTCGACCGTGCTCGGCGCCCTGGTGGGGCTCGCGCTGGCGCGGATGCGCTCGTCGGCGCGCGTCGGCGCGGACACGCTTCTGCTGCTGCCGATGGTCACGCCCGAGATCGTCCTCGGCCTCAGCCTGCTGCTGTTCTTCCTCCAGCTGTTCGACGGCAAGGGCGGCCTCGGGCAGCTGACGATCGCCCACATCACGTTCTGCATCTCGTACGTGGCGGTGGTGGTGCGGGCGCGGGCAGCCGGGCTCGACCCGCAGCTCGAGGAGGCTGCCCGGGACCTCGGGGCGTCGGCGTGGGGCGCGTTCCGGCACGTGACGTTGCCGCTGATCGCGCCGGCGGTCGCGGCCGGGGCGATGCTCGCGTTCGCGCTGAGCTTCGACGACTACGTCGTGTCGACGTTCAACTCGGGCGTCGGGTCGTCGACGCTGCCGCTCTACATCTACGGCCGGATCAAGTTCGGCGTTACGCCGGAGATCAACGCGATCTCGACGATCATCGTGGCAGTGACGGCGGTCGCGATCCTGCTGGCGTGGCGGATCGGGCGGCTGGGCGGCGTCGACCGGCGCCAGCTGGCGGCGGTGCCCGAGGAGGCAGCGCAGGCCTGAGCGGCGGTCCGTCGGGCGGGGCCGCACCTTCCAGGCCCAGATCTTCCACCGCGGCTCGCCTCGCACCCTAGTCTCCACGAGACTACTAGCCCCGCCGCGACCGATCGAGCTTCGCGCGTATTCCCCGGGCGAATGGGCGGATTCACGCCATCGTTGCAACGAGTTTGGCGAGCGCCTCTGATGGTTT